>NZ_BONK01000012.1 GCF_016862675.1 Cellulomonas chitinilytica | reverse complement strand
CCGGTTCGGCCCTCGGGCGATCATCACCACCGGGTCGCTCGTCATGGCGACCGGGCAGCTCGTGCTCGCCCTGTCCGACGACGTCCCGACGGCGCTGGTGGCCCGCGTGCTCATCGGTGCGGGCGACGCAGGCATCTTCATCAGCGCGATCCGGCTCGTCGCCGACTGGTTCCCGCCCCGCCGCGCGCCGGTGATGGTGCAGGTCACTGGGGTCATCGGGCAGTCCGGTCAGCTCGCGTCCGCGATCCCCGTCGCGTGGCTGCTGCACGCGCACGGGTGGTCGGCGACGTTCGAGACGCTGGCCGTCGCGGGCCTGCTGGCCTCGGCGGGCGCGTTCGTCGGGATCCGGGACCGGACGCTGCGCGCGCCGGCGGTCCGGTCCGAACGGTTCACGAGCGCCGTCCGCACCGCGGTCCAGCCCGCCGGGACCAGGCTCGGGTTCTGGAGCCACTTCGCGACGCCGTTCAGCGCGAACGTCGTCGGCATGCTGTGGGGCGTCCCGTTCTTCCTGACCGCGCAGGGCCTGACGCCCGCGCAGGCCAGCCTGCTGCTCACCACGCTGACGCTGTCGGCGATGGCGAGCGGCCCCGTCGTCGGACGCCTCACCGCGCGGCACCCGCTGCGGCGCAGCTGGCTGGTGCTCGGCTCGTGCGTTGCGACCGCGCTGGTGTGGGTCGCCCTGCTGGTGCCGTCGACGCCGCGGCCGATGTGGCAGCTCCTCGTGTTCGTCGCCGTCGTGGGCGCGGGCGGGCCGGTGTCGCTGGTCGGCATGGACTTCGCCCGGACCTGGTCGCCGTCGGCGTCGCTCGGCACGGCCACGGGGTTCGTCAACACGGGCGGGTTCATCTCGACGATCGGGTCCGTGCTCGCCGTGGGCGTCGTGCTGCAGCTCGTCTCCCCCGCGGGCGCCACGACGTACACGCTCGACGCGTACCGGCTGGCGTTCGCGGTGCTCGTCGTCCCGTGGACCCTGGGCGTCCTCGGCGTCCTGCGGTCCCGGCGGCGGACCCGCGCCGACATGCACGCGGCCGGTGTCGTCGTACCGCCCCTGCGGGACGTGCTCGGCCGCCGCCGCGCGTCACGCCTGGACGACGCGGCCTGACGACCTACCCGTAGAAGCTCTTCAGCAGCTCGTACGCGACGATCGCCGGCCAGATGATCGCCTTCGGGATCGCCAGCACGAACAACCAGAACGAGTCCGCCTGCTGGAAGTAGTACACCGCCGCCCCGATGAGGCCGAGGCCGTAGACGGCCCCGCCCCCGGCACCGCCGGCGTCCGAGCCCTTCGCCATGTCCGCTCCTTCGTGTCGAGACCGCAGTGACCAGGGGCGATGCCACCCGCCGCCCACGGTCGACCTCAGGGCCGCCCCAGGTCAAGCGGTGCCGGCGCGCCGGACGGTGGCACCTGACGCGCTCGTCCGATCGGGTGCCGCCGCCCGTCGAGCGGGAGCTCGCGGGTCCGTGCTCACTAGGCTCCGAGCCGACCACGCGGAGGACCCATGCGGCGCACGACCTTGCTCACGGCTGCCGCCGTGACGCTGGTGTCGGCCGGGGCAGGTGTCGGTTCCGCGCTGCTGGTCGAGCGGCGTGAGGCTCCCGTCGACACCTCGCAGTGGCCGGTCGAGGAGCTCGTCGCGGACCCGGAGGTGTCGCTGCCCTATCCGCTGCACCTCACGCTGGCGGGTTGCCCGGGGTTCTCGCTGTCGTCGCCCGTGCCCGACGACGGCCGCCACGCGCCGGCCGCGACGTCGTACACGGTGACGTTCGACCCCGACCACCTGGCGCTGTGGGTGTGCCTGGGCCCCGTCGACGAGGGCGCCCGACGCGCCGTCGCCGACCACCTCGGCGCCACGGAGGTCGGCGACACCGGCGCCACGGTGTGGAACGTCAACCCGTCCCGTGTACAAGCCCCCTTCGGCGAGATGTACCGCGTCGACCGGGTGTTCGCCGAGGGCACCTCCCCACGACTCACCGACTGGCTCGTCGACCACGAGGGCTACACCTACGCGTTCGGGTACCTGCACCCGGTCGACGACGTGCCGGACGTCGACGTGGTGGAGGCGATGATCGCGTCCATCACCTTCGACGAGCCCGGCTGACACCGTCGCGCACGCGACCCGCCCGCCGCCGTCATGCGGCGGACGACGCGGCACGCCGGCGCCGGATCCGGTGGACCGACTTGCGGATCGGTGGCAGCAGCTGGAACACGCTCATGGTCGCGAACACGAGGGTGTTGACCCCGACGAACAGGGTCAGCGCCTCGACGAACGGCGACTCCAGCACGGAGGCCGGCAGCGGCGACCAGCCCGCCACGAGCGCGACGGCGGCGGCGGCCGGGACGACGGCGCCCGCGACCACCTCCCGCCGGACGTAGTTCCACCCGGCCTCGCGGCCGCGCACGATCTGCACCATCGACGTCAGGAAGCTGAGCTGCAGGAACAGCGCGTAGCCGAGCTCGAGGACGAGCGGGAGCGCGACGACTCTGCCCCACCAGCCGGCGGCCCAGGCGGTGACGACCCGCTCGACCACGAAGAGCAGCCCGATCGCGACCCACAGCGGCGACCACCGGACACGGTCGGCGGCGAGCAGCGAGATCGTCATGAGCAGCAGGTAGGAGTTGAGCGCGATGACGCCGTACGCGAGGGCGAGCTGCTGCGACCAGTAGCGCGCGGTCGTGCGCGTGAAGCCGTACGCGCCGACGTTCTCGAGCGCGCCGCGCTGCCACCGCAGCCGCTGCCGCCGCAGGGCCTGCCACGTGGGCATGACCTCGGTGGTGACGCGGCACTGCTGCGGTGACGTCAGCCCGGACCCGAGCGACTTCAGCGCGAGCGTCAGCTCGTTGTCCTCCGTCATGGCCGCCGTGTCGTACACGTCGCCGCTGACGCCGGGGACCAGGGACCCGCGGGCCTCGGCGACCGCGCGCAGCGCGTACCCGCGGAACACCGACGCCGTGCCGGTCAGGACGAACAGCCTGCCCTCCCGGCGGTCGATGACGCGCTGGTAGCGGAGGAACTCGTTGCGCTGCAGCTGCCCGAGGACGCCCTCGCCGTCCTCGCCGGAGAACAGCCCGCCCACCGCCATGAGGTCGGGGTCGTCCTCCAGCAGCCCCACGGCCGTCTCGAGGAAGTCCGGGGTGATCGTGGAGTCGGCGTCCATGACGAGGAACACGTCCTCGACGCCCGCGTCGGGCAGGAGCCGGGCGAGGGTCGCGTTGAGCGCGCCCGCCTTGTGCCGCGTGTTGTCGACGAGCTCGACGACGTCGACGCCGCGCTCGCGGGCGATCGGCACGGTCGCGTCGGTGCAGTTGTCGGCGAGCACGAGGACCCGGTGCGCCGGGCGGGTCTGCTCCGCGAGCGACGTGAGCGTCCGGCCGATGACCGCCTCCTCGTTGCGCGCGGGGATCAGCACCGTGCAGCGCAACGTCGTCCCCGCGGCACCGGCTGCCGCCGGGACGGCGGACAGCGGCCACGACGGCGGGCGGTCGAGCTCGAGGGCCCGCGCGGCCGTCGGTCCCAGGACCGCACGGCCGAGCTCCGCCGACGCCCCGGGCACGGGCTGCTCGAGACCACGCCCCCGGGACAGCACCCGCATCGCTCCGGCGGCCTGCAGCGCGACCACGCCCACCGCGAAGGCGGCGAGCGCGAGCCCGACGCCGAGGACCACGGAGACCCGTGGCACCCGGACCGGGACGGCGACGGGGAGCAGGACCACCGGGTCTTGCACCGACTCCGAGAGGCGGGGCGTCCCGCTCACCAGCAGCCACACCGCCGCCACCAGGAGCCCGACGGACACCACCGCGAGCCCCACGGCGACCCAGCCCAGCCGGGCCGCCCGTCGGTGCCAGCTCCGCGCGCCCGGACCGGGGTCCTGGCCGTCCGCGGCGGGACCGTCCATGGACGAATGAAAGCACTGCGCGCACCGGCCCGCCCGCGACCCGGCACGCACGCGAGGACGGGCGACCCTCAGGGCCGCCCGTCCTCGTGGTCGAGCAGGTCAGATGCGACGCTCGCGGCGGAACAGCGACCGCGCCCACACGTACCCGGCGACGCCGATCAGGACGAGCCAGGCGACGGCCGTCAGCGCGACCGACCCGTCGAGCCCCGCACCGCCGGCGAGCAGGCCGCGCACCGTCTCGATGATGGGCGTGAACGGCTGGTGCTGCGCGAACCACTGCACGGGCGTCGGCATCGTCTCGACCGGCACGAATCCGCTGCCCAGGAAGGGCAGGAGCAGCAGGATCATCGGGGTGTTGCTCGCCGTCTCGACGCTCTTCGCGTTGAGCCCCATCGCGACGCACAGCCACGCGAGAGCGAACGCCAGGAGGACGAGCACGCCCGCCAGCGCGAGCCAGTCCAGCGCGTCGGCCTCGGGCCGGTAGCCCATCGCGAACGCGGCGGCCAGCACGAGGACCAGCGCGAGGATGCCCTGGATGACCGTGCCGAGCACCTGGCCGGAGAGCACGGACCCGGGCGAGATCGCCATGGTCTTGAACCGCGCCATGATCCCGCCGTACGCGTCCATGGCCGCGCTGATCGCGACGGACTGCCCGGCGCCGACGATGGTGATGACCAGCAGGGTGGGCGTCAGGTAGTCCAGGTACGCGGCCCGCGCCTCCGCGCCGGGTGCGGCCCCGGGGTCGACGCCGGCGCCCAGTGCACCGCCGAAGACGTACACGAACAGCACGAGCATCACGAGCGGGCCGAGCACCATGAACATGGTGAGCCCCGGGTAGCGCACCGCCCGCAGCAGGTTGCGGCGGAGCATGGTGCGGACGTCGGCGACCGGGCGGGGCCGGGCGACCGCGGTGGGAACGGGGGTGGCGATGGTGGTCATCGGACGTTCTCCTTCTCGTCGGCCGGGACGTCGTCCTCGGCGGTTGCTGCGTCGGTGCCGGCGGGGGGCTCGGTGAGGGCGAGGAACACGTCGTCGAGCGAGCCCGCGGCGTGCACCGCCTTGAGCTCGTCCGGCGTGCCCTCGGCGACGATCCGACCGCCGTGCAGCACGGCGACCGCGTCGGCGAGCCTGTCGGCCTCCTCGAGGTACTGCGTGGTGAGCAGGATCGTGGTGCCGCTCTCGACGAGGGCACGCACCTCCTCCCAGAGGGTGCGGCGGCTGCGCGGGTCGAGGCCGGTGGTCGGCTCGTCGAGGAACACGACGGACGGCGCCCCCACGAGGGTCATCGCGAGGTCGAGCTTGCGCTTCATGCCGCCCGAGTACGTCGCGACGGGCTTCGCGGCGGCGTCGGCGAGCCCGAACCGCTCGAGCAGGTCGGACACCCGGCGCCGACCGGCAGCCCGCCCGAGGTGGTTCAGGTCGGCCATGAGGCGCAGGTTCTCGGTGCCGGTGAGGAGCTCGTCGACCGCGGTGATCTGGCCGGTCACGCCGATCGAGGCGCGGACGGCGTCGGGCTCGCGGGCGATGTCGTGGCCGGCGACCCGGACGGTCCCGGCGTCGGCCTTGAGGAGCGTGGACAGGACGCCGACGGTGGTGGTCTTGCCGGCGCCGTTGGGGCCGAGCAGGGCGGTGACGGTGCCTGCGGGGACGACGAGGTCGACGCCGTCGAGCACGAGCTGGTCGCCGGACTTGGAGCGGTAGGTCTTGCGCAGGCCGGCGACCTCGATCGCGGGCCCTCGGGTGGAGATGGGCATGGCTGTCTCCTTCGAGTGGGTGGTGGGCGTGCAGATGTCACGTGGGAACAGGTGTGTCAGCCGAGCGGGCGCCGGACGACGATGTCGCCGTAGCTGGTGCTGGCGCGGACCTCGACGGTCCGGTCGTTCTCCTCGGGGCCGGTCGCGCCGACCAGCTGGTTGCGGACCATCCCGTGCTGGGACGTGGCGTCGATCCAGGCGGCCGTGCCCTCGGGCACCCCGACCTCGATCGCGCCGTAGGCGTTCTCGAGCTGCACCGTGCCGCCGACGGCCTGCTCGACGCGGATGCCGGCGTGCGCGGACCGCAGCGTCGTCTCGCCGAGCGAGCGGTGGATCGTGATCGCGCCGTGCGCGCCGTGCACCCGCAGGGTCCCCGTCGACTCGCCGATCTCGGTGTAGCCGTTGGTGCACTTGATGGTGGCGTCCCCGACGAGCTCGCGGATCCGCACACCGCCGGCGCTGGCGACGACGTCCGTCGGACCGAGGGCACGGCCCACGACGACCGACCCGGCCGACGCGCGCAGCTCGGTCCGCCCGGCGACCTCGTCGACCCACACCTCGCCGGCACGGCTGGTGAACACGCAGGTCCCGAGCCGGCCCTGGGTGTACAGGGCGCCGAGCGCGCTGCCCTGCAGGTGCGACCCGGTCGGCACCTCGATGGTGATCTCGACGGACGACTTGGACAGGTAGCGCCACCGGGCGCTCATCACGACGGACAGGGCGCCGTCGTGGAGGTCGACGCGCGTCTCGTCGGCGGCCTTGACGTCGCCGGACTTGTTCGGGTCGCTCGGGGCGACCGTCACGACGGTGTCGGCACGGTCGGTCGCGAGCACGTTGACGGCGGCGACGGCGACGTCGACGTTCACGGTGATCGGTTCAGGGGTCGCGAAAGCAGGCATGGTCGGTCCTCGCGTTCTGGTGGCAGGTGTGAGGTCAGCGCACCCAGCCGGTCAGGCGACCGGAGGTGCTGGCGCTGCGGGCCGGGGTGGGGGCGGGTGCGGCGGGCTGGAGGGCGGCCGCGACCGCCCGGACGAGCCAGGTGTTCACGGACACGCCCTCGCGGACGGCCGCCTCCTCCACCTGGGCCTTGAGCTGGTCGGGAAGACGGAGCGTGGTGCGGGACGTGCTCACGTCGTCGGGGTCGAGGGGTGCGGGCCGGGCGGGCTCGACCGTCACGGGCGGCGCGTCCTCGAACACCGAGGTCGGGGCGGGCGTGACGACGAACTCGGGCTCGCGACCGCGGAGGCGGACGTCCACGGAGCCGGGGGCGAGCTCGGCGGTGATCTCGTTCGCCGCGGTGGACAGCGCGTCCAGCAGCACGAGCCGCACGGCGGCGTCGAGCGGGGCCGTCAGACGGTCGGCGAGCTCACGCGCCTCGTCCCCGCCGGCGGCGGATGCGGTGGCGAGCTGGTGCTGCAGCTCGTCGACATATCTCGTCAGGTCCATGACGTCATCATGACACCATTGATGGTGTCATGGCAAGAGGTGTGGTGCCACGAATGACGTCACGTGGTGTCAGGCAGGCGACACGGGCGTGTTGTCGCAGGTCAAGGCCGTGACACCACACGCGGCATCAGCGACACCACGCTGCGTCAGGCGGGCGTGTGGACCGTGCCGAACACCACGGTCCGGCGCACCTCGAAGCCGAGCGAGCGGTACAGCCGGATGGCCCGCTCGTTCTGCGCGGACGCGTGCAGGAAGGGCAGCTCCCCCCGCTCCCGGATCCCGTGCGCCACGGCCAGCACCAGGCGCGTCGCCAGCCCCTGCCCGCGCACCTCGGCGTCGGTGCACACCGCGCTGATCTCCGTCGCCCCGCCGGGCCGCAGCCGCTCCCCCGCCATCGCGACGAGCCGCCCGTCCCGGCGGATGCCGCGGTACGTCCCCATCAGGTACGTCTCCGGGGCGAACGGCCCCGGCTCCGTGCGACCGGTCAGCGCGAGCATGTCGGCGACGTCGTCCGCGCCGAGCACCACGGCCTCCTCGTCGGGCGCGCTCGCGACCGCGTCCGTGGCGACCATCTGGACCCCCGGCAGCGTCCAGCCTCGCGTCCAGCCGTCCGGCAGGACCTCGGGGGCGTTCGTCACCGGGACCTGCTGCCCCGGCCCGACGAGCGCCGCCAGGTCGGCCCACGCGCCGGCGTCCGCGACGTCCCGCAGAGCGGTGAACGGCGACACCGTCGGGCGGTAGCGCCGCGCGCCACCCGTCCCCTCGGACAAGGGCGCGTGCACACCCGTCAAGGCGAACCAGGCGGGGTTGTCGAGGGTGGCGTCGAGCGTCAGGTCCGGGTGCACGGCGCGGAGTCTAGGCCTCCCCACGAGGGACCGGACCGCCCGCCCCCGAGGTGTCCGGAGTCTGGACCGCACCCACGCGCACCCCCTGGGCCCCCGTGCGAGGATCGTCCGATGACGACGGACCAGACGGCGACAGAGCCCGCTGCGGGGACGACCCCTGACGTGACCACGAACGCCGGCGACACGCGCCTGTGGGTCGAGCGGACGGGCAAGCGCCGCTACACGGGGCGCAGCTCGCGCGGCGCCGAGGTGCTCATCGGCTCGGTCGGCGACGAGGGCGCGTTCAGCCCCGGCGAGCTGCTCAAGATCGCCCTCGCCGCATGCAGCGGCCTGTCGTCCGACTCCGCGCTCGCGCACCGGCTGGGCGACGACGTCCAGGTGACGATCAGCGTGAGCGGCATGAGCGACGAGGCGGAGGACCGCTACCCGGCGTTCCTCGAGACGATGGACGTGGACCTGTCCGGTCTCGACCCCGCGGCCCGCGAGCGCCTGCTCACGGTGATCCACCGGGCGGTCGACCAGCACTGCACCGTCGGCCGCACCCTCGACGCCGGCGCCACCGTGAGCCTGACGGTGGCCGGGGAGCGCTGACGCCGATGCCGTTCCTCGACGCCGCGCTCGCGAAGGCCGTCACGATCCCGTCGGCGACCATCCACCAGCACGTCGCCCAGCTCCGGCGCCGCAACCCGGAGGCCACCCCGGCACAGCTCATCCGGCTCCTCGAGAAGGAGTACCTGCTGGTCGTGCAGGGTGCCGGCGGTGCGGTGGGCGCGGCGGCGGCGGCCCCCGCGGTCGGCACGGGCGTCGCGGTGGTGCTGACGGCGAGCGACGTCGCGACGTTCTTCGGGGCGTCGGCCGCGTTCGCGCTGGCCGTCGCGAGCGTGCACGGCATCGAGGTCGAGGACGCGGACCGCCGCACGGCGCTGCTGCTGTCGACGATCCTCGGCGAGCCGGGGGCGGCCGCGGTGCGCGACACCGTGGAGCTCAACGGCAGCACCGTGGCACGCCTGCTGCTGACCCGGATGCCGCTCGCGACGGTGAAGAAGGTCAACAGCACGCTGACCCGCAGGATGGTCCGGACGCAGGTCGCGAAGCAGACCGGTGTCGCGATCGGCCGGCTGATCCCCTACGGCATCGGCGTCGTCGTCGGCATCACCGGGGCGCGTGCGCTGGGGCGGACCGTCATCCGCGGTTCCCGCGCCGCGTTCGGGCCCGCGCCCGTGACGTTCCCGCAGGTCGTCGAGATCGGCCCCGGCGCGACGCGCACGATCCTGCCGCCGCCGAAGGGTCCGTCGAGGCTCCGGTCGCTCACGTCCCGGCGCACGTCCGCCGTCCCCGAGCAGAACCCCCCGACCGGCGACTCCTGACGGGTGCCCGCCCGCTCACCAGCGGGCGTGCACGTGCTCCCGGACCAGCTCGTCGTAGACGCCGCGGAGCGCGTCGAGGGTCTCGGCGTCGAGCGGCGCGAGCGCGGCCGCGTCGGCGTTGTCCCGCGCCTGCTGCGGGTTGCGCGCGCCCGGGATGACGACGGACACGCCGGGCTGGTCGACGATCCAGCGCAGGGCGAGCTGGGCGGTCGACGCCCCCGCCGGGGTCAGCGACGAGACCTCCTGGGCGGCGGCCACGCCGACCTCGAACGGCACGCCCGAGAACGTCTCGCCGACGTCGAACGCCTCGCCGTGCCGGTTGTAGGTGCGGTGGTCGTCGGCGGCGAACTGCGTGTGCTCGTCGTACTTGCCCGAGAGCAGCCCGGACGCGAGCGGGACCCGCGCGATGATGCCGACCCCCGCCTCGGCGGCGGCGGGCAGCACGGCCTCGAGGGGCTTGCGCCGCAGGATGTTGAGGATGATCTGCACTGTCGCGACGTGCGGGCGGGCGATCGCGGTGAGCGCCTCGTCGACGGTCTCCACCGAGACCCCGTAGGAGGCGATCCGGCCCTCGGCGACGAGGGTGTCGAGGTCGTCGTACGTCGCGTCGCGCGAGTAGACGGGCGTCGGCGGGCAGTGCAGCTGGACGAGGTCGAGGGTGTCGACGCCGAGGTTCTCGCGGGACCGGTCGGTCCAGGCGCGGTACGCGTCGAGCGTGTACGCCCCGGGGACGTGCGGGTCGGCGCGGCGGCCCATCTTGGTCGCGACCGTCAGCCCGGCGCCGCCGTGCTCCGCGAGGAAACGCCCGACGAGCCGTTCGGACCGCCCGTCGCCGTACACGTCCGCGGTGTCGAGGAACGTGACGCCCGCGTCGACCGCGGCCTGCAGGACCTCCAGCGCCGTGTCGTCGCCGACCGACCCCCAGTCGCCGCCGAGCTGCCAGCAGCCCAGCCCCACGACCCCGACCTGCCGACCCGTCCTGCCCAGCACCCGTTGCTCCATGCGGCCGACGCTACCGTGGTCGGGACCGCCTGCCCGCCGACGCCGGAGGGGCCCGATGAGCGAGGTCCGCGTCACCCGCACCCTGCCCGTCGCCGCCGACGAGGCGTGGGCGCTGCTCACCGACGTCCGCAACCACGCCCGGTGGATCCCGTGGACGCGGGTCGAGACCGACGGGCCGCCCGCGCTCGGCACGCGGGTCGTCGCGGTCTCCGGCCCGTTCGCGCGCGGCGGTGGGCGGGGGATCGTCGACCGGATGCGCGTCGAGCGGTACGACCCGCCGACGGACGGCGGGGTCGGGGTGGCGACGTTCGTCAAGGTCGGGCGGGTGCTGCGGGGCAGCGCGCGGATCGAGGTCGTCGCGGCCGGGCCTGCGTCGTCGCAGGTCGGCTGGGTCGAGGACGTGCACCTGGGCGGGCCCCTGCCGCGTGGCCTCACCGCGGCGGTCGTCGGCCCGTTCGTCCGGGCGATGACGGCGTGGGCGCTGCGGCAGGTCGACCGCGAGCTGCGCGCCGCCTGAACGCAACAGATCGCCGCTGATCAACACATCTGCGCAACAGATCGCGCCCAGACGCGCAACTCCACCTGCAGGGAGGCATGCGCACCCGTCTCGTACGCTCGAAGACGACTGCCGCCGTGTCCCCCGGCGGCGGACCGAGCACGCACCCGAGGAGCCCGATGACCGCCACCGCCCCCGGCCGCACGGACCGCCACTACCTGATGTGCGAGCCCGTCCACTACACCGTGTCGTACGAGATCAACCCGTGGATGGACAAGACCCGGTTCACCGACGCGGAGCTCGCCGTCCGGCAGTGGCGGACGCTGCGGGACACCTACCTGGACCTCGGCCACACCGTCGAGACGATCGACCCCCTCCCCGGCCTGCCGGACATGGTGTACGCCGCGAACGGCGCGACGATGGTCGACGGCGTCGTCTACTCCGCCCGGTTCCGGTACGCCGAGCGCGCCGCCGAGGGTCCCGCCTACCAGAAGTGGTTCGCCGACCGCGGCTACGTCACGCACACCGCCGCCCAGATCAACGAGGGCGAGGGCGACCTGCTCACCGTCGGAGACCTCATCCTCGCCGGCACCGGCTTCCGCACCGACCGGGCCGCGCACGCCGAGGCGCAGGAGCTGTTCGGCCGCCCGGTCGTGTCGCTCGAGCTCGTCGACCCGCACTACTACCACCTCGACACGGCCCTGGCCGTGCTGTCGAGCGACCGCTCCGACCCGCAGGTCGCCTACTACCCGCCCGCGTTCTCGTCGGGCTCCCAGGCGGTGCTGCGCCAGCTGTTCCCCGACGCCGTGATCGCCACCGAGCGGGACGCGCGCGCTCTCGGCCTCAACGCCGTCTCGGACGGCCTGAACGTCGTCGTCGCCCCCGGCGCGACCGACCTGGCCGCCGCCCTGCGCGAGCGCGGCTTCACCCCGATCCCCGTGGACACGAGCGAGCTGCTCAAGGGCGGCGGCGGCGCCAAGTGCTGCACGCTCGAGATCCGCCCCGAGATCCGCACGGCGTAGAGGGAGCACGACGATGACCGCGGTGCAGCACGAGCCCGTGACCGCGACCGTGCTCGCGCCGAACTATCACCCGCTGCCCGTGACGATCACCGAGGGCCTGGGCTCCTGGGTCACCGACACCCACGGGCACCGGTACCTCGACCTGCTGTCGGCGTACTCGGCGCTCAACTTCGGGCACCGGCACCCGGCGCTCGTCGCGGCCGCGCACGCCCAGCTCGACCGGCTCACGCTCACGTCCCGGGCCTTCGACCACGACCTGCTGCTGCCGTTCGCGTCACGGCTCGCGGAGCTCGTCGGGCCGCTCGTGGCGGGTGAGCCGATGGTGCTGCCGATGAACACGGGCGCCGAGGCGGTCGAGACGGCGATCAAGGCCGCCCGCAAGTGGGGCTACGACGTCAAGGGCGTCCCCGACGGGCGCGCGACGATCGTCGTCGCAGACGGCAACTTCCACGGCCGGACGACGACCATCGTGTCGTTCTCGTCCGACCCCGACGCACGCACCGGCTTCGGGCCGTACACGCCCGGGTTCCGGCGCGTCCCGTACGGCGACGCCGCGGCGGTCGAGGCCGCGATCGACGAGACCACCGTCGCCGTGCTCCTCGAGCCCGTGCAGGGCGAGCAGGGAGTCGTGATCCCGCCCGACGACTTCCTGCCCGCCGTGCGCGCGGCGTGCACCCGCGCCGACGTGCTGCTCGTCGCCGACGAGGTCCAGTCCGGCCTCGGCCGCACGGGCACGACCCTGGCGTGCGAGCTGTGGGGTGTCCGGCCGGACCTCGTGACGCTCGGCAAGGCGCTCGGCGGCGGCATCGTGCCCGTGTCCGCGGTCGTCGGACGGGCCGACGTGCTCGGCGTCCTCACGGCCGGCACCCACGGCTCCACGTTCGGCGGCAACCCGCTCGCGTGCGCCGTCGGGCTCGCGGTCGTCGACCTCCTCGACACCGGCGAGCCGCAGGCCCGCGCCCGCGCGCTCGGCGCCCACCTCGGGGCCCGGCTCGACGGGCTCGTCGCCGCCGGGATGCTCCGCACCGTGCGCCGCGTCGGCCTCTGGGCCGGCCTCGACGTCGAGCCCACCCGGTCCGGGGGGCCCCGGACGGGCCGGGAGCTGTGCGAGCGGATGCTGGCCCGCGGCGTGCTCGCCAAGGACACCCACGGCCGCACGCTGCGGCTCGCACCGCCGCTCACGATGACCGACGAGGAGCTCGACCTCGCCGTCGACCGCCTCACGGACGCCCTGGCCTGACGCACCGGCCCCAGACGACGACCGCCCGGCCCCCCGATCCTGGGGTGCCGGGCGGTCGTGCGACTGCGTGACGTCAGCCGAACGTGATGGCCGTGTACAGGCACTCGCCGTACGAGTTGCCGCCCATCGAGCACGGCGCGGTCACGGCCCCGATGTAGGCGGTCGAGTAGTTCCCGACCATGATCGCGCGGTGGCTCGCCGAGTTCGCGTACGCGTTGATCATCGCCGACGAGCTCGGCCCGCTGACCCGGCCGACGATCTCCGGGGTCGCACCGCTGTGGTAGATGCTGTCCGACGCCGCCATCGCCCGAGCGTGCGACACCCGCGCGCCCGACGACACGATCGCCAGGGTCCCGAGCCCCTGCGAGCTGCGGAAGCTGTTGAGCGCCGCGCCGATCGAGTCTGCGGGGTACACCGTGCCGGCGCCACCCGACGTCTCGGGCTCGGGTGCGGTGGTCGAGCTGCTGCTCGTGCTCGTGCGGGACCTCGTCGTCGTGCGCGCCTTCGCGGGCTTCGCAGCCGCCCTGGCCGCCGCGTCCGCCGCGGCCTGCGCGGCCGCCGCCTGCTCGGCGGCGATGCGCGCGTCCTCCGCGGCCTGCCACGCGGCCTGCGCCTGCACGGCGGCCTGGTCGGGTGCGGCGAGGCCGGCCGTCGCCGTCCGCAGCGCCGCGAACGACACGTGCGGGTCCGCGGCCGCCGTCGTGAGCGCGTCGGACGCACCCTGCAGCGCGGCCCGGGGTCCGTCGCCCGCCTGCGGTGTCGCGGCGAGCGTCGCGGCGGCGTGCGCGAGCGCGGCCTGCGCGGCCGACTGCACCTGCGCCCGTCCGGCGTCGTAGACGACGAGCGTCGCGTGCTCGCCGACCGTGCGCGACGCGGCGGCGTCGGCACCCTGCGCGGCGACCACCTCGTCGACCCGGGAGTGCGCCTGCTGGCGGGCCTCCTCGGCGGCCTGGGCACGGTCACGCTGGATGCCCCACGTGGCCGACCCGGTCGCGACCAGCGCGAACGCCACGGCGCCCGCCACCGCGATCGGGACCTTGCGCCGCCGGGGCGTCGTGGGCGCGAGCTCGTCCGCGGGAGGGACGCGCTGCGTCGGGATGGTGGGGGTGCGTCCGCGGGCCGGCGCTCCGGTCGACGGAGCCGTCGTCTCACGCGGTGAGGCCGGCGGCGCTGGTCTCGCGCTCCCGGCCTCGGCAGACGGTGCGGGCGTCGGCACGCCCGCGGCGTGCGCGACAGGCGGCCCCTGCACGAGGGTCGCCCCGGGGGTGGCGGGCGCTACGCCCGGCGCACCCGTCGTCGGCTGGCCCGTCGTCGCGGACGCCGAGGCGGCGCTGCGACGCGGGATGCTGCTCGACGACCGATCGGTGTCCTTGACCACGTCGACTCCCCCTCAACGTGAGCCCTGCTGCCCGCGCGACGCAGGTGCTCCGGCCAGTGATATCGGTGCATCTCGGGTCCGGCTTGAGGCCCCCTCCGGTCCGACTTGATCGTTCTCGTGTCCTCTGCGGGTCTTTGCCAGAATCGAGGCAACCAGGTCACCTGTCCACCTGAACGGCGCATGACGGCGCTCACACCCGCGCACCGGCCGCACGCGCGATGATGTCTCCCGTGCCCGCAGACGACGCCCTCGACCCGCTCGACGCCGCGATCCTGCGGGTTCTCGCGACCGACGCCCGGGCGACGTTCGCCCAGGTGGGAGCCCGTGTCTCGCTGTCCGCGCCGGCCGTGAAACGCCGCGTCGACCGGCTGCGGGAACGCGGCGTGATCCGCGGCTTCACCGTGCGGCTCGACCCGGGCGCGATGGGGTGGCACACGGAGGCGTTCGTCGAGCTGTTCTGCCAGGGCTCCACGAGCCCGGCGACGATGCGCGACGCCGTCGAGCAGTACCCCGAGGTCGTCGCCGCGAGCACGGTCACCGGCGACGTGGACCTCATGGTGCAGGTCCGCGCCCGGGACATGCGGCACCTCGAACGGGTCGTCGAGCGACTCGCGGCGGAGCCGTTCGTGTCGCGCACACGCTCGACCGTCGTGCTGTCCGCGCTGGTCCGCCGCCCGGACGTCCCCGGCGGTCCCGCCCAGGAGTGAGACCCCCGCTCCCGGTGTGCGCTACGAGGTCGCGGCGCCCTGCGTCGCGGGCTCGTCCTGCGCGCACCGGTGCGTGACGACGACGACCGGGCACTCCGAGTGGTGCAGCACCGCCTGGCTCGTGGACCCGAGGAGCAGGCCGGCGAACCCGCCACGCCCCCGCGAGCCGACCACGATGAGGTCGGTCGCGACGGAGAACTCGGTGAGGAGCTCGGCGCCGCTGCCGTCGAGCGCGTGCCGCTTCACCACCACGTCCGGGTGCCCGACGAGCGCGCGGTCCACGACGACGTTCAGCCCTTCGGCCATGTCTCGGAGCACCTGCTCGTGGTCGACGGCGTCCGGCAGCCACGCGAGCACGCCGGTCATCGACCCGATGGGGACGCCCGCCACGGCCGTCACCTCGGCGCCCCAGACCTCGGCCTCGGCGATCGCGTACCGCAGCGCCTGCTCCGCCCGGGGCGACCCGTCGACGCCGACGACGATGCGCCGGACCGGCCGGACCGGCGGCAGCGCGGCGTCGTCGGGCAGCGCGTGACCGTGCTCCCGCAGGGGCACGACGACCGTCGGGCAGTAGGCGTGCGCCGGGAGCGCCGACGAGACGGTGCCCAGCAGCCGATCGGCGAACCCTCCGCGTCCCCGGGTGCCGACCACGGCCATCCGGACGTCGCGCGAGAGCTCGACGAGCACACCGGCCGCGTCGCCGGTCATGACCTTCGCGGTGACGGGGACCCCGCTGTCGGAGATCCGGGCGGTCGCCTCGGCCAGGACGGCCTTGGCCCCTTCCTGGATCGCGGTGTCGTCGAGCGCCGCGTACCCGCCGTCGAGCGACGCCGCGGTGAACGACGGGAGCGCGTAGCTGCACACCAGGAGGAGACCCAGGCGGTGCGCCTGCGCGGCGGCCGTCGCCCAGTCCAGCGCGTGCAGGCTCGCGGCCGACCCGTCGAGCCCGACGAGCACCACGTCGTCTCGCGCCATGTGGGGCCCTCCGTGCTCGTCGCTGCGCACCGCGTGTCCGCCGGCCCTGGCTGCCGCCGGGACCAGTGTGGCCCCGCGGACCTTGTGGGCGCACCCGTCAGGACACGCGCAAGACCGTATCTTGACACACTCTTGGTGCAGGTCACACGGGGTGCGGCAGCAGGACCGGGATCAGGCGGGCACGTACGCCGACCACAGCGGCTCGCTCCGCGCACCGCCCGCGGCGAACGTCACGGACCACCGGGGCGCTCGCGGCGTGAACGACAGCGACCACCCGATCTCGTGCAGCAGCCGGTCGGCCTTGCGGTGGTTGCACCGCACGCACGCCGCGACCACGTTGCCCCACTCGTGCCGGCCGCCGCGCGACCGCGGGTGCACGTGGTCGACCGTGTCGGCGCCGCCCCCGCAGTAGGCACAGCGGTGGCTGTCGCGCTGCAGCACGGTCCGACGGGTGGGTGGCACGGGGTGACGCACCGGCACGTGCACGTACCGCGTGAGGCACAGCACGACCGGCAGCGGGACGGACATGTGCTCGGAGTGCAGCACGCGACCGTCGGTCTCCAGCACGGTCGCCTTCTCGGTCATCACCAGGGACACGGCCCGGCGCAGGCTCACGATGCACAGCGGTTCCATGCTGGCGTTGAGCAGCAACGTCCGGGCACCCGACCCGATGAGCGGCCCGGAGGCGTGCGGGGCGGTGAGGGATGGCGGTGTCTCGGTCAGCACGGGTACTCCCGACCTCATGGGTCGGACCGGCTGGCTGCCGGTCCGGCGGAGCGTGCAACAGCGTGGTGCGCGACCAGCGTACGCGCCGACCTGCACCGCACCGAGGCAGATCGCTGCGCGCGGCCCGGACCTCACCCGCCCGGCACGCCGGGGGAACGCCGAGGGGACGCCGAGGGGACGCCCGGGACGGTGACGGCCGGTGCGCGGACGTGAGGGCAGACGACGAGGCCCCGACGACGGCGACGTCGTCGGGGCCTCGAGGTCAGCCGGCTGCAGGGAGCCGGCGGAAAGTGGTGTCAGCCGATGCGGATGAAGACCGGCGAGCTCTGCCAGATGTCGCGGAACTGGACCGTCTTGCCGGGACGCGGCGAGTCGATCTGCTGGTCGCCGCCCGCGTAGATGGCGACGTGGCCGGGGCTCCAGATGATGTCGCCCGGCAGCGCGTCCTCACGCGAGACGACCGTGCCGGCGGCCTTGATGCCGGACGACGTGCGCGGCAGCGAGACGCCGAGCTGGGCGTACACGTAGGAGACGAAGCCCGAGCAGTCGAAGCCGATCGGCGTGGTGCCGCCCGACACGTAGGGCGTGCCGACGTAACGGGCCGCGATCTCGAGGACCGCGTTGCCGGCGACCGACTGCGGGATCGGGGCGTTGACGACGGCGGCCGTCGTCGCCGTCGTCGCGCGGGCCGTGCTGCGCGACGCGGCGGTCGAGGCGCGCGTCTGCTTGACCTCGACCGGCTTGACGGCGGTCACGGCCGGGGCGTCGAACGTCCACGCGGCCTCGGCCGGGGCGGTGACGACCGGCGACGTGTTCAGCGCGGCCCGTGCGGACGCCGTCAGGGCGGCGGTGTCCACGGCGTTGAGGGAGCCGGCAGCCTCGTCGGAGTGCGCGGTGGCGTTGGCCGGCACGCTCAGCATCGTCACGACGAGGCCTGACGAAGCGGCGACGACAGCGGTACGACGGCCGACGGTCCCCATCTGCTCCGACGCGGCCGAGGCGAGCTCGGTCAGGGGCGTCGACGGTCGACGCGCTGCGCGATGGCGGGCGCGAGTGGTGCTCACGGTCACGTGGTGCCTCTCCTGTCGCCTGCGAGGTGAGCTGTCGGGTTCGGGTGGGAGAACACCCGGCCGCCGTGACGATGGAGCTGTCACTGCGACTTCACCCCAAGGACACCGAACTTCCGGTGCCCGAACTTGGGTCCCCCGCCCCTGCCGGCGGTTGTACGGAACCTCGAAACGGCGGCAGGGCTAGGCGTTCCGCTCGAGGGCTTCCACGGAGGAGGGTTCCGGGAAGCAGGTCGAACGTACAGGACCCCTCCCGCGATTGTCACGTTCCGATCACGAACCTGTGCGGCGTAACTGGACGCTCGTCCTGAACGGACATGGCTGACCTGCGCAGATGCACGTCACAGCCGTGGGAGCGCGCACATCCGGGCACGTCCGGACATGTCGCCGGAGGGTCGGATGTCCGCCATCCGGGCGTCATCGGGGCGTCGCACGTGCGTCATCTCACACACGACTCGCCGCCCGCCCCCGGGACGCAGGACGGCCCCGCTCCCGTCGGGGAGCGGGGCCGCCGGCGGCTCTCGGCAGGGTCAGGGCGCGCCGACGAAGATGTGCCGCGCGACGTCCTCGGGCAGGTCCAGCACGGTCTGCGAGCCCGGCGCCCCGACCGTGACGACGCCCACGCCGCGCTCGATCGCGATCTCGCTCCCGGGACGCACGCCCGCCTCGGCCAGCCGGGACAGCAGCTCGACGTCCACCTGGAGCGGCTCGGCGATGCGAGCGACGACCGCACGCGCCCCGTCGCCGTTGCCGTCACCGTCGTACGACGTGAGCGGCGTGACGCCGTCGAGGAAGCCGACGCGCGTGACGTCCTCCCCGATCTCGGCCAGACCGGGGATCGGGTTGCCGTAGGGGTCGAAGTGCGGGTGGTCCAGGAGCGACGCGAGCCGCTTCTCGACCCGCTCGCTCATCACGTGCTCCCACCGGCACGCCTCCTCGTGGACGTACGGCCACTCCAGGCCGATGACGTCCGTCAGCAGGCGCTCCGCGAGCCGGTGCTTGCGCATCACGCGCACCGCCTTGGCGTAGCCGGCGTCCGTGAGCTCCAGGTGCCGGTCCCCCGTGACGACCACGAGCCCGTCGCGCTCCATCCGGGCCACGGTCTGCGAGACGGTCGGTCCCGAGTGGCCGAGCCGCTCGGCGATCCGCGCGCGCAGCGGCGTGCGACCCTCCTCGGTGAGCTCGTAGATCGTCTTGAGGTACATCTCGGTCGTGTCGATCAGGTCGCTCACCGCACTGCCTCCCGCGTCTGTTCTGCACGGCTCGCTCATCACGAGCCACGCGCTGTGCACAGGTTAGTTGGTCGGACCGACGCTCCGGGGGCAGGACGGCCTATTCTCGGGCCGTGCCTGCTGCTCACGACGCCCCGCCCGCGATCACCCTCCCCGCGCACCTCCTGCCGCGGGACGGCCGGTTCGGCTCGGGGCCGTCCAAGGTGCGCAGCGAGCAGCTCGACTCGCTGGCCGGTGCCGGTGCCGCCCTGATGGGGACGTCGCACCGCCAGGCGCCCGTCCGTGCGCTCGTGGGCCGGGTGCGCGCGGGTCTCGCGGCGCTGTTCGACGCGCCCGACGGCTACGAGGTCGTGCTCGGCAACGGCGGCTCGACGGCGTTCTGGGACGTCGCGACGCTGTGCCTCGTGGAGCGGCGCAGCGCGCACGCCGCGTTCGGCGAGTTCGGCGCGAAGTTCGCCGCCGCGACGGCGCGCGCGCCGTTCCTCGACGAGCCGGTCGTGACGACCGCCCCTCCGGGCCAGGTCGCCGTGCCGGCGCACGCCGAGGGCGTCGACGTGTACGCGTGGGCGCACAACGAGACGTCGACGGGTGTCGTCGCACCCGTGCGGCGGGTCGCCGGCTCGCGTGACCAGGGCGCGCTCGTGGTCGTCGACGGGACGTCGGCGGCCGGCGGGCTGACCGTCGACGTCGCACAGACCGACGCCTACTACTTCGCGCCGCAGAAGTCGTTCGCGTCCGACGGCGGCCTGTGGCTGGCGTTCCTGTCGCCCGCCGCGGTCGAGCGCGCCCGGCGCCTCGAGCTGTCCGACCGGTGGGTGCCCGAGTTCCTGTCGCTGACCGCCGCCGTCACGAACTCGCGGCTGGACCAGACGCTCAACACCCCGGCGATCGCGACCCTGTGGCTCCTCGCGGAGCAGGTCGACTGGATCCTCGCGCAGGGCGGGCTCGCGTGGGCCGCGGAGCGGACCGCGACGTCGGCCGGCCACCTGTACGGCTGGGCGGAGGCCCGCGACTGGGCGACGCCGTTCGTCACCGACCCCGACGCCCGCTCGACGGTCGTGGCCACCGTCGACCTCGCACCGGAGATCGAGGCGGCCACCGTCGCATCGGTGCTGCGGGCCCACGGGGTCGTCGACGTCGAGCCCTACCGCAAGCTCGGCCGCAACCAGCTGCGCGTCGCGATGTACCCCGCCGTCGACCCGGACGACGTCCTCGCGCTCACGGCGTGCATCGACCACGTCGTCGACCAGCTCGTCTGAGCCGCACCGTCCCCCCGGCTCACGGCCGGACGACGACGCCCGCCCCGTGGATCACGGGGCGGGCGTCGTGCTGCTGCAGGCCCGTCGGCGCCGGCGGCCCTGCGAGGGGCCGCCGGCAGTCACGGGGTCAGGCGGAGTGCGAGCCGCGGCGGCGGGCGACGAAGGCGAGCACCAGGCCGCCCACGGTCACGAGGGCCACGGCACCGATCAGGAGCGGCGCGGCGTCGGTGCCCGTCGCGGACAGGACCTCGTTGCTGGCCGCGAGGACCTCTGCACCGGGCGGGTTGGTCGCGCAGTTGGGGCTCGACGGCGGGTACGCGACCGACACGGTCGCCTCCGGGTTCACCTGGAAGAGCACCGAGACGGCCGGGCGCACCCAGTCGAACTCGTCACCCTGGACCCAGGTGCCGTCCGCGAGCTGCCGCCAGCCCGGCCAGTCTGCGCCCTTCCCGTCAGGCCCGACGACCGCACCCGGCCACAGGACCGTGCCGCTCAGCGGCAGGCCGGACTGGACGACGTTCGCGCCACCCGGGTTGAGCCACGTGATGGTCACGGTGGTGT
Source organism: Cellulomonas chitinilytica (assembly GCF_016862675.1). Lineage (GTDB taxonomy): Bacteria > Actinomycetota > Actinomycetes > Actinomycetales > Cellulomonadaceae > Cellulomonas > Cellulomonas chitinilytica. The sequence goes on along the minus strand of NZ_BONK01000012.1, from coordinate 164,583 downwards.
TGGGGCTGCCGATGGCCTCGGCCACGTAGCGGAGCTTCGGCACGTCGTTGTCGCAGACCGGCGACAGCAGCGTCAGGTGCAGCTCGCACGGCAGCGGGACGCCGTAGTCGTCGGTCTCCCCGAGGCAGCCGAACTGGCCGCCCGTCGGCGTGACCGCCGGCGTCGTGGCCTTCGGCGTGGCGGACGGCGAGGGCGCCTGGGTGGCCTCCTGCGATGGGTCGACGGCCGCGAGCGCGACCCCGGGGGCACCGAGCGCGACGCCGGCGGTCAGGGCCGCGATGACGCACGCCCTCAGGATCTTGCTCATGACGAAACCCCCTGCGGAGGACCGGAACTGACCGAATTGCCCTCATCGTCCCGTGCGTAGGCTCCGGCAGACAGGGGCAGAACGGGTGATTTCGGACGACGACCGGGCGATCTCTGGCCCGCAGCAGGTCAGGGGCGTGCGGGCGCGCGTCAGGGGGCGGAGCACGACGCCGAGACGAACCCCGGCGACGCCACCGTCGGCGTGGTCCACACGTCGACCCGGCCGTCCCGCACGGGGACGTCGAACCGGAACGTCTGCCGGGCGCCGGGCGCCAGGACCGACTGGACGACCTCCACCTCGCGACCGTCCGTCTCGGCGGTGGCACCGCCGACGTACCCGTCGTCGAGCCGCACCGCACCCAGGTTCGCGCCGACGGGCGCGTACACGGACACCGTCGAGCCGGCCGAGCCGGGTGCGACGGCCGCCGAGTGGCCCAGCACGTACGGCGGTGCCGACATGATGTCGGCCGGCGGGTCGTACGACAGGTCGACGCGGATCGTCGCCGTCGGGTCGTCACCGGTGCACCGCAGGTCCTCGACCGTCACCGTGCTGCGCAGGTAGTAGTCGACCTTGCCCATCGTGGCGTCGTTGAGGAAGACGCCCGTCGCGTCGCCGGCGTCGCCCGTGAGGAAGGCCGCGCCGAGGTTCGTGGCGGCCAGGCGCCGCTGCTCGTCGGGGTGCGCGGACCAGACCCGGATCCGGCCGTCCTGGCCCTGCTCGGCGGCGGCCTCGGCGAGGCGCAGCGGGTCGGCGGTCGTCGTCGTGAGCTTGCTGAAGATCGTCGCGGCGACCGACGTGAAGAAGCGGTCGCCGTCGAGGGCGTCCGGGAAGCGCAGGTAGGAGTCGCGCAGGACCGTCGGGATCATCGTGTCGGCGGTCAGGCGCGTGCCCTTGCCGCCGTCGGGGACGGTCACCGGCCCGAGGACCCTGAGCAGGCCCGCGACCGCCACCGGGTCGGTCGCGACGACGCCGTCCACGTCGTCGCCGACGCTCAGCTTCCAGCGGGCGGCCAGCAGCTCGGCCGACCGGGGGAAGTCGGGGGTCTGGACGGCGTTCTGCACGTTCTTGCCGAGGCCCGGGCCGGCGGTCGCGAGCTCGGCGTCGGTGAGCGGCAGGACGGGCTCGGCGAGCCCGCGCAGGTCGTTCGTCGAGAGCTGGGTGCCGATCGACAGCAGACCGTCGTCCGCGTGCACGAGCACGAGGCTGCCGACGATCCCGCCCGCGCTGCGCAGCTCGGCCGAGTTCAGCGCCACCACCAGGTAGGTCCGGGGACCGTCCGCGCCGAGCATCGACGGCAGGAGCGCGGTGGCCTCCGCCCCGCCGCCGAGGACGCCCGAGAGCTTTGCGAGCGCGTCCTGCGCGTCGCGCACCGGACCGGCGAGCGCGCCGACGAGCTCGTCGGTGTCGATGGCGTCCACGCGCGTCTGGGCGGACCGGGCGACCGTCGCGGCGTCGGCGAGCGACGGTGCGGCGGCGGCCAGCGGCGCGAGCACGATGCGTCCGTCGGCGTCCCGGATGCCCGTCCCCTCACCGACGAGCGCGGTCAGGTCGGCGGCCGCGGGCAGCGCGTCGTGCGTCACGTCGTCGAGCGCCGCCGACAGCGTGCTCACCGCGGCCAGCTGCGGTCCGATGCGTGGCAGGTGGGAGGCGGCGCGCCACACCGGGTCGTGGGACGCGGCGCGGGCCCGCGCGGTGGCGTCCTGCGCGGCGGCGAGGTCGGCGCCGAGGCGGGTGGCGTCGCCCTCGTCGATGCCGTGCTGCACGTCCGCCACGACCGCCTTGGCGTCGAGGAGCCCGGCGGCCGCCTGGTAGCCGCGGAACATGAGCCACCCGGCCAGCAGGGCCAGCACGAGCAGGACGAGCGCGACCACGAGGACCACCCGTCGCAGCCGGTGGCGACGGGGCGGCGGGGCCGTGTCCACGACCCCGCCGTCGTCCCCGTCGACGTGGGGGCTCTCGGCCGGCCCTGGTCGACCCTCCTCGACCACCACCGGGCCCGCCCCCTCGTCCTGACCACCCACGGGGCGATCGTGACATGTCGGGCAGAAAGGTCGATACGGCAACCGGGCATGTTCACCCGGACCGCCGCACAGGTTCAGCCGGGCGGCGGCGACCCGGTGGTGTCAGGCCGCGGTCTGCGCGTCGGCGGCCTCGAGGGCGCCGCGCGGCTCGGGCACCCGGCCGACGCCCGGCTCGTACCGGTACACCTCGAGGTGAGGGCGGGCGAGCACGTGGTAGCGGACCCTGACCTGCCAGTGCCGGCGGGCCCACAGCGCGGCGCCGCTCGCGACGAGCAGCGCGGAGATCGAGCCGACGCCGATGGACCAGCGGGCGCCGAAGGTCTCGCCGATCCAGCCGACGATCGGGGAGCCGATGGGCGTGGCCCCGAGGAACACCATCATGTAGAGCGACATCACCCGGCCACGGACGGCCGGGTCGGTGCTCATCTGGATCGTGGCGTTGGCCGCGGTCATCATCGTGAGCGACGCGAGCCCGACGGGGATGCACGCCACCGCGAACGACACGTAGGTGGGCATGAGGGCCATCACGCCCGTCGCGAGCCCGAACCCGAACGCGGCACCGATGACGAGACGGACGCGCGGGCGGTCGCGCCGGGCGGCGAGCAGGGCGCCCGTGAGCGACCCGATCGCGAGGATCGAGCCGAGGATCCCGTACTCCCCCGCGCCCTTGCCGAACTCGGTGCGCGCCATCATCGCGCTGGTGAGCTGGAAGTTGAGGCCGAACGTCGAGACCACGCCGACGACGACCATGATGACGAGGATGTCGCTGCGGCCGCGCACGTACGCGATGCCCTCGCGGAGCTGGCCCTTCGCGCGGGTCGTCGTCGGCATGCCGTGCAGCTCGGAGGTCCGCATCCGGGTCAGCGACAGGATCGTCGCGGCGAACGTGACCGCGTTGATGAGGAACACCCAGCCGGTGCCGACGGCGGCGATGAGCAGGCCGGCGACGCCGGGACCGATCAGCCGGGCGGCGTTGAACGAGGCGCTGTTGAGGCCGACCGCGTTGGCGAGCTTGGCGCCGGGCACGAGCTCGGCGACGAACGTCTGGCGCACGGGCCCGTCGATCGCGGCGACGCAGCCGAGCAGCGCGGCGAACACGTAGACGTGCCAGAGCTCGGCGTGCCCGGACATGACGAGCGCACCGAGCCCGGCGGCGAGCAGCCCCATGCCGCCCTGCGTGGCCATGAGGAGCTTGCGGCGGTCGACCCGGTCGGCGAGCAGCCCGGCCCACGGGGACAGGACGAGGACGGGCGCGAACTGCAGGGCGGTCGTGATCCCGACCGCGACCCCGGAGTTGTCCGTGAGCTGAGTGAGCACGAGCCAGTCCTGCGCGACGCGCTGCATCCAGGTGCCGACGTTGGCCACCAGTGCGCCGGCGAACCAGAGCCGGTAGTTGCGGAACCTCAGGCTGTCGAACGTGCTCACGACTGGGCGATCCTCCGGAGCAGCTCGATGGCGTCCGTGAGGAGCCGGCGTTCGTCGGCGCTCATCTCCTGGAGGCGCGCCGTGAGCCAGGCGTCGCGGCGGCGGCGGGTCTCGGCGACCTCGGCGACGCCGTTCTCGGTGAGGCTGACGACGACCTGACGACCGTCGGTGGGGTGCTCGGCCTTCTGCACGAGACCGAGCTCGACGAGGCCGTTCACGGTCCGCGTCATGCTCGGCGGCTGGATGCGCTCGATCTCGGCGAGCTGGCCCGGGGTGAGCGGGCCCTTCTTGGTGAGCCAGAGCAGGACGTTGTACTGGGGGTCCGTGAGGCCGGCGGCTCCGCGCTCCTGCCGGATGCGGCGCGCGGCCTGGCCGAGGGCGACCCGGAGCTCTCCGGCGAGGGCGTTGGTCGGGGGCATCTGCTTAGCGTAACTCATTACCTTGCGTAATGACAGGCGGCCGGCGAGTGGCGCCCTCCGGCCAGAAGTGGCGCGGCCCGTCCGGCGCGCCCAAGGTGGATCATGACCGTCGCGAGCGCGATCAAGGCCCGGACGCCGGTCCCCGTGCGGCGCGCGCTGCGACGCGTCGAGCGCCGGGTCCGGCCCGTCACGACGGCGGTCACGGCGCCGGTCCGGCGCCACGTGCTCCGCACGGTGATCCGCGACCTGACGGCCCAACGCCCGCGGATCCCCACCGCGCGCCAGGCCCGACGGCTCGCCTGGGGGTGGGACAACCCGCGGGCGGCGGCGAACGTCGACTACGTCCGGGCGGTCGCCTGGCTCGCCGGCAGGTCCGACGGCCCGATCCTCGAGTGCGGGAGCGGCCTGACGACCGTCGTGCTCGCCGTCTACGCGTCGCAGCCCGTGGTGTCGCTCGAGAGCGACCCGGGATGGCACCGCAGGATCCGGACGCTCCTCGACGACATCGGGCTGGCCGCCGACGGCCTCCACCTCGCTCCCGTCGAGCAGCACGACGGGTTCGAGTGGTACCGGGTGCCGTCGGGCCTCCCGGAGCGGTTCGCGCTCGTGGTGTGCGACGGCCCGCCGGGGCTCGGTCGCGAGGGCGGTCGCGTCGGCCTGCTGCCCGTCATGCACGACCGGCTCACGCCCGGCTGCCTCGTGCTGGTCGACGCCCACATGCAGCAGGCGGAGACGTTCGCGCTGACGACGTGGCAGGACGAGTACGGCCTCGAGCCCGCGCGGCGGTTCGGCACCGCCCTGGCCCTGCGCGTCCCCGGCTGACCAGCCCGTGCGACCGTCGTGGACGGGCGCCGCCTGTCAGCCCGCCACCGGCACCCCGACGGTCCGCGGCGCCGCCGGGTCCGCGAGCAGCCCGCCGTACCCCCGGACGCGCTGGGCCGCGTCGGCGGCGGCACCGAGGATCTCCGCACGGCGGCCCACCGCGTCGCACAGGAAGTCCGCGACCTCGTCCGCGCTCATGCCCGAGGCGTCGGCGCTCACGCCGTCGATCCCCGCCGCCGCCATGCTCCGCCCGATCTTGAGGTCCGGGTGGGAGAACACCGAGACGGGCACCGCCCCCTCGGTCGTCCCGAGGATGAGCGCGTGGAGACGGTCGCTCAGGACGAGCGCGGCCGTCGAGAGCTGCGCGCGCACCCGCACCTCCTGCCCCCGGTGCTCCACGTCCGCGGGCCACGGCAGGTGCTCGCCGCCGAGCCGTGCCGCGAGCTCCTCGTTGACCGGGCCGTCCCGCCTGACCTGGACGAACGTGAGCGGACGCAACGACAGCCGACGGCACGCCAGACGGACCCCGTCCACCCAGGCGTCCGACACCCCGGACCCGCCGGACCGCAGCGAGACCGCCAGCACGTCGCGCGGACCCGGCTCCCGGACGACGCCGAGCTCGCGCCCGTCCTCGCCGAACGCCCAGTCCGGCCCCGTCGTCCCGCCCAGCACCCGCGACGACTCGGCGTCCCGCCAGATCATCGGGGACGCCACGAGCGCCAGCCGGCGCACCGCGGCCAGACGCTCGTCCGACGGGTTCCGCGCCCCGACCCCGACCCAGGCGAACCGGCTCCCCCGCCGGCGCCGCAGCCAGTCGATCACCCGCTCCCGCAGCAGCCGGACGGCCCCCTCACGGTCCCCCCGGCCCTCACCGTGCACCTCGCCGGCCGGGCCGAGATGCAGGACGCGCCCTCGGCACAGCGCAGCGAGCAGGGCCAGGCCCCACCTCCTGCGCGACGAGTACAGCGCGACCCCCGGCGGTGCGGCGAGCCCGTCGACGTAGCCGGCCGACTGCCCCACGACGAGCGCGTGGCACCGGCCCAGCCCCGCGACGTCGTGCAGCAGCCGTCGCCGCAGGACCACGTCCCCGATGTTGTCGTCCTGCCCCGTCAACGAGAGGAAGACCGCCCGCCAAGGGGTTGTCCGACCGACCACCGTGCCTCCAGCGCGTTCGGGAACGTCCACTTGACCCTATGGTGTGGAGTTGTGGCGCAACAGGGTGCGCCGCACGGATCCTCGTCGGTCGCACGCCGCCGCGCGGGCGTCGGCGAGGTCCGGACAGGGGGGCCTGTTGACCACGTCCGACGAGGGCACCGATCCGCGCACCCGCACGCCTGCGGACGACGAGCAGATCTCCTCCTCGACGACACCCCCAGCGACGACCGCGACGACGACCACCCCCGCGCTCGCCGGTGTCGCCGCGCGCGGCGCCGCCGTCACGATGGGCAGCCAGGTCGCCGGCGCCACGATCCGGTTCGCGAGCCTCGTCGTGCTCGCGAGGATGCTGACCCCGCACGACTACGGCCTCGTCGCCATGGTCGCCGCCCTGATCGGCATCGGTGACCTGTTCCGCGACTTCGGGCTGGGCAACGCGGCGATCCAGGCGCAGCAGCTGTCCCGTCCGCAGCGCGACAACCTGTTCTGGATCAACACCGGCCTCGGGCTGCTCGTCGGCGCCGTCATCGCGGCCTGCGCGCAGCCGATCGCCCGCTTCTACGACGAGCCCGCGGTCGCGCCCGTGGTCGTCGCGCTGTCGGCCACCCTGCTGCTCAGCGGGCTGAGCACCCAGCACCGCGCCAGCCTGATGCGCGCGATGCGCTTCACGCGCGTCGCCGCGATCGACCTGGTCGCGCTCGGGCTCGGGCTGGCGGCCGCCGTCGTCGCCGCGCTCGCCGGGCTCGGGTACTGGGCGCTGGTGATCCAGGAGCTCGTCCGGGCGTCCGTCGCCTGCCTCGGCGTGACGGCGTCGGCGCGGTGGTGGCCCGGCCTCCCCCGCCGGGGCGCACAGATGCGCGGCCTCGTCTCGTACGGCGCGAACCTGCTCGGGACCTACCTCGTCGCCTACGCGAGCCGCAACGTCGACTCGGTCGTCATCGGCGCCCGGTTCGGCCCGACCGCGACCGGCCTGTACAACCGGGCGTTCGGCCTGATGAGCCTGCCGATGATGCAGATCAACGCCCCGGCGACGCGCGTCGCCCTGCCGGTGCTGTCCCGCCTCGTGCCGGACCGCGCGAAGTACCGGCGCTACCTCCTGGCGGGCCAGACGATCCTGCTGCACATCACCGTGCCCGTCTTCGTGCTCGGCATCGTGCTCGCCGAGCCGCTCGTCCGGCTCGCCCTGGGCGAGACGTGGATGGGTGCGGTGCCGATCCTGCGGGTGCTGGCGATCGGTGGCCTGTTCGACATCGTGGCGTTCCCGACCGGCTGGGTGTTCCAGTCGTCCGGAGCGACCCGCTCGCAGCTGCGGTTCGTGCTCTCCACGCGGCCGCTCATCATCGTCGCGGTGCTCGTCGGGTCGCACTGGGGCGTGATCGGCGTCGCGGCCGGGTACGCGGCGGCCACCACCGTCGTCTGGCCCACCGGCCTGCTGTGGGTGACGCGAGCCGTCGGGGCGCCCGGGCGGGCCCTGTTCGCGAACGGCCTGCGCGCGGTCGCGGGCTACGTGGTCTGCGGCGCGCTCGCCTGGGTCGTCGTCGAGCAGGTCCCGTCGAGCGCGCTCGTGACGATCCCGACGGCCCTCGTGACGTTCGCCGCGGTGGCGGCCGTGCTGGCGCTCGTCTGGCGACCGTTCGGGAGGGACCTCAGGCTCATGCTCTCCAGCCGCACGCTGCTCGCACGGCGGGGCGAGGTCGCCGTCGACCGGCCGGCCACCGCCGGGACGGCCGGAGGTGCCCGGTGACCGGCGTCCCCGACGTGCTCGTCGTCCTGCACACGCTGCGCGCCCCGGACGGCACGACGCGCTACGTCGACCACATGCTCGAGTCGGCGCCCACCGGGGTCGAGCCGTGGACCTTCTCGTGGCGCCGGGCGCTGCTCGCCCGCTACGACGTGCTGCACGTGCACTGGCCCGAGACGCTCGTCCGGCACCCGTCGCGCCCGCTCCGGGCCGCCCGGTACGGGCTCCTGCTGCTCCTGCTGCGCCGTCTGCGCGCCCGCCGGGTCGCCGTCCTGCGCACGGTCCACAACCAGCAGCCCCACGAGTCCGGACACCGGTGGGAAGGGCGAGCCCTGCGCAGGCTCGACGAGCGCACCGACTTCTGGATCACGCTCAACGACTCGACGGACGTGCCCGCCGGTGCGGCCGCGATGACGATCCCGCACGGTCACTACGTCGGGCGGCTGGCCGACGGCGAGCTGCCGGCCGCCGAGCACGGCCGGCTCCTCTTCTTCGGGCTGCTCCGCCGCTACAAGGGCGTCGAGCGGCTCGTCGACCTCGTCCCGGACCTCCCGGACGACCTCACGCTGCGCGTCGTCGGCAAGCCCGTGGACGCCACCGTGGCGGACCGGGTCCGCGACGCGGCGCGACGCAGCGACAGGGTCACCGCGAACCTGGCGTTCGTCCCGGACGACGAGCTGGCGGCCGAGGTGAGCCGCGCCGAGCTCGTCGTGCTGCCCTACGAGGAGATGTTCAACTCGGGCGCCGTCCTCGTCGCCCTGTCCCTGCGACGGCCCGTGCTCGTGCCCTGCTCGCCGACGACCCGCGCGCTCGGGACGGAGGTCGGACCCGGCTGGGTGCACCTGTACGACGGTGAGCTGCAGCCCGACGACGTCGTCCGAGCCGTCGCCGCGACCCGCGCGGGCGAGCGGCCGCCGCCGGACCTCACCGCCCGGTCCTGGGCGGACGTCGGTCGGCGGCACGCCGTCGCGTACCGCCGCGCGCTGGAGCTCCGCCGAGCGACGCCGCGCGGGGCGTCCCTGGTCCGCGACGGGGACGGGTGACGTGACCCGCAGCGACGTGCAGGTCGTGCACTGGAACCCGCGCCGCTGGACACGTGCGCCGCTCGGCGTCCTGATCAGGCACCGCGGCCGCGTCGGGAACTTCGGGGACCTGCTCGGGCCGGCGATCGTCCGGAGGCTCGTCGCGGACGCCGGTCTCTCGCACGCCCGGCCGGCACCCCGCCGGCTGGTCACCGTCGGGTCGATCCTGCGCCTCGCCCAGGACGGCGACACGGTCTGGGGCACCGGGGCGAACGGCAAGTCGGTCGCGGAGCCGTACCCCTTCACCCACCTCGACGTGCGCGCCGTCCGCGGGCCGCTCACGCGCGCGCTGCTCGAGAGCAAGGGGATCGACGCGCCGGCCGTGTACGGCGACCCCGGGCTGCTCGTCGGCATGCTGTGGCCCGACCTCGCGACGCTGCGCGACCCGTCCGGGCCGGTGCTCGTCGTGCCGAACTTCCACGAGCTGGCGACCCGGCGCCTGCGGCCCGGCGAGCTCGACCCGCGGTCGGACCTCGACGTCTGCCTGCGCCGGATCGCCCGCAGCTCCCTCGTGGTCGGGTCGTCGCTGCACGGGCTCGTCGTCGCCGAGTCGCTGGGGATCCCGGCACGGCGCGTCCGGTACGTCTCCGAGCCGTCGTTCAAGTACGACGACTACTACGCAGGGACCGGACGGGAGCAGCACACGCCCGCGAGCTCGGTCGCCGAGGCGCTGGAGATGGGCGGCGAGGCCGGTCCGCGCTGGGACCCGGCCGCGCTCGTCGCCGCGTTCCCCCGCGACCTGTGGCTCAGCTGACGGCGCGCCGGCAGGCCGCCTCGAACGGCGGACGCGCCGCCTCCACCGTGAAGGACGCGAGCGCGTGCGCACGTGCCTGCCCGCCGATCGCCTCCCGCACGGCGGGGTCCGCGAGGACGCCGAGCGCGTCCGCCAGCTCCGCCGCCGACCCCGGGCGCACCAGGACGCCCGCACCCCCGAGCGCCCACCGGACCGCGGGCAGGTCGGTCGCCACGACGGCGCGCCCCAGCAGCATCGCGTCGACGAGCTTCGCCGGGAGCTGGCCGCGGGCGAAGACGGAGTCGAGGCTCGGCACGACCACCACGTCGGCCGAGGCGGCGAGGTCGAGCCCGCGCGTCATCGACGTCTGACCGATCCACTCCTCCCACGGGTGGGCGTCGCGTGGCGGGTCGGCCGTGACGACCAGCCGGTACCCGTGCGACTGCGCCCGCTGCACCGCGTGCCGGAGCACCGGCAGCCCCTTGTGCGGCCGGTTGGTCCCGATGAACGCGATGACCGGCGCGGACTCCCGCGGGCTCGCGCCCGGGCCGGGGTCCACCCGGGCGTGCGGCACGACCTCACCGCCCCACGTCCTCCTCAGCACCGGGTTGCTGACGGTCGTCGGGACGCGCCGCGCGGCGGAGCTCATCCTCTTGAGGTCGGCGACCCGGCGGTGCTGCAGGAGGGAGCGGGCGGACCGGACCGCGGGTCGCTCCCAGGACAGGACGTACTCGATGTCGGGGTCGTCGATGTCGAGGAGCAGCGGCCGGTCGAGCTCCTCGCAGACCCGCAGGGCGGCACCGAACGACCACGGGAACGGCTTCACGGCGATCGTGAGGTCGCTGTCCCGCACGACCTCGCGCAGCACGCGGTCACCGGCGACGGCGGGGGTCCGGCAGTCGTCCGCGAACGGCGTCCCGCGCAGCGGCGCCCAGACGTCGTCGCCGCGGGTGGACACCACGGTGACGTCCCAGCCGAGCGCGCGGCACAGCAGCCACAGCGCGTACGTCCGTCCCAGCGAGTTGGACCCGAGGTCGGGCGTGACCATGGCGACGCGCATCGGCTGCGCCGTCATCGGCTCACCTGTCCGGGGTCGGGGGCCGCGATCGCGGGTCGGACGTCGAGCGGGCGACGTCGTCCGCGCACGGCGTCCCCGGCTGCCGCCACGGTGGTCAGTGCGACGGAACGCAGCGCCGTCAGGGTCGCCGGCAGCCCCGGTCGCCCGAGGTGCCAGCCGGTGGCGACCGCACGGACCGCCTGCCACGGCTGGTGGGACCGGCGCGCGTACGCGACCGGCTTCGTGAGGAAGAAGTCGCCCCGGGCCCGCGCGCTCACGTCCCGCAGGTGCGCGACGGCCCACCGCCGCGACTCGTCGGCGCCGATGCTGCCCGACACGGTGCTGCTCCTCTCGACCGGCACGTGGTACTCGACGCACGGCTCGGCCGGCTGGACGACGCGGACGTCGGGGAACCGCCGCTCGACGTCGACGAGCCACTGCAGGTCCTGGTGGAACCGCAGCGACGTGTCGAACGGGACCTCGACGGCCAGCCGCCGCGGGAACAGGAGGGTCGACGCCTGGACGAACCCGCGCCCCTCGACCAGCCGCCGCTTGCACAGGACGTAGTCGGTCAGCCGCTCCCCGGGCCGCATCGGCTCGGCGGGCCAGACCTTCGGCGCGGACCCGTCGGCGAACACCGCCCGGACGCGGGCGGTCACGAGCCACGGGACGGCGCGGGCGTCGATCCCGGTCGCGCGCAGGTGGCGGAGCTGGACGTCGACCTTCCCGGGCAGCCACGCGTCGTCGTCGTCGAGGAGCGCGACGAGGCTCCCCTGCGCCGCCGCGATCCCGGCCGCCCTCGCCGCGTTCCCGCCGGCCCCCGGGCCGACGCGCAGCGTGCGGACCCGCGGGTCGTCGGGCAGGTCCAGCGGTGCCGCGGTGTCGGCGGCGACGAGGACCTCGCGGACGGGCGGCCGCTGGTCGAGCACGGAGACGACCGCGTACAGGAGCGACGCCCGGCCCGTGGTCGGGACGACGACCGAGATCTGCGACGCCTCGAGGCCCGTGTCATCCGGCGTGTCATCCGGCGTGTCATCCGGCATCTCATCCGACACGTCATCCGGCAGGTCATCCGGCACTGCGCCACCCCCGGTCCGAGTCGACGTCCGTGCTGCCCGCGGACGCTCCGCGGGCGAGCTCCTCGACGGCGTCGTCGAGCTGCCGCAGCGTCCGGACGTCGGTGAAGGCGGACGCCCGGTCCCGGGCGCGGCGGCCGAGCGCCGCCCGACGCTCGGGGTTCACGCAGAGCGCCCGGGCGGCCGCCGCCAGGGACTCGGGCCGGCCCGCCTCGTGGTACGCGGCACCGTCCGGCCCGGTGATCTCGACCTGACCCCCGACGGCCGAGGTGACGACCGCCATCCCGGCCGCCGCGGCCTGGGCGACGACCTGGCCGAACGGCTCGGGCCGGACCGTGGTGTGCAGGAGGACGTCGTGGGACGTGAACAGGCCCTCGGGCCGCGGCACGTGGCCGGCGAAGGTCACCGGCAACCCCTCGGCGGCCGCCCGCAGGCCTGCCGCGTAGGCGCCGTCGGCCGGTCCGGGGGCGCCCGCGACCGTGAGGTGCACCGGCGGCACCGCGCCGTCCCCGGTCAGGCGCCGCACCAGGTCGACGGCCAGGTGCGCCCCCTTCCAGGGGGCGAGCTTGCCGACGAACAGCAGCCGGACGTCGCCACCGTGCGTCGTCCGCTCCGCCGCGAGCAGCGGGTCGAGCCCGCAGACGGGGTACGCGACCCTCGTCGGGACGCCGCCCAGCCGCGCCGGCACGGTGCCCGCCGTCCAGCGGCTGTTCGCGAGGAACCCGTCGAACCGGGGCAGCACCGCGCGGAGGGCGACCTGACGCTCGACGCCGCCGAGCGACGCGGGGCTCAGGTCCATCCGGAGGTAGCAGAGCGTCGTCACGCCCCGCGGTCGCGCCAGCGCGACGGCGACGGCGGCCCGGAGCCCGTTCGCGACGACGACGTCCGGGCGGGCGGCCTCGATCTCCCCGCGCAGCGTCCGGGACCCGAGCACCAGCCGGCCGACCGACGACGCCCCCACCGCGCTGCGCCGCACCGCAGCGCCCGCGGCCTCGAGGTCGTCAACCACGGGTCCGCCCTCCAGGAACAACGCCGAGTGCGCGTGCCCCGACGCGCCGGCGAGCACCCGCGCCAGGCCGAGCTGACCACCGCCGGGCGTGCCGCTCGGGTCGACGTGCAGCACGGCGAGGCCCGTCACCGGCGCGCACCCGTCTCGTGGGCCTCCCGCGCACCCGGCAGCTCGTCCGCAGCTCCATCGCCCTCCGGCGGTCCTGCCGCGGCGACGATCGGCAGCGCGGCCGCGAGCGCCGGGATGAACCACGTCGGGAAGTAGGCGTACGTCGAGTCGACGGCGGCGAGGGCAGCAAGAGCGGCGAAGACCACGCGCCACTGCGGGCGCCCCACCACGAGCACCCACGCCGCCGAGAACAGCAGGGCGATGCCGACGAGCCCGTGGGCCGTCACCAGGCCGATCGCGCCGTCGGCCCCGTAGGGCGTCCGGGCCCCGACGAGCCAGTCCGCGGGCGACATCGACTCCATCGCCGCCGACCACGTCGCCACCCGACCGGCGCCGCCGCTGCGCACGAGGCCCGAGACGGCGTACCGGTCGGTGAGTGCGGGCTGCAGCACCAGGCCGGCGACGGCGGCCCCGGCGACGAGCGCGAAGATCCGCACCTTGCGCAGCGTCGACCCCCGCGCGAGCGCCAGGAGCGCCAGCCCGACGACGGCCGCGAGCACCGCGGCCCTCGACCCCGACAGGACGATGGCGAGCGCGGCGGCCGCCGCGAGCACGCGGTCGTGGGTGCCGGCCCGTCCGCGCGCGATCCGGGTGACGGCGACGAGCAGGAACACGACGGCCGTCGCCCCGAAGATGTTGCCGTTCTGGTACGTGCTCATGATCTTGCTGTAGTCGGTCTCGCCGCCCGAGATCACGTTGTGCTTCTCGCGGTACGAGTCGCCCCACGCGATCGTCAGCCCCGGGACGGCCGTCCGTTCGATCCCCCAGAAGAACTGCACGACCGCGAACCCGGCGGCGAGGAGGAAGCCGCGCTCCATCCACGTGGCGAGCCTGCGGTCGCGCAGCTCGATGCTCGTCGCCACCAGGAGCATCACCAGCGGGATCGTCGACCACGCGACGTACGCGAGCTTGTCTCCGAGCTCGGTCGTGCCGAACGTCCGCGCGACCCGCACGAGCACCCACATCAGCGCGCAGAACACCAGGAGGACCGTCGTCGGGCGCCGGCGGGTCCGTCGCTCCGCCGTCAGGGCCAGCAGCCCGAGGGCGAGGACCGAGCCGAAGAGCAGCACCGGGACGGGGAAGTCGCCGACCTTGATGCCCGCCTTGGGGAAGGCGACCGTGAGGAACGCGAGCGCCAGCGCGGTCTCGTACGGCCGGGTGGCGCACGCCAGCACCCCGACGAGCACGACCACGAGGCCCACGGCGAGGAACGGCTGCCCGGCCGCCATCGCCAGCAGCCCGGCGACGAGCACGAGCCCGCCGAGCACATCGGTGACGAACCGGTGACCGCCGCCGCCCACCCGCCCGGCGCCGACCGCGAGAGCGCCCGGGGCGCGCGTCAGGGGCCGCGTCACCGCTCCTGCTCTCCGTCGAGCCGGGCGGGGCCGCCGACCGGTGCGCCGTGCGCGGACAGCCACGTGCGGATCTCGTCGATGAACCGTTCCCGCCGGAACCGGACGGCGTGCTCGCGGACCCGTCGCCGGTCGAGCGCGGCCGCCCGCACGAGCCCGTCCCGGACCGACGCCGGCGAGGCCACGTCCACGAGCTCGCCGGACACGCCCGGTCGCACGCTCTCCGACGCGCCGCCCTCGCGGTTCGCGACCACCGGGCACCCGCACGCCATGGCCTCGACCGGCATGATGCCGAAGTCCTCGACGGGCGGGAAGACGTACACGGTCGCCCGCTCGTACAGGGCGAACAGCAGCGCGTCGCGCGGGGCGTCGACGAACCGGACCGGGACCGTCGCCCGCGCCGCCCGCTGCACGAGCTCGTCGCGCAGCGGGCCCGAGCCGGCGATCACGACCGGCACCCCGGCCGACTCCCCGGCGGCGATGACGAGGTCGAGCCGCTTGTAAGGAACGAACCGCGACGCACCCAGGACGAACGTGCCCGGCAGCGAGTCGAGCAGCTCCCGCTCGTCGGCGGCGAGCTCGTCCGCCCACGACGGGACGCCCTGGATCAGCTCCACCTCGACCGGCGGGTGGATGACGACGGCGTCGCGGTCCCACGCGGCCGCGATCCGCTCGCGCACGAAGGCGCTGTTGGCGGCGAGGGCGACGGGCTCCTTGGCCCGCCGGCGGTCGAGCGGTCGCAGCGGGGCGGACACCGCCCGGACGGCCCACGCCGACCCGCGCGCGTCGAGCTCCGGGTTCCAGATGTAGCGCGCGGGCGTGTGCACGTAGGCGAACTTCGGCGCCGCCGGCCCGGCGAACGAGACGTGGTGCGCGAACAGGTGGGTGCTGGCGAGGACCCAGTCGTACCCACCGGCGGGACGGCCGCGCCAGACGAACGGCATGATCGGCAGGGCCATCGCCTTGTGCCGGCGCAACGGGGAGCGGCCGAGCCACGTCTCCCGCACCGGGCGCGTCCCGAACCGGTCGGGGGCGTCGTTCCACAGGCACAGCAGGTCCGCGTCCGGGAAGCCGGCGGCGAGCGTCTCGAACACCTTCTCCGAGCCGCCGGTCCGGGCGAGCCACTCGTGCACCAGCACGCCGCCCACGTCAGCGGACCCCGGGCGCGCCACGCCGCCGCCTGCGGATCCATGCCCTCGTCTCGAGCATCATCGACAGCCCCCCTGATCGCCCTGGGTCTCCCCCGTTGCCAGCGCGAACTCTCGTCAGGGTAACGGCCTGCCGCGCCGCCGGCACAGCAAGCGGAGCGGGGCACGGTCTCCCGTGCGGGAGCGGTCCGGATCGGACGGATCGGGCACAGGACGCCGCCGGGAACGCGTGAGAGCATGGGCCGACCAGCGGGGGTTGGCCGGTGTCGGCCATGGCGGGGGGAGCTGCCGGGTGGAGCTGCGCGAGTACGTCTCGATCCTGCGTGACCGATGGTTGACGGTGGTCCTGTTCACCGTGCTCGGGCTGGTCGGCGCGATCGCCGCGACCGCCGTCGCCACCCCGGAGTACACCGCGACGACGAAGACGTTCGTGTCCGTCCAGGCGGGCGACTCGGTGGGCGACCTGGTGCAGGGGTCGACGTACTCCGCGAACCAGGTCAGGTCGTACGCGCAGCTCGCGACGATGCCGGCGGTGCTGGACCCGGTGATCGAGGAGCTCGGCCTGAGGACGGGTTCCCGGGCGCTCGCGGGCTCGATCACGACGTCGGTGCCGCAGAACACCGTGATCATCTCGATCGCGGTCCGCGACGGCGACCCGCAGCAGGCCGCGGCGATCGCGAACTCGGTGGCCGACCACCTCGCCAAGGCCGTGGCGGAGCTCGCACCGACCCCGGCCGGCGGCAACGACCCGATCCACATCTCGACGGTGTCGGAAGCGGTGCCCCCGGCCTCGCCCAGCTCCCCGGACCCCGTCCTCAACATCACGATCGGCCTGCTGCTCGGCCTGGCCGTCGGGGTCGCGGTCGCCGTCGGGCAGGAGCTCCTCAACACCCGCATCCGCACCGAGGAGGACCTGCGCCGGGTCACCACCGCGTCCGTGGTGGGGTCGATCCCGCTCGACGCGGGCGCGGAGCTCAGCCCGCTCATCGTGCAGGGCAGCCCGCAGAGCCCCCGGTCGGAGGCGTTCCGCCGGCTGCGGACGAACCTGCAGTTCCTCGACGTCGGCGAGCGGTCGCGCGCCATCGTGCTGGTCTCCGCGATCCCGGCGGAGGGCAAGTCGACGACCGCGATCAACCTGGCGATCACGCTCGCGGACGCCGGCACCCGCGTCGCGCTCGTCGACGCCGACCTGCGCCGCCCGAGCGTGGCCCGGTACCTGGGCCTCGAGGGCGCCGTCGGGCTGACCACGGTGCTGATCGGCCGGGCCGCGCTCGAGGACGTCCTGCAGCCGTGGGGCAACGGCCACCTCGACGTGCTGCCTGCGGGCGAGATCCCGCCGAACCCGAGCGAGCTGCTCGGGTCGCAGGCGATGTCGACGGTGCTGAAGGAGCTCGTCGGGATGTACGACGTCGTGCTCCTCGACACCGCGCCGCTGCTCCCGGTGACCGACGGGGCGGTGCTCGCGAAGCTCGCGGGCGGCGCGCTCGTGACGGTCGGCGCGGGGACCGTGCACCGTCATCAGCTCGCCGAGGCCCTCGGCGCCCTGGAGTCGGTGGACGCCCGGGTGCTCGGCGTCGTGCTCAACAAGCTGGCCCGCCGGCAGGGCGACCGCTACCCCTACTACGACTACTACGCCGCGACGCCGTCCGAGGAGACGACGTCGAAGCGGCCGACGTTCCCGGCCGGTCCGCGGCGTCACGCCCGGGAGCACAGCCCGGCGGGCGCGGCGCGCGGGTGGCGCGGCGAGCGGGTCTCCGAGCCGGAGCCGGTCCCCGACCCGGAGTGAGCCGGACGTAGCTCGGGCCCCGGAGGACGCGTCCTCCGGGGCCCGAGCTGTCGGACCGTGCGGTCCGCTAGACCGTGCGCCTGCGCTGGCGGGCGACGAGGACCGCGCCGGTGCCGACGAGCAGCACCGCACCGGCTCCCGCCGCGAGCGGCAGCACGTCGATGCCGGTGGCGGACAGGCCACCCGCGGCCGTCCCGGTCGCTGCGGACGTGAGCCCGCCGGCGGCCGTGCCGGTGCCGGTGGCCGGCACGACGACCGTCTGCGTCGTCGAGACGCCGCCGGACGAGACCGTCACGTCGTAGACGCCGGGGACGGTCAGGGCAACGTTCGCGTCGACCGTGCCGTCGGCGTTCACGGCGACCTCGGCGGACTTCGTGCCGCTGATCGTGATGGCGCTGTCCGGCGTCGCCGGGTTGCGCGAGGTGACGGTGATCAGGGCGGTCTGGCCGGGGATGAACCCGGTGCAGACGATCGTGAAGATGATGCCCTGCTGCGTGATGACGATGTTGATCGTGCAGCTGATCACGATGGGCGGATAGGCCGCCGACGCCGCGGCCGCTGGGGCCAGGGCCAGTGCGGCTGCGGTGACAGCCGTCGCGACGAGTCGTGCCTTCATGGCAACCCCCCCAGGTGCGCGTGCTACGAGATGGAGCCCGTTCCGCTGTGCCAGGTTTCTCACGATAGCGAGGCCCGTCCGGCTCGCACACCCTGAGGCGATCAGCACGTTCGTCGTCCGGCGTGTCTGTTACCTGAGTGAAACGTTTGCGTGACTGCACGCTGCAGAAACTGCTTGCGAGGTCCTACGGACACATGTCCGGAAAATCTCAGGATGTGGACGATCCGCCGCAGCGGGTCCCCGTCACGACCGGCGCAGGGCCGAGGACCGTCGGGGTCGACCGGACCACCGGCACCCCCCGCTGGCCGGGCCCGGACACCATCTCGAGCTCCAGCGTGAACGACTGCCCCGGGGCGAGCTTCACCGTGCGGGCACCCACCGCCAGGTCGTCGTGGAACTGCGAGAACAGCCCGGGCGACCCGGTGCTCACCGTGTGCGACACGATCGACCCGCCGGTCGGCGAGTAGACGAGCACGTTGGTCCAGATCTCGCCCGGCGGTGCGATCTTCGCCGCCCGGCCGGTCAGCCAGTCCGGGAGGTCGGCGGCGTCCGCGGGTGCCGTCGACGTCAGGGTGAGCGTGACGTCCATCGTCTGGCTGCCGTCCGGCCGGCAGCCCGTCTGCTTCAGCGTGATCGCCGGCTGCAGGTAGTAACCCATCTTGTCGGCGTTCGCGTCCTCGAGGTACACGCCGACCACCGGCGACTCCCCGCGGTGCCCGACGAGCTCGCCCGCGAGCACCGTCCCGGTGATCAGCTGCTGCTCGCGCGCGTCCGCCGACCAGACGTTCAGCCGGCCGTCGCGCGCCGCGACCGCGAGCGCGTCGACGAGCTTCGCCGACCCGCCCACACCGGCCATCAGGGCGTCGAACACCGTGCGGGCGGCCGACGAGAAGAACGCGTCCTGCGCCTGCGAGTCGTCCGTCTCGAGGTACACCTTGTGGAGGAGCAGGTCCTCGGCGTTCTCCGCGCTCAGCGTGCGGCCGTCGGCCAGCGTCACGGGGCCGGTCGCGCCCAGCACCGCCGCGAGCGCGCCCGGGTCGACGGACATGACGCCGTCGACCGAGCCGCCGACCTTCTGCGCCCAGATCGCCCGGGCGAGCTCGCCCGTGCGCGGGAAGTCCGGGGTGAGCGTGGCGTCGAGCATCGTCTCGCCGAAGTCGGCGCCGAACAGGGCCGTCTCGCCGTCCGTGAGCGTGAGCGGCGGCTCGGCCAGACCGCCGAGCCCGTTGCCCGCCCGGTCGTCGGAGATCGTGACCCGGCCGTCGTCCGCCGTCAGGAGCAGGACCGACCCCGGGATGCCCCCGGTCGCGCGCGGCTCCGCGTTGTTCTGCACGAGGAGCAGGTACGTCCGCGGCCCGTCGGCGCCGAGCATCGCCGGCAGGAGCTGGACGGCCCGGGAGGCCGTCGCGGTCGTCTCCGCCACGCCCGACACCTGCGAGCGCAGCTCCTCCACGGGCGCGGCGACGAGCCCCAGGAGACGGCTGGTGTCGATGGCGGCGAGCCTGTCCTCCGCGGCCGTCACGGCCGTGTCGGCGGCGACGACCTGGGGTGCGACGTCGGCGATCGGCTCGAGGTCGATGCGACCGTCGACGGGGGCCAGCGTCGTGGGGTCGATGACGTCGGCCGCGTCGACGAGCGCCGGCAGCGCGTGCGTCGCGAGGTCGTCCACCACGTCGGCGACCGTCTGCACGGCCCGCACGTTCGGGCCGACCCACGGCAGCGCACCGACGACGGACCACTGCACACCGGTCGTCGCGTCCCGGGCCGCGGCCGCGTGCCGCTGCAGGTCGCGCACCGTGGCCTCCGACCGCTCCGTCTCGCCGGCCTGGACCTGCGCGCGCAGCGCCACGACGTCGTCGGCCGACGACTGCAGCTCGTCGCGGGCCGTGAGCGCGTTCATCCCGACCCACGCCGCGCACACGACGACGAGCACCACGAGCCCGGCGGCGCCGACCACGCCCCACAGCACCAGGCGCCTGCGGTTCGCCTTGCGACGGGCCTGGCTGCGTCGCGCCTCCGAGTCCGGGTGCTGCGGGGGCCGCTCCGGCAGCACCACCGACGACCACCGGTCGCCCCATCGCGGATCCGTCACGTCAGGCCCCCCGTCCGTCGTGTAGAGCGATGCTAACCACGCGAACCGGGACAAGCAGCGCTCAGGCGTGCCCGAGGAACACCTGGGAGCACACCAGGACGTCGTCGTCACGGGCGCACCCGACACCGAGCTCGTCGAGGTCCGTCGCGAGCAGGTTGGCGCGGTGGCCCGGCGAGCCGAGCCATAGGTCGACGACACGCCGCGCGGTCCCCGCGCCGCGGCTGAGGTTCTCGGCGACCTCGCTCGACGGGCACGCGGCGAACACCGGGTCGAGCGGGGCGTGCTCCAGGTCGTGGCCGACGAGCGCCTGGGCGCGGGCGACGGCCTGGGTCGCCGCGCAGTCGGACCAGGCGAGCGCGGCGAGCCCCTGCGCGGCCCGGGCGTCGTTCGTGCCGACGAACAGCCCCTCGGCGTACGCGCCGGGGTCGACGTCGGCGGACCACGGCGCGTCGGGGTCCGCGACGACAGGCCCGGCAGGCTCCGCCGCGGTCGGTGCGGGGGTGGCCGGCGGCGGTGCCGCCGTGGGTGTCGCGTCGCGGGTCGCCGGCGGCATCTGGATGGTCGTCGACGCGTCGGTGCCGGGCGCGTCCCGGTCGCGGACCACCAGGGCCACGGCGACGCCGGCGAGGAGCATCCCGACGACCACGAGCACCCACCCGACGCGCGCTGAGCCCTCGGCGCCCCCCGCGCCCGAGCCTCGGGTCACGGCCGTCCGAGCGCCCGGTACGTCCAGCCGGCGGCCCGCCACGCCCGCGGGTCGAGGACGTTGCGGCCGTCGAGGATGCGGCGGTGCGCGACGACCTCGCCGAGCTTGTCGGGCTCGAGCGCCCGGTACTCGGCCCACTCGGTGGCGAGCAGCACGACGTCGGCGTCCTCGGCGGCCTCGAGGGCGGTCTCGGCGAACCGCAGGTCCGGCCACTTGGCGCGTGCGTTGACGATGCCCTGCGGGTCGGTCACGGTGACGTGCGCGCCCTGGAGCTGCATCTGCGCGGCGATCGACAGCGCCGGCGAGTCGCGCACGTCGTCGCTGTCCGGCTTGAAGCTCGCACCGAGCACGGCGACGCGGCGGCCGACGATCGAGCCGTGGCACACCTCCCGGGCGAGGTCGACCATGCGGACCCGGCGGCGCATGTTGATCGAGTCGACCTCCCGCAGGAACGACAGCGCGTCGCTCACGCCCAGCTCGCCCGCGCGGGCCATGAACGCGCGGATGTCCTTCGGCAGGCACCCGCCGCCGAACCCGAGCCCCGCGTTGAGGAACCGGCGGCCGATGCGCGCGTCGTAGCCGATCGCGTCCGCGAGGCGGGTCACGTCGGCGCCCGTCGCCTCGCACAGCTCGGCCATCGCGTTGATGAACGAGATCTTCGTGGCGAGGAACGAGTTGGCCGCGACCTTGACGAGCTGGGCCGTCGCGTAGTCCGTGACGACGAGCGGCGTCCGGTCGGCGAGCGGCGTCGCGTACACCTCGTCGAGCACCTCGCGGGCCGCGACGCCGACGGGGGTGGGCTCGCCGTCGTCGTCCGTCGGCAGGCCGTAGACGAGCCGGTCGGGGTGCAGCGTGTCCTTCACGGCGAACCCCTCGCGCAGGAACTCGGGGTTCCACACGAGCACCGCGCCGGTGCCCTCGAGCCGAGCCGCCAGCGCCTCCGCGGTCCCCACGGGGACGGTGGACTTCCCGGCGACGACGTCGCCCGGCTTGAGGTGCGGGCTCAGCTCGGCGAAGGCCGACTCGACGTACGTGAGGTCGGCCCGGAACTCGCCGTGCACCTGCGGGGTGCCGACGCACAGGAAGTGGACGTCCGCCGCCGACGCCTGCGACATGTCGGTGGTGAACCGCAGCCGGCCGGTGGCGCGCACCTCCGCGAGCAGCTCGGGCAGGCCCGGCTCGTAGAACGGCGCCTCCCCCGCCTCGAGCAGCTCGACCTTGCGGGGGTCCACGTCGATGCCGACGACGTCGTGGCCGAGCTTGGCCATGCAGGCCGCGTGCACGGCGCCCAGATAGCCGCAGCCGATGACCGAGATGCGCACGTTCCCCCCAAGGGTGGTGAAAGCCGACGAATGCCCCAGGGCCCCTAACGTACGGTGTGCCGCGTGCGCATGGGACCGCCGAGCAGGCGAAAAACGGCCGCCGCCCTGGCGGTCTACCTCCTGCTCGTCGCACGCGTGACGCTCTGGCCGGAGCCCGCCCCCGACGGCGCGTTCGACGTGGTCCGCGCGGTCGTGCGGTGGCTGTCGGACCGCGGGTGGCCGGTCACGTACGCGGGCGTCGAGGCCGTGAGCAACGTGCTCATGTTCGTGCCGTTCGGGCTCCTCGTGGGCCTGCTGGTGCGCCGCTGGTGGGTCGTCGTGCTGCTCGGGCTGGCGACGTCCGCCGCGATCGAGCTCGCCCAGCTGGCGTTCCTGCCGACCCGGGTGCCGACCGTGCAGGACGTCGTGCTGAACACGCTCGGGGCCGCGACCGGCGTGCTGGCGCTGCGGCTCGCGGCCCGGCGCGTCCCGGCCCGGCGCGCGGACGCCCGACGCACGGGGGCCGGACGCACGACGGGCCGGCGCCCCCCGCAGGAGGAGCCGGCCCGTCGAGGTGCCGCCGACGTCAGCCGATGAGGGTCTGGATCGGGCCGCGCACGAAGTACAGGACGAACAGCGCCGTGATGACCCACATGAGCACGTGGATCTGGCGGATCTTGCCGGTGAACGCCTTGATCACCACGTAGGTGATGACGCCCGCGCCGATGCCCGCCGTGATCGAGTACGTGAACGGCATGAGGACGATCGCGAGGAACGCCGGGATGGCGACCTCCGGGTTCTTCCAGTCGATGCCGAGCACCTGCGTGACCATGAGGTAGCCGACGACGACGAGCGCCGGGGCGGCAGCCTCGGACGGGATCACGTCGACGAGCGGGGCCAGGAACGTGGCGAGCAGGAACGCGATGCCCGTGACGACCGACGCGAACCCGGTGCGGGCGCCGTCGCCGACGCCGGACGCCGACTCGATGTAGCTGGTGTTCGACGAGACGCCCGCGGCGCCACCGGCAGCGGCCGCGATCGAGTCGACGACGAGGATCCGCTGGACGCCCGGGGGGTTGCCCTTCTCGTCGAGCAGGCCCGCCTCGCCGCCGACGGCGACCATCGTGCCCATCGTGTCGAAGAAGTCCGCGAGGAGCAGCGAGAACACGAGCAGCACGACGGCGACGATGCCGATCTTCGGGATCGAGCCGAAGAGCGAGAAGTGGCCGAGGAGACTGAAGTCCGGGGTCGCGAAGAACGCGTCGGGGAGCTTCGGGACGTTGAGCGACCAGCCGCTCGGGTTGTCGACCTTGGACCCGACGGACGCGATGGCCTCGACGACGATCGCGAGGATCGTCGTGCCGATGATCGAGATGAGGATCGCGCCGCGGACCTTCTTGACGATGAGGATGATCATCGCGAGCAGGCCGAGCACGAACACGAGCACGGGCCACGTCGAGAGCGAGCCGTCGATGCCCATCTCCACGGGCGTCCCCCCGCCCGGCGGGACGCGCACGAAGCCGGCGTCGACCAGGCCGATGAACGCGATGAACAGGCCGATGCCGACGCTGATGGCCGTCTTGATCTCGATCGGCACCGCGTTGAACACGGCCTGCCGGAACCCGGTCAGGACGAGCCCCAGGATGATGAGCCCCTCCATCACGACGATGCCCATCGCGTCCTGCCACGACATGTCGGGCAGGGCGGCGATCGAGAAGGCGACGACGGCGTTGAGGCCGAGGCCCGTCGCGAGCGCGAGCGGGAAGTTCGCCACGACGCCCATGAGGATCGTCAGCACGCCCGCGACCAGGGCGGTCGTCGCCGCGATCGTCGCGAAGTCGGCGAGGTTGTTCCCCGTGCCGTCCTTCACGCCGCCCAGGATGATCGGGTTGAGCACGATGATGTAGCTCATCGTGAAGAAGGTGACCAGACCGCCGCGGATCTCGGTGCCGATCGTCGAGCCGCGCTCGGTGATCTTGAAGTAGCGGTCGATGGCGTTCTTGGGTGGCGCAGCGCGTTCGGCCTGCGCAGTGGGGGTGGGGGTCGAGGCCATGCGGCGAAGTGTAGGAGACACAGGACCTTCACAGACCCCCTCCACGGCGTGCCGCAACACGGGCGTCACATGCGCTATCCGGGGCCGTCCGGGTGACGAGACAGGGCCCGACCTGCGCCTTGGGCCGAACGGGTGGCGCACCCACCCGTTCGGCGCAGCGTCCACGTCTGTCAGACGCACACCGACGTGGGGTGCGTCACAGCGTCCCTCCACCACGGTCACGTTCTCGGCATCATGGTCCCCGTGACCCCCGATCCTCTTCGCGTGCTCGTGGTGTGCACGGGCAACGTGTGCCGCTCCCCCGCGGTCGAGCGCGTGCTCGCCACCGGGCTGGGCGCCGCCTACCGCGGCAAGCGCCAGCGCGGTGCGCTCGCGCCGGCGATCGAGGTGTCGAGCGCGGGGACCGCGGCGATGGTCGGGGCGCCGATGACGCCCGAGACGGCCCAGATCGTCACCGCCCTGGGGCACGACGCCGAGGGGTTCCAGGCCCGCCAGCTGACGTCGTCGTTGGTGCAGCGCGCCGACCTCGTCCTCGCCCTGACCCGTGACCACCGGTCGGCCGTCGTCGAGCTGCACCCCGGGGCCGTGCGCCGCACGTTCACGCTGCGCGAGCTGGCCCGGCTCTCCGGGCTGGTCGAGCCCTCCGAGCTGCCCGGCGCGGGTGCCACGACCGCCGACCGGCTCAGTGCTCTCATCCCCCTCGCGGCCGCCCGGCGCGGCCTCGTCCCGGCCCTGCCGGCCGACGACGACGTGCCCGACCCCTACGGCCGCGGCGAGTCCGCCTACCGCAAGACCTTCACGCTGCTGGTGCCCGCCGTCGAGACGGTGGTCGCTGCGGTCCGGCGCTGACTGCAGTCACGGTCCTCTTGCGCGACCGGACGGCATCGGGGATCGTCGTTGCTCTGACCGACTCGTCCCCGCCCCCGAGGGGCCGGCGGACGGTCCCGGGATGACAACGGTTCGGGGGGCCCGTGGTCGAGATCCAGAGCGTCCAGAGAACGTCCAGCAGAGGGCCTTCGCGTGGCGCGGACGACCGTCGTCCGTGGCTGCCGGGGTACGTGAGGGTCCTGCGCGTCGGTGATGCGCTCGCGATCACCGTCGCCGTCGTCGCCGCCTACCTCGTGAGGTTCGGTGCCGACGACCGCGCGGTCGCGGGCTCCTTCTCGCCGACCTACCTCGCCGTGTCCGTGATCCTCGTCGTGGTCTGGTTCGTCGCCCTCGCGTCCGCGCACGTGTGGGACCGGCGCGTCCTGACGCTCGGCTCGGGCGAGTACACCGCCGTGTTCACCGCGACGTGGCGGCTGTTCGCGGTCGTCGCGATCGTCCTCTACCTCGCCAAGCTCGACGTCGGCCGGGCGTTCCTCGCGATCGCGTTCCCGCTCGGTCTCGCGCTGCTCCTGCTCGAACGGGTCGTGTCCCGGCGGTGGCTGCGCGCCCGCCGCAACCGGGGCGAGTGCCGCACTCCCGTGCTCGTCGTCGGCCAGCGCGAGCACGCCGAGGGCCTCATCCGGGAGGTGGCGGCCGACACGTCACGCAGCCTCGGGGTGGTCGGCGTGTGCGTGCCCGGGGGCGTGCCAGGACGCGGCGAGCAGGTGCTCGGCGTCCCCGTCGTCGGCAACCTCGCGAGCGCCGCGCACGCCGCGTCCGACGTCGGTGCCCAGGCCGTCGCGGTGACCGGGTCCGACGAGCTCACCGCGGCCGTCGTCCGCCAGCTCGGGTGGGACCTCGAGCAGACCGACACGGACCTGCTCGTCGCGGGCGCCCTGACCGACATCGCCGGCCCCCGGATCCACGTGACACCGGTCGCCGGGCTGCCGCTCATGCAGGTCGACCCACCCCGCTTCGCGGGTCCCCGGTACGTCGTGAAGTCCGTCGCCGACTGGTGCGGCGCGCTCGTCCTCACCGTGCTGCTCACCCCGGTGCTGCTCGTCATCGCCGTCGCCGTCGTGACGACGAGCCGCGGCCCGGTCTTCTACCAGCAGGCCCGCATCGGCCGGTCGGGCACCACGTTCCGCATGCTCAAGTTCCGCACGATGGTCGCGGACGCGGACGCGCACGTCGACGAGGTCATGGCCGAGGGCCGCTCCGGGCTGTTCTACAAGCGGCGCGACGACCCGCGCGTCACGCGCACCGGCCGGTTCCTGCGCCGCTACTCGCTCGACGAGCTGCCCCAGCTGCTCAACGTGCTGCGCGGCGACATGAGCCTCGTCGGGCCCCGGCCGCAGGTCGCGAGCGAGGTCGCGCTCTACGACCGCGCCGCCCACCGGCGCCTGCTCGTCAAGCCGGGCCTCACCGGCCTGTGGCAGGTCTCCGGGCGCTCCGAGCTCAGCCCGGACGAGTCCATCCGCAAGGACGTCTACTACGTCGAGAACTGGACCCTGTTCGGCGACCTCGTGATCCTGATGCGCACCGCCCGCGCCGTCGTCGCCGGCCAGGGCGCGTACTGAGCCCCGGGACGCCCGGCGCCCTTGGGTCCCCGGCACCGTGGTGGCGTAGCCTCCCACCGTGCCCCTGATCCCCCGCGCCACCCGGACCCCGCCCGCACCGGTGCCGGTGGACCTGGGCCGCGTGATGCTCGTCGGGACCGCGCTGTGGCTCGTCGCCCTCGCCGTGTGCACGGTGCTCGCCGCCGTCGGGACGGCGACCTGGATGCCCGTGTGGGTGTGCCTCGCCGGGATCGCCACCGGCGCCTTCGGGTGGGACTGGGCCCGGCGGCACCGGACCACCCCGCCGGACGTCGCCCCGCCCGCCTGACCGTGCGCCGATCGGGTACCACCGGTCAGGCCGGGGGCGGGCCGGACGCCGGTTCACGGTACGGTCCCCGCATGAGCGTGCTGGTGACGGGCGGAGCCGGGTACATCGGCGCCCACGTCGTGCGGGTCCTCACCCGGGCCGGGCACGACGTCGTCGTCGCCGACTCGCTGGCCACCGGACGCGCGGCCCGCATCGGTGCGGCCCCCCTGCTCCGGGTCGACCTCGCGTCGGCCGGCGCCGTCGAGCCGCTCACCCGGTTCCTCGAGGACCACCGGGTGGACGCCGTCATCCACCTCGCCGCGCTCAAGCGGGCCGACGAGTCGGTGGACCAGCCCGCGCGCTACTACGCGCAGAACCTCGGGGCCCTGACGACCGTGCTGCTCGCCATGCGGAGCGCCGGCGTGCGGGACATCGTGCTGTCGTCGTCCGCGGCCGTGTACGGCGAGCCGACGACCGACCTCGTCCCGGAGTCGCACGACACCCGACCGCTCACGCCGTACGGCGCGACCAAGCTCGGGTGCGAGGACCTGCTCGGCTGGTCCGCCGCCGCCGGCGACGTGCGCGCCGTGTCGCTGCGGTACTTCAACGTCGCCGGCGCCGGATGGCCCGACCTCGGCGACGACGGGACGACGAACCTCGTCTCGATCCTCGTCGACCGGGTGCTGCGCGGGACGCCGCCCGAGATCTTCGGCGACGACTACCCGACCGCCGACGGCACCTGCGTCCGCGACTACGTGCACGTGCTCGACCTCGCGGAGGCGCACGTCGCCGCGCTGGAGCGGCTGCGCACGTCGGGGGTCCCGCACGAGGTGTTCAACGTCGGCACCGGTGCGGGGACCTCCGTGCGTGAGGTCGTCGACCGGCTCGAGCAGACCGTCGACCGCCCCCTCGGCGCCGTCGTGCGCCCCCGCCGCACCGGCGACTCCGCGAGCGTGGTCGGCGCCGTCGACGCCTTCCAGCGGGCCACCGGGTGGCGGGCACGCCGGACGCTGCAGGACATGCTGGTCTCCGCGCTCGAGGCCCGGCGGGCGACCGCCGGCGTCGACTGACGGGATCGACCCCGACCCCGACCCCGACCCCCGGCGCCGGCCGGAGGTCAGAGGACGAGCAGCGAGAACCCGCCCCGGCCGTAGCCGGCGACCTCGACGTCGAGGTCGCACCGGGGCACGAACGCGGCCACCCACTGCGCCACGTCAGCGGGCAACGGGTGCCCCGGCTCGTAGACCGTGTCGAGCCGGACGTGCGGCGCGCCGTCGGCGTTGAACAGCGCCGACATCACGTTGAGCACCTCGCTGGCGTTCTCCAGCAGGTTGTCGGGCAGACCGCCGTGGTTCGCCGCCTGCTGCGCGAGCCGCACCGGGACCAGGCCCAGCGCCGCCCCGACGTACGCCCCGAGCGGCACGTCGAGCAGCACGATGCCGCTCAGCGCCATCCGGTTGTCCGTGTACACGCCGACCAGGTTGCCGTCCCCGACCGCCGGGTCCTGCATCTTGCCGGTCGCGTAGACCTCGACCTCACGGCCGACGAGGCTGTGCAGCAGGTCCTTGACGTCCTTCGGCGTGGCCAGCGGCGTGTCGGCGCTCATGCGAGCACCGGCTCGATGACCTCCCGGAAGGACTCCGGGGTGAAGGGCTTCGAGATGAGGAACAGCGCCCCGGCGGCCTCGGCCGTCGAGCGCATCTCCTCCGAGCTCTCCGACGTGACGAAGCCGAACGGGGTCTGGAACCCCTCGGCACGGAGCTGGTTGAGCAGCTCGATGCCGTTCACGTTCGGCATGTTCCAGTCGGACAGCACCACGTCGGGCTCGTCGGCGCGGACCGCCTCGAGAGCCTCGGCGCCGTCGGACGCCTCACGGACGTCCCAGTCGTAGCCGGCCTGGCGCAGCGTACGGATCACGATCTGGCGCATCACGCGGCTGTCGTCGGTCACGAGGACGCGGATCATGCGGAGCTCCTTCCAAAGGTGCGGGCCCGGCTGCGGGGGATCGCCCGGGGCACCGTGGTCGTTGTGGTCACGGCTGGTCGAGGGTGGGGAGCGCCCAGATCTCGACGACGAGCGGGCGTCCGCGCCATGCGAGCGCGACACCGTGCATGAGGACCGCGTCGGCGGTGAGCGGCAGCTCCGCGGCGACCTCGGGAAGACCCAGCTTGCCGCCCTCCGGGAGGAGCGCCTTGACGTTGCCTCCGACGACGTTCGCGAGCTCACCGACCGCGTCCGCGAGGTCCGCGTCGGACACCTCCTCGTCCGCGGACATGCCGAGCAGCGCGCGCGACAGGTTGTGCGCGGTGGGCGTCTCGGTGCGCAGCGCGGCGCGACCCGACCACGGACCACGCAGGTCCACCCACGCCACGACGGGCTCCGCCAGGACCGGGGGCTCTCCGACCCACGACTCCAGGAACCCGGCTTCACCGTCGATCATCGACGAGAAGATGTCCCGGGCGATGACCAGGACCTGGTCGACCTCGACCTCTGCACTCATGCGAGCTCCTTGACTGAAACGAGTCCGAGCAGCTCCAGCTTGGCCCGGAGCTCCTCTGGGGTGAACGGCTTGATCAGGTACTCGTGCGCACCTGCCGCAAGGGCGCGCACGATCTGGGACTGCTCGGCCTCGGTGGTCACCATCATCATCGTGATGTTGCGCCACTGACGGTTCTTGCGGACGGCGGCGACGAGCTCCAGACCGTCCATGACCGGCATGTTCCAGTCGATGCAGAGGAGGTCGAAACGGTCGTCCTCCTCGAGGACGGCGAGGGCCTCCTCTCCGTGCTCGGCCTGCAGGACCTCGAAGCCCTGCCGTTCCAGGATCCCGGCGACGATCCTGCGCATCGTGCGCGAGTCGTCGACCACGAGTGCTCTCATCGGGTCTCTCCTCTGACAGGGGCGGGGGTGATAGGGCGGATGACCGGGGCGGGCACCCCGGCGGGGACATGGGCTGGACGTGCGTGCGGAAGGACACCCGGGGGTGCCGTCCGGGGGACGGCCCCGGTGAGGGGGCCGCGAGCGGCGGGCAGGACGACAGGCACGGGCGAGGTCGCGGTGGGCAGCCCCCAGGCGGGGACCCGGGGGACCGCGCGGTAGACCGCCCCCCGTTCGAGGGGCACCCGTTCCCAGCCGTCGTCGAGACCGATGGTGGTCTCCGCTGCGCCCAGGACCAGGAACCCGCCGGGGCGCATCGCGGCCAGGACGTGCTCGAGGACCTGACGCTTGACGGGCAGGTCGAAGTAGATGAGCACGTTGCGCAGGAACACCACGTCGAACTGGCCGCCGAACGCGGGCGGCTCCAGCAGGTTGTGCTTCAGGAACGTGACCTGACGGCGCAGCTGCTCGCGGACCCGCCAGCCGGTGCCCTCGGCGTCGAAGTAGCGCACGAGCATCGACGACGGCAGGCCGCGGTTCGTCTCGATCCGCGAGTACTCCCCCGCGGCGGCCCTCTCGAGGACCGCCGTGTTGAGGTCGCTCGCGACGATCTCGACGGACGTGTCGGGTCCCACGCAGTCGGCCAGCGTCATGGCGATCGAGTACGGCTCCTGGCCCGTCGAGCACGCCGCCGACCACACGCGCAGCCGCGGCAGCGAGCCGTTGGGGCCGCGCAGCGCCGGCACGATGTGCTCGGTGAGCAGGCGGAACGGCGTGCCGTCCCGGAAGAACGACGTCTCGTTGGTGGTGAGGGCCTCGACGACGGCCTGGACGTCGGCCGGCCGCTCGGCGACCCGCAGGTCACGGACGTACGCGTCGACGCGCGGGTGCCCGGCCTCCTTCGCGAGCGGCTGCAGGCGACCCTCGACGAGGTACTCCTTGCCGGCGTCGAGCTGGATGCCGGCCCGGCGCTGCACGAGGTCGGCGACGTAGGTGAACACGTCAGGAGACAGGCTCATCGCGTCCCACCCCCCGCCGTCCCCGCTGCGCTGCCTGCCAGCTCGAGCACCAGCTCCACCGCGGCGGGGATCTCCGCCATCGGCAGCACCTGGTGCGCGAGGCCGGCGGTCGCGACCGCACCCGGCATCCCCCACACCACGCTCGACGCCTCGTCCTGGACGAGCACCGTGCCGCCCGCCTGCACCACGTCCTCGCAGCCGGTCCGCCCGTCGGCGCCCATGCCCGTGAGGACCACGGCCAGGACCTCGCCGCGCACGGCGCGGACCGCGGAACGGAACAGCGCGTCGACCGACGGCCGGCAGAAGTTGATCGGGGCGTCGTCCGAGATGCCCGCGCGCAGGACGCCCGTGTGGGTGTCCACGACCAGGTGGTGGTCGCCCGGGGCGACGTACACGTGCCCGGGCAGCAGCTCCTCGTCGGCGACCGCCTCGTGGACCCGCGCGGGTCCGACCCGGTCGAGCCGCGCCGCGAGCTGGCGCGTGAACACCGGCGGCATGTGCTGCACGACGAGCACCGGCACCGGCGGCGGCGCGGTGAACGAGCCGAGCAGGCGCGACAGCGCGTCCGGGCCACCCGTCGAGGCGCCCACGAGCAGGAGCTTCACGCCGTGCCGGCTCGCGTCGTCGCGGACCACGACCTCCGGCCGCTCCGGGCGCTTCGCGCGCGGCACCGGCAGGTCCGGCCCGGCGTCCACCGCGGTGTCGCGCGGGACGAGGGCGAGGATGCGCGGGACCAGGTCCTTCGCGACCTGCGCGAGGCCCTCGCGCACGCTGCCCATGCCGGTCGGCTTCGTCACGTAGTCGGTCGCACCCGCCGCGAGCGCGTCGAGCGTCGCCGCCGCGCCACGCTCCGTGAGCGTGGAGAACATGATGACGGGCATCTGGTGCCCGGCGGCGCGCAGCGCCCGGACGGCGCCGATGCCGTCCAGCTCGGGCATCTCGACGTCCATCGTCACGAGGTCAGGACGCAGCTGCTCGACCTTCGCCTGCGCCAGCCGGCCGTTCGCCGCCCAGCCGACCACGTCGATGCGCGGGTCCGCGGACAGGACGTCGCTGACGATGCGGCGCACCACGACGGAGTCGTCGACCACGAGCACCCGGATCGGCATCATGCGTGCCCCCCGGCGGGTGCACCCAGCAGCGAGCGGACCGACGCGACCGTCTGCTCGGCCGGGCCGTCCGCGTCGCGCGTCACGACCGGGACGTCGGCGAGCCGCGCCATCGCCAGGACCTCGCCCAGCACGGCGTCGTCGACCGCGCGCACGACGAGCGCGTCGGCGCCGTCGTCGAGCATCGCACGCACCTGAGCCACCTGAGTCCCGGGGTCGTCCCCCGCGTAGTCCGTCCGGACCCCGAACCCCGCCGACGTGAGGCGGTGCGTGAGGTCCTCGCCGTCCGCACGGGTGTGCGGTCCGGCACTGCTGGAGAGGGAGATCCCGACGAGCTGCGTGGACGCGAGCTGGGCCGCAGCATCCTGCGACATCGCTCCCCCGCCCTGGCGGCCTGCGAACGCGGCCGCCAGTGCGACCGCGACCAGCGCCGCGCATGTCCCTCGTCGCGACATCCGTGTCTCCTTCGTGTCCGCCAGGTCGTCCGTGACCCGCGGTGACGTCGTGCCCGGGTGCGCCTCGCGGCGCCCCGACCAGGACTAGTAGGTGAACGACGCGACGCGCTCGCGCAGGTCGTTCGACATCCGGGCGAGCTCGGCGACCGAGTCCCCCATCTGCGTGAGGACCTGCGAGCTCGTCGCCGCCGACGTGGCGACGCCGGTGATGTTCGTGGCGATCTCGCCCGAGCCCGTCGCGGCCTCGATGACACCGCGCGACATCTCGTTCGTGGTCGCCGTCTGCTCCTCCACCGCCGAGGCGATGGTGAGCTGGTAGTCGTTGATCGAGGCGATGATCGCGCCGATCTCCCCGATGGCCGCGACGGCCCCCGTGGTGTCCTGCTGGATGGCCTCGACCCGGCGGGCGATGTCCTCCGTGGCCTTCGCCGTCTCCGACGCGAGCTCCTTGACCTCACCGGCGACGACCGCGAAGCCCTTGCCGGCCTCCCCGGCGCGCGCCGCCTCGATCGTCGCGTTGAGCGCCAGCAGGTTCGTCTGCTCCGCGATCGACGTGATGAGCTTGACGACCTTGCCGATCTCCTGGCTCGACGAGCCGAGGCGCGACACCGAGTCGTTCGCGGTGGACGCCGCACCGGTCGCGGCCTGGGCGACCTTCGCCGCCTCCGTCGCGTTCTGGGCGATCTCGCGGATGCTCGCACCCATCTGCTCCGCACCGGCGGCCACGGCCTGCACGTTGCGGGACACCTGCTCGGCGGCCGCGGCCACGACACCGGCCTGCACGGACGTCTCGTCCGACCCGGCGGACACCTGGCTCGACGCGGCCGACAGCTGCTCCGCGGCGGCGGCGACGTCCTCGGCGGTCTGCACGACACCCTTGAGGGTCTGCCGGACGCCGCGCTGCGCCTTCGCGAGCGCGTCGGCCATCTGGCCCATCTCGTCGCGCGACGAGTTCGGCACGTTCATCGTGAAGTCGCCGATCGCCATCGCGTTGAGCGCACGGCACACGCCCCACACCGAGTTGCGGATGCCGGCCGACATCTTGATGCCGAGGAACAGCGCGACCGCGAGACCGAGGACGATGCTGCCGGCGAGGATCAGGCCGGCCTGGGTCGCACGGCCCGTCGCGGCGTCGGCGACGGCCGAGACGCTCGCGTTCGTCTCCTCCTGCACCGTCTCGATGTCCGCGGAGACCAGGTCCACGGCCGGCTGGCTGAGAGTCTTGACGTTGATGTTGTAGGCGGTCGTGTCGTCCTTGAGCGCCGGCGGAACCAGCGACTTGTCCCGGATCGCGATCCACGACTCGTAGTCGGTGACGAACGCCTTCCACGCCGCCGAGCCGTGCGCGGCGTCGGTCTTGGCGTAGGCGGCCATGGCCGTCTCCATCGCCGCGTCGTTCTCGTCCTGCTTGTTGACCCACTCCTGCTCGAGCGCCTTGTTGTTGATGGCGGCGAGCTGGGCGACGATCAGGCGCGCGTTGAGCTGGCCCGCGTCGATCTCGTCCCGCAGGCTCGACACGTGGTTCTGGATCTCCGCGAGGTCCTTCACGTCCTGCGACGCGCGGTTGAGGGAGACGTACGCGAACGCGCCGGAGCCGGCGGCGACGACCGCCATGAGGCCGAGCAGGGCCAGGATCTTGGTCTGGACACCCAGGTTCGCGAAAGCGAAGCGGCGTCCGCCGCCGCTCTCGCGGGAGGTCTTGCTCATCGGGGGGCTCCTCGGTAGTTCTGGTCGTCGCCGTCGACGTTCCGATCGGTCGGCGGGGCGCAGGTCTGAGAGATCGCGGGCGGTCCGTCCCGTCCGCGGTCGACGATCGTCAGGCGGCAGCCGCGGCCTGGTCGACGTCGAGGACCAGCAGGAGCCGGTCGTCGAGCGTGCACGCGGCGCGGATGAGGGTGCGCAGGTCGGGGTCGAGCGTGTCCGGCGGGTTCTCGACGCGGTCCGCCGGCACGTCGACGACGTCGCCGATCTCGTCGACCAGCAGGCTCACGGGCTCCCCCGCGACCTGGACGACGACCATCATCGGGTCGGCGTCCTCGTCGAGCTGCGGCAGGCCCAGCCGGGGACGCAGGTCCACCGTGAGCACGACCTGACCGCGCAGGTTCACCAGGCCCGCGATGCCCTTCGGGGCGAGCGGCACACGCGTGCGCTCGTGCCCCCGCAGGGCCTCCTGGACCCGCAGGACGTCGACGCCGTACAGGCCGTCCGCCACCGTGAAGGTCACGTACCGGGCCATCAGGCCACCTCCCGCTCGTCGATCTCGTCCTCGTAGAACTGGTCGTCGGCGGCGAGCACCGCGGCCCGGACGTCGAGCAGCTCGGTGACCCGGCCGTTGATGACCGTCGAGCCGATCAGGCCCCGGTCGTCGATCTCCGAGTGGTGGTCCACCTGGTCCTCGACGATGTCGACGATCTCCTCGACCACCAGGCCGACGCTGCGCTCGCCGCGCGTGTAGACGACGAGGAGCATCTCGTCGGTCGCCTCGGCGCGGGCGCCCAGCAGCCGGTCGAGCCGGGCCAGCGGCAGGATCGTGCCGCGGTACTGGATGACCTCGCGGCCGCCCACCATCTCGACCTCGTCGGACCGCACGTGCTCCAGGCGGGCCACGGACGCCAGCGGCATCGCGACCCGGCGGTCGTCGCCGATCTCCGCGACCAGCAGCTGGGCGGCCTCGACCTGGTCGGACGCCGCGGCCTGCGCCGCGCTGAGCAGCGAGCCGCTCTGGCCGCGCTCGACCTCGAGCAGCGTGCGCCGCGCGACCGCCTGGATGTCGAGGATCAGCGCCACGCCACCGTCGCCGAGCACCGTGGTGCCCGAGTAGATGCCGATGGACTTCAGCTGCGTCGCGAGCGGCGTCACCACGATCTCCTCGGTGGTGAGCACGCGGTCGACGAGCAGCCCGAACCGGTTGTCGTCGGCGCCGACCACGACGATGACGCCGTCGGCGTTCTCCAGCGCCTGACCCCGTCCGAGGCCCAGGACCTCCGCGAGCGACACGAGCTGCAGCAGCTCGCCCCGCAGGCGGTACACCGGTGCCGTCTGCACGTACTCGATGGCCGACTCCGACCGCGCCGAGTCGAGTGCGACGAGCTCCAGCACGTGCACCTGCGGCACCGCGTACACGTCGCCGTCGACCTCCACGGTCAGCGCCGGCAGGATCGCGAGCGTCAGCGGGATCCGCAGCCGCCACACCGTGCCGACCCCGATGGTCGACTCGACGTCGACCGTGCCGCCGATCGCCTCGACCCGGGTGCGGACGACGTCCATGCCGACACCGCGGCCGGACACGTTCGTCACGGCCTCCGCCGTCGAGAAACCCGGCAGGAACAGCAGGTTGAGCAGGTCGCCCGTGCTCATCGCCGCCACCTGCTCGGCCGTGCGCAGCCCCTTCGAGACCGCCTTCGCCGCGACCTTCGCCGGGTCGATGCCGGCGCCGTCGTCCCGCACCTCGACGACCACTTGGCCGCCCGCGTGCGACGCGCGCAGCTCCAGCAGGCCCTGCGAGGACTTGCCCTTGGCGACGCGGTCGGCGGGCGACTCGATCCCGTGGTCCACCGCGTTGCGGACCAGGTGCGTCAGCGGGTCCTTGACCGCCTCCAGCAGGCCACGGTCCAGCTCGGTGTCGCCACCGGTCAGCTCCAGGCGGACCTCACGCCCGCACGCCGACGCCAGGTCGCGCACGACGCGCGGCATCTTCGACCACACGTGCTCGATGGGCTGCATGCGCGTGCGCATCACGCCGTCCTGCAGCTCGGTCGCGATGAGGTTGATCTGCTGCGCCGACCGGGCGAGGTCCGCGTCCTGCGCCGCACCCGCGAGCCGGCTGAGCCGGTTCCGGGCCAGCACGAGCTCGCCGACCTGCCGCATGAGCTGGTCGAGCAGGTCCACGTCCACGCGGATCGAGGACTCCGCCGCGGTGCGCAGCTGGCCGACCTCCTCGAGCGGGGCGGTCGACAGCTCCTTGACCGGGACGTACTCGGCGACCGGCTCCAGCGCGGCGGCGGCCGCTGTGGCGAGCGCCTGCTGGGCGGCGGCGTGGAGGGCCGCGTCGGCGTCCTCCTGCACGTGGGCAGCGGGTGCCGGGGCGGGGGCCTGCGGGGCGGGGGCCTGCGGGGCCGGCGCCGGCGTGGCGGGGACCGGGGGCGCCGCGGCCAGGGTCTCGACCGTGGCCGAGACGGGGGGTGCGGTGCGCTTCGCGATCTTCGCCCGCGGCGTCTTGGCCTTCGGCTTCGCCTCCGGCACGGCGGGGGCCGCCGGCGCGGGCTCGGGCTCGGCGGGGCTCTCGACGACGGGCACAGCGACGGGCACAGCGACCGGCGCCGCGACGGGCTCGGAAGCCCAGGCGACCGGAGGCTGCGGGG
Source organism: Cellulomonas chitinilytica (assembly GCF_016862675.1). Lineage (GTDB taxonomy): Bacteria > Actinomycetota > Actinomycetes > Actinomycetales > Cellulomonadaceae > Cellulomonas > Cellulomonas chitinilytica. The sequence continues at coordinate 127,960 of NZ_BONK01000012.1, read as the reverse complement.
CGACCTCGGCCGCGGGGACCTCGCGGGGGTGCGGGACCTCGGCGGTCTTCCCCTCCTGCACGGCGACGATCGCCGCGATCGCGCTGTCGACGTCGACGCCGCCCTCGGTGCCGTCGCGCTCGATGACCGCGAGCAGCGCCCGGACCGTGTCGACCATGCGCAGCAGCACGTCGGTCGTCGCGTGGTCCATGGACCGCTTGCCGTCGCGCAACTCGACGAGCAGGTTCTCGCCGACGTGCGTGAGCCGCTCGAGGTTGCCGAACGCCAGGAAGCCGCTCGTGCCCTTGATGGTGTGGATCGTCCTGAAGACGCTGCTCAGCAGGTCCCGGGCGCCCGGAGTCTCCTCCAGGGCCACGAGGTCGCGGTCCAGCTGGTCGAGGTTCTCATGACTCTCGACCAGGAACTCGCGGACGATCTCGTCGATGTCCTCCACGCATGCCTCCCCGCCGAAGGGCGAGCGGCACACCTTCGGTACCCCACCTCATCGGTCGGGGGATGCCTCCGTTGAGGGGTCGGAGGAGGGCTGTGCGGGAGGAGTCGGGACGAGCTTGCGCAGCGCCGCGGCGGTGCTGTCGTCGGCCGCGACGGCGTCGACGTTCGCGGCCGTGACCGCGTCGAGGACCTCCGCCCGGTGCACGCGCACGTGCCGCGGGGCGTCGATGCCCAGCTTGACCCCGTCGCTGCGGACCTCGATGACGGTCACGACGATGTCGTCACCGATCACGAGGCGCTCCCCGACGCGTCTGCTGAGCACGAGCATGCCGCGACACTACCCCGGAGGGTGCGCGGACCTCCCGCGCGGCGCGCGCCCCGCGGCGCCCTCGACGAGGGTTCGCCCGCTGCGTCCCGCCGCGTCAGGCCGACGTCGCCACGCGGCGGGCCGTCGCCGTCATCGTCGGGCCGTGGTCGGCGACGAACGCGTCCCGGGCGGCGGGGTCGATGCGGCCGATCTCACGCAGGGCCGTGCCGAGCGCGGTCTGCACGAGCTTCTCCGGGTCGGCGGCGACGAGGGTGCAGATCCGCAGCGGGTCCGCGACGTCGCCCGCCCGGATGATCGAGAAGGTCGCGACGACGGCCGTGCGCCGGTGCCAGACGTCGTCCGACGCCGCGAGCACGAACAGGGGTGCCCGGTCGCCGTCCCGCAGGTGCAGGCCGACCACCCGAGGGGCCGACCGGTCGATCAGGTCCCACGTCACCATCCGGTCGAGGTGGTCCATCCAGACGTCGTACAGCGCCCGACGGCCGTCGGCGTCGATCCGCGGCGCGCGGGCCCGGAAGTCCAGGACCGCGGCACCGACCATCCGCGCCTCGTACTCGTCGCGCTCCAGCAGCGCGGCGACCTCCGGCAGCGGCAGCGTGCGGTGCGCCTTCGCGATGTCGAAGACCGTGCCCATGCGGACGCCGATCACGACGAGCGGGACGCCGTCCAGCCGGCGGCTCGTGGTCGCGTGCTCGCCCGGGTCGGCGTGCCCACGCAGCGCGGCCAGCACGTCGGCGGCGCTGCTCCCGGGCACCCGCCCACCTTCGCGGCGCACCTCGCGCCCCGTCAACGCGCGCCACACGCCCGCCACACGCCCGAGGCGACTGTCCGGGGTCAGTCCCAGCGGGCGGTGTCGCCGAGGGCCTGGCTCAGGGCGGCCGCCCACGCGACGGTCGTCGCGGGGACGCCGTCGATCCACGCCACCGGGATGCCGAGGGCCAGGGCGGCGCCGGGCTCGGCGGTGTCCAGGAGGCCGCGCATCGCGACGGCGTCGACCGACGACGTGACCGAGCGGATCCAGCGGCGTGCGTCCGCGGTGCGGGTGCGCGCGTCGACGACGGCCCACACCTGGTCCGGCTCGCACGCGCGGACGAGCGCGGCGGCCGCGGCACGGTCCTCGGGCTCGGGCCCGACCGCGAGCGCGACGACCCACGGGTGGTCGGCGCTCGTCGCACCGGCCCGCCAGGTGGCAACCTGGTCGGGGCTCGCCATCCGGGCGCCGGCGCGGGTCCGGCCCGCCGTGCGCGGCCGTGCACCGCCTGCCGGCCGGACGGCGTCCGGGCTGAGGCGCAGACGCTCGGCGAGGAGGGCGGCGACCGCGTCGGCGTCGTCGTCCGCACCGATGACGACGAGCACCGAGCCGGGTGCACGCGGCACCGGCGGGGCGGCGGGGAGGTCGGCGAGCACGCTCGACAGCGTCACGCGCGGGGCCGTCAGGAGGCGCCGCGGGACGCCGATCTCGGCGAGGGCGTCGTGCAGGCCGTCGTCGTGCGCGTCGTCGCCGCCCGGGGCGGCGTCGGCCACCCGGTCGGGCGCCCGGTCCGGCACCGCGGCGAGCGGCACGAACGGCACGGGATCGGGCTCGGGTTCCGGCACGACGGTCCTCGACACGAGCGCAGCGACCGCCTCGGCGGTGACGGCGGGCATGGCCGTCCCGGCGGTCGCGACCAGCGCGGCCCGCTCCTCGCCGTCCGGCAGGTCCGGGACGTCGCCGTCGACGAGGCCGCTCACCTTCTCCAGCACGGCGGCGAACTCCGACCGGCTCGACAGCCGTCCGGCGGGCAGCTCGGAGCGGTCGGGAGCGCCGTCCAGACCGGCGTCGGCCTCGTCGGCGGCCGCCAGCAGCGCCGCCATCCCGCCCTCGGGCACGGCACGCAGCGCGGCGCGCGGCTTCGCGACCGGCTCCGGCGGCACGTCGACGGTGATCTCGTAGCGCTCACGCGCGAAGAACCCGCCGAACCCGCCGGACCGGATCCGCTCGGCGCGGACGATGCGGGCCGTCGGGCCGAGCTCGGAGCGCACGTGCGCCATCAGCTCTGCCAGGTCGGCACCCTCAAGCAGCAATCGCGTGGTCACCGCGCACCACCCCCACGGTCTCGACGGAGACGCCCGCGCCGGTCACCTCGGCGTAGGACAGCACGGGGAGGCGGGGCAGGCCGAGCGCGACGAGCCGGTGCAGCGCCGGTCGGATCGCGGGTGCGCACACCAGCACCACGGCACGGCCGTCGGCCTCGGCGGTCGCGACCGACGAGCGCAGCTGAGCGAGCACCGCGTCCAGGCGGTGCGGGTCGACGAGCAGGTGCGTGCCCTGGTCGCCGGGCCGCAGCGACTCGACGAGCGACTGCTCGAGCGCCGGGTCGAGGGTGAGCACGCGGATGACGCCCTCCTGGACGTAGGACGAGGCGAGCGCCGGGCCGAGCGCCGCACGGGCGGCCTCGACGAGCCCCTCGGGCTCCGTGGAGACCCGGGCGCGCAGCGCGAGCGCCTCGTAGATGCGGCCCAGGTCGCGGATCGGGACCTCCTCGGCGAGCAGGCCCTGCAGCACGCGCTGCACCTCGCCGAGGCTGAGCAGGGACGGCACGAGCTCCTCGACGACGGACGGGTTGACCCGCTTGACCGACTCGGTGAGGACGCGCACGTCCTCCCGGCCGAGCAGGCGTGCGGCGTTCTGCGTGATGAGCGCGCCCAGGTGCGTGATGAGCACGGAGACCCGGTCGACGACGGTCGCGCCGGACATCTCGGCGGCGTGCCGCAGCTCGGCGGGCACCCACTTGCCGGGCAGGCCGAACACGGGCTCGTGCACCGCGGTGCCGGGCAGCGACGACAGGTCGTCGCCGAGCGCGAGCATCCGGCCGCCGGGCGCCTCGCCGCGGCCGACCTCGACGCCGGCGATCTTCACGACGTACGTGGACCTGGGCAGGTCCACGCTGTCGCGGGTGCGCACGGGCGGCACGACGATGCCGAGCTCGAGGGCCGTCTTGCGGCGCAGGCCACGGACGCGGGCGAGCAGGTCGGCGTCGGGGCCGGCGCCGACGAGGTCCACCAGGTCGGGGGCCAGCAGGATCTCCAGGGTGTGCACGCGCATCTGCTCGATGAGCTGCTCGGGGGTGTCCGCCGGGGGCGCGGTCGGGGACGGCAGCGCGGCCTTCTCGGCGGCGGCGGCGTCCTTGGCCTGCGTGGCCTTGGCACGCTGGGCGGCGAAGATCAGGGCGCAGCCGACCAGCATGAACGGGAGCTTCGGCATGCCGGGCAGCAGGGCCAGCGCGACCGCGCCGCCGCCCGCGATCAGCAGGGCCGTGCGGGACTGCATGAGCTGCTTCGCCGCGGCCGTGCCGAGGTCGCCCGAGGCGGTCGCACGGGTCACGACGATGCCCGTGGACACCGACAGCAGCAGCGCGGGGATCTGGGTGACGAGCCCGTCGCCGATGGTCAGGAGGCTGAACCGCTGCAGCGCGTCGCCCGCGGACATCTTCATCTGCACCATGCCGATGACGAAGCCGCCGACGAGGTTGATGACCGTGATGACGATGCCGGCGATCGCGTCGCCCTTGACGAACTTCGAGCCACCGTCCATCGCACCGTAGAAGTCGGCCTCGGCGGCGACGTCCGCCCGGCGCTGCCGCGCGGTGTCCTCGTCGATGAGCCCGCTGTTGAGGTCGGCGTCGATGGCCATCTGCTTGCCGGGCATCGCGTCGAGCGTGAACCGGGCCCCGACCTCCGCGACACGGCCCGCACCGTTCGTGATGACCGCGAACTGGATGACCACGAGGATCAGGAAGATCACCAGGCCGATGACCAGGGAGCCGCCCACCACGAAGTGGCCGAACGCGTCGATGACCTGACCGGCGTACCCGTCGCGCAGCACGAGCCGGGTGGACGCGACGTTGAGCCCGAGCCGGAACAGCGTGAACACGAGGATCAGCGACGGGAACACCGAGAAGTCGAGCGGCCGCTTCACGTACATCGAGGTGAGCAGGATGACGAGCGACGCGGTGATGTTCACGGCGATGAGCACGTCGAGCAGCGGCGCGGGCAGCGGCACCACGAGCAGCAGCACGATGCCGACGACGCCCGCGGGGACGGCCATGGGGGCGATGGACCGGGACTTCATCGGGTGGTCTCCTGCGGGGCGTCGACCGAGGTCGGCCGGGGGTGAGGCCGGCGCGCGGCGCGCGCGACGGCCTTGTGGTCGGTGGTGTCGTCGGCCGGCAGCGTCGACCCGCCGGGCGCGCGGTGCTGGCCGGCGGCCATGCCGCGGCGGCGCAGCGACATGACGAACGCGAGGACGCGCGCGACGGCGGTGAACAGGTGCGAGGGGACCTCCTGGCCGAGCTCGCACGCGGAGTGCAGGGCGCGGGCCAGCGGGACGTCCTCGACCATCGGCACGCGGTGCTCGGACGCCTCGGCGCGGATGCGCGCGGCGACGGCGCCCGCGCCCTTCGCGACGACGCGCGGTGCGCCGGTGCCCGGCTCGTAGCGCAGCGCGACGGCGACGTGCGTGGGGTTGACGAGCACGACGTCGGCGTTCGCGACCTCGGCCATCATCCGGTTGCGGCTCATCGACAGCTGCTTGGCCCGGATCGCGCCCTTGAGCATCGGGTCCCCCTCGGTCCGCTTGTGCTCTTCCTTGACCTCGCGCAACGTCATGCGCGTCTGCTTGCGGTTGCGCCGCGCGACGACGACGACGTCCATGACGGACAGCAGCACGCCGGCGCCGATGCCGAGGCGCAGCAGGTTCGCGGTGCCCGAGGACGCGGTGCCGAGCAGGTGCGACAGCGGCAGGCTCCCCGAGGCCATGAGCATCGGGACGAGCGCCTGCACGGCGGTGAGCAGCACGAGCGCGACCACGGCCGTCTTGAGGACCGTCTTCGCCGCCTGCCACCACGCCTGCATGCCGACGAGCCGCTTCACGGCACCGCCGAGCTTGAGGTGGTCGACGTGCAACGTCATCCGGCGGGGCCGGTAGCCGCCCTGCGCCATGCCGACGGCGAGCGTGACCCCCACCAGCACCACGAACAGCGGCGCGAGCGTGGTCAGCACCGAGCCGAGCGCGTCGCCGAGCACCTGCACGGCACCTTCGGGCGTCGGGTCCTGCGCGACGGCGCGCACGCCCGCGAGCTGGTCGAGGGCCGCCGCCTTGCCGCGGGTCAGCACCATCGGCAGCATCACGGCGGCGGCCGCGAGGCCCACCCACGCCGACAGGTCCTGCGACCGGCCGAGCTTGCCCTTGCGGTGGACGTCCCGCATCCGCTGCGGGGTGGCCTTCTGGGTCCTGTCCTGCCCGTCGCTCACGGCAGCACCCCCAGCAGCTGCTCGACGGACCGGCCGGTCAGCGCGTGCACGACGCCGGGCAGCGCGAGGAACGCGAAGGACCCGAACGCGAGCGTGAGCAGGATCTTCAGCGGGAACCCGAGCGCGAACGCATTGAGCGCGGGCGCGACGCGCGTGAGCAGACCGAGCCCCACGTCGGCGAGGAACAGCACGACGACGAGCGGCCCCGCGATCTGCAGCGCCGCGACCATCATCTGCGTGAGCCCGGTCGTGAGGGTCGCCGCGAGCGGCCCCGGGTCCATCAGCACGCCGAGCGGCAGCGCGTCGAACGTGCGGACCAGCCCGCCGAGCACGACCTGGTAGCCGTCGCTCACGAACAGCAGCACGAGGGCCGCCATCTGGTACAGCCGCGAGAACTGGGCCCCGCTCGTCATGCTCATCGGGTCGTACGCGGCGGCGATCTGGAACCCGCCGAACATGTCGATGAGGCTGCCGGCGGACTGCACGGCCGAGAACACCAGGTACACGAGGAACCCGAGCCCGGCGCCGATGACGGCCTGCCCGACGAGCGCGCCGACGAACATCCCCGTCGTGTCCGACGGCAGGGGCGCCAGACGCGGCCCGACGGCGAGCGCGAGCCCGAGCGCGAGCATCACCTTGACGGTCGCCGGCACCGCCCGGGCGGCGAACGGCGGCGCGATCGCGAGGAACGCGGCCATCCGCACGCCCGCGAGCATCGTGGTCTCCACCAGGGAGACCGGCAGCGTCACCGCGATCGGGTCCATGTCAGCCCCCGACGAGCGTCGGGATGCGCTCGAACAGGTCGTGCGTGAACGTCACCAGCTCGGAGATCATCCAGTGCCCCGACACGACGAGGGCGATCGCGACGGCGATGGCCTTCGGCACGAAGCTGAGGGTGACCTCCTGGATCTGCGTCACCGACTGGACGAGCGAGACGGCGAACCCGACCACGAGGGCCGTGACGAGGATCGGGGCGGCGAGCTTGGCGGCGAGCACGAGGGCGTCGACGCCGACGTCGAGGACCGCGTTGGTGTCCATCAGCCGCCTCCCGCGTAGGAGCCGACGAGGGACGTGACGACCAGCCCCCACCCGTCCACCAGCACGAACAGCAGCAGCTTGAACGGCAGGGAGATCATCACGGGCGGCAGCATCATCATGCCCATCGACATCAACGACGCCGACACCACGAGGTCGATCACGAGGAACGGCACGAAGACGACGAAGCCCATGATGAACGCAGACCGCAGCTCGCTGAGCAGGAACGCGGGAACGAGGGTCGCGAACGACACGTCCTCGTGGGTCTCCGGGTTCTCCTGGTGCGCGGCCCGGGTGAGCAGCGCGAGGTCCTGCTCGCGGGTGTGGTCGAGCATGAACTCGCGCAGCGGGTCGCCGCCGGACTCGACGGCCTGCGCGAACGTCTTCTCGCCGTGCAGGTAGGGCTGGATGCCGTCGCTGTTCACCTGGCTGACCGTCGGCGCCATCACGAACAGGCTGAGGAACAGCGCGAGGCCGGCGAGCACCTGGTTCGGCGGCACGCCCTGCAGGCCGAGCGCGTTCCGGGTGAACGACAGGACCACGAAGATCTTGGTGAAGCTCGTCGTCATGAGCAGCAGCGCCGGGGCGACGGACAGCAGCGTGATGCCGAGGAGCACCACGATCGAGCTGGACGGGGTGCCGTTGACGCCGTTCACGGCGACGGAGACGGTGTCGCCCGTCGCCGGTGCGGTGGGCGAGGACGGGGCCGCCGGGTCGGTCGGCGCGGCGGACGCGGCCGCGGCGCTCGTCACGAGCCCGACGGTGACCAGCGCGGCGACGAGCACCACGCGGCGGACCGGCGACGAGCGCACGAGGTCGCGGAACGCCGGGAACCGGCGCTCCGGGCGGGCGGCCGTCACCGGCGCACGGTCCTGTCCTGCAGGGCGCGCACGGCCTGCCGCCACGTCGCGGGCGACAGGACGGAGCCCTGCAGCGGTGCGGGCCGCAGCGCGTCGGCGACGCCGGTGGGCAGGTCACCCGACCGCTGCTTCGGCACGGACGGCTTCGTCGGGACCTTCGGGGCCTTCGGGACGACCGGTGCGGGCTGGATCTCCGCGACCGGCGACAGCTCGGTCAGGAGGTTGACCTGCTGCTCGCCGTACCCGACGAGCAGCCGGCGCGAGCCGACGGCCACGACGGCGACACCGGAGTGCCGGCCGACCGACTGACGGCCGACGACCTGGACGTGGGCCTCACGCGAGCTGCCCGCCGACCGACCCTGACCGCCCCAGCGACGCCCCACGTACCAGATGAGGGCGATCACGCAGGCCAGGGACAGCAGGACGCGCAGCGTCAGCATGAGACCGTTCATCAGCCGACCTGCTCCCCGCCGGCGACGATCTCGGTGACGCGGATGCCGTACACCTCGTCCACCACGACGACCTCGCCGCGCGCGACGAGCCGGCCGTTGACCATGACGTCCGCGGGGCTGCCCGCGGTGCGGTCGAGCTCGAGGACGGCGCCGGGCGCGAGCTCGAGGACCTGGCGGACGGGCAGCCGGGTGCGGCCGATCTCCGCGGTGAGCGTCATCTCGACGTCGTAGAGCATCCGCAGGTTCGCGCGCGGCGTCGGCACCTGCGACGTCGTCGGGGTCGTGACCCGCGCGCCGCGGACCCGCACCGCGAACCACGCGACGGGCACGTCGCCGGCCGTGAGCGCGTACACCTCGGTGTCCTCGGCGAGCACCTTGGACACCGGCTCGGTGCGGACCGTCTCCAGCACGCCGGAGCCGAGCGCGCGCGACGCCGCCTCCAGGGCCGGGCGCAGCGCGTCGACCGGCGCGAGCGGGGTGCCCGCCTCGACCGCGGCCGCGACCGCGTCGGCGACGGCACCGTCGGCGACGACGGCGAGCTCCGCGCTCGGCGAGCCGACGAACGAGGCGACCATCGCGGTCGAGTCGACCGGCACGTCGGCGAACGACGCGGGGACCGCGACGAGCGGCACGCTCGACGGGACGAGCGTGGCGGCGGCGTCGGCGGCGGCCTTCCCGAGGGTGGTGGTGGCGATGGTCATGCGGGGATCTCCTCGACGGTGACGACCTGGCAGGCGAGCCGGGACCCGTGGCTGCCGGCGGCGGCACGGGCGAGCACGACCCCGTCGACGACCACGTCCAGCGGGTCCGTCGACAGGTGGGACAGCGGCAGCACGTCGCCGACGGCGAGGTGCACGACGTCGCGCGGGTGCACGACGACGGGAGCGAACCGCACCGCGACGTCCACGGGGACGTCCTGCACGGACCGCTCGAGGTCGGCGTGGGCGAGCGCGGCGACGCGCTTCTCCTCGTCCGACCGGGTGTTCGCCCCCTCCTTCGCGCGGAGCGCGCCGAGGAGCAGGTCGGACGGGACCATGAACGTCATGACCTCCTCGCGCTCCCCCACGCGCAGCGTGAAGCTCGCGACGAGGACGGTCTCCTGCGCGGCGACGGCCTGGACGAACTGGGGGTTGTACTGGACGCCGCGCACCGACAGCGCGAACGCCGTCACACCGGCGAAGGCGTACTCGAGGTCGCCCAGCGCGTGCGCGAGCAGGTCCTTCACGAGCGTCCACTCGATCTCGGTGAGCTCACGGCCCTCGCGGTCGTCGCCGCGGCCGTCGCCACCGAACAGGTAGTCGACCCACACGAGCATCGCGCCCACGGGCATCTGGACGACCGCGGTCTGCTTGTTCTGGTCGATCGTGCACAGGACCATCGCGGTCGGTGCGGGGAGCTGGCCGACGTACTCGTCGTACGTGCGCAGCGAGATGTCGTCGAACGTCACCTGGCAGACGACCCGCAGGCGCGCGGTGAGCTGGGTGCCGAACTGGCGGGCGACCCGCTGGAACGCCATCTCGAGGTGGCGGGCGTGCTCGCGGGCGAGGGTGAGGGGCCGACGGAAGTCGTAGGGCTCCGGCTCGGTGCTGCGGGGGCGCCGCGAGGTCCCCTGGTGCGTGGTCACGAATGGCCTATCGGCGGGCGCACGACGGATGTGAGCATCCACCGTGACGAGAATCTCCGCGCCGACCCGTCCTGGGTCGGTCCTGCCGTGGTCGCTCGTGCTGAGCGAGGAGGTGGCGGAGCGGTGCGGCGCCCTCCATGGCGCCCCGGGTCGCCGGCGTCGTGCCGGCCTACTGCGTGACGAAGTTCGTCAGGTAGACGTCCATCACCTCGCCGTCGTACTTCTCGTCGAGCTCCTTGACGAACTCGGCCTTCAGCGCCGCCCGGGTGGCCGGGTCGGAGATCTCCGCGACGGTCCGGCCCGAGTACAGCGCGATCGCCGTGTCGAGCGCCCGCGACGTGTCGGGGGCCTCGACCGTCTCCTTCGTGAGCTGCAGGCCGAAGCCGATGCGCAGGTAGTGGCCGTCCGCGAGGTTGAGGCTCACCGGGTCGACCGTGACGACCGCGCCGGGCTCGGGCGCCTTCACCGTCGGGGTCCCGTCGCCCCGCAGGAAGAACCAGTACCCCGCCCCGCCGGCCAGCAGGACGATGAGCAGCCCTGCGATGAGGACGGGTCGGCGCACCTTGAACTTGCGCTTCTTCGCCGGCTCCGGCTCCGGGGTCGGGTTCGGCACCGACGACGCGCCGCCGCCGATCTTCGCCCCGATCTTCGGGCCCGAGATGACTCTCTGCTCGATGGGCATGTCTACGCTCCTGCCGTCAGCGCGGGGATGAGAGCGCGCACCTGCTCAGGTGCGCTGCTGAGGATGACGAGGTCGACGCGGCGGTTCGCGGCCAGCGCCTCGGGCGAGCCGTCCGCCATGAGCGGACGCGTGTCGCCGAAGCCGACGGCCATGATCCGCCCGCCGGGCATGCCGTCCGCCTCGACGAGGTGCCGCAGCACCTGGGTCGCACGGTCGGCGGACAGCTCCCAGTTCGTCGGGTACCGGCCGGACACAGGGATGTTGTTGGCGTGGCCCTCGACGGACACGTTCTCGCCGAGCCCGACCATCATCGGCGCGGCGATGTCGAGCACGCGCACGGCCGTCTCCGTCAGCTCGGCCCGGGCCGGCGCGAAGAACACGTCGTCGGCGACGAGCCCCATGACGAGGCCCCGCTCGTCGATGCGGAACCGGACCACGCCGTCGAGCCCGTTCGCAGCGAGCGACGCCGCGATGGCGTCGCGGATCTGCTCCAGGTGCGCGGCCTCCGCCTGCGCCGCCGCGAGCACCGCGGGGTCGACGGTCGAGTCGGGCGTCTGCGCCGGCGGCACCATCGGGTCGGCCGCCTGCAGGCCCAGGCCGTTCTCGGCGTTCACCATGCCGGCCGTGCCGGTGGCGGGGGTGTTCTCGGTCTGCGCGCTGTGGCCGTCGAGGTTGCCGGCCGTGCCGTCGAGCACCGACGGGGACGTCGTGGTGTCCATGAACCCGGCCGACAGCGAGTCGCGCAGGGCGATGTACTTCTCCTGGTCGACCTGGCTGATCGCGAACAGCACGATGAACAGCGCCATCAGGACGGTGATCATGTCGGAGTAGCTGATCAGCCACCGCTCGTGGTTGACGTGCTCCTCCTCGACGTGGCCCCGCCTGCGCGGGCGTCCGCCGAGCGTGCTCACGCCGCGGCCTTCGCCGTCGGCTGGTCGGCCAGCAGGCTGCGCAGGCGCTCACCGACGAGACGCGGGTTGGCCCCGGCCTGGACGGCGAGGAGGCCCTCGAGCGTCATCTCCATCTGCGTGCACTCGAGGTCCGAGATCCGGCGGATGCGGGTCGCCAGCGGGAGCCACACGGTGTTCGCGGACAGGATGCCCCACAGCGTCGCGACGAACGCGGCCGCGATGGAGTGCCCGAGCTGCGCGGGCGCGGCGAGGTTCTCGAGCACGTGCACGAGCGAGATGACGGTGCCGATGATGCCGATGGTCGGCGCGTAGCCGCCCATGTCCTGGAAGTACTTGGCGTGCATCCGCTCGCGGGCGCGCTTCGTCGCGATGCGGTCCTCGAGGATCGTGCGCAGGTCCTCGGGGTCGGTGCCGTCGATCGCCGCCTGCAGGCCGCCGCGCAGGAACATGTCGGGGATGTTCCGGGCCGCGTCCTCGAGCGCGAGCAGACCCTCGCGCCGGGCGCGGTCCGCGAGGTCGATCAGGGTGTCGACGGTCTGCGACGGGTCCGGGACGGAGGCGCGCAGCGCGCGGGGGACGGCCGCGAACGCACCCTTGACGTCGCGCAGGGTGTGCCCCGCGAGGCCGACACCGAGCGTGCCGCCCCACACGAGCAGCAGCGGTGCGGGCAGCAGGAGCGCCATCGGGTCGGTGCCCTCGATGGTCATCGCCCCGAAGATGGCGGCGAACGCGACGCCGAGTCCGATCAGTCCAGCCGGGTCCATCAGATGCTCCTCGGTCGGATCGGCACGGCGGGCGCCAGCGGTGCGGCCGACGCCTCGTCGACCTCCTCGGGGAGGTCAGGCACCAGCTCCATGTACGGCGACGACTGGATCTCCCGCGCCCGCGCCAGGATCGACGCCCGGTGCTCGTTGATCCGCGCGATGACCTCGTCCATCGACTCGACGACGATGTACTTCGTCCCGTCGATGAGGCTGAGGATCGTGTCCGGGGCGCTGTCGATCCGCTGGACCAGGTCGGGGTTCACCCCGATCTGTCCTCCGTTGAGGCGCGTCACGACAATCACGGCGTTACCGTCCCTGGTCACCTGGTTCCTGCGGGGCTGCTCCCGCCGAGAGCCCGTCCGTGGGCCCTTCGACCCACTGATCGGCGAGGCCGCCGCCGTGATGAGGGAAACGTGCCCGTGCGAGCAGGTCCGGGTGACGTCCGGGACCGATAGGTTCCCGGGCATGGCGCGCCGGCAGGACCTTCAGGACGTGGAGCTCGTCGAGGCCGAGGACGACCTGGCGGAGGCGCCGCCAGGAGCGCCGACGGGCCCACCCACCGCCCGGTCGGCCCGGCGGCGGTGGCTGGTGGCGGGGGCGCTCCTGACGGTCGCCGTGGTGGCCGTCGCCGTGAACCAGCGGGCGTCGACCGCCAGTGAGGACGCGGCCGTGGCGCGGCTGGCGAAGGTCCCGGGGGTGCTGGCGCCGGTCGACGACTCGCTCCAGGTGGTGCGGCGTCTCACGCAGGACGACCTCGCGGAGCTCGCCGAGACCTCGGGCGGTGTGCTCCGGCGCGCGGCCGACGGGTCGCTGTCGTACCGCTGGTCCGCGCCCGGGTCCGCCGGGTGGACGACCCAGCTCCTGCCTCCCGACCCGGGGCTCGCGGACGGGGTGCTCGTGCGGTCCGCCAGCGCCTGCGAGACCGACGAGATCCCGATGGCCGACCCGGCGTCCGCCTTCCGCGCCGTGTGCCTGGTCGCGGACGGCGGCACGGTGTACGGCGAGGACGGCGCCGCGATCGCGACGGTGCCGACGACCGCCGTCTCCGTGGTGGTGCTGTCCGTGGCGGACGGGTCCGTCGAGACGCGGTGGCCGGTGCCGTCCGGCGACAGCCTCGCCCTGATGCCCGGCGGGCTCGTCGTGGTCGGCGGGCAGGTGGGCACCTCCGCGGTCGCGACGGGGTACGACATGCTCACGGGCGCCGAGCGCTGGAGGTACGAGCAGGACTCACCCGTGGTGTCCGGCGGACCGGGGACGGCGGGGCCGGGCGTGTCCGTGTACCGCGCCGGGGACGTCGTCGCGTTCGTCCCGCCCGACCGGACGCACGTGCTGCTCTCGACGGACGGCGCACCGGTCCGGTCCGGCCTGATCGACCCCGACGCCTCGTCGTGGGGAGCAGGCAAGGACCCCCGCACGGGCCGGCTCGTGATCACCGAGGGGAGCACACGCGGCTCGACCCGGTCGACCTACGTCGCACCGGACGGCGACCCGGCGGGCGACCTGGTCACCGACGGCCGACCGCTCTACGCGGCGCTGGACGACGGGAGCGTGCCCGACCGGGTCCTCACGGCCGACGACGACGCCGTGCACGGCACCCGCCTCACCACCGGGACCAGCTGGTCGGTCCACGTCGACACCCCGGGGTCCGCCCTCGTGCTGCGGGGACGCGTCCTCGTCTCCGGTGCGCACGGCATCACGGCGGTCGACGGCGCGTCCGGCCGCGTCCTGTGGCGCACCGTGGACGAGCCCGGGCTCAGGCCCGGCGTGCTGATGACCGACGGTCGGCACGTCCTCGTCGCGTTCGAGCGGGCCGGGCCCGACGCCGTGGCCGCGCTCGTGGCCCTCGACCCCGCGACCGGCGCGGAGGTGTTCCGTGCGCCGTACCCGGCCGGCGTCGAGCAGGTCGCTCCGCTCGGCCGGCACCTGACCGGCACGGACGCCGACGGCGAGCCCGTCCTCCTGGAGTGACCGCGCCCGGTCGGCGGCGCTCCCCGGCGCAGGGCCGGGGCCCGTGGCACCCGCGGGTGGTGGGGGCCGGGGTCAGGGTCGGCGGGCGACCCCGAGGAGCGGCAGGTAGAGGTCGTCGACGATCTCGACGATGACGTCGTCGGGCACGCGGCCGAGCCGCATGAGCACCTCGTGCCGGTACAGGTCGAAGGCGAGGGTGCGCCGGCGGGGTGTCAGGTGCTCGCTGCTGAGCTCGCCGCGGGCGACGGCGCGGTCGAGGATCACGTCGACCGACGTGGCGCGCCCGCCGATCACGGAGTCGCGGAACTCGGCCGGGCTCGTGCCCGTCTCCTGGAAGTAGCCGGTGAGGTAGGCGGTGAGCAGGGCCGTGGAGTCGACGCGCTTCTCGTTGGCCTCGCGGAGCAGCCCGACGATGTCGTCGCGCAGGTTCCCCGTGTCGGGGACGTCCATCCGCTCGTGCCACAGCACGTGGGCGGCCGCGGCCCGGACGAGGTCGGCCTTGCTCGCCCACCGGCGGGCGATGACGGGTCGGCTCGTGCCGGCCCGCTGCGCGACGGCCTCGAGGGTGAACGCCCCGTAGCCGCGGTCGACGAGCTCGGCCCAGGCGGCTTCGAGGAGCGCCTCCTCGAGCTCGGTGCCGCGTCGCCGCTTCGGGCCGTCCGGGTCGTCAAGATGCACTTGCGCATCTTAGCGCGCCCGACGTACGGTGCGGATAAGAAGCAGCCACGCATCTTATTCAGGAGCCCACCCATGTCCCAGAGCACGGCGACGGACGAGCGCGCGACCACCGCGATCGACCCCGAACTCAAGCGCCTCGCGACCGCCGTCATCGTCGGCGGCATCGCGGTGATCCTCGACACGACGATCGTCAGCGTCGGGCTCCACGAGCTCGGCGCCTCCCTGCACGCGACCGTCTCGACGATCCAGTGGGTCAGCACCGCGTACCTGCTCGCGATGTTCGTGACGATCCCGCTGTCCGGGTGGGCGCAGGGCCGGCTCGGCAGCAAGCGGCTCTGGCTCGTCGGGCTGTCCGTGTTCCTGCTCGGCTCGGTGCTGTGCGCCACCGCGTGGGACGCGACGAGCCTCATCGCCTTCCGCGCGGTCCAGGGCGTCGGCGGCGGCGTCCTCATGCCGCTGATGACGACGATCCTCATGCAGGCCGCCCGCGGGCGGAACCTCGGCCGGCTCATGGCGACCGTCAGCCTGCCCGCCGCCCTCGGCCCGATCCTCGGCCCCGTGGTGGGCGGCCTGATCCTGCACACCTTGTCGTGGCCGTGGCTGTTCCTCGTCAACCTGCCGCTCGGCGTCGTCGGGCTCGTGCTCGCCGTGCGCCGCATCCCCCGGGACGTCCCGGGCCGCCGGGCACCGCTCGACGTCGTCGGCGTCCTGCTCGTGTCCCCCGGCATCGTCGGCGTGATCTTCGGGCTCACCCAGGTCGGCGAGCTCGGCGGGTTCGGCCATGCCCGCGTCGTCGTCCCGCTGGTCGCCGGCCTCGCGCTGCTCGCCGCGTTCGCCGCGTGGGCGCTGCGCCGCGGCGATCGGGCCCTCATCGACGTCCGCCTGCTGCGGCACCGCGCCCTCGGCACGTCGACCGTGCTGCTGTTCCTCACCGGGACCGCCCTCTACGGCGCGATGCTCCTGCTCCCCCTCTACTGGCAGCAGGTCCGCGGCGAGGACGCGCTCGGCGCGGGTCTCCTGCTCGTCCCGCAGGGCGTCGGGGCGCTCGCGTCACGCACCCTGTCCGGGCGGCTGACCGACGCGATCGGCGGCCGGTGGGTCGCCGTCGGCGGGTTCACCGTGCTCGCGCTCGCCACCGTCCCGTTCGCCCTGTCGACCGAGCACACCAGCACGTGGCTGCTCATGGCGACGCTCCTCGTGCGCGGGTTCGGCCTCGGTGCCGTCCTGATCCCCCTCATGACCGGCGCGTTCGTCGGGCTCGCGCACGACGAGGTGCCGCACGCGAGCATCATCACCCGCGTCGCGCAGCAGGTCGGCGGCTCGTTCGGCACGGCCGTGCTCGCCGTCGTCCTCGTCAGCTCCGCCGCCGGCGCCACCTCGCAGACGGCCCTGGCGGGCGCGTTCGACACCGCGTTCTGGTGGGCCACCGCGTTCACCGCCGCGGCCGCGGCCCTGTCCCTGCTGCTCCCGGCCGCTCGACGGGCGGCCTGACGCCCGTCCAGGAGCGCGTCAGCGGGTCGGCAGCGACGCGCTGATCAGGTCGACGATCTCGGGGTCGTCGGGCTCGGTCCGGGGACGGAACCGGTGCACGGCACCGTCGGGCGTCACGACGAACTTCTCGAAGTTCCACTGGACCCGCCCGGCCTTGCCCGTCGCGTCCGGCGTCTTGGTGAGCTCCGCGTACAGCGGGTGCCGGGACCGCCCGTTGACCTTCGTGCGGGCGAACATCGGGAACGTCACGCCCCAGGTCGTCGAGCAGTACTCGGCGATCGCGTCGTCCGAGCCGAGCTCCTGGAGGAACTGGCTGCTCGGGAAGCCGAGGACCGTGAAGCCCCGGTCGCCGTACGTGCGCTGGAGCTGCTCGAGCTTCTCGTACTGCGGCGCGAGCCCGCACCGCGAGGCGACGTTGACGACGAGCCTGACCTTGTCGGCGTACGCGCCGAACGTGGTCTGACGGCCGTCGAGCGTGGTGAGCGGGATCTCGTCGAGGAGCATGCCCGGGTCAACCGTCGTGGGGTCGCCCCCATTCCCGAAACCTGCCCCGACCTGCGCAAACCCCTCGCGAACCACGACGAGCCCACCATGGGTGTCGTCACCCGTGGGTGGAGCGACACTCATGGTGGGCTCGTGGGCCGTCAGGGACGACGGGATCAGCGCTTGAGGTTGACGAGCTCCTGGAGGACCTCGTCGGAGGTCGTGATGACGCGGCTGTTCGCCTGGAAGCCGCGCTGGGCGATGATCAGGCTGGTGAACTCGCTGGACAGGTCCACGTTCGACATCTCGAGCGCGCCGCCCGCGAGCGAGCCGCGGCCGCCGGTGCCGGCCGCGCCGACCTGGGCGTCGCCCGAGTTCACGCCGGTGCGGAACAGCGAGCCGCCGGCCTTCTCCAGGCCCGCCGGGTTGGTGAACGACCCGAGCGCCAGGCGGCCGATGGTCTGCTTGAGGCCGTTGCTGAACGAGCCCGTGATCGTGCCGTCGGCGCCGAGCGCGAACGACAGCAGCGTGCCCGCGGCCTGGCCGCTCTGCGTCTTGGCCTTGACGGTGTCGAGGCCCGAGAAGCCCGTGAGCCCGGAGATGTCGACCGTGAGGCCACCGACCGCGAGGGACGTCGGCGTGGCGAGCGTGCCGTCCGGGTTGAACGTCATCGCCTGCTGGCCCGACGTGGCCGGGAGCGGCTTGAGGTCAGCATCGATGCCCTCGACCGTCCAGCCCGCCGCCGACTTCGTGAACGTGAGCTCGAGCTCGCGGGCCGCGCCGGTCGCGTCGTAGATGTCGATGGTCCGGTTGAGCACCGTGCCGTTCGCGGCCGCGGCGTCGAGGTTGCCCTCGTACGACGCCTTCGTCGTGGCGACGGCCGCCATCAGCGCACCGGCCGGCACGCGCAGGTCGGTGAGCGGGCCGTTCGTGTCGACGACGCCGTTGACGGCCGCCCAGCCCTGGACCAGGGCGCCCTCGCCCGGGAGGACCATCTGGCCGGTCGAGTCGAAGTCGAACGACCCGGCACGCGTGTAGTACGTCTCGGCACCCTTGCGGACCACGAAGAAGCCGTCGCCCTGGATCATCATGTCGGTGCTGCGGCCCGTCATCTGCGACGCGCCCTGCGTGAAGTTCGTCGTGATGCCCGCGACGCGCACGCCGAGGCCGACCTGCGCCGGGTTCGTGCCGCCGGTGCCGTTCTGCGCGGCGCCGGCGTTCTGGACGACCTGGCTGAGCGTGTCCTGGAACTGGGTCTGCGACGACTTGAAGCCGGTCGTGTTGACGTTCGCGATGTTGTTGCCGGTGACGTCGAGCATGGTCTGGTGGCTGCGCAGACCGCTGATGCCGGAGAAGAGCGAGCGGAGCATGGGAGGTTCCCTTCGGGTGGTCGTGCGCGGGGTCAGAGAGTGGGGGCGGTGGTGACGGAGGCGACGGCGTCGAGGGTGACGTCCTGGTCGCCCACCTTCACCGTGGGGACGGAGCCGGCGTAGGAGACCGCGGACACGACGCCGGTCTGCGTCGCGCCGTCCGCGTCGGTCCAGGTGACCTGCTGCCCGACGAGCTGGGCGGCGTTCATCCGCATCTGCAGCGCGAACGCCTCGCGCTGCGTGCTGGTGAGCTCCTGGAGGCTCTCCATCACGGACAGCTGCGTGGTCTGCTGCATGAGCTGCGAGGAGTCCATCGGGCTGCTCGGGTCCTGGTTGCGCATCTGCGCGACGAGCAGGTCGAGGAACGCCTGCTTGTCGAGCTCGTTGCTCGCCTTGCCGCTGGAGCCGGTCGCGCCGGCAGCGCTCGTCGCGCCGAGGAACGAGACGTCGATGCTCATGGTGCCTCCGGGCTGGTGCGGGTGGTGGTGGGGGTGCGGGTCACAGGTCGAGCTCCAGCCCGGTGCTGCGGCCGGGTGGCGCCTGGGCCGGCCTCGGGTCGGGCTGGTCCGTGCGTTCGCCCCGGGCGGTCGCACCGGGTGCCGGGGCGCCGCCTGACGACGTGCCGTCCGGCTGACGGTCACCCGGGCCGGAGCCGCCGCCGCCGACGTCGACCTGGACGCCGCTCGACGCGAGGTCGCGCCGCAGGTCGGCGAGCGACCCGCGCAGCGCCTCCCGGGCCGCGTCCGTGCCGCCGACGAGCTCGACCCGCACGGCCTCCGGGCCGATGTGGGCGACGATCCGCACGGGCCCGAAGTGCTCCGGGTCCACGGGGACGGTGAGCACGTGACGGCCGTGCGACAGGCCGGTGAGCTGCGTGAGCCGCGCACCGAGCTGCTCGGAGAGCGGCGCGGGCGTCGGGGCCTGGGGGGCGGCGGCCGCAGGGGCCGTCGCGGGTGCGGCCGGCGCGGTCGGCACGGTGGGTGCGGCCGGGACGGCGGCCGGAACGACGGTCACGCCCGGCGCCGCCGTGTCGACCGTGGTGCCGGCCGTGGCGGCGCGCGGGTCGGCGGTCGCCGGGCCGGCCGGGGCAAGTGCGGTGCCCGTGCCGACGTCGGTGCCGAGGTCCGATCCGACGTCGGAGCCGGCGTCGGTGGGTGCCGGGCCGGCCGGCGCGGCGGAGGCGGCGACCGGGGTGGTGGCGACGCGGCCGTCCGTGACGGTGCCGGTCGAGGCCGTCGCGGCCGGGGTCGTCGTGGGTCCGGTCGGTGCCGTGCCGTCCGGCGTCGGGACGGTCGCGGCGGCCGGGACCGTGGCGGCGGAGGCCGGACCGGTCGGTGCGAACAGGTCCCCGACGGTCACGGCGGGGGCGGTGGCCGTCGCGGCCACAGGCAGGGCCGGGACCGGCGAGGCGTCCGACGGCCCCGCCTCGGCGGGCGTCGCCGCAGCGGCCGTCCCGTCGGTGCCGGTCGAGGTCACCGACGCCGCGACGAGCATCGCGAACGCGGCCTGCTCCAGCATGCCCGCCGTCACGGGCGAGGCCGCGGTCGCGGCGGCGTCCGTCCGGATCGGTGCCGTCGTCGAGGACGAGGAACCGGCGTCGGCCGGCGCGCTCGGGGCGGTCGGCGCGGCCGTGTCGTCGTCCGCTGCCGTGGAACGGTCGGCCCGGTCGGCCCGGTCGGCCCGGTCCGGACGGTCCGCCCGGTCGGTGCGCTGCGCGTGCTGCGCCACGCCCGCACGGTCGTCCCGGCCCGGGCGCGCCGCGCGGTCGGCGCGGTCCGGCACGTGCCGGTCGCTCCCACGCGCGGCACCGAGCACGGCGGCGAACGCGTCGCCGCTGCCGGCGTCGGGCCGCTCGTCGGCGCTCGTGCGCTGCGTGGGGATGCCGCGCACCGCCAGCGCGAAGGCCGCGTTCATGACGCCACCTTCGTCGTGCCGTACGCACCGGAGCCCGTCACGCCCGTGCCGAGGGACGCGAGCAGGTCGAGCTGCGCGCGCTGCGACAGCGACGAGACCGAGGCCGACGAGGCGCCCGACGCCCCCAGCACCGACCGGAGCTGCGCGGCGACGTCCGTCCCCGTCGACTCCTGCGGCAGGATCCGCCGGATCGCCGTGGGTGTCCCCCACACGTCCCGGATCCCCACCTTCCCGCCCGGCTTCGGCGCGTCGATCATCTTCCCGTCCCCCTCGTAGATCGCGATGTGCGTGCCCCCGCCGAACACCAGCAGGTCGCCGGGCAGGGCCTGGTCGAGCGACGGCACCGCGGTGCCGAGCCTCTGCTGGTCCCGGGCCACGCGCGGGACGTCGGTGACACCGATGTCCGCGAGCGAGCGGAGCACCAGGCCCGAGCAGTCGAGACCGCCCTCGTCGAGCGACTCGCCACCCCACACGTACGGGGTGCCGATGTACTTCTCCGCGGCGTCGAGCAGCGACTGGGCGGTCGCGCCGCCCTGCGTCGTGCCGGGGCCGGCGGACGACCCGCCGGACGACCCGGTGAGCGAGGCGAGCGTCGCCTCGAAGTCGGTCGCCGTCGAGGCCGTCGTGGTCGTGGCCGCGGGCGTGCTGACGAGCGCCCGCAGCTCGGCCATGCGGGCCTGCACGGCCTGGATCCCGTCGGTGGTCATGCGTCTGCCCTCCCGAGCCCTGCTGCACGCTGCCCGGCGGCACGCCGCCCGGCGACCTCGTCCAGCACCAGCTGCTCGGCACGGGCCTCCTCGACCCGCACCATGTCGTCGTGCCGCTCCTCGAGCCGTTCGATCGCGCGCACGTGACGGCGCGCGTCGGACCAGACCTCGGTGCGGCGGTCCGTCTCCTCCTGCGCGGCGACCGCGAGGGCGCGCTGCTCGACGAGCATCGACGCGAGCGCGACCCGGCTCGCGACGGCCGCCTGGAACGCGCGCTCCTCGGCGAGCGCCGGCATCCCGGACGCCCCGAGCCTGTCCTGCGTGGACCGGGCACGGCCGCTCGCGGCCCGCTCGTCGCGGCGTGCTGCGGCGAGCTCGGCGGCGGCGCGCTCCTCGGCCATGGCGCGCACGCGCAGCAGCCCGGCGAGCGGGAACCGGCGGGTCACGAGAGGTCTCCGAGCGCGCCGACGAGGGCGCTGAGGTGGGCCCACGCCTGCTGGGCGGGCACCACGTCGTCCATGCCCTGCTGCAGGAACTGGTCGATGGCGCGGCCGTGGGTCACGGCGGCGTCGACGAGCGGGTTCGAGCCGGCGACGTAGGCGCCGACGTCGAGCAGGTCCTGCGCCTGGCGGCGGGCGGCCATGACCGCCCGGAGCCGGCGTGCGAGGTCGCGCTGCTCGGCGCTGGTCACGCGCGAGGCGACACGGCTGATGGAGCCGAGCGCGTCGACGGACGGGAAGTGGCCCGCGACGGCGAGCCGGCGGTCCAGGACCACGTGCCCGTCGAGGATGGAGCGGGCGGCGTCGGCGATGGGCTCGTTGTGGTCGTCGCCGTCGACGAGCACGGTGTAGAGGCCGGTCACCGAGCCGGTCGCGCCGGTGCCGGCGCGCTCAAGGAGCTGGGCGAGCAGGGCGAACGTCGACGGCGGGTACCCGCGGGTCGCGGGCGGCTCACCGACGGACAGGCCGATCTCGCGCTGCGCCATCGCGACGCGGGTGAGCGAGTCCATCATCAGCACCGCGTGCGCGCCGGTGTCGCGCAGGTGCTCGGCGATGCGGGTCGCGACGAACGCGGAGCGCAGCCGGACGAGCGGCGGCTGGTCGGACGTCGCGACGACCACGACGGACCGTGCCAGACCCTCAGGGCCGAGGTCGTCCTCGAGGAACTCGCGGACCTCACGGCCACGCTCGCCGACGAGCGCGATGACGGACACCTCGGCGTCCGTGCCGCGCGCGATCATCGACAGCAGCGAGGACTTGCCGACGCCGGACCCGGCGAACAGGCCGAGACGCTGCCCGCGCCCCACGGTGACGAGCGTGTCGAGCACGCGGACGCCGAGGTCGAGCGGGGCGTCGACGCGGCTGCGCTCGAGCGGGTGCGGTGCGGCGCCGTCGACCGGCACCCACGCGTCGGCGCGCAGCGGGCCTCGACCGTCGATGGGGCGGCCCAGGCCGTCGAGCACTCGGCCGAGGAGCCCGGTGCCGACGGGCACGTTGAGCGCCTCGCGCAGCGGCCGGACCGGCATCCCGGCGCGCAGCCCCGAGGTCGGGCCGAGCGGCATGCAGCGGGCGGTGCCGCCGTCGGTCGCCACGACCTCCGCGAGCACGTCGTCGCCGATGCGCACGAGCTCGCCCACGGCGGCGCCCGTGCCGAGCACCTCGACGGTGAGCCCGACGACGGCGCGCACCGTGCCGACGACCTCGGGGGCCGTCGCGGCGAGCGCGCGGTCCCAGTCGGTGAGGACGGCCGTCACGCGAGCGCCCCGCCGTGGGAGGAGTCGGGCGTGCCGACCAGCGCCGCGCGCGCACGGGCCACCGCGCTGGTCAGCCGGGCGTCGAGGTACCCGTCGGTGTGCTCGGCGACGGCGTCCCCGGGGGCCAGCGTCGGGTCCGCGACGAGCACGAGACCGTCGCGCGGCGAGTCGGCGCCCGCCGCCCGGAGCGCGTCGAGGTCGCGCGGGTGCAGCCGCACGGTGACGGCCTCGATCTCGTCGGCGCGGCGCAGCGCGCGGGTGAGCGCGGCCCGGCCGGACCGCTCGTCGTCGGCGAGCTCGACCCCGAGCAGCGCCTCCGCGAGCTCGAGGGCGGCGAGCTGGAGCCGGGCCTGCACGTCGGCGACGACCGGCTCGGTGCGGGCACGGGCCGCGGCGGCGCACGTCGCGAGCACGTCGAGGGCGTGCGTCGTGACGGCGGCCGCCTCGGACTCCTGGGCGAGCCGGGCGGCGAGCGCCTCCTTCGCGTGCAGCTCCGCGACGCGGGCGGCCTCGCGGGCACCGGCGGCGAAGCCCGCGGCGAACCCCTCGGCACGCGCGGAGTCGCTGGCGGCGCGGTCGACGACCCGGACGCCGCCCACGGGGGCGGGCCGGAACGTGACGACGGTCGCGGGCTCGTCGGTCGTGTCGGCGCGGAACTGCACGGCCTGCGCGTCGGCGGCGACGTCGGCGCGGCGGAACCGGGCCGGGGTCGCCGTCGCGGTCGGGTGGACCTGCGGGACGAAGGTGTCAGGCAACGAACTCGTCCTCCCCCTCGCGGCGGATCAGGATCTGCCCGCTCTCCTCGAGCCGGCGGATGACCTGCACGATCGACGCGCGCGCGTCCTCGACGAGCGACAGGCGCACGGGCCCGAGCAGGTCGATCTCCTCGAGCAGGTTCTCCCGGGCACGCTCGGACAGGTTGCGCATGACGGTGTCGCGCACGCCCTCGCCGACGCCCTTGAGCGCCACGGACAGCTGCGCGGTCTCGACCTGCCGCAGCACGAGCTGCATGGCGCGGTCCTCGAGCAGCACGATGTCGCCGAAGACGAACATCCGGCTGCGGACCTCCTCGGCGAGCTCCTCGTCGCGGCTCGCGAGCCCCTCGAGGATGACCTTCTCCGTGGTGGGGTCGGCGCGGTTGATGATCTCGACGAGCGGCTGCACACCACCGACGGCGGCGAGCTCGCGCGGCGCCAGCACCGTCGACGCCTTGCGCTGGAGCTGGTCGGCGATGACCCCGACGACGTCCGGGTTCGCGCGGTCCATGAGCGCGATCCGGTGCGCGACGTCGGCCTGCAGCTCGGGGTCGAGACCGGCGAGGATCTGCGACGCGTGCTCGGGCCGCAGGTGGGCCAGGACGAGCGCGATGGCCTGCGGGTGCTCGCTGCTCAGCAGCGAGACGACCTGGCGGGCGTCGGCCTGCTGGAGGAACTCGAACGGCTGGCCGGCGAGCGTCGTCTGGAGGCGCTCGAGCATGTTGGAGGCCTGCTCGGCACCCAGCGACGCGACGAGCAGGTGCTCCGCGAGGCTGAGGCCGCCGTTGACGCCGGGGCCGATCACGGAGACCTCGTAGAACTCCTCGAGCACGTCGTCGGCCATCGACTGGTCGACACGGTCGAGCCGCATGATCTCGGCGGTGAGGGCCTCGATCTCGTGGACGTCGAGCTGCGACATGACGCGGGCGGCGCGCTCGCGCCCCAGCTGGAGCAGCAGCATCGCGGCCTTCTGCGACCCGGTGAGCGAGGCCATCAGCGCCGCCCGGAGCCGGACGTCGCGAGCCAGCCGCGCAGGAGGTCGGCGACCTCGGCGGGCTGCTCGTCGGCGAGGGCGGAGATCTCGGCGCGCTTGCGGGTGACGAGGTCGGGCTCGTCGTCACGCGGCGCGGGCGGCAGCTCGGGCAGCGCGTCGGCGGCGATGCCCTCGATGCCGAGGCGGCTGCCACCCTCGCCGAGCACGGGCAGCTCGCCGAGGTCGAGCGCGGTGCGGCGGGCACGGCGCGAGCGGCGCGCCATCGCGACGGCGACCGACAGCAGGAGCAGGAGCACCACGGCGCCGATCGCGGCCTGCTTGACCAGGTCGTCCTTGCGCTGCGTCTCGGCCGCCTTGTCGGCGGCGGCGAGGGCGTCCTGGGCGGCGGTCGCCTGGGCGGTGTCGAACGGGACGGCCTGCACGGCGACGGTGTCGCCGCGGGTCTCGTCGATGCCCGCGGCGGCGGCGATGGTGCTGCGCAGCTCCGTCATGTCGAGCGGCGCGGCGGCCTTCTCGTCGAGCACGACGGCGACGGACTGCCGCTCGATCGCCCCGGGCCCGGCGTGCGTGACCTCGGTGCTCTTGTTGACCGCGTTGGTGGTGTCCTCGGTGGTCGACTTGTAGGCGCCGTCGGTGCCCGTGGCGTCGCCGTTCGGGACCGCGATGTTGTCCGGGCCCAGCACGCCGGCCGCGCCGGTCGAGCCGCTGCCCGTGTACTCCTCGGACGTGGTCGACTGCGCCAGCGGGGGCGTGTCCGGGGTGGCGGAGAACTGCTCGACGGTCGTGTCCTTCTGCGTCTGGTCGACCTGCGCGGTGACGGTCACGGCGGACTTGCCGGGGCCGACGACGCGGTCGAGCAGCGCCTGCACGGACGCCTGCACACGGGCCTCGTAGTCGCTGGCCTGCTGGCCGGCCACGCCGCCGGTGGTGCCGGTGCCGACGGCCGAGAGGACCTCGCCGGTGGCGTCGACGACGGCGACGTCGGTCGGCTTCATGCCGTCGATGCCGGCGGACACGAGGTGGACGACGGCCTGGACCTGGTCCACGGACAGCGTCACGCCGGGCTTGGTGCGCACGAACACCGACGCGGTCGGGTCGGACTTCTCCGAGACGAAGACGCTGTCCTCGGGGATCGCGAGCTTGACGGTCGCGGTCTCGACGCCGTCGATCGCGGAGATGGTCTTGGCGAGCTCGCCCTCCATCGCCCGCTGGTACGTCTTCTGCTGCTGGAACTCGGACGACGTCATCGGCATGTCGTCGAGCAGCGAGTAGCCGCCGCCGTCCGCGTTGGTCGGCAGACCGGCCGCGGCGAGCTTGATGCGCTCGGAGTACAGCGCGCTGTCGGGCACGAGGACGGTGGAGCCGCCGTCGGTGAGCTGGTACTTCACGCCGTCGGACGTGAGCTGGTCGACGACCGCGCTGGCGTCGGAGCCGGACAGGCCGGTGAACAGCGGGCTCATCGTCGGCTTGCCGAGCCAGCTGCTCAGCGCGAACGCTCCGAGGAGCACGCCGGCGATGCCGATGACGGCGAGGGTGCGCTGGGCGACGGTGAACTGCTTGATCGCGGCGGTGGTCCGGTCGAGGGCCGCCTGGAGCTGCGGGGGCATCAGGCCTGCATCCGCATGATCTCGTTGAACGCGTCGACCGCCTTGTTGCGCACGGCGGCCGTGAGCTCGATGGCGGTGGACGCCTCGGCGGCGGCGATCGTGTAGTCGTGCACGTCGTCGAGGTCACCGGTGACGGCCTTGACGGCGAGGTCGTTCGACGTGGACTGCAGCTGCTGCAGGCTGTCGACGCCGTTCAGCACGGAGGCGAACCGGTCGCCCGACGTGGGGTCGGCGACGGGCGCGGTCGGCAGGCCCGGGGTCGCGGCCGTGACGGCCTGGACGGGGGCGACGGCGAAGGTCATCAGATGCGTCCGATCTGCAGTGCGGCCTGGTAGGTCTCCTTGGCGCGGTCGACCACCGCGGCGTTCGCCTGGTAGCCGCGCTGCGCCATGATCAGCTGGGTCATCTGGCTCGACATGTCGACGTCGGGGTACCGCACGTACCCCTGCTCGTCGGCGAGCGGGTGGTCGGGCTCGTAGACGAGGCGGCCCTCGCCGCTGCCCTCGAGGGTCCCGGCGACGTGGACGCCCTGGTTCTCGCCGGCGGTCTCCGCGGCGATCACGTACTTCTGCTTGAACGCCTCCTCCGACGTGGAGCGGACGGTGCTCACGTTCGCGAGGTTGTCGCTCACCGCGTCGAGCCACTTGCGGTGCACCGTCAGCCCGGTGCTGGCGATCCCGATGGCGCCGAAGATGGTCATCAGCTGGTCCTCATCGCTGCGCGGATGGTGGAGAACTGCCCGGACACGGCCTGCGTCGCGAGCTGGTAGCGCAGGTTCGTGTCGACGTTGAGCAGCGTCTCCTCGTCGAGGTTCACGTTGTTGCCGTCCTCACGGGTCGGCTCGAGCGACCGGGCGGTCGTCGCCGCCGCGGCACCGCTGCCGTGGCCGACCGCCTTCTTGAGGGCGTCCTCGAACTCGACCTTCTTGGCGTGGAAGTCCGGGGTGTTGATGTTCGCGACGTTGTCCGCGATCACCCGCTGGCGCAGCGCGAGACCGTCGAGGGCGCTGTTGAGCGCGACGGAGCTCACGGAATCGAACAAGCCCATGACAGGCACACCTCACCGACGAGGGAACGAGTCGGCCGATCCGTGGCCTGCTGCGCGAGCGATCCGTGCTCATGCTCCCCATCGGTGGCGCCCGCCACACGATGAGAGGTTTCACAGAAGTTTTGTCGGCGCCTTGATATTTGCCCCGACGAACGTGCTGGTCAGGCCTGCTCGTCCACGTAGACGGGGGTCTCCAGCGGGCGCGGGCGCGCCAGGTCGGCCGCGGCGAGGTGCCGCCGCGAGTACGCGAGGGCCTCGGCGGTGCGCCGGGCGACGTCGAGCTGGCGCTCCAGGATCGCGGACGCCCGCACGTGCAGGGCGGCCGGCAGGGGGCCGAGCGCCGTCGGCGGGTGCCAGACGGACGCGGCGGCGACCTCCTCGACCGGCGTGAGGTGCGCGGTGCGCAGCAGGTCCTCCGCCGCGCAGACGTCGAGCTCGATCGCGTCGAGCGCCTCGGTCCAGGCGTCGAGCCAGCGGACGTCGTCCACCTCGGCCACCAGCGTGGACATCGTCAGCCGACGCCCAGCAGCCCGACCGACGTCGCGGTCTCGAGCGCGGGCGCGTCGGGCTGGGTCGGGATGTCAACGTGCGCGAGCGAGCGCGCCGCCTCGTGCCACGCCTCCGCGAGCGGCTCGATGAGGCCACGGCAGGCGCGCGCCTTCTCCACGTCACCGCGGACGCCGGTCTCGACGAGCTCGGTGAGCAGGAAGCGGTAGATCGACATGAGCTGCGGTCCGCCGTCCCAGGCCTGCTCGTCGAGGCTCACGATGAGCTCGGCGACGATCTCCTGCGCGTGCATGAGGTGCGAGCTCGCGCCCGGGCGGTCCCCCGCCTGCAGCGACTCGACCGCACGGTCGACGTCGAGCAGCATGCGGTCGTAGAGCATCGTGAGCAGTCGCGCGGGGCCGACCGTGGCGACCGCGTCGGCCATGTACCGGGCACGGATGTCAGGCATGAGGACCCTTCCGTCAGCTCGACGTGGACAGCGACGAGAGCTGGCTGGCGAGCCAGCTCGACTGGGACTGCATGTTCGAGAGCGTGACCTCGAGCGCGGAGTAGGTGGCCTGCAGGCCTTCCTTGCGCAGCGCGAGGCGGGCGTCCCACGAGTCGATCCGTTCGCCCAGGTCCTTCACGAGACCCTGCTGGCCGGTGATCTCGGCCGTGAGGGTGCCGGTCTTGCTGTCCGACGTGCTCTTCGCGACGTCCGCGACGCGCTGGGCGAGACCGGACATCACCGACTGCACCTTCGCCGGGTCGGCTGCCAGGGCCGCCGTGAACTTGGCCTCGTCGAACGTGAAGTTGCCGTCCTTGTCCATGCTGATGCCGACCGCGGACGGCGAGACGCCGTTCACGGGGAAGGACGCGGCGGACTGGACCCGCTGCTGGAGCGTGCGCACCGAGCTCGACCCGGACAGCACCCCACCCTTGACGACGGTGCGGCCGTCCTCGGTCGTCGTGGTCGACGCGGTGCGCGAGGAGATCTCGGACAGCACGACGCCGAGCGAGGCCACCAGGTTCTTGCCCAGCGACGCGAGCGCGGCGGTGTCCGTGCTGACGGTGAGCTTCACGGGGTCGGTCTCGACCTTCGACACGGTGAACGCGGTGCCGTCGAGCACGTCCGAGAACGTGTTCGAGGACGACTTCACGGTCCGCGCGGCGCTCGACCCGGCCCACAGCGTGATCTCGGCGTCGGCGGCCTTGCTGGTGTGCTCCAGTGACACCTCCGACGCCGTGCCCGCCGTCACCTCGTCGGCCGTGCCGACGTAGACCTTGAACGAGCTCGCTTCACCCGACGAGGTGCCGGTGAGCTGGAAGCGGGTCTCGGAGCCGACCTTGACGGCGACCGCCGAGACGCCCGCCTTCGACGACGAGATGGCGCGCGCCGTCGCGGCTGCGTCCGAGCCCACGGCGATCTCCGTGAGCTTGCCGTTCATCTCGACGGTGATGGTCCCGGTGCCGCTCGTCAAGCGGGCGAGGTCGAGCGGATCCGTCAACGAGGTCTGGCTGCTCGCGAGCTTGTCCACCGTGAAGGACAGCGCGGTCGCCTGGGACGTCGCGGACGTGGTCGCCGTGACCGAGGTCGAGGACGCGGACGCCTTCATGGCGGTCCACGACGACGCCGTCGCGGCCTTGGTCGCGGTGTCGGTCAGCGACGCGACCTTGACGTTCAGGGCCTGCAGTGCCGTGACGAGCGTCGACGTCTCCGTCTGCTTCGTCTTGAGCGCCGTCTGCGGGGCGGACTCGACCTGCATGAGCTGGTTGATGAGGTCGGTGGTGTTCAGGCCACTGACCAGGCCATCGATGCCCATCGCTGCCATGCGGGAGTCCGTCCGTTTCGTTCGTGTGGGGTATGAGACACCGGTGGCGGGTGGCCTTCGCCGACCCGCCACCGGTGCGTCTCACGGTGTGGTGACCCGAGGGTCACCGGTCAGGTCACCGCAGGAGCGAGAGCACGCCCTGGGGGATCTGGTTGGCCTGCGCGAGCATCGCCGTGCCGGCCTGCGACAGGATCTGGGCCCGCGTGAACGAGACCATCTCCGACGCCATGTCGGTGTCGCGGATCCGCGACTCCGACGCCGACAGGTTCTCGACCGCGACGTTCAGGTTCTTGATCGTGTGGTCGAACCGGTTCTGCACGGCACCGAGGTCCGAGCGGACCGTGGAGACCGTCTTGATCGCGGTGTCGATCTTGTCGATCGCCGCGCTCGCGCCGGAGGCCTGCGCGAAGCCGACCTGAACCGACGCCAGCTGAGCAGCCGTCGGGTTGGCGGGCGTGGCAGCGGTACCCGTGAAGGTCAGGTTGGTGGCGGAGGCCGTTGCGGTGATGCCCGTGCCGAGCTTGTCCTGG
This sequence comes from Cellulomonas chitinilytica, assembly GCF_016862675.1. GTDB lineage: Bacteria > Actinomycetota > Actinomycetes > Actinomycetales > Cellulomonadaceae > Cellulomonas > Cellulomonas chitinilytica. Next base: position 97,965 of record NZ_BONK01000012.1, on the reverse strand, counting down.
ACCGCCTTGTTGAGGGCCGTCAGGCGCTGGGCGGCGGAGGAGCCGTCGGCGAACTTGACCGTCGAGAGGTCGATGCTCTTGCCGCCGTAGGACACCGTGCCGCTCAGGCCGTCGAACTTCTCCGAGAGGGTGAAGTCACCGGCGACGGCGATCGTGCCCGCGGCGGGCGTCGCACCGCCGGTCGCCGCCGTCACGGTGGCGGTCGTGCCAGCCGTCGCGGCGGTGACGTCCACGACGTCGACGCCGAGGCCCTTGGCGCTCATCGACGTGCCGACCGAGACCGTGATCGTCTCGCCCGCGTTCGCGCCGACCTGGAACTTGCCGGCGCTGTACGTGCCGTCGAGCAGCTTCGTGCCGTTGAACTGCGTCGTGTCGGCGATGCGCGTCAGCTCGTCCTTCAGCTGCGAGATCTCCGACTGGATGTTGCCCTTCGCGTCGGAGGACAGGCCACCCTCGTTCGACGCCTGGACCGTGAGGTCACGCATGCGCTGCAGGATGGAGTGGGTCTCCGTGAGGGCACCCTCAGCGGTCTGCACGACGGAGATGCCGTCCTGGGCGTTGCGGACGGCGACCTTGAGGCCACCGACCTGCGAGCGCAGGCCCTCGGAGATCGCCAGGCCGGCCGCGTCGTCCGCCGCACGGTTGATGCGGAAGCCCGACGAGAGCTTCTCGAGCGACTTCGAGAGGTCGTTCTGGGTGTTGCTCAGGTTGCGGTACGCGTTGGTGGCCGCGATGTTCTGGTTGATCGAGAGACCCATCGTGATCTTCCTCCATGTGTCGGGTCAGAGCCGCCCATCCGTGGGCTTACCTCTCCCATCGGCAGCGCCGACCCGGTGTGAGGAGTTTCTGCGACGAGTTTCAGGCCGTCCGGGTGATCGCGGGCGTGCGGGCGTCGTCGGCGGCAGCGACGGTGCTGCGCTGCGTCGGGACGCCGGACATGCGCACGGACGTAGGAACGGCGGTGGCGAGCGCGGCGCGGGCGGCGACGGCCGCGAAGTAGCTCTGGCGGCGACGCTCGGCGACGCCGTCGGGACGCGCGGGCGTGCTGACGAGGTCGGGGTCGAGCCCGGCGTTCATGCCGTCCTTGAGGAGGGCGAGTGCCTCGGTGCGCAGCTGGCTGATACGGGACTGCGTCACCCCGAGCTCGGCGGCGAGCTCGGCGACGGACCGGTCCTGCAGGAAGATGCCCTCGACGACGGTGCGCAGCCGGTCGGGCAGGGAGTGCACGGCGGCGGCGAGCCAGCGGTGCTGCTCGCCGACGAGCAGCGCCTCCTCGGGGCCGGCCCCGGGGTCGGCGACGAGCGTCGCGCCCATGCCCTCGGTCGCGTCCATGGACAGGACGCGGCGCTCGGCGTCGCGGGCGGCGGCGTCGACGGTGCGCACGTCGGTGCCGAGCGCCTCGGCGAGCTCGTCGCGCGTGGGGCGCCGCTTGAGCGCGGCGGTGAGCCGCTCGGTGGTGGCGGTGAGCTCACGGACACGGTGCCGTGCGCCGCGCGACGCCCAGTCCATCGAGCGCAGCTCGTCGACGAGCGCGCCACGGATGCGCAGGGAGGCGTAGCGCGCGAACGGGACACCCGTCGAGGGGTCGTACGCGCGCGCCGCCAGCACCAGCGCCAGGCTGCCGGCCGACGCGAGCTCGTCGCGGGAGACCGTCGGGGGGACACGGTGCAGCAGCTCGCTGACCGCATATCCCACCAGCGGGAGGTTCTGCAGGACCAGCTGCTCGGGTGTCTCTGTGTTGCTCATCACTTCGAGTCGGTCGGTACGGCCGGACCGGGTCTTGAGTCCCACGAACTATCGATATCTGCGGGCAACTGACGGGCCGGTAGGCAAATCGGAAGGAAGTAGGGGAAGCCCACCTGGGTGCTGGCACCTGGGCCGTTCGAGTGTGACGCAGATCACATGTGACGTGGATCCCGACACATCCGGACCCTCCGGAGATAGCGCTCGGAAGCGCTTCGACGACAGGCGCGGACGTGAATCCGACCGAAAAGTCGTCAGGAACCGACAGACCCGGCCGATACGTCAGTCAGACGCGCCAACGGCCACCTGACGACAGAGGGCCACCGACGCGACGACGCCGGACTGGGAGGACCCCCCGATGCCCCTCAACGGGCTCTCCGAGGTGCTGTGGCACCAGCGGAACCTGCTCGAGCTGCTCCTGTTCAAGCTCGAGGAGGAGCAGATGATCCTCACGAGCGGACGCTCGCGCTGGCTCTCCCACGCGACCCGCGAGGTCGAGACCGTGCTCGACGAGATCCGTCAGGCCGAGCTCGGCCGCGCCGTCGCCGCCGACACCGCCGCGATGCACCTCGGCCTCCTCCCCGGCTCCCCCCTCGCCCTGCTCGCCGAGCACGCCCCCGCCCCGTGGGACGAGCTGCTGCGCGCGCACCGCGACGCGTTCGCGACGCTCAGCGCCGAGATCGGCCAGCTCGCCGACGGCAACCGCGAGCTGCTCGCCATGTCCCACCGCGCCACGCAGGAGACGCTGCTGTCCCTGCAGGACGTCAGCACCTACGACGTCACCGGCCAGTCCGCCACCTCCGAGCGCGTCGCGCAGCTCGTCGACCGCACCTTCTGAGGAGCCCCACCCCATGAGCACCTTCTCCGGACTCAGCACCGCGCTGAGCTCGCTGATCGCCCAGCGCCAGGCCCTCGACGTCGCCGGCCAGAACGTCGCGAACGCCAACACCGTCGGCTACACCCGTCAGCGCGCGACCCTGTCGTCGCTGCCCGCGGCCCAGGTGCCGTCCATGTTCTCCGTGCCGAACGGCACCGGCGAGGGCACCCGGGTGTCCGGGATCCAGCGCCTCGGCGACACGTTCGTCGACGCCCGGCTGCGCACCCAGACCGGCGGCGCCGCGTACCTCAAGGCCCGCGCCGAGGCCTACGCGACCCTCGAGGCCGGCACCGGCGAGCCCGGCGAGTCCGGCCTGTCCTCGCAGCTCGCCGAGATGTGGAGCGCCTGGGGCGACGTGAGCAACACCCCCGACAAGGGCTCGGCCCGCGCCGTGCTCCTCGAGAGCTCCAAGACGGTCGTCGACCGCATCCAGACCCTCTACACCGCCGCGCAGACGCAGTGGTCGCAGGCCCGGTCCACCACCACGTCGCTCGTCGAGGAGGTCAACACGACCGCCTCCGGCGTCGCCGACCTCAACGCGCGCATCCTGCAGATCACCAACGCGGGCGGCACCGCGCACGAGCTCGCCGACCAGCGCGACCTGCTCGTCACGCAGCTGTCCTCCCTCGTCGGCGCGACCGTCTCGACGCGCCCCGACGGGCAGCTGGACGTCATGGTCGCCGGCAACATGCTCGTCAACGGCGACCGGACGCACGCGATCGCCGTGACCGGCGCGACCTCGTTCGCGCAGGCGACCGGCAACACCTCGACGCCCGGCCAGGCCGTGAGCATCGTGTGGGCCGACCGGCCGACGCAGCAGGTCGGGCTCGACAGCGGCCGGGTCGCCGGTCTCCTGTCCGTGCTCGCGCCCCCCGCCGGCGGCAGCGGCGGCATCCTCACCGAGGCCGCCGCGAGCTACGACGCCCTCGCGACGAACATCGCCACCAAGGTGAACGGCCTGCACACCAGCGCGCTCACCACGGCGGGCACGACCGGCACGGCCTTCTTCACGTTCGCCCCCGGCGAGTCGCCCGCGATGGGCCTGCAGGTCGCGATCACCGACCCGCTCGACATCGCGGTGGCCTCCTCGCTGCCCGGCGCGGGTGCGCTCGACGGCTCGGTCGGCAGCCAGCTCGCGGCGCTCGGCCACGACGCGCAAGGCCCCGACGCGCTCTGGAGCAAGTCCGTCGTCGAACTCGGCGTCCGGGCCTCCAGCGCCGCTTCCCGGGCCGACGTCGCCGAGGCGGCGCGCGCGACCGCCGAGCAGCAGCAGCTCGCGATCACGAGCGTCGACACCGACGAGGAGACCGTGAACATGCTCGCGTTCCAGCGCGCCTACGAGGGCGCCGCCCGCGTCCTGACCGCCGTCGACGAGATGCTCGACACCCTCATCAACCGCACCGGCCTGGTCGGAAGGTAACGCCCCATGATCTCGCGCATCACGCACCAGACGATCCAGCGCCAGACGCTGGCCAACCTGCAGGGCAACCTCACCAGGATGGCCTCGATGCAGGCGCAGATGTCGAGCGGGAAGAAGATCAACGTCCCGTCCGACGACCCCGCCGGCGCCTCCGACATGCTGCGGCTGCGCGGCGACCAGAAGGCCCTCACGCAGTACTCCCGCAACGCCAGCGACGGCGACTCGTGGCTCACCACGGTCGACTCGGCGCTTACCTCGTCGCTGTCCGCCCTGCGCCGCGCCCGCGACCTCACCGTGCAGGGCGGCGACGGCGCGCTGGGCTCCGCGTCACGCGACGCGCTCGCCTCCGAGCTCGACGGCGTGCGCGACATCATCATGGACCAGGCGAACTCGTCCTACGTCGGCCGCTCCGTGTTCTCCGGCACGAGCGACGCGGGCAAGGCCTTCGACGTCACCTACGACGCGGCAGGGGCGCCGACGTACGCGTGGACCGGCACGCCGACCAGCGCACCCGTCGAGCGCCAGATCGGCCAGAGCATGAAGGTGCGCGTCGACGTCGACGGCTCGAAGGTGTTCGGCGACGGCGCCACGTCCGTGTTCGCGCTGCTCGACAAGGTGTCCGACGCCCTGCGCACCGGCGCCGACCCCACCCAGTACCTCGACGACATCGACGACCGCATGGAGTCCATGCTCACCGAGGTCTCCGCGGTCGGCGCCCGGCAGAACCAGATCGCGGCCGCGAAGACCACGATCACCGGCCAGCAGCTCACGACCAAGACGCAGCTGTCGGGGATCGAGGACATCGACCTCGCCGAGACGATCCTCAACCTCCAGATGCAGGAGGTCGCGTATCAGGGGGCGCTCGGCGCGGCGGCGAAGGTCCTGCAGCCGAGTCTGATGGACTTCCTCCGATGAACCTCGCACCCGCCACCGTCCGTGTCGCCGTCGCCGGCGACACGTGCGACGTGCCGGCGGACCTCCACCTCGTCGTCCCGTTCCCGGGCCTGCCGGGCCGCGAGCACTACGTGCTGGACGCGCTCGACGACGCCGCCACGCTGTTCGCGCTGCGCTCCGTGCCGGACGGCGACGAGTCGGTGCGCGAGGTGCGGCTGTTCGTCGTCAGCCCCACGCTCTACTTCCCCGACTACCACCCGGTGGTCGACCCGTCGCCGTTCGGCCCCGACACGGACCCCGAGGACGTCGTCGTCCTCGTCGTCGTGCACCCGGGCACCGCCGGCGCCGCCCCGACGGCCAACCTCCTCGCGCCGGTCCTCGTGGACCGCCGGTCGGGGCGCGCGGTGCAGTCGGTGCTCGACGAGGACTGGCCCCTGCGGGCCCCCGTCGGCTGACACGTCACGTCCGACCCGACTTTCTCCTCATCGACCGCTCCGGGCGGCCGATGGTCTCCGGCAGAGAGTCAGCGCCATCTGGGGAGCACCATGCATGCACTGGACGAACCGACCGCGCGCGTCGGTGCGGCGGTCATCCACCGCCAGCCGATCGTGCACCCGGACCGCTCCGTCTTCGGGTACGCGGTCCGCGGTGTCGTGCTCGCGCCCGACGGGACCCACGAGCCCGAGCAGCGCGTCGAGCACCTCGTCGACGCGCAGTACCGGATCCTCGACCCGGAGCTGCTGACGGGCGACAAGCTCCTCGTCCTGCGCGCCACCACGCGCATCTTCCTCGACGAGGGCGACGTCCCGTACGCCGGCAACGGTCTCGTCCTCGAGATCCCCGGCGCGCTGTCGCTGCGCGAGGACGCGTACGACCTGGCCGCCACCCTCAAGATGGCCGGCTACGGGCTCTCCCTCGGCGAGTACGCCGGCTCCCCGCGGCTGGACCGCCTGCTCACCCTCGTCGACTACGTGAAGGTCGACGCGACCACGCCGGCGGACGAGCTGCAGGCCGTCGTCGACCGTGCCAAGCGCGGCGGCGCCAGCGTCATCGCGGAACGGGCCGACAGCCACGAGCGGATCAGCTTCGCGCTGGAGTGCGGCGCCGACCTGCTGCAGGGCCCGATGTTCGAGCGGCACCGCGCCGACGCCGACAAGCCGCTGTCGACGGGCCAGGTCCAGTGCCTCGAGCTCGTCCGCCTGCTCAGCGCCGACTACCCCGACCAGGACGCGGTCGTCCGCATCATCGGCACCGACCCCGAGCTCACCATGCGCGTGCTCCACCTCGTGAACTCCAGCGCCACGGGGCTGCGCCGCCACATCGACTCCGTCCGTCAGGCCGCGGTGCTCGTCGGTCCGCGGCAGCTCTTCGCGCTCGCGATGTCGTCGATCGTCGACGCCCGTGCCGCGTCCGTCGGCCCCCTGTGGTCCGTCCTCACGCGCGCGCTCACGGTCTCCCGGCTCACGCGCACCGACGAGGGCTACACGGTGGGCATGCTCTCCGCGGTCGCCTCGCACCTGCGGGTGAGCGTCGACTCGATCATCGAGCGGTCCGGCGTGTCCGCCGACGTCGCGAACGCCCTGCGGGACCAGACGGGTCCCCTCGGCCCGGTGCTGGCCGCCGTCCTGGCGCACGAGGAGAACGACACCGCGGGCGTCCGGGCCGCGGGCTTCGAGCCCATCGAGGTCGCCCACACCCACCTCGCGGCCATCCCCGAGGCGCTCGCGACGGCCACGGCCCTCGCGATGCCCGCCGCCGGCTGACGTCCCGCGCACGGCCCGGTCCGGTCCCCTCTCGGGGGTCCGGGGCCGGGCCGTCAGCGTTCCTGCGGCGCGCGCCACGCGGCGTCGAGGGCGACCGTCGCGGCCCGTCCGGGCTCCGCGAGCAGCGCCTCGACGACGTACCGGTCGGCCCACCGCCCGGCGGCCTGCGCGAGCCCCGCCGCGAGGCCCTCGAGGTGCACGGCGTGCACGACGGCCACCGCCCCGGTCCCCTCGACCCACCACTCCACGGGCGTGCCGTCGACGAGCAGGTCCTCGTGCTCGACCCACGTCGCCGGCGCGTCCGGCAGCACGGCGAGCACCGCCTCGGGCACGTCGGCCGTCTCCCCGGGGTCGCCGCCGACGAGCCCGTCCGCGAGCTCGTCGACGAGCGGCACGTCGAGCAGGTCGGCCAGGAGGCGCGGGTCGGCGGCGGGGACGATCGCGGCGACGTCCGTCCGCTGGCACCACATGGGGGCACCCGCGACGGCGGCGTCCTCGGCGTGCGTGAGGGCGACCACGCCCGGCCCGACGACCGCGGGCACCAGCTCCGGTGGGTGGTCGGGCGCCATCGCCGCCCACACGGCGACCGCGACGGCGGGCGGGACCGGCGACCCGGCGGGACCCCACCCGGCCAGCAGCGCGCTCCACGCCGGACCGTCGAGCTCGTCGAACGCCGTGACACCACCCAGCGCCCGCTGCACGCCCTCGTCGAGACCCGCGAGCACGTCGGGCACGGGCGGCAGGACCCCGGCGACGGCGGCGCGGATCGCGAACGGCCCCGCGAGCCCGAGGCCCGCACGCTCGCGCAGCCACCACGCCGTGTACGACGGCGCCGTGCCGCCGAGCTCCGCACGCACCGGCTCGACGAGCGCCCGACGCAGCCGTGGCACCGTCGCGAGCCGCTCCAGCACGTCGGGCCAGGCACCGTCGGCGACCGCGTCGAGGTCCGCGACCGCCGTCGCCTCCCCCACGTACGCGCCCGCGCCGAGCCGCTCCGCGAGGTGGGCCAGGTAGTCCTCCCAGCCGTCGAGCGACCGCGCCGCCAGCGCCGCGTCGTCCTGCGCGTCGGGGTCGAGCGCCAGCGGGTCCACGAGCACGTCGTCGACCCGCACCGGCACGAGGTCGGCGCGCACCCCCACCGCCGTGAGCGTCCGCTCGTCCCACCGGTCCAGCGCCGCGAGCGCGACTGGCGCCATCACCCGCTCGTCGAGCAGCCGCGCCGCGACCGACCCCGGCACCACGAGCCCGTCGGCCGGGGTGGGCTCCCCGTCGGCCGCGTCCAGCGTCAGCAGGCCGAGCCAGGGCGGCGGCGGGGTGTCGTCGTCGCGCGTCGTCGCCGCGACCAGCGCGAGGACGGCGTCCGTGACCTCGTCGGCGGCCGCCAGGTCGTCGTCGTCGGCCTGCGTGAGGACCGCCTGCCGCACCGCGGGGTGCGCCAGGACGCCGGCCGCGTCGACGTCCACGGCACCGAGCCGCAGCAGCACCGGGTGCTCCGCCGCGGGGTCGACCACCCGGACCCCCCAGCGGCCCAGCGTCCGCCACACCTCCGGACCGAGCCGCTCCGCGAGGGCCCCCGGCAGCACGAGCGTGCCGCGCGCACCCCGCACGACCCGGCCGTCCGCGAGCGGCACCGGCAGCGCGCCCAGCGCCTCGCGGGCCTGCGGGTCGCCGGCCAGGCCGGTGAGCGCGTCGTACAGGTCGCGCCACTCGCCGTCCACCACGCCCGGCAGGTCCTCGACGACGTCCGCGAGGGACCGCAGCTCGACGCCGACCGTCCGGGCCTGCGCGTCCCGCCCCGGGGGCAGCCGCACCAGGCCGGCCAGCCGGCGACCGAGCGCGGCGAGCGCCCGACCGTCGTGCCCCGCCGGACCGAGCAGGGCGAGCGCGTTGCCCGGCGCGACGAGCACTGCGTCGGGCGCGTCGCCCGCGTCCGCGGGGCGGAGCAGCGGCGTGCGGGTGAGCCGCTCGACGAGACGCCCGCGCAGGTCGCCGTCGAGCACCCCGGCCGCGAACCCGGTCGGGACGAGGGCGAGCGCGTCGCCGCCCGTCGCGGCCACCTCGGTCGCGAGCCGCGCGTAGACGTCGGCGGCGTGGTCGAGCATCGCGTCGGTCAGCGGCCCGCTCGCGACGTGCCGCCGGGTCGGGTCCAGCGGCAGCGTGGCCACGAGCAGCGCGGGGACGCTGCTCGGCTCGTCCGTGGGCGTCGGCGCGTGCACGACGCGCGTCGCGGGGTCGGTGCCGTGCCGCGGCAGCGCCCACGTGACCCGCCAGTCGCGCGCGGCCCGTTCCTCGACGGGCCGGTCGGCGAGCAGGGCGAGCGGCAGCTCACCCTCGTCCGACGCCACGACCCAGCGCTGCTCGACGTCGGCGATCCGCCGCGCGGGTGCGTCGGACGTCAGGTCCTCCACGAGCACCTCGACGAGCGACGGCAGGCCCAGCAGCAGCGGGTCGCCCACGTCGCGGAGCAGCCCCCGGACCTCGTCGGCGGCCACCTCGTCACGCAGCCGCAGCACCACCGCCGTGTCGTACCCCGAGGGCGGCCGGCCGTCGGCGGGCAGCGGCAGCCGCAGCGCGGGCAGCTGGCCGTCGCGGCGCCGCACCTCGTCGGCCAGCGCCGGCAGGTCGGCCGCCGCCTGCGCGAGCAGCTCCGCGGTGTCCGCCACCGAGAACCGCACGCCGCCGCTCGTCGAGAGCACCGACACCTCGTCCGCCACGGCCCGGACGGCCGCGAACCCCACCCCGAACCGTCCGACGCTCCGGTGGCGGCCGTCGGGGCGCTTCGACGACGCCCGCATCGACGCGAGCGACGCGACCCCCTCGGCGTCGAGCGAGTCGCCCGTGTTCGCGGCCACCAGGACCGTCCCGCCGTCCGCGTGCACGAGCCGCAGCAGCAGCCGCCCGGGCACCCCCGTGCGTGCCGCCGCGTCGGCCGCGTTCTGCGCGAGCTCGACGAGCACCCGGTCGCGGTAGTACCCGCGGGCGTGGTCCTCCTCCGTGTTGGCGTCCTCGCGCAGCCGGGCCGGCAGCGCACGCCACGCCCCCAGCACGGCAGCGCGCAGGGCCGCCGTGCCGAAGGCGTCGGAGGTCACCGCTCCGGGTCGGGCTCGGTCGTGGGGACGTCGGCGGGGGTCGCGGCGGGGCCGTCACCGACCGGCACCTCGTCGGCGGGAGCCTCCTCGACGGGAGCCTCCTCGACGGGAGCCCCGTCGACAGGAGCCTCGTCGACAGGAGCCTCGTCGACAGGAGCTGCCTCGACGGGAGCGTCCTCGACCGGAGCGACGTCGAAGAGGGCCTCCTCGACGGGGACCTCCTCGACCGGCTGGTCCTCGATCGGGCCGGCCTCGGCCGAGGGCTCCACGAGCACGAGCTCCTCGACGACCGCGACGTCGATGTCCTGCCCCACGTCGCCGGACCCGACGACGGGGACCTCCTCGACGGGCAGGTCCTCGGCCACGGCAGCGGCAGCCGCCGCCGCACGGTCACGACCCCGCTCGCCGCCACGCTCACCACGCGACGCACCCCGGTCGACGACGTCGACGAGCAGCTCGTCGATCAGCGGCGCGGGCGCCGGCCAGTCGCTGGGCACCGCGCCCGCGTCGGTCTCGGAGTGCGCGCCGCAGCCGTGGTCGAGGCTGACCACGCGGCCGTCGTCGGGCGACCACTCGTTCGCGCAGACCCCGAACACGGTGCCGAGCGACCCCTGCAGCGGCACGAGGAACCCGCACGACCCGCACGCGGCGGACGAGGCGAGCGCACCGGCCGTCGTCGGGCCGTGGGACCCGCGGTACCAGCGCTCGGCGGCCTCGTCTAGGCCCTGCGGGGACAGCACCCGGGCACGCGCGAGCGCGAGCTCGTCGATGGCGACGTCGTCGAGCTCGGGGTCGCCCGTCGGGGTCCAGCCGGGCTCCAGGCGCGGGTCGTCGGGCCGGAACGGCAGGACGTCACCGGGACCGATGTCGCCCGGGCGCAGCCGCTCGGCCCACGGCACCCAGGCCTGACCGAGGATCGCGTCCTCGCCGGGCAGCAGCTCGGCCTCGCACACCGTCGCGGAGCGTCCGCGCGGCACGCGGGCCACCGTGACGGTCCACTCCCAGCCGCGGTAGCCCTTGGCGGTGCAGGCGAACCGGTGCGACACGAGCCGCTCGCCCTCGACCACGAGGCCGAGATGCTCCCCGACGTCCGACGGCTGCTCGGCGATGCCGATCGCGACCTCACGGGCGAGGTCGACGGCCGACCCGAGGACGGCGTCCTTCGTCGCTGCGGCCACGGTCAGGCCTCGAGGTCGTCGGCGACGGCGCGCAGCAGCGTCGCGTACTGGGTGGCCCGGGCCTTCTCGGGGTAGCGGCCGCGGCGCAGGTCGTTGCCGACCTTGTCGAGCACCTTGATGAGGTCCTCGATGATGACCGCCATGTCGTCGGCCGGCTTGCGGGCGGCCTTCGCGACCGACGGCAGCGGGTCGAGGATCTTCACGGACAGCGCCTGCGGGCCGCGGCGACCGTCGGCGACGCCGAAGTCCACCTTGGTGCCCGGCTTCGGGACGACGCCCTCGGGGAGCGCCGACGCGTGCAGGAAGACCTCGCCGCCGTCATCGCCGGCGATGAAACCGAAGCCACGCTCGGTGTCGAACCACTTGACCTTGCCGGTGGGCACGGCAGACCCCTGTCGTGAGAGAAGAAAACAACGTCCTGACCCTCCAGGTTACCGGCCGCACCGCATGCAAACCGCCTCCACCGCCCCCGACACCCCCGCACCACCCCCACGCCTCCACCCCCGCAGCCCTCGCGCCTCCGCCCCCCGCGCCACTGAGAACGTGACTTCGGGGCGAGAACGTCACTGCGAAGTCACGTTCTCGCCCCGAAGTCACGTTCTCGGCGGTGGTGCCGTGGTGGGCGCACGGGCGGGAGGGCGACGCACGGGCGGCGGGTTGGCGTGGTGCGCCGGGACCCGGCGCAGCCGACCCACGTATCGTGGTGCGGATGGCCACGTTCACCGGGTACCTGCGTGCGCGCAGCGACGACGAGCTCGTCGCCCTGCTGCGGCTGCGCCCGGACCTGGCGGCCCCGTCGCCGTCCACGCTGTCGTCGCTGGCCGTCCGTGCGACGAGCCGCTCCAGCCTCGACCGGGCGCTCGCGTCCGTCGACGCCGGGGTCCTGCAGGTCCTCGAGGCGGTGGTCGCGCTCGACGAGTCCGGGCAGGTCTCGGCCGCCCAGGTCGTGCGGGCGGTCGCGGGCCACGACGACGCCGCGTCGGTGGCCGCCGTCGAGGCGTCGCTGCGGTCGGCGCAGGAGCGCGCGCTCGTCTTCCCCGAGGACACGGCGCCCGACGCCGCCCTGCACCCGTCGCCGGGGCTGCCCGAGGCCCTCGGCCCGTACCCGGCGGGGCTCGCCCCGGTGGATCATCACCGTGCCGTGCACCCGCCGACCGACCCGGACGTGGTCCGCGCGCTGCTCGACGACGCACCCGCGGGCGCCCGCCAGGTGCTCGACGCGCTCACCTGGGGTCCGCCGGTGGGTCTGTCCCCGTCGCCGGGCAGCCCGAGCGCGACGGCCGTCACCTGGCTGCTCCGGCACGGCCTGCTCGTGCCGGGCGACAACAGGCACGTCCTGCTGCCGCGCGCGGTCGCGCTCACGCTGCGCGGCGGCCGTACGCACCGCCGGCCGGCGACGGCGCCGCCCCTGCCGTCGGACGCGGTCGTCCGGCCGGAGGCGCTCGTGGCCGCCGAGTCCGCCGCCGCCGGGGAGCGGGCCGCCCGGCTGGTCGCCCGGCTGACGCGGTCGTGGGAGCAGTCACCGCCGCCCGTCCTGCGCGCCGGGGGGCTGGGCGTCCGGGAGCTCAAGCGGACCGCGTCGCTGCTCGAGCTCGACGAGGGCGAGGCGGCGTTCGTCGTCGAGCTCGCGGGGGCCGCGGGGTTCGTCGCCGACGACGGCGAGGAGGTCCCGTCGTTCGTCCCGACGGTCGCGGTCGACGACTGGTGGGGCCAGGACGTGGCCGAGCGCTGGGCGGCGCTCGCCCGCACGTGGCTGACGTCGCCGCGCGCGGCGTGGCTGGTGGGCACGCGCGACGAGCGCAGCGCCCTGCGGGCCGCGCTCGACCCGGAGCTCGTCCGGGCGTGGGCTCCGCGGCTGCGGGCGACGGTGCTCGGCACGCTCGCGGACGCGGGCCGCGGCGTCGTGCTGACCGCGCCGCAGGTGCTCGAGGTGCTGCGGTGGCGCACGCCCCGGTCGGTGCCGCCGACGAGCGCGGTGGAGGCCGTGCTGCTCGAGGCGGGACGGCTCGGTGTGCTGGGCGCGGGTGCGCTGTCGGACGCGGGCCGGGCCCTGGTCGCGGGCGACGACGCCGCCGCCGCGCTGGCCGCGGCCCTGCCGGCCGCCGTCGACGAGGTGCTGCTGCAGGGCGACCTCACGGGCATCGTGCCGGGGCGCCCGTCGGCCGCGCTCGAGGACCTGCTCGACCGCACCGCGCGCGTCGAGTCCAGGGGCGGCGCGGTGACCGTGCGGTTCACGGCCGACTCGGTGCGCGCGGCGCTCGACGCGGGGGCCACGGCCGACGCCCTGCTCGCCGAGCTCGCGTCCCACGCCCGCGGCCCGGTCCCCCAGCCGCTCGACTACCTGGTCCGGGACGCGGCACGCCGGCACGGCCGGCTCCGTGCGGGTGCGGCAGCGAGCTACCTGCGGGCCGACGACCCCGCGCTGCTGGCGGGGCTCGTCGACGACCCCCGGTTCGCCGACCTCGGGCTGGTGGCGCTCGCGCCGACCGTCCTGGTCGCCCAGGGGTCGACCCGCGAGCTCGTCGAGGCGCTGCGGGAGGCCGGGCTGGCCCCGGTCGCGGAGGGGCCGGACGGGCAGGTGCTGCACCTGACGCCCGAGGTGCGGCGGGTCGGCCGGCGCGGTGCCGCGGCGGCGCGACGCAGGGCCGCCGACGCCGCGGCCGTCGTCGGCCCGCAGGAGGCGCTGCCCGCGGACCGGCTGCAGGCGCTCGTCCCCCGGCTGCGACGCGCCGACGAGGACCGCAGCGCGCCGGCGCCGACCCCCGTGACACCCGGCCGGCAGGCGAAGGCCACGACCGCCGGAACAGCGGACCCCGCCGGCGCGTTGGTGCTGCTGCGCGAGGCCGCCGCCGAACGCGCACCCGTGTGGGTGGAGCTCGTCGGCCCCCAGGGCCTCACCGAGAAGCGGCTGCTGCGCCCCGTCCTCGTCGAGGGCGGTCGCGTGCGCGCCGTCGACCCCGCCCGCGAGGCGGAGCTGACCATCGCGGTGCACCGCATCGCGTCGGTCACGAGAGAAGAGGAGAGCCCGTGACGAACGGCCCGTTGATCGTGCAGAGCGACAAGACGCTGCTGCTCGAGGTGGACCACGACCAGGCCGAGGCCTGCCGCCGGGCCATCGCGCCGTTCGCCGAGCTCGAGCGGGCCCCGGAGCACGTGCACACGTACCGGCTCACGCCGCTGGGCCTGTGGAACGCCCGCGCGGCCGGTCACGACGCCGAGCAGGTCGTCGACGTGCTGCTCGAGTACTCGCGCTACCCCGTGCCGCACGCGCTGCTGGTCGACGTCGCCGACACGATGTCCCGGTACGGGCGCCTGCAGCTGATCCAGGACCCGGTGCACGGGCTCGTCCTGCACTCGCTCGACCCGGCGGTGCTGGCCGAGGTGATCCGGTCCCGCCGGACCGCCGGGCTGCTGGGCACCCAGCTGGACGACACCGACGTCATCGTCCACCCGTCCGAGCGGGGCCACCTCAAGCAGGTGCTGCTCAAGCTCGGCTGGCCCGCCGAGGACCTCGCCGGGTACGTCGACGGCGAGGCGCACGCGATCGCCCTGGAGCAGGACGGCTGGCACCTGCGGCCGTACCAGCAGCAGGCCGTCGACGGGTTCTGGCACGGCGGGTCCGGGGTCGTGGTGCTCCCGTGCGGGGCGGGCAAGACGATCGTCGGGGCCGCGTCGATGGCCCGCTCGTCGACGACCACGCTCATCCTCGTGACGAACACGGTCAGCGCCCGGCAGTGGCGCGACGAGCTCGTCAAGCGCACGACGCTGACCGAGGACGAGATCGGCGAGTACTCCGGCGCCCGCAAGGAGATCCGCCCGGTCACCATCGCGACCTACCAGGTGCTCACGACGAGGCGGAAGGGCGTCTACACGCACCTCGAGCTGCTCGACGCCCGCGACTGGGGCCTCGTCGTGTACGACGAGGTGCACCTGCTGCCCGCCCCGATCTTCCGCATGACCGCCGACCTGCAGGCGCGTCGCCGCCTCGGCCTCACCGCGACGCTCGTGCGGGAGGACGGCCGCGAGGACGAGGTGTTCAGCCTCATCGGCCCCAAGCGGTTCGACGCGCCGTGGAAGGACATCGAGGCGCAGGGCTACATCGCCCCCGCGGACTGCGTCGAGGTCCGCCTCACGCTGCCCGACGCCGAGCGCATGGCCTACGCGACGGCCGAGCCGGAGGACAAGTACCGGCTCGCCGCGACGGCCCGGGGCAAGAACAAGGTCGTCGAGCACCTCGTCGCGCAGCACACCGACGACCAGGTGCTCGTCATCGGCCAGTACCTCGACCAGCTCCACGAGCTCGCCGAGCACCTCGACGCCGACCTCATCACCGGCGAGACGCGGGTCAGCGAGCGGCAGCGGCTGTTCGACGCGTTCCGCAACGGCGAGATCCACAAGCTCGTCGTGTCGAAGGTCGCGAACTTCTCGATCGACCTGCCCGAGGCGTCCGTCGCCATCCAGGTGTCGGGGTCGTTCGGGTCCCGCCAGGAGGAGGCGCAGCGGCTCGGCCGGATCATGCGCCCCAAGTCCGACGGGAAGACGGCGCACTTCTACACGGTCGTCGCGCGCGACACCGTCGACCAGGACTTCGCCGCCCACCGGCAACGGTTCCTCGCCGAGCAGGGGTACGCGTACACGATCGTCGACGCGGAGGACCTGCTCGCCGATCGCGGCGAGCTCGAACGCGACTGACGCCCGACCCTGGCACCGGCGAACCGCCCACGCCGGGCGCGGGCGCGTGGAAGGCTCGCCCGGTGAACTCCGCCCCCGGCGCGCACCCGACGCGCACCCCACGTCCTGCTGTCGCCGCCCTGGGCGTCGGTGCCGTGCTCGTCCTCGCCGCCTGCGGCTCGCAGCCGGTCGCGGAGCCGCCCGCCGCGACCCCCGCACCCGTCGTCGCACCGTCCGGCACAGGGGCGAGCCCCGAGCCGGACGCGTTCGTGGCGCTGACGGACGAGTCGGCGGCGGCCGAGTACCGCGCCGCCGTCGACGCGATCGAGCTGCCGCTGCCCGACGGCCTCGACTACCCGGCCGCCCTGCCCGCCGCCTTCCTCCCGACGGACGGCGTGGTCGAGCAGGGTGCCGGCCGCAACGTCGCGAACTTCACGTGGCTGTGCGCGTGGGAGGACGAGTACCTCACGGCGGAGTCGTCAGACGATGCGCGGAGGGTCGCGCACGCGGCCGAGATGCTCGAGGCGTGGGCGACCGGCCCGTTCTACACGCAGGTGATGTCCGATCCGGACCACGGCTGGGTGTCGAACGTGCTCGTCCCGATGCGGCAGGGCGACTCGTCCGGCATCGAGGCCGACCACCAGCAGCTCTGCCGTGAGTTCCCGACGGTCGCCGGCACCGGGAGCCGCTGACGGCACGACCGGGAACCGGCTGGTGACATCCGTCGTTGCGACCGGTACAGCCCTCCGGAAGGATCATCGGGTGCTCCCCCGTCGTCGTGCGTCACTGCTCCTCGTCCCTGCCCTCCTGGGCCTGTTCCTGCTGGTGGGAGGTGCACCGGCGTCGGCGGCCGAGCCGCAGTCGCTGACCGGTGAGATCACCGACCAGGTGGGTGCCCTCGACGGGCAGGAGGGCGAGGTCCAGGCGGCCCTCGACAAGCTCGCCGCGGACACGCCGTACCAGCTGTACGTCGTCTACGTGTCGGACTTCGGCGGCGCTGACCCGAAGGCGTGGGCGCGCGAGACCGCGACGCAGTCGGGCCTCGGGAGCGGGGACTTCGTCCTGGCGGTCGCCACCGACGCGCGCCGGTATGCGCTCGTCCCGGAATCCACCGGCGACCTGTCGAGCAGCCAGGTCCAGAAGGCCGCAGACGCCACGGAGGACAAGCTCCGCGACGACGACTGGGCCGGCGCCGCGATCACGGCGGCGGACACGTTGCGCGAGCAGGCGACCGGCGGCGGCTCGTCGGGCGCCTTCGGGTTCGGCGGCGTGCTCGTCGTCGGCCTGCTGGTGATCGGCGGGTTCGTGCTGTTCGGGTGGCTGCGGGGCCGCTCGCGCCGGCAGCAGGTCGCCGCCGCGCCCCAGGCCGAGCCCGCCGACGAGCTCGCGATGCTCCCGACGGCCGAGCTGGACCGCCGCTCGTCGACCGCCCTCGTCGCCATCGACGACGCGCTGCGCACGTCCGAGCAGGAGCTCGGCTTCGCGCAGGCGCAGTTCGGCCCGAGCGCGACGAAGGAGTTCGAGGAGGTGCTCGCGGGCGCCAAGCAGCGCGTCACGGAGGCGTTCCGCCTGCGCCAGACGCTCGACGACGACGTGCCCGACTCCGAGCCGCAGGTCCGGGAGACGGCGACGCGCATCCTGCGGCAGTGCCAGCAGGTCGCCGCCGACCTGGAGGCGCAGAAGGCGGGCTTCGACCACCTGCGCGACCTGGAGGCGGGGGTGGACGCGGCCCTCACCACCCACGAGCGGACCGTCGCGGACCTGCAGGCCCGCATCGAGCCGGCGCGGGCCGTGCTCACGGCGCTCGCGGCGCAGTACCCGGCGAGCGCGCTCGCGTCGGTGCAGCACAACCCCGAGCAGGCGCGCCTGCTGCTCGACGAGATCTCGGCCACGATCCTCAAGGGCCGCGACGCGTGCGCCCGGGACGAGCGCCGCATCGCGGTCGGCTACGCGCGAGCCACCGAGGAGGCGCTCGGCCAGGTCACCACGTTGCTCGACGCCGTGGACCGGGCCGGTGCGGACCTCGCGACGATCGGCCCGCGCCTCGACGCCGCGGTCGCGTCGATCTCGTCGGACCTCGCCGACGTCCGTCGCCTCGCGGCGGGCAACCAGGACGTCGCAGGACCGGCGGCCACGGCGACAGCCGCGATCGAGACCGCCCGGACCGCCCGCGGCGGCACCGGCGACCCGCTCGCGGCCCTGCGGACCATCACCGACGCCGAGGCCGCGCTCGACGCCGCCCTCGCCCCGATGCGCGAGGCCGACGAGCGTGCGCGCCGGGCCCTCGGGCTGCTCGACGACCTCATCGGCCGCCTCGACTCCACGCTGCGCGCGACCAGCGACTTCGTCGCGACCCGCCGCGGCGCGATCGGCCCGGAGGCCCGCACCCGGCTCGCGGAGGCCGAACGGCTGCGCAGCCAGGCCCTCGACCAGCGCGGCCACGACCCGGAGCGCGCCCTCGAGTCGGGCCGACGGGCGCAGGAGCTCGCCGTCGAGGCGCAGCAGCTCGCGCAGGCGGACGTCGACCACCAGCAGGACTTCGCCGGGGTCGGCGGGCGGCAGGGCGGAGGCTTCAACAACGTGGGCGGGATGGTGCTCGGCGGCATCCTGCTCGACTCGATCCTGCGCGGGGGCGGCGGGTTCGGCGGCGGGCACCACGGCGGCGGCTGGAGCGACGGCGGCGGTGGCGGCTGGGGCGGCGGAGGCGGCGACGGCGGGGGCGGCGGCTTCGGGGACGGCGGGTTCGGCGGCGGGTTCTGACCGACGCCGCACGACGACTGGTAGAGACAGCACGGACGAGCACTGACGACGAGAGGCACGGCACGATGACCGAGAAGCAGAGCATCTTCGGCCGCATCACGCAGCTGACCCGCGCGAACATCAACGCGCTGATCGACCAGGCGGAGGACCCGCAGAAGATGCTGGACCAGCTGGTCCGCGACTACACGAACTCGATCGCGGAGGCCGAGAAGGCCATCGCGCAGACCATCGGCAACCTGCGGCTCGCCGAGCAGGACTACAACGAGGACGTCCGGGCCGCACGCGAGTGGGGTCAGAAGGCGCTCGCCGCGTCGACGGCCGCCGACCAGGCCCGCGCGGCGGGCGACGCGGTCAAGGCGGACCGCTTCGACAACCTTGCGAAGGTCGCGCTCGGCAAGCAGATCACCGCCGAGGGCGAGGTCCGGGACGCCGAGCCCCTCATCGCGTCGCAGCGCGAGACCGTCGAGAAGCTCAAGACGGGCCTGGCGCAGATGAAGGACAAGCTCGGCCAGCTCAAGTCCCGCCGGGACACGCTCGTCGCCCGGCAGAAGTCGGCGCAGGCGCAGCAGACGGTGCAGACGGCGATCAGCTCGATCAACGTGCTGGACCCGACGAGCGAGATCGCCCGCTTCGAGGAGAAGGTGCGCCGCGAGGAGGCCCTCACGATGGGTCAGGCGGAGCTCGCCTCGTCGTCGCTCGACGCCCAGTTCGCGGAGCTCGAGCAGTCGGGCGAGCAGCTCGAGATCGAGGCCCGGCTGCTGGCCCTGAAGTCGGGCAGCGCCCCGACCCAGCTCGGCACGACCCCGGTGACGGCCCAGATCGAGGCCCCGCAGGACGCTCCCCGCGACGCCTGACGCGTCGACGGACGAACGACGGCCGGCGTCCCGCTCGGGGGCGCCGGCCGTCGTCGTCCGTCCGGAGGTCGGGTCAGGCGGGGGTGCGCTCCGCCGCGCGCGCGACGACGATGCCCGCGAACGCGCGGGCCAGCACGCGGCCGGCCCCCGCGACGACCTCGTCGTGCTCGGCCGCGGCGGCGTCGACCGCCGCGGTGTCGACGTCGTCGTGCAGGGACGCCCACGCGTGCAGGGTGGCGGGCGACGCCTCGGGGTGGAACTGCAGGCCCCACGCCGAGCCGACGCGGAACGCCTGGTACGGGTAGGCGCGCGAGTGCGCGAGCCACTTGGCGGCGCGCGGCAGGTCGACGATGGCGTCGGCGTGCATGCTCGGCATCCGGGTGGTGCGGCGGTCCTCGGGGAGGTCCGCGTCGACGAGCCCGCCGACGAGCTCGTCGTGCAGCGCCTCGGGCCGCCAGTGCACGCCGATGACGCCGGACTCGCGCCCGGGAGGGGCGGCGACGTGCACGCGCCCGCCGGTCGCGACGGCGAGGAGCTGGGCGCCCAGGCAGAGGCCGAGCGTGGGCACGCCGGCGGCGACGGCGTCGGCGAGCAGGGCGCGCGTCTCGGCGATGCCGGGCTCGTCGGACGTCGCGGACATCTGCCCGCCGAGCACGAGGAGGCCGTCGAGCGCGTCCGCGGGGCCGGCGCTCTCGCCGAGGTCGGCGCGCACGGGCCGCACACGGACGCCGTCGAGCCAGTCCGCAAAGCGGTCGAGCGACACACCGTCGTCGAGCTGGACGACGGTCAGCACGGGGGTGGTTGCATCGGTCACGAGGCAGCACCGTACCGGGTTGGACGCCCGCTCAGAACCGCCTCAATACCCTGGACCGGACAGCCGCGGGGTGATCTCAGTCGCCCACGAACGCGACGACCCGCTTGATCGTCTCCTCGTCGCGCAGGATCCGCCGGTGCCCGAGGCCGTCGCTGACGACGAGCTCGGCGCCCGGCCAGCTGCGGGCGATGCGGGGCCCGTCCTCGTGGTCGGCCTCCTTGTCGTCGCGGTCGCTCAGCACGAGCGCGGGCGGCAGCGGACGCCCGGCGTTGGCGGCCCGCAGCGGCACGTCGAGGGTGGACAGGCCGCGCCCGACGAGCGTCTCCATCCGCACGACGAGGCGGTGCCGGCTGGTGTCACCGAGCCCGAGGGCGGCGGCGAACTCGGTGACGTACGACAAGGGCTGGGCGAGCGGGGTGAGCAGGACGAGCCGCTCGGTGGGCGTGCCGTCGAGGACGGACAGCGCGCTCGCCGCGGCGCCGAGCGAGTGCCCGACGACGGCGCGGACGGGCCCGTGCCCGGAGACCTGCGCGGCGACGACCGTGTCGATCGCGGCCGCCATCTCGGGCAGGGTCGCCTGGCGCCCGCCGAGCGCTCCCGGGCCGGACGCGCCGTGGCTCGGGGCGTCGTAGGCCACGACGCGCAGGCCGGCGGCGACGAGGGGCTCGACGAACGTCGCCGCGAGCTGCGCACGGTGCCCGCCCCAGCCGTGGACGAGGACGACCGTCGGTCCGTCGCCCCACGCCTGCCCGGAGATCTCGGAGCGGCCGAACGGCAGGCTCCAGGTCGTGCCACCGGGGACGGCCTGGCGGCCCTGGGCGTGCGGCGGCCGGCACCACAGGCGCAGCGCGAGGCGGGCGGTCAGGTCGGGCGCCCACGGGTCGACGGCGCGCACGGCGGCGCGCAGGGCGGGTGGGACGCCGAAGCGATAGGTACGAACGGTCGTGCTTTTTTCGGTCGACACGGAGGTCACGGGTGACTCCTTCGGGCTCGGTCGGGCTCAGTCGTCGGGCTGGAGCGAGCGCATCAGCCGCTCGAACGCGAAACGGGTGCGGGTCTCGGCGGCCGGGTCGCGCAGCAGCCGGAACGCGTGGAAGTGCGCGAGCATCAGCCCGTGCAGGTCGTGGGCGAACTGCTCGGGGGCCAGGTCCTCGCGGAACGCCCCCTCCTTGACGCCCGAGCGGTACACCTGGGCGAGCGACTCGACGAGGTCCCAGTGGTCACGGACCACCTGGTCCCGGACCGGCCCCGGCTGGTCGTCGAACTCCGTGGCCGCCGACACGAAGAGGCAGCCGGCGCTGCCGGACGACGACGTCACGAGCCACCGCTCGAACAGCGTGCGGACGCGCGGCTCCCCCCGGGGTGCCGCGAGCGCGGGCCGGATCACCTGGTCGACGAACCGCTCCCGCGCGCTGCCCAGCACCGCGAGCTGCAGCGCCTCCTTGGACCGGAAGTGCGCGTAGAGGCCGCTCTTTGACATCTCCGAGGCCGACGCGAGCGAGCCGATGGTCAGCCCGGCGACGCCGAGCCGCCCGGCGATCTCGACCGCACGGTCGATGACGGCCTGCCGGGTCACCTCGCCCTTGCTCACCCGGCGAAATTAGCACGATCGTGCGGGACGGTCGAGGCGCGCTTCGCAGGTGGCTCCCAGGCGGCACCCAGGGTCCGTGGGCACACTGGACGAATGACGTCCGTCCCCGCCACGCCCGAGGCGCGCCTCCTCGTCGTCGACGACGAGCCGAACATCCGCGAGCTCCTGTCCACGAGCCTGCGCTTCGCGGGGTTCGAGGTGCACGCGGCCGCCGACGGCGGCGCCGCGCTGCGGATGGCGCGAGACGTCGAGCCGGACCTCGTGGTGCTCGACGTGATGCTGCCCGACATGGACGGCTTCACGGTGACCCGCCGCCTGCGCGAGACCGGCCAGCACGTCCCCGTCCTGTTCCTCACCGCGCGCGACGACACCGCCGACAAGGTGCAGGGCCTCACGGTCGGTGGCGACGACTACGTGACGAAGCCGTTCAGCCTCGAAGAGGTCGTCGCCCGGATCCGCGCGATCCTGCGGCGCACCGGTGCAGGCCTCGACGTCGACGCGAGCGTGCTGCGGTACGCCGACCTCGAGCTCGACGAGGACAGCCACGAGGTGACCCGCGCCGGCCAGCCCGTCGACCTGTCCCCCACCGAGTTCAAGCTCCTGCGGTACCTCATGCTCAACCCGGGCCGGGTTCTCTCGAAGTCGCAGATCCTCGACCACGTCTGGCAGTACGACTGGGGCGGCGACGCGAACATCGTCGAGTCCTACATCTCCTACCTGCGCCGCAAGGTGGACCAGCTCGACGACGCCGAGGGCAACCGCCTCAAGCCGCTCATCCACACCAAGCGCGGCGTCGGCTACCTGCTGCGCGAGACGCCGTGACCTCCGTCCCGCCGACCGCGCCACCCGACGCCGTGCCGGCCGCCGCACGCCGGGCGGGCGCCGCTCAGGTCGATCCCGGTGCACCGCCCGTCCCCTCCGGGGCGACGGGGACACCCGGGTCGTCGGCTACGTCGGGAACCGGGTCGACCCCCGCCCGTCTGACGCTGCTCGCGCGCGCCCGGGCACGCTGGTCGGCCGTGCCGCTGCTGCACCGCCTCGTCGGCATCATCACCGTGCTCGTCGGCGCCGGCCTGGTGCTCGCCGGGGTGGCGAGCGCGACGCTCCTCGAGGACACGCTCGTCGGGCAGGTGGACAGCAAGCTCGAGTCCGAGGGCGCGATGCTCGCCCAGCAGCAGGTCGACGCGCTCAACTTCGGCCGCAGCCTGGCTCCCAACGACTACTACGTGCGCGTGCAGGTGCTCGGGATCGAGAGCATCAACCCACCGTCCCGCTCGGCGCGGGTCCGGTACGGCACTCCCGAGGTCCCCGACATCACGGGTACGCAGGCCACCGAGAACCAGGGCGAACCGTTCAGCGTCCACTCGACGAAGTCCGGCTCCCCATGGCGCGCCGTCGCCTACCCGGTGAGCGCCTCCGACGGTTCCGTGGGGTCGGTCGTCGTCGCGCTGCCTCTCGGGGACGTCGAGCGCACGGTCAGCCGGATGGTCACGGCGCTCCTCCTCACCGGGATCGGCATCGTCCTGCTCGGCGCGCTCGCCGGGAGCTGGGCCGTGCGCCGGTCGCTCAAGCCGCTCCGGGAGATCGAGAAGACGGCGGCAGCGATCGCGGCGGGGGACCTGTCGCAGCGCGTGCCGCCCGTCCCGAAGACCACGGAGGTCGGACGCCTCGCCCTGGCGCTCAACGGGATGCTCGCCCAGATCGAGCACGCCTTCGACGCCCGCACGGCGTCGGAGGCCCGGATGCGCCGGTTCGTCGCCGACGCGTCCCACGAGCTGCGCACCCCGCTGGCCACGATCCGCGGGTACGGCGAGCTCTACCGCATGGGCGCGCTCGTCGAGAAGGACCAGGTCGACGACACGATGCGGCGCATCGAGGACTCCGCGACGCGGATGGGCGGCCTCGTCGAGGACCTCCTCGCGCTGGCCCGGCTCGACGAGAACCGTCCGCTGCGCCGAGACCCCGTCGACCTCACCGTCCTGGCCGCGGACGCCGTCAGCGACCTGCACGCCCTGGACCCGACGCGCACGAGCCGGCTCGAGCCGCTGGTCCCGGGCGCGGCGACCGGTCCCGTCACGGTGCTCGGCGAGGAGCCGCGGCTGCGCCAGGTGCTCGCGAACCTGCTCGGGAACGTCGTCCAGCACACCCCCGCGGGCACGCCCGTGGAGATCGCGGTCGGCGTCGTCCCCGGGCCGTCGGGAGTGCCGCTGGGCGTCGTCGAGGTCCGCGACCACGGGCCCGGGATCGACCCCGAGCACGCCGCGCGGGTGTTCGAGCGCTTCTACCGGATCGACGCCTCACGGGGCCGCGACTCCGGTGGGGCGGGCCTCGGCATGGCGATCGTCGCCGCGATCGTCGATGCGCACGGCGGCACGGTGGGCCTCGCGCAGACGCCCGGAGGGGGCACGACGGTCCGCGTCGCGCTGCCTGTGCACATGTCCGGTTCGAGCAACGGGCCCTCCGCCTGAGGGCTACGATGACGCGTCCTAGTCACCGTCGTGAGGCTGTCATCCATGGGCGTCCATGACGCACCACAGTGGTTGTTGTCCGCGTACCAGCGCAGCACGTTGGGCGCCGGTGCCACCGCCGACGTCGAGGAGATCCGCGACGCCGGTCAGGCGTTGATCGACCGGTGGTCGTCCCCCGGCCGGGACTTCCACAACCTGAAGCACCTGGTCGACGTGCTGGTCCGCGTCGACGAGCTCGTCGAGGAGACCCACGAGCCCGACCTGGTGCGGCTCGCCGCCTGGTACCACGGCGCGATCTTCGACTCCGCCGACGCCAAGACCTACGCCAACCGCGGCGGAGAGGACGAGATCGCGAGCGCCCGCCTGGCGTACGACGAGCTCACGAAGCTCGGCGTCCCGGAGCGGCGCGCGCACCGCGTGCACGACCTCGTCGTCGCCCTGGTCCGGCACTCGCCCGACCCGACGGACTTCGACTGCGCCGTGCTGTGCGACGCCGACCTCGCGATGCTCGCCGCCGAGCCGCAGCGCTACAAGGCGTACCTGCACGACGTGCGCGCCGAGTACGCGCACCTCCCCATCGAGGACTACGTCCGCGCCCGGCTGCGCATCCTGCACAAGCTGCTCGCCCGCCCGTCGCTGTTCTCCAGCCCGCTCGGCGCCGCCTGGGAGGAGCCCGCCCGGCAGAACGTGTCGGCGGAGCTGCAGCGGCTCGAGAAGGAGCTCGCGAAGATCGACGCCGAGAAGGGTGCGGCGGCGTCCGCTCCCACCGAGCGCGAGATCAACGGGGCGACCGACAGCGCGACGGCCTCGGCTGCCTCGGCCGCCCTGAGGGACGACACCACCTCCCGCTGAGACGACGGTCCGCGTCAGCGCGATGCGGCACGGGTGCGCCGCGGTGCGCGGGTGCGCCGGTCGTCGCCGTCGAGCCGGTCGTCGCCGAGCCGCCCACAGCCCGCTCGACGAGGCCGGCCCTCCCCCGGTCCGGTCTCGCGTCAGCGCCGCCATGCCCCGCGCCACCTACGTTCGACGAACCACGCGGCGCCACCGATGCGCGCCGCGGACGAGTCACGGAGGTCCCGGCATGACGAGGTTCGAGGTCGACAGCGCCCAGGTTGCCCAGGCCGCCGCGGGGGTGCAGGCGCGCACGGCGTCGATCCGCGCGGAGGTGTCCGCGATGCACCGCCAGCTCGCCGAGCTGCAGGGCACGTGGCGCGGTGGCGCCGCGACGGCGTTCGCCAGGGTGCTCACCGACTGGTCCGCGACCGAGGCGCGCCTGGAGCAGTCACTGGAGTCGATCGGCGCCGCGATGCACGCCGCCGCCCGCACCTACGCGGAGGCCGAGTCGCAGGCGTCGCGGCTGTTCACCGTGTGACGCCCGGCCGACGGGCGATCGTGTCCACGTGACGTCGCTCGTCGACCTGCCGACATACGCTCGGGCGGTGACCGTGCTCGTCGACCCGCCGCTGTGGCCCCGCCACGACCGGTACTGGGCGCACCTCGTGAGCGACGCCTCGCTCGACGAGCTGCACGCGTTCGCCGCCCGGGCCGGTCTGCCGGAGCGGGCGTTCGACCTCGACCACTACGACGTGCCGGACGCCCGGATCGACGAGCTCGTGGCCCTGGGGGCGATCCCGGTCAGCGCGGGCGAGCTGATCCGCCGCCTGCGCGCGTCGGGCCTGCGCGTCCCGGCCCGGGACCGCGAGCGGCGCCACTGAGCTGAGCGGCCCACCCGCGGGCGCGACTGTCACAGGCCGCGGCGCAGCGCCTCCACCCAGCCGCCCGTCGCGGTGATGTCGGTGCCGGCGGCGCCGGCCTCGGCCGTGCAGCCGAAGCCGACGACCCACGTGCCGTCGGACAGCTCGGCTCGGCCGAGGCTCATGGGTGACGGCAGCGCGGCGAGGAACCGGCCGAGCGCACCCGACGAGAGCCGCCACACCTCTCCGGCGATCGGCGCACCCGCCCCCGGGCCGACCCGGACGAGCCCGGGCTTGCGGGGGACGGTGTCGAGCGCGACGAGTCGGTAGGCGTCGGACGTGCGCACGGACGCGACGAACCGGCCGCCGAGGGCGTCGAGCTCCCGGTTGAGGGGCTGGCCGCGCAGGTGCGCGCCGACGACGAGCACGTCGACGCCGCCGTCGACGAGGACGGGCTCGTCCCCGGCCGCCGTGTCACGGTGCCGATCGAGCAGCCGGGCGGCGAGGTCGACGGAGAGCTGGTCGTCGAACGCGCGGGACAGGATCGTCACCCCGAACGGTCCCCCGTCGGCCTCGCCGGCCGGGACGGCGACCGCCGCCATGTCGAGGAGGTTGACGAAGTTCGTGTACGTGCCGAGCCGGCGGTTGATGCCGATGGGGTCGGCCTGGACGTCCGCGATGGTCGGGTGCTCGGTGGTCGTCGGGAGGAGCAGCAGGTCGCAGCCGTCGAGAGCATCGAGCGCGGCGACCCGGGCGGTGTCGAGCCGGGCCCGGTCGGCGACGTAGTCGGCGGCGGTGATCGCGCGGCCGCCGAGGATGATCGACGCGACGGTCGGGTCGGCGTCGGACGGCTCGGCGGCGAGGAAGGTCCCGACGGCCTCGTACCGCTCGGCGAGGATCGCGCCGTCGTACAGGAGTCGCGCGGCGTCGAGCATCGGCGAGACGTCGACGACCCGGACCGAGGCGCCGGTCGCCTCGACGGCGGCCACGGCCGAGGCGAACGCGGCACGCCACCCGGGCGAGAGCGGCGCGAGGTCGGCGACGCGCGGCACGGCGACCACCGGGGCGGCGCGCAGCCCGAGCCGCACGTCGACGGGCCACGACCGGGCACCGTCGCGAGCCATGAGGCGGGTCGCGAGCACGCCGAGGTCGAGCCCACGCGTGAACGTGGTGACGACGTCGTAGGACCGGCACGCGGGCACGACGCCCGTGGTGGGCACGAGACCGACGGTCGTCTTGAGGCCCACCAGACCGCCGAACGCGGCGGGCACCCGGCCGGACCCGGCGGTGTCGGTGCCGAGCCCGATGTCGGCGATGCCGAGCGCGACCGCGACGGCCGACCCGGAGCTGGACCCGCCGGACACCCGGTCGGGCAGGGTCGCGTGCCGGACGGCGCCGTACGGGGAGCGGGTCCCGACGAGCCCGGTGGCGAACTGGTCGAGGTTCGTCTTGCCGAGGACCACGGCACCGGCGTCGACGAGCCGCTGCACGGCGGGCGCGGACGCGGCGGCGGGGCCGGACGCGAACGACGGGCACGCCGCGGTGGTCGGGAGCCCGGCGACGTCGATGTTGTCCTTGACGGCGAGCGTCGCCCCGGCGAGCGGCAGGTCCGCCCCCGCGGCGACGGCGGCGTCGACGAGCGCGGCCGCCTCCAGCGCCTCGGACTCCGGCACGAGCGTGATCCACACCTCGGGCCGGTCCACCTCGGCGATCCGCGCGTACGCGGCGCGCACCCTCTCGACGGCCGTCTCCATGGTGGTCAGCGTCATGCACCCACCGCCACGACCGCGAGAGGCGTGCCGGGGGCGACGTGCTGACCCGGCGCGACGAGCACGCTCGACACGAGCCCGTCCGCGGGTGCGACCACGCCGAGCTCGAGCTTCATGGCCTCGAGGGCGACGAGCAGGTCTCCTTCGTGCACCCGGTCGCCCACCCGTGCCTCGACCCGCCACACGCTGCCGACCATCGGAGCCTCGACGAGAACGCTTCCCTCGGGCACGTCGACCGAGGAGGGCAGGGCGTCTGCGTCGTCGTCCGCCGGGGCGTCGGCCGGACCGGACAGCTCTCCGGCCAGCGCCCACGCGGCACGCTCCTCCGCGAAGGCCGTCGCCTGCCGGGACTGGAACCCGGCGATGTCCCCGGCGTGCTCGGCGAGCAGGGCCAGGTGGTCGCGGTACGAGAACGTGCCGTGCTCGACCTCGACCTCCAGCCGCCCGGCGGCGAACGCCTCCCGCTGCATCAGCAGCTCGGCGGCGTCCACGGGATGCCAGACGATCCGGTCGAAGAACCGCAGCAGCCATGGTCGCCCCGGCTCGAACACCCCGTGCTGCCGGTGCCCGGACCAGATCGGCACGGTGCGGCCGACGAGCTGGTACCCGCCGGGTGAGTCCATGCCGTAGACGCACAGGTACTGGCCGCCGAGGCCCACGGTGTCGGCCGCGGTCCAGGTGCGGGCGGGGTTGTACTTCGTCGTCATGAGCCGGTGCCGGGGGTCGAGCGGGACGGCCAGGGGCGCGCCGAGGTACACGTCGCCGAGGCCGAGGACCAGGTACTCGGCGGTCGTCATGGTCCGCAGCACGTCGTCGGTGGACGGCAGTCCGTTGATGCGCCGGACGAACTCGATGTTCGACGGCAGCCACGGCGCGGACGGCCGCACGCCCGCCTGGTACCGGGCGACGGCCTCGCCGATGACGGGGTCGTCGAACGACAGGGGCAGGTGGATGCGGCGGGACGGGACGACGAGGTCGGCGGTCGCGGGCAGCCCGGCCTCGATCTCGACGAGCACGTCCACGAGCGCCGGAACGGTCAGCAGAGCGGGGTCGACGTGCACGTGCAGCGACCGGACGCCGGGCGTGATGTCGATCAGACCCGGCAGGCCCCGGGCGCGCAGGGCCTCGCCGAGCGCATGCACGCGCATCCGCAGCCCGAGGTCGAGCACCATCGGGCCGTACTCGACGAGGACGTTGTCGTCGGCACCGCGCAGGTAGACGACGTCGGGCCGGTCGTCGTCTCCGGCGACCCGCGCCAGCACCCCGTCGTCGCCGTCCGGCCCGATCGGCAGCGCTGACGGCACCGACGCGAGGGAACGCAGCGCGTCCGACGACCGCAGCGCGTCGGCGGTCGCGGCGGGAACGGGCACGAGACGGACGGTGTCGCCGGGGCGGATCTGGCCCATCTTCCAGCGGTGCCCGACCACGACGGTCACCGGGCAGGCGAACCCGCCGAGGCTCGGCCCGTCGGGCCCGAGCAGGATCGGGGTGTCGCCGGAGACGTTGAGCGCACCCACCGAGTACGGGTTGTCGTGCAGGTTGGACGGGTGCAGGCCCGCCTCGCCGCCGTCCGGCCGGGCCCACTGCGGCTTCGGGCCGGTGAGCCGGATGCCGGTGCGGTTGGCGTGCGTCTGGACCTGCCAGGTCGACGAGTACAGCATCGCCATGTCGTCGTGCGTGAAGTACGTGGGCGCGGGCTGCGGCCCCTCGGCGACGGCGACCTCCCAGTCGTGCACGAGCTCGGGGCGGTCGGCGGACGGCACGATCGACGTCGGCCCGGCGGTCGCCGCACCCGGCACGAGCGTGTCCCCGAGCACGAGCGCCCGCCCGGTGTACCCGCCGAACCCGCCGAGCGAGAACGTCGACGCGGAGCCCAGGTACAGCGGCACGTCGAGCCCGCCCCTGACGAGGACGTACGTGCGCAGCCCGACGTCGTGCGGCGCACCGACGTCGAGGACCCCTCCCGCGGGGACGACGACCGGCTCCCACTGGGGCACGGGCTCACCGTCGACGGTGACGGGCGCGTCGGCCCCGGTCACGCACACGACCGTCTCGTGGCTGAACCGCAGGCGCGGACCGGTGAGCGTGCACTCGAGCCCCGGTGCCCCCTCGGGGTTGCCGAGCGCGCGGTTGCCGAGCCGGAAGGACAGGTCGTCCATCGGCCCGGACGGCGAGATGCCGACGTCCCAGTGCCCGAGCCGCCCGGGCCAGTCCTGGACGGTGGTCATGACGCCGGGCCGGAGCACGTCGACCCACGGCTCGTCGTCGGTGACGCCGGCGAGCGTCCCGGTCGTGTGGGCGGCGTCGCGGACCACGTCGAGGCCGACGACCGTGCGCAGCAGCGGCAGGTTGGTGGCGACGCCCGAGATCCGGGTCCCCGCGAGCGCGGCGGCCGACGACGCGAGCGCCGCGGCGCGGTCGGTGCCGTGCGTGATGACCTTCGCCAGCATCGGGTCGTAGTGGCTGGTGACCTCCTGCCCGGTCTCGGCCCAGGCGTCGACGCGCGCGTCGGGCGGGTAGACGACCTCGGTGAGCAGGCCGGCGCTCGGCCGGTAGTCCTTGCGGGGGTCCTCGGCGTAGACGCGCGCCTCGACGGCGTGCCCGACGACGGGTGGCCCGGAGTCCGGGAGGTCGTCGAGGAACGTCGTGTCCCCCTGGGCGAGGCGGATCATCCACTCGACGAGGTCCACCCCGGTGACGAGCTCGGTGACGGGGTGCTCGACCTGCAGGCGGGTGTTGACCTCGAGGAACGACGCCTCGCCCCGGTCGACGTCGTACACGTACTCGACGGTCCCCGCCGACCGGTACCCGACGGACGCGGTGAGCGCCCGCGCCGACTCGTGCAGCTGCGCGCGGACGTCGTCGGGCAGCGCGGGCGCGGGCGCCTCCTCGACGACCTTCTGGTTGCGCCGCTGCAGCGAGCAGTCCCGGTCCCCCAGGCTCACGACGCGTCCGGCGCCGTCGCCGAACACCTGCACCTCCAGGTGCCGGGCCCGCGCGACGAACCGCTCGAGGAACACCCCGCTGCTGCCGAACGACGCCGCCGCGACCCGCTGCACCTTCTCGTAGGCGGCGACGAGCTCGGCCCGGTCCGCGCACGCCTGCATGCCGATGCCGCCACCGCCCCCGACGGCCTTGAGCATCACCGGGTACCCGACGGCGTCCGCCGCGACGAGCGCCTCCTCGACGGACGCCAGCAGCCCCGACCCGGGGACGAGCGGCACGGACGCCGCGAGCGCCGCCTGCCGTGCCTGGTGCTTGTCGCCGAACACCGACAGGTGCGCGGGCGTCGGCCCGACGAACGCGAGCCCGGCCGCCTCGACGTGTCCCGCGAAGGCCGCGTTCTCCGAGAGGAAGCCGTAGCCCGGGTGGATCGCGCCGGCGCCGGTGGTGGCGGCGGCCTGCAGGACGAGGTCGGCCCGCAGGTAGCTCTCGACCGCGGGTGCGGGGCCGAGCCGGACGGCGACGTCCGCGAGCCGGACGTGCGGGGCGGCCGCGTCGGCGTCCGAGTACACCGCGACCGTCTTGAGGCCCATGGCCCGTGCGGTGCGCAGGATGCGGACGGCGATCTCGCCACGGTTGGCGACGAGCAGGGTGTCGAACACGGCGGTCCCCCGGGGATCGAGTGCGGCACAGGTGTATACACCTCGGTATCCCGCACCGTACGGAGGCCGTGTTTCCCTCCCGACGTCCACGGGTAAACGCCGCGTTACGCCCGCCGACCTCGTCGGACGGGCACCGACGCCGGCAGCCCGTCAGCCCGCGAGCGCCATCCGGGTCATCGCCGCCGTCGCCCGTTCCATGACGACCTCGAGGGACTCACCGACGTGCTTGTGCAGCGCGGTGAGGGCCTCGGGCAGGCGGCGGTCGAGGACGAGCTCGACGATCTCGATGTGCTCGTCGATCGTGGTCGCGATCCGGTCGGTCTCCACGAAGTCGTGCATCCGGACGGCCCGGATCTTCTGGTTCACGGTGACGAGCGCGTCGGTGAGCTGGGCGTTCCCCGAGGACCGGGACAGCACCTGGTGGTAGCGCTCGTCGAGCAGCACGAAGCTGGGGTCCGGCTCCGGGGGCGTCGCCCGCAGCGCGTACCAGCGGTCGAGCTCGTCGCGCAGGGCGGCCTCGTCGTGCCGCACCTCGGGGTTCTCGATGGCCCGGGCGATGCCGCGCAGCTCGAGCGTGATGCGCAGCTCGTACAGGTTGCGCAGGTCCTCGAGGCTGGGCACGACGACGGCGTACCCGAAGTCGGTGCGCTCGACGAGCCCGTCCGACAGCAGCCGGGACAGCGCCTCGCGCACGGGCGTGCGGGACACGTCGAACGCCTTGCCGAGCTTCGGCTCGGTGAGCCGCTCGCGGGGGGAGATGCGGCCGTTGAGGATCTCGTCGCGCAGCCGGTGGTAGACGACCTCGCGCAGCGACCGGGTGTCGGACGCGTCCGTCTCCCCCGGCGTCTCGACCCCGGACAGCGCCCCCGTCCGCCCCGTCCTCATGCCCACGAACTGTAGCCCTCCGCCTGCTCGCTCCCCGTGCTCACAGGGCCATCGCCGCCCGCACGTCGGCCTCCTGGTCCGCCCCGCCCGCACCGGTCCGGGTCACACGCCCGGACTCCAGCACGTAGTACCGCCCGGCGGCCGCGAGCGCGAACCCCACGTGCTGCTCGACGAGCAGCACGGCGAGCCCGCCGGCCCGCGTGAGCGTGCCGATGGCGTCCTCGATCTCCTGCACGACGGACGGCTGGATGCCCTCGGTCGGCTCGTCGAGGATGAGCACGCGCGGTCCGGTGAGCAGGGCCCGCGCGATCGCGAGCTGCTGGCGCTGACCGCCCGAGAGCAGCCCTGCCCGGCGGCCGAGCAGGTCGCGCAGCGCCGGGAACAGGTCGAGCGCCTCGTCCATCCGGCTCGCGGCCGCCGCACCCGCGCCGTCCGCGACGAGCTGCAGGTTCTCCCGGGCGGTGAGCTGCCCGAACGCCTGCTGCCCCTGCGGCACGTACGCGAGCCCGCGGCGCACGCGCTGGTGCGGCCGCATCCTCGTCACGTCCTCGCCGGCGAGCGTGACGCGTCCGCTGCGGACCGGCAGCAGGCCGACGGCGGCCCGCAGGAGCGTCGTCTTGCCCGCGCCGTTGTGGCCCATGACCGCGGTGACCCCGCCGTCGTCGACCGTCACGTCGACGCCGTGCACCACCGAGGTGCGCCCGTACCCGACGTGCACGCCCGTCAGCTCCAGCATCACTCGCCTCCCGTCTCGCCGGCCGCCGAGCCGCGGGCACCCGCGGACCGGCCCAGGTACACCTCGACGACCCGCGGATCGGCCTGCACCTGCGCGACCGTCCCCTCGCTGAGCACCCGGCCCTGGTGCAGCACCGTCACGGACGACGCGAACGACCGCAGGAACTCCATGTCGTGCTCCACGACGACGACGGTGCGCTGCTCGCCGATCCGCTGCAGGAGCTGACCGGTCTCCTCCCGCTCGGCCTGGCTCATCCCGGCGACCGGCTCGTCGAGCAGCAGGAGGCGGGCGTCCTGGACGAGCAGCATGCCGATCTCCAGCCACTGCTTCTGCCCGTGCGCGAGCACCCCGGCGGGCACGTCGCGCAGGTGGGTGAGGCCGACGGTCTCGAGGGCGGCGTCGACCGTCTCGGGGACCGTGCGGCGGCGGCGCAGCAGGGACCACGCGCCCCGCCCCGCACCGGCGGCGATGTCGAGGTTCTGCAGCACGCTGAGCTCGTCGAAGACGGACGCGGTCTGGAACGTGCGGCCCACGCCGGCCCGGGCGACCTTGTGCGACGCGCGGCCGACGAGCTCGACGCCGCCGAACCGGACCGAGCCGGTGGCGGGTGCGAGGCCGGTGATCGCGTCGACGATGGTCGTCTTTCCGGCGCCGTTCGGGCCGATGAGGAAGCGCAGGTCCCCCTGGGTCACCGTGAGGTCGACGCCGTCGACGGCGACGAAGCCGTCGAACACCACGCGCAGGTCCCGGACCTCCAGGTAGTCGTGGCGGAACCGCGACGGCGGGGCGGCGATGACCGTCTCGAGGGCCTGCGGGTC
The DNA here is from genome assembly GCF_016862675.1 of Cellulomonas chitinilytica. GTDB lineage: Bacteria > Actinomycetota > Actinomycetes > Actinomycetales > Cellulomonadaceae > Cellulomonas > Cellulomonas chitinilytica. Next base: position 64,336 of record NZ_BONK01000012.1, on the reverse strand, counting down.
GAGCGAGCCCTCGCCGAGCACGGACGCTGGGGTCGTGACGTCGTCGGTCATGCGGTCCTCCCCGGCAGGGCGTCGGCAGGCGCGTCGGCAGGCAGGGATGCCTCGGGGGCGCTGCGCGGCGTGCCGTCGTCAGGCTGCCCGGATTCGTCCTCCCGGATCCCGGGACCGGCGCGACGTCGCCGCCACACCTGACCCAGCGTGGCCAGACCGTTCGGCAGGAACGCGACGACGCCGATGAACAGCGCGCCCTGGAAGTAGGTCCAGAACGACGGGAACTGCTCGGACAGGCTCGTCTCCGCCCACGACACCGCGACGGCGCCCAGCACCGGACCGAGCAGCGTGGCCCGGCCGCCGATCGCGACGCCCACGAGGAACGCGATGGACGCCACCACGCCGACGTCGGCCGGCGAGATGATCCCCACGATCGGCGTGAACAGCGCCCCGCCGATCGCCGCGAAGCAGGCCGCCGTGGCGTACGCGACGACCTTGACGCCTGCCGGGTCGTACCCGAGGAACCGGACGCGGTTCTCCTGGTCGCGGACCGCGACGAGCAGTTCCCCGTAGCGGGAGCGCATGAGCAGCCGGGTCGCCGCGACCATCGCGAGGAGCACCCCGGCGGCGATGAAGTAGAGCATCCGCTTGTTGAGCGGGTCGGCCAGCGTGAAGCCGAAGAAGGACTTGAAGCCGTTGAGGCCGTTCGTGCCGCCGGTGACCTTCTGCTGCCCGATCAGCAGGATCGCGAACGCCGCCGCGAGCGCCTGCGACAGGATCGCGAAGTACGCGCCCCGCACCCGCCGCTTGAACACGGCCAGGCCGAGCAGGGCCGCGAGGCCGGTGGGGACGACGAGGATCGCGACGACCGTCACGACCGGGTCCCGGAACGGCTCCCACCAGCCCGGCACCGTGCCGTCCCCGTACAGCAGCATGAAGTCGGGGACGCCGCCGGGACCGGCGTCGGCGAGCTTGAGGTGCATCGCCATCAGGTAGCCGCCGAGCCCGAAGAACACGCCCTGACCGAGCGTGAGCATCCCGCCGCGGCCCCAGGCGAGGCCGATGCCGACGGCCACCATCGCGAGGCAGAGGAACTTCGCGAGCAGGTTGAGCCGGAAGTCGGACAGCGCTCCGGGCGCGACGACGAACAGCAGCACGGCGGCGACCGCGAACCCGCCCCACAGTCGCAGCCGGGCGGTCATGCCAGGCTCCGCGAGCGGACGGACACGAGCCCCTGCGGCCGGACCTGCAGGAACGCCACGATGACGACGAACACGAGGACCTTCGCGATCGACGCGGTCGTCGAGTACTCGAACGACGCCTGCAGCAGCCCGAGCGCCAGCGCCGCGATCGCGGCCCCCTTGAGCTGCCCGATGCCGCCGACGACGACCACCAGGAACGCGTCGACGATGTAGTTGGTGCCGAGCGTCGGGCCGATCGACCCGAGCAGCGTGAGCGCCACCCCGGCCACCCCGGCGACGCCCGAGCCGACGAAGAACGTCAGCCGGTCCGTGGCGCGCGTGCTGATGCCGGACGTCTCGGCGAGGTCGCGGTTCTGCACCGTCGCGCGGATGCGGCGGCCGAGCGGGGTCAGCTTCAGGACGAGGGCGAGGGCGGCGAGGCAGACGGCCGCGAGCGCGAGGATGAACAGGCGCGTCTTCGGCACGCCCACACCCAGCACCTGCACCGCCCCGGAGAGCCAGGCCGGCGCCCGCACGTCGACGTTCGGGGCGCCGAAGACGTCCCGGGCCGCCTGCTGCAGCACCAGCGCGACCCCGAACGTCACCAGCAGCGTGTCGAGCGGCCGCCGGTACATCCGCGAGATCAGCGTGACCTCGAGCAGCAGGCCGAGCAGACCGCCCACGAGGAAGCCGACCACCAGGCTGACCAGCAACGACACCCCGGCGTCCGCCACGATCCCCTGCACCACGTACGCCGTGTACGCGCCCGCCATCATGAACTCGCCGTGCGCCATGTTGATGACGCCCATCTGACCGAACGTCAGCGCCAGGCCGAGCGCCGCGAGCAGCAGCACCGACCCCAGGCTGAGCCCGGCGAACAGCTGTGAGACGAGGGCATCCATCCTCGGCCGTCCTTCCGTCGTCGCGAAGGGAGGGGCGGTGACCCGGCGCCACAGAGGGAGCGCCGGGCCACCGCGATCAGGAGGTCAGGACAGGCCCGCGGCCCAGTCGTAGCCCTCGAGGAACGGGTCCGGCTCGATGGGCTCCTTCGACGACCACTCCGTGTGGATGAGGCCGTCGGGGCCGATCTTGCCGATGAGGGCCGTCTTGGCGATGTGGTGGTTCTCGCCGTTGACGGTGACCGTGCCCTCGGGGGCCTCGAAGCTCACGCCGCCGGCCGCGTCCTGGATGGCTGCGACGTCGAACGACTTCGCCTTCTCGACCATGCCCTTCCACAGGTACAGCGACGTGTACGCGGCCTCCATCGGGTCGCTCGTCACGCGGTCGTCGCCGTACTTGGCCTTGAACGCCGCGACGAACTTCTCGTTCGCCGGGCTGTCGACCGTCTGGTAGTAGTTCCACGCCGTGAGCTGGCCCTCGACGTTGTCGACGCCGATGCCGCCGACCTCCTCCTCGGCGATCGACACCGAGACGACCGGCAGCGTGTCCGCGGCGAGGCCGACGTTCTTGTACTCCTTGAAGAACGCCACGTTCGAGTCGCCGTTCAGCGTGTTGAACACCGCGTCCGCGCCCGACCCCTTGAGCTTCGTGACGATCGTCGAGAAGTCCGTGTACCCGAGCGGGGCGTACTCCTCGCCGACGATGTCGATCCCGTTCGCCTTGGCGTAGGCGACGATCTCCTTGTTGGCCGTGCGGGGGAACACGTAGTCGGACCCGACGAGGAACACCTTCGTCTTGCCCTGCTCCTTGAGGTAGTCCATCGCCGGGATGATCTGCTGGTTCGTCGTGGCGCCCGTGTAGAAGATGTTCTTCGACGCCTCCAGCCCCTCGTACTGGACCGGGTAGAACAGCAGCGAGTTCTTCGCCTCGAACACCGGCAGCATCGCCTTGCGGGACGACGAGGTCCACCCGCCGAACACCGCCGCGACGCAGTCGGACGAGATGAGCTTCTCGGCCTTCTCCGCGAACACCGTCGGCTCCGACGCGCCGTCCTCGGCCACCACGTCGAGCTGCTTGCCGAGCACCCCACCGGCCGCGTTGATCTCGTCGGCCGCCAGGTCGAGGCTGTCCCGGACCGTCTGCTCGGAGATCGCCATCGTGCCGGACAGCGAGTTGAGGAACCCGATCTTGATCGAGTCGCCGGACGTGTCGACGCACGACGCCGACGCGCCGGTCGCCGAGCCTGTGCCGTCCGCCTCGGGCTCGTCGGCGGTGCGGGCGCCGCACGCGGCGAGGGTCAGGGCGAGCGTGGCGGCTGCGGGGACGACGAGTGCGCGCAGGAGAGGTCTGGTCAAGGGAGGAGCCTTTCGCTGGGGACCCACGGGGGACTCACGGGCGGAACCGGACCGAGCACCCGGGCAGCGACGCGACACCGCGCTGTGTCCCACGCTGTATACATCCCTGTGCCCATGTCCGACGACGCTAGGGAGCCGGTGTTTCCGCCAGGTGCGACGGGGCGTAAACGGTCTGTTTCCCCGACATCCCGATCCGGTCACGCCCCGCCCCGCGCCCACCGGCCGGCCGCCCCTCCGGCGCCGCCTCCAGGGCACCGCCGGCCCTCCCCCGCCACCGCCCGCCGCTCACCCACCCTCGGCTCGCCGTGGTCGAGTTCGTGACTTCGGGGTGAGAACGGCACTTCAGAGTGCCGTTCTCACCCCGAACTGACGTTCTCGGTCGCGCGGGGTGGGGGTTGTGGGGGTGTGGTGTGGGGGTGGGTGTGCGCGCGTGGGGCGGTGCGGGAATGCACGACGGGCCGGCCACCCGGAGGTGACCGGCCCGTCGGACCTTGCCCAGCGACCCGCAGGTCGCCGTCGTGCTGAGCGGCTCAGCGCCGCCGTCGTGCTCGGCGGCTCAGGGCCGCCGTCGTGCGGTGCGGCCAGGCGGCCGCGGGTCGATCAGCGGATCAGAAGCCGCCGCCGAAGTCGTCGCCACCGCCGGGGCCGGCCGGGGCGGCCTTCTCCGGCTTGTCGGCCACGACGGCCTCGGTCGTGAGGAAGAGCGCGGCGATGGAGGCCGCGTTCTGCAGGGCGGAGCGCGTGACCTTCACCGGGTCGTTGACTCCCGCGGCGAGCAGGTCCTCGTACGTGTTGGTCGCGGCGTTGAGGCCGTGACCCGTCGGGAGGTTGCGCACCTTCTCGGCCACGACGCCACCCTCGAGACCGGCGTTGATCGCGATCTGCTTGAGCGGGGCCTCGATCGCGAGCTTCACGATCGCGGCACCGGTGGCCTCGTCACCCTCGAGGTCGAGCTTCTCGAACGCGAGCTTGCCGGCCTGGATGAGCGCCACGCCACCACCGGCGACGATGCCCTCCTCGACGGCCGCCTTGGCGTTGCGGACGGCGTCCTCGATGCGGTGCTTGCGCTCCTTGAGCTCCACCTCGGTGGCCGCGCCCGCCTTGATGACGGCGACGCCGCCGGCGAGCTTGGCGAGGCGCTCCTGCAGCTTCTCGCGGTCGTAGTCCGAGTCCGAGTTCTCGATCTCGGCGCGGATCTGGTTCACGCGACCGGCGATCTGCGACGCCTCGCCGGCGCCCTCGACGATCGTGGTCTCGTCCTTGGTGACGACGATCTTGCGCGCCGTGCCGAGGACCTCGAGGCCCACGTTCTCGAGCTTGAGACCGACGGTCTCGGAGACGACCTGGCCGCCGGTGAGGATGGCCATGTCCTGCAGCATCGCCTTGCGGCGGTCGCCGAAGCCGGGGGCCTTGACGGCGACCGACTTGAACGTGCCACGGATCTTGTTGACGACGAGCGTCGGGAGGGCCTCGCCCTCCACGTCCTCGGCGACGACGAACAGCGGCTTGCCGGCCTGGATGACCTTCTCCAGCAGCGGGAGGAAGTCCTTGACGTTCGAGATCTTGCCCTCGACGAGCAGGACGTACGCGTCCTCGAGGACGGCCTCCTGACGCTCCGGGTCGGTCACGAAGTACGCCGACAGGTAGCCCTTGTCGAAGCGCATGCCCTCGGTGAGCTCGAGCTCGAGGCCCAGCGCGCTGGACTCCTCGACGGTGATGACGCCTTCCTTGCCCACCTTGTCGAGGGCCTCGGCGATGAGCTCGCCGATCGCGACGTCGCCGGCGGAGATGGCGGCCGTGGCGGCGATCTCCTCCTTCGTCTCGATGTCCTTGGCCTGCAGGAGGAGCTGGGCGGTGACGGCCTCGACGGCCTTCTCGATGCCCTTCTTCAGCGCGATCGGGTTCGCACCCGCGGCCACGTTGCGCAGGCCCTCGCGGACGAGCGCCTGGGCGAGGACGGTCGCCGTCGTCGTGCCGTCACCGGCGACGTCGTCGGTCTTCTTGGCGACCTCCTTGACGAGCTCCGCGCCGATCTTCTCGAACGGGTCGTCGAGCTCGATCTCCTTGGCGATGGAGACGCCGTCGTTGGTGATCGTGGGGGCGCCCCACTTCTTGTCCAGGACGACGTTGCGGCCCTTCGGGCCGAGGGTGACCTTGACGGTGTCGGCGAGGGTGTTCAGACCCCGCTCGATGCCGCGGCGGGCCTCCTCGTTGAAGGCAATGATCTTGGCCATGGGGCTGTGATCCTTCACTGGTTCGTGGGGTGGCCGCGGGTGCCCGCGACGGACGGCCCGTCACCTGCGGTCATGTCCCGCAGGCCGACGGACCTCACCGAGCGGCCGTACTTCTGTCACTCTCCACCGGAGAGTGCTAAGACACATGGTTAGCACTCGACCCCCGAGAGTGCAAGGCGCGTTCGCCCACGACGCAGGACCTGGACACGCGTCCGCGGGCCGGGTCTAGGGTCTGCGTGTGCAGGATCACGCCGCCGTGGTCGACGACGAGGCCGCTGCCGTCGTCGTCCCCGTGGCGCCCGCCGTGCTCCTGCTGGACCGGCCGGGCCCCGCCACCGCCCCGGACGCCCCCCGACGCGGGCGGCGTGCACGCGGCCCCCGCCCGGCCGACGCCCCCCATGCCTCCGACGCCCCCGACGGGAACTCGACCGCCGCCTCCCGGCGAGCCCAGGCCCCCGCGCGGCCGTCGAGGCCGACGGCGCCGACGGGACCGGGCACGTCCCGGCGCACGCTCGTCAGGTGCGCGACCGCTGCGACGGTGGCCGTCCTGCTCGGCGGCGCCGTCGCCCCGCACACCCCGGATCGCGCCGCCCCGGCGGTGGAGCCCGCGCTCGCCAGCCTCCCCGCGTACGCGCACATCGACCTGTACCAGGAGGGCGTCACGGTCGCCGGCGGCGGGCGTCGCACGGCCGTCGAGACCGGCAGCGCCGCGCCCTTCTTCGCCGGGACCCACGTGCTGGACCCCGCCGCGGTCACGCTCGTCGACGCGCTCGGCGGCCTGCCGCGGACGGCCGCGTCCCCCGGCTCGTCCCGTGCGGACGCCGCACGGCTGGCCGCGGGGCAGCGTGCGTGGCTCGCCGAGGGGACCGTGCCGGGGACCGGCGGGGCCTACGAGGACATGGCCCGCGCGGCCCTGCTGGACCTGCACACGCTCGACCTGCCCGGCGGCGCGGCCGTCGCGGGCTGGTCGCAGCGGTGGCGGTACGTCTGGCCGCGGGACTCCGCGTTCGTCACGGTGGCCCTGGCCCGCACGGGGCACGTGGACGACGCTCTCGAGGTGCTGGGCTTCCTCGACCGGGTGCAGGCGCCCGACGGGTCGTTCGAGGCGCGCTACGAGCCGGACGGCTCCGGGCCGCCCGACGACCGGGGCGTCCAGACGGACGGCACGGGCTGGGCCCTGTGGGCGGCGGGCATGGTGCTGGCCGAGATCCGCGACCCGGACGAGCGCCGCGCCGCCGCCGAGCAGCTGCGGCCCCTCGTCGTGCGTTCGACGGACCACGCGCTGGACCTCGTCGCCCGCACCGGCCTGCCGCCCGCGTCGGCCGACTACTGGGAGACGCCGGAGGAGGAGCTGACGCTCGGCACCGCCGCCCCGATCGTCGCAGGCCTGGAGCAGGCGGCGGCCGTCCTGCCGCTCACGGGCGACACCGCCCTGGCGCACGTCGCCGCCGACGCCGCCGCACGTTCCCGCGTCGAGCTCGTCCGGGCCTTCGCCCCGACGGGGTACGCCCGGTACGCCGCCGGTGGGCACCGCGACGCCGCGACCGCGTTCCTGCTGCCGCCGTTCCTGCGGGTCCCGCCGCCGGGAGCGCGCACCGCGTGGCGGGAGTCGGCGCCGACGATGGTGCGGGCCGCGAGCGGGCTCGCGCCGGGTGCCGGCTGGCGCGACGACGGCGTGTCCTGGACCCCGCAGACGTCCCTGTACGCGTGGCTGGCGGCCGAGTCCGGCGACGCGCCGCTCGCCCGCGGCTGGCTCGACTTCCTCGACGGGCACCGGACCGCGACCGGGTCGATCCCCGAGAAGGTCCTCGCCGACGGCTCCCCGGCGGCCGTCGCGCCGCTCGCGTGGAGCGCCGCCTGCGTGGTCCTCGCCCTCGACGCCCTCGACCGCCGCGCCGACCTGCGCACGTCCGACCTCCCCCCTCCCGGCTGACCCACGCCCGGCCGACCAACGCCCGGCCGACCCGGCCGACCGCCTCCCGACGTGCGCGAGGGCCCCGCACCAGCCGGTGCGGGGCCCTCGTCGGGACGTGCTGTGTGGGTGGCCGGTCCGCCGTCACCGGCGGCTCGACCCGGGGGTTGTCAGAGCGGTCGGACCTGCTCGGCCTGCGGGCCCTTGGTGCCCTGCCCGACCTCGAAGTCGACCTGCTGACCCTCTTCGAGGGTCCGGTAGCCGTCCACCTGGATGGCGCTGAAATGCACGAAGAGGTCCTGCCCTCCGTCGGAGGGGGTGATGAACCCGTACCCCTTCTCGCCGTTGAACCACTTCACGGTGCCCTGGGCCATGCCGTACTCCTCGCCGTTCGTTGCGCGGTGCGCTCCGCCGGCGCCCCGGTGCGGCGAGCCTAGTGGGCCGGAGGGCCGCTCGACCAGGGCTGGATCGCGCCTCGTCACCCGTCCGCTCCGCCCGGGCTGCGTCACCGGCCGGCGACGACGCCGCAGATCAGGCCGACGGATCGCTGACGAGGACCACCGAGATGCCGTCGGCGGCGTCCGTCGGGGACAGCGTCACGGTCGTGACCCCCAGCGTCTGGCCGACCACGGTGGCGGTGTCCTTGAGGTCCTCGCTGGCGTAGTACACGGTGTTCTGCGCGGGCTTGGTCCCGGTGACGTTGCCCGCCTCGACGGTCGTGAAACCGGCTGCGAGGAGCTTGTTGACCTGGGTCTTGGCGAGCCCCTGGACCGAGGCGCCGTTGAGGACCTGGACCGGGGTCGTCAGGACGGGCGTGGGCGCGGCGGGTTCCGTGGTCTGCGCCGGGGGCTCGGTGGCCTCGGTCCCGTCCGGCGGCGTCTCGGTGCCGTCACCGGTGTCGTCCGCGGTGGTGTCGTCGGGGGCGCTGACCCCGGAGTCGTTCGCGTCGTTCATCGAGCTGTCGTTGATCATGCCCCAGACGGTGACGCCGCCGAAGGCGAGCAGCGGGGCGAGCACGACGACGGCGATGAACGGCCACCAGCGGCTCCACGTGCTGCGCGGGGCGCGGTGGACGCCGCGCGGGACGTCGGGGTCGGCGTCGGCGGCGCGGTCGAACTCGTCGTCCGGGTAGGGGTAGTCGGCCTTGCTCACGGCCGACAGGCTAGCCTCTCGAACTGTCGTCAGGCGTCGGCTCCGAGCCGACGCGCGGTGCGGGCCCGCTGGCGTGAGGAACGCATGCGGCGGAGCCGCTTGACGAGCATCGGGTCGTGCGCGAGGGCCGCCGGGTCGTCGATGAGGGCGTTCACGACCTGGTAGTACCGCGTGGCCGTCATGTCGAACAGCTCGCGGATGGCCTGCTCCTTGGCGCCCGCGTACTTCCACCACTGCCGCTCGAACGCGAGGATCTGCTCGTCCCGCTCCGAGAGGCCGGTGGTTCCGGGGATGCCGGCGGGGAGCGTGTCGACGGTGATCGTCGCTGCGGCGTCCATGCGTCCTCCTCGGGCTGTACGTGCCTGCTGCGGGCCGGGCGCCGGCCGCGTTCGAGCGGGGTGCGAGCCGGGCGCCGGGCGTCCGACGGCGGCCATCGTACGGCGCTAATGACAGCAGTGTCATTCGCGCACGCCGGACGTCACCCGACCCGCGCACCGGTAGCCTCACCGCGTGACTCCGGCCGCCCTGGACTCCCTCGTCTCCCCCGACTGGGCGCGGGCCCTGGCCCCCGTCGAGCCGCAGATCCGGGCCGCGGGCCAGTTCCTGCGCGACGAGGTCGCGGCCGGGCACGGGTACCTGCCGGCGGGCGACGCGGTGCTGCGGGCGTTCGCCCGGCCGATGGCCGACGTGCGGGTCCTCGTCGTGGGCCAGGACCCCTACCCGACGCCGGGGCACCCGATGGGCCTGTCGTTCTCGGTGCAGCCGGACGTGCGTCCGCTGCCGCGCTCGCTCGACAACATCTTCCGCGAGCTCGTCGCGGACGTCGGCGTCCCGGTGCCGTCCTCGGGCGACCTGTCCCCGTGGGCGGACCAGGGGGTCATGCTGCTCAACAGGGTCCTCACGGTCCGGCCCGGCGCTCCCGCGTCGCACCGGCGCCACGGCTGGGAGGCCGTGACCGACCGGGCCATCGCGGCGCTCGTCGAGCGCGGCGGGCCGCTCGTGGCGGTGCTGTGGGGCCGTGACGCGCAGTCCCTCAAGCCGGCGCTCGGGTCCGTGCCGACCGTCGAGAGCGTGCACCCGTCACCGCTGTCGGCGAGCCGGGGGTTCTTCGGGTCGCGGCCGTTCTCCGCCGTCAACCGCCTGCTCGAGGCGCAGGGCGCGAGCCCGGTGGACTGGCGCCTGCCCTGACGGCGCCCGTCACGGGCAGGCGACGACGGGGTTGCCCACGGGCGAGGAGTTGTTCCCGACGAGGTCCAGCAGGCGGGGGTTCGTGCTGGAGACGGTCTGCCGCCAGCCGGTGCCGGTGATCATCACGAACCGGTGGTCCGCGCCGCAGTAGCCGGCCACCGGCTCGACGACGAGGTTGCCCTGGTACTCCCCGACGAACCGGGCGACGAAGCCGAACCTGCTGACGTCGGCGAAGTCGAGCGTGGCGCGCCACCGTACGGGCTGCACGCTGGTGGTCGTGACGTCGATCTTGATCGAGAACCAGTCGTCGCGGGGGTCGCCGTCGGCGCGGAAGGTCAGCTCGCAGGACCGGGACGTGTCCACCTCGTCGCGGTCGTCGAAGAGCACCTCGCAGCCGACGACGTGCTCGGCGGGCCCGGGGGCGTCCGTCCAGGACGCCGGGACCGCGAAGCCGCCGACGACGACGACGGCGAGCGCGGCGCCCGCCGTCGGGAAGGACACGTCGACCACGGGGTCGGCGGCACCGACGGTCCCGGTGGCGTCGGCCAGCAGCGCGCCCGAGGCGTCCGCGACGGCGACGCGGATCGGCAGTCCCGCGCACGCGCCGAGGTCGGCGGCCGTCAGCCCGCGCACGACCACGGCGGTCGTGCTCCCGGACGCGGTCGTCGAAGGCTCGACGGTGAGCGACGACGACGTGCACGCAGTGCGGACCAGCGAGGACGGCGCGGTCGCGCTGACGGTGAGCGTCGAGGCGCTCGCGGTGCCCCCGCTCACGGCCGCACCCAGCACGGCGGCGACGAGCACGAGGACGGCCACGACGGCGGTCGCTCGGTGGCGGGTCGCGGTCATGTCGTGCTCCTCTCGCGGGCGGGGGCGGTGCGGGGGCGGGCGGACTCGGTCGGGGCTAGAGGACGGTGACCTCCACCGCGACGACGGCGGTGGCGGTCACCGCGGGCACGGTCACCCGGACCGTGCCGGTGCCGGTGTGCTGGGCCCGGGCGGTGAACAGGACGGCGGACCCGGCGTCGCGGCCGGTCACGAGGACCCACGCGCCCGCGCAGCCGGCGGGGATGCCCGTGACGTCGACGGCGGTCATCGCCTTCGTCGGGTTCCCGTCGACGAACACCGGTGCCGTGCTGACGGACGCGGTGCTGCACGTGGTCGGCGTGGTGACGCCGGACGCGACGGCGTCCGAGCCGCCCACCGCGAGCATCGAGGCGGAGGCGGTGCCCGTGCCGCCGAGCACGAGCCCGACGAGCGCGGCACCGCCGGCAGCGGCGAGCAGCGCCCGACGTCTGCGGTCAGGCACGTCGCACCTCCCCCTCGGCCTCGGCGGCCTCCTCGGACTCGTCGACGAGCTCGGCCTCCTCGCGGGCCGGCCACAGGTACCAGCCGGCGACGAGCAGCACGAGCGCGACCCAGGCGGTCGGGGACGTCAGCGCGGTCAGGGCGCTGCCGACGTGCGGCAGGCGCCACCGGACGACGCCCACGACGTCGTCCGACGTGGGGGTCCAGATGTCGTCCCACGTGTTGTTGTCGCCCCGCATCACCCAGCCCTCGGTCGCCGACCCTCCGACGACCCGGTGCACGACGTGCCCGTCGACGTCGTCGGGCTGGTAGACGACCACGTCGCCGACGGCGACGGGTCCGCTGCGGCCGACGACGAGGTCTCCCGTGACGAGCGTGGGCTCCATCGAGTGGCCCGCGACGATCGTCAGGCTCGTGCTGCCGCCCCAGGCCGTCGGCCACAGGAACGCCGCGACGATCGCGACGACGACGACCGACGTCCACGGCACGACGGCGCGCCACCGCGGCCCCCGGCGACGCACGGGCGTCGTGGGGGTCGCGGCGGTGGTCGTCGTCATGGTGGTCGTCAGCTCGTGATGACGACGCCGATCGACGTCAGCGTGTCGTGGCTGTCGAGGCCGGCGACCTCGACGATCGCGGGGGTGCTGGCGTCGGCGCCGACGGTGAAGGGCACCCCGTCCTCGTCGTTGACGTAGACCATGCCCGACTGGCCGAACCCGGCGGTGACGGTGATGGCGACGTCGACGGGGACCGCACCCGAGGCGTCGGGCGCGTCGTTCCCGGCGGGAACCGTCTTCACCGTCGCCGTCGCACCCGACAGCCCGGCGACCGGGACCGAGGTGCCCGAGGCGACGCCGTCGGACGAGCTGACCGTCAGCTGTGACGCCGACGCGGCACCCAGACCTGCGACGCCGGCGACCAGGAGGACGACGGCGGCAGCCCGTTGCCGCTTCTTCTTGGTGTTCTGCGTGGTCGACATGACGAACCCCTTTCGCGCATCCCCTCGTCGCGCCGACGGTCGTCGGGCCTGTGGGGGGTGCGTCTCTATGGTCCGTTGGGGTGAACCGGGATCTGTACGCCTAAAGTCCTGAACCGGACATGCCGATTGCTTGACCTCCCCGCGATCGAATGGGGCGTACCGCCAGGACCGTGGGCACAATGGCGACGTGAACGGCACGCCCCTCCCCGCCCCCCGCTGGTCCCGCTACGTCGCCGTGGGCGACTCCTTCACGGAGGGGCTCTGGGACGATCCCGACGGCCGGGACGCACCGCAGCGCGGCTGGGCGGACGTCGTGGCGGCACGGATCTCGGCGCGCCGCGTCGCGGCCGGCGAGACCCCTCTGGAGTACGCCAACCTCGCCATCCGGGGACGCCTGCTGCGCCCGATCCTCGGCGAGCAGCTCCCGCGGGCGCTCGCGCTGCAGCCGGACCTGGTGAGCCTCATCGGGGGCTACAACGACATGCTGCGGCCGGCCACCGACATCGACCGGCTCGGCCGCAACCTCGAGGCGGCGGTGGCACGGATCCGGGCCACCGGCGCCGACGTGCTGCTCGCGACGGGGGCGGACGCCGGCGACAGCCCCCTCATCCGGTCCACGCGCACGAAGGTCAGCCTCTACAACACGAACGTCTGGTCGATCGCGCGCCGGCAGGGTGCCTTCGTGCTGGACCTGTGGGGCATGCGGTCGCTGCGCGACGGGCGGATGTGGTCGGAGGACCGCATCCACCTCACGACCGAAGGGCACGCGCGGGTCGCGCAGGCCGCGCTCGTCGGGCTCGGGCTCGCACCCGACGACGCCGCGTGGGACGACCCGCTGACCCCGCTGCCGCCCGTCCCGCGCCTCGAGCAGGCCCGCGAGGACGCGCAGTGGTTCCGCGAGCACCTCTACCCGTGGGCCACCCGCCGGCTGCGGCGCAGGTCGTCGGGCGACCTGCGGGTGCCGAAGCGCCCCGAGATCAGCCCGGTGGACCAGTAGGGCAGGTCAGCACAGCGGATAGGCGTCGTAGACGTCGAAGATCACGCTGCGGTCCATCTGCACGCTGCCGCTGAAGGTCGTGCCCCCGCCCACCGCGGCGCCGCCCTGGAGCTGCAGCGTCGGCAGCGTCACGCAGGCGGCCGGCGTGGTCACGGCGGCGTCGAGCTTGCGGACCCGGGCCGGCAGCCAGGTGGCGAACGTGCTGAGGTCGAACGTGACGCGCCACTGCGTGGTGGCGGTGGTGGACGGGCTCGAGACCGTGTACGCGATCTTGTAGTACGGGTACGACCAGAACACGAGGTTGACCGTGCCCGTGGTGACGGTCCAGCGCACCTCGCACGTCCGGGTCGGGTCGTTGACCGCGACGCACGAGACGGGCGGTGCCCACACCGACGGCACCGCCCACCCGCCGAGCGTGACGCGGGCCGCGAGGTCGCCGCTGGCCGCGTACGCCGCCGCCGGTGGTGCCGTCACGGTCCCGCCGGCGGCGACGGTGCCGGTGCCGGACGCGACGACGACGCCGGTCGTCCGGCGGTACAGCGTCACCGTGGCGGGCTGTCCCGCGCACGCGGCGTCGGCACCCGCGACGGAGATGCCCGTGGCCTGGGCGGTCGTCGTGGTCGACGCCGGGCTGGACGTGACGCCCGTCGGTGCCACCGTCAGCGGGCCGGCACCGCACCGGGCCAGCGCGAACGTGCGGATGCTCCTGCTGACCAGCCCGAGCTGCGACGCGTCGGCGGCACCCGCGCAGGCGAGGACGCCGACGAGCGCCGCGGCGACGAGCGCCGCGGCTCCCCGCCGGGGCCTCATCCGCTCACCACGGCGGCGACCTTCGCGACGTCCTCGGCGCGGACGACGGGGGTGGCGGGCGCGGTGAGCGTCGTGGTCCCCCCCGCGGCGGTCGTCCCCGTCAGCTCGACGAGCGACGCGCCGGCCGCGCTCACGAGCGTCACCCGGATCGCCTTGTTCTGGCAGCCCGTGGCGATGCCGGACAGGGCCACCGTCGCGACCCGGTAGGACGTCGTGCCGGCGTCGTACGCGTACGTGTACGCCACGGTCACGTCGCCCGTCTGGCAGCCCGTGACCGCCACGACGCCCGCCTGCATCGACGCGCTGGTGAGCGTGAGCTGCGACGCCGTCGCGACGGACAGGCCGGTCAGGCCGACGACCGCGAGCGCGGCGGACACGACGACACGGGCGGTGCGGGCGGTCATCGGGTCTCCCGGTGCGAGGTCAGGGGCAGCTGTAGACGACGTTGTTGCCGACGGGCGACGTGAGCGACCCGACGAAGTCGAGCGTGAGCGGCGAGGCCGCCGAGACGTGCTGGGTGCCACGGTTGGGCAGGCCCTGGTAGCTGACGACGCGCGCCGCGCCCGAGCAGAAGCCCGTGGGCAACGGCTGCAGGGCCCAGTTGCCCGCGTACTCGCCGACGTACCGGGCGACGAACGGGAAGCTCGTGAGGTTCGCGAAGTCGAACGTCGCCTGCCACTGCACGGGGTTGGCGCTGGTCGTGGTGACGGTCGCCTTGATGTTGTACACGTCGGCCCGCCCGTCGGTGTCGGCGCCGAACGACACCGCGCACGTCGCACCGGACGGGTTGGGGCCCAGCACGACGCACGAGCCGCCGCCGGCCGGTGCGAACGTCCACGTGGCCGGCACGGGCCAGGTGTCGACGGACACGAACACCGTGCCCGTCGAGCTGCTCGGCGGCGTGAAGGGCGTCGCGGTCGTCGCCGTGAACGCGCCGGCGGTCACCGTGCCGGTGCCGTCGAGCACCACGGTGCTCGTGGACGTGCCCGTGGTCGTCGAGACGATCACGCGGCCGGTGCTGCACGTGCCGGTCAGTCCCGTGACGCGCACCTGCGTGTACCTGCCGGCGACGACCGTCCCGGTGGGCTGCACGACGGCGGGCCCGGTGCTGCACCGCGGGCCGGTCGAGTCGTACGGGGACGCGCCGCCGGCCAGGCGCAGGCCCGCGGCGCCGGCCGAGGACAGACCCGCGACGGCGAGGCAGAGCAGGGCGACGAGCGCGCTCACGGCGACCCGCCGTGACGCGCGCGTCATGGCGCGGACGGCGCCGTCGCGCCGACGGGTGCCGCCGCCCGGCCGTCGACCGGGACGCCGGACGCCGCGTCCGGGCCGGTGCCCGCGGCAGCGTCCTGCGCCGTGCCCGGCTCGCCCTGCGGGCCGTCCTCGTCGTCCTCGCCGCGCGGCCACACGAGCAGGCCGACCGCGATGACGATGAGCGACCCCCACACGAGGGGCGACATGACGGACCGGCCGACGAGACCGACCTTCGGGACGTGCACGCGGGCGACGCCGACCACGTCGTCGTTCGTCGGGCTGAACGGGTCCAGCCACGAGTTGTTGTCACCCTGCACCTGCCAGCCGGTGGTGCCGTCCCCGCCGACGAGGCGGTGGATGACGCGGGCGCCGCCGTAGCCCTCGGGCTCGTAGACGACGATGTCGCCCACCTGCGGCGCCCCGCACCGCGAGACCACGAGGTCGCCGGTCTGGTAAGTCGGCTCCATCGAGTGGCCGGAGACCACGGTCAGCGTCGTGCAGCCGCCGAGGCTCGTCGGCCACACCAGCCACCCCGCGACGGCGACTGCGCCGTAGAACAGGACCTGCAGGACGACGCGCAGCACCCGGCGCGCGGGGTGCGCGCCGGGTGCTGCGGTGTCGACCGGTCGGTCCATCGGTGGTGGTGCCTCAGCTGTAGATGGTGAGGGCGACCTTCGTCACCGCGTCGGCGGCGACGGCGGCGGGCAGGGTCACCGAGAGGGTGCCATAGCCACCTGTGACGTTCGTCAGCGCCACCGTGGTGCCCGTGGTCGCCGAGGGGACCTCGACGGTGACGGGGGTCGTGCCGTAGGTGAGCGCGACGCGCGACAGCTTGTTGAGGCAGACGTCCGAGACGTTGCGGAACTCGAGGGTCGTGGTCCCGTAGGCACCGGCCGTGAGCGTGGGGGCACCGAACCCGACCGTGATGTTCTGGCCGGACGGCTGGCAGTTCGCCACGGTCTGCACCCCGGCCTGGAACTGCGCGTTGTTCGCGTTGAGGTTGAGCTGCGTCGCAGAGGCGAGCGAGAGGCCGGCGACGCCGAGGACGGCGAGGCCGACGGCGAGCACCTTGCGGGACTTCGAGGACTTCGAGGAAGCCATGGTGGATCTCCTGATCGTGTGGAGCCGAGGGCATCGGCACCTCACCGAGACCCGGTCACGGGGGCGTCGAGCTGCCAGCCGTGAACGTATGTGTCTTCGGCAACCGACCCCGGGGCGGGCTGGGTGGCAGCACCCGGGGCGGTCAGGATGTCCGTCTTCTTCACCCGGGACGGACCGCCGCGTTCCCGCGCGATCCGGACGATTCACCGATCCGTCCGGTTGCTCCGAACGGGTGACGCGTCAGGCGCCGTGGGCCCCCAGCGGCATCCGGGCCTCGAGGCGTGCACCGCGCACCGCACCGGGCCGCAGGGCCACGCTGCCGCCCACGAGCGCGAGCCGGTGGCCGATCCGCGCGGTGCCGGACGCGGCACCGGCGGACGAGGGGTCGTACGTCTCGCCGTCGTTCTCGACCGCGACGACGAGGTCCTCCCCGTCGATCGCGAGGTCGACGCGGACGCTCGACGCCGGGCCGTGCTTCAGGGCGTTCGTCACGCCCTCCTCCACGACCCGCACGGCGAGCAGCCGCTCGGAGAGCGTGAGGTGCTGGCCGCACGGGTCGTCGACCTCGCGCACGGCGTCCGTGACCTCGAGCTGCGTCGCGATGCTCGCGGGAAGGCGGCCGAGGAGCGCCCGGACGGCCGGGACCAGCCCGAGCTCGAGCCGGTCGGGGTACAGCAGGCGGCTCATCTCGCGCACGTCGATCTGCCGCGCCTGGTCGAGCTCGGCGCGCACCCAGGCGAGGGCCTCGCGGTCGGCGTCGTCGAGGGCGGTCCCGCCGTGCGCCAGGACCGAGCCGAGCCGCGCGTCGACGAGCACGAGCTTCTGCTGCAGCGTCCCGTGCAGGCCCTCGGCGACCTCGCGCCGGACCCGGATCTCCTCCTGCTCGAGCGCCCGGACGGCGAGCTCGACGAGCACGGCGTCCCGCTCGGCGGCGCGCGTGCGGGCCCGGGACCGACGGCGCGAGACGAGCCCCCAGTAGCCGATGGACGCGGAGATGATCGCGATGGCGAACCCGCTCGCGAGCTCCGCCTGACGGGTCTCGAGGTCCGGGTGGGCGTACACGCCGATCGCGACCTGCACGGTCAGGCGGGTCGCGGTCGCGACGATCGAGCCCCCGACGGCCGCGAGCAGCATCTGCCAGATCTTCGTCGCGCGCCAGGCCCGCAGGCCGGCCAGCGTGGCGACGAGCGCCAGCACCGCGACCGCGTTCGCGGCCAGCCGCTGCCACACGGTGACGGCGTCCCAGCCGGGGATGAGCCGGGAGTACACGTACGCGCTCTGCAGCGACGCCCCGATGGCGTACCCGGTCGCGACGACGACCGTGACGCGCAGCAGCACCAGCCGGTCGTTGCGGAGGTCGGCGACGCGGCCGGCCTGGACGACGGCGGGCTCGGTGGGCGCGCTCGTGGACGCCTGCTCCCGGCCCGTCGTCGTCATCGTCGTCGTCACCCTGCCGGCCGTCGGTCGCGTCCCCCGGACGGGCGCCCGCGGGTGTGATCCGCGGCGCGTGTCGCGCGACGGGCCACGGCGCAGACGATACTGGCGACGATGACCGATCCCCGCACCGGCCCGTTGCGCGTCGCCGTGGTCGAAGACCAGCCGCTGTTCCGTTCCATGCTCGAGCGCATGCTCGACGAGACGCCCGGGCTGCACGTGGTCGCGGCGGTCGGGACCGTCACGGATGCGACCCGGGTGCTGCGGCCGGGGGTCGCGCACGTCGCGGTCCTCGACATCGACCTGCCGGACGGCAACGGCATCGCGCTCGGCGTCACGCTGCGCCGTGCGCAGCCCGATCTCGGCATCCTGCTGCTGTCGGCGCACGACGCGATGGACCTGCTCCTCGACCTCCCCCGGGACGTCGCCGCCGGGTGGGGCTACCTGTCGAAGACGTCCTCGACGAGCGAAGAGGTGCTGGTCGCGGCGGTGCGCGCGGCCGCGGTGGGCGAGACGGTGCTCGACCCCGCGCTACTGGCGCGGATGACGCCCCGGGCCGGCTCCGCGGTCGCACGGCTCACCGACCGGCAGTACGACGTGCTGCGGCTGCTCGCCTCGGGCCTGTCGAACGCCGGCATCGGGTCGCGGCTCGGCATCACCGAGAAGTCGGTCCAGAACCACGTCAACGCGATGTACGCGACGCTCGGCATCGACACGGACCCGAGCCGCAACCCGCGGGTGAGCGCGGCGCTGCGGCTGCTCGAGGAGACCGGCCCGACCGCCTGACGGCCGCGGGGCCCGAACTTCACCCGCCGCCCTCGTGTCACCGCCGTGCGCCAGGATGGCGCCATGACCACCGACGAGCTCCTCCGTGGCTGACCGCGGCGGCGACGCGGCCGCCTCCGTCACGACCTCGACCGTGCGCGGCGAGGACTGGTACGCCCGCGACCTGTCGGGCGAGACGTTCGAGCGGGTCGCGTTCGTGGACGTCGACATGACCGAGGTGCAGAGCACGGGCGCCGTGTTCGACGGGTGCACGTTCCGCAACGTCAAGCTCAACGCCTCCGTCCACGTCGACACCGCGTTCAGCAACTGCACGTTCAACGGGGTCACGTTCTTCGACACCCGGCTGGAACGGTGCAAGCTGATCGGCAGCCGGTTCGACCGCTGCTCGTTCGAGATCATGCGGGTCGACGGCGGGAACTGGTCGTTCGTCGAGCTGCCCGCGGCGGACCTGCGCTCCGCGACGTTGCGGGGTGCGCGCCTGCGCGAGGCCGACCTCACGGGCGTGAAGCTCGAGGGCTCGACCGTGCGGGACTGCGACCTGGCGGGCGCGACGCTGCACCGCGCCGACCTCACGGGGTGCGACCTGCGGGGCAGCGACCTGACCGGGATCGACCTGTCCACCGTCGAGCTGCGCCGGGCGGTCGTCACGCTGCCGCAGGCGGTGGTGATCGTCGAGGCGATGGGCCTGGACGTCCGGGTGGACTAGCTGAGGGTGTCGACGAACACCCGCTCCGCGTCCGCGCCGTAGACGAGCACGGGTCCGAACGACTCGAACAGGTCCATGACCTCGACGACCACGTCCGTGTGGTCGTCGTCCGGGTCCGGGCCGTACAGCACACGGATGCGGGAGAAGCCGGCCCCGAGCCCGTCGGCGATGGTCCGCAGGTCGGCGTCGACGGCCGTGCCCTGCTCGAACGACACCGTGAGGTGGAACTGCCCGTACTCGCGGTCGACGGCGACCTTGAGGTTCGCCTGCCGGGTGAACGGGTTGACCTTCGTGTCGAAGGTGACGTCCGCCCCGGCGAGCGTCGACCGCACCGACTCGAAGGCCCACTCCTGGTCGCGGTCCGGGTCGGTCGGGAAGTAGGCGTGCAGGGCCGGCATCGGGAGCCTCTCGTGGCGGGAGCGGGAACCGTACCAAACCCGCCCGAACCGGGCACTGGCGCGTCCGGCTACTCGACGACGTCGGACGGCCGCTCGGGCCGTGTCCGCTCGGGTCGTGTCCGCTCGGGCCGGGGCCGCTCGACGAGGAACGTCCGGCCGTCGGGTCCGGCGACGCGCTCGAAGTCGACCCGGAGCCGCTCGTCGCGCTCGCGCTCGTCGTCCGTCCGCTCGCGCCCGCGGGCTCGCACGGGGCTGATCTGTGCGGGACCGAGGTAGGTCAGCAGAAACTCCGTCAGGTCCTTGCGGCGCCGCTCGGCCATGCGCTCCTCCAACAGTTCGTGCACTCACTATATGCGCACGATCTATCCTCGTCACATGACCGATGCCGTGGCCGCCCCCGTCGAGGACCCGCTCGCCGTCGAGGCACAGGTGTGCCTGACCGTCTCCGCCGCGGCCCGCAGCCTCGTCGGGTTCTACCGCCCGCTCCTCGCGCCGCTGGGCCTCACGCACCCGCAGTACCTCGCGATGCTCGCGCTCTGGCAGTACGAGCGGCTCTCGCTCAAGGAGCTCGCCGCGCTCCTGCACCTCGAACCCGCCACGACGTCCCCGCTGGTGCGGCGCCTGGAGGCCATGCGCCTCGTCCGGCGCGAGCGCGACCCCGACGACGAGCGCGCGCTCGCGATCGTGCTGACGGACGCGGGCCGTGCGATGCGCGACTCGGCCGTCGACATCCCCGCGACGATGGTCGAGCGCCTCGGCCTGGAGCGCGCGCAGATCGACGAGATCCGCCGGGCGGCGGAGCTGCTCGTCGCGGCCTGCGCGGCGGCGGCACCGCAGGACTGACGGGCGTCAGCGCTCGGCCGGCACCGGCGCCGTGCTCTCGCGGACCACGAGCTCGGTCGGCACGAGGACCGCGTCCGGGCCGTCGCCGACCGTCGCGTCCCCGCGCGACCGGGCGATGGCCCGCGTGAGGGCCGTGGCCGCCGCGCGCCCCTTGGCGTCGAGGTCCTGCCGCACGGTGGTGAGCGCCGGCTGCGCACGCCGGGCGATCGGGCTGTCGTCGTACCCGACCACGGACAGGTCGTCGGGCACCCGGACGCCCTGGCTTCGGGCGACCCGCTCGAACGTCCACGCGATCAGGTCGGAGAAGCACAGGACGGCGGTCGGCCGGTCGTCGAGCGCGAGCAGCGTGCGCGCCCCCTGCTCGGCGTGCACCTCGGTGTTGTCGGGCAGGTGCACGACCGTGACGTCGGCGCCGGCGGGGCCGAGCGCGCTCATCCAGCCCTCGACGCGCTCGCGCGAGACGTACCCGACACCGGCCGTCGCGGGGTCCGGGGCGATGCCCACGGACCGGTCGCTGGCGGTGGTGAGGATGCCGATGCGGCGATGACCGAGGTCCAGCAGGTGCTGCGCGGCGGCCCGGGCACCGACCCGGTCGTCGAGCAGCACGCTGGACGCGCCCGCGATGGGCGCCTGGTCGACGAACACGAGCGGCAGCTTGCGCTTGATGAGCCAGTTGACCGGCGCCATGTCGCCGGCGCACGAGTAGACGAGCGCGCCGTCCATCGGGATGTCGCGCGCGGGGATCCGGTCGGGCGACTCGACCGACGGGAGCAGCGCGAGGGCGAGCCCGGTCGGCGCGAGCTCCTGCGCGACCGAGCCGAAGAACGCGGCCGCGATGGGGTCCTGGAACGCCGAGCCGACCGACTCGGTGAGCAGCACGCCGACCGCCCCGGTCGTGCCGCGCGCGAGGCTGCGGGCGGCGGGGTCGGGGCCGACGTAGCCGAGCTCGTCGGCCGCCGCCAGGATCGTGGCGCGCAGCTCGGCGGAGAGCTGGTCCGGTCGCGAGAACGCGTTCGACACCGTCATCCGGCTCACGCCGACGCGGTCCGCGATCGTCTGGAGCGTCACGCGCCCCACGGCGCCACCCTCGCTCGTGCCATACGAGCCAGGGTAGGCGTCCGCGGGGCGCATGGGGGTCGTCATGCGGCGTGCCCCACCTCACGGCGGAGGTCGTGGGCGGCCGGGGGTGCGACGGCCTCGGCCACCCGGTGCAGCACCGTGGCGAGCGCGCCGCGGGTGCGGACCGCGTGCGGGCGACGCTCCCGGCGGGGGCGCGGCTCGTCCACGGGGGCATCCGGCTCGGCGCTGTGCACGAGGCGCAGGGTCGCCTTGCGGGACATCAGCAGGCTGATCGGCATCGGGTCCATGGCGGGCCCTCCTCTCGGGTTTCTGTACCGCTACAGTAACCCTGCGGTCTGTACCGGTCAAGAGGTGGGTGGAACTCATCGCCCGATCTGGCGCACGCGTGACGAACACCCTTCGGAGGACCGGACGTGCGCCACCATGGCGCCGTGATCCTCGAGCCGCACCACGGGCGCTACGACTCCCCGAGGACCCGCCGCGCGTACGACGGGTCCTCCGTCGAGATCGGGCCGGACCGGGTCCGCTGGGTGCCGCCCACCCACCGGCCCGACGAGCATCCGGCGTTCGACCTCCCCGTCGGCGACCGGCCGGGCGAGGCCCACGCCGTCGTCCGGGTCCACGCCGCCTTCCCGACCCGGTACGACGACGGCCTGGTCACGACGTACGTGGTCACCGACACCGGCGGCACGCCCCTCGGGTCGTTCCCCTCCGGCGAGGGCTCCACCGGGTCCGCGCTCCCCCAGCACCCTCCGGGGTGGTACCCGGCACCCGTCGTCCGCGACGCCGCCGAGCGGGCGGGGCTGGCGTGGGACGACCAGGACCTCGTCGGACGCACCGGCGAGCTCGCGGCGACGTTCCCCGGCTCGGTACCCCACCTGCGCCTGTGGCAGGTCATGGCGTGGGTGCAGGGCATCGCCTACCTCGCCATGAGCCTCGTCTGCCTCGTCGTGGCCCTGCTCTGGGTCGCGCTCGGCGAGGGGTCCGACCGCGTCGTGCTCCCCCTCGCGTTCGGATTCTTCGCCGTCGCGACCGCGGGGCTCGCGCTCATGTTCTTCCCACCGTGGGTCCGCTCCGCGCGACGACGGCAGCTCGCCCGCGCCGAGAGGCCTGCGGGACGGCCCGGGGCCGAGGAACCCACCCGACGGTGAGCGCGTCGCCGGCGGCCCCGAACGGGTCGTGGCGGCCGGACGCCGTCCCGCAGGACAGGTCCGGCCGCCACGCCCCTCGAGGTCCGGGACCCCGAGCGGTCACCTGGCGGCGATCACGCCGACCGGGTCGTCAGTACGTCGTGGTGTTGAAGAACCAGCCCTGGAACGCGTTCTGCGGCCGGTACGCGTAGCAGTCGCCGACGTACTTGTACTTCCCCGTGCTCCACGCGCGGTACTGGAACAGGTCGCAGAGCTCCCGGGTCTCGAACGGCCCCTGCTTCCCGCTGGTCGCCGCCGTCGCCGCCGGTCCCATGACCAGCGTGCCGAGCACCAGCCCCGCACCCACCGCGGTGCTCGCCGCCCTCACCCACATCTTCGACCGCATCCTCGCGTCCTCTCTGCCCGGTTGAACGAAACCCGAACGATAGGGCAGGAACCGGGCGGCGGGAGCGTGTTCGTGCAGGTCGTGAGACCGCGGGGAACGCGAGCGTGCGGCTCGAGGTCCGTGCAGGTCGGACGTGGAGCCCCCTGTCGGATTCGAACCGACGACCCCCTGTTTACAAGACAGGTGCTCTGGCCGACTGAGCTAAGGAGGCGATGCGGGTCCCAGCGTACCGACGCCGGAGAACCCGCCCGGACCGCGCCCGAGGGGTGACCGCCGCAGCGGCCACCCCTCGCGGCCTCAGCCCTTGGCGGCCTTCGCGGCCTCGACGGCGGCCTGCAGGGCGCCCTCCTTCGACCAGTCCTCGAACGCCTGGCCGTCGATGAGGATCGTCGGCGTCGACAGCTTCGGCAGGTCGGTCGTCGCCTGGTTCGTGGTCGCGGCGACCCACGGGGCGAACGTGCGCCACGTGCCGTCCTTCGACGTGCCGTCCGTCGTCTCGAACGTGCCGTCGACGGTGGTCGTGAACGTCGCGGCGACGTCGGCGGGCACGCCCGCATCGGTCGCGACCTTCTCGATCTCCTTGTCCGTCAGGCCGGTCGTGTTCTCCTCCGGCTGGTTCGCGTACAGCGCGGTGACGAACGCCGTGAAGTGCTCCGGGTCCTTGTCGGCGACGATCGCGGCGGCGTTCGCGGCGCGCGTCGAGTAGAACGTGCCCTTCGACGCCCGGTCGAGGAACGCCAGCGGGTGGTAGTCCACGGTCACGCCGCCGCCGGCGACGATGTCGTCGAGAGCCTTGCTGTTGATCGAGTCGAACTGGCCGCAGTACGGGCACATGAAGTCGAAGTACACCTTCACGAGCACGTCGTCGTCGCCGGCCTTGCCGACGCCGTCCTTGCCGACCGGGATCGCGCCGCTCTCGTTCGCGGGCTCGGGTGCGGTGACGTCGGACAGCGACGGCGGCTTCACATCGTCGCCACCGCCGCCGTACGCGACCGTCGAGTTCGCGGCCGCGGTGTCGCGGTCCTGCTTGACGATGAAGAAGGCGACGGCGACCAGCGCGACGACCACGACGCCGAGGCCGATGATCGCGAGCAGACGGTTGCGCTTCGCCTTGCGCTCCTGCTCCTTGCGCATCGCGAGGGCCTTGGCGCGGGCGTCGTCGCGACGCTGGGACTTGGTGGGGCGTGGGTCGTTCGTGGGCATGACGGTTCTCCTGGTCCGTTCGGTGGGTGTCGTGGGGTGGTCACACGACGGCGGGAGGGCCTCGCACCGGGAGATGGACCACGAGGAGGCGCGCGTGCGGCCGCACCGGGACGGCCGCCACACGCATGCGGGCACCGCGGACGACGACGGCCGCGGGCTCGTCGACGGTCCGGCGGACGAGGGTCCGCAGGAACCGTGGCACCGCGCGCAGCGCACCGAGCACCGCCGCGGACAGGCCCACGCCGCACAGGGCGGCGAGGAGGTGGGCGACGAGCACCGGCACGGCGACGCTGAGGAGCACCACGGCACCGCTCGCGACCGACCCGAGGGCGTAGCTCCCGTCGGGGCACTCGGACGCGTCCCGCAGCACGGCGAGCCCCACACCCCAGGGCCCGAGGCCCCCGGCGGGCAGGCACTGGTGCAGCAGGACCCTGCCCTGCGCCGCGAGCGCGAGCCCGACTGCCGGGCACAGCGCGACGGCCAGCCCGGTCAGCACGGGGTGCGGCAGCCGCCCGACGGCACGCGGGAGCGCGGTCGCCACCGGGCTCCGTCGCGTGCGCATGGGCTCAGGGTAGGGCCACCGCCTGTCACCGCGGACCGGGTCCACGAGGCGGCCCGCCGACAGGTGGCGGGGACGTGGTCAGGGCAGCGTCGGCGTGGGCAGCGGAGCCCAGACGATGACGGCACCGTCACGCAGCACCGTGGCGAGGATCGCCGACGCGACGAGCAGCAGCAGGACGGCGATCAGCGCCCCGCGGCGTCCGGGGGCGACGACGGCCAGCACACGCCGGGCACCGGTCCGGGTCATCGCCGACAGGGGCCCGAACCACACCAGCAGCGTGGCGAGCAGCACGAGGCCGCCGACCGCGAGCGACGCCGACACGCCGTGCGGCACCTCGCCGGACGCCGCCCCGTCGAGCGCCCACGTCCCCGAGTCGAGCAGCCACCACACGACGCCCACGACGATCACGACCACGCTCGCGGCGACGACGAGCGACGGCAGGAGCCCGACGGCCGTCCGGAGGAGGTGCCACGGGGTCGCGGCGACCGCGACGGCCCGGTCCGAGCGGCGCACACCGGCGCGCTCGCGGCGGGTGTGCATCGCCTCGACGGCCGAGCCGAACGTCCGCTCGACGACGACGAGCACCCCCACCGCGAGGAGCGTGATCCCCGGGTAGAGGCTGCCGGCGACCAGGACGAGCAGCGCGAGGGCGAGCAGCGTGCCCCAGCGACGACGCGCCGGGGGGCGCACGTAGCCCGACCCCTCGGGCTCCGGCACCTCGGAGGCGTCGAGGTCGTCCTGGATCCAGTCGACGCCGTCGGGGTCGTAGTCCTCGTCGGCGGCGTCGTCGGTCACGTCGTCGTCGGCCCACGTGCCCGCGGACGGGTCTGCCGGGCCGCCGGCGTCGGGGTCGAACGTGCGGGTGAGCCCGTCGTGGGCCACGAGGGTCGCCGTGCCGGCTGTGCTCGCTGTGCTCGCCGGGCTCGCGGCCACCGCCGGTGCCGGTGCCGCGATCGTCGCCGTCGCGGCGGCCCCGGCCCCGGCCGCCCCGGCAGCGAGCGCCGTCGCGTCGAGCCCGTCCTGCGCACGGGTGGCCGGGCTCGCGTCGAGCTCGGTCGTGGCGACCTCGTCGGGCGCCAGGTCCCCCTCCGCGGCGACGACCGTGAGGGCGGCCACGACGTCGTCGGGCGCGGTCCTGCTCGCCGGGTCGCTCGTGAGCGCCCCCCGCAGCGCGGCCGCGGTGAGCGGGCCGAGCCCGGCCACGTCGACCTCACCGGCCCGCGCGCGGGCGAGGACCGCCTCGAGCGGGCGGGTGCCGAACGGCGCCCGCCCCGTGGCGGCGAAGACGAGCACCGCGGCCCAGCCCCAGAAGTCGGTGTCCGGCGACGGGTCCTCGCCGTCGAGCAGCTCGGGCGCGATGTACCCGGGGGTCCCGATGACGAGGCCCGTCGACGTGACCTTGGTGTCGTCGGCGGCCTGGGCGATGCCGAAGTCGATGAGCACGGGTCCGTCGTCCGTGACCAGCACGTTCGACGGCTTGAGGTCGCGGTGCACGACGCCCGCGCCGTGCACGGCCGCGAGCGCGGCGCGGAGCCCCTCGGCGAGCGCGAGCAGGTCGTCCGCGTCGAACGTCCCCCGCTCGCGCACGTGCTCCTCGAGGGTGTCCCCCGCGACGAGCTCGGTGACGAGGAACGCCTCCGTGGAGTCGGCCTCCGCGTCGAGGATCGCGGCGACGGCCGGGTGGTGGAGCTTCTGCAGCGCGTGCACCTCGCGGCGCAGCCGGTCGCGGACGACCGCGTCGGTGCCGACGTGCGGGTGCAGGAGCTTGAGCGCGACCGGCGTGCCGCCCCCGTCGACCGCCCGGTAGACGGCCCCCATGCCCCCCGAACCGAGCGGAGCCACGATGGTGTACCCACCGATCTCCGACCCCGGCGTCAGACCGATCCGCTCCATGACGGCACGGTAGCCGCCGGTCGCCGGGCGAGCGCCTGCGCCGCGCGGGTTCACCCGCCGGGCGGCGGGCGGCGGTGCGGACGGCGGTGCCGGCGGCGGTGCGGACGGCGGTGCGACCGGCGGTGCGACCGGCGCGGGCGCCGGTGTGACGTGCGCCCGACCGGCGGCGGCCGTCGGAACCCCTCGATAGGGTCGGGAGACACCCTCCGAGGAGTTGATCCTGTGCGCCCTGACGTGGCCGCCGACGGCTACGACCTGCTCGTCGTCGCCAACAGACTGCCCGTGGACGTGAGTCTCGGGGACGACGGCGAGCCCACCTGGGACCGCTCCCCCGGCGGTCTCGTGACGGCGCTGGCCCCGGTGATGTCCGGCGCCGAGGGTGCGTGGGTCGGTTGGGGCGGCTCGCCGGACCTCGAGCTCGACCCGTTCGAGGTCGACGGCACGCAGCTCGTCCCGGTGCCGCTCAGCGAGGACGAGGTGGCCAGCTACTACGAGGGCTTCTCGAACGACACGCTGTGGCCGCTTTACCACGACGTCATCGCGCCGCCGCAGTTCCACCGGCCGTGGTGGGACGACTACCAGCGGGTCAACCGGCGCTTCGCGAAGGCCGCCGCCGCGCAGGCCGCGCAGGGCGCCACGGTGTGGGTGCACGACTACCAGCTGCAGCTCGTCCCGAAGTTCCTGCGGGAGCTGCGACCGGACCTGCGGATCGGCTACTTCCACCACATCCCGTTCCCGCCGCTCGAGATCTTCACGCAGCTCCCGTGGCGCAAGCAGGTCGTCGAGGGCCTGCTCGGTGCGGACCTCATCGGCTTCCAGCGGGCGGGCGACGCGTCCAACTTCGTGCGCGTGGTCCGCCGTCTCACCGACGAGACCACGCGCGGCCAGGTCATCACCCTCATGAAGCACGGCAAGGTGGACCGGCACGTGCGCGCCGCGGCGTTCCCGATCTCGATCGACTCGGGCGCGTTCGACGAGCTGGCCAGGACGCCGGAGGTGCAGGAGCGCGCGAGGCAGATCCGGCACGAGCTCGGCGACCCGGAGGTGCTGCTACTCGGCGTGGACCGGCTCGACTACACCAAGGGCATCCGGCACCGCATCAAGGCGTACGGCGAGCTGCTCGAGGACGGCCGGCTGTCACCCAGCACCACGACGCTGGTGCAGGTCGCCAGCCCGAGCCGGGAGAACGTGGGCGCCTACCAGCAGCTGCGCGACGAGGTCGAGCTCCTGGTCGGCCGGATCAACGGCGACCAGGGGCAGGTGGGCCACGCGCCGGTGCAGTACCTGCACCAGTCGTTCCCCATGGACGAGATGGCTGCCCTGTACCTGGCGGCCGACGTGATGCTCGTGACGGCCCTCCGGGACGGCATGAACCTCGTCGCGAAGGAGTACGTCGCGGCCCGCTCGGACGACCGCGGCGCCCTGGTGCTGTCCGAGTTCACGGGCGCGGCCGACGAGCTGAGCGGGGCCATCCTGGTCAACCCGCACGATATCGACGGCATGAAGGACGCGATCACCTACGCGGTGCACATCGACCCTCGTGAGGCCCGCAAACGCATGCGCCGGCTGCGGCGACGGGTCCTCGGCCACGACGTGACCGCGTGGTCGCAGGAGTTCCTCGCGGTCCTCACCGCCGTCCCCGCGAGGACCGAGCATGTCTGAGACCACTGCCCACCAGCCCGCCGACTCCGCCGCTCTGCGCGCGATCCTCACCCGCGTGGTGGAGGGCGGCGCACGTCCCCTGCTCGTCGCGCTCGACTTCGACGGCACGCTCGCCCCGCTCCAGGACGACCCGGCACGCTCGCGCATCCTGCCCGCAGGGGTGCAGGCGCTGGCGCGCCTCGCGGGCACGGACGGCGTCGCCCTCGCGCTGGTGTCCGGGCGCGCGATGAACGACCTGCACACGCTCGCCGAGGTCCCGCCGGGGACGTACCTGGTCGGCAGCCACGGCGCCGAGCGGGCCCGCGTGACCCGGTTCGGCCTCGACCGGGACGTCGTCCAGCTCACCGACGAGCAGGCGGACCGCCTCGCCTCGCTCGGCGCACAGGCTGCGCAGGTCGCGCGCGGCCGTGACGGCGTGTGGGTCGAGTCGAAGCCGACCGCTGTCGTGGTGCACACCCGGCTCGCCCCGCCCGAGGTCGCCGAGCTGGCGGAGGCCGAGGCGATGGAGCTCGGCGAGCGGCTCGGCGCGGGCGTGCTGCACGGCAAGGACGTCGTCGAGATCTCGGTCCTGCGGGCGAGCAAGGGCGAGGCGATGACGGCGCTGCGCGACGAGCTCGGTGCGCCCGTCGTGGTGTACGCGGGCGACGACGTGACCGACGAGCACGCCTTCGACGCCCTCGAGGAGCACGACGTGACGGTCAAGGTCGGCGGCGGCGAGACCGGCGCGCAGTTCCGCGTCGACAGCCCCGAGGACCTCGTCGCGGTGCTCAGCGACCTGGCCGACCGCGTCGGGGCCTGACCTCGTCCTGCCGTCGTCGCCGCCCCCGTTACGCTGCGGCGGTGCCTACGCCGGACATCGCGATGATCAGCGACCTTCCCGTGAAGCTCGCGGTGGTCCGCACCCCGGACGAGGCCGAGCGGTTCCCCGCGCAGGCCGTGCTCGAGGACGCCCCGTCGACGGCCCGGCACGTCCGGGCGGTCGCGCTCGGCGTCCTGGTCGGTGTCGTGCTCGCGGTCGCGTTCGCGGACCGATGGATCTGGTTCCTGCCCCTCGTGGTTCTCGCCGCTGCCATGGTCCTGGCCGTCGTCAACTGGAAGATCGGCTCGCCGGCGATGTACCCCGTCGCGCTGGTGCTCACCGTGGCGGCGTTCGTCGTGCTGCGACCGGCGGCCGGCGCGCTCGTCCTGGTCGCCGCGCTGGGCGGGGGCTGGTTCGCGGCGCACCGCGGGGACGAGGCCCGCCGGCGCCGGTGGGCGCGCACCGCCGGCCTGCTCGAGCGGCAGGTGCGCACCGACGCCGTCGTCACTGCGCTGCGGAGCCAGGTCGTCAGCGCGCCCGTCAACTTCAAGCTCGAGATCACGCTGTCGTCCACGACGCCCGGCCCGGACGGGTCACCGCTCACCTGGACGTTCACGACCTTCTCGAACGCGTACTTCCACCCGCGCGAGGGAAGCGGGATGACGGTCTGGTACGACCCTGACGACCCCGCCGTGGCCGCGGTGGCGGTCGTCGAGCAGCCGTCGCGCGTGACGGCGCAGAGTCGCTGACGTCGCCCGACCGCCGAACGCGGCGACGCCGCCGTCTCGGCTACCTTGTGCGCGTGCCCACACCGAACGTCCCCCGGTACGTCGACGACCGCCCGGTCCGGTTCGTCCTGGTCGACACCGTCGAGGAGTCGCTCCAGTTCCCCGCCGGCGTCGTGCTCGCGGACCGGCCCTCGGCGTCCAGGCGCGTGCTCGGCGCCCTGCTGGCCCTGCCCGTCGCCGCGTGCGTCGTCGGGTCGTTCGGCGCCGACGCGGTGGGCGACCGTGTGGACGCCTGGGGCGGCGGCGCGGCGCTCGCGTCGGTCCTCGTCGGGCTCGTGCTGCTGGCCGTGAACTGGCGGCGTGGGGACTGGCTGCTGTACCCGGTGGCGCTCGTCGTCGCGCTCCCGGCTCTCGTCGCGCTCGGGGCGGGTCCGGTGGGGATCGCCGTCGCGACGATCGCGCTCGCGGGTGGTGGCGTCGCGGCGTGGCGGGGCGACCGCGCACGCGACCGTCGGTGGGCGCGCCTGTCGGCGCTGCTCACGCGGCGGGAGCGCGCGGACGCGACCGTGGCAGGCGTGGCCACCGAGCCGGTGCCGAACGCCGCCCGGCTCCGGTGCACGGTCACGGTCACGGCCGATGCCGTACCCGGTGTGGTGTGGGCGTTCGTCGAGCTCAGCTCCGCGACGTTCCGGCCCCAGGCGGGCCAGCCCATGAGCGTCTGGTACGACCCGGCGGACCCGGCGGTGGCCGTCGTGAGCGCAGCGGCACCGTCGGTCGCCGGACGACTGGCCCCGCCGGCCTGACCAGGTGCCGCGGGCGCCTACCTCGCGGAGCGCTCCCCAGCGCCGGACGCCGCGAGCAGGCTCGTGCGGTAGTGCTGCACCGCGGACCGCCCCAACGGGTCGTCCGCGCCGACCGCGGCCGTCACGGCCTCCTCGACGTCGACCAGGAGCCGCGCCGTCGCCCGCCGCACGGTGCTGGTGATCGTCAGCCCGAGCGACAGGGGGCTCGCCGCGAGCGCCCGCTCCGTGAACTCCACGTCGACGAGCAGGCCGGCGTGGTCGAGCGTGACCGCGACCTCACGGCCCGGCGACCACTCGGTCACACGCACGGACTCGACGGCCGCACCCACGGCCCGCGCCCGGGCGACCTGGTCCTTGCTCTGCGCGTCCCACGCGGCGAGCAGGGCGAACGCCTCGGCGGGGTCCTGCAGCGGCTGGCCGGGGGTGGTCATGAGTCGCCTCCTGCGCGGTCGACGGCGTCGTTGAGTCGCGCCATGGAGTTGGACAGGCTGGTCGCGGTGTACACGGCCTCCGAGAGCACCGGCACCGCGCCGCCGAGGTCCCCGGCCCCGGCGACGATGCGCGCGGGTGCCGCGTTCATGCCCTCGAGGACGTCCTTGATCCGCCGCAGCGCCGGCACCGCCTCGCTCAGCGCGTTGTTCGCGTCGTTGAACAGCTCGAGCAGCGTCTTGATGCCCCGGGTCAGACGGGCCAGCCAGTCCCGTACGCGCTCCACCCGGATCGCGATGGCGGCGACCGCCTGCGGGACCACCCACGTCGCGCCGACGCCGACCGTCCCGGCGACCTGCGACGCCCACGAGATGAGCTTCCCGACGAGGTCGGCGATGACGTCGCGGACGATGCTGCGCACCACGCCGACCACGATGCTCGCGCCGAGCATGGCCTGGCCGACGCCTGCGCTGATGGTCTCCAGCATCTGCAGCCCGGACCCGTACACGCCCGCGAACGTCTGGTACGCGTCGGCCGCGACCCCGTCCCACCCGGAGAGCGCGGACCGCACCGCCGCCTCGTACTCCCCGGCGACGTCCCGCACCCGGCCGGAGACGTTCTCCCAGGTCCGCGACTTCGCCTCGACCGCCGAGGGGCTGCCCGCGATCGAGTCGAGCATGTCGGGCAGGGGCCACATGTAGTCCAGGAGGAACCCGGCGACGCTCGCGGCCATCGAGGCGATCGGGTCGAGGGCGAACTCGACGACGTCCATCGTGGCGGTGAACGCGCCGCCGATCCCCTCCATGTCGGCCCACTGCCCGTCGGCGGCGGAGCCGATCGACGACGCGGCGGGGCCGATGATCTTGAGGCTCTTGTAGCACTCGTCCAGCCCGGGGCGGCCCTCCGCGACCGCGACGAGGCTCACGAGAGCGCCTTCGTGATCCGGGACAGCGCGTCGTGCACGGCCCCGTCGATCGCGTCGTAGGCGTCGGCGGACCCGCCGATGGTGGTGGCGATGCCCTCCATCGCCGTCGCGGCGGCCTGGACGGACCCCGCGGCGAGCGTCTGGACGAGCGTCGCGGGCGGCAGGAGGAACGCGCACAGGAGCCCGAACGACGCGTCCGGCATCGCGGCCGTCGCCGACGCGTCCGCAGCCTCGGACAGCCGCGCGGCGATGCCCTCGACGGCGCGGGCGTGGGCACGCATCGCGCTGGTGTCGACGGTGAGCTCGCTCATCGGGGACCACCTCCTCGCAGCACGGCGTCGAACCCGTCGAGGAGGGACGTGTCGGTGAGGTCGACGCGGGGCCCGGCGAGCTGCGCCTGCAGGGGCGCCGCCTGCTGCTGCACGTCGGCCACGGCGGCGCGGTACGCGGCGAGCACGGCGGTGCGCAGCCCGTCGGTGCCGGCCTCGGTGGCCGACGCGGCGACCTGGACGTCGCTCAGGAGGCCGCGGTGGTCCACGTGGATGCGCACGCCGCCGCGGGGGTCCGTCCCCTGCCCGGTGAGCGCCGCGACCTCCCCGGCCACCTGTGCCGCCCGCGCCGCGGCGGCGAAGGCCGCCTCGAGCGTGCTCTCGACCTGCGCGTGCAGGCGTCCGATGTCGGACATGTGCCACCTTTCACCCGGCTCCCGGTCCGGGACAGTACCGGTCGGGAGGTCGGCCCGTCCCTCGATCCACGTGCCTGGCCGCGGAC
Organism: Cellulomonas chitinilytica; assembly: GCF_016862675.1. Classification (GTDB taxonomy): domain Bacteria; phylum Actinomycetota; class Actinomycetes; order Actinomycetales; family Cellulomonadaceae; genus Cellulomonas; species Cellulomonas chitinilytica. The sequence continues at coordinate 31,416 of NZ_BONK01000012.1, read as the reverse complement.
TGCGCCCGATCGGCGCACTCCGGGGGCGCCGCTCGGGCAGGTCCTGCCCGCGTGACGACCGAGGCCCGTCACCCCGCGGACCGCGCGGAACCGGGTCGCCTCCGGGGTTACCGTGGCTGCATGTCCGGCCGGATGCTGGACGTCGAGCTCGTCGAGCCCGACGGTGTCGGACCGGGTGCCGCGCCGCCGTCGGCCGCGCCCCCGGGACACCCGTGGCTGCGCCGGAACGCCCGCCTCCTCGTCGCCGGAGGGCTGAGCCTCGCCGTCGTCCTCGTCGGCACGCAGGCGGTCGTCGACGCCCGCGAGCGCGCCCGTCTCGCCGAGCTCGCCGCGATCCCCGGGGTGCTGGCCCCGGTCGACGACAGCCTCGAGGTGCGCTGGCGCGGCGACCTCGAGGTGTCGCAGGTCCTCCAGGGCGGGACCGTCGTGGACGGGACGCTCGTGGGCGTCGCGGAGACGGAGCCCGGGTCGCTGGAGCTGTGGGGGCTCGACGCCGGGACCGGGGAGCGCCGCTGGGCCACGTCGGCGGAGCTCGCGACACCGCTGATGACGCCGGACGGGGGCGCCCCGGAGGCGTGGACCACGTGCGCACCGCTCGACGGGCTGGTGGCGTGCGTCGCGCAGCAGTCGGGCACGGCGGGTGTGAGCCCCGACATGACGGTGTGGGTGCTGGACCCGGCGGACGGTCGTCTCCTGCGGACCACCCGGCTGCCCGGCGAGGCGGGCCTGACGTTCTCGCGCGGCGACGTCGTCTCGGCGGTGCCCGTGCTGCTCGACGGCACGACCCCCGCGGCGGCGGGCGCGGGCACGGTCCGCTGGGCGGTGACGGCCACGAACGGCCGGACCGGCGACGTCGCCTGGGCGTACACGACACCGCCGGTCGACGTGGTGGGGCGCGAGGACGGCACCACGACGTACGACTCGTCGACCCGGTCCGCCGCGCTCGACGCCCGGGACGACCGGGTCCTGCTGATCGTCGACCACCACGCGTGGGAGCTCGGCACGGACGGGACGCTGCACCGGTCGGTGCTGCTCGACGACGTGTCGTGGGTCGAGCTGACCCGCGCCGGCGGGCTCGTGCAGTCGACGTACGACGGGCGGGGCGGCCGGAGCGCGCTCCTGCGGGACGACGGCACGTGGGTCCGCACGGCGTCGGTGCCGCTGTGGCTGCCGGTGGACGACGGGTCGGCGGCGGGCCTGGTGTTCTTCGCCCAGCAGTCGGAGGGCGGCATCTCGCGGATCGAGGCGCGCGACGGCCGCACCGGGGCGCGGGTGTGGCAGGTCTCGGTGCGGGCGATGACGGCCCTGCTGCTGGACGACCGGCTGTTCGTCGGCACGGCCGACGGGCTGCAGGCGCTCGACGCGACCACCGGCGGGACCCTGTGGACGGTCGACCTCGACCGCTCGGTGGACGAGATGACGACCGACGGGCGCTCGCTCGTCGTGCGCGGCCTGGGCCTGAGCGCGGAGGGCTACGCCCCGTCGGACGGCCGGGCGCTGTGGCGGACCGACCTGCTCGCGAAGGTATCGGCCAGCCTCGCCTGGTCCGGCGAGCAGCTCGTCGTGTCGTCGCGGCTGCCGCGGCTGTACGTGCAGCTCCCCGACGGCTCCGTCGCGGTGCTCGGCTGAGCGTCGGGCGGTGCCGGCCGTGTCGGGGCGGATGCAGGACGTGGAGCTCGTCGAGCAGGAGCCGGCGCAGCCCCCGGGGCCGGCGCGCACGGGCGGGCCTCGGGTGCGCCGGTGGCGCGTCCCGGCGGTCGTCGCCGGCGTCGCGCTGGTGGCCGCGCTCGTGACGTACCAGGCCGGCGCGGACGCGCGAGCACGCGCCGACCTCGACCGGGCGGCGACGGTGCCCGGCGCGCTGCCGCCGGTCGGCGACCGGCTGCAGGAGCGGTGGCACCCGCCGGGCGACGGCACCGCTGCGCCGTTCGCGGCGCTCGCCGGCCGGCACCTCGTGGCGGCGCAGACCACCTCCGGCGGTGTGCTGAGCGTCCGCGAGATCGACCGCGCCACCGGCGCGTCGCGGTGGAGCACCGAGGTGCCCGTCGGCGCCGTCGGCCCCCGGGCCGGTGCACCCGTGACGTGCGCGCCGCTCGGCGGTCCGGGTCGGGTCCCGCGCGTGGTGTGCGCGGTCGCCGGCCCGCGCCCGAGCACGCCGGAGCCGCCCGGCCCGCGCCCGACCGCGTTCGTGGTCCTCGACGCCGACGACGGCACGGTCGTCGTCGTGCGGACCGTCAGCACCCAGCTGTGGACCGTGCAGGGCTCCCGGGTGGTGCTCGCGTCGTCCCACGACGACGCGGCGGGGACCTCGTGGGTGGTGCTCGCCACCGACCTGACCGCCGTCGACGAGCCGGACCCCGCGTGGCGCACGACGACGCCGCCGTGGGACCGCCCGCTCGTCATCGGGCCCGACGGGCAGGAGCTGACGTGGCAGGACCTGCGCGCGGCCGGGGACCGCCTCCTGCTCACCGACGGCGACCACGCGTGGCTGCTGACGGGGGACGGCTCCCTCCTGAGCGCGCTGGACACGGGTGCGCAGGTCGCGACCCTCGGCCGCACCGGCGTGGTCGGGCTCGTCGACTGGTCGGCGGCCAGCGGCTTCGACCGTCCTCGCGCCGCGCTCGTCGTCGGCGGCGCGACGCTCACCGTCCGGGAGACCGTCCAGCCGCCCACGGTCGACGACGGCAGCGCCCCCGGCGTGGAGGTGATGCAGTCGTTCGACGGCCCGGTCGTCGTGCGGTCCGGCCGCACGGGGGGCGAGCTGTGGCGCAGCCGCGAGGCCGTCTCGGCGACCCTGCTGCTCGGCGGCGTGCTGTACGCGGCGTCGTCCGACGGCGTCGTCGCCCGGGACGCCGTCACCGGCCGACGTGTCTGGACGGGCCACGGCCCGGACGTCCGCCGGCTCGCCACCGACGGGCGGGTGCTGCTCGCGCTGTCGCCGACGCTCACCGTGCGGGCGTTCGCGCTGTCGGACGGCGCGGAGCTGTGGACGCAGGACGCCCGGCCGCTCGTGGGCGACGGTGCGGGCACGGCCCGCTGGCTGACGACCGGGTGGGGGATGCTCGGGATCGTCTCGCCCGACGGGCTGACGATCGTCGGCTGACGCCGTGCTCTAGTCTCCGCGGGATGAGCCGCGAGATGCGCGAGGTCGACCTCGACGAGCTCGAGGCGCCCGCTGCCCATGGCCCTGCACCACGGCCCGCGCGCCGCCGGCTCTCATGGCGGTGGACGGTCACGGCCGCGGTCGTCGTCGTCGCGACGCTCGTCATGCTGCAGACCGCGGTCGACGCGCGCCGGCAGCTCGCCGAGGACCACCAGCCGCGTGCCGTGCGCACCGTCCCGCCGCCGGAGCGCGCCCTCGCGGTGCTGTGGAAGCTCGACGGTGCCGCCGCCCGAGCGGTGCGCGTCGGGACCGAGCTCGTCGGCGCGACCGTCGAGGACGGTGTTGTCGAGGTCGTCGGCATCGACCCCGCCACCGGGGCCCGCACGTGGACCGTCAGCGCCCCGACGCCGGGCGGGCTCGACACGGACGGCGCCGAGTGCGCGCCGCTCGGCGCCTCGGGCCGCGCGGTGTGCGTCGGCACCAGCCAGGTGATCACGACGACCCGCCCGTCCCCGGTCGTCGTCGTGGACACCACCACCTGGACGCTCGTGGGCGCGTGGACGTCCGAGCTGCGGGCCTGGCGAGAGGTCGGCGACCTCGTCGTCACGGCGGCGCCCGAGGAGGACGGGTCGACCGTGGGGTGGACGCTCACGGCCCACGACACGTCCGGCGCGGTCGTCTGGACCACGAGGACGTCCCGGGCACCGGTCGAGGCCCCGGACGTGACCTCGGACGCCAACCCGCTGTTCGGCCACCTGGAGGGTGCCGACGAGTGGGTCGCGATCGCCGACCGCGGGCACGCGTGGGTCGTCGGCGCCGACGGCACCGTGCTCGCCGACCAGGCGCTGCCCACCGGGTTCGTCGGCGCGACGCGCAGCGGCGCGCTCGCCGTCTCCGAGCACGACCCCGACGGGTCGATCCGCAGCTCGGTCCGTCTCGGCGGCGGCGTCGTCGAGATCCCCGGGTTCGCCGTCGCGGCCGACCCCGACGACGGCAGCGCGCCCGGCGTCGACCTCTACGGCGACAACCAGGGCGCCCGCTCCAGCCTCGTCGCGCGCGACGCCGGCACCGGCGAGAAGCTGTGGCTCGACGTCGACGCCGGGGCGTTCGCCGTGCACGACGGGGTCGTCCTCGTCACCGGGTCCGACGTGGTCAGCGCCTACGACGCCGTCGACGGCACGCGGCTCTGGCAGACCCGGCTCGCAGGCGTGTACCAGCTCACCCTGGACGGCGACGTCGTCGTCGCGGTCGCGCCCCAGAACCTCACCGTCGTCGGGCTCGACCTGCGCACGGGCCGCGCCCTGTGGAAGGGCGACGCGCGCGACGCCGACCCGACGGGCGGGGCGACCGACGGCCTCTTCCTCTCCACGTGGCAGGGGCTGCTGTCCGTCGGGTTCGGTGACGACGAGTGGGTGATCGGGTGACCCCCTGGCGGGGCTTCCCGACCGGTATGGCATGATGACGGCGGACCGAGGATGGCTTCCGCCACACCTCGGTCCGTGTCACTGAGGACACCTCTGGCACTCTTCACAACGGATCGTCCGGCACGTACCTGCCGGTGAAGGGAACTGCACACCATGGCTACGGTTACGTTCGACAACGCCACCCGGGTCTACCCGGGCACGGAGCGCCCCGCGGTGGACGCGCTCAACCTCCACATCGAGGACGGCGAGTTCCTCGTCCTCGTCGGCCCCTCGGGCTGCGGCAAGTCGACCTCGCTCCGCATGCTCGCGGGCCTCGAGGACGTCAACGCCGGCCGCATCCTCATCGGCGACCGCGACGTCACGGACGTCCAGCCGAAGGACCGCGACATCGCGATGGTCTTCCAGAACTACGCGCTGTACCCGCACATGACGGTCGCCGACAACATGGGCTTCGCGCTCAAGATCGCCGGCACGCCGAAGGCGGACATCCGCGCCCGTGTCGAGGAGGCCGCCAAGATCCTCGACCTCACCCAGTACCTCGACCGCAAGCCGAAGGCCCTCTCGGGTGGTCAGCGTCAGCGTGTCGCCATGGGCCGCGCCATCGTGCGTCAGCCCCAGGTGTTCCTCATGGACGAGCCGCTGTCGAACCTCGACGCCAAGCTCCGCGTCCAGACCCGTACGCAGATCGCGTCGCTGCAGCGTCGTCTCGGTGTCACCACCGTGTACGTCACGCACGACCAGACCGAGGCCCTGACGATGGGCGACCGCATCGCGGTCCTCAAGGACGGCCTCCTGCAGCAGGTCGGCACGCCGCGCGACATGTACGACACCCCGGCCAACGTGTTCGTCGCCGGCTTCATCGGCTCGCCCGCCATGAACATCGGCACGTTCCCGGTGCTCGAGGGCTACGCCAACCTCGGCCGCGCCCGCGTCGCCGTGCCGCGCAACGTCATCGCGTCGCTCACCGACGCCGACAAGAACCACATCACGGTCGGCTTCCGTCCCGAGTCGCTCGACGTCGTGCCCGAGGGCACGGCCGACGCGTTCCCGGTCATCGTCAACATCGTCGAGGAGCTCGGCTCCGACGCGTTCGTCTACGGCTCGCTGACCAACGAGTTCGGCCAGGCCGCCTCGGTGCACTCCGGTGCCGGCGAGGCCCAGGTCATCGTCCGCGTCGACCCGCGCCAGGTGCCGGGCAAGGGCGAGACGATCTGGGTGAAGATCCGCCCGGGCGAGCAGCACCTGTTCCACGCGGGCTCCGGCGTGCGCATCGCCGTCTGACGCTCGTCGCACTGCCCGAAGGGCGGGTCCGGTCTCGTACCGGGCCCGCCCTTCGGCGTTCCGGCGTGTGGGAACCCTCCAACGCGCACCGGGACCACCTCGTGGGACCCCGTCCCGGGCGGTGTCGCCATCGCCTGAGAGAATCGACCCATGACCCCCGACTCGCAGCGGCTCCAGATCACGGCGGCCTCGCCCGATCCGGCGCTGCTCGACCTGCCCTGGCACATCCCGCTCGAAGACTGGCCGGCGGAGACGCTCGCCGCGCTCCCCCGCGGCATCTCGCGGCACGTCGTGCGGTTCGCGCGGATGTCAGGCCGGGTCGTCGCCATCAAGGAGATCGGCGAGACCGTCGCGTACCGGGAGTACGAGCTGCTGCGGCAGCTCAGCCGGATCGACGTGCCGAGCGTCGAGCCCGTGGGCGTCATCACCGGGCGGCGCTCCCCCGACGGCGAGCCGCTGGAGGCGGTGCTCATCACGGAGCACCTGCAGTTCTCGCTGCCGTACCGCTCGCTGTTCAGCCAGTCGCTGCGGCCCGACACGGCCACCCGCCTCATCGACGCGCTCGCGGTGCTGCTCGTGCGGTTGCACCTCGCCGGCTTCTACTGGGGTGACGTGTCGCTGTCGAACACCCTGTTCCGGCGGGACGCCGAGACGTTCGCCGCGTACCTCGTCGACGCCGAGACGGGCGACCTGCACGACCGGCTGACGCAGGGGCAGCGCGAGTACGACCTCGAGGTGGCCCGGGTCAACATCATCGGCGAGCTCATGGACCTGCAGGCCGGCGAGTTCCTCGAGGACGACGTCGACGCGGTCGCGATCGGCGACGCCCTCGCCGAGCGGTACCGCGACCTGTGGCGGGCCCTGACGGAGACGGAGTCGTTCGGGTACGGCGAGCGGTGGCGGGTCCAGGCCCGCATCGACCGGCTCAACGACCTGGGCTTCGACGTGGGCGAGCTCGACATCACGACGGACGTCGGCGGCACCACCGTGCTGATCCAGCCGAAGGTCGTCGACGCCGGTCACCACTCGCGCCGGCTCATGCGGCTCACCGGCCTGGACGTGCAGGAGAACCAGGCCCGTCGCCTGCTCAACGACCTCGACGAGTACCGCGCGGCGACCGACCGGCAGCGCGAGGACGAGGCGTTCGTCGCGCACGACTGGCTGACCGAGGTGTTCGAGCCGGCCGTGCGCGGGGTGCCGAAGGACCTGCGCAAGAAGCTCGAGCCCGCGCAGATCTTCCACGAGCTGCTCGACCACCGGTGGTTCCTGTCGCAGCAGCAGAACCGTGACGTGCCGATGAAGGAGACCGTGAAGAGCTACGTGCGGGACATCCTCCCGCAGCGGCCCGACGAGCAGTCGATCCTCGGCGTCCAGGCCGGCGACCTGCGGGACACTGACATGATCCCCCGCGTGGAGGACGACCAGATCCTCGGCTGACGCCCACGGTCGGTGGCGACGGCCCGACGGCCCGGTGGCACGAGCCGCCGGGCCGTCGATCGTCCGGCGTCAGGACGCGCGCGTGCGCGACACCTCGTACAGCGCGATGCCCGCCGCGACCCCGGCGTTGAGCGACTCGACGGACGACGCGATCGGGATGGACGCGATCGCGTCGCACTGCTCGCGCACCAGCCGGGACAGCCCCTTGCCCTCCGACCCGACGACGAGCACCAGCGGGTCGGTCGCGAACGGCAGGTCGCCGATCTGGGTGTCGCCGCCGCCGTCGAGCCCGACCACGAACACGCCGGCCTGCTTGTACGCCTGCAGGGTCCGCACGAGGTTCGTCACGCGGGCGACGGGCACCCGGGCGGCCGCACCGGCGGACACCTTCCACGCCGACGCGGTCACGCCGGCGGCCCGGCGCTCGGGCACGAGCACCCCGTGGGCGCCGAACGCCCCGGCCGAGCGCAGCACGGCGCCGAGGTTGCGCGGGTCGGTCACGCCGTCGAGGGCGACGACCAGCGCGGGCCGGTCGGACTCCTCGGCCGCGTCGAGCAGGTCGTCCTCGTCGGCGTAGGCGTACGGCGGCACCTGGATGGCGACACCCTGGTGCACGGACCCGTCGGTGAGCCGGTCGAGCTCCGCGCGGCTCACCTCGAGCAGCGGGTACCGGGCGTCGGCGGCGGTGCTGATGATCTCCCGCGTCCGCTCGTCGGCCTCCAGCTTGGACGCCAGGTACACCGTGGACACGGGGATGCCGGCCCGCAGCGCCTCGACCACGGAGTTGCGGCCCGAGACGATCTCGTGGGTCGAGCTCTTGCGTCCGCCCTTGGACCCGGCGGCGCTGCGCGACGCGGAGGCCGACGGACGGCCGGACGTGCCGCGCGTGGTCGCCGCGCGGCGCTCGGCGGCGGCCTTCGCCTTCGCGGCGGGGTGGTACTCGCGGTCCTCGGCCTTCGGGGTCGGTCCCCGGCCCTCGAGCGCGCGGCGGTTCTTGCCGCCCGTCCCCACGGTCGCGCCCTTCTTCGACCCCGCCTTGCGGGTCGCGCCGCGGCGCTGGGAGTTGCCGGCCATCACTGCTCCAATGTCTGATCGGTGCGCACCCGCGTCCTGCGGTCCGTGCGTCCCTGCTGTGTCGTCGGGCCGAGCCTCGCAGCCGGGTCCGGGGTCCTGGTGGGGTCAGCCCTGCTCGGGCGTCTGGGTGGCGAGCGACCAGCGCGCGCCGCCCGGGGAGTCCTCGACGACGACCCCCGCGGCGGCGAGCCGGTCGCGGATCGCGTCGGACGTCGCGAAGTCACGGGCGGCACGGGCCTGCGCACGCGCCTCGAGCTCGCCCGCGACGACGGCCTGCAGCGCCCGCGCGTACCGGGCGTCGCCACCGGTGCCGCGCCACTGCCGGCCGGCGGGGTCGAGGCCGAGCACGTCGAGCATCGCCCGCAGCGCGACCATGTCGGCGCGGGCGGTGCTCAGGTCGCCCGACGCGAGCGCGGAGTTGCCGCTGCGCAGGTGCTCGTGGACGACCGCGAGGGCGGCCGGCACGTTGAGGTCGTCGTCCATGGCCTGCACGAACTCGTCGGGGAGCTCGGCCTTCGCGACCTCGTCGTCGTCCGCGGCACCGACCTTCTCGGCGGCGCGCTCGACGAACCCGGCGAGCCGGTCCCACGTGGCCTCGGCCTCGCGGAGCGTGTCGTCGGTCCACTCGAGCATCGAGCGGTACTGCACGGCGGTCATCGCGTACCGGAGCACGGCCGGACGCACCTGCTGCAGCACGACGTCGACGAGGAGACCGTTGCCGAGCGACTTGCTCATCTTCGCGCCGCCCTGCGTGACCCAGCCGTTGTGCAGCCAGTACCGCGCGAACCCGTACCCGGCGGCCCGGGACTGCGCCTGCTCGTTCTCGTGGTGCGGGAAACGCAGGTCGAGGCCGCCGCCGTGGATGTCGAACGACTCCCCGAGGTACCGCTGCGCCATCGCGGAGCACTCGAGGTGCCAGCCGGGGCGGCCCGGACCGTACGGGGTGTCCCACGACGCCGTCGCGGGCTCGTCCGGCTTGGCGGCCTTCCACAGCGCGAAGTCGCGCACGTCGCGCTTGTCGTCGCCCTCGGGGCCCTCGTCGGGCGCGGGGACCATGTCGTCGACCCGCTGGTTGGTCAGCGCCCCGTACTCGGAGAACGACCGGACGTCGAAGTACACGTCACCGGTGTCCGCGGCGTACGCGTGGCCGCGGGAGATGAGCAGCTCCATGAGGTCGACCATCGCCGGGATGTGCCCGGTGGCGCGCGGCTCGTACGCGGGCGGCAGGACGCCGAGCGCGTCGTAGGCGGCCGTGAACGCCCGCTCGTTCGTCATGGCCCACGCCCACCACGGCTCGCCGGCCTCGTCGGCCTTGCGCAGGATCTTGTCGTCGATGTCCGTGACGTTGCGGACCAGCGTGACGCGGTGGCCGGTCCGACGCAGCCAGCGCACGAGCACGTCGAACGCGATCCCGGACCGGAGGTGGCCGATGTGCGGCGGTGCCTGGACGGTCGCGCCGCACAGGTAGATGCCGACCTCGCCCGCGACGAGCGGGACGAAGTCGCGCACCGTGCGGGTCGCGGAGTCGAACAGGCGGAGGGTCACCGGGCAAGGCTACCGGGACCGCCGCCCGGACTTCGCCTCGGTCGCGGGTCCCGGCGCGGCTTCCTGCGGGGCCGGACGGCCCGGCGATCAGCACCGACGCGCCGCGGCGCGGGCGCCGGACCAGCCACCGGCGGCCGCCGCCAGCCGTCACGGCCGGCACCGCCGTCAGCCGAACGTGCGCCCCTCGCCCCGGTACGTCGGCACCGACGCGTCGACGATCTCCCCCCGGACGAGGTGGACCGTCTCGAACCGCTCCATCACCTCGCCGGCCTTGGCGTGCCGGAACCACACCCGGTCGCCGACCCGCAGGTCCGTCCCGGCCCCGAGCCGCAGCGGCGTCTGCACCTCGCCGGCGCCCTCCCGGCCGGTGAGGGCGAGCCCGCCGGGCCACACGGGCCGCGGCAGCCGCGTCTTGGCGGCCGGACCGGACGCGATGTAGCCGCCGCCGAACGCGGTGGCGTAGCCGGGTGCGGGCACGCGCACCACGTCGAGGCCGAAGAACGCGGCCGGGCGCGGCTCGAACGAGCGGTAGCCGTCGAACAGGGTCGGCACGAACAGCCCCGACCCGGCGGTGACCTCGGTGACGGTGGGGTCGGACACGCTGGAGCCGACGGAGCCCGAGCCGCCCGAGTTCACGAGCCCGAGCGGGTGGCCGACGGCGTCCTGCACGGCGTCGACGACGGCCCGGCGCCGGGTGGCGAGGTCCCTGATGGAGAGCCGCTTCACGGCGCGCACGGCGGCGCTGGTGTCGGGCAGCCCCGCCACCTGTGCCTCGTAGAACATGACGCCGCGCACCTCGATCCCGTCCCGGCGGGTGGCGGCGAGCGCGAGCGCGGCGGCGTCGGCCGGCCCGTGGACGGGCGAGCGGCGGACCCCGAGGTGCGCGCCGACCGGGCCGAGGCGCAGTCGCAGCGACGCGTCGATGTCGAGGCAGATCCGCAGGTGCGCGCCGTGCGCGGCGGCGGCGGACGCGGCGAGCTCGACCTGCGCGACGTCGTCGACCATGAGCGTGACGGCGGCCGCGGCACGCGGGTCCGCGGCGAGCTCGTCGAGCGCCCCGGTGTCGACCGTCGGGTAGCCCATGAGCACGTCGTCGACGCCCTCGCGGGCCAGCCACAGCGCCTCGCGCAGCGAGTAGGCCATGACCCCGGCGAACCCGGGGCGGGCGAGCACCTGGTCGAGGACGTGCCGGACGCGCACGGACTTGCTCGCGACGCGGATCGGGGTGCCCTGCGCGCGGCGGACGAGGTCGGTGGCGTTCGCGTCGAGCGCGTCGAGGTCGACGACGGCGAGCGGCGCCGGCAGGTGGCGGGTGGCCTCGTCGAGGCGCGCGCCGAGGGTGCCGGTCATGCACCGGCCCCGGGGAGGTGGGCGGTGGCCGGTGCGTCCCGGTCGGCCGGGTGCAGCGAGCCGAACCGGCCCGCGAGCACGGCCACGGCGAGGACGAGCACCGCGGGGATCGCGAAGCCCCAGCGCAGGTTCGACGCGCTGCCGACGGCGCCGACGAACACCCCGCCGAGCACGGCGCCCACGTAGTTGAAGCCGTTGAGCCGGGCGACGACGGCGTCGGCGTGCCCGGGCGCGAGCGACTCGGCGGCCGAGAAGCACAGCGGGGCGATGAGCCCGAGGCCCGCCCCCGCGACGGCGAACCCGAGGATGGCCTGCTCGGGCGCCTGAGCGGTCAGCACGAGCAGGAGGCCCGCCGAGCCGACGATCGCGGCGACGCGCACCACTCGCGCACGACCCCAGCGGCGCACGCACGGGTCGCCCGCGAGCCGGGACACCAGCGTCATCGCGAGGTAGGCGGCGTAGCCGAGCTTCGTGAGCGTGCCGGTGGTGCTCAGCACCTCGTCCATGAAGATGGGGCTCCACGTCGAGATGGCCTGGTCGTTGACGTAGTACGCGACGACGGCCAGCCCCAGGACCAGCAGCGGGGCCCACGGGATGTCGGGCCGGGTCGGGCCCGACGTGCTCGCGGAGGCGGTCGCAGCGGGCACGGCCGCGTCGACGGACGGCACGACGGCGACGGTCTCGACGTGCAGCGGGACCTCGTCGCGACGGCCGCGCGCGGCGACCAGGACGGCCACCGCGACGGCGACGACGCTCCCGGACAGCAGGACGAGCGCGACGGGGTCGGTGGGCACCCGGTCGGTGGACACCGCGATCGCGACCGTGCCGAGGATGCCGCCCGCGGACCACGCGGCGTAGAACCCGGTGAGCAGCGACCGCCCGTAGTCCCGCTGGATCGCGACCGCCTGCATGTTCGTCCCGGCGTCGACCATCCCGAGGCCGACGCCGTAGATCGCGAACCCGACGGCGAGCACGGCGAACACCGGGGCGGTCGAGACGACCACGACGGCGGCCGCGACGACGCCGAGCCCGGCGGTCAGCACGGCGCGGCTCCCGCCGGAGGTCCGGGCGACCCGGTCCGCGAGGAACGTGCCGACGCCCGCCATGACGCAGACGCCGAGGATGACGGCGGCGATGGTGAGGTCGCCGATGCCGTAGCGGTCCTTGAACGCGGTGAGGCTCGTGAGGACCATCGCGAACACGAAGCCCTGGGTCGCGAAGCCCGCGGACGCGGCGACCCGGGCGCGCCGCTGCACGGGGGTGACTCCCGCGCGGAGGTGCGTCGACGGGCTGGTGCTCACGCGGTGGCGCCGTCGGGCGCGCCGACGGAGGCGTGGTCGCCCTCGTCGGGCTCGAGCGCGGCGGGCACGGCCAGCGTCTTGAGGAACTGGCCGAACCCCTGCAGGCCGGCACGCGCCTGCTCGCCGTCGGCGTCCACGAGCCACGCGAGCGAGTAGCCGTCGATCACCGCCACGATCGCGCGCGCCACCTGCGAGCGCGGGATCGCCCAGCCGATCTGGGCGGTCCGCTCGATGAGCTCGAGCACCTGCTCGGCCGCGGACCACTGCCCGCGGTACTGCTCGATGGCGACCTGGTTCAGCTCGGCGTGCCGCAGCGAGCTCGTCGTGAGCTCGTACGACAGGAGCTGCGGCCCGCGCGACTCGCTGATGCCCGTCCAGAGGGCGTCGACGACCCCGTCGACCACCGTGTCGAGGTCGGCGTGCTCGGGCAGGTCGCCCAGGCTGCGCGCGAGGTTCTGCGACGTGATGGCGTGCGCCATCGCACGCAGCAGCTCGTCCTTGTCCTGGAAGCAGTAGTGCACGACGCCGAGCGACACGCCCGCCTCGGCCGCGATGGCCCGGACGGTCGCGGCGTCGATGCCGTCGCGGCTCGCGACTGCGAGCGCAGCCTCGATCAGCTGCTCGCGCCTCTCGGCCACGGGCAAGCGATTCATGCCGGTCCCCTCCCTGTGATCACGACCCCGCCGACACCGGCCGGCACGCGGGACCGCCCATCCCCACGACACATCTCAATGGCAGTCATGACGATAGTCAAGGACTGTGCACACTTGACTTGGACAACCGACCAGGTCGACTCTTGAAGATATGGGACGACCGCATGCCGTCGCGCCGTGGCAGAACTGGGCGCGCACTGCGCACGCGACGCCGCGAAGCGTGTCATACCCGCACAATCTGGACGAACTCGTCTCGACCGTGCGGCGCGCCGGCGCCGAGGGCATGCGAGTGCGGGCCGTCGGCGGCGGCCACTCGTTCACCCCTGCGGCCGTCACGGACGGCGTCCAGGTGGTCCTCGACGCGGTCCACGCACTCGAGCGTGTCGCGCCCCAGCCGGACGGCTCCACGCACGTCACCGTCGGCGCCGGCATCCGGCTCGGCGCGCTCAACACCCTCCTCGCGCAGCACGGCCTCGCCATGCGCAACCTCGGCGACATCGACAAGCAGTCCATCGCGGGCGCGATCTCGACCGGCACGCACGGCACCGGGGCGCGGCTCGGCGGACTCGCCACGCAGGTCGTCGGCGCGCGGATCGTCACGGCGACCGGCGACGTCGTCGAGACGTCGAGCACCCGGCGACCCGAGCTCTTCGAGCTCGCCCGGCTCGGCCTGGGCAGCGTCGGCGTGCTCGCGGCCGTCACGCTCGAGGTCGTGCCCGCGTTCCGGCTCGAGGCCCGCGAGGAGCCGTGGGCCCTCGACGACGTGCTCGACGGCCTCGACGAGCTCGTCGACGGCAACGACCACTTCGAGTTCTACTGGTTCCCGCACACCCGGCGGGCGCTGACCAAGCGCAACAACCGCATCCCGGACGACGTGCACCAGCGGCTCAACCCGGTGCGCTCCTTCGTCGACGACGAGCTGCTGTCCAACGGCCTGTTCTCGCTGACCAACCGGGTCGCGACGCTCGTGCCCCCGGCGACGGCCACCATCAACGGCCTCGCCGCCCGCGCCCTGAGCGCCCGCCGCTACACGGCCCCGTCCGCCGAGGTGTTCATCTCGCCGCGCCGGGTGAAGTTCCGCGAGATGGAGTACGCGGTGCCCCGCGCCGAGCTGACCGGTGTGCTGGAGGAGATCGACCGCTGGATCGAGGCGTCGGGCGAGCGCCTCCCGTTCCCCGTCGAGGTCCGGTTCGCCGCGCAGGACGACCTGTGGCTGTCCACCGCGCACGGCCGCGAGACGGCCTACGTCGCCGTCCACCAGTACGTGCGCCTGCCGTTCACGCGCTACTTCTCCGCGGTCGAGCGGATCGTCGCGCAGGTCGAGGGCCGGCCGCACTGGGGCAAGATCCACTGGCTGGACGCCGAGCGCCTCGGTCTCGTCTACCCGCGGTTCGCCGACGCGCAGCGGGTCCGGAACCAGGCGGACCCCGAGGGGATGTTCTCGAACCCGTACCTCGACCGGGTGCTCGGACCCGTCGAAGGGCTCGAGCGCGTGCCGGAGGCGGTCGCCTGAGGTCACCCGTCCGGGTGAGGTGAGCGGACAGGAACGGCGGACTCTGGCGGCGAACGGGTGACCGGTGCAGTCTGTGCCGGTGGCACTACGCAGCAGGGCGGTCGTCGCGACCGCGTTCGGCGGGCCGGAGGTCCTGCGCACCATCGAGGTCGACGCGGGGGAGCCCGGGCCGGGCAACGTCATCGTCGAGGTGCGGGCCGCGGCCGTGAACCCGATCGACTGGAAGATGTACGCCGAGGGACCCGGCAACGACCCCGGACGTCTCCCCCTGCGGCTCGGCTACGAGATCGCCGGTGTGGTGGGCGCGGTCGGGCCGTCGGTCCGCTGGCTCGCCCCGGGCGACGAGATCATCGCCTGGCGCGTCTCCGGGGGCTACGCGGACCGGCTGGAGGTCTCGGAGCAGGTGACGTGCCGCCGGCCGACGAGCCTGAGCTGGGCCGCCGCGTCCGGCCTGCTGCTGACGGGCGCGACGGCGGTGCACACGCTGTCCGCGACGGGGGCGCACGACGGCGACGTGGTGCTGGTCCACGGCGGGTCGGGCGCCGTCGGGAGGATGGTGGTGCAGCTCGCCGTGCTGCGCGGCGCCCGGGTGATCGCGACGAGCTCGCCGGAGACCCAGGACGACCTGCGTGACCTGGGCGCGATCCCCGTGACGTACGGCGAGGGGCTGCTCGACCGGGTCCGGGAGATCGCCCGGGACACCGGCCCGGTCACGGTCGCCGTCGACACGGTCGGCTCGGACGAGGCGCTCGACGTGTCCGTCGAGACGGTCGCGGACCGGTCACGGATCGCGACGATCGCGGGGTTCCGCCGTGCCGGCGAGCTGGGCATCCGCGCCCTCGGCGGCGGTCCCGGGGCCGACCCGGGGACAGCCGTGCGGGAGGCCGCACGGGCGCAGCTCGCGGAGCTGGCCGCCGACGGGACGCTCGACGTCCGCGTCGCGCGCACGTACCCGCTGGAGGACGCCGCGGACGCGCACCGGGACAGCCGCGCGGGTCACGCGCGGGGCAAGCTCGTGCTCATCCCCTGACGGGCACGACCGGCTCAGAGCGGCAGGGGCGGCGGGGTCTCGTCGGACGGCGGCGGACGGTGCTGGTCGTCGACGTCCTGCAGGCCCGCGTGCGTGGCCTCGAGCACGTCGAGCGGGATCCGGACCCGGAGCCGGACGCGTGGCGCGGCCGGGACCCGCGCGGCCAGCGGGGCCGCACCGGTCCGCGAGAGCGCTCCCAACGGCGATGGCGCGGTCGGGTCGGCTGCTCGGGACGGCTCTGTCACGTCCAGGACCGTACCGTGACCCGGAACCCGACGGAAGTGGTCGCCCGCGGCATCTCGGCCGCCGGACCGCACGCACGCGCCGATGTCCCCCGGACGGCCGACGTCAGTCGAGGGGCGGCGGACCCACGATCCCCGCGACGACGGCCCGCAGCTCGTCGAGCACACGCCGCACCACGAGACGCTCGGCCCGGTCCGCCCGCAGCAGCGCGTCGACCCGCCGTCCGGCGCGGATCTCCGCCAGCGGGACGAGCCGCACCCGGGTGCTCCCGCCGAACGTGTGGCGGGGCAGGAGCGACACCCCGTGGCCGGCGGCGACGAGCGCCTCGATGACGTGGAAGTCGTTGATCCGGTGCACGATGCGCGGCGTCCCGCCGGACCTGTCCGCGACCGCCGCGAGCACGGTGGCGACCGGGAAGCCCTCGCGCACGGCGATCCAGGGCACGTCCACGAGGTCCGCGGGGCGCACGGCGTCCCGGTCCGCGAGCGGGTGCCCGACCGGCACGGCGACGTCGAGCGGCTCGCGCAGCAGCGGCACGACGCGGACGGCCGCCGCACCCGGGCGGGACGTCCACGGCGGGCTCGGGTCGGGGCGGTGCGCGACGACGATGTCGATGTGGTCGGTCAGGGCCACGAAGTCGTCCTGCGCGACGTCCTCGTCGAGGGCCTCGAGCGTGATCCCGTCGAGCGCCGCCACCCGTGTCAGGAGGCCGGGCAGCAGGAGCTGCGCGCCGCTCTGGAACGACGACACTCGGACGACGCCCGTCGGGCGCTCCAGGAACGCGTCGCACGCCGCCCGGGCACGCTCGAGCGCGACGGCGACGTCGACGGCCGCGTGCGCGAGCGCCTCCCCGGCGGCCGTCAGCCGCAGGCCACGCCCGACGCGCTCCGTGAGCGGGACCCCGACCTCGCGCTGCAGCACGGCGACCTGCTGCGACACCGCCGACGGCGTGAGGTGCAGCGTGCGGGCGGCGGCCGTGACCCCACCCTGCGAGCCGACGGTCCGCAGCACCTCGAGGGAGCGGGCATCCATGAAGGAACGCTACAAGGAAACAGCAGAACATTTCGATGGTGCTGAAGCCCGTGCGCGCGGCAGGGTGCGGTCATGCCCGCTCGCGACCGCCTCCTCGCCGTCCTCGTCGCGGTCGCCTGGGGCCTGAACTTCCCGGCGATCCACCTGTCCCTGCAGCAGTTCCCCCCGTTCCTGCTCGTGGCGCTGCGGTTCACGCTGCTCGCCGTCCCGACGCTGCTGTGGGTGCGTCGCCCCTCGGCGCCGTGGCGCTGGGTGCTGCTGTACGGCCTCGGGTTCGGGGTGCTGCAGTTCGTCTTCCTGTACCTGGCGATGGACACCGGCATGCCCACCGGGCTGGCGTCGCTCGTCCTACAGTCCTCGGCGCCGTTCACGGTGCTGCTGGCCGCGGGGTTCCTGCGGGAGCGGATCAGCGGACGGCAGGCGCTGGGCGTCGCCGTCGCCGTCGCCGGGCTCGGCGGCATCGCCGCGCACCGGGCGGGGCTCGACGGGGGCGCGACCCTGCTGCCGGTCGTCCTGACCCTGTGCGGCGGCCTCGGGTGGGCCGTCGGCAACCTCGGCAACCGGCGCGCGATGCAGCACGCGCCCGGCGAGGGGTTCCGGCTGATGCTGTGGATGTCGGTCGTGCCGCCGATCCCGCTGGCCGCCCTGTCGCTCGCCGTCGAGGGGCCCGACCGGATCGCCGCGTCCTTCCACGGCCTCACCACCCGCACGGGGCTGCTGGCCCTCGCCGGGCTGGCGTTCACCGTGCTCGTCGCGACGGTGGGGGGCTCGGGCATCTGGACGACGCTCATGGGCCGACACCCGTCGAGCACCGTCGCCCCGTTCTCGATGCTCGTGCCGGTCGTCGGGATGGGCGCGTCGTGGCTGCTGCTGCGCGAGGGCACGGAGCCCGCGGAGATCGCGTGGGGCGCGCTCGTGGTCGCGGGCGTGCTGCTGGGCTCGACGGGCGGACGACGCCGGGTGACGGGTGCCGGACCGGGTCAGGCGCCGGACGACGGCACGACGAGCGCCGTCGCGACCGCCGCCACCCCGTCGCCGCGGCCCGTGAGCCCGAGCCCGTCCGTGGTCGTCGCCGAGACGCTCACCGGCGCCCCCGCGGCCGACGACAGCACCCCCTCGGCCTCCGCCCGCCGCTGACCGATCCGGGGCCGGTTCCCGATCACCTGCACGACGACGTTCCCGACCTCGAACCCCGCCGCCCGCACCCGGCGCGCCGCCTCCGCGAGCAGCACCGCACCGGCCGCACCCGCCCACTGCGGCTCCGACGTCCCGAAGTTCGACCCGAGGTCGCCCAGCCCCGCGGCCGACAGCAGGGCGTCCGCGGCCGCGTGCGCCGCGACGTCGGCGTCGGAGTGCCCGGCGAGGGGGCGCTCCCCCGGCCACGCGAGGCCGGCGAGGTGCAGCACCGCCCCCGGCTCAGGGTCGGGGTCGTAGGCGTGCACGTCCACGCCGATGCCCGTGCGCGGCAGGGCGGTCATCGGGGCTCCTGTGCGGTCTCGACGGTGCGGCGCGGGGCACCGTCCGTGGTGTCGTCGGCGGGGACGGCGGCGCGCTCGTCACGCAGCAGGAGCTCGGCGATCGCGAGGTCGCGCGGCGTGGTGATCTTCGCGGCACGCTCGTCGCCGTCGACGACCCACACGGCGCCGCCCGTCCGCTCGACGAGCCCCGCGTCGTCGGACGCCGCCAGCGCCTCGTCGTGCGCGTGCGCGGCGGCCGCGGCGTGCGCCGTCCGGAGCACGTCGAACGTGAAGCCCTGCGGCGTCTGGACGGCCCGGAGCTGCTCACGGGCCACGGTGGCGAGCACCCGCGCGGCCGCGAGCCCCTCGGCGGCGCCCTGCGGCGCGTCGACCTGCTTGATGGTGTCCGTGACCGGCATCCCCGGGACGACGGCGGACCGGCCCGCGCGGACGGCGTCGATCACCCGGCCGACGAGCTCCTCGGGGGCCAGCGGCCGCGCCGCGTCGTGCACGAGGACGACCGTCGGGTCTCCTGGGGCGTCGTCGGTCGGACGGACACCCGCGGCCGAGGCACCCGACGGCACGGGCGCCCCGAGCACGGCCAGGGCCGCCGCCACGGACGCCTGCCGGGTCGGACCGCCGGCCACGACGACGACGCGCACGCCGTCCGCGAGCCCCGTGAGGCTGCGTTCGACGTGCGCGACGTGGTCCGCGGGTGCGGTGACGACGAGCGTCTCGATGCGCTGCCCGTCGGCGGCACGCGCCGCCAGGAGGCGACGGGCGGCGTGACGGACGAGCGGCTCCCCCGCCAACGGGACGAGGGCCTTCGGAAGTGCGTGACCGAGCCGGGACCCGCTCCCGGCGGCGGTCAGGACGGCGGCGACGCTCACCTGAGGTGCGGGCGCGTCAGGACGCGAGGACCTCGTCGAGGATCGCCTCGGCCTTGTCCTCCTCGGTGTGCTCCGCGAGGGCGAGCTCCGAGACGAGGATCTGACGGGCCTTGGCGAGCATGCGCTTCTCGCCCGCGGACAGGCCACGGTCGGCGTCACGACGCGACAGGTCGCGGACGACCTCCGCGACCTTGATGACGTCGCCCGACGCGAGCTTCTCGAGGTTCGCCTTGTAGCGGCGCGACCAGTTGGTCGGCTCCTCGGTGTACGGCGCGCGCAGCACGTCGAAGACCTTCTCGAGGCCCTCCTGCCCGACGACGTCCCGCACACCCACGAGGTCGACGTTCTCCGCCGGCACCTCGATGGTCAGGTCCCCCTGAGCGACCTTGAGCTTGAGGTAGATCTTGTCCTCTCCGCGGATGGTCCTGGTCTTGATCTCTTCGATCAATGCCGCACCGTGGTGCGGGTAGACAACGGTCTCCCCAACAGTGAAAGTCATCTGCAGGTGTCCCCTTTCGCAGAGGACTATCTTATCACGCGGAAATTTGGTCCTGGACGGCGCGTCGACTGCATCGTCGCAGGTCAGAGACGTGTCACGGAGATCGTGCCAGGTCGCGCGCCCCGCGGCCGGGACCTTGGACCGGCCCCGCCGCACGCCCCGCCCGGTAGCGTGGACGTGCGTCTGCCCCTACCCGCCCGGGCGGCTAGGCTTGCCGCGGACCGCCACGCACCGCGCCCGGTCCGACCGCACCGTCCGCGACCGGACCCGCGCCAGCGGCGCGCCCGACGCCCCGAGGAGTCACCGTGACCTCGCTCCGCCCCCGCACCCGCCGCCTGCTGGCCCTCACCGGCGGCGCGGCCGTCCTCGGTGCGGTCCTCTCCGGCTGCTCGGCCACCAACCCGATGACCACCGAGGACCAGTACAGCGCGTCGGACGGCGTGCGCTTCGTCCTCGGCGACGTCCGCGGCACGAACCTCCTGGTGCTCAGCCAGGGCAAGGGCGACGTCGGCCGGCTCGAGGGCGCGCTCGTCAACGACGGCGACGAGGACCAGACCGTCACCCTGACGTTCGGCGACGCCGACCCGACGACCCTCGAGCTCGGCCCCAAGGAGACGCTGCTGCTGGACGGCTCCGACGAGGACGGCCACGCGGACGTCGAGATCACCGCCGTCGAGGTCTCCCCCGGCGAGGTCGCCCCGCTCACCGTGAAGACGGCCGGCGGCGGCTCGATCACGCTCGACGTCCCGGTGCTCGACGGCACGCTGCCCGAGTACGCGAGCGCGGTGCCGACGCAGGAGCCCAGCCCGTCGCCGTCGAAGAGCTCCTGAACCCTCGTCCGGCGGCGTCAGCGCCGACCGGACGCGACGAAGCGGCGGGACCTGCCCCGGGAGGGCGGGTCCCGCCGCTTCGTCCTTCACAGCCCGCCTCCCCCGGGGCGGGACGATCAGGGGCGCGCACGGTCAGGGGCGCACGGTCACGCGCGGACGGTCACCCGAAGCGGCCGGAGATGTAGTCCTCCGTGGCCTGCTCGCGCGGCGAGGAGAAGATCGTCGACGTGTCGTCGATCTCGACGAGGCGGCCGGGCTGACCCGTCGCCGCGAGGTTGAAGAAGGCCGTCCGGTCGGACACGCGGGCCGCCTGCTGCATGTTGTGCGTGACGATCACGATCGTGTAGTCCGACTTGAGCTCGGCGATCAGGTCCTCGATGGCGAGGGTCGAGATCGGGTCGAGCGCGGAGCACGGCTCGTCCATGAGGAGCACCTGCGGCTTGACGGCGATGGCGCGCGCGATGCACAGCCGCTGCTGCTGACCGCCCGACAGGCCCGAGCCCGGACGGTTCAGCCGGTCCTTGACCTCGTTCCACAGGTTCGCGGCCCGCAGCGAGGTCTCGACGACCTCCTCGGCGTCGGACTTCGAGATGCGCTTGTTGTTCAGCCGGATGCCCGCGAGCACGTTGTCCGCGATGGACATCGTCGGGAACGGGTTCGGGCGCTGGAACACCATGCCCACCTGCCGGCGGACCGCGACCGGGTCGACGTCCGCGCCGTACAGGTCGATGCCGTCCATCGCGACGGTCCCCTGCACGTGCGCGCCGGGGATCACCTCGTGCATGCGGTTGAGCGTCCGCAGGAACGTCGACTTGCCGCAGCCGGACGGGCCGATGAACGCGGTCACCGACCGCGGGTCGACGGACATCTCCACGTTCGCGACCGCGAGGAAGTCGCTGTAGTAGATGTTCAGGTCCTTGACGTCGATGCGCTGTGCCATGGTCGTTCTCCTTGAGGGGCCGGGCCGGTGGGCGTCAGGCCCGGGTCTTGGGCGCGAACCAGCGGCTCACGCCGCGCGCCACGAGGTTGAGCAGCATGACGACCAGGATGAGCACGAGCGCGGCGCTCCAGGCCCGGTCGTAGTTGATCGTCGGGATGCACGCGGCGTCGCCCGGGGTGCAGGGCACCAGGCCCGCCGCGTACTGGCGGTACACGTACACGGGCAGCGTCATCATGTTGCCCTCGAACGGGTCCCGGTTGATCGAGTCCGTCGCGCCGACCGTGATGAGCAGCGGGGCCGTCTCGCCGATGACGCGGGCGATCGCGATCATCACGCCCGTCGTGATGCCCGCGACGGCGGTCCGCAGCACGACCCGGATGATCGTCAGCCACTTCGGGACCCCGAGGGCGAGGGACGCCTCGCGCAGCTCGTTCGGGACGAGCCGCAGCATCTCCTCCGTCGAGCGGATGACGATCGGGATCATGAGCACCGACAGGGCCACGGCCCCGACGAATCCGCTGCGTGAGTCCGGTCCGACCACGAGGTAGAACAGCGAGAACGCGAACAGGCCCGCGACGATCGACGGGATGCCCGTCATGACGTCGACGAAGAACGTCACCGACCGGGCCAGGGCGCCGGACCCGTACTCGACGAGGTAGACGGCCGTGAGGATGCCGATCGGCACCGAGATGAGCGCGGCGAGGCCGGTGATGAGGAGCGTGCCGAGCAGCGCGTGGTAGACGCCGCCGGCGTCCATGCCGCCGTACACGTTGCGCATCGAGTGCGTGAGGAAGTACAGGTCGAAGCGGCCGAGGCCGTTCGCGAGCACGCTCCAGATGAGGGAGACCAGCGGGATCATCGCGAGCACGAACGCCGCGTAGATGAGCCCCCGCATGAAGCGGTCCTTGCGCCGGCGCGCCGGGTCGACCTGCGTCAGCGCGAGACGCAGGGCCGACGCGTCGGGCGTGAGGGTGTCGGTGACGGTCACGTCAGTTCGCTCCCGAGAAGTCCTTGCGCCGCGCGATGATCGCGCGGGCAGCCAGATTGACGAGCAGCGTGATGACGAACAGCGCCAGACCCGTCGCGATCAGCGTCGAGCGGCCGATGTCGTTCGCGTCGTTGAAGCGGGCGGCGATGTTCGCCGCGATCGTCTGCTGCTGGCTCGCGACGAGCAGCTTGAACGAGTAGAGCAGGCCGGGCGACAGGATCATGAGGACGGCCATCGTCTCGCCGAGCGCGCGGCCCAGGCCGAGCATCGCCGCGGACGTCACGCCCGAGCGGCCGAACGGCAGGACCGCCATGCGGATGAGCTCCCAGCGGGTCGCCCCCAGGGCCAGCGCCGCCTCCTCGTGCAGCCGGGGCGTCTGCAGGAACACCTCGCGGCTCACGGCCGTGATGATGGGCAGGATCATCACGGCGAGCACGATCGACGTCGTCATGAGCACGCGAGGCGGGTTCGAGGCGTTGCCGTGGGCGTCACCGGCGAACAGCGGGATCCAGCCGAGGTAGTCGACCAGGAACTGCCAGACCGGCTGCACCTTCGGTGCGAGCACCATGACGCCCCACAGGCCGAACACGACCGACGGGATCGCCGCCAGCAGGTCCACGACGTACCCGAGCGCGTTCGCCATGCGGCGCGGCGCGTAGTGCGAGATGAACAGCGCGATCCCGACCGCGACCGGCACGGCGACGACCAGCGACACGATCGCCGCCAGGATCGTGCCGAAGATCAGCGGGCCGACGACCGACCACAGGTCGCCGCCCTTCGGGATCCACGGGATCTCCGAGGCGAGGTCCTCGTGGGTCAGCGCCGGCATCGCCTCGATGATCAGGAAGATCGCGACCGAGGCGAGAGTCGCCAGGATGAGCATCCCCGACCCGACGGCGACGTACCGGAAGCTCCGGTCGAGGCCGCGGTCGGCGGGCCGCGAACGGCGCCGAGGCGTGCGGACGGGCGTGACCGGCGGGGTCGTCGCTGTCGTGGGCGAAGCCAACAGAGTGCTCCTGTCGGGGTGGGGGTGCGGCGTCGTCCGGCGGCCACCAGGTCGTGCCCTGGGTGGCCGCCGGACGACGGCGGTGCGGTCGACTACTTCTTGACGGTGATCGCGTCGATCGCGGCGAGGACGTCCGTGCGCAGCGCGTCGGAGATCGCCGCCGAGCCGGCCGCGGTCGCGGCCTTCTCCTGGCCCTCCGCGCCGGCGGCGTAGCCTGCGTAACCCTTGATCAGGTCGACCTTGTCCTGGCTGTCGTAGGTGTTGCAGACCACCAGGTAGGACACGAGGATCGCCGGGTACGCGCCCGACTCGGTGGTCGTGCGGTCGACCTTGATGACGATGTCACCCTCGCCGCGGGCGTCGTCCCGCGGGGAGACGTCGACCGTCTTGGCGGCGGCGTCGGCCGTCGGGGCGACGAACTCCGACCCGACACCGAGCGAGACCTTGCCGAGCGAGCCGACGGCGGAGGCGTCCGCGTAGCCGATCGTGCCCGGCGCCGCCTGGATCGTCTGGACGACGCCCGACGTGCCGTTCGCGCCCTGGCCGACCTGCACCGGCCACGTGTTGGAGACCTCGTAGGTCCACACGTCGGGAGCGGTCTTCGACAGGTAGTCCTGGAAGTTCTTCGAGGTGCCCGAGTCGTCCGAGCGGTGCACGACCGTGATCGCGCCGGACAGCTTCGCGCCCGGGTTGAGGGCCGTGATGGCCGCGTCGTCCCACGTGGTGATCGTGCCCGCGAAGATCTTCGCGACGACGTCGGGCGTCAGCTTGAGCTCCTTCACGCCGTCGATGTTGAACGCGACCGCGATGGGGCTGATGTACACCGGCAGGTCGATGCCCGAACCGCCGAAGCAGCGGTCCGTCGACGACGCGAGCTCCTCGTCGTTCAGGGCGCTGTCCGAGCCGGCGTAGTCGAGCGACGCGTCGAGGAAGCCCTTGCGGCCGGCACCCGAGTCGGTGGTCGTGTAGTTGACGGTGACGTTCGGGTTCGCCGTCTGGAAGCCGGCGACCCACGCCTGCTGCGCCTTCTCCTGCGCGCTGGAGCCGCCACCGTTCAGCGTGCCGCTCAGGGTCGAGACCGGGGCGTCCGAGCCGGTCGCTCCGGGGGTGTCGGTCGCGTTGTCCGAACCGCACGCCGACAGCGCGAGGGCGAGGGTGCCGACGAGGGCAACCGAGCCGATGCGGCCGAGGAGGGGGAGCTTCACTGTGGTCCGTCCTGTCGATCATGTGCGCACCGGGGTGTGCGCGGCATGGCCGAAGGTAGGAACTGCACGTGACCGGCCGGGCTGTCGCAGGTGAACCAGGGGTGAACGCTGGCCGACGAGTCCGGACGGATGTCCGGGACGACGAAGGCCCGTGCGCAGATCACACGGGCCTTCGAGGACGAACAGGACGGTTCGGTCAGTCCTCTTCTGTCAGCTTGTAGCCGAGGCCGCGGACCGTCACCAGGAGGACGGGGTTCGCGGGGTCGAGCTCGATCTTGGCGCGGACCCGCTTCACGTGGACGTCGAGCGTCTTGGTGTCGCCGACGTAGTCGGAGCCCCAGATCCGGTCGATCAGCTGGCCGCGGGTCAGCACGCGGCCGGCGTTGCGGAGCAGCATCTCCAGCAGCTCGAACTCCTTGAGCGGGAACGCGACGAGGTCGCCCCGCACGTGCACCGTGTGCCGCTCGACGTCCATCCGGACCGGGCCGGACACGAGCAGCTCGTCGTCGTCCGGCTCGGCGGACGGGCCGTGACCGGCGGGGACGCCGACGGCGACGGGGGCCTCGCGGCGGCGCAGCACGGCCCGCACGCGGGCGAGCAGCTCGCGCGACGAGTACGGCTTCGTCACGTAGTCGTCCGCGCCGAGCTCCAGGCCGACGACCTTGTCGATCTCGTCGTCCTTCGCCGTGAGCATGATGACCGGGACGTCGCTCGTCAGGCGCAGGCGGCGGCACACCTCGGTGCCGGGCAGGCCGGGCAGCATGAGGTCGAGGAGCACGAGGTCGGCGCCGTGCTCGTCGAACTGCTCGAGCGCCTCCGTCCCGGACGCCGCGGTGAGCACCTCGAAACCCTCACGCTCCAGCTGGTAGGTGAGGGGGTCGCGGTACGAGTCCTCGTCCTCGACCACGAGGATGCGGGTCATGAGGCGCTCCGGCGCACGGTGGGGGCTCCTTCGTCCTGGGAGTCGGTGGGGGTCGGCAGGTTCAGGATGCCCGACGGCGGCGTCGTCGTCGCGAGCGGACCGGGCTCGACGGACGCGGCCGGCCCGCCGGCGTCGCCGACCTCCGCCCGGGGCAGGCGCAGCGTGAACGTCGAGCCGCGGCCCGGCTGGGACCACACGGTGACGTCCCCGCCGTGGTCCGCCGCCACGTGCTTGACGATCGACAGACCGAGCCCGGTGCCGCCCGTGGCGCGCGCCCGCGCCGGGTCGACGCGGTAGAACCGCTCGAACACCCGCTCCTGCTCCGCCGACGAGATGCCGATGCCGTTGTCGACGACCGCGATCTCCACCAGGCCCTCGTGCTCGCGGACCCCGACACCGACGTGCGACGCCTCCCCGGAGTACGCCACCGCGTTGTCGAGCAGGTTGCGCACCGCCGTGACGAGCAGGTCCCGGTTGCCGAACACCTGGGTGCCCTGCTGGCCGCCGATGTCGAGCCGGACCTTCTTCGCGTCGGCCGTGGTGCGGGCCCGGTCGACCGCCTCGGCGACGACGTCGTCGACATGCACGATCGCGGGCTGCCCGAGCGCACCGGCGACCTGGAGCCGGGACAGCTCGATGATCTCGTGCACGAGCGCGGACAGCCGCGTCGCCTCCGACTGCATACGGCCCGCGAACCGGCGGACCGCCGTCGGGTCGTCCGCCGCGTCCTCGATGGTCTCCGCGAGCAGGGAGATCGCGCCGACCGGCGTCTTGAGCTCGTGCGAGACGTTGACGACGAAGTCGCGGCGGATCGCCTCGAGCCGTCGAGCCTGCGTCTGGTCCTCCGCGAGCACCAGCAGGTGCTTCTCGCTGACCTGGGCCACCCGGACCTGCACAAGCAGCACACCCGCGCCCACCGGGCCGCGCGGCACCTCGAGCTCCTCGTCGAGGATCACGCCGTCGCGGCGGACCTGCGCGACGAGGTCCCGGATCGCGGCGGGCGCGATGCGGCCGTCACGCACCAGGCCGAGGGCGTGCGCCGGGGCGCTCGCCCGGACCACCGCGTCGTGCTCGTCGAGCACCACCGCCGCGGAGCGCAGCACCGCGAGCGTGCGCACCACACCGTCGTCGACCACCGGAGCGGGCGTCTCGGGCAGCGTGCGCTGGGTGCGGTCGCTCCACCAGAACGCCCACGTCGCACCGGCGCCCGTGAGGACACCGAGCGCGCCGGCGATCAGCAGCCCGAAGCTGTCGTAGAACCCTTCCACAGGGCCACAGTAAGCCGCGAGGACGTGCGCCCCGGCCGTCGCACGGTGACGGCGCGAGGCCGTCGACGAGCGTTCATCGACCGTTCACCGAGGCACACGTCCCCTGTGACCTGCGGGTGCGGGATCAGCCGAACGTCTCCATCAGGAGCGACTTCTCCGCCTCGGTCAGGTTCGTCGCCACGAGCGTCGAGTGCAGGCCGTGGAACCGCTCGCCCAGCCGGTCCATGTCCCCCTCGGTCGTCACCGCGCACAGCATCGACGTCCCCACCGTCACCTGCTCCCGGATGGTCTGCAGCTGGTCCTCGTTCAGGCCGACCGCCGACACGGCCTTGCTGATCGCGCCGAGCGCCGCACCCGCCGCGGCGCCGAGCACCGGGACGAAGAACAGCGTGCCGAACAGGAGCCCCCAGAACGCGCCCCAGCCCGTGCCGCGCCGCTTGTCCTCGTTCGTGTGGTGCATGTCCGGGCGGGCGGCACCCTCCGGCCAGGTGATGATCGCCCGGTCGAGCACCTTGACGAGCCCGTCCTGCTCCGCGCCCTTCAGCGCGTCCGCGGCGTGCTGCGCACCGTCCGGGGTGTCGAACTTCCACGCGGTGAACGTCGTCATCGTCGTCTCCTCTCAGCCGAGAAGCTTCGCCTTGGCGGCGGCGAACTCGGCGTCGTCGAGCACGCCCGCGGCGTGCAGGTCCGCGAGCTGCTTGAGCTTGGCGATCAGGGGGTCCTCGGCCGCCGTGGGAGCGGCGGCGGGGGCGGGGGCTGCGTACTGGGCCTGGGCGACGGCCTGCCGTGCGGCCTCGTCGAGCGCGGCCTGCTGCTGCTGGGCCTCCCACTGCTGCTGCTCGTAGGAGGCGGCCTGCTTGTTGGCCTGGTGGCGGTTCACCGCCCCCACGGTCGCCGAGGCGGTCCCGGCGATGACGGCGGTGCGGGCGGCGGTCCCGATCAGTCCGGGGCGTCCCATTCGGCGGAGCGGTGGCATGGCGATCTCCTCAGGGTGTCACTCGGTGGTGCTCTCGCCGGCGAGCTCGTCGAGCTCGACGAGGGCGTTGACGACCTCGGCAGGGATCCGTTCCGAGGCCAGGACGATGGCGCCCGCCTCGCGCGCCGCCGCGACGAACCCGCGGGCCCACACGTGCTCGACGACCGCGACGAGGGCCGAGCCGCCAGGTGGCAGGCCCGCGCCGATCTCGTCGACGTCCTCGCCGCCCGTCAGGCCGGCGCCGGCGAGCTCGACGTCGGTGATCTGCAGCTCGTCGCCGAAGTCCTCGACCTCGATGACGGTCAGGTCGCCGTCGAGCGACTTGCGGACGACCACGAGGTCGACGATGCGGACGGCGTCGGAGGCGATGAGCGCGAGGAGCTCGTCGCGCACACGCTCCGGCACGCGCTCCTCCGGGAACCCGATCGCGTAGAGGTCGACAGGTCCGAACACTTCAGCCATGACTGCTCCTCCGGTCTCAGGCGAGGCTGCGCTCGACCTCGGCGCCGTGGACGATCAGCGCCCACAGGATCACCAGGTCGAGCGCGATGACGACGACCGACCACCACGGCGTGGTCGGCAGGGACACGAACTGGGCGACCATGTTGAGCACCACGAGCACGACGGCCGTGTACCGGGCCCACGCGCTCCCCCCGAACAGCGCGAACCCCGCGACGACCAGGAGCAGCCCGAGGACCAGGTGCACCCAGCCCCACGTCGACACGTCGACGATCGCGACGCCCTCGCCCGTCCAGGCGAGCACGTGCTGGGAGGAGAAGGCCGCGACCAGGCCCGCCACCAGGTTGAACAGCCCGACCGTGAGCAGACCGAACGCCGCGAACCACACCCAGCCGACCCAACCCGTCACCGTGCGCGCCATGCCGGCCTCCGTCGCCGCTCGCCCCGCGGGCGGGGTGCTCCCCGCCGTGGCTCCCACTGTTCCCCCGGGGCCCGGGCGGTGCCTCACCCGCACGGGGTGAGCCCGACGGGCGCATCTCACCCCGTGCGCGTGAGGCGGTCGGGGTCGGGGGCGACGGACGCTGGTCGGGTGCTGTACCACATCAGGATCGACGGCAGCCCGCGGGGGGTGGACCTGCGGGACGCACGCCTGCACGACTTCGCGGACATCGTCGAGACCCCGACCGGCAGCGGCACCGTGCTGTCCTGCCGGGTCCCGGACAAGGCCGCGCTCACCGGGCTCGTGGCGCTGCTGCACGACCTGGGGCTCGACATCACCGAGCTGCACGTGGTCCCCGAGCCCGACGCGGAGGGCGAGGTCGGGTGAGGCGTCGCCGGCTGACGCCGTGCTGGACGCGCCCCGCTAGATGAGGCCCTGCTCGGCCGCCAGGCGCACGGCCTCCCGGCGGCCGGGGACGCCGAGCTTGCGGTAGATGGACCGCTGGTGGGTCTTGACGGTGTTCGTCGAGACGAACAGGGCGGCGCCGATCTCGGTGGTCGTCATCGTCGACCGGAGCCGCACCAGCACCTCGCGCTCGCGGGCGGTGAGCTCCCAGGCACGGACCGCCGCGCGTGAGGTCCGGGCCGGCGGTGTCGCGCCGAGCAGGCCGGCGGCGAGCTCCTCGTGCGCGCTCCCCCAGGCGAGGTGGTCGACGAGCAGAGCGTGCAGGTCCTCGGCGCGCTCGGCGAACGGGCGGCGCAGCCCCTCGGGCGCGGCGACGGCGAGGGCGTGCTCGAGGCTGCGGTGCGCGGCTGCGTCGTCGTGCTCCGCCGACCGCAGGAGGGCGCGCGTCAGGGCCGCCGAGACCTCGACGTGCGCGCGCACGCGGACGGCGCCGAGCCGGTCGAGGGCGCGGTCCGCGGCGTCGGGGTGCCCGGCGAGCCGCTCGGTCTCGGCCTCCCAGACCACGGCGAGCGGGTGCGCGACGTCGGTGGCGACCTCGTGCGCGGTCGCGAGCCCGGCCGCGAGGTCGCCGTGCCGCACGTGCGCGACGGTGTCGACGACGCCGAGGACGTCCGCGAACGAGGGCAGCGCCCGCCAGCGCGCGTCCTGGCCGACGGCCGCGCGGGCGCGTGCGAAGCCCGCGCCGTCGTCCTGCGCCAGGCAGACGAGCGCGAGCACCGCCGCGGCGCGGACGGCCACCTCGGGCCGCTGCCGGCCGGCGCCCGCCTGCGCCGCCGCCAGGTGGGTGCGCGCGTCGCCGAGCCGGTCCTGCCAGAACGCCGCCAGCCCCCGGGCGAGGTGCGCGGACGCGAGCGCGCTCGTCCTCGTCCACCCGAGCTCCGCGCCGCGGTCGAGCACGGTCCCCGCGGCGTCGTCGGCCCGCGCGAGCTCCCCGTCGTCCGCGAGCAGCAGGCTCTGCTCGGCCCGGCAGCCCACGGCGATCGCCGGCAGCCCGAGCGCCGTCGCGACGGTCGCGCCCTCGGCGAGGTGCTCGCAGGCCCGGCGGGTGTCGGTGTCGGTCTGGGCCTCGACGCGCCCGACGAGGTACAGGCCGAACGCGCGGGTCGCCGGGTCGACGTCCGGCCCGGCCAGCGCGGGTGCCGCCCACGCCACCGCGGCCGGTGCCTGCCCGGCCGGCGACAGGACGGGTCCGAGGAGCCGGCCGACGAGCTCGTCGGCGTCCGACCAGGCGTCCTGCGCGGCACGGCGGGCGTGCGCGAGCACGGCCAGGTCGCCACGGCCGTCCTGCAGGTCGGCCGCGGCCGCGGCGAGCAGGACGCCCGGGTCCCGCGACAGCGTCACCGGGAGCTGTGCCAGGAGGCGGCGCAGCAGCGCCGTGTCACCCTCGACGAGCAGCTCGGCCCAGTGCGCGTGCAGCAGCTCGGCGGCGAGCGCGTCGTCGCCGGCGGCCGAGGCGTGCCGGACGGCGGACACCCAGTCGGTGGAGCGGCGGTGCTCGGCGACGAGCCGGTGGGTCGCGGTCAGCAGGTCGGGGTCGCGGCGGCCCTGCAGCACCCGGCACTGCGCGGCGAACAGGGCGTGCCACCGGTAGACCGGGCCGGTCCGGTCCCGAGCCGCGCCGGGACCCGTGCCCGCGCCGCCCGGCAGGGGCACCGTGCGGGTGAGGAACAGGCCGCGGGCGACGCACTCGTCGAGCAGCCGCGCACCACCGGGCACGAGCCGCTCGGCGAGCAGCGGGTCGACCACGTCGTCGACCGTGGCGCGCAGCACGAACTCCGCGAGGGGCGCGGGCAGCCCGGCGAGGACCTCGTCGACCAGGTAGTCCGCGACCGGGACGGTGAGCGCGGGCATCCGTCGCACGCGCGCACCGGGGTCGTCGTCCGCGGCGAGCGACATGAGCGACATGCGGACCGCCACCGGCCACCCGCCGGTCAGCCCCCGCAGCTCGTCGGCCTCGCCGGGGCTGAGGTCCACGCCGGACGACGACGCGAGCCGCGCGACCTCGGCCCCGTCGAACGCCAGGGTCCGCTCCCGGACCTCGCCGAGGTCGCCCGCCAGCCGCAGCCGGTGCAACGGGAGCGGCGGG
>NZ_BONK01000011.1 GCF_016862675.1 Cellulomonas chitinilytica | reverse complement strand
CGGACGGCGCGGTGTCCACCACGGCGCGGCCCCCGACGAGCAGCCGGTCGCTGACCTCGACGAGGAGCGCGCCGAGCACGGCCTGCTTGCTCGGGAAGTGCCGGTAGACCGCCGGCCCGCTGACGCCGGCGGACGACCCGAGGTCCTCGATCGAGACCCCCTCGAACCCGTGACGGGCGAACAGCCGGGCAGCAGCTTCGAGGAGCGCGCTGCGACGCTCGGCCTTGGCGCGGAGCCGGGCCGTGGGCCGCACGTCGACCGCGAGCGGCTCGTCGGCCATCTCCACCCCGCTCATCCGTGGACAACTGCGTGCCCGCAGACTAGCGTCATTTCAGTTAGCGATCACTAACTCAGTCCACTCCGTCATCCCCCGGAGACCCCGTCGATGGAGACACTGCGCACCGCCGCCGACCCGTCCGCGCCGGCGTTCCTCGCGAACGACGACGCCCAACGCACCCTCGTCGCACAGCTCCGCGCGACGATCCGCACCGCAGCCCTCGGCGGCCCCGAGCGGTCCCGCGAGCGCCACGTCGCCCGCGGCAAGCTGCTCCCCCGCGAGCGCATCGACGTGCTCCTCGACGACGGCAGCCCCTTCCTCGAGGTGGCCCCCCTCGCCGCCCACGAGCTCTACGACGGGGACGCCCCGGGCGCCGGGGTCATCGCCGGCATCGGCCTCGTACACGGCCGGCACGTCATGGTCCTGTCCAACGACGCCACGGTGAAGGGCGGCACCTACTACCCGCTCACGGTGAAGAAACACCTGCGGGCGCAGGAGATCGCGCTCGAGAACCGCCTCCCGTGCGTCTACCTCGTCGACTCCGGCGGGGCGTACCTGCCGAAGCAGGACGAGGTGTTCCCGGACCGCGACCACTTCGGCCGGATCTTCTTCCACCAGGCCCGGATGTCCGCCGAGGGCATCCCGCAGGTCGCGTGCGTCATGGGCTCGTGCACGGCCGGCGGCGCGTACGTGCCGGCGATGAGCGACGAGACGGTGATCGTGCGCGGTCAGGGGACGATCTTCCTGGGCGGCCCACCGCTGGTGAAGGCGGCGACCGGCGAGGTCGTCACGGCCGAGGACCTGGGCGGCGGCGAGCTGCACGCGCGGACGTCGGGCGTCACCGACCACCTCGCGGAGAACGACGCGCACGCGCTGCAGATCGTCCGCGACATCGTCTCGACGCTCCCGGCACCCCGGACCACGGCCTGGGACGTCGCCGAGACACGGCCGCCGAAGGTCGACGAGGCGTCGTTGTACGGCGTCGTCCCCACCGACCTGCAGACCGCCTACGACGTCCGCGAGGTCGTCGCCCGGCTCGTCGACGGCAGCGAGCTGCACGAGTTCAAGCGCGAGTACGGCCCGACGCTCGTCACGGGGTTCGCCCGCCTGCACGGGCACCCCGTCGGGATCGTCGCGAACAACGGGGTGCTGTTCAGCGAGTCCGCGCTCAAGGGCGCGCACTTCGTCGAGCTGTGCGACCAGCGCGGCATCCCCCTGGTGTTCCTGCAGAACATCTCCGGGTTCATGGTCGGCCGTGACTACGAGGCGGGCGGCATCGCGAAGCACGGCGCCAAGATGGTCACCGCCGTCGCGACGACGCGCGTCCCGAAGCTCACGGTCGTCATCGGCGGCTCGTTCGGGGCCGGGAACTACTCGATGTGCGGGCGGGCGTACTCGCCGCGGTTCCTGTGGATGTGGCCGGCGAGCCGCATCTCGGTGATGGGCGGCGCACAGGCGTCGGCCGTGCTCGCCACGGTCCGTCGGGAGCAGCTCGAGGCACGCGGCGAGGTGTGGTCGGCCGACGACGAGGAGGCGTTCCGCGCCCCGCTGCGCGCGCAGTACGAGACGCAGGGCAGCCCGTACTACTCGACGGCACGGCTGTGGGACGACGGCATCATCGACCCGCTCGACACCCGCCGCGTGCTCGGCATGGCGCTCGACGTGTGCGCGACGGTCCCCCTCGGCGAGCCCCGCCTCGGGCTGTTCCGGATGTGAGCGCGATGTTCCGGAACGTGCTGGTGGCCAACCGCGGCGAGATCGCCTGCCGGGTGATCGCGACGCTGCGCCGGATGGGCATCCGGTCCGTGGCCGTCTACAGCGACGCCGACCGGGACGCCCGGCACGTCGCGCTCGCCGACACCGCGGTCCGGCTCGGGCCCACCGAGCCACGGGCGTCGTACCTGTCGGTGGACGCGGTGCTCGACGCCGCGCGCACCTCCGGCGCCGACGCGATCCATCCCGGGTACGGGTTCCTGTCCGAGAACCCCGACCTCGCGAAGGCGTGCGAGGCGGCGGGCGTCGTGTTCGTCGGGCCCGGGATCGACGCCCTCGCAGTGATGGGCGACAAGATCCGGGCGAAGAAGCACGTGTCCGCGGCGGGGGTGCCCGTGATCCCCGGGGTCGCGCTGCCCGGGCTCTCCGACGCCGACGTGGTCGCCGCCGCGGCCGCCGTCGGCTACCCGGTGCTCGTCAAGCCCTCGGCCGGCGGGGGCGGCAAGGGCATGACGGTCGTCGAGTCGCCGTCGGAGCTGCCCGACGCGCTCGCCGCGTCCCGCCGGGTCGCCGGTGCAGCGTTCGGGGACGACACCCTGCTCATCGAGCGGTTCGTGCACGCGCCGCGGCACATCGAGGTGCAGCTGCTCGCCGACACGCACGGCACGGTCGTCCACCTCGGCGAGCGCGAGTGCTCGCTGCAGCGGCGGCACCAGAAAGTCGTCGAGGAGGCGCCGTCCGCGCTGCTCGACGCCGCGACCCGCTCACGGATCGGCGAGGCCGCCTGCGACGTCGCCCGCAGCGTCGGGTACGTCGGCGCGGGGACCGTGGAGTTCCTGGTGTCCGACGACGACCCCACGGAGTTCTTCTTCATGGAGATGAACACCCGGCTCCAGGTCGAGCACCCCGTCACCGAGCTCGTCACCGGGCTCGACCTCGTGGAGTGGCAGCTCCGCGTCGCCGCCGGCGAGCCCCTGACGTTCGCGCAGGACGACGTGCGGCTCACCGGGCACGCCGTCGAGGCCCGCGTCTACGCCGAGGACCCGTCCCGCGACTTCCTGCCGACGACCGGGTCCGTCCTGCTGCTGGACGAGCCGACCGGGGAGGGCGTGCGCGTCGACAGCGCGCTGCGGCCCGGGCTCGAGATCGGGTCCGCGTACGACCCGATGCTGTCGAAGGTCGTCGCCTGGGCGCCGTCGCGGGCGCAGGCCCTCGCCCGGCTGGACGCCGCGCTGGCCCGGACGACCGTGCTCGGCGTCCGGACGAACATCGCGTTCCTGCGGTCCGTGCTCGCGTCGCCCGACGTGCGCGCCGGGCGGCTCGACACCGGGCTGCTCGCCCGCCTGATCCCGACCGCGACCGCCGCCCGGCCCGTCGACCCCGTCGCCCCCGTCGCCGCCGTGCTGTGGCGGCACGCGTCGCTGACCGCCGACGACCTCCTGGGATCGACGACGTCCGGCGTCGCCGCGCTCCCGGACGGCAGCGCACCCTCGCGGGACGCCTCTGCACCACGGTCGCTCGCGTGGCGCTCGGACGGCTGGCGGCTCGGCGACCCCCTCCCGGTGCGCTACGACGTCGTGACCGGCCCCGACTCCGCCGTCGAGGTCCGCGTGCTCGGCCCCGCGCACGCGGCGACCGTGACGGTCGACGGCGGCGCACCCCTCGCCGCGGCGCTCGTGCGGCGCGGCCCTGACGCGGCCGAGGTCGAGCTCGCCGGCGTCGTCCACCCCGTGCGCCTCGCGACGGACGGCCCCGTCACCTGGGTCGGCGCCGACGGCACGTCGACCGAGCTCCGGTTCCGCACGCGCGCCGAGCGCGTCGCCGACTCCCTGGCCGCCCTCGTGCGCGGCGACCTCCCCGCGGACCCCGTGGTCCGCTCCCCCATGCCCGGCATCGTCGTCTCGGTCGACGTCGAGTCCGGCGACGAGGTCGTCGCCGGGCAGACCCTCCTCGTCATCGAGGCGATGAAGATGGAGCACCGGGTCGTCGCCCCAGGCGACGGCATCGTCACCCTCACGGTCCGACCGACCGACCGGGTGGCTCTCGACCACGTGGTGGCCACCATCAGCGGCCACCCCCACGAAGGGACCCCGGAATGAGCCACGACCTCACCCCTGAGCAGCAGAAGCTCCGCGACGAGGTGCGCGACTTCGCCGACACCGTCGTCGCCCCCGCCGCGTACGAGTACGACACCAAGCGGGAGCTGCCGTACGAGATCCTCTCCGAGATGGGCGACATGGGGCTGTTCGGCCTGCCGTTCCCCCGCTCCCACGGCGGTCAGGGCCGCGACTACGTCGACCTGTGCCTCGCGGTCGAGCAGCTCGCGCGCGTCGACCAGTCGATCGCGGTCACGCTCGAGGCCGGGGTCGGGCTCGGGGCGATGCCCGTCTGGCGGTCCGGGACCGACGCGCAGAAGGAGGAGTGGATCCCCATGCTCGCCTCGGGCCGGGCGCTGGCGGCGTTCGGCCTGACGGAGGCGGACGCGGGCTCCGACGCGGCGGGCACGAAGACGACGGCCGAGCTGGTCGGTGACGAGTGGGTCATCAACGGGACCAAGCAGTTCATCACCAACTCGGGGACGGCGATCACCCGGCTCGTCACGATCACGGCCGTCACCGGGATGTCGACGCGCCCCGACGGGTCCGTGAAGAAGGAACTCACCGCGATCCTCGTCCCCTCGGGAACGCCCGGGTTCACCGTCCTGCCCCCCTACGACAAGGTCGGCTGGCACACGTCGGACACCCACCCCCTGGCCTTCGACGACGTCCGCGTCCCCGCCGCGAACCTCCTCGGCGAGCGCGGCCGCGGCTTCGCGCAGTTCATCCAGACGCTCGACGAAGGTCGCGTCGCCTTCGCCGCCCTGTGCTCCGGTGCCGCCCAGGGCTGCCTCGAAGAGGCCGTGCGGTACGCGCGCAGCCGCAACGTGTTCGGCCACCCCATCGGCTCGAACCAGCACATCGCGTTCACCCTCGCGCGCATGGAGTCCCGGGCCCACTCCGCGCGGCTCGCATGGCTCGACGCCGCCCAGCGGCTCGTCGCCGGCCAGCCGTTCAAGCTCGAGGCCAGCCTCGCCAAGCTCATCGGCAGCGAGGCCGCCATGGCCAACGCGCACGACGCCGCGCAGATCTTCGGCGGCAACGGCGTCATGAACGAGAACGCCGTCGCCCGGCACTACCGCGACTCGAAGATCCTCGAGATCGGCGAGGGGACCACCGAGGTCCAGCTCATGGTGATCGCGCGCGAGCTCGGGTTCGCCGGGGCGCCGCGATGACGTCTGACGTGGTGCAGCGGGGGCTGTTCTACGAGGAGCTCGCGCTCGACGTGCGGTACGTGCACCGGCCCGGCCGGACCCTGACCGAGGCGGACAACGTGCTGTTCTCGACGTTGACGATGAACCCGCAGGCGCTGCACCTCGACGCGGCGTTCGCCTCGTCCCAGCCGTTCGGGGCGCGGCTCGTGAACTCGCTCATGACGCTGTCGGTGCTGGTCGGGTCGTCCGTCGCGCAGCTCACGCAGGGGACGATCGTCGCGAACCTCGGGTTCACCAACGTGCGGTTCCCGCACCCGCTGTTCCACGGCGACACCCTGTACTCGTCGACGGTCGTCACGTCGAAGCGCCTCTCGTCCTCGCGGCCCGGGCAGGGCGTGGTCACGCTCGAGCACACCGGGGAGAACCAGGATGGGGTCGTCGTCGCGACCGCCACCCGTTCGGTGCTCTGGTGGTGCCAGGACGCGGCACGATGAGCGCGTTCACGCTCGGGCCCGCGCTGCTGTTCTGCCCCGCCGACCGCCCCGATCGGTACGCGAAGGCGTCCGCGCTCGCCGACGGTGTGATCCTCGACCTGGAGGACGCCGTCGCACCCCCGTCGAAGGCGTCCGCCCGCTCGGCGCTCACATCCGTGGCCCTCGACCCCGCGACGACGGTCGTCCGGCTGAACCCCGTCGGCACCCCCGACTTCACCGCGGACCTCGTCGCGCTCCGCACGACCCCCTACCGCACCCTCATGCTCGCCAAGACCGCATCCGCCGCCGACGTGCGCGCCCTCGCGGAGTACGACGTCGTCGCGCTCGTCGAGACAGCCGCCGGCGTCGCGAACGCCCAGGCGATCGCCGCCGTACCGAACGTCGTCGCCCTCATGTGGGGGGCCGACGACCTCGTCGCCTCCCTCGGCGGCACCTCCAGCCGCTTCCCCGACGGCCGCTACCGGGACGTCGCCGTGCACGCCCGCTCGACCGTCCTGGTCGCCGCCGGCGCGTGCGGCCGCGCCGCGATCGACGCGGTCCACATGGACATCGGCGACGTCGACGGGCTCCGCGACGAGGCCATCGACGCCGCCGCCTGCGGCTTCACCGCCACCGCGTGCATCCACCCGACCCAGGTCGACGTCGTCCGGCAGGCCTACCGGCCGGACGACACGTCCGTGGCCTGGGCGCGTGCCGTCCTGGCCGCCGCCGAGGGCCAGCACGGGGTCTTCCAGTGGGAGGGGCGCATGGTCGACGGCCCCGTCCTCCGGCACGCCGAGCAGGTCCTGCACCGGGCGGAACGATGACCCGCGACCAGGCCCTTCGTCCCACCATCCGAGACGGTGAGGGCGGAAGGATCGAGGACATGAACGCACCGTGGTGGCGCCCCGCATCGACGCAGCAGTACACCAACATCAGCACCCGGACCGACGCCGCCCGGACGACGCCCGACGACCTGGACGCCGACCTGCTGCCGCCGTTCTTCGACTGATCCGCGAGATCGCTCTCCCCACCGACTGATCGGCCCGACCTCGACGAGGACGGTCGGGCCGATCCCTGGCGGCTCCGCCTCACGGCACGCTCGACACCCACGCGCTGCGCAGGCATCAGCGCCGCGATGACCTGTGGATCGTGAGAGTCGCCCGACGGAACCGCCCACTACCGTGCCGCCATCGGCGAACCACGGGAGGTAGGCAAGATGCCTGACGCGGCAGGTGACGGCGGGGCGATTCCCGACTTCTTCTGGGTGAACCAAGACGAGATCCGCCTTGCGGGCAACGTCCTGCTCGGACTGGTGGACGACGTCCACACGGCGCGGGCGGCCGGCAGCCGACTCGACGTCGACCTGTGGGGCGAACACCAAGTCGCGACGGCAGCCGCCCAGTTCCGGGATCGGCTCGACCACCTGCTGAAGGGGATCGCGCGCGAGCTCGACGACGCTGGACATGAGCTCAGGCTCACCGCCGAGGGCTACGACTGGGCCGACGAGATCGTCCGGATGCGGCTCGAGTCGCTCGGCGAGCAGTCCTGGCCATGACGGAGCCGCTATGGCACCTGGGGAACACGACCGACGTCACGCTGCTCGTCGCCGGTCGTCCGAGCTCGTTGCGCACCGATGCGTCCCTGCTGGAGAACGTCGCGACCGCTCTGGAGTCGGTCAGCGATCACGCCGCAGCCCGCTCAGCGACCCCGAGCTGGCATGGTTGGGCCCGCGACGAGTGGGCGAAACGACGAGACGTCCTTCTGACGAGTCCTGCAGCGATCGCTGAGATCTATCGCGCGGTCGCACGAGCCGTGCGGGCTCATGCGGACACGGTCGAATGGGCACAGGCTGGAGCGAGCACGTCCGTCGACCTCTGGGCCCACGGAGTTGCCCTGAGCCGCACGGCCGGGGTCGCCTGGGTCGGCGCCACCGTGAGCACCGGTGCACTCACCGATCCCGGGTCGCCGACGCGCGAGGCAGCCAGTCGCATCCTCGAACGCTGTCGGCGGGAGGCGACCATCTCCGGTGCGTGTCTCGCGCGAGTCATGGACGAGTTCACGTCCGGGATGCCTGACGGCCGGTTTCACGGCACGTCATTCTTTGCTGGCGTCTGGGACTGGCTCACGTCGTCGGCAGCGCTGGTATGGAAGCTGAACGGCGTCCGCTCGCTCGTGGATCCGCTCGGCTGGCTCAGCGGGGCCCGGTCGGAGTGGGACGACGCCGCCGGTGTCTTCCGCATCGTCACGTCCGACCCACTGCGGGCCGGGCCAGCGCTCGCGGACGTCGACGGCCTGCGCGATGACCCGGCACGCTGGTGGGGAGAGCTGGCGCCGGACCTGGCCCTCGCAGCGGTGGCGGGCGTTGGCGCGGGCAGTCGAGTTCTCGGCTTCGCGCGCGCCGGAGAGCGGCTGGCGCTCGTCGAAGGCGTCGCAACAGCACGTCCACGGACGTGGCCCGCCGCACTCGAACCGGGGACCTGGGAGTACTCCCTGGGCTTCGACCCCGATGTGGGCAAGTTGCGCATGCTGGAGTACAGGACGGCGACGCGGATCATCGACGAGCGCGGCGTGCACCTGGAGCGCGCACCACAGGGATCGCGGGCTGACTGGCTCGACTCGGAGGGCCGGTCCTACGACGCAGTCGGCGGCTTCGACGGCGCCTACCTCCACGGCAGGCGGGACTGGACGAACCTTCTCGGACAGATCGACCGTCACCTCGAGAAGGCGGAGCTCGTCCCCGTCGACGTGTCAGGCTTTACGCCCGAACAGGTAGCGCGCGTCCGCGCGTACATCGAGCCGCTGGGTGAGCGGGTCTTCATCGTGGGGGAACAGTGAGTGCGACCATCTTCGGCCGGAACGGCACCGTCTGGGACGGGTCGAAGGGGGCCTTCTTCTGGACGCTCGACACCGTGGCCGAAGCGATCCACGACAAGGACCTCGGCCGACAGCTGCACGAGCGCTCAGAGGCGGGCGTGCACTGGCTCGACCTCGAGGAGTTCTCGCCGGAGGGCCATGACGACATTCTCGAGATCCTGCACGCAGCGGCCGACCTCGGCCGAGCGCGGCTGCCGGAGTCGGCGGGGAGGGAAGCGCTCATCGCGCAGCTCGACGATCTCAGGAACCTCGAGTAGGCGCGGCTCGATCGTCAGAGCTTTGTCGCCACCGAGTGCGGTCGCTGTCCCTCACCCGTCGCGAGCCGCGAACGCCGCATCGAGTACGTGAAGTAGATGACCAGCCCGATCAGCAGCCACACGAGGAACCGCAGCCACGTCTCCACCGACAGGTTGATCATCAGGTAGAGGCAGATCCCCGCGGAGACGATCGGCAGGAACGGCACCCACGGCACCCGGAACGCCCGCGGCAGGTCGGGACGGGACCGGCGCAGGAAGATCACGCCGATGCTGACCACCACGAACGCGCTCAGCGTCCCGATGTTCACCATCTCCTCGAGCACCCCGACGGGCGTGAACCCGGCGACGACCATGGTGATGACGGCCACGATGATCGTGATGATGTAGGGCGTCCGGTACCGCGGGTGGACCTTCGCGACCTGCGGCGGAAGGAGGTGGTCGCGGCTCATCGCGAAGATGACGCGGCTCGCTCCGATGAGGAGCGTCAGGACGACCGTCGTGAGGCCCGCGACGGCCCCCGCGGAGATGAGCGTCGCCGCCCACGTCTGGCCGTGCACCTCGAACGCGTTCGCGAGCGCCGCAGCGGGGTCGAGCTTGTCGTACGACACCATGCCGGTCACGACGAGCGAGACGGCGCAGTACAGGACCGTGCAGATCGCGAGCGAGCCGATGATGCCCCGCGGCAGGTTCCGCTGCGGGTTCACGGTCTCCTCCGCGGTCGTCGCGACGACGTCGAACCCGATGAACGCGAAGAACACGAGGGCCGCGCCGGCGAAGATCCCGCCGACGCCGAACGTCGACGGCGTCAGCCCCAGGAACGCCTGGATGAGCGGCTGCGTCAGACCCGTCGTCGCCTCGGTGGTCTGCGACGGCGGCACGAACGGGCGGTAGTTCGCCATGTCGATGAACCCGATGCCCGCCACGATCACGAACAGCACGATGAACACCTTCACCGCGACGAGCACCATGTTGACGCGCAACGACTCCTTGATCCCCACCGTGATGAGCACAGCCAGCACGAGGATCAGCAGCACCGCCATCAGGTCGATCGTCCCGCCGTACCCGATGGCCTCCGGGATCGTGATGCCGAGATTCCCGAGGAACACCCCCAGGTACGCGCTCCACCCCTGCGCCACCACGCTCGCGCCCAGCAGCATCTCGAGCAGCAGGTCCCACCCGATGATCCACGCGACCAGCTCCCCGAGGCTCGCGTAGCTGAACGTGTACGCCGACCCCGACACCGGCACCGTCGACGCGAACTCCGCGTAGCACATCGCCGCCAGCGCGCAGCAGAAGGCCGCGATGACGAAGCTCAGCACGATCGCCGGGCCCGCCACCTGGTGCGCGGCCCTGCCCGTGAGCGTGAAGATGCCGGCACCGATCACGACGCCGACACCGAAGACCACCAGGTCGAGGGCGCTCAGGCTGCGCTTGAGCTGGTACTCCGGCTCGTCCGCGTCGGCGAGCGACTGCTCGATGCTCTTCGTCCGCAGCAGGCTCACGGCTGCACCCCTCGACGTCGGGACGGGTCGTCGCCAGTCTGGCGGGGCGCGGAGGGCGGCGCGCGGTGAGTGGGCGCTAGGTGTCGGATCCGGCCGCCGAGCACGCGTCCGCGACGATGTCCGCCGCCTCGGCTGCGGTG
Source organism: Cellulomonas chitinilytica (assembly GCF_016862675.1). Lineage (GTDB taxonomy): Bacteria > Actinomycetota > Actinomycetes > Actinomycetales > Cellulomonadaceae > Cellulomonas > Cellulomonas chitinilytica. The sequence continues at coordinate 186,529 of NZ_BONK01000011.1, read as the reverse complement.
ACGTCGAGGACCGTCTGGTGTCCGAGCGCCGCACGCCACGCCACCTCGTTCGGCGCAGGCTGGAACACCGACGCCGCCGGCCCACGAGAGGATGGCCCGTACCGACGGTAGAGCGTGAGGGCGCCGGGCGTGACGAGACCACGCACCGCCATCGCCCACAGGTCGAAGAGGTCGCGTTCGGTACGCCTGTCGAACCAGGCGGACAGCTTCATGGCGACGGCGGCGTCGGGCGTCGGCACGCGCAACGTCGCCGGCGGCGCGTCCGGGTACCGCTGCAGGATCGGTTCGAGCACGGTCGGCCACGGGGGACGGCCTTCGGCGTCGGCAAGCTGGAACTTGATGATGGCCCCGGTGCCCGTCGAGAGCATGACGGCCTCGGCGTCGCGTGCCGTGCGCGGGTCGGTCGACCACGTCGCACCGAGGAACGGCTTGGCAATGTCGGCGTCGACAGCCCGGACGAGGGCGTCGGCACCGTCACGCCGGCGACCGATCACCATGAGGTCGACGTCCTCGCTGAGCCGGGCGTCGGGAAGCCACGTGCGCGACAGCGCGGTCCCGCCATAGAAGATGAACCGGTCCTGCGCTCGACGCGAGATCGACGCGAGGACGTGGGAGATGACATGGTCCCGGCGCACCTGCTCCAGGTCCACACCGAACTGGTCCGCGACGTCGTAGATGGCCGCTTCGGTCATCGCGCGACCTCGTGCCTCACGCCTCGCAGCACCGGCTCGGTCACCGTGCGTCCACGCTGGCCGGCAGCGAGTACCTCGACGCGTTCCCAGTCGGCAGTCCGCCCGAGCGCCAGCATCGTGTCGTGCCGGTCCGCCTCGTTGACGGTGCGGTCACGGGCGAGGTCGACGAGGGTCTGCTCGGGGGTCGTCACCAGCGCCACCCCGAGCTCGGTGGCGATCGGCTGCGTGTCGATCGCGTCGACGTCCCTCGGCACGAAGCGGACCACGGCATCGCGACGGTCGGTCAGCACCACGTCGCGGTGGCGTCGCGGTGCCGCGACCGTGGCGTGCCCTCCGGCGCGCGGCACTGCCCCGAGCAGGCGCGCAGCGGTCATGCCCATGAGCGCCGCGCCGCGATCCCCGAAGATCGCCGTCGCTACCGCGGCGGCGGCCGCCTCCAGCCCAGGACGCCACCGGGTCTGGTCGTGCGCGTCGTCCGGCACGGCGACGTAGATGCCGTACGCGAGCCGGTGCACCGCTCCCTTCGCGGCGCGGTCACGAAGGACCGCCCGCGGGTTGACGTAGGTCTTCTCCAGGTCGGCGGGTCGCACAGTACGCATCGGTCGCACGGCAAGCCGAGTATCGACTGCCCTTCGTTCGCTCATCGCACCCCCTGGTCAGGATTATGCTCGAAGTGTAGCCCTGCGCACTACACTGTGAACAGAATCGTGCGAACCCGGACTTCGCGCCGCACGCTCGCCACCGGGCCGCGGCCCTGACGCCAGGGCTACAGTGGCGAATGGCCACCGTGAAGGTCGCCGGGGTCCAGGCGGCGTACGTGCTCATGAACCAGCAGGCCTGCCTCGCCAGGACGGTCGAGCTCGTCGGCAGAGCGGCCGCAGAGGGCGCCCGCGTCGTCGTCCTTCCGGAGGCGTTCATTCCAGGCACCCCGATCTGGATCGACTCGCGCCCGATCTGGGACGGCGACGAGCAGTGGTACGCGCTCCTCGTCGACCAGGCCGTCGTCGTCCCCGGTCCCGTCACGGAGGCGCTCGGCGACGCTACGCGCGACGCCGGCGTCTACCTCGTCATCGGCGTGGAGGAACGCGAGCCGCACGGCACGACGATCTACAACACCACTCTCTACTTCGGCCCCGACGGCGGCCTGCTCGGCAAGCACCGCAAGCTCATGCCGACCGGTTCCGAACGCACCGTGTGGGGCATGGGCGACGGGTCGACGTTGCCGGTGGTCGAGACGGAGCACGGCCGGCTGAGCGGGCTGACGTGCTGGGAGAACTACATGCCGCTGGCCCGTTTCTACCTCTACTCCCAGGGCGTCGACCTCTGGGCGGCGCCGACGCTGGCGCAGGGCGACGGGTGGGTGTCGAGCATGCGCCACATCGCCCGCGAGGGCCGCTGCTACGTCATCGCCGTCAACCCGTGCCTGCACGTCGACCAGCTCCCCACCGACTTCCCGCACCGCGACGAGGTCTGGACGGTGAAGGCCGGTGACGACGGTTGGATTGAGCCCGGCAACAGCGTCATCGTCGGCCCGAACGGCGACCTGCTCGCCGGCCCCGCCCGACATGAGGAGACGATCCTCACCGCCGACGTCGACCTCGACGCGGTCCGGGCCGCCCGCCGCCTGTTCGACCCGGTCGGCCACTACAACCGGCCGGACGTGTTCCGGCTCGCCGTCGACACGCGCCCGCGCCCGGTCGTCGTGGTTGAGGAGGACTGACCCGAGCCAACCCGCCGACTGGATCGGTCGACCGCGTCCTGGTGGGGAACCGAGCGCTCACTGGAGGCAATGTTCGCTCATTGGCGTCCGCTCGATCGCTTGCACCTCGCGACACTGGCGATCTTGGGGAGCTCGCGCCCCGGCCCGCGGCGAGCTCGAGTTCCGACGAACGACTCCGAGCAGCGCTCCACCATCGCCCGGCGCTCTTAGGCGCGTTGCCGTCGTTGCGAGTATCGATCGGGTTGGTCACACACCGCTTGTAAGGCCACCGACTGCGCCTGTGGATCACGCGGATGGGCAACATCGTCCTCGCGCTACCGTCCCTCGATCGGGCAAGTCGGACGGGCATGGGGGGGTGTGAAGGAGCTGTCATGAAGGGGGCATTCATCGTGTCTCAGTCGCAGGATCTCTTCGAACACGTCGAGCGCGTGCTGGTCGAGGCGGGTGCCTTGCCTGCGTCAGGTCGCGTCGTCCAGCTCGTGGACGCTCAGCAGCGCTACTTCACCGTGTTCGAAAGGCTCGACCCGCGAACCGTGCGCGACGAACTCGAGATCCCGAGCGCCATCCGCGGAACCGGCGTCGTGCCGGACCTCTCGACAGCATCGTCGTGCTGGGTCGAGTGCCGGTGGGAGGAGATGTTCACGCATTGGGTGCAGGTCATCGCGACCCACCTCGAGGATTCGCTCTGGGTGCTCGACGACGACGGCGTCCTGTGGGCGTCACAGGCTCTGGTGCCGGACGAGATTCGACTGTGAACCACGACAACGAACGGAATCAGCTCGGGTACGGAGCGCTCACGAATCTGTTGCGCTGGGCGGAACCGGCACTCAGTGCGCGGCACCCTCCAAGACGAGCGGACCGGCGTGCCTGGCGGACCGCAGGTCGAACAGCGCGTACCCGGCGACGAACGCGAGGCAGACGGCCGGGACGATGAACCCCCAGTTGGTGCTCGCGCGGTCCATGATCAGCCCCTGGACCGGCGGCAGGAGCGCGCCGCCAAGGATCGCCATGACGAGCCCGGCGGCGCCGAACTTCGTGTCCGGCCCGAGCCCGTGCAGGGCGACGCCGTAGATGGTCGGGAACATCAGCGACAGGGAGACGGAGATCGCGACGACGCAGATCAGGCCGAGCATGTTCGGCGAGATCACGGCGATGAGTGCGAGCACCACGCCGAGCAGCCCCATGGCGAACAGCAGCTTGGTCGGCCGGATGATGCCCAGCAGGTATGTCATCACGAACCGTGAGATCAGGAACAGGATGAGGCTGGCCTGCAGGTACCACCCGGCCTGCGACGCGGGCACACCGACGACGTCCTGGGCGTACTGGATGGTGAACGACCACGCACAGACCTGCGCGCCGACGTTGAGGAACTGGGCGAGCACACCGAAGCGGTAGTGGCGGTTGTGCCAGAGCCGGCTGAACGCTCCCCCGGACCGTTCCTCGACGCCGAAGTGGGCGTGCTCGTCGGGCACGTTGATCTTGCGGAACGCGATGAGGAGCCAGATCAGCAGGAGCGCCAGCGCGATGCCGGTGTACGGCCCGAGCACGAGCGACAGGTCCTGCTCCTGCGTCTGCTCCAGCTGTTGCGCCGTCATGTCGGCCTTCTCGGCCTCCGGCGTGATGTTCGGCAGGATCAGGACGGCACCGAGCAGCACCCCGATGTTCGCGCCGACGGGGTTGAAGGCCTGCGCGAGGTTGAGCCGCTGCGTCGCGCTCCGCTCGGGGCCCATCGAGATCACGAACGGGTTGGCGGACGTCTCCAGGATGGAGAGCCCCGCTGCCAGCACGAACAGCGCGATCAGGAAGAACCCGTACTCGAGCAGCCGGCCGGCGGGGATGAACAGGAACCCACCGACGGTCGCCAGCCCGAGACCGGTGAGAACACCGACCTTGTACCCGAACCGCTTGTTGATCAGGGCCGCCGGGATGGCCAGCGCGAAGTACGCGCCGTAGTACGCGAACTGCACGAGCGCCGACTGGAAGTTCGACATCAGGAAGATGTGCCGGAACACGCCGACGAGCACATCCGTGAGGTTCGCCGCCGACCCCCAGGCCGCGAAGCACGCGACGATCATGATGAAGGGGACGGTCAGGCCCGGGAAGACGAGACTGCTCTTCTTCTTCCCTGCACTCTCGACGTCGGGCTCCGGCTTGATGACAGTCGGTCGGTCCATGCGGCACTACCCCCCGCCCACAGATGCGAGCACCTGTGCGTCGTGCGGCAGTTTTCGACGGCCGCGCGTCGGGTCGATCAGGTCATTTCTCGTCGAGCAGACGAAGGTCGGACGGTTCGCGGAGAAGGTCCTCGAGGATGCGGTTCCCCTCCGTGTTGTACGGCTGCAGCATGTGGTCGTCCCAGGCGGCGCGCGACCGGAACATCTCCAGCATCACCCACGAGTCGGGGTCATCCTGGGGCTGCGTCAGATGCATGAACACGCACCCGGGCTCATTGAGCGTGTTGTGACGCATCGACTGCAGCTGCGCCTCGGCCTCGTCGAGGCGGTCCAGGCGCGGCTTGATGCTCACGACGAGGAAAAGCGGTCGGTCAGCTTCGTCCGGTTCGCTCATACCCCGTTCCTACACCCGGTCGACGAGGCCCACCCCTCCACATCGACCGAGACGCGGTAGCGTGCGCTGAACGGGCTGTGACCGGAGGTCATCATGCGGCGTTACCTGATCGTGGCGAACCAGACGCTCGACAGCGACCAGCTCATGCACGTCATCGCTGATCGAACCGGCACCGAGGACCCCTCCGAGTTCCGCCTGGTCGTGCCGGCCACGCCGGTCAAGGACCTGGCCTCCAACGCCGTCGCCATCCCGATGCCCGTCATGGGCGGCACCCTCAACCTGCCCCACCCACCCGCCGAGGCACAGAAGCTCGCGCAGGCGAAGCTCGACGCGGCGCTGAAGAAGCTCGCCGCCGCCGGGGCGAGCGCCACCGGGGCCGTGTCCGACCCGGACCCGATGCACGGGGTGGAGGCCGCGATGGCCGAGGGGGCGTACGACGAGATCATCGTCGTGACGCTCCCGTCCCGGTTCTCCCACTGGCTGCACACCGACCTGCCCGACCGGCTGGCCCACCGGTTCCACGTGCCTGTCACGCACGTGGCGACCGAGGACCTGTGAGCGGCGCGGGTTCCGCGACTACTGCAGCACCGGCGCGAGCGCCCCGATCAGGGCCCCGCTGTTCGAGTCCTGGCTGAGCTCCCAGGCCATCGCCCCGCGCAGGTGCAGCGCCTTGATGAGCTTGACCCGCTCCCCGATGGACCGGGGGCTGGAGTAGACGATCGTCGTCGGCACGGTCGCCGGCCCGGTCGTCAGGTTCGGGTGCGACGCCGCGGGGTTGTTCAGGTACGGCTCCCCCGCCAGCGGGTTCCAGTACGCGGTGTACCCGGCTCCGCCCGTGACTCCGGCCGCGTCCACGTACCCGCCCTCGTCGACGAGCGCGTGGTAGCTGGGCTGCGGCGTGACGTCGACGGTCAGCGAGTTCGAGTCCGTCCCGGTGTTGTCGAACGCCGTGTACAGGCCGTGGTTCGAGGGACCGGTGCGCAGGTACTGCTGCGCGTAGAACGGCACCCCGACGACGATCTTGTTCGCGGGCACCCCCTGAGCCAGGTAGTACGCGACCGTGCCGGTCGTGTTCCAGGTGAGGTTGCGGATGTTCGGGTCGCGCGGGTCGGGGGTGAACAGGGTGTTGTGGGACGCCTTCGGGCCGCTGGGCACGTTGAAGTCGTAGGTCATGACGTTGTCCCAGTCGAAGTACTTGGTGATCTCCTTGAGCTCGTAGTACTTCGTCGAGCTGGTGGCCGCCGGGAGCGCCGCGGTGAGCAGGTAGTGCTTGCCTGTCGTCGCGCCGAACGCGTCGAGCTGCCGGCGGAACTCCGCGGCGAGGAGCGTGGCGTTGTGCCGGTCGGCCGGGCCGGGGTTGACGTTCCCGTCGGCGACCTGCGTGGGGTACTCCCAGTCGAGGTCGATGCCGTCGAACAGCCCGGCTGCGGCACCTGCTCCCCCGGCGTTCTCGGGCCAGCCGCCCCCGGGCAGGTCGCCCTTGATGAACGTGTCGATGCAGGACGCGACGAACGCCTGCCGCAGCTGCGGGGTCGACGCGAGCGTGGAGAACCACGTGGACTTCGTCCAGCCGCCGAGCGAGATCTCGACCTTCAGCCCGGGGTTCGCGGCCTTGAGCTTGCGGAGCTGGTTGAAGTTGCCGAACAGGTGCTGGTCGGGGTTGGACGGGTCGTCCGCGACGCCGTCGACGGTGTTGTCCCCGGTCCAGTAGACCTGCTGGTAGTCGGCCCACGGGTCGAGCACGTCGCAGCTCGCCTTGCCGGTCGCCGCGTCGTACCCCGGGACGCCGAAGGCGTACTGGATGACGTTGAGCTGGTCTGCCGGGATGTCCTTCACGAAGTAGCCGCGGCCGTAGACGTCCCAGTCGGCGAAGTAGGCCGTCACGACCTTGTTCGGGACGTCGCTGGGCGGCTTCGACGAGGCCTGCGCGGGCAGCGGCGCGACGAGGGCCGCGACGGCCACGAGGGCCACAGCGGCGGAGACGGACAACCGACGGGAACGACGCATGGGGCACTCCCTGACGCTCGGGCAGCTCTGACCGGGGGTAGTTAGTAAAGACTCTTACCTAATGCGGATGTCCTTACCCTACGGCCCGACGCCCGATCCGCGTCAAGAGTCCGGTTCGTCGAGGTCAGCCACGCCGCTCGGCGAGCCACCGCTCGAAGTCGACGGCGACGATGCGCTGGTCGTGGACGCTCTCCGCCTCAGGGGACGCCAGCCAGACGATCGGCGGCCCCATGACCTCCGCGTCGAGGAACCGGCCGCCACCCCGGCTGACGTGCGCGGGCAGCATCCCGGTGTCCGTCGGGCCGCCCGGCAGCAGGAGGTTGACCGTGACGGAGGTGCCCCGCAGGTCGGCCGCCATGATGCGCGAGAGCGCCTCGCTCCCCGCCCGCGACGGCCCGTACGGGACGAACCCCGCCCGGACCATGGTCGACTCGCTCACCGCCACGTTGACGATGCGACCACCGCCGGCGGCGAGCATCCGCGGCACGACCTCCCGGGCCACCAGGAAGTAGCCCGTGAGGTTCGTGTCGACCACGGCGCGGAACCCGTCGACCGGCACCTCCCAGAACCCGCGGGGGTCCGTCATGAAGTCCGGGTTGACGGCACGCATGCCCAGGCCCGCGTTGTTCACGAGCAGGTCGACGCCGCCGAGCCGGGACCACACGTCCTCGACCGCCGCGGCGACGGACGACTCGTCGCGCACGTCGAGCTCCACACCGACGGCCCCCGGCAGCCCGGCCGCCACCTGCTGCGCCCGCTCCACCGACCGGCCGCCCACCGAGACGGTCGCACCCGACGACGCCAGGGCGGACGCCATCGCCAGCCCGAGCCCGCTCGTCGCCCCCGTGATCAGCACCCGCATGCCACGCCTCCGACCAGTCCGCAGGACGCGGTCCACGGTAGGCGACGCCACGACGGGGTCCGCGCCCGTCAGGGCACGTTCGCCCCGCCGTTGACGTTGATAACCTCCCCCACCACGAAGCTGGACTCGGGCGAGGCGAGGAACACGTACGCCGGCGCCTGCTCGACCGGCTGGCTCGTCCGGCCGAGCCACGACGACTCCCCGAACCCGTTCAGCTTCTCCGCGGGCTGCCCGTCGGACACCTGCAGCGGCGTCCATACGGGCCCAGGCGCCACGGCGTTGACACGGACCCCGCGAGGCGCCAGGTCGGCGGCGAGCGCCTTGGTGAAGCCGATGATGCCGAACTTCGTCGACGCGTAGTTGATGATCATCGGCGACGGGTTGTACCCCTGCACCGACGTGCTGTTGATGATCGTCGAGCCGGGACCCAGGTGCGGCAGGGCGTCGCGCGTGATCCAGAACATCGCGTACAGGTTCGTCTGGATCGTGCGGTGCAGGTCGTCCTCGTCGAGCTCGTCGAACGTCTGGTGGTACACCTGGTGCGCCGCGTTGTTGACCAGGATGTCGAGCCCGCCGAGGCCCTCGACGGCGTCGGCGACGAGGGTGCGGCAGAACTCACGGTCCCGGATGTCGCCCGGCAGCAGCACCGCCGTGCGGCCCGCCGCGCGGACGTGCTCCGCGATGGCCTCGGCGTCGACCTGTTCCTCCGGCAGGTAGCTGAGCGCGACGTCGGCCCCCTCGCGTGCGAACGCGATGGCCACCGCCGCGCCGATGCCCGAGTCGCCGCCCGTGATCAGGGCCTTGCGACCGGGCAGGCGCCCGGTGCCGCGGTAGCTCGTCTCGCCGTGGTCGGCCTTCGGGTCGAGCTCCGCGTCGAGGCCCGGCACCGGCTGCCAGGAGGCGTGCGGCTTGATGTGCGAGTGGCGCTCGACGGGGTTGTCGAACGTGAGCTGGTCGGGCGACATCGTCATCTCCTTCGGGGACGTCGACAGGAGCTCCGGCGGCATCGATAACGATGTCGATCCTGCCTCCGCGACCCTAACGGCCGACGGGCCCGGTGCGGGAAAGTCGTTTGCGTGCGTCGCCGTCGGCGTGCCATTGTTCGGGCGATCGTGACCGACCCGCAGGAGGTGAGACCCATGACCGCAGCAACCATGATGGGTGCTCCCTCGCAGTGCACGATCAGCGACTGACGTAGTCGCCCCGGGAGCGCCGCCAGGCACCTCGCGAAAGGCGACTCCCATGAGCACCACACCCCACCCGGACCCTCGTCCCACGTCGACGACGTCACCCGACGCCCCGACGCCAGACACCGACCGGCCGCTGGTCGACGCCACCGGGCGCATCCCCGCGGGCCGGCGCGCCCTCGTCCTCGGCGGCGGCGGATCAGCAGGCAACGCCTGGCTGATCGGCGTCGTCGCCGGCCTGGTCGACGCGGGCCTCGACGTCACGGACGCCGACCTCGTCATCGGCACCTCGGCCGGAGCGACGGCCGCCGCACAGATCACTTCCGCCACCCCCGCCGAGCTGTTCGCGCAGACCGTCCAGGGCGTACCCCCGCGACGCCCCGCACCGGTCGGACCCGAGCCCGGACGTGTGCCGGCCCGGCCCGCGGCGAACCCCGTCGAGACGCTGCTCGGACTCATCGACGCCTCCCGGAGCCCGGCCGACTACCGTCGCCGGATCTGTGCGGCGACGCGCGAGCTGGAGGCCGCGTCCGACGGCTCGGGGACGGCGCGGTGGCGCGCCGTCGTCACCCCCAGGCTCCCCCGCCTGCACTGGCCCGAACGCGCGGTGCTCCTCACGGCGATCGACGCCGACACGGCCGACCCTGTCGTCTTCGACCGTCACAGCGGCGTCGAGCTCGTCGACGCCGTCGCCGCCAGCACGTCCAACGGCCTCGGGTCCGGGCCCTACCGGATCGGCGACCACCGCTATCTCGACGGCGGCTACCGACGCAACGAGAACGCCGACCTGGCCGCCGGGTACGAGCGGGTGCTGGTCCTGTCCCCGCTGGGCGGCCGGACCCTGACACCCCTGGAGTGGGGCCAGCAGCTCGCCGTGCAGGTCGACGAGCTGCGCGCGAGCGGCAGCACGGTCGAGACGATCCTGCCGGACGCCCGCTCGCTCGCCGCGTTCGGCGACAACATGATGGACCCGACGACGCGACCACCCGCGGCACGCGCCGGCCACGACCAGGGCCGAGCCCTGGCGGGAGCGCTCAGCGACTTCTGGATCTAGGTCGCACGGCCGGAGGTCGCCGTCCGTCTCGACGGACGGCCACCTCTGGTCGACCGCGTCTCCCCTGGTCAGAGTGGTGAGGTGTGCGTAGCCTGGCGTGGCGGAACGAGCCCGCGCGACGACGAGCGCGCAGGGCGGCGACGGCGCCCGGGCCCTGCGTCTCGCGGAGGTCGGCGGCCGTGCACCATCGGGCACCGGCGCTTCCCTCGCCGCTGCCCGGGTCCGCAGCAGAGCCCCAGGGCGCAGGGGTGCACCCTGAATCGGTGAGCGAGCACGTCGCGCGCGACGTCGAAGGCCTGGACGCGCGTCGACCGACCGTCGCGGGCCCCGAGTCCCCGACCGGGGACCGGCAGCCCGCGCCCGGGCTCTCGGCAGCCCCGCAGCACGAACGCCGTTCCGCGGAGCTCACCGCGGGTCGTCTCCTGCGGCTGCAACGGACGGCGGGCAACGCCGCCGTCGCCGGGCTGTTCCCTGCGAGCACCCCGGCGTCGGGCGAGGCAGTGGGCGCGCTCGGCCCGGACGCCGTGATCGGAGGCGAGGTGGACACCGGGCTCGACCCGGAGGCCGCAGTCAGGGACGGGACGGAAGCCGGCGCCCGCCCCGAGGCGCCCGAGCAGCCCGGCGTCGCGCCCGAACCGGTAGGGACCAACCCCGGGCTGTCGAGCTCCTTGGTTGCCCAGGAGGCGGCGCACGCCGGCGCCCGGCCCGTGCACGGGCCGCCGACGCCGCGCCCGTCCGCTCCCGCGCCGCGTGGCGTGCGCGGCATGGTCGCGCAAGCCGTCGACAGGGCGCGCGGCGGCCTGTCCGTCCAGCGCTGCGGCCGCGCGTCGGCGACGGTCCCGACACTGGCCAAGACGACCGTCAGCGGTCCCACCGCTCACCCGTTCGGGAGCTTCTCCTGGGGCAGCCGGTGGTCGATCAACAACGGCGCCGGGGCCAACGGCTTCGTCGTCCAGCACGTGCGATGGGTCTTCGACGTCAAGGACGCGGCGAACGCCGCGGTCGACGCCCCGGCCCGCCTGGGGATCGACCCCGCGTGGACGGACTTCTCGGAGGCCTGGCAGGTCCGCAACGGCGCCGTCTTCGTCGGCACCACGACCTCTCCGCACAGCGCCGACACGTACGCCAACCCCGGGCTGGGTGACGGCACGAAGGGCTCGCTGTCTATCCTCGGAACCGCCGACTACCACGCGATCCCGTCGCTACCGTCCAGCTTCGCCGTGCGCAACGCCGCACCCGCGTGGGCGCTGCCGGTCGTGGCCGGCGACGCGGGGCTGCCCGGCGGCACCGGCGCCCTGCAGCACAACATCACGGCCACCTGGGACTGCACCCCGACCTCGACAGACCGCACGACCAGGATCACGACGGTGTGAGGGCCCGTGGACACCAACCTGACCAGGATCGCCGACCCGTCGGTGGACGAGGCGACCGCGGTCGCAGCCATGGGCAGCCTGCCGCCGGGCGACGAACCGCCGTCGTTCTGGCGCGACGTCGCCGGAGATCCCGCCCTCTCGCCGCGGCGTCGCGCCCTCGCCGTCGAGCACCTGCTGGCGCGACACGTCCGTCCCGGCGCGACGACGGTGACCGAGCTCGCCGCTCTCCTCGGGCGACCGGCCTGGCTCTCCTCGGACGACGTGGACGTCATCCCCTGGCTGACGGGTGAGCTGCCGGTCCGGTGGAGCGACGCGGACACGTACCTCGTGGTGCGGCTCCTCACCGCGGACATCGAGTCCTACGCCGTGTACCTCCGGCTTGCCGGCAGGCTCGACGGCGAGACGGCGCGAGCGGCGGTGCTCGGCGAGGGCCAGGGACCGGAGGCGGGCGCGACGGTCCTCGAGCTCGGGTTCACGGGTGACGGCGCACCCCCGCCCGTGCGGCGGGACGAGGACGAACCGGGAGAGCAGCGATGACGGTGGACAGCACGGTCGACGCCGGGCCTCTCGACCGCCTCCCGCGCACGGCGCTGCGGCTCGGGCCGTGGACGGTGGCCCCGTTCGCGTTCTGCGTCGGCGCCGGTTTCGCGACCGGTGGGACCCTCGCGACGGTGCTCGCGGCCGCGACCGGACGTTCTCCGGGTCTCATGGCCGCGATCCTCCTGGGTGCGGTGGTGGCGTTCTTCGTCGTCGGGCTCGCCACGAAGGTGGTGTACGGCGACGAGGTCTACGTCTTCTTCCACCACGCGCTGGCGACCGTCGGCGCCGCGGTGGTCGTGATCTGGGCTGCGGGTGCCCCGGTGCTGCCGTACCTGGACCTCACCGTCGCCGGGACGCTGGGCGCGCTCATCGTCGTGAAGCTCGGCTGCCTCTTCGTCGGGTGCTGCTACGGGCGCCCCGCGCACCGCGGCATCCGCTACCGCCCCACCCACGCCGAAGCAGGGTTCCCGTCGTGCTACGTCGGCGTCCGGACGTTCCCGGTGCAGGTCGTCGAGGCCGGCTGGGCCGTGTGCATGACCGTCGTCACCGCCGGCGTGGTGCTCGCCGGAGGCCCCGCGGGCTCAGGTCTCACGGTGGGCGTCACCGGCTACGCCGTCGGCAGGCTGTTCACCGAACCGCTCCGCGGCGACTCCGGGCGTGCGTACCTCCTCGGCCTCTCCCAGGCCCAGTGGCTGTCCGTCGTCGTGCTCGCCGCCGTCGGCGTCCTGACGGCACTTCAGGTGCTGCCCTGGACCGGCTGGCAGCTGGGCGTCGCTGTCGTCGGGCTGGTCCTGACCGCCGCTGTCGGCACCTACCGGCTGAGCCGGCGCCGGGGCCTGTGGCAGCTCGCGACCCCGCGCCGCCTCCGCGAGTTCGCCGAGCTGCTCGACCATCTCGACGCGGTGCTCGCCGTCGACGGCGCCGGCCCGCACGTGCACGCCACGTCGGCAGGCCTGCTCGTGTCCGCCGCCCGGACCGACGACGGCGCCCAGCGCCTCCGGCACTACACGGTCAGCAGCCATGACGGGCGGCTCACCGAGCGGGCGATGACGGACCTCGCCGACCTGGTGGGCATCCTGCGGTGCGCGGGCGGCACCCCGGTCGTCATCGCGAGCGCGACGGGCACGTGCCACCTGCTCATGGCCGACCCCGTCGGCGGCCTGACGGCGTAGAAGAACCCACCGGGGACACGACGAGGCCCGCCCCCAGCGGGGACGGGCCTCGTCGCAATCTACGATGAGCGCCTTCGCATTCGGCGAAGGCCTCGACGGTGGAGGTGGCGGGAATCGAACCCGCGTCCGATGACGTGGAACCAGGTATTCTCCGGGTGCAGTCCGTGATGGATTTTCTCGGCCTCCACCACTCCCACGGACGAGAAGGTGGACAGGCCCAGTCAGCTAGAAGTCCCGATAACCCCACTGACGAGGATTACCAGCAGTGGCTCTCTAGATGACGCCGGGAACTAAGTCGAGAGCGTACTTAGGCCGACGGACTTCGAGGCTCGCTCAGGCGGCGAGGGCGAAGTCGGTGCGCGTGTTATCGGCACCTATGATTTGCACGGAGCGTTGACGAGATAACCGTGCGTCCTCGACCCGCTTCTCCTGGCTCGACGATCACCGTCGAAACCGATCACCCCCATGTTCAGTTTTCAACCGCTGCCGAACGACCCGAGGGACGGCGACAGCGCGGCAAGCCTACCTTCCAACGACCCTCGAGTCGTCCACATTCCCCCGCCACGCAGAGCCGCCGCACCTCTCCGCTCGAGCACGAACGACCGCCGGCCGACGAGGGGGACGTCGGCCGGCGGTCGCGGAGAGGTCGGTCTCACCCGGGGACAGGGTGTCTCAGCCGACCGGCCCCTCGACGAGCGTCACCGTCGCCTGCTGGCTCGCGCCGGTCTGCGCGTCGGTCCAGGTCAGGGTCACGGTGTCGCCCGGCTCGTGGGAGGAGAGAGCGTTCTGCAGGTCGTCCGACGACGTGATCGCGGTGCCGTCGACCGCCGTGATGACGTCGCCCGCGCCGAGACCCGCGGTCGCCGCCGGGGTGCCGTCGATGACCCCTTGGACGACGGCGCCGGCACCGGTGTCCTGGGCGAGCCCGACGCCGAGGAACGCCGGCAGGCCGATCTGGACGGTGCCGGTCTCGGTGCCGGACTGGATCTGGTGGGCGACGGCGAGGGCGTCGACGATGTCGATCGCGTACCCGACCGTCGTCGTGCCACCGACGGACGCGGCCGTGGTCATGCCGACGACCTCGCCCTCGTCGTCCAGCACGGGGCCGCCGGAGTCGCCCGAGACGACCGCCGCCGAGAACTCGATGAGCCCGCTGAGGGTCTCCCCCGAGCTCGACGACGTCCGCGCGGTCATCGTCTGGTCCGTGCCGGTGACGTCGCCCGACGCCGCCACGAGGTCGCCGCCACCCTCGGCGTTGCCGATGGCCGTGACGGTGTCGCCCGTGGTCACGCCGTTGTCGTCGTCCAACGTGACCGTCTTCAGACCGGACGCGTCTTTGAGCTGCAGGAGAGCGACGTCGGCCGACGCGTCGTAGCCGACCACGGTCGCCTCGTACGTGGTGCCCGTGGACTCGACGGTCACCTGGACCGCCGTCGCGCCCTCCACCACGTGGTTGTTCGTGAGGACGAGGCCGCCCGACGTCAGCACCATGCCGGTGCCCTCCGACTCGCCACCCTGGTAGCCCAGCGTGCTCGCGATCGTCACGACGCCGACCTGCTGGTCGTCCGTCGCGGGGCTCGTGGTCCGGCTGCTCGTCGTCCCGGGGTCGGTCTGGCCGTCCGAGCCTCCCCCGCTCTGAGGGCCCTGGCCAGGGTTCGGGATGCCGTCGCCCGGACCCTGCCACGTCTGACCGTTCGGCCAGTCGGCGTCCTGGACCCCCGACCGGTCGCTCGATCCGTCGTGCAGCGACGCGATGCCCCACGCCGCGCCACCGCCGACGAGGAGGCCGAGCGCGAGCGCACCGGACAGCGCACCCGCCGCGGCACCCCGCTTCACGCGGAGCGGCGGCTTCGGAGCCTTCGGGGCAGACGCGACGGCCGTCTGCTGGTAAGGACCGAAGCTCGCGCCCGGCGGGTACTGGCCGTGCGGTGCCGCGGCGGGGTGCGGTGCGTGCCCGTGCTGCGCGGCCGCCGGGTACGGGCCGTAGTGCTGCGGCGCCGGGTACGGCGAGTGCGGTGCAGCCTGCGGGGCACCGGGCATCGGGGCCGACGGGTGCGGGGCCGACTGCGGGTACGCAGGTCCGGCATGCTGAGCGGCCGGGGGCTGCGGTGCGGCGGGCGCCGGTGGCGTGGCCGTGGGCGGCAGCGGCTGGGTCACCGCCGCCGGCGGCTCCACCGGCTGCGGGGCCGGCTGCTGCGGAGCGACGGGGGTCGGGGTCGTCGCGTCGGCCGGCTCTCCCGTGGGCTTCGTGGGCTCCGGGGTCGCGCTGGGCGTCGTCTGGTCGTCCATCTCTGTCGCCTCCTCATGGCACCGGGTCGGTGCCGCTGAGACCTAGGTAATTCCTCCAACCCGGACGAACCCCGGACGCCACCAGAGAGCGCGCTGTGAATGCGTGGCCCAGTTCGTCGTCCGGGTCCCGACGCTCGACTCCGCGACGACCGAGACGTCCCACGTCGGTCCTCCCGTGCGGCTCACCTCCAGCCACTCGTCCACAGGTTGTGAGATCCGCCCGCCGCGGCGTGTCCGGTTTCGGTAGGTTCCCCGCCATGCGGATTCGTCAGGGGGCATGGGGTTGGGCAGCGCTCGGCGCACTCGCGCTCACGGCGACCGGCTGCACCGGGGGTCCGCCCGATGATCCGGCCCAATCCGCGAGCGCCTCCCCTTCCGGCCCGAGCACGGCAGTGGCATCACCTGAGCCAACACCCGAGCTGACGGCGGTTCAGCCAGTCCCCTCGGCCGAGATGGCGCAGCCAAGCGCAGGCGGCGCCGTCGCTGCTGCGAAGTACTACTTGGAGCTCTACAGGTACGCCTTTGCTACAGGCGATCTCGAAGGCTTCACCGCCATGTCGGCGACAGACTGCACGTTCTGCGCAGACGTTATCGGGGACATCGAACAGATGGTTCTGGTGAAGCACACAAACCCGCCAGCCACGATCGAGTTCGCTCGGGCCAACGGAATCGAGGTCGTCCCGGGGCAGTCGTACGGAGCAGACCTTGAGGTTCATCAGGGCGCCTGGACCGAAGTGGACAGCACCGGAAAGGTCACAGACCGCGGCGGTCCTTCCAGCGTTCAGATGTATTTCGCGCTCGGTTGGACCGACAACGCCTGGCTGGTCCGTCAGGTAGACGTGCACGACGCTCCGACGCCATGAGCCGATTCATTCGCGGTTTCGTGCTCGTACTGTCGATTGGGTGTGCAGCCACTCTCTCCATCGCACCTCCTGCTTTGGGACACCCCGATGACTCCTCCGGCCTTGGCGGGCGTGTGAGTGAGGACCGCAGAGCGGTCCTGTTGACCGTCACCGAAGGTGAAGCACAGCGGCAGGCCCACCTGGTACGAGCAGATCCGGACGCCGGCCGCTACGAGTACGAACGCGCCCCGCTCTGCAATGTCACGAACGCTGTTCGCACGACGCCGCTGAACGGCCCGTGCCCGCCGGCGATCGGCGACACCGGCCCCGACGCCTGTGGCGAGGATGCCGTCGTTGACCCCTTGTGGATGCGAGTGCGATCGACCCCGACCTCGGACGACTGGACCCCGTGGACTCAGGTCGACCAGGGCGGCTGCGCCGCGGACCTGCTGCCGGTCCTGACCCAGGCCGACTTCCGCCGCCTCCCCCTCGCCGCACCGGCGCTCAGGATGCAGCCCGACCGCGGCTGGGTCCTCGTCAACATCGAGACGATCGTCATGACCGATCCGGCGGAGCAGACGCTGCGGACGACGTTGCTCGGCCACGGGATCGACGTCGTCGCGACCCCGACGAGGTACCGCTACGAGTTCGGTGACGAGCTGGATCCTCTGACCACGACGAGCCCGGGCCACCCGTGGCCGGACCACGACACGTACCACGTGTACCAGCGGCCGGGCACTCGCCAGATCACGCTGACGACGACGTGGACGGGCCGCTACCGCGTCGACGGCTCTCCGGTGTGGCGTGAGGTCGACGGGACCGCGCAGACGTCGGCGACGACACCACCGTTCGAGGTCCAGGAGCGGCGTTCGCACCTGGTGACGAGCCTGTGCACCGACATCCCGAAGCCGGACGACTGCTGAGCGCCCGTGTGTGGGTGTGACCCGGCAGGATGGGCGACATGCAGCTTCCTGTGATGCCGCCGGTCGCTCCGATGCTCGCGAAGTCGGTCCCGCAGATCCCTGACGTCGGCCACGTGGAGCCGAAGTGGGACGGGTTCCGCACGATCGTGTTCCGGGACGGCGACGAGGTCGAGCTGGGCAGCCGCAACGAGCGGCCGATGACCCGGTACTTCCCGGAGGTGGTCGAGGCCATCAAGGCGAACACCCCGGAACGGTGCGTGATCGACGGCGAGATCATCCTGGTCACGGGCGACCGCCTGGACTTCGACGCCCTCCAGCAGCGCATCCACCCGGCGGAGAGCCGGGTCCGCAAGCTCTCGCAGGAGACGCCGGCGTCGTTCGTGGCGTTCGACCTGCTGGCGGTCGGCGACGAGGACCTCACGCAGCACCCGTTCGTCGAGCGCCGTGCCCGTCTCGTCGAGGCGCTCGCGAGCGCGAGCGCACCCATCCACGTCACGCCGGCCACGGCCGATCTGGCCGAGGCTCAGGACTGGTTCACGCGGTTCGAGGGTGCGGGGCTCGACGGCGTCGTCGCGAAGCCGCTGGACGGCACCTATCAGCCGGACAAGCGGACGATGTTCAAGATCAAGCACGAGCGCACCGCTGACTGCGTGGTGGCGGGTTTCCGCTGGCACAAGACCGGGGATGTCGTGGGTTCGTTGCTGCTGGGCATCTGGGCGGACGACGGGCACCTGCAGCACGTCGGTGTCGCCGCGTCGTTCCCGATGGCGCGACGCAAGAGCCTGCTCGACGAGCTCGCGCCGTACCGTGACGTCGACCTCGCGGAGCACCCGTGGGGGCAGTGGGCCGACCAGGCTGCGCACGCGGAGAGCCGGATGCCGGGTGCGGTGAGCCGGTGGAACGCGAAGAAGGACCTGTCGTTCGTCCCGCTGCGGCCGGAGCTCGTCGTCGAGGTGGCGTACGACCACATGGAGGGTGACCGGTTCCGGCACACCGCCCAGTTCCGCCGGTGGCGCACGGACCGGGACCCTCGGTCGTGCACGTACGAGCAGCTCGACGAGCCGGTGAAGTTCGACCTGGCGGAGATCCTCGGCAGGCACTGACCGCTCGGCGGCGACCCGGCCCAGCCCGCCGTCGTCCACCCGGGCACGTGCGCGGTCAGAGGTCCCGCTTCTCCCGCATGGCCCGCTGGGCCTCGAGGTTGTCCTGCCGTTCCCGCAGGGCCTGCCGCTTGTCCCAGTCCTTCTTGCCCCGGGCGAGCGCGATCTCGACCTTCGCCCGACCGTCGAGGAAGTACAGCTGCAGCGGCACGATGGTGTGCCCCTTCTCGCGGGTCTTCGACGCGAGCCGGTCGATCTCCTCGCGGTGCAGCAGCAGCTTGCGCTTGCGGCGGGGCGCGTGGTTGGTCCAGGTGCCCTGCGAGTACTCGGGGATGTGGACGCCGTGCAACCACATCTCGTCGCCCTCGATCTCGCACCAGCCGTCGACGAGGGACGCGCGGCCGAGCCGGAGTGCCTTCACCTCGGTGCCGGACAGGACCATGCCCGCCTCGAGCACGTCCTCGATGGTGTAGTCGTGCCGCGCCTTGCGGTTCGAGGCGACGACCTTGCGCCCCATCTCCTTGGCCACTGCCGCGGCCTCCGTCCTTGCGTCGTCCTGCTGCGATCACGCCGCGCACGTCCGCGCACCGCCGGACGAGCGTACCCGCGACGTCCACCGGATTGCCGATCCGCACGGACCGGCGTGACGTGGCGGGAGAGGTCAGAGCCCCAGCAGCGGCCGCGGGTTGGCGGTGGCGCCGTTGACGTACACCTCGAAGTGCAGGTGGCACGCGGCGGACGTGCCGGTGTTCCCGGCGTACCCGACGAGCTGGCCGGCGTTCACGTGCTGCCCGGCGCCCACGGCGAAGCTCGTCAGGTGGTTGTACGACGACGACAGGGCGTTCCCGTTCACGTACCCGTGGTCGATCATGACCTGGTTCCCGAACCCCGTCCGGGCCTTCGCCCACTGCACGGTTCCGGCACGTCCGGCGTACACCGGCTGCCCGCAGTGGTCGCGCAGGTCGATCCCGGCGTGCAGGCGCCAGTAGTGCAGGATCGGGTGGAACCGCATGCCGTACTCGGACGTCACGTAGATGGGGTTGGTGGCCGTCGGGTTACCGAACAGCCCGTTGCCGATCGGGCCGGCGGGCCCCTGGGACACCCCGGCGGCGGCGTCGCGGGCCTTCTGCTCGGCGATCGCGGCCTGCAGCTCGGCCTGCACCTGGGCGGCCTCGGCGTCGATCGCGGCGAGCTGCGCGGCGATGGCGGCCTTCTGCGCCTCGAGGTTCTGCTGCTGGGCCACCTGCTGCGCGAGCAGGTCGTCGAGCGTCTGACGGGCGGCTGCCGCGGCGGCGCGGGCGGCGTCGGCCTCGACGACCTTCTGGTCGGCGGCGGCCTTGAGCTCGGTGACCCGCTCCTGCACGGCGACGAGCCGGGCCTGCGCGTTCTTGTTCTTCGCCTCGGTGGCCTTGAGCGCGTCGAGCACCTGCGCCTGGGTGCGCAGCGCGGTCGACATGAGCCCGTAGCGCTGCACGAAGTCCTCGGTGCTGTCGGCGTCGAGGATCATGCCGACGCCCGACACCTCCCCGCCGCTGCGGTACGCCTCGCGGGCCATCTGGCCGATGGCGCCGCGCAGGGCGGCGGCCTTCTGCGCGTCCTGGTCGATCGTGGTGGTGATCGTGGTCTGCTGCTCGGTCGCGTCCTGCAGGCGGGCGGCGATGATCGCGGCCTCCCGCTGCGCCTTCTCGAGCGACGCGTTCGCGGCGTCGAGGGTGGCCTGGGCGGCGGGGATCTGGGCCTCCAGGTCCTGGAGCGCGGCGATGACGGTCTGGAGGCTCGCGTCGAGGCCTTCCATGGCGTCCTCGGCGTCGTCGCGCGCCTTCGCGTTCGCGGCCTTCTTCTGCTCGGCGGCCTTGCGCTTGTCGTCGATCGCGTCGGCGCCCGCCGGGGTCGCGAGCCCGATGCCCAGCAGGAGGGCGATCGCGGAGACGACGGCGGTGAGTCGCAGGTGGCGGGTCACATCACACCTTCGTGTAGCGGCTGAGGGTGACGAGCGACGAGATGGCGGAGAGCAGGATCGCGACGGCGATCAGCGCGGGGGCCACCGTGAGGACGTCGGCCGTGCTGACGTACGGGATCCAGGTGACGGACGCGCCGAGCCAGTCGGTCACGAGGTACTCGACGCCGACCCACAGGCCGCCGACGGCGAGCAGCGCTCCGACGGTCGCGGCGATCGCGCCCTCGAGCATGAACGGCAGCTGGATGAACATCGTCGACGCGCCGACGAGCCGCATGATGCCCGTCTCGCGGCGACGCGACAGCGCGGACAGCCGGATGGTCGTGGTGATGAGCAGCACCGCGGCGACGAGCATGACGATCGCGAGGCCACCGGCGAGCAGCGTGGCCCGGTCGAGCACGAGGAACAGGTTGTCGAACAGCTTGCGCTGGTCCTGCACCTCCTCGACGCCTTGCCGGCCGGACACGACGTCCGCGACGACCTGGTACTTCTCGGGGTCGGTGAGCTTGATGCGGTACGAGGAGTTCATGTCGTCGGCGGTGGCCGCCGACGCCCAGAACTGGTCCTTGAACTGCTTCTGGAACGCCTCGAACGCCTGCTCCTTGGTCTCGAAGTAGACCTTCTCGACCCACGGCTTGATCTCGGGGGCGTCGAGCGCGGCCTGGATGTCGGCCTTCTGCTCGTCGGTCACCTCGCCGGCGGCGCACGTCGGCTTCGACGAGTTCTGCGGGCACAGGAAGACGGAGACCTCGACCTTGTCGTACCAGTCGTCCTTCATCTTGCCGATCTGCAGCTGCAGCAGCGCCGCGGAGCCGACGAACGTCAGCGACACGAAGGTGACGAGGATGACGGAGATCGTCATCGACAGGTTGCGGCGGAGCCCCTGGCCGATCTCGGAGAGGATGAACTGGAGACGCATCAGCGGTCCGACCCGTAGACGCCACGCGACTGGTCGCGGACCATCTCGCCGGTCGACAGCTCGATGACGCGCTTGCGCATCTGGTCGACGATCTCGTCGTCGTGCGTCGCCATGACCACGGTGGTGCCGGTGCGGTTGATGCGGTCGAGCAGGCGCATGATCCCCAGGGAGGTCGTCGGGTCGAGGTTTCCCGTGGGCTCGTCGCAGAGCAGGATGCTCGGGCGGTTGACGAACGCGCGCGCGATGGCGACGCGCTGCTGCTCACCGCCGGACAGCTCGTGCGGGCGGCGCTTCTCCTTGCCGGCCAGGCCGACCATCTCGAGCGTCTCGGGCACGGTGGTGAGGATGTGGTGGCGGGGCTTGCCGATGACCTGCAGCGCGAACGCGACGTTCTCGAACACCGTCTTGTTGGGCAGCAGCCGGAAGTCCTGGAACACGGCACCGATCTGGCGGCGCAGGTGCGGGACCTTCCACGACGAGAGGTTGCCGAGCTCCTTGCCGGCGACGAAGACGCGCCCCGCGGACGCCCGCTCCTCGCGCAGCACGAGCCGCAGGAACGTGGACTTGCCCGAGCCCGAGGCCCCGACGAGGAAGACGAACTCGCCCCGTTCGACGTCCAGGGACACGCGGTCCAGCGCTGGTCGGGCGCCGCGCGCGTAGACCTTGGTGACGTTCTCGAATCGGATCACGACATCGGGGGCCAGTGTTCGGGGACAGGCGGGGAACTGCTGCTGGCCTCGTCGAGACTAGGCAACGTGAGGTGCCCCACCCCCGCGTGACACGCCGTCCGTTGCCTGTGAGAACGGGCACCGATCCTGTTCGTCCGTATTTGCCCAGGTCAGCGCGGCGACGCCCGGAGCGGAACGCTCAGCGGGAAGCGCTGCGCTGCGTGCCAGCGGAACGGGGCATCGGCACGTCGGCGACGTCCTCGTCCGCCTCGTCGCCACCTGTCCGACGGGCCTCGAGCGTCCCGAGCGGGTCCTCCAGGACATCCGCGAACGCGACCTCGGCCGCGCCGATGAGCTGCGCGTCGGACCCGAGCTCCGAGCGCACCAGGAGCGCCTGCTCCCGGATCGGTCCGAGCGCGCGGGCGAACGCCTCCGCGAGCGTCGGCTCCATGGTCGGGTAGAGGGCACCGAGCGTGCCGCCGAGCACGACCACCCGCGGGTTGAACAGGTTGACGAGGCTCGCGAGCCCGATGCCGACCCACTCCCCCGTCTTGCGCACACCCGCGACGGCCCGGCGGTTGCCGACCGCGACGTCCGACAGCACGTCGTCGATCTCGGCCTCCCGCGGGTCGCGACCGACCGAGCGGATGATCGCCGCGTCGCCGATCTCCGCCTCCCAGCAGCCGCGCGCCCCGCACGAGCAGACCCGGCCGCCCGGCTTCACGACGATGTGCCCGACCTCGCCGGCGTACCCGCCGGCCCCCTTGAGCAGCTCGCCGTCGACGACCACGCCACCGCCGACACCGGCCTCGCCGCGCACGTACAGCACGTCCTGCTGGCCGCGCGCCGACCCGCGCAGGTACTCCGCGACGACGCCGAGGTCGCCGTCGTTGCCGACGGCGACCGGGAACCGGTGCTCGGTGGCGACCCGCAGGAGGTCGGCGAGCGGCACCTCGTGCCACCCGAGCGGAGGCGAGCGCCGCACGAGCCCGTCCGGCTGCCGCACGCTGCCCGGGATCGAGACCACGATCCCCAGGCACACCGACCCGGGCGTCGCCCGGCTGTCCATCTCCCGGGCGAGCGTCGCGATGAGCTCGACGACGCCCGGCACGTCCATCGGCGTCGTCTGGTGCAGCCGCCGGCGGACCTGAAGCATGTACCCGCCCAGGCCGACACGCGCCGCGCCGACCCCGGACTGCGTGACGTCGAACGCCAGCACGTGCACGCTCGTGCTCACCGGCTCGACGACGTTCGACGGCCGCCCCTTGCCCCGGACGACGCCGGGCCGCTCCCGCACGAGGCCCGTCTTGACGAGCTCCGACGTGAGCGACCCGACGGTCGACCTGTTGAAACCGGTGGAGGCGACGATGTCCGACCGGGACGCCGGGCCGTGGAAGTGCAGCAGACGGAGCACCGCCGACAGGTTCTGCCGACGCACCTCGTCCTGCGCGGACGCGTCCGCGCGCCGCACGACAGGACCTGCACCGAGCCGCACCGCCTGCCCCCTTCAGCTCGCCAGCTCCGTGCGCTAGCCCCGTCCTGTCGCCCGTGCCCGGCGGCGCGAGAGTGCGTCGACCGCGGCGGCGGCGGCGAGCACGATGCCCGTGACCACGTACTTGATGCCAGCCGAGTATCCGAGCAGGCCCATGCCGTTGTCGATGACCGCGATCACGAGACCACCGATGATGGCGTCGATGATGCGGCCCTTGCCGCCGAACAGCGACGTGCCACCGATGACGGCCGCACCGACCGCGTACAGCAGCACGTTCGAGCCGCCCTGGTTCGGGTCGACCGAGTTGGCGCGGGACACCGCGAAGATGCCGGCCGTCGCCGCCATCGTCGAGCAGATCATGAAGCACGAGATCCGCACCCACGACACCCGGATGCCCGCCCGGCGTGTCGCCTCGGCGTTGCCGCCGACCGCGTAGATGTGCCGGCCGAACGCGGTCCGGGTGAGCACGAAGCCGAGCAGCAGCGCGATGACGATGATGAACGGCACGACGATCGGGACGCCCTTGATCGACTTGAGGTCGGGTCGCGGCCCGCGCTCCATGTTGAGCTCGTAGACGGCGACGAACACGACGATCGCGAGCACGACGATCTTGAGGACCACGAGCTGGATCGGCTGCGCCAGCAGCCCACGCTTGCGGCGCTGGCTCCAGTTCCACAGCCCGCTGAACGCGTACGCACCGACGCCCACGACGGCGAGGACCCAGCCGAGCAGCGGCGGCACGTTGTTGTTCTCGAGCGACAGGATCACCTTGTCGGTGATCGAGATGTTGCCGCCGTTGCCGATCATCAGCAGCACCACGCCTTGGAAGGCGAGGAACGCCGCCAAGGTCGCGACGAACGACGGGATGCCGACCTTCGCGACCAGCAACCCGAGCATGATGCCGATCACCGCGCCGGTGACGAGCGCGGCGATGACGGCCAGGTACCACGGCCACCCGTACCTGGTGAGGGTGAGCGCGAGGACCGTGCCACAGACACCCGACGTGAAGCCGGCCGACAGGTCGATCTCGCCCAGGAGCAGGACGAACACGAGCCCCATCGCCATCAGCATCACGACCGCGCCCTGCTGGAACAGGTTCGCGACGTTGACGTTGGTGATGAACTTCTCGGGCCGCAGCGCGAAGAACACGAGGCCGAGCACGGCGAGCGCGGCGATCGCGGGCAGCGACCCCATGTCGCCGCCGCGCACCTTGCTGATGTAGCCCTGGACGGCCTCGGAGAACGTCGGCTGCTCGACGTTGCCGGCGAGGTGCGACAGCGACTGGGCCGGCTTGTCCGACGAGGAGAGGGTCGGCGTGCTCATGCGAGGGTGCTCCCGTTCGCGTCGGTGGTGGGTGCGTCGGCGACCGGGGCGCTCGCCGCGGCGACCGGCACGGCCGGGGCGTTCGAGGACGAGCCGCTCGTGATGAGCTCGATGACCTCGGCCCGCGAGCTCTCGGCCGTGCGGACCTGCGCGGCGGTCTGCCCGAGGTAGAGGACGTTGATGACGTCGGCGACCTCGAATACGTCGTTCATGTTGTGCGAGACGAGCACGACGGCGAGCCCGGCATCGGCGAGCCGGCGCACGAGCTGCAGCACCTGCTCCGTCTGCGCGACGCCGAGGGCGGCCGTGGGCTCGTCGAGGATGACGACCTTGCTGTTCCACAGCACGGCGCGGGCGATCGCGACCGTCTGGCGCTGACCGCCGGACAGGCTCGCGACGTGCTGCCGGATGGACCGCACGGTCCGCACCGACAGGCTCGCGAGGACCTCGGCCGCCCGCGTCTCCATCTTCGCCTCGTCGAGCCGGATGCCCTTCTTGAGCTCCCGGCCGAGGAACATGTTGTGGACGATGTCGAGGTTGTCGCACAGGGCGAGGTCCTGGTACACGACCTCGATGCCCATGTCGCTGGCCTTCGCCGGGTCGGAGATGTGGGCGGGCTCGCCCTGGAAGAACACCTCACCGGCGTCGAACGGGTAGATGCCCGCGATGCACTTGATGAGCGTCGACTTGCCGGCACCGTTGTCGCCGACCAGGGCGGTGACCTCACCGGCCCGCGCGACCAGGTCCACGCCCCGCAGGGCGTGCACCGCGCCGAAGTTCTTCCGCCCGCCGCGGACCTCGAGGCTCGGCGGCGGGGCCAGGTCGGGTGCGCCTTGCGCTGGGGTTCTCATCGTCCACCTCGTCGTGTCCTGCGGTTCCCCTGATCGTCGGGGTCACCGCTGCCTGGGGGGTCGAGCCGTCGTCGTCCGCTCCGTCGCGGTCGGGGGCTCGCCCGGTGTGCGTGGCCGCGGTCCGTCGTCCGGTGCTCCTGCGGCCTGCGCGCGCCACGCCCTGCGTCCCCGGTCGCACCGGGAGACGCGCCGAGCGACGCGCGCCCGGCCGGTCCGCGGTGAACGGACCGGCCGGGTGCTCCCGTCGGTGGCCGCCCGGTGCGGGGCGACCACCGACGGGTCCGTGCTCAGGAGATGCCGGCCTCCGTGCACTTGGCGGCGAGCTCCGCGGTGCAGACCTTCTCCTTGGTGGTGAAGCCGTCCGCGATGACGTCCTTGACGTTGTCGAAGTAGATCGCCTCCGGCTTGAGCAGCACGGCCTTGACCTCCTTGCCCGTCTCGGTGTCCTCCACGGTGCCGGTCGCCTGGCTGGAGGCGTCCTCACCCTTGGCGAGCGCGACGGCCAGTCCGGCGGCCGCGTCGGCCTCCTTCTTGATCGCCTTGTAGACCGTCATGCACTGGTCGCCCGCGAGGATGTTCTGCAGGCCCTGGTCGGTCGCGTCCTGACCGGTCACGGGGATCGTGCCGTTGACGCCGTTCTTCTTGAGGACGTTGATCACCGAGTTGGCGAGGCCGTCGTTCGCGGCGAGCACGCCGTCGATCTGGCCACCGGTGGTCGTCCACTGCTGCTCGAAGATCGTCTGCGCCTGCTTGTTGTCCCAGTCCGGGACCGCGTCGTCGGCGACCTTCGTGTAGTCGCCCGAGTCCATCTTCGGCTTGAGGGCCTCGACGGCACCGGCGTTGAACAGGGTCGCGTTGTTGTCGGTCGGGGAACCGTTGAGGTACGCGATCTTCGCCTGCGTCTTGCCCTTCTCGTCCAGGCACTTCTGCAGCCCGGCACCCTGCAGGCGGCCGACCTCCGTGTTGTCGAACGACACGTAGAAGTCCGCGCCGCCGCCGAGGGTCAGTCGGTCGTAGTCGATCGTCGGGACACCCTGGTCCTTGGCCTTCTGGAGGACGGCCTTGCCGGACCCGGAGTCGAGGTTGACGATCACGAGGACGTCGACGCCGTTGGTGAGCATCTGGTCCGCGATCGTCTGGAACTGCGTCTTGTCGCCCTGGGCGTTCTGGATGTCGGCGTCCACGCCGGCCGCCTCGAACGCTGCCTTGAGGAGAGGCGCGTCGGCCGTCTCCCAGCGGGCGGAGGACTTCGTGTCAGGCAGGATCACGCCCACCGACGGCTTGTCGCCGCTACCGCTGCTCGCGGTGTCGTCGCTCCCCGCGTTGTCGTTGCCGCTCGAACAGCCGGCCAGCAGCAGCCCGGTGGCCATCACGGCCGCCGTCCCCAGGAACATGCTTCGTCGCATCGGTCTCCCTCTCGTGACGACGCCCCATTGCGCTCGTCTCCACCCGGCGCTGGGCGCTCGGACATATGTTGCGTGCCACAACATATGAGCGAGTGCCCCAGGTCACAAGCAGTTTCGGGTGTTCCGTGGTCAAACTGTGACCTTTCCGCCACTCGAACGAGTTGTCCGGTTCGCTCATCCGGCTCTCATGTTGCGGCAGGCAACATATCCCTGCGCCGCCGCGGTGGCCCCCTCGCACGGGTCCTGACGCACCCGTCCGGCACTCGTCGACGGACGTCCGTCCAGGTCACCGGACCGCTGACCAGGACGCGCGTCCGCCTCGTCTCGTGCACCCGCGCCCGGCACAGACGCGCGACGCCCCCGGCGCGGTCGCGTCGGGGGCGTCGAGGTCGTCCGTGAGCGGGCTCGGCCCGCGGCTCGTCGTCGTGCGGCCTCAGGAGGCGTCGAGCTCCTGCGACTTGCGCCAGCGGATCCCGGCCTCGATGAAGTCGTCGATGTCCCCGTCGAACACCGCGCTCGGGTTCCCGACCTCGTGCTCCGTCCGCAGGTCCTTGACCATCTGGTACGGCTGCAGGACGTACGACCGCATCTGGTCGCCCCAGCTCGCCTTCACGTCGCCCGCGAGCGCCTTCTTCTTCGCGTCCTCCTCCGCCTTGCGGACCAGGAGCAGCCGGGACTGCAGCACCCGGAGCGCCGCGGCGCGGTTCTGGATCTGCGACTTCTCGTTCTGCATCGAGACGACGATGCCGGTCGGGATGTGCGTCATGCGGACCGCGGAGTCCGTCGTGTTGACGGACTGCCCACCCGGACCGGACGAGCGGAACACGTCGACCTTGATCTCCGACTCCGGGATGTCGACCGAGTCGTTCGACTCGATGAGCGGGATCACCTCGACGGCCGCGAAACTCGTCTGCCGCCGACCCTGGTTGTCGAACGGCGAGATCCGCACGAGCCGGTGCGTCCCGGCCTCGACGGACAGGTTCCCGAACGCGTACGGCACCTTGACCTCGAACGTCGCCGACTTCAGGCCCGCCTCCTCGGCGTAGCTCGTGTCGAGCACCGCCGTGGGGTAGCCGTGGCGCTCGGCCCAGCGCAGGTACATCCGCAGGAGCATCTCGGCGAAGTCGGCGGCGTCCACACCACCCGCGCCGGAACGGATCGTGACGACCGCCTCGCGCTGGTCGTACTCCCCCGACAGCAGCGTGCGGACCTCGAGCTCGCCGAGGTCCTTCCGGATCGCGATCAGGTCGTGCTCAGCCTCGGCCAGCGCGTCCTCGTCCTCCATCTCGACCGAGAGCTCGACGAGCGTCTCGAGGTCGTCGATGCGCCCTCCGAGCTTCGAGACGCGCTCGAGCTCCGACTGCGTCGAGGACAGCGCGCTCGTGACCTTCTGGGCCGCCTCGGGGTCGTCCCACAGGTCCGGCGCCGACGCCTGCTCCGAGAGCTCGGCGATCTTCGCCTTCAGCGCCGTCGGGTCGCTCACGGCCTGGATGGACTCCAGCGTGGAGCGCAGGCTGCGGATCTCGGAAGGAAAGTCGGTGGTGGCCACAACTGTCCAGGCTACCGGTGATCGTCACCCTGTCGGCGCGCGCGGAGCGACACCGCCGACCGCGCACGCTCAGGACGCGCGGGCGACCGACTCCGCCTCGAGGGCGATGCCGTCCGACCAGGGCGCGAGCACCCAGCTCAGCAGCACCGGCCTGGCGGTGGCACCGAGCCGGACCTCGGCCGAGCGCCCGTCGGGCGTCGTCGCCGACAGGACGGTCAGCCCGTGCAGCCCGTCGGCGGCGCCCGGGTTGTCGCGCAGGTAGTCCTCGACAGCTGCTCGGACGCTCGCGTCCGAGAGCGGCAGCCCACCGCCGTCACCCCGGTCCGGGAAGTACCCCTGCTCCGCGAGCGCGTCCGCGGACTCGAGGGCGACGAGGTCCGCGAGGGCGAGGAGGCGCTTGCGCTCGAGGTGCACGGCCGTCGCCGACACGACGACGGTGACGAGCAGGAGCGCAACGGCCACGAAACCGATGGTCAGGAGCATGATCTGGCCGTCGTCGCGCCGGCTCGCAGCGACACGTTCGCGCCACCACCTCATCGGGCGCTCCGGAACTCGTCGACCGCAGCGACCCGCTCGGCGCTCACCGGCACCTCGAGCGGCACGGCACCTCGGACGAACGCCGGCACG
Source organism: Cellulomonas chitinilytica (assembly GCF_016862675.1). Lineage (GTDB taxonomy): Bacteria > Actinomycetota > Actinomycetes > Actinomycetales > Cellulomonadaceae > Cellulomonas > Cellulomonas chitinilytica. Next base: position 157,408 of record NZ_BONK01000011.1, on the reverse strand, counting down.
AACGGCAGGGGCACCCGGATCTCGACGTGGGCCTCCACCCGCCCCCCGGGTACGAGGCACGGCGTCGTCGAACAGCTCAGGGTGAGCGCCTGCGCCGGGTCGTCGTCGAACGCCTGGTCGCGCAACGCGATCCTGACGGACGACACCGCCTGCCGTGTGCCGACGGCCGACGAGTCCGCGGTCACGTACGTCCGAGCCGCCTCCCGCGCCGCTCCTTCGGCGGCGAACGTCGCCGCCTGGACGCGGCCGAGCACGAGCACCAGGTAGACGATCGGCACGAGCAGGACGAGCGACGCGCCGAGGAACTCGAGGACCGCGTTGCCGGCCTCCCCGTCCCGCGCCCGGACGCGGGCGAGGAACCGGCTCCACGTCCGACGCCACCGGGTCACGGGTTCTCCTCGAGCGCGTGGCCGTGCACGGTGAGCTGACCACCGGGACCGACGAGTCCGACGACGGGCAGCGGGCTCGTCACCCTCACGTCCACGACGTCCACCCCGTCCACCGTCGTCCGGACCGCGGTCACGTCACGCGCGTACGTCGCCGAGAGTGCCTGCTCGATCAGGGCCCGGGTGCGTGCCTCCCCGTCGGACGGCACGTGACCGGAGAGGGCCGCGTACCGGGCACCCTCGGCTGCACAGTCGACCAGGGTGTTCCGCACGTGCTGGACGACCGCGAGCTGCAGCACGGCAGCGAACAGCACCGTCACGAGCGCTCCCACGAGCGCGAAGTCGACGATCGCGGAACCCTCGTCCCCGCCGATCAGGGACCGGTGACGCTCGAGATCGCGTCCTCGAACACACCACCGAGCGCGGGGCCCGCGATCATCCAGAGCGCCGTCACCAGCCCCGCCGTCATCAACGTGACGAGGACCCAGCCGGGGACGTCGCCGCGGTCGGCCGGCCCGACCTGCGCGGTCCACCGGCGGTGGCACCGGGCCGCCACGGCACGGCTCCACCGGGTCGCGCGCACCCCGAGGGGCGCGCGCGGGCCTGTCGTCCTGGCGTCGGTCATCGGTGTCTCCTTCGTTGTCGTTCGCACGCCGCCTCCCGGTACCCGCACGCGTCGTCGGTGCCGGAGCGGCTGCACGTCTCACAGACCGACCCTCAGCACGACGAGGCTCGGGAACACGGCGAAGACGACGGTGATCGGCAGGATGAGGAACACCACCGGCACCATCATCAGGACCTCCTTGCGGCCGCCCGACTCCATGAGCGCGCGCCGGCCCTCCTCGCGGACGTCCTGGGCCTGCGCCCGGAGCACCTCCGCGAGGGGCGTGCCCCGCTCGACCGCGACGGCGACGCCCTCGGCGAAGCGCGCGAGGGCGGCCAGGCCGGTGCGGTCCGCAAGGCCGTCGAGGGCGACGGTGAGCGGCGCGCCCGCACGCGCGTCGGCGAGCGTCCGGGCGAGCTCGCCGGTCAGCTCGCCGCGGGTGCTGCGGACGACCCTCTCGAGCGCGCCGACGGCCCCCTCCCCCGCACCGACGGCCAGCGCGAGGAGCTCGGCGACGGTCGGCATCTCCGCGAGCATCCGCGCCTCACGCCGCGACACCTCACGGGTCAGGAGCCAGTCACGGCCCAGCACGCCGGTGATGCCGGACAGCACGACGAGCACGACCAGCGCCACGGGCGACGTCTGCCGGACGGACACCACCGCGAGCGCGACCCCCAGGCCGGCGGCGAGCCCGACGACGCCCCACACGACCTGGCCCGCACGGAACTGCTCGACGGTGTCGGGACGGCCCGCCCGGGACAGCCGCCGTCGCAGGTCGGACGTCGTCGACCCGAACCGCGCGACGAACCGCACGGCGTCCGCCATCACGGGGGCGATCAGCCGCTCGACGGTCGGCAGGGCGGTGTGCGCGGCGGGGGCTCGCAGCAGTCGCGACCCGGTGCTCCTCGGCCGCAGGTACGGTGCGAGGCGCTGGTCGAGCCCGATCCTGCGTGCACGCAGCCGCGCGACGACGAGCAGGATCCCGACGCCGCCGAGCAGGCCGACGAGTGCGCCCTGCGCCGTCGGGCTCACCGCAGCACCCTCGGGTCCTCGGGCAGCCGCGCGATGCGCAGCATGAGGACGTACGCGACGACCGTGCACGCGCCGCCCGCGAGGAGGACGGCCAGACCTGTCGGGGTGTCGTACGCCCGCGCCGCCTCCGGCCTGGTGGACAGCAGCGCGAGCACGATCCACGGTGCCGCGACGGCCAGCCGGGCGGCGTACACCGTCCAGCTCTGCCGCGCCTCGAGCTCGCCCCGCGTGCGCAGGTCGTCGCGCAGGAACGTCGACAGCGTGCGCAGCAGCCGCCCCAGGTCGGTGCCGCCCACGTCGCGCGTGAGGCGCAGGGCCTCGACGATGCGGTCGGCGACGGGGTCGGCGAGCCGCACCTTGAGGGCGTCGAGGCACTCCCCGAACCGTCCCGTCGCCCGGTAGTCCTCGGCGAACGCGAGGAACGGGTCGCGCAGCTCGACGGGGCCCCGCTCGGCGATCTGGGCGACGGCCTCGGGCAGGGACAGTCCCGCACGGATTCCCGACGCGAGATGGTCGACGACCTCGGGCCAGAGCTGCCGCAGGCGCGCTCGTCGGCGTCGCGCCCGACCCCGCACCAGTGCCGAGGGTGCGAGCCCGGCGAAGACCCCGAAGCACAGCGCGATGGACGGGACCCGGGTGAGCACGAGACCGACGAGCAGCGCCACGAGGCCGAGCCCGATGCTGGTCAGGAGGAGCCCACCCGGGGTCACCCCGTCCATCCCGGCCTGGACGAGCGCGTCGCGGGTCCGGGCGCTCCACCCCGGCCGCGCCGTCGCCGGGCGCTCGACGGGCGCCCACCAGGACCACCAGACGCACGCGAGGCCCGCACCGAGCAGCAGGCCGACGACGACCCCCACGACGCCCTCAGCCCCGCCCGCGCAGGAGCGCGGCCAGGTCGGTGCCGGTGCGGGCGAACCGCTCCGGGTGCGGCGGGTACCCCTCAGCCCGCACGAGATGCCCCGCACGGGTGGTGAACACGTCCGCCGTCTCCACGACCCCCTGCTCCACCCGCCCGGGGACGGCCACGATCTCGCGCACCTGACGGCGGCCGTCCACCTCGACGCCGAGGTGCACCACGAGGTCGACCGCGGACGCGACCGTCGGCACCACGAACCGGTCGGACACGTTCTCACCCGCGAGCAGCGGGAGGGTGCAGAGCTTCGTGAGCGCCTCCCGGGCGGAGTTCGCGTGGATGGTGCACATCGCGGGGACCCCGGCGTTGAGCGCGATGAGCAGGTCGAGCGCCTCCGCCTCGCGCACCTCGCCGACGAGCAGCCGGCTCGGGCGCATGCGCAGCGCCTCCTTGACCAGGCGGCGCAACGGGATCTCCCCGGTCCCCTCCAGGCTCGGCTGCCGGCACTGCATCGCGACCCAGTCCCGGGCGCTCAGCCGCAGCTCGAAGACCTCCTCGCACGAGATCACCCGTTCCCGGGGCGGGATCGCGCCGCACAGCGCGTTGAGCATCGTCGTCTTGCCCGCCTGCGTCGACCCGGACACGAGCACGTTGAGCCCGGCCCGCACGGCGGCGTGCAGGAAGGCCGCGGCGTGCGGCGGGAGCGACCCGAGGGCGACGAGGTCGTCGAGCGTGGTCGCCCGCACGACGTACTTGCGGATGTTGACGCTCCAGTGGCGTCGCGTGACGTCGGGGATGACGGCGTGCAGCCGCTCCCCGCCGGGGAGCGACGCGTCGACGAACGGGCTCGACAGGTCGAGCCGCCGCCCCGAGACCTTGAGCATCTGCTCGACGAGGTCGCGCACCTGCCCGTCGGTCAGCATCGTCGTGGTCAGCTCCGCCTCGCCTCGGCGCGCCACGAACACCTGGGTCGGGGCGTCGGCACAGGATGCGATACTGCACACGTGGTGACAGCGGCCTATGTGCGGATCTCGTCGGACCCAACCGGTCAGGCGCTCGGTGTCGAGCGCCAGGAGTCCGAGATCCGCGCGTGGGCCGCGGACCACGGCAAGGTCGTCGACCTCGTCTACTCCGACAACGACCTGTCCGCGACGACAGGGGTTCGCCGGCCCGGGTTCGAGGCGCTGCTGGCGGACCGGCCCACGGAGGTCGTCGTCTGGCACCAGGACCGCCTGCTGCGCGTCTCCCGCGACCTCGAGCGGGTCCTGGCGACCGAGATGGTCGTGCACTCGGTGCAGGCCGGCACCCTCGACCTGGCGACGCCGACGGGCCGGGCCGTCGCCCGCACCGTGGCGGCCTGGTCGACCCATGAGACTGAACACAAGGCGCAGCGGCAGCGTGCGGCCAACCGCCAGCGCCGCCTCATGGGACTGCGCAGCGGTGGCGGGCAGCGCACGTTCGGGTACACGCAGAACGGGCTCGAGCTGATCCCTGAGGAGGCCGCCGCGGTCGCGGAAGGGTTCGCCGCCATCCTCGCCGGAGGGTCCCTGTCGCACCTCGCGCGGACATGGAACACGGCCGGGCTCACGACGACGTTCGGCAACCCGTGGGCGTCCACCACGATCCGCTCGGTGCTGCGCAACCCGGTGTACGCGGGCCTGTCGGTGTACGACGGAGAGGTCGTCGCTCGCGGGACGTGGCCGGCGATCGTCGAGGAGGCGACGCACGTCGCAATGACGGCGCTCCTGTCCGACCCGGCCCGCCGGCGCAACGTCGCGAGCGACGGACGGCGCAAGTACCTGCTGCCGAGCCTGCTCACATGCGGCGTGTGCGGTGCGTCGATGACGACCGGCCGCAGCGGGAAGGGCATCCGCACCTACGTGTGCTGGTCGACCCGTCACCTGTCCCGCGCGGCGGAGGCGATCGACGAGTACGTCACCGAGGCCGTCCTGTCCCGTCTCGAGCGTGTCGACCTGCCCGTCGCGGGCATCGACGCCGACGCGGTCCGCGAGCTACAGACCGTTCGGGACCGTCTCGACGACCTCGCAGCCGCGTACGCGGCCGACAGGGTCACGCTGACGCAGCTCACGACCGCGACGGAGGCGCTCCGGTCCCGGCAGGGCCAGCTCGAGACCAAGCTCGCGACGTCACACGCCGGGAGCGTGCTGCACGCGTTGACCGGGGACGTCCGGGCCGCGTGGGAGGGGCTGAGCCTCGACCGGCGCCGCGCCGTGATCACCGCAACCGTCGAGACGATCACCGTCACGTCGCCCGGGCGCGGTGCCCGCACGTTCCGCCCGGAGACCGTCCAGATCGTCTGGCGCTAGCCGCGCTCGGACGTCGCGCCGGCCAGCAGCACACCGAGGCGCACCACCTGCTCCGGGGACAGCGGCGGGGCGTCCTGCCCGCACTGTCGCGCAGCCGCGCGCGCCGCATCCGACAACGTCATGGGCCGAACTGTGCACCAGCGACCCATTCATCAAGCAAATTATCAAACGCCAGGATCAATTCCAGAACAAGCCACGTGTGCAAAATGCCTGACCAGTGCCCCGACGACACTTTCGGTCGCCACTGAACCCATACCTGATCGTCTAGACGTGTGCGTGTGACCTGCGACAACGGATCCTGTGTCGTGTCAGGTAAATGAAGTCCCGCTGGCCTCGAATGACACGCCCGACACGCCACGAAATGCCTCAGAGAGCGTGTCGGCCGCGAGAAGGTGGGCCCCGACAACGCGAGAGGTCCCAGGCAGCGAACCCGGGACCTCTCGACCACGACACCGATTCGGGCGGTGAGCGGTGGCCTGGCCCACACGATACGCAACGACGCCGACAGGCGGGCGCGACGACGCGCCGCGGAGTCGGTAGTGGGCGCGTCCAACGTCAAGGCGGCCCTCGAACTCCACGCAACGCTCGAGCACCGCGCGATGCGCGCTCTCCTCGGCATGGCGGTGACCGCGTACGACCCCGGCAAGGCACCTGCCGGCAAGCTGGCGTGCCGCTACTTCGGCGGTCGCGAGGGCATCGCGGAGATCCTCGGTCGCCCATTGCCTCCCGAGCCGCTCAGGTCTGACATGACCTCGGCTGCGACCGAGGCACGTCGAGCGCGACAACGCGCATTCAAGATCGTCGAGGCCGTCATGCGCGAGCTGCGGGAGCACCGAGCGATGACCGTCATCGTCGACGCCCACAACGGCCGGCGCGCGGAGTACGAGCTGCACCTCGACCCCCGGTCGTAACACCCCCGAGGACATCGAGCGACACCCGCGTCGATCGAGTAGCCCCTACGTGACGTAGGGGCTACTCGGCATCTCAGCCCCTACGTCACGTAGGGGCTCAGCCCCCATGTGACGTAGGGGCTAAGGCCCCACGTCACGTAGGGGCCTAGTAGGACAGACAGAGGAGGACTGAGGAGTAGTGGGGGCGCCCCGCCCCCTCGCCCCCTGGGCGGTGCCCCGCTCCGCGCGGCGCGTCAAGGGCGCCTGCGGCGTCGCTGCGCGAGGGCCTGCGGCCCCCCTTGACCCGCCCGTCACCGTGGTCGTGGCGGGTGCTCCGCTATCTCGGTGGTGGGGGAAGTACGCCCCCACCACCGAGCCAGCGGACATGGTCGCCACGATGGGTCGGTTCCCCGGTTACGGGGGTCCCATGCCCGCGGGGTCGGCGCGTACTCGAGTCCAGACCGCGCGCGAGCCCTAGGGTCCGAGCATGATCCTCGCGGCGGAGCAGGCTTCGGCCCCCTGGACGGCGACGTGGTTGCCGTTCTTCGGCTCGCTGGTGGTGGCGCTGGTCGCGCTCGCCGGTGTCGTGTGGTCGTCGAACAAGAACGCGCAGACGATCACCGAGACCGAGGTCCTGCGGCACAAGAACGTCGTCGACGAGGCGCATGCGGTCGCGACGCGCAACGAGAAGGTGCAGGTACTGCTGCGGCTCATCGACGAGGCGACCCGGCACATCCTGTTGACCAACGACGTGATCATGGCGTTCCGCCGGGACAACCAGGGGTACCCCGCGGACATCGAAGTGGCGCAGACCGCGTTCAACGCCCACGGCGCCGTCCTGACCAGCGCGGAGTCCGCCGCCTACCTGTACGCGCCCTCGTCGCTCGTCGAAGCCGCGCAGGTGATCGGCAAGGGCGCCGGCGAGGCGCTCGACGGTGTGCAGTTCCTGCACGCGCCGCAGATGGAAGCTCTCCAGCGCCGGGTCCAGGAGGACCTCAACAAGGCGTTGTCCGCCCTCGTGACGGCCGTGCAGGCAGAGCTGGGCCTGCGACCGCCGGACGAGGAGGACGAGGGTGATCCCGGTGTCGTGACACCCGCCGCGACCGTGTGAGTCCCGCAGCGGCGCCTCGTCGAGACGATCGTCGACCATGTAGTTGGTAGGTACAGGGATATACCCTTAGGGGGTATGGGCCGGCCCGTGCGGGACCTTCGCCGGCGACGGTTCGGAGAGTTGACCGTCGTCCGCCGGGCGACGTCCCTGCACCGCCCCGACGGTCACGGGACACGGGCCCGGTGGGAATGCGTCTGCGACTGCGGGGAGACCGTGACCGTCCCCGCCGGTCGGCTCCTCGAGGGCCTGGCGATGACATGCGGGGCGCACCGGTACGTCCGCGACGTCACCTCCTACGACGCCTGGCACGACCGTCTCGGCGTGCAGCTCGGATCCGCCCGCGAGCACGCGTGCGTCGACTGCGGCCGGCCCGCCCGGCACTGGTCCCTCGACGTCCCCCTCGACGACCCCCGCACCCTGACGACACCCGGCGGGTACCGGTACGTCCTCGACACCGACGCCTACCGACCCCGCTGCCCCGCCTGCCACGCCGCCCACGACGTCCTCGAGCGCCGCCTCGCCCGCCGCGCCGCACAGCGCCACACACCCCCACCGCACAGCCGGCCCACCACCGGCACCCCCGTCATCCAAACCCTCTTCTGACACGCTCGGGGCTTAGCGGGGTGGGGCCCCTCTTCTGGTGGTCCCGGAGGGGTTCGGGGGTTGCCCGGTGACGGGGCCGCCACGACGCCCCGGATGGTGGTGGTGGTGCCGGTGGGCCGCCCGGTGGGCCGGGTCAACCCCTCGAGGATCCCTCGCCTACTCCCCCAACACGCAACGGCGGTGAGCGTTGGGTGTGGGCCGATTCGGGCGAATCGGGTGGGGTGGGGGGTGTCGGGCGAGTCGGGCGGATCGGGCGGTGTGTGACGTGGGTCACAGGCTTTAGGCGGGCTAACGCCGGTCGGGTGAACCGATCCGTTGCCTACGCAAGTTCCTCTTTGCGTGGGCTATTCTGAGGCTATGACGATGACCGATGAGCGGGCCATGAGCCTCGCGATCCGCGCACTGATCGATGCCGGTTCGCTGTCCCCTGCCGCGCGTGACATGCGCCCGGCCGACGCACTGCGCCAGTGGGCGGAGTGCAACGCGATGACCCCTGAGACGTTCATGTGCGAGTGCGGCGACGTCGAGCACCCGGCCGTGCCCGATGACGACGACTCGACGTGGTGCGAGTGCGGGCTACGCCTCGACGCGCAGCGCGCGCGGCTGGGCCTCGACCGGTTCGCCTCCGAGCTTGGTGCGGGTCTGCTGGGCGGTGCCTGGTGATCCGCCGGGCGATCGGCGCGGCCGTGACCGTGGCCCTGGTGTCCGGCGCTGCCGTGGCGGGCCTGACCGTCGGGCACGCGCGCGGTGAGCGTGAGGTGTGGTCCTACGTGGGTCCGGGCGACGTCGTGTGCGACACGACCGTGCCGGACGTGCCCGAGTGCTGGCGCCTGCCGGACCACGGTGGTGACCGGTGAGCGGGCCCGAGTGCGGGTGCGCGTGCCCGACGTGCCTCGGGCACGTCGTGGTCGTCCCGCTGCCTGAGGGTGAGGTGCACGCGACCTACACCGGCGGCCCGTACGTCGATCTCTCGTTCGGTCGCCCGGGCCGCGCGGTCGAGGTCGTCAACGTCTGGGACTACGCCGCCGGCCGCGCGCTCATACCACCGACCTCCTCCCCGGCGGAGCGTCGGCGCCTGGTCGCGGCGGTCGTGCGGACCTGGGCGCAGGACATCCGCGACGACTGGCCCGACTTCTACGACACGTACGCCGCGCAGTGACGCCGGCGGCCCGCTCCGGCGGGCCGCCTCGTCGGGGCGTCGTCGGTCGGTCGTCGTCATCACCGCCCCCCGGCCCGCCCGTGCTCATACCACCGCGCTCATACCGCCGTGCTCACACGCTCACACCCTTGACCCCTGGGAGGATGACCACCATGACGCCCGAGAACGTCACCAGCTCCGAGATCGTGCCCACGCCCGACGCCGTGCTCATGCCGGCTGACCAGGACGTCGCGGACGCGCAGCTCGTCGGCGCCGCGCTCATGGCGTCGCGCTCGCCGGGGACGCTGCGCACGTACGCGTCGTACTGGCGCGGGTTCGTCGCGTGGTGCGAGGACCGCGACCGGGCGTCGCTGCCGGCCGACCCGGACACCGTCGCCCGGTACATCGCCGCGCGTGCTCACACCGGCATGAGCGCGTCCGGGGTCGGGCAGGTGCTCGCGTCGATCTCCTACCACCACCAGCGGACCCGGCTGCCGGACCCGACGACGGACCCGCTCGTCGTCGAGACCCGCAAGGGTCTGCGACGCGGCCCCCGAGGGACCGCCGCGACCAAGCCTGCTCATGCCGTGACGGTCGAGGACGTGCACCGCATCGTCGCCGCGATCGACACCTCCGAGCTGGTCGGGCTGCGGGACCGGGCCCTGATCCTGCTCGGGTTCGCGACCGGGATGCGTCGCTCCGAGCTGGGCGCGCTCATGGTCCGCGACCTCGAGTGGAAGGGCGGGGACCTGCTCGTCACGATCCGCGTCTCCAAGGGTGACCAGGAGGGCGCCGGTCAGGTCGTCGGTGTCGTGCGCGGTGCTTATGCTGCGAGTGACCCCGTCGAGGCGCTGCACCGCTGGCTCGTCGCGGCAGACGCGCTCGACCGGCCCGACTGCGCCGTGTTCGCTCCGATCAACAAGGGCGGCAACCTGCGCCCGTGCACCCCGATGAGCGGGCACGCCGTCGGGGACGTCCTGATCCGCCGTGCCGACGCCGCCGGCCTGTCGTCCCTGTCCCTGACCGCGCACTCTCTGCGGGCCGGGCTCATCACCGCGATGATCGAGGCCGGCGCGTCCCTGCCGCAGGCGCAGCGTGTCGCCCGGCACAAGTCCGTCAGCACGACCGCCCGGTACGCCCGAGGCCGCGACGCGCTCGAGGACTCCCCGGTCCGCATGATCGGCCTGTAGGCCCGCTCACGCCGCCGAGCACAGCCGACCCCACCACCGGGCCCCCACGGAGAGTTTCCGTGGGGGCCCGCGCGCGTGTGCCACGACGCCTGGGGGGGTTGGTGCCGGGTGGGGGTGGCCCCGGGGGTTGGTGGGTGGGTCTGTGGGTGGGGTGCGGGGGTGGGTGGGGTGAGTGCAGAAGTACGTGTGCAAGAGGATCACGCGCTGTGCTCGACGTACGTCGCGCTGTGCTGGTCACGGTGCTCTCCGGCTCCGTCAGACGGCCGCCGCTCGCGCCTCTCACGTGCGCGGACGCGCCCGCGGGACGGGCTGCGACGAGCAGGTTCCTGACCCCTTCCCGCCGTATAGCTGCGGGACCTACGTTCGAGGGATCGCGGCGAGTGATAGACGCTCCGGCCAGGGCTGCGCTAGACGCGATGGGGGTCCTCGTGGGCCAGGTGAACGTGCGACTGACGGACGAGCAGCAGGCGCAGTGGTCGGAGCTAGCCGAGCAGCACGGACTGGGCGGGATCTCCGCCCTCGTGCGGGTCGCGGTCGACGCCTACGCCGCCGGCGGGCAGGTCGACGGGACCGCCGGCCGGGACGTGCCGCTCGTCCCCGCCGCGCTCGCCGCGGTCGGGCAGCTCGCCGCCCTCGAGCAGACCGACGAGGCGACCGTGCTCCTCGAGGCGCTCGTGCTCTACACGGGCATGGACGACCAGACCCGCAACGTGCGGATGCACAAGGTCATCCGCGACGGTCGCGGCCCCACCATGCAGGCCGTCGCGTACGCCTACGGTGCCCGCCACGGCGCCCCGTGGGCCGACCCCGACCGGGACGTCACCGAGGCCAACGTCCCGGTCTGAGCCGGGACGCGCGTTCGCCCCCCGGGGCCCGGTCCCTGTCCCGCTCCGTTCGCTGCCCCGAACGGGCGGCGCAGCTCAGAGCCGCCCTCGGGGGCCCGACCTGCGAACCGGGGATCTCGGAGACCACCGCTCGGACACCACCCAGTTTCCGAACTAGACGCCGGCCCGGGTACGGGTGGATGCTGACGACCAGAAGCACGGCCCCGTCCCGGCGTAGCCGGACAGGTTCATCCCTGTTCGCTCGCGCCCGGAGGGGCCGTTCCCATGTCACCCACCCACCCCCACCTCCCCGCACCTCGTGTGCACCCCCGCACCGACGTGAGCGACTTGCGGGTGCGGGTCGTCCTCGAGCAGCTCCGCGCGAACGGGTACGACGTCACCACCGCGACCCGCGACCGCGTGTACCGGGTGCGCCCGGACGGCACGTACGACGCCGTCACGCTGCGCGACGCGGTCCGCTCCGTGCACGGGCGGGGCTCACGGTGAGGGCCGGCAGCGACGGCCTGTGGGCCGTCTCCGAGGCGCTCGGGGTGGTGCCCGGGCAGATCGCCCGGGACTCGATCGTCGGGCGCCTCATCGACGCCTGGTGGGCGGAGCCGCGCACGCGGGGGTGCCCGCACCCGGCCCGGACGTACGTCGCGCTGCCGGCCCTCGAGCTGCTGTGCCCGGCGTGCGCCGTGCTCGCCTCGGACGGGCCGCTGTCGTGCGCGGTGTGCGGGCAGACGTTGACCCGTCGGGCGGTGCGCCGCGCCGATGCGGTGCTCGCGGAGGACGGCCCGTTCTCGTTCCTCGGGGTCGTCGGTCGCTGCTGCGGGGGTGCACCCGATGCCTGGTAGGCGACTGCCCGGCCGGCCGGCGCGACCGGTCGGCCCGGTCCTGACCCTGACCGGGGCGGACAGCCTCGAGCAGCTCGAGGCGAGCGCGCTGCGTGACGCGGCGATGAACCCCACCGGTCCGCAGCAGCGGGTCGTGGACACCTCCGACAGCCGGTACGCCGACGTCAGCACGCCGTGCTGGCTGTGCGGCGGCCCGGTCACGGCGGCCGACGCGGCGTACCCGGGCGCGTCGGGGTGGCGCTCGCACCGCGAGCACGCCGTGCACGGTGATGCCGCGATCGCCGGCGTCATCCTCGCCGCGGTCATGGGTCGCCGGTTTGACTCGCGGCTCACGGACGCCGACGCGGCGCTGCTGCTGCACGACGGGCGCCTGCCGATGCCGTACGAGCGGGACGCCCCCTCGAACCTGTCCCCGGTCGTCGAACCGTGGTCGCACGTCACCCGTGCGCAGCGTCGAGACCTCGTGCGCGCTGTCCTCGACCGGCTGCCGGACCTGCGCGCCGTCGCCGCCGGCACAGCCCTGACCACCTGCGAGGACGGGCCGTGCGGTATGTGCGGGACGGTCGCGGCACGGGCGTGGGTCGCGTTCCCCGGGTCCCCCGTGTGGCCCGGCGGCGGTGACGTGCCGTTCTGCGTCACGTGCGCGACCGCGCACCACGACACGTCGATGAACGACACCACCTGGGACGGGTACACGGTCTCGACGATCCGGGCCGCGACGGGGGTCCTGGTGCACTCCGGCGAGGTCCCGCGATTCTTCGTGCCGCCGTTCGCCCGCGACCACGACCGGCGCGATCCGGCGGCCGGGGACCCGTGGGCGTTCCTCGACGCGGACGGGCTCGACGAGCTGCGCCTGACCCTGTACCTGAGCCGACCCCCGACGTCACCGGAGGTCCCCGCGGCGTGGCGGGCGCGGGTCGCCGCCGCCCGCGCCGCCGCCGAGTCCCGCCCGCCGCAGGACACCGCCGCCCGGGCGCTGGCAGTGGCGCAGCTCGCCGGCGTCGCCGGCTCACGCCCGATGACCTCGACCCCTGACCCGGACCGGGGGTGGTTCTCGTGACCCTGACCGCGCAGCGCCGCAGCGAGCTGCTCGCCCGGTTCGACGCGCTGCTGACCAAGGGGGTGCACAGCGTCGAAGACGCCCGCGCGATTCACGCGGTCGTCGACGAGCTGATCGCCGCCGGCGGACCGCCGGCCCTGCCGTCACGGCCCGACGCGGCGCACGAGGCTGTCGCCGGTCTCGACCTGGCGCTGCGTGAGGGCCGCTGGCCGACGACCGTCGAGGGGCTGACGGCGGCCTCGCGGCTCGCGCACGCCTGCGCGCGGGCCGCGTCCACCGGGCAGGCGCGCCGGCTGTGGCAGGTGCGTGCCAGGGGGCTGGACGCCCGGCTGCACCGCCTGACCGGGCAGGGCACGCCATGACCGGCCACAAGACGCACGCGCCGGGCGACGCGAATCGGCGCGAGGAGGCCGTGGCGAAGTACATGCTCGGTGCGGCGTCCGGCGCGCTCGGTGAGCTGGCTGCTGCCCTCGAGGACCTCGACAACGACGCGGGCGCGCGGGGCAGGGTCGCGTTGAGCATGGCGTTCCTCGGAGCGTCGTGGAACGAGGCCGCTCGGGTCGCGCACCTGCCGTCCCCGGATGCCGCGCGCATGGCGGCCAAGCGTGCCGCCGCGGGGTGGCGCAACGACGACGTCGAGCTGTCCCGCACGCTGCTGCTGATGCAGGGTGCGGCGGTCTACCACGCCGCGATGAACGAGTTCCAGGAGACCCGGTCGGCCGCGTTCCTGCGGGTCGCGGAGCGCGCGATCGGCCGGCAGCAGGCCCTCATCCCCGGTCTGGCGGTGCAGCGGCAGGAGGTCGTCGTGCGCCAGGGGGAACCGGAGGCGTCGCCGTACGCGCGGCCCGAGTATGGCCCCGGCCGGACGTGGATCGACCACGTCCGCGACGGCCTGCCGTTCGACCAGCTCCACCCCGACGACGTGCACCGGATGCGCCTGACTCCGAGGCGGTGCGAGGAGCTGCGGGCGGTCTGGGCGCGGGAGGCCGAGCTTGAGCACGCGCGCACGATCGAGGTCCGCTGATGGACGCCGCCGAGCAGCTCGAGCGTCGCCGGCTGCGCGACGTCCTGTACGCCGCTGCCGCTGCGGGCGACCTGAACGACCTTCGCCCGGACGAGCTGGAACGTGCCGGCCTGGACTACGCGACGTTGGAGCTGATCGCGTCCGGCGAGGACGAGATCGCCTGGCAGAACGACATCACCGACGAGCCGCTGCGGTGGTGGCGTGACGACGTCGAACCGCCACCCGGGTTCGTGCTCGGCGACGCGGACGCGCCGCCGCGGACGCCGATCGTGCGCGGCGGGGTGCCCATGTACCTGTCCCGGTGCGGTGACCTGCTCGGGTTGCGTCCGCCGGAGGCGGTCGTGGTCGACGACGCCGACCCGCGGGACCGGTGGTACTGATGGTCGACGCAGCGGTTCGCGAGTCGCTTCGGCGGTGGTCACGCCCCGGGCGCCCCCTGCTCGACCAGGTACGCCCCCGGCTGGCGGCGTCGCCGGTGTACTGCGACCGACGGGGCTGCGACGGCCGACCCCACGGCGGCTACCGGTCCCCGCACGCCCGCGCCGACCAGCTCCCGTCCGACTCTCCCGTCCTGCTGCTGCGCGGCGGGCGAGGCGTCGGCAAGACGTGGTGTGGGTCAGCCTGGACGTGCTGGGCGACCTTCCGAGTGCCGGAGGCCGCGATCGTGGCGCCGTCGCACCGGCACCTGCGGGAGATCTGCGTCGAAGGCCCGTCGGGGGTGCTGCGCATGGCCCGCCGGCTGGGCCGGTCGGTCACCTGGGAACCGTCGCGCGGCCTGATCTCGTTCGACAACGGCGCGAAGGTGTGGACGTACTCCGCGGAGGACGAGGACCGGCTGCGCGGCGGGAACTTCGGTGCGGCGTGGCTCGACGAGCCGGCCGTCGTCCCGCACATCGACCGGCTCTGGGAGGTGCTGCGCTACTCGGTGCGCGTCGGGCCGCGGATCCGGTACCTGCTGACCACCACCCCGAGGCCGTCCCGGTGGATCAAGGAGATCTCCGTCGCGGAGACGACCGAGCTGCGGGTCGTGCCGACGTGGGCGAACCGGGAGAACCTGTCCCCGGACTTCGTCGCCACACTCGAGGCGGAGGACCCCAACTCGAGGTTGTACCGGCAGGAGATCCTGGGTCAGATCCTCGAGGACGTGGCCGGGGCGCTGCTCACCTGGCAGGTGCTCGACGAGACCCGGGTCGCCCGCGGTGACCTGCCGGTGATGACGCGGGTCGTCGTCGGGGTCGACCCGTCCGGCGGCGCCGGCTCCCGTGCCGACGAGACCGGGATCGTCGTCGTCGGGCTCGGTGTCGACGGCGATCTGTACGTGCTGGCCGACGAGTCCGGGCGGTACACGGCCTCGGAGTGGGCTGCTGCGGCGTGGCGGGCGTACGACCGGTTCGACGCGTCCGCTGTCATCGCGGAACGCAACTACGGCGGGGACATGGTCGCGGAGAACCTGCGGGCCTCGAGACACTCCGACCTCGACCGGATCAAGGTCGTCACCTCGAGGATCTCCAAGCTCGACCGAGCCGTGCCGATCGCCGCGAAGTTCGAGAAGGGCACCGCGCACCTCGTCGGCACGATGCCCGAGCTCGAGACCCAACTGACCGGCTGGGTCCCCACCGAGGGACGGTCCCCGGACCGGCTCGACGCGTTCGTGCACGCCGCCCGCGAGCTGGCCGGTCAGCGCGGGGAGTCCGCGATCTCCGTGCCGCACGGACGGATCCCCCGGGCCACTCCACCGACCCGCGACCAGCTCGCGGACGAGCTGCTGCACGGACTCGGGGCGCTTTCACCGAGGGCCCGGTCGATGTGGAGGCAGATCAGGTGATGACCAGCGGCAGCCCGTCGCTGCGGACACCGGTGGACGTGGCCGGACATGTCCGCGGTGGCCGCTACGGTGCGCGCCATGACACCAGAGGTGCAGATCGTGCAGCAGGGCCTCACCGTCGAGGAGTACGCCCACGAGAAGGGCGTCACGACGCGCAGCGTGCGCCGCTGGCTCGCCGCCGGTGAGCTGCCCGACGCGTGGCCCGACGGACGCTCCTACCGGATCCCCCGGCACGCCGAACGCGTCCAGACGCCCGGCACGGGCCTCGTCGTGACCGGCCAGCACTCCGATGCCGTCGAGGAGCTGCCAAGGGCTCTCGCGGGCGCTCCGACGGCCTGGGTTGACCTCGAGACCGCGTCCCGGCTGCTCGGAGTCACCCCGCACGCGATCGTGGCGCACCCGGACCTGTTCGAGCCGGCGAAGGTCGGCCCGCGGGGGTCCTGGCGGGTCCCGATGCGGGTGATCCGGCGAGACGCCGGCCTCTAGACGGCCCGGACGTCCGCGGTCACGTCCGGACACGTCCGCAGCGTCCGGGGGAACGTATGCAGTAGTACGTGACTTGATTTGATCCAGACCTCCTCGACCTCGGGGTCGTCGAGGTAGCGCTGCAGCGGCCCGAGCCCCGCGACGGCGTCCACCACGGCCTTGTGCGCGGCGGCGGGGTCGGCGAGCGGCGGGACGGCGCCGAGCACGGACCGCTCGTCGTAGTCGGCTATCACGTCGGTGACCAGAGCGACCACGCCGGCGCGGTCCCGAGCCGGGTCGAGCCCGGTCCGGCGGATCAGCTCACGGACCTCGTTCTCGAGGATCGCCACGCCGTCCACGGCCACCACCCCCGTCCGTTTCGCCCGATTCCGACCTCGGCGAAGGTAGAGCACGACGTCGTGCCGTGCGCCGCGTTGTCCACAGTCCAGACGACCGGCACGACACCGGGCGGGGGTCCTGCGAGCGGATCTCCGCGGGGCACTACCGTGTGAGCGTGAACACGAGCGCCACCAGCACCCCCACCCTGCAGGACCCGTCCGGCACCGCCCCCTTCACGCCGTCCGGCGCCGCACCGTTCGTGCCGTCCGGCACCCAGCACGTCCTCGAGCACGGCACGCATCGCGCCGTAATCGCGGCGGTCGGGGCGAGCGTGCGGGAGTACACGGTCGACGGCCGGGACGTCGTGCTGCCGTTCGACGCGAGCGTCATCGCGCCGGCGTTCTCGGGTGCGGTGCTCGCACCGTGGCCGAACCGGCTGCGCGACGGCGAGTACACGTTCGACGGCGTCGAGCACGAGGTGCCGGTGACCGAGCACGCGCGGAGCACCGCCCTGCACGGCCTCGTCGCCTACACGGCGTTCGCCACCGTGTCGTCCGACGCCGCGCACGTGACGCTCGAGCACGTCGTGGTGCCGACTCCCGGGTACCCGTGGCCGCTGCGGCTGCGCGTGACGTACACGCTCGGCGACGCGGGGCTCACCGTGGACGTGGCCGCGACGAACCTGGGGACGGGCACGGCGCCGTACGGGATCGGGTTCCACCCGTGGCTCTCCCCCGGCGACGGCACCGTCGACGAGTGCACGCTGCAGGTCGACGCCACCCGCCGGGTCACGGTCGACGACCGTCTGCTGCCCGTCGGCGACGAGCCGGTCGCGGGCCCGTACGACCTGCGTTCGGCGACGCCGCTGCGCGGCATCGAGCTCGACGACGCCTGGCTCGGGGTGCTGCGTGACGACGAGGGCCTGTCGTGGATCCGTCTCGCCGGTCCGGACGGCCGCACCGCCGCGCTCTGGGCGGACGCGTCCCTCGACACGTGGCAGGTCTGCACGGGCGACGGGATCCCGGGCATCGAGCGGGGCGGGGTCGCCGCCGAGCCGATGACGTGCATCGCCGACGCGTTCCGCACGGGCGACCGGCTGGTCCGGCTCGAGCCGGGCGAGACGCACGAGGTCCGCTGGGGCCTGACGCTCCTCTGACCGAGGATCGCGTCCCGCTCGACCTGCGGTCCCGGTCGAGCGGGACGCGGACCCGGGCTGGCGCCCGGTCGAGCAGGCCGGTCAGACGGCGGGATCAGCCGTCGTAGTACTCGCCGTCGGCCTTGACGCCCTTGACGTACTCCCAGTGCCACCGCTCGTGCGGCCCGCTGCCGCCCGGCTGCGCCCACGCGGGGTTCTGCCAGCCGTACGTGGGGCCGTTCTCGTTGAGCCACGTCCACTTCGCGCCGGACGTCTGGTCCTGGCACAGGTCGACCGCCAGGCCCCAGCCGTGGTTGCTCTTGCCCGGGGCGGCGGCGAGGCCGCCCTTCTGGGCCTTGACGGCACGCTGCTGCGCGAGCGTCCGGTACCCCGAGCTCAGGCACAGGTCGACGCCGAACCGCGCCGTGAACGCCTGGTTGAACTCCGCGAGGGACACGGCCGCGTCGGCGCGCAGCTGGGTGTGCCCGTCCCAGAGCGTGCACAGGTCGGCGGTCTTGAGCAGGCCGTTCTGGCCGGCCGCCCGGGTGGAGCCGTCGCAGCCGGCGAGGATCGAGCGCTGCTCGTCCCGGCTCGCGCTCTCCACGCCGCGGTCGAGCACCGCGTCGTCGGTCGCCGCCAGGGATGCGGGGGGCAGCGCCGAGAGCGACGCCGCGGTGAGGGCGGACACCGTCGACGGGAGCGTCGAGTCGGCGAGCGCGTCGTACGTCGAGGAGTCGGCTCCGGCGAACGCACCCTGGCTCACGGCCGGGATCACGACGGTGCCGCCGGCCAGCGCCCCGAGCACGCCGAGGCGCACGACGAGCCTCGAGGGTCGGCCGGCGCGACGGACGGGCGTCGCGTCGCCGCGGACGGGCCGACCGGGCCGGTGACGGGTGGACGCGACGTGCGAGGCGTCGGCGGGGGGCGTGACGGCGTCGTCGAACGTCGTCGAGGGCGACCCGGACGCCGACGGCTCGGTCGCGGACGCGGTGGTCGTCGACCCGGACGACGACGCGACGGCCGCCGATGCGTCGGGCCGGCGTGACGCCGTGGGGCGCGGCTCGGACGACGCCGGACGGGCCTCCGAGTCCGACCTCACGGTCGCCCACGTGGGGGTCGCTGGCATCGCCTGCCGTGCGGCGGGAGCGGCAGGCGCGGGTGCGGCAGGCGCGGGTCCGGCAGCCGGAGCAGGAGCGGCAGCAGCCGTCCGGGCGGCGCCGGCGACGACCCGGCTGCCCGGCAGCGGCGCGCCGGCGCTCGGACGCGCAGCGCCGAAGGCAGGTGCGGCGGAGACCGTCGAGGCAGGAGGAGACGTCACGTTCCGCGGGGCGCCGGTCGTGGACGAGCCGGGGCCGGGCGTCGGACGAACGCTCGTGATCCGCGGCATCCGGTCCGTGACGGGTGCGTGGCTCACCGTCGGCCGCGGCGCCGCGAGGGTCCGCGGTCGTTCGGCGACGGGCGGCAGGCCCGGTCCGGCCGGCAGCGGCCCGCCGACCTGCGCCGGGGGGACGGCGACGGACCGCGGCGGGGCGGCGGCAGCCACGGTCGCCGCTGCGGGGCGGGCCGCGGGAGCGGGCGCCGGGGCGTCCTGCGTCGCGAGGGCTCGCCGCTCGGCCTCACGGAGGCTGCGGCGCGTCGGGAGAGCCGTGCTCGACTCCGCCTGATCAGACCCCACGACACCTCCCGTCCTCGTTCGATCGCATCCCTCGGGCGAACCTCCGCGGTCGTGCGCGACATCCGTCGTTGCGGATGCCTCGTCGACCGCGGTCACGAAACCATAACGGCTCGCGGTCGCGCTTCCAACCCCCTGGACGAGCGTCCAGCGGCCAGGGGCGGACAGACCGGGTCGACACACCCCGGCGCGTCTTGGCGACACGCCGAGGATGGGACGTCAGGCGGTGTGCCCCCGCTGCATCGCGTCGCGGACCTCGCCCACGAGCTCCTCGAGGATGTCCTCGAGGAACACCACACCGACGGTCGTGCCGTCCGCGTCGACGCGGGCCAGGTGCGAGCCCGAGCGCTGCATCGCCGACAGGGCCTCCTCGACCTCGTCGACCGGGCGCACGACGGCGAGCGTGCGGACCCGCCACATCGGCACGGGCACGTGGCGACCGGGGCCGTCCGCGTACAGCACGTCCTTCACGTGGAGGTACCCCGTCGGGTGGCCGTCGTCGTCGAGCACCGGGAAGCGGCTGAAGCCGGTGCGGGCGACGAGCTGCTCGATGTCCTCGGGCGTGCTGTCGTTCGCCGCCGTGACGAGCCGGCCGACCGGGATCATCACGTCCTGGGCCGTGCGGTCGGAGAACTCGATGGCGCCCGCGAGCAGCCCCTGCTCGTCGGCGAGCAGCCCCTCGGCCTGCGAGCGCTCGACGATCGACTGCACCTCCTGGGCGGTGAACGCGGACGCGACCTCGTCCTTCGGCTCGACGCCCGCGAGCCGCAGGGCGTGGTTCGCGAGCCAGTTGAGGGCCGAGATCACGGGCCGCACCATGCGGGCGATCCAGACGAGCGGCGGGCCGAACATCAGCACGGCGCGGTCAGGACCGGCGACCGCGAGGTTCTTCGGCACCATCTCGCCGAGCACCACGTGCAGGTAGACGACCAGGGCCAGCGCCAGGACGAACGCGATGACGTGCGTGAGGTGCTCGTCGACCCCGAGCGCCGCCAGCGGGTCGGCGATGAGGTGCGCGATCGCCGGCTCGGCCACGACACCGAGGCTCGTCGAGCAGATGGTGATGCCGAGCTGGGCGCAGGCGAGCATGAGGGAGACGTGCTCCATCGCCCACAGCACGGTGCGGGCGCGGCGGTCCCCCGCCTCGGCGAGCGGCTCCACGGAGCTGCGGCGGGCCGAGATGATCGCGAACTCGGCGCCGACGAAGAACGCGTTGCCGGCGAGCAGCAGGGCGGCGATCACGAGCGCGAGGGTGCTGTTCACGGCTCCTCACCGTCCTCGTCGGCCTCCTCGGAGACACGGACGCGCTCCACGCGGCGCCCCGCCATCCGCTCGACCTCGACGCGGACGCCGTCGACGACGACCGCGTCGCCCTCGTCGGGCACGCGCCCGAGCCGGTACATGAGCAGCCCGCCGAGCGTCTCGTACGGCCCGTCGTCGGGGACCCGCAGACCGGTCGTCTCCACGAGCTCGTCGGGCCGCAGGACGCCGGGCAGGAGCCACGAGCCGTCCTCGGAGCGGGCCGTGGACGTGCGCCGCCGGTCGTGCTCGTCGGCGACGTCGCCGATCAGCTCCTCGACCACGTCCTCGAGGGTCACCACGCCGGAGGTCCCCCCGTATTCGTCGACCACGACCGCCATCTGCAGCCCGAGCCCTCGCAGCTCGACGAGCAGGGGGCCGAGGTGCACGGTCTCGGGCACGCGGGGCGCGTCGACCATGAGCGCGGCTGCCGGGACCTCGCCGCGCCGCTCGAAGGGCACCGTGATCGCTCGACGCAGGTGCACGAGGCCCTCGATGTCGTCGGCCGACTCCCCGATCACCGGGAACCGCGAGTGGCCGCTCTGGCGGGCGAGGGCGATGACGTCGGCGGCGGTGTCCTCGCGGCGCACGACGACGACCCGCTGCCGGTCCGTCATGACGTCGACGGCCGTGAGCTCGGTGAAGTCGATCGAGTTCGTGAGCAGCGTGGCGGTCGACTCGTCGAGCGTCCCGACCTGTGCCGAGCGTCGCACGAGCGCGGCGAGCTCCTGCGGCGACCGGCCGCCGGACAGCTCCTCGCGCGGCTCGACCCCGACGGACCGCAGCAGGGCGTTCGCGCTGCCGTTGAACACGGTGATCAATGGGTGCAGCGCGGTGGTGAAAGCCCGCTGCAGGGGCGCGACGGCCCGCGCCGTGCCGAGCGGTCGTGCGATCGCGAAGTTCTTGGGGACGAGCTCGCCGAACACCATCGAGAACCCGTTGACGAGCACGAGCGCCACGACCGCGGCGAGCGCACCGCTCCAGGGCGAGGACCCGAACGGCAGGGCGACGAGCCGCGCGACGGCGGGCTGCGTCGTGTAGCCGAGCAGGATCGTGGTGAGCGTGATGCCGACCTGGGCGCCGGACAGCTCGGTCGAGAGCCGGCGCAGGGCCGCGAGCACGGACTGGCCGCGGCGGTCGCCCGGGCGCAGCTGCTTCTCGACGACACCGGGGTCGAGCGTGACGAGGGAGAACTCGCTGGCGACGAAGATCGCGGTGCCGAGCGTGAGGAGCACCCCGAGGCCGACGAACAACCAGTCGGTCATGAGTCACCACCGGGCGAGCGGGTGGGCAGCGGTGCAGCGGACAGGACCATCGAGGGGCCGGCACGGTTCCCGTCGGGCGTGCTCGCCCGGCCGGAGGGCCGGCAGCTACTTGAGCTGCTCATCGTGGCGACATCATACGAGGACGACGCGCCGCGTGACGGGCGACGAGCAGCACCGCTCTGCACGGGACCCCCACGAGTTGCGCACGGCTTCCGAGGTCGTCCGGGGTGCGCTGTGCCACGCTGACCTCATGATGAACAGCATCGGCACCTCCGGCGGCGCGGCGGGAGGT
Source organism: Cellulomonas chitinilytica (assembly GCF_016862675.1). Taxonomy (GTDB): domain Bacteria; phylum Actinomycetota; class Actinomycetes; order Actinomycetales; family Cellulomonadaceae; genus Cellulomonas; species Cellulomonas chitinilytica. Next base: position 135,217 of record NZ_BONK01000011.1, on the reverse strand, counting down.
TCGACGACCACGGTGCTCGTCGTCGAGGACGAGCCCGCCATCGCGCAGGCCATCGCCCACCGTTTCTCCGCGGAGGGCTGGCGCGTCGAGGCGGCCGGCGACGGCCTCTCGGGAGTCTCGGCGGCCGCCCGGCTGCACCCGGACGTCGTCGTGCTCGACGTGATGCTCCCCGGCATCGACGGGCTCGAGGTGTGCCGCCGGATCCAGGCCGAGCGCCCGGTGCCCGTGCTCATGCTCACGGCCCGGGACGACGAGACGGACATGCTCATCGGTCTCGGCGTGGGGGCCGACGACTACATGACGAAGCCGTTCTCGATGCGCGAGCTCGTCGCCCGCACGAAGGCGCTCCTGCGCCGCACGGAGCGGGCCGCGCGGGCCGCCGAGCTGGCGCAGGCGGCGACCCCGGACCCGCCGCTCGTCATCGGCGACGTGACGGTAGACCGCGCCCAGCGCCGGGTGCTGCGCGGCGAGGACGAGGTGCACCTGACGCCGACGGAGTTCGACCTGCTGCTGGCGCTGGCCGGGTCGCCGCGCACGGTGCTGACGCGCGAGCGCCTGCTCGCGGAGGTGTGGGACTGGGTCGACGCGAGCGGCACCCGGACGGTCGACTCGCACGTCAAGGCCCTGCGTCGCAAGCTCGGCCCCGACCTCATCCGGACGGTGCACGGCGTCGGCTACGCGTTCGAGCCCGCGGGCGGCAGCCAGGAGCCCGAGGACGCGTGAACGCCCCGCGGCACGTGCGGGGCGAGCTCGGACGCTCGCGCCTGCCGGACGTGCGTCCGCTCGACCGGTTCCGCTCGATCAAGATCAAGCTGGGCATCCTGGTCGCGGCGAGCGTGACGCTGGCGTCGTTCGTCACCTGGGTGGGGCTGTCCCGGCACCTGGGGCCGAGCCGGACGCTGCCGCTGGCGATCGTGGCCTCCCTCGTGGTCACGCAGCTCCTGGCGCGGGGCATGACGTCGCCGCTGCGGGAGATGACGCAGGCGGCGCGCTGGATGGCGGCCGGTGACTACACACGCCGGGTGACGGCGACGAGCGCGGACGAGGTGGGGCAGCTCGCGGACGCGTTCAACACGATGGCGGACGACCTGGAGCAGGCGGACTCGTTCCGCCGCGAGCTGATCGCGAACGTGTCGCACGAGCTGCGGACCCCGGTGACGGCCCTGCAGGCGCAGCTCGAGAACATCGTCGACGGCGTGTCCGACCCCGACCCGACGACGATGCAGGCTGCGCTCGCGCAGACCGAGCGGCTGGGCCGGCTCGTGGCCTACCTGCTGGACCTGTCGCGGCTGGAGGCCGGCGACGTGCCGCTCGAGATCAGCGACGTGCGGCTCGAGGAGTTCCTGCACGAGGCCGCCGACGGTGCGGCTCTCGTGGGTGCGAGCAAGCGGCTGCGCTTCCCGGTCGTGGTGACGCCGCCGGACCTCACGGTCCCGGCGGACCCCGAGCGGCTGCACCAGGTGGTCGCGAACCTGCTGCACAACGCGGTGCGGCACTCCCCGCCGGACGACGAGGTGCGGCTCGAGGCGTCGCGCGTGGCGGGCGAGGTGCGGATCGACGTCGTCGACCACGGTCCCGGGATCGCGCCGGCGCAGCGTCCGCACGTGTTCGAGCGGTTCGTGCGGGGCAACACGCCGGCGATCACCGGACAGGGCTCGACGGGCGGGACGGGTCTGGGCCTGGCGATCGTGCGGTGGGCGGTGGAGCTGCACGGGGGTCGGATCGAGGTGGCGGACGTGGATCCGGGCTGCACGATGCGGGTCACGCTGCCGGCGGGCAGCTCGCTCGGCTCGTCGCGGTTCGACCGGAATCCATTGTTCTAACTCGATTAGAACAGTACGGTGGCGGGCATGCCACCGAGCACGGACGACCGCACGATCCGCGTGGCCCGCCTGTCGAAGTCGTTCGGTGCCGTGCGCGCCGTCGACGACCTGTCGTTCGAGGTCGGCCCGGGCCGGGTCACCGGCTTCCTCGGCCCGAACGGCGCCGGCAAGACGACCACCCTGCGGATGCTCCTGGGCCTCGTGCGACCCACGTCGGGCACGGCCACGATCGGCGGCCGCACGTACACCGAGCTCGACCGCCCCGGACGGACGGTCGGCGCGGCGCTGGAGGCGGCGAGCTTCCACCCCGGACGGACCGCGCTCGACCACCTGCGCGTGTACGCCCCGCAGGTCGGCGTCCCCGACTCGCGGGCGTCCGACGTGCTCCGTCTGGTGGGGCTCGAGGCCGTGGCCGACCGCCGGGTCGGCGGCTTCTCGCTCGGCATGCGGCAGCGCCTCGGGCTCGCGACCACCCTGCTGGGCGACCCGCCCGTGCTGTTGCTCGACGAGCCCGCGAACGGCCTCGACCCGGAGGGCATCCGCTGGCTGCGCGTGCTCCTGCGGACCCTGGCCGCAGAAGGACGCACGGTCCTCGTCTCGAGCCACGTCCTGTCCGAGGTCGAGCAGACGGTCGACGACGTCGTCATCATCGCCCGCGGCCGCCTCGTGCACGCCTCGTCGCTCGGCGACCTGGCCGGGCTCGCCCGCCCGCGCGTGCGCGTCGTCTCGCCCGACGGCGCGGGTCTGGCAGCCCTCGTCGCACGCGCCGGCTGGGCCCGTGCCGGCTCCGACGAGCCGGGGGTCGCGGAGCTGGTCGACGTCACGACGGCCACCGTTGGGGCGGCCGCGTTCGCCGCAGGCGTCGAGCTGCACGAGCTGACCGGCCGGGACGCGGGGCTCGAGGGGCTGTTCCTCGAGCTCGTCGCGGACCGGTCGGCGACGGCCGGCCCTGATCTGACCCCGGAGCCGGGTGCGGGCACGACGGACGGGACGGCCGCCTGATGCGCGCCGCGCTCGTCACCGAGTACCGCAAGCTCGTCACCACCCGGCTGTGGTGGATCCTGCTGCTCGCGATGGTCGCGTACATGGCGTTCCTCGCCGCCCTGCTGGCCTGGGGCGTCTCCGAGGGCGGCGGCATGTCGAGCACCGGCCAGGGCGGGGGCGACGACCTCGTCCTGACCCCCGAGGCCGTGACGCGGTCCGTCTACACGATCGCGGTGACGTTCGGGTACGTGTTCCCGCTGGTCGTCGGCGCCCTGACGTACCCGGCCGAGCTGCGCCACCAGACCCTCACGCCGACGTTCCTCGCGGAGCCGCGGCGCACCGTCGTGCTGGTCGCGAAGCTCGTGTCCGGCGCCGGGCTGGGGCTGGTGTTCGGCGTGGCCGGCACCGCCGCCGCGGCGGGCGCGGGCGCGACCGTGCTGAGCCTGCTCGGGCACCCCACGTTCCTCGACGCCGCGTCGACGTGGCGCACGCTGGCGCTGTCCGCCGTCGCGCTCGCGCTGTGGGCCTTCGTCGGCGTCGCGCTCGGCACGGTCCTCACGAACCAGGTGGCCGTGGTGGTCGTCGTCCTGGCGTTCACGCAGTTCGTCGAGCCCGTGCTGCGCTTCACGCTGTCGCTCACGTCGTGGGGCACGGGTGTCGCGTCGTACCTGCCGGGCGCAGCGGGCGAGGCGGTGTCGGGCGGCAGCTTCTACTCGGAGTCCGGGCTCGGCGAGCTCCTGCCCTGGTGGCAGGGCCTGCTGGTGCTGCTGGGGTACGGCGCCCTGTTCGCGGTGGTCGGGCGGTTCACCCGCGTACGCCAGGACGTCACGTGACCCTCGCTCGTACCACCAGGTGAGATCTGGCCCTCTCGGAGGATGAAACGGGCCGGTCGAGGCATGACCTCGCCCGACACGTGGCGCACCCTGCCTTGAGGTCGCGCGTGGGCCCCCGTTGCCCATCGTTGACCCTGGTGTGCCGACCAGGTGAAACCGTCGTGAGAACACCCGGTGCCGGCCGTCCCGTGAACGGGTCCGACCCTTCCCACGTCGTAGTGTTGTCATCAACAGATCCGGCGACGACGCGGTCACGAACCGCAGGCGGAAGTGGGCGATCCCAGCGTGACCCAGAAGGCGGAGCCTGACTCGGTGCGTGCCGATTTCGGCGCGAACGAATGGCTTGTGGACGAGCTCTACCAGCAGTACCTCCAGGACCGGAACACGGTCGACCCGGCGTGGTGGGACTTCTTCGAGGGCTACAAGCCCGACGAGACCGCCACGGACGGATCCCCCGCCCCGGCCGCCACGAACGGGAGCGCACCGGCCCCGGCCGCCGCCCCGCCCGCGGCGCCACCCGCTCCTGCCGCCGCCCCGGTCGCGACGCCCGTCCGACCCTCGACGTTCGTCGAGCCGCCGGCCATCACGTCGCCGATCGCGACCGCCCAGCCCGCCACGGCGCCCTACGCGGAGGTCGCCCAGCGCCCCACCCGCCCGGACGAGCCCGAGGCCGAGGACGACGTCCAGAAGCTGCGCGGCCCCGCCGCCCGGGTCGTCACCAACATGGAGGCCTCGCTCGAGGTCCCGACCGCGACGTCGGTCCGCGCGATCCCGGCCAAGCTCATGGTCGACAACCGCATCGTGGTGAACAACCACCTCTCGCGCGGCCGCGGCGGCAAGATCTCGTTCACGCACCTCATCGGGTTCGCGCTCGTCGAGGCCCTGGCCGAGATGCCGGCGATGAACGCCTCGTACACGCTCGTCGACGGCAAGCCGGGCGTGAACCAGCCCGCGCACGTCAACGTCGGCATCGCGATCGACCTGGCCAAGCCCGACGGCACCCGCCAGCTGCTCGTGCCGTCGATCAAGAAGGCCGACACGCTGGACTTCGCGCAGTTCTGGACGGCGTACGAGGACGTCGTGCGGCGCGCGCGCGGCGGCAAGCTCACGGTCGACGACTTCGCCGGCACCACGATCTCGCTCACCAACCCCGGCACCATCGGCACGGTGCACTCGGTGCCGCGCCTCATGCAGGGGCAGGGCACGATCATCGGCGTCGGCGCCATGGACTACCCCGCCGAGTTCGCGGGCACGTCCGAGGACCGCCTCAACCTCATGGGCGTGTCGAAGGTCCTCACGCTGACCTCGACGTACGACCACCGGATCATCCAGGGCGCCCAGTCGGGCGACTTCCTGCGGATCCTGTCGGTCAAGCTGCTCGGCGAGGACGGCTTCTACGACCGCGTGTTCGCCGCGCTGCGCGTGCCCTACGAGCCCGTGCGCTGGGTGCGCGACTCCTCGACGGACCCCGACGCCGAGGCCATCAAGCCGGCGCGGATCGGCGAGCTCATCCACTCGTACCGCTCGCGCGGCCACCTCATGGCGGACACCGACCCGCTGGCCTACCGCCAGCGCAAGCACCCCGACCTGGACATCCAGAACCACGGCCTGACGCTGTGGGACCTGGACCGGACGTTCCCGACGGGCGGCTTCACCGGCAAGCCCCGCGCGAAGCTCCGCGACGTCCTCGGCCTGCTGCGCGACTCGTACTGCCGCACCATCGGCATCGAGTACATGCACCTGCAGGACCCGCGCCAGCGCCGCTGGCTCCAGGAGCGGCTCGAGTCGGGCTACGCCCGCACGCCCCGCGAGGACCAGCTGCGCATCCTGCGCCGCCTCAACGCCGCCGAGGCGTTCGAGACGTTCCTGCAGACCAAGTACGTCGGGCAGAAGCGGTTCTCGCTCGAGGGCGGCGAGTCCGTCATCGCGATCCTCGACGCGATCCTGTCGAAGGCCGCCGACGCGGGCCTCGACGAGGTCGGCATCGGCATGGCCCACCGCGGGCGGCTCAACGTGCTCGCGAACATCGCCGGCAAGTCGTACGCGCAGATCTTCAGCGAGTTCGAGGGCAACCAGGACCCGAAGTCCGTGCAGGGCTCGGGCGACGTGAAGTACCACCTCGGCACCGAGGGCACCTTCACGTCGGAGTCGGGCGCCACGACGTCGGTGTACCTCGCGGCGAACCCGTCGCACCTCGAGGCCGTCGACCCGGTCCTCGAGGGCGTCGTGCGCGCCAAGCAGGACCGCATCGACCTCGGCGGCGACGGCTTCTCGGTGCTCCCGATCCTCATCCACGGCGACGCGGCGTTCGCGGGCCAGGGCGTGGTGTTCGAGACGCTGAACCTGGCGCAGCTGCGCGGGTACCGCACCGGCGGCACGGTGCACGTCATCATCAACAACCAGGTCGGCTTCACGACGGGCCCGTCGTCCTCGCGCTCGTCGCAGTACGCGACCGACGTGGTCAAGGGCCTGCAGGTCCCCGTCTTCCACGTGAACGGCGACGACCCCGAGGCATGCGTGCGCGTCGCGGAGCTCGCGTTCGAGTACCGCGAGCAGTTCGACCGCGACGTCGTCATCGACATGCTCTGCTACCGCCGCCGCGGTCACAACGAGGGCGACGACCCGTCGATGACCCAGCCGCTCATGTACAACCTCATCGAGGCGAAGCGCTCGGTCCGCAAGCTCTACACCGAGACGCTCGTCGCCCGCGGTGACATCACGATCACCGAGGCCGAGCAGGCGCTGCAGGACTACCAGCAGCAGCTCGAGCGGGTGTTCACCGAGACGCGCGAGGACGGCTGGACGCCGCCGCCCGCCGAGGCCGAGGCCGTCGCCGGCCTGGAGCGCCCGGAGTCGCAGCTCGAGGACGCCGGCGTGATGGTCGGCTGGAAGACCGCCGTCGACGCGTCGATGCTCGAGCGGATCGGCCGCGCGCACGTGCGGCCGCCCGAGGGCTTCACGGTGCACCCGAAGCTGCAGCAGGTGCTCCAGAAGCGCGAGCAGATGTCGCGCGAGGGCGGGATCGACTGGGGCTACGGCGAGGTGCTCGCGTTCGGCTCGCTGCTCGCCGAGGGCACCCCGGTGCGGCTCGCCGGTCAGGACTCGCGGCGCGGCACCTTCGTGCAGCGGCACGCGGTCATGCACGACCGGGAGACGGGCGCCGAGTGGACGCCTCTGCTGTACCTGTCGGCCGACCAGGCGAAGTTCTGGGTGTACGACTCGTCGCTGTCCGAGTACGCGTGCCTCGGCTTCGAGTACGGCTACTCCGTCGAGCGACCCGACGCCCTCGTGCTGTGGGAGGCGCAGTTCGGCGACTTCGTGAACGGCGCCCAGACGGTCATCGACGAGTTCATCTCCTCCGCCGAGCAGAAGTGGGGCCAGCGCTCGTCGGTCGTCATGCTGCTGCCGCACGGCTACGAGGGCCAGGGACCGGACCACTCGTCGGCGCGCATCGAGCGGTTCCTGCAGATGGCCGCCGAGGAGAACATGGTCATCGCGCAGCCGTCGACGCCCGCGTCGCACTTCCACCTGCTGCGTCGTCAGGCGTACAACCGCCCGCGCAAGCCGCTCGTGGTGTTCACGCCGAAGTCGATGCTCCGCCTGAAGGCCGGCGCCTCGGCCGTCGAGGACTTCACGTCGGGCACGTTCCGCCCGGTCATCCCCGACGACCTCGCCGCCGCCAAGGCCGGCCAGGTCACCCGCGTGCTGCTGTGCTCCGGCAAGGTCTACTGGGACCTGCTCGCGGAGCGCGTGCGGTCGGGCGACGAGCAGACGGCGATCGTCCGGCTCGAGCAGCTGTACCCGCTCGACGAGGACGGCCTGAAGGCGGCGCTCGCGCCGTTCGACGGTGCCGAGCTCGTGTGGGTGCAGGACGAGCCCCGCAACCAGGGCCCGTGGACGTTCCTGTCGATGCACCTGCCGCAGGTGCTCGGCCGGACGCTGCACGTGGTGTCCCGCCCGGAGTCGGCGTCGCCCGCCGCCGGGTCGGCCAAGAAGCACCAGGCCCAGCAGGCCGATCTCGTCACGCAGGCCTTCGCCCGCTGACGTCGACGCACCGAGGCCCGCACTCCGTCCCGGGGTGCGGGCCTCGGCCGTCTCAGCTGACAGGCGCCGTCACGTCAGACAGCACCGTCGCTCAGCCGACAGGCACGTCACTCAGCCGACGGGCACCGGGGCCGGTGCGAACGTGCGCCGGTACGCCTGCGGGCTCGTGCCGAGCGAGCGCGCGAAGTGGTGACGCAGCACGGCGGCGGTCCCGAACCCGCACAGGCGGGCGACCTCCTCGATCCCGACGTCGCTCTGCTCGAGCAGCTCCTGCGCGCGCACGAGCCGCTGCCGGGTGATCCACGCGGCCGGGGTGGTGCCGGTCTCGGCGCGAAACCGGCGGGCGAAGGTGCGCTCCGAGACGAGCACGCGGGCGGCGAGGTCCGGGACGGACAGGTCCTCGTCGAGGTGCTCGACCATCCAGCCGAGCAGAGGCGCGAGGGTGTCCGCGTCGCAGGGCAGCGGCGTGTCGACGTACTGGGCCTGCCCGCCGTCGCGGTGCGGGGGCACGACCATGCGGCGCGCGACGGCGGACGCGGCGGCGGCGCCGAGCTCGCGTCGGACGAGGTGGAGGCACGCGTCGATGCCGGCGGCGGTGCCCGCGCTGGTGATGATCCGGTCGTCCTCGACGTAGAGGACGGCGGGGTCGACCCGGGCGGCGGGGACGCGGCGGGCGAGCTCGTCGGTGTACATCCAGTGGGTCGTGCAGCGCCGGTCGTCGAGCAGCCCGGCCTGTCCCAGCGCGAACGACCCGGAGCAGATGCTCAGGACCCACGCACCGCGGGCGTGCGCGTCGCGCAGGGCGTCCAGGACGACCTCGGGCACCGGGCCGGTGTCGCCGTAGGCGGGCATGGCGACGAGGTCGACGTCCCGGGTGGCCTCGAGGCCGTGCTCGACGACGAGCGAGAACCCGGTCTTGGTGGGCACGACACCGGGTTCGATGCCGCACACCGTGAAGTCGAACGACGGGCCCCCCGTGTCCGTGCGGTCGATGCCGAAGACCTCGCACAGGACGCCGAGCTCGAACGGTGCGGTGTTGGGGAGCGCGATCGCGGCGACGGAGCGGAGCATCTCGTCAGTATCCGTGCGGATTGGCAGAAGATCAACGGTCGCCGTCAGTTCTGCCACTCGTGGCAGGGAGTCGACGGGAGAAGACTTTCTGCCATGACGACCTTCTGGATTGTTCTCGGCCTTGTCCTCGCGGCCTGGATGGTCGCTCGCCTCGTCTCGGCCGTCCGGCGTGACGGGCTCGGTCAGCGCCGCGCACCGCGTTCGCACGACGACTGGTCCGACCTCGCGACGGACCTCCCGAGCCACCCGTACCGCGCCGCCTGAGCCGCGCAGCCCACCTCGCGCGCTGAACCGCGCCACACAACCCGACCCACCCGGCGCCTGCCACGCAGTTGCTCGTCCGGCTCCCGCTCGCCCGGACCTCGAAAGCGTGACAGGCCCGGAGATGAGCCGACGCCTCGCGCCTCGCACTGCGACACTTGTCCGCGGGCCCCGACCGGGCCCGGGCAGGGGCAGACGGCGAGGAGTGGTGCACGTGGGTGAGCTGCCGCTGCGGCTCGCGGTGGTCGGCGACGAGCTGGCCGCCGGTGTCGGCGACCCGAAGGGTCTGGGCTGGGTGGGTCGCGTGTCGGCGCGCACACCGACACCCGACCCCCTGACGGTGCTGACGCTCGCCGTCCCCGGCGAGACGAGCACCGGCCTCGGCGCCCGCTGGGAGGACGAGGTCGCCCGCCGCCTCTCCCCCGAGGCGGACAACCGGCTCGTCGTGGCGCTCGGCCGGGCCGACGTCGCCGCCGGCCTGTCGCTGGCCCGCAGCAGGCTCAACCTCGCGAACATCCTCGACGTCGCCGAGCAGCGGCGGATCCCCGCGTTCGTCGTGGGGCCGCCGCCGGGCAGCACGGCCGAGGCGGACAAGCTCGCCGACCTGTCGGCGGCGTTCGCCGACGTCGCGAACCGTCGCCGCGTGCCGTTCGTCGACACGTACAGCCCGCTCGCGGCGCACGACCAGTGGCTCGGCGACCTGGCGGCCGGGAACGGCGTGCTGCCCGGTCAGGCGGGGTACGGGCTGATGGCCTGGCTCGTGCTGCACACGGGTTGGCACTCCTGGCTGGGGCTGCCCGAGGACGGCGCCTGACCGCTCAGCACGAGCGGCCCGGCGGACGACCCCGCAGGGCCGCCCGGCAGGAGGAGCCTGCGCCAGCGCCACGGAAGCATGGTGACCCTCAGCGCAGCGTGGCGCGCACCGCCGTGAGGGCGGTGTCCAGCACGGTGCGCAGGGTGTCGACCGTCAGCTGCTCCACGGCGCCGCGCGCGTCGGCGCGTCGCAGGTCGGCCCGGATCTCGTCCCGGAACCGCTGGATCATCGCCTCGGCGTCGGCCGTCCGCAGGTGGGACGCGAGCCGCGGGTCGTCCGACGGTGTCGGGGTGTGCGGGACCGCGGAGGCGCGGGCCTGCTGGGCGGCGGCGGCGAGGTCGGCGCGCAGGCCGCGCATGGACCCGCGGACGTCGGCACGGACCTCCTCGGCCCGCTCGCGGACCGTCTCGGCGATGCCCTCCTCGAGATGGGCGAGGTCGTCGCTGCGGGCGGCGAGCTCGGCACGCCCGGCGTCGGTGAGCGAGTACGTGCTCTTGCGGTCCTCGTCGACCCGGCGGACCAGCCCCTCCTCCTCGAGCCTCGCGAGCCGGGGGTAGACCGTGCCGGGGCTGGGGCGGTAGGTGCCGCCGAAGCGGTCGGAGAGCGCCGTGATGAGCTCGTAGCCGTGCTTGGGCCCCGACTCGAGCAGGGACAGCAGGTACAGCCGGAGCTGACCGTGCGCGAACACCGGAGCCATCATCAGCCGACCCCCGTCCCCGCACCGCGCAGCACGGTGACATGCCCGGACACGGTGCTGGCCTGCACGAAGCACGCCCCGTCGCCGGTGCGGAGGTCGACCTTGCGCTGGCCCGGCCCGGAGCCCTTGTAGTCCTCGCCGTCGATCACGATGCGCCCCGAGACGGACTGCGCCTTGACCTGCACGCCGTGCCCCTGGGGCAGCCGGACGGTGACGTCGCCGGAGACCGTCGAGGCGGTCACGGACGACGTGCCGGCCGTGACGTCGAGCGTGAGCGAGCCCGAGACGGTGTTCGCCTGCACGAGGGTCAGCTGCCCGGACGCGGCGAGCTCGCCCGACACCGAGTTGAGGCGCAGGTCGCCCGCGTGGTCACGGACGACGACCTCGCCGGACACCGTCTTCGCGGCGAGCCGGCCGCGCGTGCCGTCCACCACGAGCGAGCCGGTCACGGTGGAGACCGACGAGTCCTCGGCGATGCCCACGAGAAGCCCTTCGGCGCTGACCGTGCCGAGCTTGGCCGCGACGTGGCGCGGGACGGCGATGTGCACGTCGGCGCGGTCCTTGTCCCGGAAGTTGAGGAACTTCTCGACGAACCCCTCCCAGCCGCTCAGCGTGAACGCGTAGCCCACCCGGAGCTCCCCGTTCGCGAGGCCGATCTCGAGGGGCCGGCCGTCGACGTCGTGGACCTCGATGCGCGCGCCGTCCTCGTCGTGCGCGACGACGTCGACACGGCCGCCGACGAGCTGCACCCTCAGGGAGTCGATCTGCTCGACCTCGATGATCTGCGGGCCTGCGACGACCCAGGTCTCGGTTGCCATGTCACGCTCCTCTTCGCGATATATCTCGTTCCGACGGACACGTTATATCGCGTTGCGCGGCAAGGCAAGTGACGCGTCATATCGCGTTTCCGGGCACGCCGCGACGGCCGCCCCGTCGCAGGGCGGCCGTCGCGAGGCGTCACATCGCCAGGCCGGCCTGACGCAGCTCGACCGTGAGGTCGTGCGGGTTCGACGAGGCCGCCATGGCCTCCTCGTAGGTGACCACGTCGTCCCGGACCAGCCGGAACAGGTGCTGGTCGAACGTCTGCATCTTGTAGAAGTCGCCCTCACGGATGAGGTCGAGCAGCGGCGGCGCGTCCTGCGGCTCGAGGATCGCCTCGGCCGTGCGGCCCGTGTTGACCATCACCTCCACCGCGGGCTGGCGGCCGTTGCCGTCGGCCTTGCGCACGAGGCGCTGCGAGACGATCCCGCGCAGCGCCTGCGACAGGGCGACCCGGACCTGCTTCTGCTCGTGCGGCGGGAAGAAGTCGATGATGCGGTTGATCGTCTCGGGCGCGTCGATCGTGTGCAGCGTCGACAGGACGAGGTGACCGGTCTCCGCGGCCGACAGGGCGGCCCGGACCGTCTCCACGTCACGCATCTCGCCGACCAGGATCACGTCCGGGTCCTGCCGCATCGCGGCACGCAGCGCGACCGTGAAGTCGGCCGTGTCCTGACGCACCTCGCGCTGCGAGACGATCGCCTTCTTGTCCTGGTGCAGGATCTCGATCGGGTCCTCGATCGTCACGATGTTGACCTCGCGGTACGTGTTGATGAGGTCGACCATCGACGCGAGCGTCGTCGTCTTGCCGGAGCCCGTCGGGCCCGTGACCAGCACCAGGCCACGGGGCTCGAGCGCGAGCTCCCCCACCACCTCGGGCATCCCGAGGTCGCCGAGCGACTCGGCGCCCACGGCGACCCGCCGGAACACCAGGCCGTACGTGCCGCGCGCCTGGTAGGCGTTCACGCGGAACCGCCCGACGCCCGACAGCGAGTACGCGAAGTCCGCCTCTCGCGACTCGCGGAAGGCCTCCACGAGGTCGTCCGGGAGCACCTCCTCGAGCATCCGCTCGGTGTCCGCCGGCTTCAGGTCCGGGACCTGGAGCTTGCGCAGGCGCCCGTCGACGCGCACCCGCGGGGCCGACCCCACCTTGCAGTGCAGGTCGGAGCCACCCGTGCTCGCGAGGGCGTGCAGGAACGGGATCACGGACTGCGTCGCAGGCTTCGTCACGTCAGTGAACATCGGCCGATCGGGACGCGGACTTGAGGGCCCGCCGGATGTGGGACCATGGGACGAGTCCGGCGCGCAGCACGGGCGCCAGAACCCGAGGAGACATCGATGAGCAAGCGCGGCCGCAAGCGTCGTTCCCGCAAGGGCAACTCCGCCAACCACGGCAACCGCCCGAACGCCTGAGTCGTCCGGCGGTCATCCGCAGAGCAGGACCCGCCCGGTGCACGCCACCGGGACGCACGAAGGCCCGGTGCCTCGCACCGGGCCTTCGGCACGTCCTGGGCACCGGGCCTTCGGCACGTCCTGGGCACCGGACCTTCGGCAAGTCCTGGGGCACCAGGCCCCGGCACGTCCGGTCCGACGACCGCGACCGGGTCAGTCGGTGACCGTCACCCGCATCACCGTCAGCTGCTCGTGGATGCGCAGGCGCAGCGCCTCGGGGGCCACCTCCTGGCACCCCCGCTTCACGAGGTGCTTGACCACGACGTCGACGTCGTACTCCTCGAGGCAGCCCCGGCACTCCGCGAGGTGCGAGCGCACGGTCTGGGCGTCGAGGTCCGGGAGCTCGGAGTCGAGGTACTCCCACAGGCGGTCCAACGCGTCGGTGCAGTTGTTGCCGCAGCCGCCGGCGAGCTGTTCTGCCGGCTCCTCCCACTCGCTCATCGAGCACCCTCCGGTGCGGTCGGCGCCGAGGCGACCAGCCCACGACCGCGCGCGTAGTCCGCGAGCAGGTCGCGCAGCTGGGCGCGGCCACGGTGCAGCCGGGACATCACCGTCCCGATCGGCGTGCCCATGATCTCGGCGATCTCCTTGTAGGCGAAGCCCTCCACGTCGGCCAGGTACACAGCGATCCGGAACTCCTCGGGGATCCGCTGCAGGGCGTCCTTGACGTCGGAGTCGGGCAGGTGGTCGAGCGCCTCGGCCTCGGCGGACCGCAGCCCGCTCGACGTGTGCGACTCGGCCCGCGCGAGCTGCCAGTCCTCGATCTCCTCCGACCGGGACTGCTGCGGCTCGCGCTGCTTCTTGCGGTACGAGTTGATGTACGTGTTGGTGAGGATGCGGTAGAGCCACGCCTTGAGGTTCGTGCCGGGCCGGTACTGGTGGAACGCGGCGAACGCCTTCGCGAACGTCTCCTGGACCAGGTCCTCCGCGTCCGCGGGGTTGCGCGTCATGCGCAGGGCAGCGCCGTAGAGCTGGTCCAGGTAGACCAGCGCTTCGGCCTCGAACCGTTCGGTGCGTGCCGCGTCGTCCTCGGACTCGGGGGCGCGGTTGATGTCCTCGCTCATCGCCCGCGAGCCTAGTCCGTCTTGCTGGGGGGCACCTGAGGGCGGGGTCCACGGACGGAACAGGGCGTCGAGCGTCGCGACGGCGGCCTGTCGGGTCTCGGGTCGCGTCGGGGCGGCGCAGCTCATGCGGAGCACAACCACGACCGACCGACGACCATTCCCGCACCCGCCCGGCACGCCGTCCCACGGTCGGCCCTGCGGCCGGTCCCGTGCCCGATCTCGCACCCGGTCCAGCACCCGGTCCAGCACCCGGTCCCGCGACGGTGCGGCGGCCCCACCTCGGCACTAGCGTGACCCGCAGGGCGCGCGCCGCGCGCCGGAGGAGGAGAAGCCCGTGCTGCTGCGCCGAGTCGCCCGCTCGCTGTTCGCCTCCTGGTTCATCTCGGAGGGCCTGGGGGTCGTCCGGCACCCCGCGCCGCACGCCGCGGACGCCTCGGCGGCCCTCACCGCCTGGCGCGCCCGGCTGCCCGAGGCCGCGATCGACGTGGTGCCCGGCGGCGTCCTGCGCCGGGAGCTCACCGACCGGCAGCTCACGACCGCCGTCCAGCTCCACGGCGCCGCCCTCGCCGGCGCGGGTGTGCTGCTCGCGCTCGGCAAGGCCCCGCGGACCGCGGCGCTCGCCCTGGCCGCGCTGACGGCGCCCCTCGTGGTCGTCAACCTCCCCGACAAGCGCGCGGACGCCGGCGACCGGGTGCTGCGCCGTCAGCGCCGCGACCGGCTCGTCCGGGCGCTGGCGTTCGCCGCGGGCGCCGTCCTCGTCGCCGCGGACCGTGAGGGGCGTCCGGGGATCGGCTGGCGGGTCCAGCACGCGCTCGAGGAACGGGCCGCGACCAGCACCGACTGACGGCCCGCACCGCGATGGACGGCCGGGGGTCGCCGGGGGCCGGGGCACTAACCTGGGCGCCATGACGCTCCTCGACGCCGCGACCCCTTCGGCCGCCGCCCTGTGGCCCGCCCCGCAGGCGCTCGGGCCGCTCGACGCGCTGGTCGACGTGCCCGGGTCGAAGTCGCTGACCAACCGCTACCTCGTCCTGGCCGCGCTCGCCGACGGCCCGGGCCGGCTCCGGGGGGCGCTGCGCTCGCGCGACACGCGGCTCATGGCACAGGCGCTCGGCTCGCTCGGGGTGGCCGTCGACGACGAGGGCGCCGACTGGGTCGTCACGCCCGGTTCGCTCACGGGCGCGACCACGATCCACTGCGGGCTCGCCGGCACGGTCATGCGGTTCCTGCCCGCCGTCGCGGCCCTCGCCGACGGGCCGGTCCGGTTCGACGGCGACGCGACCGCGCTCGTGCGCCCCATGGGCCCCGTGCTCGCCGCGCTGCGCCAGCTCGGCGTCCGGGTCGACGAGCACGGCGAGCCGGGCCACCTGCCGTTCACGGTGCACGGACGCGGCGGGCTGCTCGGGGGCCAGGTCGACGTGGATGCGTCGGGGTCCAGCCAGTTCGTCTCGGGCCTGCTGCTGGCGGCCGCGCGGTTCACCCAGGGCCTCACCGTCCGGCACACCGGGCGGACGCTGCCGAGCCTGCCCCACATCGAGATGACGGTCGCGGTGCTGCGGGCGGCCGGCGTCGAGGTGGACGACTCCCGGCCGGCGATCTGGCACGTCTCGCCCGGCCCGGTCGCGGCGCGCGACGTGCGGGTCGAGCCGGACCTGTCGAACGCGGCGCCGTTCCTGTGCGCTGCGCTCGTGGCGGGCGGGACCGTCCGGGTGCCGGGCTGGCCGTCGTCGACGACGCAGCCGGGGGGCCTGCTGCCGGGCATCCTCGAGCGGATGGGCGGCACGACGAGCCTCGACGGCGACGTCCTGAGCGTCTCCGGCACCGGCGTCGTCCGCGGCGTCGATCTCGACCTGCACGCCGCCGGCGAGCTGGCGCCCACGATCGCGGCGCTGGCGGTCCTCGCCGGCTCCCCCACCCGGCTGCGCGGCATCGCGCACCTGCGCGGGCACGAGACCGACCGCCTCGCGGCGCTGGCGAACGAGATCACGCGCGTCGGCGGCCAGGCCGAGCAGACCGCGGACGGGCTCGTCATCACGCCGCGACCGCTCGCCGCGGGCACGTGGCGGACGTACGAGGACCACCGGATGGCGACCGCCGGCGCGCTCGTCGGGCTGCGCGTGCCCGGGCTCGAGGTCGAGGACGTCGCGACCACCGGCAAGACGCTGCCCGACTTCGTCGGGATGTGGACGAGCATGCTCGCCGGCGGTGCCGACACCACCTCGGGGACGGCGCCCGCCTGATGCCGACGCGGCGCTACGACGAACGGGACGTCCGCGTGCGTCCCGGCCGTGGGTCGCGACCGCGCACCAAGCAGCGCCCCGAGCACGCCGACGCCGAGACCGCGCTGGTCACGGGCGTCGACCGCGGCCGGTACGCCGTGCTGGTGGACCCCGACGGGCCCGACGAGCGCCGGGCCATCGCGATGAAGGCCCGCGAGCTGGGCCGCGAGCGGGTGGTCCCCGGCGACCGGGTGGACCTCGTGGGCGACACCACGGGCGACGACGGGTCGCTGTCCCGGATCGTGCGGATCGGCGAGCGTCGCACGGTGCTGCGCCGGACTGCCGACGACACCGACCCCGTCGAGCGGGTCATCGTCGCGAACGCCGACCAGCTCGTCATCGTCACCGCGTTGGCCGACCCCGAGCCCCGCACGAGGATGATCGACCGGTGCGTCGCGGCCGCCTACGACGCCGGGATGGACGCGCTGCTGGCCCTGACGAAGGCCGACCTCGCCGACCCCGCGGACCTGGTCGGGATGTACGCGCCGATCGGCGTACGGGTCGTGGTCACCCGGACCGAAGGGCTGAAGGAGAGCCGCACGATCCACGGGCTGGAGGACGTGCGCGCGGCGCTCGACGGCCGCACGTCGGTGCTCGTCGGGCACTCCGGCGTGGGCAAGTCGACGCTCGTCAACGCGCTGGTCCCCGACGCGTACCGCGCGGTGGGTGTCGTCAACGACGTGACCGGTCGCGGGCGGCACACGTCGACCTCGGCGGTCGCGCTGCGGGTGCCGGCGACGGCGGGCCCGACGTGGGTCATCGACACGCCCGGTGTCCGGTCGTTCGGGCTCGCGCACGTCGACCCGCAGCACCTGCTCGGTGCGTTCGCGGACCTCGCGGAGGTGTCGCAGGAGTGCCCGCGCGGCTGCACGCACAGCGACGACTCCCCGGACTGCGCGCTCGACGACTGGGTCGCCGACTCCCCCGACGACGTCACGCGGGCCGCCCGGGCGGCCCGGGTCGAGTCGTTCCGGCGTCTCCTGGCGAGCCGGTTGGGCACCGCGGACGACCCGCGCGAACCGTCCCGTCCGTGACCGGCGTGACCTGCCTGTCCGCGAGGCGCCAGCCGCTACGGTGAGCGGCATGAACCTGCGCCCCGGGTACGACGACGACCTGCGCCTCGCGCACGTGATGGCCGACCAGGTGGACGGCCTGACGATGTCCCGGTTCAAGGCTCAGGACCTGCGCGTCGAGACCAAGCCGGACCTCACGCCCGTGTCCGACGCGGACAAGGCCGCGGAGGAGCTCATCCGCGGCCAGCTGTCACGGGCCCGCCCCCGGGACGCCGTGCAGGGCGAGGAGATGCCCGACACGGGCCACGGGCCGCGCCGCTGGGTCGTGGACCCGATCGACGGCACGAAGAACTTCGTCCGCGGCGTGCCCGTGTGGGCCACGCTCATCGCGCTGCTCGACGGCGACGAGGTCGTCGTCGGGGTCGTCAGTGCGCCTGCCCTGGGCCGCCGCTGGTGGGCCGCGCAGGGGTCCGGGGCGTGGACCGGGAAGTCGCTCGCGGCGGCGTCCCGCCTGCGGGTGTCCGCGGTGGACCGGCTGTCGGACGCGTCGTTGTCGTACTCGAGCCTGTCCGGATGGCGGCAGCACGGGCAGCTCGACAACCTGCTGACGCTCGAGCGGACCGTGTGGCGGTCGCGGGCGTACGGGGACTTCTGGTCGCACGTGCTCGTCGCCGAGGGCGCCGTGGACGTCTCGTGCGAGCCCGAGCTCGCGCTGCACGACATGGCGGCCCTCGTGCCGATCGTCACGGAGGCGGGCGGGCGGTTCACGTCCGTGCGCGGGGTGCCGGGGCCGTTCGGCGGGTCCGCGCTCGTGTCGAACGGGCTGCTGCACGAGGCGGCGCTCGAGGTCCTGGACCCGCTGCCCGAGGACTGACCGGTCGCGTCGGCGCCGTCGGCTGGCACGATCGAAGGCATGACCGAACCGCACCGTGAGGACCGCGCCGCGTCGTTCGAGCGCGGTGCCGGCGCCTACCACGCGGCCCGGCCCGGGTACCCCACCGACGTGGTCCGGTGGGTCGTGCCGGAGGGTGCGCGGGACGTGCTCGACCTCGCCGCCGGCACGGGCAAGCTCACCGCCGAGCTGGTCGGGCTGGGCCTGCACGTCGTGGCCGTCGAGCCGTCGGACGCCATGCGCGCCGAGCTCGTCGGGAGCCTTCCAGGCGTCGACGCCCGCGCTGGGACCGCGGACGCGACGGGGCTGCCCGACGCCTCCGTCGACGCCGTGACCGTCGCGCAGGCGTGGCACTGGTTCGACCCGCCGACGGCGTCCGCGGAGCTCGCCCGCGTGCTGCGGCCGCACGGGCAGGTGGCCGTGCTGTGGAACATCCGGGACGACGAGACCGACTGGGTGGGCCGGTGGACGGAGATCGTGCACCGGGGAGACACGCTGACCACCGTGTACGCCGAACCCGCGCTGGGCGACCGCTTCACGGCTCCCGAGCACGCGACGTTCCGGTGGGCGGCACCCATGCGGCCGGCCGACCTGCGGCTGCTCGCCGCGAGCCGCAGCCACCTCCTGGTGCTGCCCGACGACGAGCGCGAGGCGCTCCTCGACGCGATCGACGAGCTCGTCGCGACCCACCCCGACCTGCGGGGGCGCGACACCGTCGACCTGCCGTACCGCACCGAGTGCTGGCGGGCGCTGCTGGCCTGACGGCGGCTCAGAGGCCGAGCACGTCCGGCAGCGCGTCGAGGGCGTGCACGACCGTGACGCCGGCCCGCACGACCCGCTCGTCGGAGATCGGGTGCCGCCGTCCACCGGGACGGTCCAGCCAGATCCCCAGCAGCCCTGCGGCACGGGCGGCCTCCGCGTCGACGTCGAGCTCGTCGCCCACGTACGCCGTCCGCGCAGGCTCCGTGCCGAGCCTGCGGCACGCCTCCGCGAACACGTCCGGGTGCGGCTTGCCGTAGCCGAGCGTGTCGACGCCGACGAGCATCGGGACCCGGTCGACGAGCCCGACGCGCTCGAGCTTCGACGTCTGGTACGCGACCGACGCGTTCGACAGCGCACCGACGGCGACGCCGGCGCCGAGCAGCCGGTCGACGACCTCGGCGACGTCCGGGTGCGCCGCCCAGGCGGACGAGAACCCGTCCTCGAACACCGCGTTCCACCCGGTGTACGCGTCGGCGTCGAGCGCCGGCCCGCCGAACCGGGCGTGCAGCTCGTTGGCGCGGGCCATCCGCTGCTCGGTGTACCCGACCTCGCCGCGCGTGTAGGCCGCGTAGTGCCCGTTGACGTCCGCCCGCCAGACGGCGACGACCTCGTCGTGGCGCTCGGGCGGCAGCGTCGGCAGGTAGCGCCGCGTGACGATCCCGAGCGCCGCGACGAACGCGCCCCGGGTGTCGACCAGCGTGTCGTCGATGTCGAACAGCACACCGTCGACCCGCGGCGTCCCCGTCACAGCGTGGCGCGCAGCGTCGCGAGACGAGCCAGCGTCGACGCCTTGCCGAGGATCTCCATGGACTCGAACAGCGGCGGCGACACCCGACGGCCGCTCAGTGCGACACGCAGCGGCGTGAACGCGAACCGGGGCTTGAGGCCCAGACCGTCGATCAGCGCGGCCTGCAGGGCCTCCTGGGTCGCCGCCGTGGTGAAGCCGTCCTCGGGGAGCGCGGCGAGGGCGGCGTGCGCGGCGTCGAGCGCCGCGACGGAGTCCTCGCGCAGGGCACCCCGTGCGTCGTCCTCGATCGTGAGCGCGTCGTCCGCGACGAACAGGAAGCCCAGCATCGGGACGGCCTCGCCGAGCAGCGTGATGCGCTCCTGGACGAGCGGCGCGCCCGCGTCGAGCAGCGCCCGGTGCGCCGGCTCCAGGTCCGCGTACGAGTCCGCCGGGACCAGGCCGCCGCGGTGCAGGTACGGGACGAGCCGGTCGCGGAAGTCGTCGGCCGCGAGCAGGCGCACGTGCGCCGAGTTGATCGCCTCGGCCTTCTTCAGGTCGAACCGCGCCGGGTTCGGGTTGACGTCGGCGATGTCGAACGCCGCGACGAGCTCCGCCATCGTGAACACGTCGTTGTCCGGCGAGATGCCCCAGCCGAGCAGGGCCAGGTAGTTCAGGAGCCCCTCGGGCGTGAAGCCGCGCTCGCGGTGCAGGAACAGGTCCGACTCCGGGTCGCGCTTCGAGAGCTTCTTGTTGCCCTCCCCCATCACGTACGGCATGTGCCCGAACTGCGGGACGACGCTCGCGATCCCGAGGTCCAGCAGGGCGCGGTACAGCACGACCTGACGCGGGGTCGACGACAGCAGGTCCTCGCCGCGCAGCACGTGCGTGATCCCCATGAACGCGTCGTCCACCGGGTTGACCAGCGTGTACAGCGGGTGGCCGTTGGCGCGCACGATCACGTAGTCCGGCACCGAGCCGGCCTTGAACGTGATGTCGCCCCGGACCAGGTCCGTGAACGTGATGTCCTCGTCGGGCATCCGGATGCGCAGCACCGGCTCGCGGCCCTCGGCACGGTAGGACGCCTTCTGCTCGTCCGTGAGGTCGCGGTCGTACCCGTCGTAGCCGAGCTTCGGGTCGCGGCCCGCCGCCTTGTGCCGGGCCTCGATCTCCTCGGGCGTCGAGAACGACTCGTACGCGTACCCACCCTCGACCAGGCGCCGCACCACGTCCGCGTACAGGTCGTAGCGCTGCGACTGCCGGTACGGCTCGTGCGGGCCCCCCACCTCGACGCCCTCGTCCCAGTCCAGGCCCAGCCAGCGCAGCGCGTCGAGGAGCTGCAGGTAGCTCTCCTCGGAGTCGCGCGCCGCGTCGGTGTCCTCGATGCGGAACACGAACGCGCCGCCCGTGTGGCGGGCGTACGCCCAGTTGAACAACGCCGTGCGGATCATGCCGACGTGCGGCGTCCCGGTCGGCGACGGGCAGAAGCGGACGCGCACGGCGGAGCCGGCAGGAGCGGGGGTGGTCACGGGACCAGGGTAGTTGCGTCCGCGGAGGACCCGGTCGACGTATCACGGGCCGCCCCGCGAGGTCCTTTCCCACACGGGCGTCACCGACACCCGCTCGACGACGAGAGGTCCGCACCATGTCCAGCCATCCGGGCGCGACCCGCGCCACGGCGCACGTGACGCCGTGGCTCCGCGAGGTCCTCCTGCCCTCCGACATCGCCCCGCTGCCCGCACCGGCACCCGCCGACGACGACGCCGTCGACCCGTGGGACCCGCCGGACCTGAGGATGCTGCGCGCCGCCTCGTCGCCCGTCCTCGCCGCAGGCCGCCAGGGCTGAACGTCAGCTGCGGCGCAGCACCGGGTTGCGGAGCACGCTCGCTCGTCCGCGACCTCGTCGAGCTCCGGTCAGATGCGGCGCAGCACCGGGTTGCGGAGCACGCTCGCTCGTCCGCGACCTCGTCGCGCTCCCGTCAGCTGCGGCGCAGCACCGGGTTGCGGAGCACGCCGATCTCCTCGACCTCGACCTCGACGATGTCGCGGTCCACGATCGGGCTCACCCCGGCGGGCGTGCCCGTGAGGATCACGTCGCCGGGGAGCAGCGTGAAGACCTCGGACACGTACGACACGAGGTACGCGGTGTCGAAGATCATCTGCGACGTCCGGCCGTCCTGCTTCGTCTCGCCGTTGACCCGCGCGCTCACGCCGAGGTCGTCGACGTCGAGCCCCGGCACGATCCACGGACCGATGGGGCACGAGCCGTCGAAGCCCTTGGCGCGGGTCCACTGCAGGTCGGACCGCTGGATGTCGCGCGCGGTGACGTCGTTGGCGACGGTGAAGCCGAACACGTGGTCGAGCGCACGCTCGGGGCTGACGTCCTTCGTGACCTTGCCGATGACGACGGCGAGCTCGGCCTCGTGCTCGACGTGCTCGGTCCAGTCCGGCAGCACGATCGGGTCGTCCGGGCCGATCACCGAGGTGTTGGGCTTGAGGAACAGCAGCGGCGCCGTCGGGACCTCGTTGCCCATCTCCTTGGCGTGGTCCGCGTAGTTGCGGCCGACGCCGATGATCTTCGAGCGCGGGATCACCGGGGCTAGCAGCCGCACGGCGTCGTCGTCGAGCGGGATGCTCTCGCCCGTGGGCTGCACCGGCGTGTAGAGCGGGTCGCCCGTGATGACCACGAGCTCCTCCGCGCCGGGCTCCCCCTCGACGAGGGCGTAGCGGGGGTCTCCTCCGGTGGTGAATCTCGCGATGCGCACGCTCGAAGCCTAGGGCGTCCCCCGGGCCTCGACGCGCCGGCGTCCGCGCCGTCCGGCCACCCGAGGACGACCTAGACCCGCAGCGCCGCCATCGTGCCCGCCATCTCCTGGGAGAGCGCCACGATGCCGTCCATGCTCTCGTCCACCGTGGACAGCGCGTGGGCGCTCGTCGAGGCGCTCGTGGCGACGGACGTGATGCTCGAGGCGATCTCGCCGGCCCGGCCGGCCGCGTCGACCGCACCGCGGGACATCTCGTTCGTCGTGGCGGTCTGCTCCTCGACGGCCGACGCGATGGTGAGCTGGTAGTCGTTGATGCGCTCGATGATCTGGGAGATCTCGGCGATCGCCGCGACCGCGGCCTTCGTGTCGTCCTGGATGGCCTCGACCCGGCGGGCGATGTCCTCGGTGGCGCGGGCCGTCTCGGACGCGAGCTCCTTGACCTCACCGGCGACGACCGCGAAGCCCTTGCCGGCCTCCCCGGCGCGCGCCGCCTCGATCGTCGCGTTGAGGGCCAGCAGGTTCGTCTGCTCCGCGATGGACGTGATGACCTTGACGAACTTGCCGATCTCCTGGCTGGACAGCCCGAGCTTGGCGACCTGGTCGTTCGTCGCGACGGCCACCTCGGTGGCGTGCGCGGCGACCTTGGCGGCCTCGGACGCGTTCTGCGCGATCTCCCGGATGCTCGCGCCCATCTGCTCGGCCCCCGCCGCGACGGTCCGCACGGTGCGGGAGACCTCCTGGGCCGAGACGGCGACGGCCTCGGCCTCGGCGGACGTCTCACCGGCGGCGCGCGCACCGGCGCGCGACGCGTCGCGCACGCTGTCGGCCGTCTCGGACGTGTGCGAGGCGGTCTGCGTCACCTGCCCGACGAGGACGGACATC
Organism: Cellulomonas chitinilytica; assembly: GCF_016862675.1. Taxonomy (GTDB): domain Bacteria; phylum Actinomycetota; class Actinomycetes; order Actinomycetales; family Cellulomonadaceae; genus Cellulomonas; species Cellulomonas chitinilytica. The sequence goes on along the minus strand of NZ_BONK01000011.1, from coordinate 112,038 downwards.
GACGCGATCGCCCCGTCGAGCGCCGCCCCGGCGCGCGAGATCTCGCCGCCGCCGTCGAGCCCGGTGCGCTGGGACAGGTCGCCGCGCGAGATCGCGACGGCGACGTCGAGGATCCGGCCCGCCGGGCGGGAGACGTCGCGGGTGACCTTGCCCGCAGCGAACGTCGCGAAGCCCACGGCCACGACGCCGAGGGCGAGCATCGCGAGGAACCACTGCCGCTGCGCGGCGTCCTGCTGGGTCGCGAGGGCTGCGACCGCCGCGTCGTCCTCGACGAGCTGGGCGATCCGGGTGGCGTACCCGTGCTGGCTGTGCGTCGCCATGACCCCCAGGCCGATCGCCAGGCCGGTCATGGCGGTGAGCACGCCGAACACGGAGTACATCCGTCGGCCGATGGACAGTCCGCGCCAACCACGCATGAAGGATTCCGATCCGGTACAAGGAGGCGCGACGGCAGGCACCTCATTGCCGGTCCCATCGGCCGCCGACCGGCAGTGTTGACCGGTCCCGGTCACGCAGTGCCGACGACCACCCGTTCGGAGCCGGTCAGACGCGGGCGAGGACCTCGCCGTGCAGCACGGCGAACCAGCCGTCGGGCTGCTCGCCCCACTCCCGCCACGCGTCCGCGAGCAGCTCGAGACCGACCTCGTCGGCGAGACCGTGGTCGATGGCCTGCGCCGCGAAGTTGGAGGCGACCGAGCGGTCCGCCCACAGGCCCGCCCACCAGGTCCGGTCCTCGGGCGTCGCGTAGCACCACACGCCGGCGCTCGGCACGATCCCGGCGGGGTCGAAGCCGGCCTCCCGCACCCAGGCGAGCAGCTTGCGACCGGCGTTCGCCTCGGCACGGTTGGCCTGCGTGACCTCGTGGTAGAGCGCGAGCCACTCGTCGAGCCCGGGCGACGGCGGGTACCACGTCATGCCCGAGTAGTCGGCGTCACGGACGGCGACGAGGCCGCCGGGCCGCGTCACGCGCCGCATCTCGCGCAGCGCCGAGATGGGCTCGGTGAGGTGCTGGAGCACCTGGTGCGCGTGCACCACGTCGAACGTGTCGTCCTCGAACGGCAGCGCGTACGCGTCGGCGACCTCGAACGTCACGTTGGAGGCGCCGGCCTCCTTGGCGGCGTCGCGCGCGATCTCCACGACCGCCTCGGACGTGTCCACGCCGATGACCTCACCGGGCTCGAGACGGGCGGCGAGGTCGATCGTCACCGAGCCCGGCCCGCAGCCCACGTCGAGCAGGCGCGTGCCGGGCACGAGCGCGGGCAGGAGGTAGCCGGCGGAGTTCTCGGCGGTGCGCCACCGGTGGGAGCGCAGCACCGACTCGTGGTGCCCGTGCGTGTAGACATCGGGGTTCGCCGGCGTGTTCACATCGAACTGTAACCATTTCGAACCGGTGGATTTCAACGGCCGGGACGGTTTGTTTCGATGGATGAGATCTGACGGTCACCCGGCGAGCGCGGCCACCGAGAAGGCCACCGCGAGCAGCGGGACGAGGCCCTGCGTGAGGGCCGCGCGAGCCATCCGCCGGTCGGTCGCGACCAGGACCAGCGCCGCCGCCAGCATCGACCCGCACGCCAGCAGCACGAGCGCGAGGCCGACCGACTCGTCGCCGGTCGCGGCGAGCACCACCCCGACCACCGCGCCGACCGCGAGGAACAGGTTGTAGAAGCCCTGGTTCAGCGCCCAGGGCCGCACCGCGGCCACGTCCTGCGGCCGGGTCCGGAACCGGGCGTGCACGTCGGGGCGCGTGAACAGCACCGCCTCCAGCACGAAGATCACGACGTGGAGGACCGCGGCGACGGCGGCCAGGACGAGGGCGGCAGCGAGCACGCGGACAGTCTCCCGGTGCCCGGACCGCCGGGCAACGACCCCGACCTACCCTGGAGGCATGACCTCGACGGCACTGGGCCTGCGCGCGCTCGACGCACGGACCTGGGCACCCCTCGCCGCCGACCACGCGGCACGGGCCGACGCCCTCACGGCCGCGCACCGGGCACGCCGCGCCGCGGGCGAGAAGCACGCCGTCGAGGACTTCCTGTTCGAGTACTACCCCACCAAGCCCGCGGCCCTGCGCCGCTGGCACCCCGGCGCGGGCGTCGTGCTCCTGCCGGACGGCGACGGACCCGCGGCGCAGGGTGCGTGGCGCTGGTACCGCACGGACGACGACGGCGCGGTGACGCTCGACGTCGACGCGTTCCTCGCCGACCGGGGGGACACCGTCCGGTTCGTCGTCGGCCTGCTGTCGGCGACCGCGGCGCGGCCGGCGTTCACCGGCTGCTTCGGCCTGCACGAGTGGGCGATGGTCTACCGGCAGGACGAGCACCGCCACCCGCTGCCGCTGCGGCTCGGCGACGCCGGGACCGACCGGGTCGTCGAGACGCACCGCATCCGGTGCTCGCACTTCGACGCGTTCCGCTTCTTCACCCCGTCCGCGACGCCGCTCAACGCCCTGCAGCCGACGCGCGAGTCGCAGGTCGCGCTCGAGCAGCCGGGGTGCCTGCACGCGGCGATGGACGTCTACAAGTGGGCGACCAAGCTCGGCCCGCTCGTGCCGGGCGACGTGCTGCTCGACGCGTTCGAGCTCGCGCGGGAGATCCGGACCCTCGACATGCAGGCGTCGCCGTACGACGTGAGCTCCTACGGCCTCGACCCGGTGGCGATCGAGACGCCCGAGGGCAAGGCCGAGTACGTGCGCCGGCAGCGCGACTTCGCGGCCCGGTCCGACGCCGTGCGGGCGCGTCTGCTCGCCGCGTGCCGGGCGGTCGGCGTCACGCCCTGACGGCCGGCACCTCGACGGACGCCCGCGGATAGCATCCCGGCATGCGCCGCATCGTCGGGGTCGACGCCGCACGGGGGCTCGCCGTCCTCGGGATGATGACGGCGCACGTGGGCCCGGACGACCACGGCCCGGTCCCGCCCGGCGGCCTCGCGCAGCTCGCCGACGGGCGGCCCGCGGCCCTGTTCGTCGTGCTGGCCGGGCTGTCGCTGGCGCTGCTGTCGGGCGGGCAGGAGGTCGCCACCGGCACCCGGCTCGTGCAGGCCCGGGTGCGGATCCTCGTGCGGGCGCTCCTGCTCTTCGGCCTGGGCGAGCTCCTCGTGCTGCTCGGCACCCCGATCGCCGTGATCCTGCCGACCTACGGGCTGATGTTCACGTTCGGGTGCGTCGCCCTGCGCTGGTCACGGCCGTCGCTCCTCGCGGGCGCGGCCCTGTTCGCCGTCGTCGGGCCGCCCCTGGCGCAGTCGCTCGCCACGACCCTGGACGGATGGCCGTTCGCCGGGGTCACCGACCTCGCGGTCGGGCACTACTACCCGGCGCTCGTGTGGACGGCGTACCTGCTGGTCGGCCTGGCCGTCGGGCGCTGCGACCTGCGCTCGCCGCGGCTCCGGGCGGCGGGCGCGCTCGTCGGCGTCGGGCTCGTGGTGCTCGGCCACGGCGGCTCGTGGGTCGCCCGGCACGTGCTCGGCTGGCCCGAGCGGTTCGCGACGTCCGCACCTCACTCGTCCACCACGTTCGAGGTCGTCGGCAACGTCGGCGTCGCGCTCCTCGTGCTGGCCGGTGCCCTGGTCGCGGCGGACCGGTGGCCGCGTGCCCTCGCGCCGCTCGCGGCGGTGGGGTCGCTGGCCCTGTCCGCCTACACGGTGCACCTGGTGGCGATCGCCGCCCTCGGGCCCGCGGTCGTCCGCGACCCGACGGTCGGCAGTTGGCTCGCGTTCCTCGTCACGACGGTCGCCCTGTGCTGGCTGTGGGCGTCGACCGTGGGGCGCGGACCGTTCGAGTGGCTCCTGCACCGGGTGTCGACGGCGGCGGCGGACGTCGGGACGCGCGACGAGCCGACGGGATCGCCGTCCCGCGTCGGGTGACCGCCGCGAGCGCGCCGACGACGACCCCTTCGGCGGCGACGAGCCCGTGGGCGTCCCCGAGCCGGGTCCACGCCGCCAGCGCCGCGACGAGCGTGACCAGGCCGAGCAGCCGTGGGCCCCACCGCGGGCCGACCACGGCGAGCGCTCCGGCGAGGGTGCCGCCGAGGAAGAACGTGACGCCCGAGCTGCCCGCGTAGGTGCTCGGGTCGTCGGCCGGTGCACCGCCGGCCGTCGACCCGACGAGGACGGGCACCGCGACCGCGCAGGCGACGAGCACGACGAGCACCCGGCTCCCCCAGCACCACTCGGCGAGCGCCGCCACGGCGGCGAGCGTGAGCAGGTTGAACGCGATGCCAGCCGGTCCCCCGTTCTGGAGGAGGACGGCCGTGCCGTGCCGCCACCAGCCCGTGCGCGCCGGGTCCGCGTCGAGCGCGGCGGTCGCTGCGGGCCACACGGCCTGCAGCACGACGCCGGCGACCGCGAGCGCCGTGAGGCCGACCGCGCACCACGGCACGGGCCGGTACGGGACGGTGTCGCCGTCGACGAGCACGAGGCCCGACACGAGCAGCAGCACCATCACGACCGCCGTCGCCGCGAGCTCTCCCATGGCTCCTCCGTCCGTCGTCGCCCTCCCGACGGTAGCGGATTCGAACACTGTTAGAAAGAGTCGATATGCTGCGCCCATGAAGCTCACGCGCGACCGCGTCGTCGATGCCGGCCTCGAGGTGCTCGCCGAGGACGGACTCGCCGGCGTGACCATGCGAGCCACCGCCCGACGCCTCGACGCACAGGCCGGCTCGCTCTACTACCACGTCGCCGACCGGGCCCACCTCGTGCGACTCATGGCCGACCGCGTCGCCCAGCGGGCCTACGACGCCGGGACCCGCGAGCTCGCGGACCTCCCCGACCCGGACGACTGGCGGTCCGCCGTCCGCGTCCAGGCGACCACGCTGCGCACGACGATCCGGGAGCACGCCGGGGGCGCCGTCCTCCTCGCGTCCGCGCCGTCGCTGGCGAGCACCGGAGCCCTGCAGCTCATGGAGCGCCTCCTCGCGACCCTCGCCCGCGCCGGCGTGCCGGTCGGCGAGCGCGCGGTCGCCGCCGACGCCGTGCTGAGCCACGTCACCGGCTTCGTGCTCCAGGAGCAGACCGCCGCACCCGTCGGCCCGCCCGACGTCGACGGCCTCGCGGGGCTCGCCGCCGCGTTCCCGCTCACGTTCCAGAGCATGGGCGCCGGGCCCGACGACGAGGACGCGACGTTCGCTCGCGGGGTGGACCTGCTGTGCGCGGGGATCGCCGCGCACCTCGACGGCCGCCGATAGCCCGACGGCGAAGGCCCGCGGCGCGCCCGCCGCGGGCCTCGTCCGTCGCCTCAGCGGGCGGTGCAGGTCACCGTCGGCGCAGCGGTGCTGCCCGTCGACGACCCGATGAACCCGAACGACGTGCTCGCTCCCCCGGCGAGCGCGCCGTTCCAGGCGACGTTCGTCGCGGTCGACGTCGACCCGCTCGTCGTCACGGTCACGTTCCACGCCTGCGTCAGGCCCTGGCCGGACGGGAAGGTCACGGCCACGGACCAGGCCGAGACCGGCGCGGAGCCGGCGGTCACCTTCACGTCCGCCTGGAAGCCGTTCTGCCACCGGCTCACCACGGTCAACGCCGCGGCGCAGCCCTGACCCGAGGACGTCGGGGTCGGGGTGGGCGTCGGAGTCGGCGTCGGCGTCGGGGTGGGCGTTGGCGTCGGCGTCGGGGTGGGCGTCGGCGTCGGGGTCGGCGTCGCCGTCGGGACCGGCGTCGTCGGCCCGCCCCACGCCTGCGTACCGTCGAGCCAGGCCGCCCGGCGGGTCAGCCAGCTCTGCATCTCCTGGACCTGCCCCTGCCACGTCCCAGTCGTCGACGTGACGAACGGGCCGATCAGCCGCGTCGTGAGGTTGGGGAACTTCTGGAAGTTGCGGTTCGCCGCCCCGTTGAGCGGCGTGGTGAGCGCGGCGACCCGGGAGGTCATCTGAGCGTCGGACAGCGGCCCGCGCCGCAGCTCCTGCCACCGCACCTTCACCCGGTTCACGAACGCGGGGTCCTTCATGAGGACCTGGAACCAGTCGTTGGCGACGGGCGTGCGGGTCTGCTCGTACTGCCAGCCGCTGATCTGGTCGTTGTTGAAGTACCCGCCGACGCCGTACGTCAGGTCGTGGTCCCACAGCGGGCCCGCGGTGACCTTGCCGCCGCGGTCCTTGAAGAAGTACTGGCTGCGGATGTAGGCGTCCATCTCGCGGCTGAGCTCGTTGACGATGATCTGGTCGACGAACGACGGCACGTCGAGGTAGGCCGCGTACCCGGTGGCCGGGTCGGCGTACCCGGGACTGTGCAGGGCGTCGTTGAGCTGCTGCACGTACTGGGTGAGGTACGCCTTCTGGGCGGGTGCGAGGTCGGTGGGGTCCTTCACCTCGAGGTCGCGCCAGCACGTCGCGGCGGCGCCCGTGCAGGTGAGCGTCGGCTCCTCGGCGGCCTGCCACTCGAACGCGAACACGTACCCGCCCTCGACCTTCGGTGGGGTGAGGTCGTCGGCCTTGAGCTTCTTGAGGTCGAGGCGGTCCTTCGAGTTCTTGATGGTCTCCTCGAGCATGTAGACGCCCTGGTAGTCGTCGGCCGCGACGGGCTGGGCGTCGGTGTTCACGTACACCTCGACGAGCCTGTAGCGCGGCGCGTGCATCCCCATCGCGCGGCCGAGGTCGAGCGTGAACGCCTCGCGGACGAGCGACTTGTCGCTGAACGGTCCGCGCAGCACCCAGTCGGAGTCGGCCGGCATGCCGCCGAGGGACAGGTCGAGGTCGTCGTCGGTGTTGTCCCGCAGCTCCAGCCGGTACGGGACCTTGGCGAACATCCGGCTCGACTGTCCACGCAGGTGGAACCCGGCGCGCGAGACGACCGTCGGGGTCGCGGCGAGGTTCGTCGTGCCGCCGCTCGGGTCGAGCTGCACGACGGCGAGGTTCTTCCAGTCGTCGGTGGCGGCGCCCTGGCCGTAGTCGTCGAGGACGAGGACGGGCAGGTCGTGCGCGGTGGTGACCGCCGTGGCCACGTACTGCGCGGAGCCGGCGGCTCCGGCGGCGGCGCCGTCGACGTAGGCCTGCGCGCGGATCTCGGTGCTGCGGGTGAGCCGGATCGGCCCGCCGTAGAGCGTCGACGAGGCGGTGGGCGCCGTGCCGTCCGTGGTGTACCGGATCTGGGCTCCGGACGCTGCGGTGCTCAGGCTGACCGAGAGCTGCCCCTGGAACGTCCCGCTCGGCGCCGAGTAGACGATGTCACCGGCCAGTCCGGTGTCGACGGCGGCGGCCACCGCCGCGCCGACGGGGGCCCGGGTCGGCGCGGCGGTGGCGGGCACTGCGGCGGCGGCGCTCACCCCCACGACGGCGAGCGCGACGAGCAGCGCGGTCGCCGGGCGCCTCGGGGAACTGCTGGTCGTACGGGGCATCGGCCACTCCTTCGTCAGCGACGTCCGTCGGTCGGTGCGGTCGTGCGCCCGTGCGGGAGCACGTGGTGGTGCAGGGTGTGCCGCCAGGGCGTCGCGGGCAGCTCGGGATGGAGCGCGGCGAGGCCGGTGGCGTACTTGGAGACGCGGACGGGCCGGTGGCCGCAGGCCCAGAGCAGGCGGTCCATCACGGACGCGGTCGAGCCGGACTTGGTCTCGACCACCGCGAGCTCGGGCAGGTCGACGCGGGCGCGGGTCCCCTGCCAGGTCAGGGACGTGTCGATCGTGACGCGGCTCGCCGTGCGGGGCAGGAAGAACGTCGACCGCAGGTACCGGGTGACGAGCGTCGGGCTCAGCGCGAGGTCGTCGACACCGTGGATGGACCGCTCGGCGAGGACGGCGCTGACGAACCAGCGTCCCGGCGCGATCGTCGCGCGGTCGGCGGGGTCGTACGGGAGCCGGTGCTTGACGGTGCTGCCGCGCGGGCCGCGGGTCTTGACCTCGAGCCAGCACTGCGCCGAGTCGACGTAGCTGCGGGTCCGGACCTTGAAGCGGCGTCGGCGCCGGTGCGCCGCGAGCCGGTACGCCAGGAGGTCGGGGGTGTCGAAGTACACCGACTCGTAGTCGAAGAGCCGCAGCCCGTCGATGTCGAGGACCTGGCTGTGCGGGGCCATCGCGGAGACCAGCTCGTCGAGGTGGCTCACGTGCATGAGGTACTTGCGGTCGACGCGCGTCTGCAGCCCGGCCTTCTCCACGAGCTCGTCCAGCCCGATCGGCGCGATCCGGTCGAGCACGGGCGCCGTCCGGACGGCCTCGGCGGTCACCGGGCCGCCCCCGTCCGCGGTGCGACGTGCGCGCTGGTCCGCAGCGTGGCCCGGGTCGCGCCGGCCGGCCCGCCGCGCAGCTCGTAGCGCACCTCGACGGTCGTGGTGTCGTTCACGAGGTCCAGCCGCTGCACGGACGTGGAGTGCACCCGGGCCCCGAGGAGCTGTTCGAGGCGGGCGACGAGCACGAGCGGTTCGGTGATCGCCCCGTCGAGCACGAGGAGCTGCTGGTGGTAGCGGCGCAGCAGGCGCGGGTGGTCGGCGACCAGCATCACCAGGAGGATCAGCGCCATGAGCGTCGGCGGCAGCCACAGCGGCCCGCCGGTGAGGCCGCCGAGGAGCCCGAGGGCGAGCGCCGAGAAGTAGTAGGCGACCTCGAGCTGGTCGAGCTCCGTGGACCTCAGCCGGATGATCGACAGCACCCCGAACAGCCCGAGCCCGAGGCCGGCCCCCATGGTGCCGGTGCTGAGGGCGGACGCCACGGCGAGCACCCCGACGTTCACGCCGAGGTAGGCGGTGACGAGGTCGCGCCGGCGGTGCCGGCGGAAGAAGAGCGCGAACACGAGGACGCTGACGGCGACGACGTCCGCGCCGAAGAGCACGAGCTGGTTCATGCGGATCGACCCCCCTGCGGTCCGCCCGGTGAACGGTGCACGAACGCGTGTAGAACGTTATCCAAACGTTGAGGACTCTCGGCGGGCCGCGGCGGCGGCGTCAACGACTGAAACGATTCCCGGGGTCGGATCCGGGCGGGCGTGAGATGGTCACGCGTCCAGGGCGTACCGCCGGACGAACGCCGCGAGCACCAGCGGCGGGGCCCACACGTGCGAGTGCCGCACCCGCTCGCGGAGCTCCTCCTGCTCGACCGGGCGGAAGTACCCGTACCCGCGGTAGACGCCGATCCGGGTGAGGATCCCCGCGACGTCGAGCTCGGGGTGGAACTGCGTCGCGTAGAGGTTGCGCCGCACCCGGAACATCTGCACGGGACACGTCGCGGACGACGCCAGCAGGGTCGCCGTCGGGGGCAGGACGGTGCACGCCTCCTTGTGCCCGACGAACGCGTCGAACGTGTCCGGCACCTGCGCCAGCAGCGGGTCCGCGCGACCCTCGGGCGTGAGCGTGATCGTCACGGCACCGATGGGCTCCGGGTACGTCCGGTCGATGACGCCGCCCTGGTGCACGCCGAGCGTCCCGACCCCGTAGCACGCGCCGAGGAACGGCAGGTCCCGCTCGACGAGCACGTCGAGCAGCGCCGACATCTCCTCCTCGACCCGGCGCTGCGCCGGGGACTTGTCCGCCTCCGGCGTGCTCGCGTCGAACGGGCTGCCGCCGACGAGGATCCCTGAGATCGCGTCGAGGTCGAGCGGCGGGATCGGCCCCGCCTCCATCCGCACCCGACGCAGCTCGTGCGGCTGCAGGCCGCCGTAGCGCAGCATCGCCGCGTACTCCCCGTCGGCGGCCTCGTCCTCGGCGCGCGAAGCCAGCAGCACGAACGGCTTCATGGACCGAGGCTAGGGTCCGGGTCCCGGCCGTGCGAGCGCGCCGACGACGAGTGCCCACGTGCGAGGATCGGGCGTGCCCGCCACCTCGACCGCGACCCTCGCCGACCGGATCCCCGCCGACCCGACCGACGCCGACGCGCTCTACGAGGCGTTCACCGGCTGGGCCTCCGAGCGCGGCCTGTCGCTGTACCCGCACCAGGACGAGGCCCTCCTCGAGCTCGTCACGGGCTCGCACGTGATCCTGTCCACCCCGACCGGGTCGGGGAAGTCGCTCGTCGCCACGGCCGCCCACTTCGTCGCGCTCGCCCAGGGCCGACGCACGTTCTACACCGCGCCCCTCAAGGCCCTGGTCAGCGAGAAGTTCTTCGCGCTCGTCGAGGCGTTCGGGTCGGCCAACGTCGGGATGATGACCGGCGACTCGTCGGTCAACCCGGGCGCGCCGATCATCTGCTGCACGGCGGAGATCCTCGCCAACCTCGCCCTGCGGGACGGGGACGACGCCGACGTCGGCCAGGTCGTCATGGACGAGTTCCACTTCTACGCCGACCCGCAGCGCGGCTGGGCGTGGCAGGTCCCGCTCCTCGAGCTCAGCACGGTCCAGTTCGTGCTCATGTCCGCGACGCTCGGTGACGTCGGGTTCTTCGCCGAGGACCTCACGCGTCGCACGGACCGGTCCGTCGCCGTGGTGGCGAACGCCGAGCGCCCCGTGCCGCTGACGTTCACGTACGCCGTCGAGCCGCTGCACGAGCTGCTCGACGAGCTCGTGAAGACCCGCCGGGCGCCCGTGTACGTCGTGCACTTCACGCAGAAGGACGCCGTCGAGCGCGCGCAGTCGTTGCTGTCGACGCCGCTGGCCAGCCGCGAGCAGAGGGACGCGATCGCCGCCGAGCTCGGTGCGTTCCGGTTCGGACCCGGGTTCGGGCGGACGCTGTCCCGGCTGCTGCGGCACGGGGTCGGCGTGCACCACGCGGGGATGCTCCCGAAGTACCGGCGGGTCGTCGAGCGGCTCACCCAGCGCGGCCTGCTCCCGGTGGTGTGCGGCACGGACACGCTCGGCGTGGGCATCAACGTCCCGATCCGCACCGTGGTGCTGACGAGCCTCGTGAAGTACGACGGCGTGCGGATGCGGCACCTGTCCGCGCGCGAGTTCCACCAGATCGCGGGCCGCGCCGGCCGGGCGGGCTTCGACACGGTCGGCGAGGTCATCGTGATGGCCCCCGAGCACGTCATCGAGAACCGCAAGCTCCTCGAGAAGGCGGGCGACGACCCCCGCAAGCTCAAGAAGATCGTCCGCAAGAAGGCCCCCGAGGGGGCCGTGAACTGGACCGACAAGACGTTCGAGCGGCTGCGCGACGCCCCGCCCGAGCCGCTCACGTCGAGCTTCCAGGTGTCGCACGCGATGGTCCTGCACGTGCTGGCCCGCCCGGGCGACCCCGTGGCGCACATGGTCCGCCTGCTCACCGACAACCACGAGCCCGAGGCGGCCCGGGGCCGGCACGTGCGCCGGGCGGTCGCGGTCTACCGGTCGCTGCGCGCCGCGGGCGTCGTCGAGCGCGTGTGGGTCGAGCACCCGTCGGCACCCCACGGCCGCCGCCGCGCGGTCCGCCTGACGCACGACCTGCCGCCCAACTTCGCGCTCAACCAGGCCCTGTCCCCGTTCGCGTACGCCGCGCTCGACCTGCTCGACCGCGACGACCCCGCGTACGCGCACGACGTCGTCTCCGTCCTGGAGGCCACGCTCGACGACCCCCGCCAGGTGCTCGCCGCGCAGGAGAACCGGGCCCGCGGCGAGGCGGTCGCGGCGATGAAGGCGGACGGCCTGGAGTACGACCAGCGGATGGCCCTGCTGGAGGACGTCACCTACCCGCGCCCGCTGTCCGAGCTGCTCGAGGCGGCCTTCGCGACGTACCGCACCACGAACCCGTGGGTCGCCGACCTCGCGCTGGCCCCGAAGTCGGTGGTCCGCGAGATGCACGAGAAGGCGATGACGTTCGCCGAGTACGTCTCGCACTACCAGCTCGACCGCACCGAGGGCGTGCTGCTGCGCTACCTCGCGGACGCCTACCGGGCACTGCGGCAGACGGTCCCGGAGGACGCCCGCACCGAGGAGCTGTGGGAGGTCGTCGAGTGGCTCGGCGACCTGGTCCGCCGCACGGACTCGAGCCTGCTCGACGAGTGGGAGCGTCTCAGCAACCCCTTGGACGAGCACGGTGCCGACGCGCCCGGAGCCACGGACGACGACACCCCCGAGCCGATCACCGCGAGCCCCCGCGTGTTCCGGGCGCTCGTGCGCGGGGCGCTGTTCAAGCGCGTGGAGCTCGTCGCCCGCGAGCAGTACGGCGCCCTCGCCGCCCTCGGCGACCGCGACCCCGACGACGCGCCGTGGACGTCCGAGCGCTGGGCGTCCGCGATGGACCCGTACTACGACGACCACGACGTGGTGCTCACCGGTCCCCCGGCCCGCGGACCCGGCCTGTTCCTCGTGACGCCCGGCCCGGCCTCGTGGGAGGTGCGTCAGCTCCTCGACGACCCCGAGGGCGACCACGACTGGCGGATCGACGCCGTCGTCGACCTCGCGGGGTCCGACGAGACCGGCGAGGTGCAGCTCCGGGTCGTCGCCGTGGGGCCGCTCTGACGGGTCGTCTGAGGCAAGGCTTGCCTGTGTTTGCGCAGGTCAGGGCAGCCTTTCCTGCGATGACAAGCGTCGGAGAGCGGCCTAACGTGGCCGTATGACCGTGCTCTCGAACGCCCTTGTCGGCACTCCTCGACCGGTCGACGCACCCCCGTCGGCGGGCACCCTCAACCAGCTGCGGGCCGGTGTGCTCGGCGCCAACGACGGCATCGTGTCCGTCGCGGCGATCCTCGTCGGCGTCGCGGGCGCGTCGTCCTCCCGGTCGGTCCTGGTGACCGCGGGGGTGGCCGGCCTGGTCGCGGGTGCGCTGTCGATGGCGAGCGGCGAGTACGTGTCGGTGAGCTCGCAGCGCGACGCCGAGCGGGCGGCCCGCACCCCGGAGCACGAGCAGACGAACCCGTGGCACGCGGCGGTCGCGTCGCTCGGCTCCTTCGTCGTCGGCGGCCTGGTCCCGCTGCTGGTCGTCCTGCTGCCGTGGGGCGCCGCGCGCGTCCCGGCGGTGGTCCTCGCCGTGGTGCTCGCGCTCGTCGCGACCGGCGCGGTCAGCGCCCGCATCGGCAACGCGGCGGTCCCGCGCGCCGTGCTGCGCAACGTGCTCGGCGGCGGGATCGCGATGGCCGTGACCTACGGCGTGGGCAGCCTCGTCGGCCTGTTCGTCTGACGCCTACCCTGGCGCCGTGGCCAAGCACGCCCCGACCGGCACCCCCGCGCTCGTCGCGCTCGCGGCCGCCGGCGTCCCGCACACCGCGCACCCGTACGAGCACGACGCGTCGAACGACGTCGGCTACGGCCTGGAGGCCGCGCAGGTGCTCGGGGTGCCGCCCGAGCAGGTCTTCAAGACGCTCATGACGGTCGTGGACGGGACGCTCACGGTCGCCGTCGTGCCCGTCACGGGCAAGCTCGACCTCAAGGCGCTCGCGCAGGCCGTCGGCGGCAAGAAGGCGGCGATGGCGCCGAAGCCCGACGCGGAGCGGGCCACCGGCTACGTGGTCGGCGGGATCTCTCCGCTGGGCCAGAAGACGGCCCACCCGACGGTGGTCGACGAGACCGTGTGGCTGTTCGACACGGTCCTGGTCTCGGGCGGCCGCCGCGGCCTCGACGTCGAGCTCGCCCCCGACGACCTGGTCCGGCTCACCGCCGCCACGGTCGCCGACATCGCGCGCGACTGACCGCCGGTACCGTCAGGGCCCATGACCGACGTGCCGGAGCGAGACGTGCTCGTCGCGCGTCTCACCGCCGTCCGGGAACGCATCGACCGTGCAGCCGTGGCCGCGGGCCGGGCGTCGGGCGACGTCCGGCTCCTGCTCGCGACCAAGACGATGCCCGCGACCGTGATCCGTGCGGCGCTGGCCGCCGACGCCGCCATGCGGGCGGACGACGACCGGCTCGCACCGGTGCTGATCGGCGAGAACCGCGTCCAGGAGCTCGTCGCCAAGGGCCCGGACCTCGTCGACCTCTCCCCCGCCACGCACCTCATCGGCCCGTTGCAGTCGAACAAGGTCAACGCAGCCCTGCGCTGGGCGACGTGCGTCGAGTCCGTCGAGAGCCTGGACCTCGCCCGGCGGATCGCCGCCCGCGCGGGCGAACGGCCGGTGGACGTGTGCGTGCAGGTCAACGTGTCGGGAGAGCCGACGAAGCACGGGGTGCCGGCCGAGGAGGCGGTGGACCTCGCGCTGGGTGTGGTGGCACTGGACGGTGTGCGGCTCGTCGGGTTCATGACCGTCGGTGCGCACTCGACCGACGACCTCGTCGTGCGGACCGGCTACGCGCTCCTGCGCCAGGTGCGCGACAGGGTGCTGGACTCGGGCGCGCCGGGGACGGCGGGGGCACGCGAGCTGTCGATGGGGATGAGCCGGGACCTCGAGGCCGCGGTCGCCGAGGGGGCCACGATCGTCCGGGTCGGCACGGCGGTGTTCGGCAGCCGCACCGCCTGACGCAGCGCGACGAGCCGGGCGGCGCGGGACGACCGGTGCACCACGCCCGCAGCGCGGGCACGGCGGGTCGCGGCGAGCTCGCGCTCGTGGAGCACGCTCATGCGGCGGAGCGCGCGGTCCAGGTCGGTGCGGTCAAGGTCGGTGCGGTCAAGGTCGGTGCGGTCAAGGTCGGTGCGGTCAAGGTCGGTGCCGTGCAGGTCCTCGTCCATGCTTCCCCTCCGGTTGCTGCACAGGAGTCCTGGACGGTCCACCAGATACACGGGACTCTCTGCCCACCCCGAAGACAAGGACACTTGACACTCCGTCGGATGTCAAGCACGCTTGTCACGTCAAGGTCGCTTGACACTCCGACGACGGGAGCACCCCTGCGATGAGGAACGACATCCGCCGCCTCCGGGACGAGGCAGGTCTCTCGCAGGCCGCGCTCGCCGAGGCGCTCGGCGTCTCCCGCCAGACCGTCAACTCGCTCGAGACGGGCCGCTACGACCCGTCGCTCCCGCTCGCGTTCGCCATCGCCCACCACTTCGGCACGACCATCGAGGAGATCTTCCATGTCGACGACTGACACCCCCGCGCGCACCCCCCGCCTCGCATCGAGAGCCCGGTTCCTCGTCGCGCTGGTCAGCGGTGCCGTCGCGATCGGCATCGTCGTGGCCGTCTTCGTCGCACTCGACCAGCCGGACACCGCGAGCGGTGCGGCCACCGGCGGTGCGGTCGTGCTGCTCCTCATGGCGCTCGCCCGCTGGCGCTCCCGCCGCTCGCCCGCCCAGGTCAGCACCGCGGCACGTCTCGGCGCGGGAGTTCCGGACGAGCGCGACAAGAGCATCGTCAGCGGCGCGCTCTCGCTCGTCGGGGGCGTGTCCTTCCTGCTCGCCTCCGTGGGCCTCGCCTGCGTGATGGCGGGGCTCGACGCCCGCGCCGTCCTCGGGCTCACCGTCCTGGCACTCGCCGTGACCCTGGTCGTGTCGCTCGTCGTCCTGGAACGGCGCGGCTGACGTCAGGATGGGCACCATGGACGACGCTCCCCCGCCCCGCCCGCCCCGCTTCCCCCGCTGGGTGTACGGCGTGGGCTCGGAACCCGACGCCCGGTTCTCGCTCGCCAACGAGCGGACGTTCCTCGCCTGGGTGCGCACGTCGCTCGCGCTGCTCGCCTCGGGCGTCGCGCTCGAAGCCCTCGACCTGCCCGTCGAGGCCGGCCTGCGGTTCGCGGCCGCGCTCGTCCTCGTGACCGTCGGGGTCGTCGCCCCCGTGCTCGCGTGGGTCGGCTGGGCCCGCGCCGAGCGGGCGGTGCGGTTGCGGCACCCCCTGCCCGCGCCCTCGTCGTTCGGGCTGCTCGTCGTCGGGGTCGTGCTCGCCGGCGCTCTCGTGCTCGTGGGCATGGTGCTCGCGTGACCGTCCCGGACGATGCCGTCGACGGGCTCGCTGCCGAGCGGACCCGGCTCGCGTGGCGGCGCACCGGCCTGGCCCTCGCCGCGGGGAGCGTGGCGGCGGCGCGGCTCCTCCAGGAGGTCGTCGGTGGTGTCGCGTGGGCGCTCGGCGGGATCGGGCTCACCGCGAGCGCGGCGCTGCTCGTGGCGGCCTACCAGCGGCACACCGGCGGGCTCGCGGGTGGCGGGCGGCTCGTCACGGTGTGCGCGGCGACCGTGGTGGTCATCGGCGCCGCGTCCGTCGTCATGGTGCTCGGCGGCCTCTGACCGGCCCGGGACGTCCTCGCTACGGGACGCGCGCGGTCCACGCCGGGTCGGTGAACTTGGACCCCATGAGCTCGGCGGCACGCGCGAGCTCGTCCGGACGCAGCTCGCCGTCGACCGTCGTGTACCGCTGCCGGAAGTGGGCTGCGAACGCCGCGATGACGTCCTCGCGGGGCAGGTGCGTCTGCGAGCGGACCGGGTCGACGCGCTTGTTCGCGCTGGCGGTGCCCTTGTCGGACAGCTTCTCGCGGCCGATCCGGAGCACCTGCAGCATCTTGTCGGCATCGATGTCGTACGACATCGTCACGTGGTGCAGCACGGCACCGCCGACCATGCGCTTCTGCGCCGAGCCCGCGAGCTTGCCGGCCGGCGAGGCGATGTCGTTGAGACCGCTGACGAACGCCTCGACGCCCACGTCCGCGAGCGCCCCGAGCACCCACTGGTTGAGGAACGCGTAGGACTCCTCGAACGTCATGCCGTCGACGAGGGAGGCGGGCACGACCAGCGAGAACGTGATGCAGTTGCCGGCCTCCATGAACATCGCGCCGCCCCCGGAGATCCGGCGGACCACGGTGATCCCGTAGCGGTCGGCCGCCTCGAGGTCCACCTCGTTGCGCAGCGACTGGAACGAGCCGATGATCACCGCCGGCTCGACCCACTCCCAGAACCGCAGCGTCGGGCCGCGGCGGCCCGCGGCGAGCTCCTCGGTGAGGACCTGGTCCAGGGCGGTGTGCATCGCGGGCGGCAGCGGCCCCGGGTGCAGCAGCTCGAACGTGTGGTCGGACCAGGCCGTCGAGCGGCCCAGCGCCCGGCGCACCGCGACGCCGACGGCGTGCGCGTCGAACCCGACCATCGCGACCGGCGTGATCAGGGTGCCCTCGGCCTGCGCCGCGGCCAGCGCGGAGGTGATCGCGTCCGCGAGCACGATGGTCGTGGAGTCGGCCGGCAGCCCGTCGAGCGCACCGGAGACCACCGCGAGCGCGTCGTCCGGCTCCAGGAAGAAGTCGCCGCTGACGACGACGTCCTTCAGGGCGTCGTCGACGACCTCGAGGTCGACGACGACGAGCTTGCCACCGGGGACCTTGTACTCGCCGTGCACGCGCACCAACCTATGCGACCCGTGCGACGACCCGCGCGCGCCGCGGCCCGGGTCAGCGCGGCGGCACCCGCCGGTTGCGCAGACCCCAGATCGCCGAGTCCGTGAGGGCCTCCCACGCGGCCTCCAGCAGGTTGGGCCCGACGCCGACGGTGCTCCAGGACGTCTGCCCGTCCGTCGTCTCGATGAGCACCCGCGTGATCGCGTCCGTGCCGTGCATCGAGTCGAGGATGCGGACCTTGAAGTCGATGAGCTCGAACGACTCGAGCTCCGGGTACACCCGCACGAGCGCCTGGCGCAGCGCGTGGTCGAGCGCGTTGACCGGGCCGTTCCCCTCCCCGGTGCTGACGATCCGCTCGCCGCCGGCGTGCAGCTTGACCGTCGCCTCGGCGGTCGCGGGGGTGCCCCGGCCGCCGGCGCGCTCGACGATGGTCCGCCACGACTCGACCGAGAAGTACTGCGGGCGACGACCGTCGATCTCCTCGACGAGGAGCAGCTCGAACGACGCGTCCGCCGCTTCGTACGTGTACCCGTTGGCCTCGGCGTCCTTGACCCGCTCGGTCACGCGGCCGAGCAGCTCGGGGCGGCCCGACAGGTCGAAGCCGAGCTCGCGGCCCTTGAGCTCGATGGACGCCCGACCCGCCATGTCGGAGACGAGCATGCGCATGTCGTTGCCCACGTTGGCCGGGTCGGTGTGCTGGTAGAGGTCCGGGTCCACCTTGATCGCCGACGCGTGGATCCCCGCCTTGTGCGCGAACGCGCTCGCGCCGACGTACGGCTGCCGGGCGAACGGCGAGATGTTCGTGATCTCGGCGATGGCGTGCGCGAGCCGCGTCAGCTCGGGCAGCCCGCCGGGGTGGGCGTCGTCGGTGCGCAGCACCTTCAGCCCGTGCTTGAGCTCGAGGTTCGCGACGATCGACAGCAGGTCGGCGTTGCCGGTCCGCTCCCCGTAGCCGTTGACGGTGCCCTGGACGTGCGTGCACCCCGCCTCGACGGCCGCGAGCGAGTTCGCGACCGCGCACCCCGAGTCGTTGTGCGCGTGGATGCCGAGGATCGCGTGCGGCCCGACGGCCCCGCGGATCTCGTGCACGATGTCCGCCACCCAGGTCGGCAGCATGCCGCCGTTCGTGTCGCACAGCGCGACGACCTCGGCGCCCGCCTCGAACCCCGCGAGCACCGCCGCGCGCGTGTACGACGGGTCGAACCGGTAGCCGTCGAAGAAGTGCTCCGCGTCGACGACGACCCGGCGCCCCTCGCGCACCAGGAACTGCACGGTGTCCGCGATCATCGCGATGTTCTCGGCACCCGTCGTCCGCAGCGCCTTCTCCGCGTGCCGCAGGTCGTGCTTCGCGACGAGCGCGACGACCGGCGCCTCGGAGTCGACGAGGGCCCGGACCTGCGGGTCGTCGACCGCCCGGGTGCCCGCCTTGCGCGTGCTGCCGAACGCGGCGAGCTCGGCGTTGCGCAGGTCGAGCTCCTTGGCGGCACGCTTGAAGAACTCCGTGTCCTTCGGGACGGCCCCGGGCCAGCCGCCCTCGATGAACCCCACGCCCAGCTCGTCGAGCAGCGGCGCGATCGCCAGCTTGTCGGCGACCGAGAGGTTCATCCCCTCCTGCTGGGCGCCGTCGCGCAGGGTCGTGTCGTACACGTGGAACGGGGTGGGGCTCGTGGTCACGATGAGCTCTCTTCGCTGCGGTGGTGCTCGTGCGGTGCGTCCTGCTGATCCTCGTACAGATCGAGTGGCGGCCGGCCGGACGGGGGTGGTGCCCGACCAACAAAAAGACCCCCCGGGGTACGGGAGGTCTGCGCGTCGGTAGGTTGCCCGACGCGCTACTCGATAATGAGCGTGATGGTGGTCACGCCGTCATCGTGACACACGGGACCGGTCGTGGTCATCCGTTCCACGTGCTGGACACCGGCGATGGCCGCAGCCCGGGCGCCCCTCCCGTCGCTTCGCTACGTTGACGAGTGGCCCACGACGCCGGCCCGACCGGCGTCCCGCGTGTCGAGGAGGTCGCATGACCGTCCCGCCCCGTGACTCGCAGTACCCCCGCCCCGAGCAGCCGCCTGTCCCACCACAGGCGACCCCCGCCGTGCCGCAGAGCCCGCCGCCCGCCGTGCCGCCGGCGGTGCCGCCCGCCGTCCCGGCCGCGCAGGTACCGGCCGCCCAGGTGCCCGTCGCCCAGGTGCCCGCCGCCGGTGTCCCCGTCGCGACGCCACCCCCGCGCCCACGCATCGCCGTGGACGCCGGCCGCTACTGGGCGGGCGCCGCCGCGACCGCCGTCGTCGCGGCGCTCGTGGGCGTCGTCGGCGTCGTGGTCTTCGAGCGGATCTTCGACATCGAGCTCGTGAACAAGGACCCGTTCGGCACGGGCTCGTCGATGGGTGCGTACGTGGTCGGCGCCGTGGCGACGACCGTCGTCGCGGCGCTCCTGCTCCAGGTGCTCGTGCTCAGCACCCCCGAGCCGTCGACGTTCTTCGGCTGGATCATGGGCCTGGGCATCCTCGTCGTGGCCCTGCTGCCCCTCACCTGGACCGACGACACGACGTCCGCGCTGTGCAGCGGCCTGGTGAACCTGCTCATCGGCATCGCGGTCTGGTCCCTGCTCACGGGGGTCCTCGCCCGCACGTCGCAGCGCACGATCCCGATCGTCTGACGCGCCCCGCAGGCTGGGGCACCATGGGGCCGTGTCGAACTCAGGCCTTCCCACAGCCGTGTCCGAGCCCGAGACCCTCACCCGGGAGGGCCTGCGCACGCTGCTCGGTCCCGTCACGACGCCCGGCCCGCTGGCGGCCGAGGTCCTCGACGAGGTCCCGTGCGACGGGTACGTGCGTCGGCACGTCGCCTACGACGTCCCCTCGGGCCGCGCGTCGGCGTTCGTCTGCGTCCCGGACGGTCTCGACGGCCCGGCGCCGCTGATCTTCTGCCACCACCAGCACGCCGGTCAGTTCGACCTCGGCAAGAGCGAGGTCTGCGGGCTGCGCGGGAGCCCCGACCTGGCGTACGCGGCCGAGCTCGCCCAGCGCGGGTTCGTGACGATCGCGCCGGACGCCATCGGGTTCGAGGACCGCAACTGGGCCGGTGCCGCGAACATCACCTGGTTCGAGCTGTCCTCTCGCCTGGTCGTCGGACGCACGCTGCTGGCGGACTGCCTCCAGGAGGTCTCGCTGGCCCTCGACCACGCGGTCGGCCTGCCGGAGGTCGACCCGGACCGCATCGGGTTCGTCGGCCACTCGTACGGTGGGCGGATGGCCATGTGGGCCCCCGCCTGGGACGGACGGATCCGTGCCAGCGTCTCGAACTGCGGATGCATCCCTTACCGGGACTCCTTCACCCGCGACGCCGGTTTCCAGGCCGAGCTCGTCGTGCCCGGCATCGCCGCCCGCTACGACGTCGAGGACGTCCTGGCCCTCTCCACGGGGTCCCAGGTCCTGCTCATCGCGGCGCAGGACGACAGGTGGAGCCGCGGCGCGGCGGAGATCGAGCGGCGGCTGCAGCGCAAGGGCGTCGAGCACGTCCGTGTGCACCACGTGCCCGGCGGGCACGAGTTCCGACAGCCCGAGCGTGAGCTCGCCTACGACTTCCTCGCACGCGGCCTGACGGCGTAGCGCGGAGACGGCCCCGCGGGAACGCGGGGGCCGTCTCCGTGATGCCGGGGTGGCCCGCCGGACGGGGCGTGCCGTCAGACGAGCCGGGTCAGCCAGCCGTGCCGGTCGGTGGCGCGGCCGTACTGGATGTCCGTCAGCTCGGTGCGGATCCGCATGGTCACGGGCCCGGCCTCGCCGTCGGCGACCGTGAGGTCGAAGTCGTCGCTCGCCAGCCGTCCGATCGGGGTGATCACGGCGGCCGTCCCGCACGCGAACACCTCACGGATCGACCCGTCGGCCAGCCCGGCGCGCACCTCGGTGAGCGGCAGGGCCCGCTCGCTGACCTCGTGGCCCGCGTCGGTGAGCAGCTGGAGGATCGAGCCGCGGGTGACGCCCTCGAGGATCGAGCCGGACACGGGCGGCGTGACCGCGCTGCCGTCGGCCCGGATGACGAACACGTTCATGCCGCCGAGCTCCTCGAGCTCGGTGTTGGTGGACGCGTCGAGGAAGCAGACCTGCTCGAAGCCCTTGTCGTAGGCCTGCTGCTGCGGCAGGAGGCTCGCGGCGTAGTTGCCGCCGCACTTGGCCGCCCCCGTGCCGCCCGCACCGGCGCGGTGGAACTCCTGGTCGACCCAGATCGACACCGGCTTGACCCCGCCCGCGAAGTACGGCCCGACGGGCGACGCGATGACGAGGAACTCGGCCTCGAGCGAGGGCCGCACACCGAGGAAGCTCTCGGAGGCGTACATGAACGGCCGCAGGTACAGGCTGGTCTCCCCGCCCGTCGGCACCCACGCGCGGTCCGTCTGCACGAGGGCCGTGATGGCGCCGAGGAAGTCGGCCTCGGACACCTCGGGGAGCGCGAGCCGGTGCGCGGACCGGGCGAAGCGTGCCGCGTTGGCCTGCGGCCGGAACGTCCACACGGAACCGTCGGCGTGCGCGTACGCCTTGAGGCCCTCGAAGATCTCCTGGGCGTAGTGGAGCACCGCCGTCGCAGGGTCGAGCTGCAGGGGCCCGTACTTCTCGACGCGGCGGTCGCGCCAGCCCTGGCCGTGCGAGTACGTGATCCGAGCCATGTGCTCGGTGAAGACCGTGCCGAACCGCGGCGCGGCCAGGGCGGCCTCCCGGACCGCGTCGGGCACGGGGGTGTCCGTGCGGTGGATCTCGAAGAGGTCGGCGGACGTCGATGTCGCGAGAGTGCTCATGGTCGGGGGCCTTTCACCAGGGTCGAGTCAGACGCTACCTGGGCGTGCGGCCGGGTGGACAGGTCACGGCGGACCGGTACGACCCTGGACGCCGCCGGTGCACGTGCGGGTCCGGTGCGACGGCCGAGGGGTGGAGCGACGGGAGCCGTCCCGGCAGGTCCGGGACGGCGGCCGGGAGGATCAGCCGGCGATGCGCGCGGCGAGGTCCTTGCCCACCTCGGCCGTCGACCGTACTCGCTCGGCACCGCGACGCTCGGCGATGTCGGCCGCGACCGCCGCCTCCACGCGACGCGCCGCGTCGGTGTGACCGAGGTGCTCGAGCAGCAGCGCGACGGACAGGACGGTGGCGGTGGGGTCCGCCTTGCCCTGGCCGGCGATGTCGGGCGCGGAGCCGTGCACGGGCTCGAACATGCTCGGAGCGGTGCGGTCCGGGTTGATGTTCGCGGACGCGGCCAGGCCGATGCCGCCCGTGATCGCGGCGGCGAGGTCCGTGAGGATGTCGCCGAACAGGTTGTCGGTGACGATCACGTCGAACCGGCTCGGGTTCGTGACCAGGAAGATCGTGGCGGCGTCGACGTGCAGGTAGTCGACCGTGACGTCCGGGAACTCGGCGTTGACGGCCTCGACCGTGCGGCGCCACAGGTGACCGGCGTGCACGAGCACGTTGTGCTTGTGCACCAGCGTGAGCTTCTTGCGCGGGCGGGCCGCGGCCCGGGCGAACGCGTCGCGGACCACGCGCTCGACGCCGAACGCGGTGTTCACGCTGACCTCGTTGGCGACCTCGTGCGGCGTGCCGACGCGGATCGCGCCGCCGTTGCCGACGTACGGGCCCTCGGTGCCCTCGCGGACGACGACGAAGTCGACGTCGCCGGGGTTCGCGAGCGGGCTGGCCACGCCGGGGAAGAGCTTGCTGGGGCGCAGGTTGACGTAGTGGTCCAGCGCGAAGCGGAGCTTGAGCAGCAGGCCGCGCTCGAGCACGCCGGACGGGACCGTCGGGTCGCCGATCGCGCCGAGGAGGATCGCGTCGTGCGCGCGGATCGCGTCGAGGTCCGTGTCCGTCAGCGTCTCGCCCGTCGCGTGCCAGCGGCGCGCGCCCAGGTCGAAGTCGGTGGTGGCGACCGTGGTCCCGCTGCCGTGCAGCGCGGACTCGAGGGCCAGGAGGCCCTGCTCGACGACCTCCGTGCCGATGCCGTCCCCGGCGACGACGGCGAGGCGGATGTGCTGGGCGGAGGCGCTGTCGACCATGTCCGCCAGCGTAGACCCTGTCCCACCTGGCGGGACCCGCGTCTCACCGTGCGGTCATGACCGCGCTCAGTCGACGGCGGGCGTCGGGCCGTCCTTCGGGTAGATCAGCTCGAACCGCTCCGCGACCACCTGCAGGTCCGTGCTGAACCGGTCGTCGCCGAGCACCCGGCGCCAGTACCTCTCGTGCTCGACCCGCCACGACTCCAGGCTGCGGTCGTCCTCGCCCTCCGCCTCGGCGTGCTCCGCGCCCACCGCGTCGAACGGCACGACCTCGACCTCGGTCGTGCGCAGCAGCGCCCGCGGCTCGCCGTCGGCGTCGACGACGATCGACAGGTCCCCCGGCCGCGGGGCGTCGAGACCGGCGTCCTCGAGCTCGACCAGCGCGGTCGACGTCGCCGTCTTCGTGCCGTCCAGGACGAGCCCGAGCAGCTGGTCGGCGAGCGCCGGGTTGTCCCCGAACGACCACGACGGCGGCGGCACGGCGTCGTTCGGCGACTCCCCGAGGACAGGGCTCAGGTTGCCGAACCCGAGGTGCCCGCGGGCGGCCCGCCAGAACGCGGCGACCCGCTCGTCCTCGACCCCGTCGCCCTGCACGTCGTCCGTCATCGTGGTCCCTCCGTCGTCGGTGCGGCCCATCATGTCGGCAAACACGACGGGCGTGCGACCCGGCCGAGGCCAGGGCGCACGCCCGTCGCGTGAGGCGGGAGGTCAGCGCGCGGCCGAGCCCTCCACGTAGTCCGTGTCCGAGGGCTTCACCCACGCGAAGAGCTTGCGCAGCTCGCGGCCGACCGGCTCGATCGGGTGGTTCTGGCCCTTCTCGCGGAGCTCCTTGAACTCCGGGGCGCCCGCGTCCTGGTCGTCGATGAACCGCTTCGCGAAGGCGCCGTTCTGGATGTCGCCGAGGACGGCCTGCATGTTCGCCTTGACGTCCGGCGTGATGACCCGCGGGCCCGAGACGTAGTCGCCGTACTCGGCCGTGTCGGAGACCGACCAGCGCTGCTTGGTGATGCCGCCCTCGAAGATGAGGTCGACGATGAGCTTGAGCTCGTGCAGCACCTCGAAGTACGCGACCTCGGGCTGGTAGCCGGCCTCGGTCAGGGTCTCGAAGCCGTACTGGATGAGCTGCGACACGCCACCGCACAGGACGGCCTGCTCGCCGAACAGGTCGGTCTCGGTCTCCTCGGTGAACGTCGTCTTGATGCCGGCGGCCCGCAGACCACCGATCGCCTTGGCGTAGGACAGCGCGAGGTCCCAGGCGGCGCCCGACGCGTCCTGCTCGACGGCGACGATCACCGGCACGCCACGGCCGTCGACGTACTCGCGGCGCACGAGGTGGCCCGGGCCCTTCGGGGCGACCATGAGCACGTCGTGCTGCGCGGCCGGCTTGATGTAGCCGAACCGGATGTTGAAGCCGTGGCCGAAGACGAGCGCGGCGCCGTCCTTGAGGTTGGGCTCGATCTCGTCGCGGTACACGATCCGCTGCACCTGGTCGGGCGCCAGGATGACGACGACGTCGGCCTCGCGGACCGCGTCGGCCACCGTGGCGACCTTGAGGCCCTGGTTCTCGGCCTTCTCGCGGGACGCGGAGCCCTCGCGCAGGCCGACGGTCACGTCGACGCCGGAGTCGCGCAGGTTGAGGGAGTGCGCGTGCCCCTGGCTGCCGTAGCCGATGACGGCGACCTTCTTGGACTGGATGACCGACAGGTCGGCGTCGTCGTCGTAGAACAGCTCAGCCACGGTGGATCTCCTCAGGTGATGTGGGGTCGTGCGGGAAGAAGGATGTCAGGACGCGCGCGTGACGCGCTCGAGCGCCCGGTCCGTGATCGACCGTGAGCCACGGCCGATCGCGACGGTGCCGGACTGGACGATCTCGCGGATGCCGAACGGCTCGAGGGCCGCCAGCAGCGCGTCGAGCTTGCCGGGGCTGCCGGTCGCCTCGATGACGACCGTGTCCGGGACCACGTCGACGACGTGCGCGCGGAACAGCTGGACGACCTCGAGCACGCTCGTGCGCTGCGCGGTGTCGGCCTTGACCTTGACGAGCAGCAGCTCCCGCTGGACGGACGCGGCGTCCTCGAGCTCGACGATCTTGATGACGTTGATGAGCTTGTTGAGCTGCTTGGTGACCTGCTCGAGGGGCAGCTCGTCGACGTCGACGACGACCGTGATCCGGGAGATCTCCGCGTGCTCCGTCGGACCCACCGCGAGCGAGTGGATGTTGAACGAGCGGCGCGCGAAGAGACCCGCGACGCGCGTGAGCACGCCGGGCTTGTTCTCCACGAGCACCGAGAGCGTGTGGCGGCTCATGGGTCAGTCCTCCCGGTCCCACGCCGGGCTGATGCCCCGGGCGTACTGGATGTCGTCGTTGCTCACGCCGGCGGCGACCATCGGCCACACCATCGAGTCGCGCGAGACGGTGAAGTCGACCACGACGGGCTGGTCGTCGATCTCGAGCGCCCGCTTGATCGTCGCGTCCACGTCCGCCTTCGTCTCGCAGCGCAGGCCCACGCAGCCGTAGGCGTCGGCGAGCTTGACGAAGTCGGGGATGCGAGCGGTGCCGTGCCCCGTGTTGAGGTCGGTGTTGGAGTAGCGGGACTCGTAGAACAGCGTCTGCCACTGCCGGACCATGCCGAGCGACGAGTTGTTGATGATCGCGACCTTGATCGGGATCTCGTTGATGGTGCAGGTGGCGAGCTCCTGGTTGGTCATCTGGAAGCAGCCGTCGCCGTCGATCGACCAGACGGTCCGGTCGGGCTGGCCGACCTTCGCGCCCATCGCCGCCGGGACCGAGTAGCCCATCGTGCCGAGGCCGCCCGAGTTCAGCCAGGAGTTCGGCCGCTGGTACTTGATGAACTGCGCGGCCCACATCTGGTGCTGGCCGACGCCGGCCACGTAGATCGCCTCGGGGCCGGACAGCTCGCCGATGCGGCTGATGACGTGCTGCGGGGCGAGGTGGCCGTCCGACGGCTCGTCGTAGCCGAGCGGGAACGTGCCGCGCCACTCGTCGAGCTGCGTCCACCACTCCTCGAGGTCCGGCTTGCCGTGCTGGCCGTGCTCGCGCGCCAGCTCCGGCAGCAGGTCGGCGAGGACCTCGCGCAGGTCGCCGACGATCGGGACGTCGACCGCGCGGTTCTTGCCGATCTCTGCCGGGTCGATGTCCGCGTGCACGATCGTCGCCTTCGGGGCGAAGCTCGACAGCTGGCCGGTCACACGGTCGTCGAAGCGGGCGCCGAGCGCCACGACCAGGTCGGCCTTCTGCAGGGCCGCGACGGCGGCCACGGTGCCGTGCATGCCGGGCATGCCGAGGTTCTGCGGGTGCGCGTCGGGCAGCGCGCCACGGGCCATCAGCGTGGTGACGGCCGGTGCGCCGGACGCGTCGACGAGCGCCTGGAGCTCGGCGGCCGCGCGGGCCCGGATCACGCCGCCGCCCACGTACAGGACGGGACGGCGGGCGGTCGCGAGCAGCCGGGCGGCCTCGCGGATCTGCTTGGCGTGCGGCTTCGTGACCGGGTGGTACCCGGGCAGCGTGAGCTCCTGCGGCCAGGAGAACGTGGTCTGGCTCTGCATCGCGGACTTGGCGATGTCGACGAGCACCGGGCCGGGGCGGCCGGTCGAGGCGATGTGGAACGCCTCGGCGATGACGCGCGGGATGTCGTCCGGGTTGGTGACGAGGTAGTTGTGCTTGGTGATCGGGAGCGTGATGCCGACGATGTCGGCCTCCTGGAACGCGTCCGTCCCGATGAGCGACGCACCCACCTGCCCGGTGATCGCGACGAGCGGCACCGAGTCCATGTGGGCGTCGGCGATCGGCGTGACGAGGTTCGTCGCGCCCGGGCCCGACGTCGCCATGCAGACCCCGACGCGGCCGGTGGCGGACGCGTAGCCGGCGGCCGCGTGCCCGCCGCCCTGCTCGTGGCGCACGAGGATGTGGCGCAGGCGGGTCGAGTCCATCAGCGGGTCGTAGGTCGGCAGGATCGCGCCGCCGGGGATGCCGAAGACGACCTCGACGCCGGCCTCCTCGAGCGACCGGACGATCGACTTCGCACCCGTGACCTTCTCCGGGGCGCTGGACACGCTGCCCGCGGCGGCGGCCGGCGCCGTGCGGGCGGCCGGGACGACGACCGCCGGGGTGGCCGGCGGGGCGGCCGGTCCTGTCGAGCGCGGCGGTGCCGGGTGGGGACCCTGGACCATCGTTGTCTCCCTGGGTGGTGCTGCTGGCGAGAAGGTGCCGGACAAACGAAAACCCCTCCAGGCCATGATCGGCCTGACGAGGGGTGAGCGCGCTGACGAGACCTGGACGGGTGGCCTCAGCCGGCGCGCTCAGGAAGTACTACGAGGATCGTCTGCACGTCGCCGACAGTACGCCGCGAGTCGAGGGATGTCACGCCGTCTCACATCGTGGTTCACGAGACCACTGTGTGGACAGCGGCCTCCTCGTCGGCGGGGGCCGGGTCCATGTCGAAGGCGGGCAGGCCGTCGATGCTGCGGCGGTTCTTGAGCCGGCGGTAGTCCGCCTGGCCCTCGACGCCCTTGCGCTCCATGTACGGCGGCAGCAGGTCGCGCTCCCCCACGTAGTCCATGAACGGGACGCCGTACCCGCACGAGTCGCTGACCCGCTCCACGTCCACGACGACGACCGCGCGGGCGCCGCGCGTCTCGGGGAACAGGGCGACGAGCTCGTCGAAGCCCTCGTCGTACAGCGTGACGAACCGGCCGTGGCCGTGCAGACGGACGATGTTGGGCGGCCCCTCGAACGCGCAGAACATCAGCGTGATCCGGCCGTTGTCGCGCAGGTGGGCGATCGTCTCCGCGCCGCTGGCCGTGAGGTCGACGTACGCGACCGTGTGGTCGTCGAGCACCACGAAGGAGCCGCCGATGCCCTTCGGGGACACGTTGACGTGGCCCTCGGGCCCGCTCGGTGCCGTCGCGACGAAGAACAGGTGCTGCTTGTCGATGAACGCACGGATCTTCTCGTCGATCCGCTCGTGGACCTTGCCCATCGGCTCCTCCTCGTCGTCGCGCTCCCTCGACCCTAGGACCAGGACCGCGGTGGTCGTCGGCGCCTCTCGCGCACCGGACGCTCAACCGGATGGTTGACCCTCGTCCTGCCCCGGGACTACGTTCAACCCGACGGTTGAACGTTCGTGAGGAGGGCACCATGGGACGGATCGTGGCGGTGGAGTACCTGACCCTGGACGGCGTCTTCGAGGACCCGTCGTGGACGCAGCCCTACTTCGACGACGCGGTCGCCGCGTTCCAGGGCGAGGCCATGCGCTGGGCCGACGCGC
The DNA here is from genome assembly GCF_016862675.1 of Cellulomonas chitinilytica. Classification (GTDB taxonomy): domain Bacteria; phylum Actinomycetota; class Actinomycetes; order Actinomycetales; family Cellulomonadaceae; genus Cellulomonas; species Cellulomonas chitinilytica. The sequence continues at coordinate 83,712 of NZ_BONK01000011.1, read as the reverse complement.
TGCTGCTCGGGCGGGTGACCTACGACGGCATGAGCGTGGCCTGGCCCGCGACCGGCGACGACCCCTCGACCGGCGGCGACATCATGAACTCGATCGGCAAGTACGTTCCGACGTCGACGCTCACCGAGCCGACGTGGAACACGACGTTCCTGTCCGGCGACGTCGTCGAGGCCGTCACCGGCCTCAAGGCGGGCGACGAGAACCTCGTCGTCTACGGCAGCGGGCAGCTCACCGAGACGCTGCGTGCCGCCGGGCTCGTCGACGAGTACCGGCTGCTCGTCTGCCCGGTCGTGCGCGGCGAGGGGCGCCGGCTGTTCACCGGGTCCGCATCGAGCACGTTCACCGTGGCCGACAGCCGCACGTCCCCCACGGGCGTCACCCTGCTCACGCTCACCGCGGGCTGACGCGTGCCCGTCGCGACCCAGGAGGACGTCCTCAGCCTCACGTTCGGCGCGCTCGCCGACCCGACCCGCCGCGCCATCCTTGCCCGGCTCTCGCAGAGCGACGCGAGCGTCAGCGAGCTCGCCGCGCTGTTCCCCTCGATCACGTTGCAGGCGGTCAGCAAGCACCTCAAGGTCCTCGAGCGGGCGGCGCTGGTGACGCGGGGGCAGCACGCCCGGGAGCGACCCGCGCACCTGCGCGCCGAGCCCATCGCCGAGGCGACCGCCTGGCTCGCGCACTACCGGGTCTTCTACGAGGATTCTCTGGACCGGTTGGGTGAGCACCTCGCCCGCATGCAGGCGACACCGCCCGACACCCCTTCGGAGCCGGAGCGACCCTGACCGTGGTGGAGCTGCACCTCGTCCGCACGTACCCCGCGCCCCGCCAGCTCGTCTGGGACGCGTGGACCGATCCCGACCAACTCGCGCAGTGGTGGGGCCCTCGAGGCGTCAGCACCCCGCGCGAGTCCATCGAGCTCGACCTGCGTCCCGGCGGTCGGATCCGGTTCGACATGGTCGACGACGCCACCGGGGCGCGCTACCCGAACAGCGGGACGGTGCTCGAGGTCGACCCGCCGGCGCGGCTCGTGTGGTCCGACAACGGGTTCCCGGACGGCACGGGCAAGGGCACCACCACCGTCACGTTCACCGCCGTGGCCGACACCACGACGATCCTGCACGTGCACGTCGTCACGGACCTCGGCGACACCCTCCGGGCGGACGCGGAGCGGGGCTGGGGCAGCCAGCTCGACCGGCTGGCGGACCTCCTCGCGGGCTGAGCCCGGTCACCGCTCACGCGCCCGGCAGGATGCCCCGCTCGATCGCCACCGTGACCGCGCGCGTCCGGTCGTCGACCCCCAGCTTGGCGAACGCCCGCAGCAGGTGCGTCTTCACGGTCGCCTCGGTGATGAAGAGCTCACGCCCGACGGCCGCGTTGGACAGCCCGCGCGCCACCCCCGCCAGGACCTGCTGCTCACGGGCGGTCAGCCGCTCCGCCGGACCTCGCACCTGCTCGACGAGCCGCCGCGCGACGGACGGCGACAGCGCCGACTCCCCGCGGGCGGCCGCGCGCACGCCCGCGACGAGCTGGTCCCGGGGCGTGTCCTTGAGCAGGTAGCCCGTGGCCCCCGCCTCCACGGCACGCAGGATGTCGGTGTCCGTCTCGTACGTGGTGAGGACCAGCACCCGCACGCCCGGGACGGCGCCGACGATCCGGGCCGTCGCGGCCGCGCCGTCGAGCACCGGCATCCGCAGGTCCATCAGGACGAGCGCCGGCCGCAGGGCCGTCGCGAGCGACACCGCCTGCTCGCCGTCGCCCGCCTCCCCCACCACCTCGATGTCGGGCTCGACCGCGAGCATGCCCGCCAGCCCGGACCGGACCACGGGGTGGTCGTCGGCGAGCAGCACCCGGATCGTCATCGTGCACCGCCAGCGGGCAGGGTGACCCGGACCCGGGTGCCGCCGCCCGGTGCGGCACCGACCTCGAGGGACCCGCCGCCCGCGTCGGCCCGCTCCCGCATGCCGCGCAGCCCGACCCCCTCGACGAGCGCCTCCGGCAGCCCCCGGCCGTCGTCGGTGACCTCGAGGCGCACGCGCTCGTCCTGTCCCGTGAGCTCCAGACGCACGCGGCGGGCGCCCGCGTGCCGGCGGACGTTCGCGAGCGCCTCCTGCGCGGCGCGCAGCAGCACGACCGCGGACTCGGGTGCGAGCGACCCGGTCGCCGCCGGGTCGAGCGCGGCGACCTCGACGCGCACGTGCGTCTCGGCCTCGAACCGCCGCGCCAGCCGGTCGAGGGCGTCCGCGAGGGAGCCGTGCTCGAGCCCCGGCGGGCCGAACGCGGCGACGAGCGCCCGGGCCTCGGCGAGGTTGTCGCGCGCCACGTGCTCGATCTGGGTGAGCCGGTCGTGCACCGCCTCCGGCCGCCCACGCTCGAGCTCGGCGGCAGCCGTCTGGGCGAGCATGACCACGCTGGTGAACCCCTGCGCGAGCGTGTCGTGGATCTCCTGGGCGACCCGCGCCCGCTCGGCGAGCACACCGGTCGCATGGTGCGTCTGCGCGAGCTCGTCCTGCACGGCCTCGAGCCGTTCCAGCAGCGCCGCCCGCTCCTCGCTCTGCTCCGAGACCCAGGTCACCCACAACCCCAGCACGATGCTGAAGACCAGACCGGCGACCGCCTGGCCGACCGCGACCGGGAGCTCGGAGACGGGCAGCTCCTCCCGGAGCATGACCACCGCGACGAACGCGGCCGTGAGCGCGACCGACCACAGGATCCCGTGCAGCCGCCGGGTGCTGAAGAACCAGATCTGCGAGTACGCGACGAACAGCAGGACCGGGCCGAGGTCGACGAGCCAGACCTCGACGCACACCACCACGCACAGCAGGACGACGTACGTCGTCGTCATCCGGGTGTCGCCGCGCAGGATCCCGCGACGACCGACGGTCACGTAGCCGACGACGAGGACGGCGAGCGCGCCGAGCACCGCGACGGCGGTGGTGACGCTGCCGGCGTCGAGCGACATGGACACCGCGGCCACCGCGACGAGCGCGGAGAAGCCGATGTCCCAGCCGCGCAGCGCACGCGACCAGAACGCCCGCCGGTCCAGAGGGCCGGACGTGTCGGTGCCGGTCATGGTCGTGAGCCTGCCACGACCATGACCGGCGACGGAGGGCGTGTCAGCCGTCGTCACGCCGACGCCACCGGAACGTGCGGACGCCCACGACGAGTCCGGCGGCCAGCCACGCCCCGAGCACCAGCGCGGTCGTGCCGTGCTGCCCCGACGCCCCGGACCCGGTCGGCACGAACACCGCGCTCATGCCCTCGACGAGCCAGCGCAGCGGGAACACCGAGGCGAGCCCCTGCATCCAGGACGGCAGCTGGTCGAACGGGAAGAACACGCCGGAGATGAACTGCAGCACGAGCACGATCGGGGTGACGACCGCGCTGGCGGACCGCCCGGAACGCGGCACCGACGAGAACGCGACCCCGCACACCGAGCCGCACGCCGTGCCCAGCACGAACACCCACACGAACGTCGCCCACGCCGTCGCCGTGGTCGGCAGGGTCACCCCGAACGCCGACGCCGCGACGACCAGGAGCACCGCGTTCTGCAGCAGGGACACGCCCAGCACCTGGCCGACCTTGCCCGCGAAGTACGCCGTCGCCGGCAGGGGTGTGCCCCGCAGGCGTTTGAGCCCGCCCTCGTCCCGCTCCACGGCGATGGAGATCGCGAGCGACTGGAAGCTCGACAGCATGATCCCGGTGGCGACCATGCCGGGCAGGAAGTACTGCGCGAACGGGATCTCGGCGCCGCCCTGGGTCGTCACCGTGGCGCCGTCCTGCCCGAACACCGCCGCGAAGATCGCGAGCATGATCACCGGGTAGGCGAAGACGAACACGACCGCGTCGCGCTCCCGGAAGAACAGCCGCAGCTCGTACCCGGCGCGGGTCAGACCCAGCGGCAGCGGCCCCGGCAGTGCGCCCACGGGTGCGGTCGGGGTCGTCCTGGTGGTGGTCGTCGTCGTCATCGCACGGCCTCCTGCCGCTCGGTGGCCGGCACGTGCGCGTCCTGGAGGAGGCCGAGGTAGACGTCCTCGAGCGTGGGGCGCAGCACCTGCAGGCCGGGGATCTCGTCGAGCCGGGCCGCCAGCCCGGCGACCACGTGGGTCGGCGCGTCGGTGCGGACCTCGTGCGTGCGGCCGTCCTCGTCCCACCGGACGACGGCGCGGCGGGCCGTCCGCCCCCCGAGCTGGTCCGGCGGCCCCTGGGCGACGACCGTGCCGCCGGCGACGACCACGACCCGGTCGGCGAGCCGCTCGGCCTCCTCGAGGTAGTGGGTGGTGAGCAGGATCGTGGTGCCGTCCGACCGCAGGCTCTCGACGAGGTCCCAGAACGAGCGTCGCGCCTGCGGGTCGAACCCGGTCGTCGGCTCGTCCAGGAACAGCAGCTCGGGCCGACCGACGATGCCGAGCGCGACGTCCAGGCGCCGGCGCTGCCCGCCGGAGAGCTGCCGGGCGCGGGTGCGGACCTTCTCGCGCAGACCGACCGCGTCGATGACCTCGTCGGCGTCCCGGGGCGAGGGGAAGAACCGGGCGAAGTGCCGGACCAGCTCGCCGACGCTCGCCTCGGCGAGGTCGTCGGTGCCCTGCAGCACCACGCCGATCCGGGACCGCCAGGCGCGTCCTGCGGTCGCGGGGTCGTCGCCGAGCACGCGGACCACGCCGTCGTCGCGACGTCGGTAGCCCTCGAGGATCTCGACGGTCGTCGTCTTGCCCGCGCCGTTGGGGCCGAGGATCGCGACGATCTCTCCGCGGTCCACCTGCAGGTCGAGGCCGTCGACGGCCCGCTTGTCGCCGTACCGCTTGCGCAGGCCGGTGACCTCGATCGCGGGGGTGCTCGGGTGCGTCGTCATGCGCCCAGCGTCGTTCCCGAGCGGGGCCCGCCGGGACGACCGGGACACCGGCGTCCGGGTCCACCGACCGGTGGACCCGGACCCGCGCGACCGGGCGGGCCACCGTACGGACGGGTGGGTCTGCCCCACCGACATCGGCGGGAGACATACCTACCGTTGTCGGACATGACGACCTCGACCGACGCCCCGGCCCGCCCGCAGCGACCGCCCACCGTCGCCCGACGACGTCGCCGCGCGACCGGTCGCGTCGGGTGGGTCGCCGTCCTGCTGACCGCGCTCGCGATCGTCGCCTACTCGGCGGTGCCCTACCTGATGGGCTCGCTCGAGGAGCTCGACCCCGACCGGGCGCCGCTCGCGTCGGCGTACTCGCAGACGCCGCCCGTGGTGCAGGTCGCGCTCGTCGTCCACGTGGTGGGGGCCGCCGTGGCGCTGCTCACCGGTCCGTTCCAGTTCTGGGCCGGGGCGCGGCGCCGGTTCCCGCGCCTGCACCGGTGGCTGGGCCGGACGTACCTGTCGGGGGTGCTCGTCGGCGGGCTCGCGGCGCTGGTCATGGCGCCCTGGAACACGGCGGGCATGATCGGGTTCCTCGGGTTCGGGTCGCTCGGGGTGCTGTGGATCTGGACCGGGTGGCGCGCGTACCGGTCCATCCGCTCCGGGGACGTCCGGTCGCACCAGGCGTGGATGATCCGCAGCTTCGCGCTCACCTACGCCGCCGTGACGCTCCGGACGTGGACCGGGGTGCTGGTCGCGGCGCAGGCGTTCGCCGCCGGGGACGGCGCGTTCGACGTCGACGCGGCCTTCCAGAACGCGTACTACGCCGTGACGTTCCTGGCGTGGGTGCCGAACGTGCTCGTCGCCGAGTGGATGGTCCGGCGGCGCGGGCTGCCGTCGGTGCGGATCGTCGACCCGGTGGGCGCCGCCCCGCAGGCGGCTCAGGGCGCCGGACGGCGGTAGACCCGCGCCTCCCACGGGCGCAGCGTCGACGGCGACCCGGCGTCGTCGTAGTTGCCCAGCACGAGGGCGCTGCCGTCGTCGAAGGCCCACGCGTCCGCCACGTCGAACGGGCGCTCCTCCCCCGTGAAGTTCCCCAGGACCAGCAGCGACTCGTCCCCGAGGCGCCGGGTGAACGCGTACACGTGCTCGTCGTCGGGCAGCAGCATCGTGAAGTCGCCGAGCGCCACCACCGGGTCCTCGTGCCGCAGCGCGATCAGCCGGCGGTGGTGGTGGAACACCGACCGGGGGTCGGCCCGCTCCGCCTCCGCGTTCACCGTCAGGAAGTTGGCGTCGACGGGCAGCCACGGCGTTCCCGTCGTGAACCCCGCGTGCGGGGAGGCGTCCCACTGCACCGGGGTCCGCGCGTTGTCGCGGCTCATCCGGGCGAGCCCCTCGAGCAGCTCGTCGTCGCTGGAGTGGCCGCGGGCGCGGGCCTCCGAGATGTGCCGGAGCGACTCGATGTCCTGGTAGTCCTCGAACCGCGTGAAGTGCGCGTTCGTCATCCCGAGCTCCTCGCCCTGGTAGACGTACGGCGTCCCCCGGTGCAGGTGCAGCACGGTCGCGAGCATCGTCGCGGACTCCCGGCGGTAGCGGCCGTCGTCGCCGAACCGGGACACCACGCGGGGCTGGTCGTGGTTGTCCCAGTAGAGGCTGTTCCAGCCGGCGTCGGCGAGCCCGGCCTGCCAGCGTCCGAACGACGTCTTGAGGTCCGTGAGCCGCAGCGGCCGCGTGTCGAACTTGCCGCCCGGGCCGTGGTCCAGGCCGACGTGCTCGAACTGGAACACCATGTCGACCTCGGCGCGGGCCGGGTCGGTGAACAGGCGCGCGTCCTCGATCGTCACGCCCGGCATCTCCCCCACGGCCAGCAGCCGCTCGGGGTGGTCGGCGAACACCTCCCGGTGCATCTCGGCGAGGAACTCGTGGATGCGCGGGCCGCAGGTGTAGAACGCCGAGCCGTCGCCCCACAGGCCGCCGTGCACCAGGCCGTCCCGCAGCGGCACCTCCTTGGAGACGAGGTTGATGACGTCCATCCGGAAGCCGTCGACCCCGCGGTCCAGCCACCAGCGCATCATCGCGTAGACCGCCTCGCGGACCTGCGGGTTCTCCCAGTTGAGGTCGGGCTGCTTGCGGCTGAACAGGTGCAGGTAGTACTCCTGCGACTCCTCGTCGAGCTCCCACGCGGAGCCGGAGAAGAACGAGCCCCAGTTCGTCGGCTCGGCGCCGGGCTGCCCGGGCTGCATCCCGGCGCGCGGCGGCCGCCACCAGTACCAGTCGCGCCTGTCGCTCCCCTTCGACGAACGCGAGTCCACGAACCACGGGTGCTCGTCCGAGGTGTGGTTGACGACGAGGTCCATGACGAGCCGCATGCCGTGCGCGTGCAGCGCACCGATGAGCTCGTCGAGGTCGTCGAGCGTGCCGAACACCGGGTCGACGTCCTGGTAGTCGCTGATGTCGTACCCGTTGTCGTCCTGCGGCGACGCGTACACGGGCGACAGCCAGACGACGTCGACGCCGAGCTCGACGAGGTGGTCGAGCCGTCCCAGGATCCCCCGCAGGTCGCCGATCCCGTCGCCGTCCGAGTCGGCGAACGAGCGGGGGTAGATCTGGTAGACCACGGCCTTCGTCCACCACGGCGCGTCGTCGACGGTCCACGTCATGCGGTCCTCCGGATCACTTGATGGCGCCCCGGGTCACCCCCGAGATGACCCAGCGCTGCGCGACCACGTACACCACGAGCAGCGGGATCATCGCGAGCAGGTACGACGCGAAGGCCAGCGTGTAGTTGGTGTTGAAGGTGCTCTGGAAGATGTACTGCTGCAACGGGAGCGTCGCGTCGCCGGGGTCGGACAGGATCACCAGCGGGAGCATGAAGTCGTTCCACGCCCACACGCACGTGATGATGCCGACGGTCGCGTTCATGGGCCGCAGCAACGGGAAGATGACCTTCCAGAACACGGTCCACGTGTTCGCGCCGTCGATGATCGCGGCCTCCTCGAGCTCGCGCGGGATCGAGCGGATGTACGCGACGAACACGAAGATGTTGAACGACAGGCCGAACACGACGTACAGCAGGATCAGGCCGAGCTGGTTGTCGAGGTGCAGCTGCGCGGTGAGCTTGGCGACCGTGAGCATGAGGATCGGGAACGGCACGAACAGCGCCGCGATGAAGTAGAAGAACAGGCCCTTGAACAGCTTCTTGTGCATGTTCCGGGCGATCGCGTAGGCGACCATCGAGTTCGTCAGCAGCGTGAGCGTCACCGCCCCGACCGTGATGAGCGCGCTGTTGAGCGCGGAGCGCGGGAAGCTCGTGAGCGTCCAGGCGTCGGCGAAGTTCTGCCACCGGGCCGGGCTCGGCAGGCTGAACCCGGCGCCCGTGAGCTGGTCCGGGGTCTTCAGGGCCGTGACGACCACGAGGTACATCGGCACGAGGATGCTCAGGGACAGGAAGATCATCAGGCCCGTGAGCCACCAGTTGTGGTGGCCGGTGTCCTCCGGGTCGGGCGTGCGCATCCGCCGGCGGCGGGGTGCGGGGGCGTCGGGCTCGCCGGCGCCGAAGGCCTGCTCGGACCGGTCGGCGACCGGTGCGGCGATGCTGGGGGCGCTCATGCGTTCACATCCTCACGCTGCAGGACACGGAACTGGACGAGGGCGAACACGATGATCACGATCATGAACACCACGGCGTTGGCGAGCTGGTACCCGAACTCGCCGCCCTGGAAGCCGCCCTTGTAGATGACGAGCCCGACGGACTCCGTCGCGGTCCCCGGCCCGCCGCCCGTCATCGCGACGACGTGGTCGAAGACCTGCAGGAAGCCCTTGAGGGACAGCACCATGTTGATGACGAAGAAGCCCCAGATCATCGGGAACGTGATGTGCGAGAACTTCTTCCACGCCGTCGCACCGTCGAGCGACGCCGCCTCGTAGAGCTCGGCGGGCACCGTCTGCAGGCCCGCGAGGTACAGCACGATGTTGAACGCCGCGGCCTGCCAGACGGCGAGGACGACGATCGCGATCCACGCGAGGCCCTCGTCGGACAGGATCGACGTGGAGAACTTCGCGTTGCCGACCGCCTGCGCGATGGCCGGGATCGAGAACGTGAACAGGTACTGGAACACGTACCCGACCACGAGGATCGAGAGCACGTACGGGATGAAGTACACGCCGCGCAGCGTCGACTTGAACCTGATCCGGGCGTTGAGGGCGACGGCCACGGCGAGCGCGATGATGTTCACGAGCACGGTCGACACGAGCGCGAACTGGAACGTGAACAGGTACGAGTGCAGCACGCGGCTGTCGGTGAACAGGGCCGCGTAGTTCGAGAGCCCGACGAACTTCCACGGCCCGTAGCCCGGTGAGTCGGTGAAGCTGAAGAAGACGCCCTGCAGGACCGGGACGGTGTGCAGCAGGAAGAACAGCGCGAACGCGGGCAGGACCATCCAGTAGAAGCCGCGCGGCGTGCGGGACGCGATGCCCTTCCTGCGCACGGGCTGGTCGGGCCGGTCGGGCGGCGCCTGCACCGGCGGGCGGGTCGTGGTCGTCATGACTCCTGCACCTTCCCCAGGCCCCAGGTGCGGCGGGCCGCGACCTTGTCCCAGCTGTTGTCGAGCTTGCGGAGCATGGCCGACGCGTCGTGGTTCAGCAGGTACTCCTGCAGGAGCTGGGCGAGCGGGATCGCCGCGATGAACTGGTGGTCGGTGAAGCCCACGAGCCTGCCGTCGTCGATGTAGGGCTGGACCCCGACGAGTGCGGGGTCGTCGTTGCTGGCGCCCTTGATCGCCGGGATGGCGACCTGGGCCTCGCTGTACTTCTGGACGACGTCGGGCTGCATCAGGAAGTCCACGAACCGCTTCGACTCCTCCGGGTGCGCGCCCTTGGCGCCGGTGGTGATCAGGACGTCGACGCCCGAGACGAGCGTCGTCTTCGACGGGTCGTTCGTGGCCGGCAGCGCGAAGCTGCCGATGGTGAACGTCGGCTCGAACGAGCGGATCTGCGGGACGGCGTAGCTGCCGAGCAGGAGCATCGCGGACTTGCCCTCGGCGAACGCGCGCGTGCCGTCCTGGTAGTTCGACGACACCGGGTCCGGCTGCGTGTAGTCGTAGAGCTCGCCGAGCTCGTCGATCGCCGTGCGCCAGCCGTCCTGGAACGTCGTCCGGGCCGCGAACCGCTTCTGGAAGAAGTCCGCCGGCTGCGTCTGCGCGCTCAGCGGCGCGAGCGGCGACTGCGGCGTCCACGAGTCGCCGAGCATCCCGTAGAACGGGGTGATGCCTGCCGCCTTGAACGCCTTCGCGTCGGCGATGAGCTCGTCCCAGGTGGTCGGGACGTCGATGCCCTGCTGGGCGAACAGCTCCTCGTTGTAGAGGACGCCGCTGGCGTTGGCGGCGAACGGGACGCCGTTGACCGCTCCCGGTGCGCTCTGGCCGAGGTTCTGGAGAACCTTGACGAACCCCGGGTTGATGTCGTCGAGCACCGGGTCCTTGCTGAAGTCCGTGAAGATCCCCGCGGACGCGAGCTCGCCGAACGTGCCGTTGCCGTTGAGCGTCATCACGTCCGGGACGTCGTCCTTGACCAGCCGGGTCCGCAGCGCGGTCTCGGGGTCGGGCACGTTCTGGACCACGACGCGGATGTCGGGGTTCTCCTTCTCGAACTGCGCCGCGAGCCCTTCGAAGTAGTCGATGGCCTCCGACTTGAACTGGAAGAACGTGATCGTGGTGGGGCCGTCGCCGCTTCCGGCGCACGCCGCGAGCGGGACGACGAGTCCGGCCAGTGCGAGGCACGCGGCGATGCGCGCCCGATGTGAGCTCATGTGGTCCCTCCAGGTCCCCCTGGGGTCTCCGTCCGGAGCCCCTGCCTGCATCGGGCCCTTGCTTGGCCCGTCTTCCACGAGGCATTCATGTCACCACGGAAGTAAGTCACCGTCAACAGTGTGTCCCCGATCACTTCCGGGCGCACTTCGTGCGATAGTTTGAACCGTCACGGAACTTATCCGCCTGCGAGGATGGCAGCGCAGCCTCGGGTCCGTCCGAGGCGTCGGGAGAGGGAGCGCATGAGCTCGCAGGTCCGCACGTGGTCGCCCGAGGGCGGCACCGCCCACCAGGTCGCCCTCGAGGTCCTCCTGCGCGGCCCGCTGTCCCGCGCCGACCTCGCCCGCCGGCTCGACCTGTCGCAGCCGACCCTGTCCCGGCTCACCAAGCCCCTCGTCGAGCGCGGCCTCCTCGTGGACTCCGCCGTCCGGCCCGACCCCGCCACCGGCCGCCCCGGCCAGCCGCTGGACGTCGACGCGGCCGCCCACCACTTCGTCGGCGTCAAGCTCACGGGCGACGCCGCGCACGCGGTGCTCGTCGACCTTCGCGGCTCGATCGTGGCGGGCCGGTCGGCGCCGATCGGCGGGCACGCACCGGCCGACGTCGTCGAGTCCGTCGGCGCGCTCGTCGAGCAGACCGCCGGGTCGCTCCCGTCGGCCACCACGCTCACCGGCGTCGGGGTGAGCCTCGGCGGCCACTCCCCCGACCGGTCGACCGTGCGGGTCGCCCCGTTCCTCGGCTGGCACGACGTGCCGCTCGGCCCCCTGCTCTCCGCCCGCACCGGCCTGCCCGTGGTCGTCGAGAACGACGTCGCCGCCCTCACCGCCGCCGAGCACTGGTTCGGGGAGGGTCGCGGGACCCGCAGCTTCGCGGTGCTCACCGTCGGGGCAGGAGTCGGCTACGGGCTCGTGGTGCACGACCAGCTCGTCACCCACCCCGACATGGGCATCGGCCTCGTCGGCCACTTCCCCCTCGACCCGGCCGGACCACCGTGCCCCGTCGGCCACCGCGGCTGCGCGACGGCGATGCTCACGGAGGAGTCGCTCGCGACCCAGGCGACCGTCGCGCTGCGCCGAGCCGTCACGTACGACGAGCTCCTCGCGCTCGCCGGCGCCGACGACCCCGCCGCCCGCCGGATCGTTGACGACAGCGCCCGCGCCCTGGGCCGGCTCGTCGCGGCGGTCGCGAACCTCACGATGCCCGACCGGGTGGTGATCACGGGCGAGGGGGTGGAGCTCGCCCGGGTCGGCGACGCGGCGCTGCGGGCCGGCCTCGACGCCGACCGCGACCCGCTCGCGTCACCGGTCGACCTCGTGGTCCGGCCCGGCGACTTCGGGCAGTGGGCACGCGGTGCCGCCGTCGTCGCGCTGCAGGACTTCGTGCTCCGCGCACCCTGAGGGTCGCGGGTCAGATCAGGACGGCACCCTTCGACGCCGACTGGACGAGCTTGGCGTACTTGGCGAGGACCCCGCGCGTGTACGTCGGCGGCAGCGGCGCCCACCCGGCCGTGCGGGACTCGAGCTCGGCGTCGTCCACCAGCAGGTCGAGCGTCGCGTGCTCGACGTCGAGCCGGATGCGGTCGCCGTCGCGGACGAACGCGATCGGGCCCGCGTCGACGGCCTCGGGGGCCACGTGCCCGACGCACAGCCCCGTCGTGCCGCCCGAGAAACGGCCGTCGGTGAGCAGGAGGACGTCCTTGCCCAGGCCGGCGCCCTTGATCGCCCCCGTGATCGCGAGCATCTCGCGCATGCCCGGGCCGCCCTTCGGGCCCTCGTAGCGGATGACGACGACGTCGCCCGCGACGATCGTGCCGTCCTCCAGCGCGTCCATCGCCGCGCGCTCCCGGTCGAACACCCGGGCGGTGCCCTCGAACACGTCGGAGTCGAAGCCCGCCGACTTCACGACCGCACCCTCGGGGGCGAGCGAGCCGTGCAGGATCGTGATGCCGCCCGTCCGGTGGATCGGGTTGTCCAGCGCCCGCAGGATCTTGCCGTCCGGGTCCGGCGGGTTCACGTCGGCCAGGTTCTCCGCGACCGTCTTCCCGGTGACCGTGAGGCAGTCGCCGTGCAGCAGGCCCGCGTCGAGCAGCGCCTTCATCACCACGGGCACGCCGCCGATGCGGTCGATGTCGTTCATCACGTAGCGGCCGAACGGCTTGAGGTCGCCGAGGTGCGGCACCCTCGCGGCGACGCGGGAGAAGTCGTCGAGCGTGAGGTCGACCTCGGCCTCGTGCGCGATCGCCAGGAGGTGCAGGACCGCGTTGGTCGAGCCGCCGAACGCCATGACGACGGCGATCGCGTTCTCGAACGCCTCCTTCGTCATGATCTGGCGCGCCGTGATGCCCCGCCGCAGCAGCTCGACGACGGCCTCGCCCGACTTGTGCGCGAACGCGTCACGACGGCGGTCCGCCGACGGCGGGGCGGCCGAGCCGGGGATCGACATGCCGATGGCCTCGGCGACCGACGCCATCGTGTTCGCGGTGTACATGCCGCCGCAGGCACCCTCGCCCGGGCAGATCGCGCGCTCGATGCGGTCGACGTCCTCGCGGCTCATCAGCCCCCGCGCGCACGCGCCGACCGCCTCGAACGCGTCGATGATCGTGACGTCCTTCTCGGTGCCGTCCTCGAGCTTCACCCAGCCCGGGGCGATCGACCCGGCGTAGAGGAACACGCTCGCCAGGTCGAGCCGGGCGGCCGCCATGAGCATGCCGGGCAGCGACTTGTCGCAGCCGGCCAGCAGCACCGAGCCGTCGAGGCGCTCGGCCTGCATCACCGTCTCCACCGAGTCCGCGATGATGTCGCGGCTCACCAGCGAGAAGTGCATGCCCTCGTGGCCCATCGAGATCCCGTCGGACACCGAGATCGTGCCGAACTCGAGCGGGTACCCGCCCGCGGCGTGCACGCCCGACTTGGCGGCCTTGGCCAGCCGGTCGAGCGACAGGTTGCACGGGGTGATCTCGTTCCACGAGCTCGCGACGCCGATCTGCGGCTTCGCGAAGTCGTCGTCACCGAGACCGATCGCCCGGAGCATCCCGCGCGACGCCGTCGCCTCCAGCCCGTCCGTGACCTGCCGCGACCGCGGCTTGATGTCGACCCCGGGTGCGGCACCGTCCTGCGTCGTCGTCATGTGCCGAGAGTAGGAGGCGTCGACCGTCGCGGCACCCCCGTGCGCGGGTGCGCCGGACGCGTGGAGTCCGGCGGCATCCCTCATCCCGAGGGCTTCCGTGCCGATTCGTGGGTCGGACCCCCAGCGGGGCCGACCGCCGCACGCCTTCACGACACCGCGGCGAGAAGGGAGGCGGCCGTGGCCGTGCCGGACGCACAGCCGGGTCGCAGCCGACGCCTCGGCGTGGCCCCGTGGCAGGCCTTCCTGGTCGGCGGGCTGCTGCTCACGGCCCTCGTCATGGTCGTTCCCGGCTGGCCCGGGGAGGTGCTCTGGGACGTCGTCCCCGTCGTGTCGGTCCTCGCGATGGTGGTCGGCGTCCGACGGCACCGGGCGACCATGACGCGGGCGTGGTGGTGGCTCACGGGCGGCACGGCGGCGTGGGCCGTCGCGGACGTGAGCTGGACGGTCTGGTACGTCGCCGTCGGCGGGGACGCCGACCTCGTCCCGTGGTGGTTCGACGGCTTCTACACGCCGACGTACGTCCTCCTGGTCGTCGGCCTGGCGCTGCTCCCCCGCAACTCCCTGCGCGCACGGCACGAGACCGCGACCATGGACGCCGTCGTCGTGGTCGTCGGTGCCGCGCTGCTCTACTGGGTGCTCGTCTTCCGCGGGTTCCTCGGGGACCGTGCGCTCGAGGACCCCGCCCGCATCCTCGCGGTCGTCTCGCTCTCGATGGGTCTCGCCGTCGTCCTCCTGACGTCACGGCTGTGGTTCCGGTACGGCGGGCGCAACGGCGCGTACACGCTGCTCGGGTGGGGCGTCGCGGCCTCCACCGTCGGGGACGTGCTCTACACCGTGACGCTGCTCGGCGACGGGAACCCGGGCATCTCGCTGCTCGACACGTCCCTCGCGGAGGGGTTCGGCAGCGCGGCCTGGCTCTGCTGGTTCGTGCTCTTCGGGGCCGCCGCGCTGCACCCCGGCGTCGACGGCTCGCCCGACGCGACGCCCAGCCCGGCCCTCACCCTCGTGCGCGGCGTCGTCTTCTTCGTGCTCGCGACCGTCGGGCCCGTCACGTTCCTGTTCACGTTCCGGGCCGGCTCGACGGTGACGCTCGCGTGGAGCGACCTGGCGGTGCCGCTGCTCACCGTCGTGCTGCTGTCGGCGTTCCTCGTGGGCCGTCTCGTCGTCGGGACGAGCGTCGCGCAGCGTCGCGCCATCCAGCTCGACCGGCAGGCGGCACAGCTCTCGCAGGCCCTGCGCGAGCAGGGCTCCCTCCAGCAGCTCCTCAGCCACCAGGCGCTCCACGACCCCCTGACCGGGCTCGGCAACCGCACCCTGTTCACCGACCGCCTCGCGGACCCGGGCCGGGCCGGCGGTGGCGACCGGGCGGTCCTCATGGTCGACCTCGACGGCTTCAAGGGCGTCAACGACGACCACGGGCACCACGCCGGCGACGACCTGCTCACGCAGGCCGGGCGGCGGCTGCGCGGCATGGTCGGCGACCGGGACACGCTCGCGCGCCTCGGTGGCGACGAGTTCGCGCTCGTGCTCGAACGGACCGACGAGGCCGGGGCGCGCGACCGCGCGTGGCAGCTCGTCCGCGCGCTCGGCGAGCCGTTCGTCGTCGACGGGCACGTCGTCCGGGTCAGCGCGAGCGTCGGCGTCCGCGTCGTCGACGGCCCCGTCAGCACCGAGGAGGCCCTGCGGGACGCCGACCTGGCGCTCTACGCGGCCAAGGCCGCCGGCAAGAGCCAGGTGTGCGTCTTCCACCCGCGGATGCGGCTCGAGCAGACGGGCCGCACCCAGCTCGCCGAGGGCCTGCGGGCCGCGCTCAACCGCGACGAGCTCGTCGTGCACTACCAGCCGGTCGTCTCGCTCGACACGGGCGAGGTGCTGTCCGTCGAGGCGCTGCTGCGCTGGGAGTCGCCCGACGGCCTGATCATGCCGGACCGGTTCATCCCCGTCGCCGAGGACACCGGACTCATCGTCCCGGTCGGCGACCACGTCCTGCGCCGGGCGTGCGCCGACGCCCGGCGCTGGTACGACGCGCACGGCGTCGGGCTGCACGTGAACGTCTCGGGCCGCCAGCTCCGGCAGCCCGACGCCGTCGACCGGGTGCTCAGCGCCCTCGAGGACTCAGGGCTGCCGGGGCGGGCGCTCGTGCTGGAGATCACCGAGACCGCCCTGCTCGCCGGAGGCCAGCCGGACGACGCGCTCGTCGTGTCCCAGCTGTCGCGGCTGCGCGAGCACGGCGTCCGGGTCGCGATCGACGACTTCGGCACGGGCTACTCGTCTCTCGCCTACCTGCAGCACCTGCCCGTGGACATCGTGAAGATCGACGGGGCGTTCACCCGGCTGTCCGCCGACCCGGGCGACGAGGCGCGGCGACGTCGTGCCCTCGCCGCCGCGATCGTCGACCTGTGCGCGAGCCTCGACCTGCCCGCGGTCGCCGAGCAGATCGAGACGGACGACGAGGCGGACGCCCTGCGCGCGCTCGGCTGCCCGCACGGCCAGGGCTACCTGTTCGGCCGCCCCGTGCCGCGGGACGAGATCGACACCCTGCTCGGCGGCGCACCTCGCCCCGCGGCCGTGATCCCCACCCCGGTGGGCCCGCGCACCCGGCCCTCCGAGGTGGAGCGCTCGCCCGCGCGGTGACCGGCCGGACGCTCAGGCGCGGCGGAGGCGGCTGACGTCGCGCACGGCACCGCGGTCGGCCGACGTCGCCATCGCCGCGTACGCCTGCAGCGCGGGCGAGACGACGCGGTCGCGGTTCAGCGGCTGCCACGGACGCTCGGACGCCTCCATCTTGGCGCGCCGCTCCGCGAGCACCTCGTCGGGCACGTTGACCCGGATGAGGCGCGTCTCGACGTCGATCTCGATCTCGTCACCGTCCTCGACGAGGCCGATCGTGCCGCCGGCCGCTGCCTCGGGCGAGATGTGCCCGACGGAGATGCCGCTCGAGCCGCCGGAGAACCGGCCGTCCGTGATGAGCGCGCAGACCTTGCCCAGCCCGCGGCCCTTGATGAACGAGGTCGGGTACAGCATCTCCTGCATGCCGGGGCCGCCCGCGGGGCCCTCGTAGCGCACGACGACCACGTGGCCGGGCTGCACCTGCTTGGTGAGGATCTTCTCGACGGCCTCGTCCTGCGACTCGCAGACCAGCGCACGGCCGACGAAGTGGAAGACGTCGGGGTCGATGCCGGCGGTCTTGAGCACCGCCCCGTCCTCGGCCAGGTTGCCGCGCAGGACGGCCAGGCCCCCCTCGACGGTGTACGCGTGCTCGAGGTCGCGGATGCAGCCGTGCGCCGCGTCGGTGTCGAGGCGGTTCCAGCGGTTCTGCGTCGAGAACGCCTGGGTCGTGCGCACTCCCCCGGGCGCCGCGTGGAACAGCTCGACGGCCTTCTCGGTCGCCTTGCCGCCGCGCACGTCCCAGTCGTCGAGCCACGCGCGCAGCGTCGGCGTGTGCACGGAGGTGACGTCGTGGTCGAGCAGCCCGGCGCGGTCGAGCTCGCCGAGCAGCGCCGGGATGCCACCGGCGCGGTGGACGTCCTCCATGTGGAAGCTCGGGTGGTTCGGCGCGACCTTCGACAGGCACGGCACGCGGCGGCTGAGGCCCTCGATGTCGGACAGGTCGAAGTCGACCTCGGCCTCCTGGGCGGCGGCGAGGATGTGCAGCACCGTGTTCGTGGAGCCGCCCATCGCGACGTCGAGCGCCATGGCGTTGGCGAACGCGGCCTTCGTGGCGATCCCGCGGGGGGCGGCCGTGTCGTCCTCGTCCTCGTAGTAGCGGCGGGCCAGCTCGACGATCGTCCGGCCGGCCTCGAGGAACAGCTCGCGGCGGGCCGCGTGCGTGGCGAGCGTCGAGCCGTTGCCGGGCAGCGACAGGCCGAGGGCCTCGGTGAGGCAGTTCATCGAGTTGGCCGTGAACATGCCGGAGCACGAGCCGCACGTCGGGCACGCGGACTCCTCGACGGCGGCCAGCGCCTCGTCGGAGACGTTGTCGTCGGCCGAGTAGTTGATCGCGTTGATGAGGTTCAGCGGGGTGGACGCGATGCCGTCCGCGACGACCGCCTTGCCGGCCTCCATCGGGCCGCCCGAGACGAACACGACCGGGATGTTGAGGCGCAGCGCGGCGTTGAGCATGCCCGGCGTGATCTTGTCGCAGTTCGAGATGCACACGAGGGCGTCCGCGCAGTGCGCGTTCACCATGTACTCGACCGAGTCGGCGATGAGGTCACGGCTGGGCAGCGAGTAGAGCATCCCCGCGTGGCCCATCGCGATGCCGTCGTCGACCGCGATGGTGTTGAACTCCTTGGACACGCCGCCCGCCTCGCGGATCGCGGACGCGACCAGGTCGCCCATGTCCTTGAGGTGCACGTGGCCGGGGACGAACTGCGTGTAGGAGTTGGCGATCGCGATGATCGGCTTCCCGAAGTCCTCCGACCCCATGCCGGTCGCGCGCCACAGGGCGCGGGCGCCGGACATGTTGCGGCCATGGGTGGACGTCCGAGAGCGCAGGGGGCGGCTCATTCCAGCTCCTTCGACACGCGAGAGCAGCCGCGCCGCGCGGCTGCCGCGTCAGGCTACGTCCGCGCGTGGCACGAACCGGGGAGCGTCCGCCCCGTGGTCCACGACCACGGGG
Source organism: Cellulomonas chitinilytica (assembly GCF_016862675.1). Lineage (GTDB taxonomy): Bacteria > Actinomycetota > Actinomycetes > Actinomycetales > Cellulomonadaceae > Cellulomonas > Cellulomonas chitinilytica. Next base: position 65,321 of record NZ_BONK01000011.1, on the reverse strand, counting down.
CGGACGCGCTGGTCACCTGCTGCCGGACGACGCCTCGATCATCCCGGCGACGATGTCCTGCGCCGTGCCCTGGCCGGCGAACATCGCCGCGATGCCGTCGTTCATCGCCCCGCCGATGCTGCCGCCGTACGCGACGTCGAGCCAGACCTGCACGTACGTGGCGTTGTTCCGGTACTGCAGGAGCGTCTGCATGTTCGGGTCGGAGACGCCCGCCTCGGACCCGAGCGTCACCGGCAGGCCGGAGCCGGTCTCGGCGTACCGCTTCTGCACGTCGACGCTGGCGATGTACTTCAGGAGCTCGACGCACTCCGGGGGCGCGGAGTACGAGCACGAGAACCCGTCGCCGCCGCCGAGCGCCGCGGCCGGGTCACCCTGGCCCCCGTCGACGGTCGGGAACGGGAACCAGCCGAGGTTCTCGCCGAGGGCGTCGCCGCCGGTCAGGCCCCGCATGATGCCCGGCTCCCAGTGGCCCATGAGCTCCATCGCGGCGTTGCCGTTCGCCACGAGCCCGGCCGAGCTGGCCAGGCCCGTCTGCGCCGGCGTGCCGAGGAAGTCCTGCTGGAACGGCTCGGTGGCGAGGAACGCGGCGAGCTGCTCGCCGGCCTGCGTGAAGCACGGGTCCTCGAACCGGAGCTCGACGCCGGCGCGCTTCATGGTGTCGGTGCTGCACTCGCGCAGCGCGAAGTTGTACCAGTAGTGCGCGGCGGGCCACGTGTCCTTGGCACCGACGGCGATCGGCGTGATGCCGGCCTCCTTGAGCTTGCCGACCGCGTCGCCCAAGTCCTCCAGCGTCACCGGCGGCGTCTCGATGCCGGCCTGGGCGAAGAGCGCCTTGTTGTACCAGAAGCCCTCGACGCCGACGCTGTACGGCAGCCCGTACGTCTCCCCGTCGACCTGCCAGGCGGCCGCCGACCCGCCGATGAGGCCGATCTCGTCGAGCACGTCGCGGCTGATGTCCTTGACCTTGCCGTCGACGACCTGGTCGGCGAGGTCGCCGCCGCCCCACTGCTGGAACAGGTCCGGCGGGTCGGCGGACTGCAGGGCGACGGGGATCTTCGTCTTCTGCAGCTCCTCGTTCTGCACGGCGCTCACCTCGACGGTGACGTTCGGGTGGGCCTCCTCGAACTCCCGGGCGACGGAGTCCCAGAAGCCCTTGAGCGGCTCGGCCGTGCCGTTGTGCCACCACGTGAGCGTGACGTGGTCGTTGCTCGGACCGGCCGCCTCGTCGTTCCCGCCGCCGCTGCACGCGGCCAGCAGTGCGGTCGTCGTCGCGAGCGCCACCATCACGCTCACCCGGCGCTTCATCGCCATGCGTCCATTCCCCTTTGTCGTCCTCGTCGACGTGCTGGTCAGCGGGGATCCTGGCAGTCTGGCGACCAGAATTCAATCGTTATCGACAACGTTATCTATCGAAACATGGCGGTGTCCGGATCATCCCCGTACGAGGTCAGTCGACCGGGGGGATCAACCAGCGGACCGTGCGGGTCACCACGTCGCCGGCCACCCGCGACGGCCCCCCGCCGAGCACCGGCCGGGACCGCAGGCCGAGCTCGGACCGCGCCCACCCCGGCAGGGTCGCCGCCGCCCCCGCCGCGAGCCCTCGGTACGCCGGCCGCAGCGCGAGCGGGAGCGGCGGGGTCCGCAGCAGGAAGTCGACCGTCTCGCGGGACTCGTCGGTGGTCCGCAGCTCGGGCCGGTAGGCCTGGATCAGCGCGTCCACCTCCCCCGTCGTCGTCGGCGGCTGCACCACCCCCAGCCCCCGGGCGACGACCGCGGACTGCGCGACGTACTCGTCGTACCCGGCCGCGTCGAGCGGGTGCTCGCCGAACCGGCGGTGCGCCGCGACGAAGCTGTCCACGCCGGCCGCGTGGATCCACGCGAGCAGGTGCGGGTCGTCCGCCGAGTACGGGACACCGTCCGAGGTCACCCCGCGGACGTGCCCGTGCACCCGGCGCACGTGCTGCACCGCCGCCTCGGCGTCGTCCGCCCGCCCGAACGCCGTCATCGCGAGAAACGTGCTCGTGCGCGCCAGACGACCCCACGGGTCCTCACGGAAGCCCGAGAACGACGCGACGGCCGCCATCGCGACCGGGTGCAGCGCCTGCAGGAGCAGCGCACGCAGACCTCCGACGAACATCGCGGCGTCCCCATGCACCACCTGCACCGCCGAGCCCGGGGCGAACCAGCGTGGACCGGGCGCGTGGTGGATGCGGTCGCGCGTCGCGAACCCGTCCGCGCCCGACACCCGTAGGAACAGCACGTCGCCGGCGCGGCGCCGCAGCGACGAGCGGCGCTCGACGGTGGTGGTCACCCCACGATGGTGCGTCGCGCGGCCGGCCGGCGCGACCCGCCTGCCCGCGCGGACGTCAGTGCTGCAGCGCCGCCTCGCTCGCCGACTCGGCGCCCGCCTTGATGTGCCGGGTCACCCACGGCGCGATCGCGAACATGCCGCCCGCGACGGCGAGCGCGACGATGCCGATCCACCCGAAGTACGCGGTGTCGCCGACGTCCTGCGTCGCCTGCACGAGCTGGGCGGTGATCGCGTTGCCGGCGGACGTCGCGAGGAACCACAGCGCCATCGCCTGCCCGCGGAACGCCCGCGGCGCGAGCAGCGTCGTCGCCGCCAGACCCACCGGCGAGAGGCACAGCTCACCGACCGTCTGGATCACGTACACGACGACCAGCACCCACCAGGGCGCCTTCTCCCCCTCGAACACCGCCGACATGCCGGCGAGGAAGACGAAGCTCAGCGCGGCGAACGTCAGGCCCAGCGCGAACTTCACCGCGGTCGGCGGCCGGTCGTCGAGCTTGGTCCAGATCCACGCGAACACGGGCGCGAGGAGGACGATCGAGGCCGGGTTGACCGTCTGGTAGAACTCCGGCGAGATCGTGAAACCGCCGACCGTGAGGTCGGTCCGGTTCTTCGCGAAGCTCGACAGGGTGCTCGACGCCTGCTCGAAGATCATCCAGAACAGCATCGCCGCGACGAACAGAGGGATGTACGCGCGCAGCCGCTGCTTCTCGTGCTCGCTGACCTTCGGTGAGCGGAACATCACCCAGAACGTCGCGATCGGCGCGGCGAACGCCAGGTACGACAGCGCGTCGATCCACGTGCTCACCGTGAACCCGCCGCCCACCACCCAGGCCAGCGCGACGGCGAGCAGGACGCCGACCACGACGGCGAGGACGATCCGCACGGCGCCCGCCCTGTCGGCGACCGTCATGGGGTTCGGCGGGACGTCGCCCGCGCCGCCGAGCAGTCGGCGGCCCATGACGAACACGACCAGCGAGATCCCCATGCCGACGGCCGCGACCGCGAACCCGGCGTGGTACCCGCCCCAGTCGCGCGCGAGGCCGACGAGCAGCGGCGCGAGCAGGGAGCCGATGTTGATGCCCATGTAGTAGATCGAGAACCCGGAGTCCCGGCGCGGGTCGTCGCGGTGGTAGAGCTCGCCGACCATGCTCGACACGTTCGGCTTGAGCAGGCCGGTGCCGAGCGCCACCAGCACGATCCCGAGGAACGAGAAGCGCGGGTTCGGGACGGCGAGCGCGACGTGGCCGGCCGCGATGACGATCCCGCCGTACAGCACCGAGCGCCGGCCGCCGATGAACCGGTCCGCGAGCCACCCGCCGAGCACCGACAGCAGGTAGACGGCCGCGCCGTACACGGCCACGACGGCCTCGCCGGTCGCCTCCGGGAGCCCGAGACCGCCGTTCGCCGCGGTGTCGGTCAGGTAGAACAGCAGGATGGCGCGCATCCCGTAGTAGCTGAACCGCTCCCACAGCTCGGTGTTGAAGAGCGTGAACAGCCCCATCGGGTGCCCGAAGAACGCCCGGTCGCGCGGCAGCACGCGCTCGTCGGTGGTGCTCGCTCCTTGAGCCCCCTCGCTCATGGTCCCCATCGTGGCGGCTCACCCGCCGGTGCGCACGCCTGACGGCCGGGGTAGCGTCGCCCGGTGCCCGTGGTCCTGTGGTTCCGCCGGGACCTGCGGCTGGCCGACCACCCGGCGCTGCACGCCGCGGTGACGCAGGCGCGGGCCGCCGACGACGAGGTCGTCGCCCTGTTCGTCGCCGACCCGGCGCTCTGGCGGCACGCGGGGACGCCGCGGCTCGCCTACCTCGTGCGGTCGTTGCGCGCGCTCGACGAGGCGACCGGCGGGCGGCTCGTCGTCCGGCACGGACCACCGGCGCTCGTCGTCCCGCTCCTCGTGCGCGAGGTCGGCGCGCCGGCCGTGCACGTGACGGCGGCGACCGAGCCGTACGGGCGGCGGCGCGACGACGCCGTCGAGCAGGCGCTCGGGGTGCCGCTGGTGCGGACGGGCTCCCCGTACGCCGTCGCCCCCGGCCGGCTCCGCACGCGCGGCGGCACCCCGTTCCAGGTGTTCACGCCGTTCCGGACGGCCTGGCTGGACCACGGGTGGGCGTCGCCGCCCGGGTCGCCGCACGCGGTGCCGTGGGCGTCCGTGCGGTCCGACGGCGTGCCCGACGAGCCGCGGACCGACGTGGACCTGCCCGAGGCCGGAGAGCGTGCCGCGCTCCGCCGGTGGGGCGCCTTCCTGCGCGACGGGCTCGACGACTACCGCTGGGCCCGCGACCGGCCCGACCTCGACGGCACGTCCGCGATCTCCGTGCACCTGAAGTACGGCGAGCTGCACCCCAGGACCCTCCTGGCCGACCTCGCCGCACGGTCGGCCGGCGCCGGCGCCGAGTCCGTCGCGACCTACCGGTCGGAGCTCGCCTGGCGCGAGTTCCACGCGGACGTGCTGTGGCACCACCCCGGCGCCGCCCACCGGTCGCTGCGCGCCGTCGTTCCCGACGACGCGTGGGCGTCCGGGCCGCAGGCCGACGCGGCGTTCGCCGCGTGGGCGGAGGGCCGCACCGGGTACCCGTTCGTCGACGCGGGGATGCGGCAGCTGCGGGCGACCGGCTGGATGCACAACCGGGTGCGGATGGTCGTCGCGTCGTTCCTGGTCAAGGACCTGCACGTGCGGTGGCAGCGCGGCGCCGAGCACTTCATGACGTGGCTCGTGGACGGTGACGTGCCGCAGAACCAGCTCAACTGGCAGTGGGTCGCCGGGACCGGGCGGGACGCGGCGCCGTACTTCCGGGTCTTCAACCCCGTGAGCCAGGGCGAGCGGTTCGACCCGGACGGCGACTACGTCCGGCGGTGGGTGCCCGAGCTGCGCGGGGTCGCCGGGCCGGCGGTGCACCGGCCGTGGCGGCTCGGCCTCGCCGCGCCCGACGGCTACCCCGCGCCGCTCGTCGACCACGACGTGGAGCGCCGGGTCGCGCTCGAGGACTTCCGCCGGCGGGACCGCTGAGGCGTCAGGGGCGCAGGAGGACCTTCGTCGCGCGGCGCTCGTCCATCGCCGCGTAGGCCTCGGCGACCTCCTCGAGCGGCAGCTCCAGGTCGAACACCACCCCCGGCCGCAGCCGGCCGTCGAGCACCTCGGGCAGCAGCTCCTCGATGTACCCGCGCACCGACGCGACGCCGCCGCGGACCCCGACGTTCGAGTCGAACAGCGTCCGCACGGGAAGCTCCGGCCCACCGGCCGGGACGCCGACGAAGCCGACCTGACCGCCCGGCCGCGCCGAGCGCAGCGCCTGGTCCATCGACTCCTTCGTGCCGACGCACTCGAGCACGACGTCCGGCCCGACGCCGTCGAACAGCTCCTTCAGCCGCGCGACGCCCTCGTCGCCCCGCTCGGGCACCACGTCGGTCGCGCCGAAGGTCCGCGCGATCTCCTGGCGCTGCGGGTGCCGCGACATCGCGACGACGCGCGACGCCCCGAGCCGGCGAGCCGCCAGCACGGCGCACAGCCCGACCGCGCCGTCGCCGACGACGGCGACCGTCGAGCCCGGCCCGACGCCGCCCTGGACGGCCGCGTGGTGACCCGTGCCCATCACGTCGGACAGGGTCAGCAGGTGCGGCACGAGGGCGCGCCCCTCGTCGGACTCGAGGTCCACGCCCGGGACGGCGGCGAGCGTCCCGTCGGCCAGCGGCACCCGCACCCGCTCGCCCTGACCGCCGTCCGCCGACGACCCCTCACCGGTGGTCGAGCCCCACCACCCGCCGTGCTGGCACGAGGTGCTGACGCCGTTGCGGCAGTTCGTGCACGTGCCGTCGCACACGTAGAACGGGGCGATCACGGCGTCGCCGACCGCGACCCGCTCGACGGCGTCGCCGACCTGCTCGACGACCCCGATGAACTCGTGCCCGATCCGCCGCGGCTCGCGGACGGGCTGCACCCCGCGGTACGGCCACAGGTCCGACCCGCAGACGCACGCGGCGACGACCCGCACGACGGCGTCGCGCCCGCTGCCGCCCGCGAGCAGCTCAGGGTCCGGGACGTCCTCGACCCGGACGTCCCTCTCGCCGTGGATGACTGTCGCGCGCATGGTGCTCCTCCGCAGGTGGTGGGGGTCCGCGGCGGGGCGGGCCGACGGCTCGGCCAGTCTAGGAGCGGGTCCGGCCTGGGTCGTCACGGCGCGGGAGTCATGACCTCCGCACGGTGGCCGGCGGCGTCCGCCGACGTCCCGGTGGTCAGACCTGGACGTCGACGGCGTGCACGGCGGGCCGCTCGCGCACGTCCTGCTCGTGGTGCGTGCGCTCGGCGGCCTCGGCCTCGGCGAGGGCGGCGCGGGACGCGGCCCCGGCGTCGCGGAAGTGGCCGACCGTCGCGAGCACCAGGCCGAGCACGGCCCAGGCGACGAGCGCCGTCCAGAGCTGCCCGGTGGCGGCCCGCGGGAAGTACGACTCGTCGCGCAGGAGCGCGGCGGCGGCGCCCGGCGGCATCCACTGGCCGATCGCGCCCCACGGTGCGGGCAGCATCTGCCACGGCTGGGCGGCGGACGCGATCGGGTTGGCGACCAGCAGGAACAGCACGGGACCGATCGCGACGCCGGGCCGCCCGACGATCGACACGACCCCGACGATCACGCCGGCGACCGCCAGGACGGCGAGGCCGATGATGCCCGCGACGACGACGTAGGAGCCGGCGAGCGCGCCGTACCAGCCCTGCAGGACGCCCGCGACGGCGAGGCCGGCGAGCACCGAGTAGGCGGTGACGGCGGTGACCCGGCGCCAGACGCCGACGACGGTCAGCGAGACGGCGATGCCGCCGATCATGCCGCCCATGACGAGCGGGAGCGTGACGGCGCCGATGACCGCGCCGCGCGGGTCGCCCGCGCCGAGAGGCACGACGTCCGTGACCGCGACGGTGACGGGGGCGCCGGTCGCGGCGGAGAGCTGCGCCTGCAGGAAGGGCGCGAGGGCGGAGAGCTGCTGGGCGACGACCGCGCTGGAGGCCGTCGAGACGAGCACCTCGGGTTCGGCGCCGAGGACGATCGCGCCGTAGACCTCGCGGGTCTCGACGAGGTCGAGCGCGGCCTGCCGGTCGTCGGCGGGGACCACGTCCAGCGCGCCGGGGGCACGCTCCTCGAGCGCGGCGGCGACCGGTGCGGTGGCGGCGGCGGGGCCGGCGACCGCGACGGGCAGGTCGTGCGGCTCGGACGTGTGCGCGGGCCACAGGAAGGCCAGCACGAGCACGGTCGCCAGCGTCGTGAGCGCGACGCCGACTCCGAGGAGGCGGCGCCAGGGGGTGTGGGGACGAGGGTCGTGCGACATGGCGGTTGCCTCCTAAACCGAACGTTCGTTCTTTGTCAGGGTAGACCGCCGTCGCCACTTGTCAAGAACGTTCGTTCGTTTTTATGGTGGGCCGTGCCCAAGGTCACCGAGGACTACCGCGCGGCCCGCCGCGACGAGATCGCCGACGCCGCCCTGCGCGCCTTCCGGCGCAAGGGGTTCCAGGCGACGTCGATGGCCGAGATCATCGAGGAGTCCGGGCTGTCCGCCGGGGCCATCTACGGCCACTACCCCAGCAAGGCCGCGCTCGTGGTGGACGTCGCGGCCCGCGTCGTCGGCGGCCGCATCGAGGAGATCGGCCGGCTCGTCGACACGACGCCCATGACGCCCCCGCCGGGACTCGTGCGGGTGCTCGTCACGGCGATGACCCGCGAGCTCGGCAGCCCCTCCGTCATGCTCCAGCTCTGGGGCGAGGCCGTGACCGAGACCGACATCGCCGAGCTCGCGTCGACCGTCCTGGTCCGCCTGATCGACACCTGCACGCACTACACGTCGCTCTGGCACCAGCGGACCCACGGGACGCCGCCCGACGAGGCCGACGCGATCGCCGCCGACCAGGTGCCGCTCCTGCTCGCCGCCGTGCAGGGGTACGTCATCCAGTCGTCGCTCCTGCCCGCGTTCGACGGCGAGGCCTACCTCGCGTCCGTCGAGCGGAACCTGCCGAGCTGACCCGCCGGCAGCGGGGTCAGGACGCGACCTGGGTCGCCCGGTACTCGTCCTCGAGCATCGCCATGTCGATCGCGTCGCACCAGCCGTCGCCGTCGCGGTAGGCGTCCCGGCGGCGGCCCTCCACCCGGAAGCCGATGTTCTCGTACAGGGACTTCGCGCGGGCGTTGATCGCCAGCACGTCGAGCTCCACGCGGTGCAGGCCGAGCCCGTCGAACGCGAAGCCCAGCACGAGCTCGATCCCCTCCGTGCCGTACCCGCGGCCCCGGTAGGCGGGCCGCATCACGAGCCGCATGTTGGCCTTGCGGACCACGTCGTCGATGTCGTTCAGCACGATCTCGCCGAGGAAGTCGTCCGACCCGTTCGCCGTCACGGCGAAGTCGTAGCGGCCCTCCGCCGTCCCACGGCTCGCGCACCAGGCGTCGACCTGCGGTCGCGTGAACGTCGCGGTCGTGCCGGTGAGCCGCCGCCCGTCGGGGTCCGCGAGCATGTCCCACATCGCGTCCGCGTCGTCGGCCCGGATCGGTCGCAGCACGAGCATCTCGCCCTGCAGCGTCGGCTTCTGCATCGGACCACTCCCGTCCGGCACCCGCAGCGGGGTGCCGTCGTCGATCGTAGGGACGTCGTGTGACCGGGATGTTGCGACGAGGGCCGGGCGGCGCGGTCCGCGCCCCCGGCCCTCGTCGATGGTGCGTCAGCCCTGGGCGACGCGCTCCAGCAGGAGCTCGCGGACGCGGCCGGCGTCGGCCTGGCCGCGGGTGGCCTTCATGACGGCGCCGATGATCGCGCCGACCGGGCCGAGGTTGCCGGAGCGGATCTTCTCCGCGATGTCCGGCTGGGCGGCGAGCGCGGCGTCGATGGCCTCGAGCAGCGGGCCGTCGTCGGACACGACCTCCAGGCCCCGGGCGACGACGACCGCCTCCGGGTCGCCCTCCCCCGCGAGCACGCCCTCGAGCACCTGGCGCGCGAGCTTGTCGTTGATCCGGCCGTCGTCGACGAGCTTCTGCAGCGCGGCGATCTGCGCGGGCGTGATCGGCAGCGCCTCGAGCTCGACCTCCTGCTGCTTCGCCGTGCGGGCCAGCTCGCCCATCCACCACTTGCGCGCGGCGGCCGGGCTGGTGCCCCCGGCGACGGTCGCCTCGATGAGCTCGACGGCACCGGCGTTGACGACGTCGCGCATCTCGGCGTCGGCGTAGCCCCACTCGCCCTGCAGCCGGCGGCGGCGGGCCGCGGGCAGCTCGGGCAGCGACGCACGGATCTCCTCGACCCACGCGCGGTCCGGGGCGATCGGCACGAGGTCCGGCTCCGGGAAGTACCGGTAGTCCTCGGCGTCGGACTTGATGCGGCCCGACGTCGTCGTGCCGGTGTCCTCGTGCCAGTGCCGGGTCTCCTGGACGATGCTGCCGCCCTCGTCGAGCACGCCCGCCTGGCGGCCGATCTCGAACCGGACCGCACGCTCGACCGAGCGGAACGAGTTGACGTTCTTGGTCTCCGTGCGGGTGCCGAGCGCGTCCTGCGGGGTGTTCCGGAGCGACACGTTGACGTCGGCGCGGACGTTGCCGCGCTCCATGCGGGCCTCCGAGACGCCCAGCGCCCGGAACAGGTCCCGCAGCGTCTGCACGTACGCCCGCGCGACCTCGGGGGCCCGGGCGCCGGCACCCGTGATGGGCCGCGTGACGATCTCGACGAGCGGGATGCCCGCACGGTTGTAGTCGACCAGCGAGTACTCGGCGCCGTGGATGCGCCCGGTGGAGCCGCCGACGTGCGTGTTCTTGCCGGCGTCCTCCTCCATGTGTGCGCGCTCGATCTCCACGCGGAAGATCGACCCGTCCTCGAGCTCGACGTCGACGTGGCCGTCGAACGCGATGGGCTCGTCGTACTGCGACGTCTGGAAGTTCTTCGGGACGTCCGGGTAGAAGTAGTTCTTCCGCGCGAACCGGCACGTCTCGGCGATCTGGCAGTTCAGCGCCAGGCCGATGCGGATCGCGTACTCGACGGCCGTGCCGTTGACCACCGGGAGCGAGCCCGGCAGGCCGAGCGACACCGGCGTGACGGACGTGTTCGGCTCCTCGCCGAAGCCCGCGGGCGCGCCGTCGAACATCTTGGTGCGGGTGCCGAGCTCCACGTGGACCTCGATGCCGATGACCGGGTCGAACCGGGCCACCGCGTCGTCGTAGTCGACCAGCGTGCTCATCGGGCCACCTCCAGCTCGGGCGCCTGGCTCAGCAGCGGGCCGCCCCAGTTCTTCTCCAGCAGGGCCTCCAGCGCGGCGCCGACGCGGTACAGCCGGTCGTCGGCCTTGGCCGGGGCGAGCACCTGGAAGCCGACGGGCAGGCCGTCGTCGCTCAGGCCGTTCGGCAGGCTGAGCCCCGGCACGCCGGCCAGGTTCGCGGGGATCGTCGCGACGTCGTTGAGGTACATCGCCAGCGGGTCGTCGAGCTTCTCGCCGAGCTTGAACGCCGTGGTCGGCGCCGTCGGCGAGACGAGCACGTCGGCCTGCGCGAACGCGGCGTCGAAGTCGCGCTGGATGAGCGTGCGGACCTTCTGCGCCGAGCCGTAGTACGCGTCGTAGTAGCCCGCCGACAGCGCGTACGTGCCGAGGATGATGCGGCGCTTGACCTCGTCGCCGAAGCCCTGCCCGCGGGTCGCCGACATGACGCGCTCGGCCGTGGGGTTGTCCTCGGGGACGACCCGGAGCCCGAAGCGCATGCCGTCGAACTTCGCGAGGTTGCTCGACGCCTCGCTCGGCATGATCAGGTAGTACGCGCCGAGCGCGTACTCGAAGTGCGGGCAGGAGACCTCGACGATCGTCGCGCCCGCGGCCTCGAGGATCGCGAGCGACTCCTGGAAGCGTGCGAGCACGCCCGCCTGGTAGCCCTCGCCCTGCAGCTCGCGGATGACGCCCACGCGCACGCCGGTCAGGTCGCCCGTCGCGCCCTGACGGGCCGCGGCGACGAGGCCCGGCAGCGGCTCCGCGATCGACGTGGAGTCGAGCGGGTCGTGCCCGCCGATGAGCTCGTGCAGCAGCGCCGAGTCGAGGACCGTGCGGGTCACCGGACCGGCCTGGTCGAGCGACGACGCCATCGCGATGAGCCCGTACCGGGACACCGAGCCGTACGTCGGCTTCACGCCGACCGTGCCTGTGACGGCGCCCGGCTGGCGGATGGACCCGCCGGTGTCGGTGCCGATGGCGAGCGGGGCCTCGTACGCGGCGACCGCGGCGGCGGACCCGCCACCGGACCCGCCGGGGATGCGCGTGAGGTCCCACGGGTTGTGCGTGTTGCCGTACGCGGAGTGCTCGGTCGACGAGCCCATCGCGAACTCGTCCATGTTCGTCTTGCCGAGGATCGGCAGGCCCGCGGCCTTGATCCGCTCGACGAGCGTCGCGTCGTACGGCGGCACCCAGCCCTCGAGGATCTTCGAGCCGGCCGTCGTCGGCAGGCCCTTCGTCACGACGACGTCCTTGACGGCGATCGGGACGCCCGCGAGCGCGTGCAGGTCCTCGCCGGCCGCGCGGCGCTGGTCGACGTCGGCTGCGGTCGCCAGGGCCTCGTCAGCGCTGACGTGCAGGAACGCGTGCACGGCGCCGTCGACGGCGGTGATCCGGTCGAGGTGCGCCTGCGTCGCCTCGACGCTGGACACCTCCCCGGCGGACAGCTTCTCGGCGAGGGTCGCGGCGGAGATCCGCGTCAGGTCGCTCACGCGTCCTCCCCCAGGATCTGCGGGACGAGGAACTTGCCGTCCTGCGACGCCGGGGCGGCGGCCAGCACGGCGTCGCGGTCGACCGGCGCCACGGGCACGTCGGCGCGGAACACGTTGGTCAGCGGGAGGGGGTGGCTGGTGGCCGGCACGTCGGGCGTGGCGATCTCGCTCACGCGGGCGACCGACTCGACGATGACGTCGAGCTCGCCCGCGAGGCGGTCGATCTCCGCCGGCGTGAGGTCGATCCGTGCCAGGCCCGCCACGCGCGCGACCTCGTCGCGAGAGAGGGTGGACATGGCGACGAGTCTAGACGGGGCGCAGGTCGCCGCCGGGCGCCGCGTGCCTACGCTGGGCGGCATGAGCAGCCCCGACGACATGATGGCCGCCGTCACCGCGTCCATGGTCGACAGGACGGGCCGCGACCTCGACGGCTGGGCGACGATCGTCCTGCGCTCCAGCGGGGTCGACCCGCTCGACCAGGTGGCCGTCCGGCGGTGGCTGCGGGACGTGCACGGCGTCCCGCAGAACACCCAGTGGGCCATCGCGTTCGAGGTCGCGCGCCGTGCGGGCTGGGTGCAGCCGACCGTCGACGAGTACGTCGACTCCCAGTACACGGGCCGCAAGGCGGCGTTCCGACCCGTGTACGACGCCGTCGAGGCGGCCCTGCTCGGGCTCGGGGACGACGTCCGCCGCGAGGGGCGCTCGACGTACGTGCCGTTCGTGCGGGCCCGGCAGTTCGCGGCGGTCGCGGCCACCGCGTCGCGGGTCGACGTGGGGCTGCGGTTCGTGTCCGCGCCGTCGAGCGATCGCCTGGTGGTCTCGTCGTTCCCCGGATCGGCCACGCACCGGCTGGTCCTCACCGACGTGGCCGAGGTGGACGACGAGCTCGTCGGGCTGCTCCGGGTCGCGTACGAGCAGAACGGCTGACGGCCCAGACGCGGCCGCGTTCAGGCCGTGTGCTCGACGGCGGCGTGGACGAGGGCCAGCACCGCCTGGGCGTACGCCTCCTCGGCCGTGTCGCCCCAGAAGGACTCCTCGAAGTGCCCGGGGCGCTCCACGACCACCTGGTAGGCGCCGGTGGTCGAGCGGGCCAGGCTGCGGAACGTGCCGCCGAGCAGGTCGCGGAGCTGGTCCTCGCGGGGCAGCCAGATGGCGTCGTCCTGGGCGACCGAGTCGAGCGCCCACTCCGTCGTCCCGTTGAAGCCCAGCACCGTGCCCGTCGGGAACGTGTGCGCCTCGATGGTCATCTCGCTGATCGTGAAGACCTCGCCGTCCATCTCCGGCTGCAGCACCGCGAACCGGTCGCCGGACGTGGGGTGCCAGCGCAGCCCGGCGTTGCGCAGGAGCAGGGCGAGATCGACGGAGATCATCGACTCAGTATCCGACCGTCCGACCGGGGCTGCAGAGGATGCGTCAGCGCAGGTCCGGCCGGTGCCACCGCTGCCGGGCGACCGTCAGCGCCGAGCCGAGGACCAGCAGGGCGAGCGCGAGCAGCGCCAGGTCGGCGACGGCCGCCGCACCCGTGGCGCTCAGCCCGCCCGCGGCGGCGGCGGGGACGGCCAGCACGGCGTCGTCGGTGACAGGGACGCACTCCGGGCAGAGCTCGGGCGGCTGGCCGCCGGACGCCGTCGCGACGTTGCGCACGGACGTGCCCGGTGCGACGCCGGAGGAGTCGGTGTGCACGAGGATCGGCGGGGCCTGGGCCCCGACCGCCAGCGTGGAGGCGTACGTGCAGGTCACCGTCGCGCCGATCGTGCCGCACGACCAGGTGGGGCCGCCGGGCACGGCGGGCGCGGACTCCACGCCGGTCACCGTGAGCCCCTCGGGCACGGTGTCCGTGACCACGACCGGGGTCGTCGTCGCCTGCGGGCCGGTGTTGGTCACGACGATCTGGAACGTGCCGTCGGCGCCGACCTGCGAGACGAGGTCCTTGCGGATCGCGAGCAGCGACACCGGCGGGATCTCGGCGGGGTCGGTCGAGGAGTCGTTCGCCGGGTCCGTGTCCTCCGCGAGGGTCGAGACGGTCGCGGTGTTGACCACCTCGGGGTAGGCCGCCGCCTCGACGTGCACCACGAGCGTGATGGTCAGCGTCTCGTCGAGCCCGAGGCCGCCGAGCCGCGTGCACGTGACCGTCTGGCCGTTCGCGGCGCACAGGACGCCGTCGCCCGACGCGGACACGTAGGTGACGCCCGCAGGCAGCACGTCGCGGACGACGACCGGCACGGGGTCGTCCGTCGGGCCGTGGTTCGTCACCGTGAGGGTCCAGACGGCGTCCTCGCCGACCAGGAACGGCTGGTCGTGCGTCTTGACGATCTCCAGGTCGACCTGCGGCGGGATGTCGAGGTCGTCGACCCACTCCTTGGCGCCGCGGTCGCCGTCGGGCGTCGTCGTGCTGACCGTGACCACGTTCTCGACCGACGAGAACGCCCGGGGGCCGACGAGCACGACGACCGTGATGTCGGGCTCGGAGGCGCCCGGCGCGAGCAGCTCGGTCGGGTCGGACCGGGTGCAGCTCACGACGAGGAGCAGCCCCCGGCAGTCCCAGCCGGTCCCGGACGCCGACACGAACGTGAGGCCGACGGGCAGGGTGTCGACGACGCCGACGTTCGCGGCCGACGACGGGCCGAGGTTCGACACGGTGATGGTGAAGGGCACCTGGTCGCCGATCCGCGCCCGGCCCTCGTGCGTCTTGCGGACGTCGAGGTCGGCGAGCCGCACGACCACGACGTCGTCCGTCGCCGTGTTGTTCGACGTGTCGGGGTCCGGGGTCGGCGAGGACACGTCGGCCGTGTTGGTCAGCGTCCCGACGGGCGCGTCGGGGTCGAGCGCGACCGTCAGGCCCAGCGGCGGCGCGGACGTGAGCGCGACGAGCGGCCCGCTGCCGTCGAGCACGCACGTGACGGTCGTCGTGCCGGTGCACTGCCAGGGGCCGGACGACGACACGAACGTCATCCCCGGCGGCAGCGTGTCGACGACGGTGACGGGCGCCGCCGCGTCCGACGGGCCGAGGTTCGCGACGTCGACGGTGTACGTCATCTGCGTGCCGGCCTCGAGCAGGTCGTCGTCGGGCCCGTGCGACTTCGTCACGCGGAGGTCCGCGTCCGCCCGGACCGTCACCGTCGCCGTCGCGGTGTTGTCGGCGGGGTCGTCGCCCGGCGTCGCGGTCGAGACCGTGGCCGTGTTGGTCAGCGTGGTGCCCGGCGGCACGCCCGTCGCCACGAAGACGACGACCGTGATCACGCTCGTCGTCGGCGGGTCGCCGGCCGCAGGTGCCGGGAACGTCGGGCGGTGGCAGGTCACCGTCGCGCCCGCGACCGTGCACGTCCAGCCGTCGCCCGCGGGTCCGCTCGCCGTGAGCGGGCTCATGCCGGCCGGGACCACGTCCGTGAGGACCACGGTGTCGGCGTCCGACGGGCCCGCGTTCGACACGGTGATCTCGTACGTCACGCGCGCGCCCGCGTCGACCGTGGTGGACCCGACGACGGCCTTCTGCACGCCGACGTCGGCCTGGTCGGTGACGACGACCAGGTCGACGTCCGTGTTGTTGGCGGGCACCGGGTCGACGAGCGGCCCGTCCACCGAGACGTGGTTGAGGATCACGGACGGTCCCGCGTCCGACGCCACGCGGACGACGAGCGTGATCGGTGCGGCGTCCGTCAGCGCGGCGATGCCGTCGGCGTCCGTGCAGGTCACCGTCCCGGCGGACTCGACGCAGTCCCACCCCGCGCCGGTCGCGGACACGAACGTCGTCCCGGGTGGCAGCGTGTCGCTCACCACGACGTCCCCGGGGGTGGACGACGGGCCGGCGTTGCTCACCTGGAGCGTCCACGTGAGCTGCTCCCCCGCGACCGCCACGCCCGTGTGCGTCTTCTCGACGAGCAGGTCGGCCTCGGAGTCGAACGCCGTGTCGTCGGTGTCGGTGTTGTTCGCGAGGTTCGGGTCGTCGGTCGCGGAGTCGACCGTCGCGGTGTTCGTGAACTCGCCCGTGCCGAGGTCCGGGTCCACGAGCACGTCGATCGCGACCTCGACGGTGTCGTCGACCGCGAGGCCGCCCGCGAGGGTGCACGTGACGACCTGGCCGGCCGCGCCGCACGTCCAGGTGCCGGTCACGTCGGTGGAGCTCACGTACGACAGGCCGGTCGGCAGGGTGTCGGTGATCTCCACGGGCGCCGCCGCGTCCGACGGGCCGAAGTTCGTCACGACGAGGTGGTAGGTGCCGACCGTGCCGGCCAGGAAGTCGCCGACGTGGGACTTCTGGATCGCCAGGTCGGCGATCGTGACCACCGGGCCCGGGTCGACGGCCGTGTTGTTCCCCGGCACCGGGTCCGGCGTGGTCCCGGCGACCACCGCGGTGTTGGTGAGCGTGCCCGTCACGTCGGAGGCGATGTCCGCCGTCAGGACGATCTGCGGCGCCGACGCACCCGCGGCCAATGTGGTGCCGCGCGTGCACGTCACGACCTGCCCGGTCGCCGAGCACGACCAGCCGATGCCGAGGGCCGACACGAATGTCGTCCCCGCGGGCAGCGTGTCCGTGAGGGTGAGGGGCGCGATCGAGTCGGACGGTCCGTTGTTGACCACGCCGACCGTCCACACGGCGCGCTGGCCCGCGACGAGCCGCCCGGCGTGCGCCTTCGACACCGCCAGGTCCGCGGACGCCGTCACGGTTGCGTCGTCCGTCGTGGTGTTGTTCGCCAGGTCCGGGTCGAACGTGCGGTCGCCGACCGTGACCGCGTTCGTGAGGACCGTGCCCGACGGGGTCGTGGCCGGGACCGACGTGACGACCGTGATCGGCGGGAACGAAGCGCCGGACGCGAGGGTCTCGGCCGCCGTCGTGCGGGCGCAGGTCACCGTCGTCGTCGTGCTCGTGCACGCCCAGCCGGTGCCGCCGGCGGAGACCAGCCCGACGCCCGTGGGCAGCGTGTCCGTCACGGTCCACGGACCGACCGCGGGGTCGCCGCCGTCGTTCGTCACGACCACGGACCACGTCGCCGTCGAGCCCGCGACGACGGGGTCGGTGTGGGTCTTCGCGATCCGCACGTCGGCCGAGTCGACGAACGTCTGCGCCGTGCTGGGCGGCCCGGCGTACGACCCGTCGGCGTTGCCGGTGGCCTGCGTGGCGTCCTCACCGAACGTCTGGCCGGTGTTGACGTGCGCGACGCCCGAGCCGACGCCGGGGTTCGTCACGACCGAGTCGCCCGGGACCGCGTCGAACGCGACCGTCGCGGACTGGCCGGGCTGCAGCGTGCCGAGGTCGGACCAGGTGAGCCGCCCGAGCAGCGTGACCGGGTCGATGCGGGCCGTCCCGCCGCGCGGTCCCGTGATGAGCGTGGAGCCGGGGACGTACGTCCAGCCGGGCGGCAGGGTGTCGACCACGTCGATGCCGAACGCCGGTGCGCCACCCGTGTTGGTGACCGACACCTGCCAGCGGAAGGGTTCGCCGATGTACGCCGGGCTCGGCGACAGCGCCGTCTTCGTCGTCTCCAGGTGCGGGAACGCCGGGTTCACCACGGCCTGGTCGTCGGGCCCGGCGTAGACGCGGCCGGCGTCGTCCAGCGACCGGTACGACTCGACGGTCGCCGTGTTGGTCAGCGGGGCCGACGTCAGGCCGGACGACGGCGCGAGCACGGCCTCGTACGACAGGACGATGCTCGCGCCGGGCGGCAGGGCGTTCGACAGATCGGTCGCGTCCCACGTGATCAGGCCGCCGCCCGTCACCGGGTCCGCGCCCGTGAGCTCGCCGCCGAACGTGATCGACGTCGGGTCGACGACGACCCCGGTCGGGACCGCGTCCGTGACGACGCCGTCGTACGCGGCGCTGGCCGTCGGCGACATCGCGTTCGTCACCGTGAGCGTGTAGCGGAACCGGTCGGTCGGGCCGGGCGTCACGTCGTCGACCGTCTTGTCGATGGTCAGGTTCGGCTCCAGCACCGTCACCGTCGCCGAGCCGGACGGGCCGGTGAGGTCGAACTCGTCGCCCGCGCTGGTCGGTGCGTCGTTCGGGCCGTCCGGCGTGACGTTCCACTTCGCGACCACGGTGTTGGTCACGCCCGCGCCCGCGACGTTCGAGCCGATGTCCGCGATCGTGCTGCGGAACGTCACCGTGATGAGCCGGGGGTCGTCGAGCGCCGGCTCGTCCCCGAACGTCCAGCCGACGAGCGTCGAGCCGCCCGGTCCCGGTGCGTCGGCGAGCGGGGTCGCGTTCAGCGTGCACGGGGTGGTCGGGGTCGTGAGGATCTCGCACGACACCGAGGTGATCTCGGCACCCTCGATCCCGGCCGGGAGCTGGTCGATCACGCTGCCGTCGTAGAACACCGTGTTCGGCGGGTGCACGTACGAGATGGTCCAGGTGACCTCCTCGCCGATCGTCGCCCGGTCCGGGGTGACGGACTTCTGCATCTCGGCGCCGACGATCCGGACCGTCGAGGACGCGGTGGCCGACATCGACCGCTCGAGCGGGTTGTCCTCGTCGGTCGGCCCGGCCTTGCCGTCGTCGAGCGTGGAGCCCGAGAGCGTCGCGGTGTTCGTGTACGCGGTGCCGCCGACGGCGTCGGGCGGCAGGAACGCCGTGTACGTCCGCGCGACGGTCGCACCGGGTGCGAGGGTGTCGAGCGCCCACACCAGCGCCGTCGTGCCCGTCGGGCAGCCGTTGGCCGCGCCGCCCGGTGCCGGTGCCCGGCCGGGGTCGGCGCCGTAGGCGTCGAACGTCATGCCCTCCGGCACGCAGTCGACGAGGAACGTGTCGTGCAGCGGCGGCCTGTTCGTCGCCGAGCCGTCGGTGTTCGCGTTGCGGGCGGTCAGCGTGTAGGTGACGAGCGTGCCGCCCGGGACCGGCGTGCTCTGGTCGTTGGTCTTGGCGAGCAGGGGCTGCGGCTGGCGCAGGTTCACCGTCGCGGACGCGGTCGCCGGGGCCAGGGCCGAGCCGCCGGGCGACTCCAGGCTGTCGAACCGGGCCGTGTTCGTGGCGTCGAGCGCGTTCTGGGTCGGCTGCAGCGCGGCCGTCGTCACGCGGACGGGCAGCACCACCTCGAACCGCTGGTCGACCGTCGTGCCGTTCGTGTACAGCTCCGGGAACGTCACCGTGCCGGTGGACGTGTCGATGGTGATCCCGGCGGGCACGGGCGCCGTCGCCGAGTTGCCCGCGTCCGGGTGGAACAGCAGGGTCGCGGGGCCGTCCTGCACGATGCCCGCCGGCAGCCGGTCGGTGAGGCTGCCGTCGTACACGGACGTGGACGCCGGGATGGTGACGCCGTAGCGGTACGCCAGCTCCTCACCGAGGGTGGCCTGCGACGGTGCGTCGTTGTTCGTCTCGTCGATCCCGGTGGCGACGGACTTGTCGGCCACCGGCGAGGGCACCACGACGTCCGACGGGTCCGACGCGGCCGGGGCCGTCTGGTCGGCGGCCGGGACGTCCGCGTCGATGTTGTCCTGCGGGTAGAACGTGGTCGGCGTCGCGTCGACGTTCGTCGTCGCCTGGTAGCTGTGCACGTAGGCGGTGTTGTCGTAGACGGTCCCCACGCGGGCGGGCGGCGGGATCGTCAGGTCGTAGAGCGTGGTGAGCGTCTGACCGGGCAGCGTGCTCTGCGCCGCGAGGTCACCGCCCTGGTCCACGACGTAGTCGACGCGCAGCAGGCTGTGCGTCGACCCGCCCGCGAACGTCGGGTGCCCCGCATCGCCCGGGTCGGTGCACGTGACCACCGCCGGCACCGGGATCCGCGGGTCCGGCACCACGTCCGAGACCTGCGCGCAGCGGACCTGCGGCGGCAGCACGTCCCACACGTCGACGCCGTCGACGGCGTACCCGTCGGCCGCTCCCGGGGTGCCGTCGTGCGTCACGTCGATCCGGAACGTCGCCGTGGAGCCGAGCCGCACGTCCACGCCGTCCACGTCGCTGTTCACACCGTTCGGGCCGTTCGGGGGCTGGTCCACGCTCTCGACGCCCTTGACGAGCGACAGCGGCGCGATGGGGCCGATCAGCACGTCGAGCTCGTCGCGGAACGCCTGCGACTGCCCGGCCGAGTTGTCGCCGGTGCCCTTGAGCAGATTGGGTTGCACCTCTGCCGTGGTGCCAGGTGCCGACTCGACGACCCGCGCCTGCAGCACGACGGCGAACACGGCACCGGCGGCGGCGAACCGCGCGTCGCCGACGACCGTCCCGATGTCGAAGATCACCGTCGACGGGGTGGCCTGCACCGTGAACGGCGCGCCGCTCGCCTCGTCGGCCTCCACCGCGGAGCCGTCCACGTACTCCATCGCGGGCGGCAGGAAGTCCGCGACCACCGGGTTGCGGGTCTGCGTCTCGTCGGAGAAGTCGACCCGCAGCGCGAAGCAGGCGAGGTCGCCCTCGCGGTACGACGTCTCGGCGGCCGGGAGGCCGGGGTCCCCGGGTTCGCCGTAGTCCGCCAGCGACGTCGGGCAGGTGCCGCCGCTCAGCGAGCGTGGGGCGACGAGCTTGTCGACGAGCGCGCCCGACGAGCTCAGCGTCGCCGAGGAGTCGTCGAGCACCTGCTCGGTCCCCGTCTGGCCCGTCGCCGGGTCGGGTGTCGTGGTCGCGGTCAGGTCGACGTGGTTCGTGAACGCGTCGCCGACGGCCGTCGGGTCGCCGCCCAGCGGCCCGCCGAGGTACGTCGAGAGCATCCGCGCCTGGTACGTGACGACGGCCGTGTCGTCGATCCCCAGGGCCAGCGGTGCGAACGTCAGGTCGAACGTGCCGTCCGCGTGCTCCGCGACGGACGCGTACGGCGTGGACGGGCCCGGCGCGACGCCGTCGCACTCCGCGATCCCGCCGCTCTCGTAGTTGGTGCCCGGCGCGCCGAGCGGGCACAGGCCGTCCGGGACGACGTCGTGCAGCACCACGTCGTCCGCGCTCACGTACTCGCTGGAGTCGACGGTCACCGTGTACGTGGCGATCCTGCCGGCCGTGAACACCGTCGGCGACACCGCCTTGCGCATCCGGACGTCCTCGACCTGCACGGTGTGCGTGGTGTCGTCGGCGGTCGCCGGGTCCGCGCCGGGCGCCAGCGGTCCGCCGTAGGTGCCGGTCACGCGGGCCGTGTTGGTCGCGGCCTGCTCGGTCGTCGTCTCGCGGGTGGACGGGCCCGTGTTGTTGTCGAGGTTCGCGACCTGCCCGAGGCCCGCGGGGTCGGTGCCGGCGGGCCACGCGGCGTTCGCGAACAGCGGGACGCCCGCCGCGTACCGCACGGTGAACGTGCCGCCCGCCGGCAGGTCCGGCACGGCCCACTGCACGCGGGTGTACGTCCCTGCCGGGTACGTGGTGGTGCCGTCGGGCGGAGGGTTCACCACGGTCGTCACCGAGACGGGCGTCGGGCAGTCGGCGACGGCGGGCGTCGCGGCGAGCGAGGGCGCCCCCGGGTACTCCGGGGCGCTCGAGCTGTCGACGCCCCCGCACCCGAGGAACTCGAGCTGGGCGGGGAGGTGGTCGGTGAGGACCAGGCCGGTCGTCGGCCCGGCGTCGGACCCTCGGACGGTCAGGGTGTACACGGTCGTCTCGTCGTGCACCCCGCGCAGCAGCTCGCCCTCGGGGCTCGGCTCGGACTTCGTGACCTCCAGCGCGGAGATCGTCGTCGTGGTCGACGAGTCGGACGACGTCTCCGTCGCCGTGCCCGGCACGAGCGCCCCGTCGGCGTCGAACTGCGGCGCGACGAACGGGTCCGTGCTCGCGTACCCGTCGGCGGTGTTCGGCACCACCGAACCGACCGGGTACACCGCGGGGTCGGGCTGCGCCTGGAACGTCAGCGTGACCGAGCCGCCGACCTCCATGTCGGCGACGTTCGCCCAGGTCAGGGTCTGCGCACCCGTCACCGGGTCCGTCACGATCACCGGGTCGCCCGCGCCGGACGGCGTCGTCGACCCCGGCACGTACGTCAGCCCCGGCGGGAGGGTGTCCCGGAAGCTCGCGTTGAACTCCGGCACCGCGTCGGGGTTCGTGTCGGGGTTCGTCAGCGTGAGGGTGAACGTGATCGGCTCGCCC
The DNA here is from genome assembly GCF_016862675.1 of Cellulomonas chitinilytica. Lineage (GTDB taxonomy): Bacteria > Actinomycetota > Actinomycetes > Actinomycetales > Cellulomonadaceae > Cellulomonas > Cellulomonas chitinilytica. The sequence continues at coordinate 43,320 of NZ_BONK01000011.1, read as the reverse complement.
GCCAGCGCCTGGCCCGGGGCCGACTTCGAGAGCTCGATCCCCGGCACCGCCATGGCCGCCTGCACCGGTCCGAGGACGATGCCGACGAGCACCAGCGCAGCGGCGACCGCCGTCCGGCGCACCCACCGGACGCCCCCCGATCGATGAGGCTCCCCTTGCCCCCTCATGTCGGCATGATGCCGGGCCGCCCGGCTGACGGCGACCCGGGGCAACTGGTCGGCGAGTGCTGAACGCCGCTTCCGGCGCGTTCCTCCCACGAGCTCCAGGCGTCGGAACCGTCGACGCCTTCAGCCCCGGAGGACTCGCGCTTCCGCCGTCTCCAGGACGCGGGCCAGGAGGTCCGCGAGGCGGGTCCGCTCGTCGTCGGTGAGGTCGGCGAGCAGGTCGCGCTCACGGGCCGCCTGCTCGGGCAGCGCCGCGTCGATCACCGCGCGGCCCTCGTCGGACAGCGAGACGAGGACCCCGCGACGATCGCGCTCGAGCGTGCGGCGCTCGACGAGCCCGGCGCCGTGGAGCCGGTCGAGGCGCTTGGTCAGGGTTGCGCCGGGGCTCGACGTCAGGGTCGCGATCTCGCGGGCACGCAGCGGCTCGTCGGCGCGGCGCAGGGCGGCGAGGACCTCGAACTCACCGGTCGTGAGGTCGTGGCGGGCGAGGCCGGCCTCGTGCCCGTGGCCGACGAGCCCGGCGAGGCGGAGCACGCGTGCGACGACGGCCATCCCGGAGGTGTCGACGTCCGGGCGCTGGGCGGCCCACTGCGCGCGGGCCCGGTCGACGGCGTCCATGTGAGGAGCGTAACCCTTCACCGATAATTTACTTGTGAACTATCATGAACGGTGATGACGACCTTCGCCCCTTACGCCACCGCCGCCCGCGACGTCCTCGACCCCGCCCACCTGCGCACCGCACTCCGCACCACGCCCGCCGACTCGACGCTCGCCGCCGCCGTCCGCTGCGGCCTGGCCGTCGCGCTCGCGCTCGCCGTGTGCGCGCTCGCCGGGCACCGCGACGTCGCGGGGTTCGCCGCCCTGGCTGCGCTGGTGTCCCTCTACGGACGCTGGGAGCCGTACCGGTGGCGCGGCACGCTCCTGGCCGTCGTCGGGGCGTGGCTCGTCGCCGTCGTCGTCCTGAGCTCCGCCGTCGCCGTCCTCGCCGCGCCCGCCGCGGTGACCGTGCTGCTCGCGGCAGCCGTCGCGACCGCGACCGCGGTGCTGTGCGGCGTGCTGCGGACCGGTGCGCCAGGCGCGACGATCGCCGTCTTCTGCGTCGGTGCCGGGCTCGCCGGGGCGCCGACGGGCGGCGACGTCGGCCGGCGCGCGCTCGCCGCGCTCGTCGGGGCGGCGCTCGCCTGGCTCGTGTGCTGCGCGGGCCGGGTCCTGCACCCCGCAGGTCCCGCGCGGGTCGCGCTCCGGCGCGCGGTCCGCGCCGTCGAGCAGGCGGACGACACCCCCGCCGCGCACGCCCGGGCGCTCGCCGCGCTCGGCCGGGCCCGCGAGGTGCTCGGCGACGACGCGTCGCACCCGCGCGGGCGGGTCGCCACCGCTGCCCTCGTCGCCGAGCTCGCACCGCTCACGGCACGGCTCGGCGTGCCGGACGAGCCGCTGCCCGGCCGGCGTTCGCTGGTCACCGACGTCCGGGACGGCGCCCGGGTCCTCGACGCGCGCGGGCTGCTGCGCCTCCTCGTCGCGGGACTGGTCGCGGGTGGTGCCGCGCACGGGCTCGGCTGGTCGCACAGCGCGTGGGCGGTCATGGGCTCGACGGCCACGCTGCAGGGCTCGTCGACCGGGCACGCCGTCGTCCGGGGTGCCCAGCGGGCCGCCGGGACGGCTGTCGGCGCGCTCGTCGCGTGGCCGCTGCTCGCGGCGCACCTCGACTTCTGGGCGGTCGCGGCGCTCGTCGTCGCGCTGCAGCTCGTCACCGAGACCATCGTGATGCGGCACTACGGCCTCGCGATGCTGACGATCACGCCGATGGCGCTGCTCATGACGTCGCTCGGCGGACCGGCCGGGCCGACCGACCTCACGCTGACCCGGGCGCTCGACACCGTCCTGGGCGCGGTCGTCGCGCTCGCCGCGCTCGTCGTCCTGCCGCACCGGGAACGCCCGCGCACGCAGTGAACGACGGCGGCACCGGGACGCCCCTCGCCGTCCCGGTGCCGCCCCTCCCCGTGCCCCGGGGTCAGCGCGTGCTGAACGCCGCGTCGAACGCCGCCGTCGGCGGGTCGAACGCGTTGCGCCGCACGAAGTCGAGCGCCTCGGGAGCCCCCAGCAGCCGGTCCATCCCGGCGTCCTCCCACTCCACGGAGATCGGCCCGTCGTACCCGATGGAGTTGAGCGCCCGGAACGACGCCTCCCACGGCACGTCCCCCCGCCCGGTCGAGACGAAGTCCCACCCGCGGCGCAGGTCCGCCCACGCGAGGTGCGACCCGAGCCGGCCGTTGCGGCCGTTGCCGAGGCGGAGCTTCACGTCCTTGCAGTCCACGTGGTAGATCCGGTCGCGGAACTCGAGGATGAAGTCGACGGGGTCGAGCTGCTGCCAGATGAAGTGGCTGGGGTCCCAGTTCAGGCCGAACGCCTCGCGGTGACCGATGGCCTCGAGGGTCCGCACGCAGGTCCAGTAGTCGTAGGCGATCTCGCTGGGGTGCACCTCGTGGGCGAACCGGACGCCGACCTCGTCGAACACGTCGAGGATCGGGTTCCACCGGTCGGCGAAGTCCTGGTACCCGGCGTCGACGGCCTCCTGGGAGACGGGCGGGAACATCGCGACGTACTTCCAGATGCTCGACCCGGTGAACCCGACGACCGTCTTGACGCCGAGCTTCGCCGCGAGGCGGGCGGTGTGCTTCATCTCCTCGGCGGCCCGCTGCCGGACGCCCTCCGGGTCGCCGTCGCCCCACACGCGGTCGGACAGGATGTCGCGGTGCCGCTGGTCGATCGGGTCGTCGCAGACCGCCTGGCCCTTGAGGTGGTTCGAGATGGCCCAGACCTGCAGGCCGTGCCGGTCGAGGATCTCGCGGCGGGAGTCGACGTACGCGTCGTCGTCCCACCGCCACGGGTCCAGGTGGTCGCCCCAGCAGGCGATCTCCAGGCCGTCGTAGCCCCACCCGGCGGCGAGCCGGGCCACCTCCTCGAACGGCAGGTCGGCCCACTGGCCGGTGAACAGGGTCACGGGGCGGGTCATCGTGCAGCTCCTTCGGCCGGCTCGTTCAGTGGGGTCCATCGGCTCTCGTCCGCCGCCGAGCGCTCCACGGCGTCGAGCACCCGTTGTACCTGGAGGCCGTCGGCGAAGCTCGGCGTCGGCTGGCGGTTCGCGGCGAGGGCGTCGACGAGGTCGACGACCTGGTGCGTGAACGCGTGCTCGTACCCGAGCCCGTGGCCGGGCGGCCACCACGCGCCGACGTACGCGTGCTCGGGCTCCGTGACGACGATGCGCCGGAAGCCCGCCTCCCACGCGGGCTGCGACGCGTCGAAGTAGTGCAGGACGTTCATGTCCTCGAAGTCGAACGCCAGAGACCCCGCGGAGCCGTTGACCTCCAGGCGGATCGCGTTCTTGCGGCCCGACGCGAACCGGGTGGCCTCGAACGTCGCGAGCCCTCCCCCGGACAGCCGCGCCAGGAAGACCGCCGCGTCGTCCACCGTGACCGGTCCCGTCGCGCCGCTCGTCGACCCGGTGCCGGACAGCCCGCTGAACTGGTCCGCGACGGGGCGCTCCCGCACGAACGTCTCGAGCATCGCGGACACCCCGGTCAGGGTCTCGCCCGTGACGAACTGCGCGAGGTCGACGACGTGCGCCCCGATGTCGCCGAGCGCACCCGAGCCCGCCTTCTGCTTGTCGAGCCGCCACGACAGCGGCACGGCCGGGTCGGCGATCCAGTCCTGCAGGTACTGCGCGCGCACGTGCCGGACGGTGCCGATGCGGCCCTGCTCGACGAGCGTCCGGGCGAGCTGCACGGCCGGCACCCGCCGGTAGGTGAAGCCGACCATCGCAAGCCCTGTGGCGCCGGTCGCGGCGGCGACCATCGCCTCCGCCTCCGCGACCGTGTTGGCCAGCGGCTTCTCGCACAGCACGTGCTTGCCCGCCGCGAGCGCCGCGAGGGCGATGTCCGCGTGCGTGTCGCCGGGTGTGCAGATGTCGACGAGGTCGACGTCGTCGCGTGCGACGAGCGCCTTCCAGTCCGTCTCGACGTCGCGCCAGCCCAGCCGGTCGGCGGCGGCGCGGACGGCGTCGGCGTTCCGGCCGGCGACGACCGTCAGGTCCGGGGTCAGCGGCAGGTCGAAGAACCGGGGGGCCGTGCGCCAGGCCTGGGAGTGCGCCACGCCCATGAAGGCGTAGCCGACCATCCCTACGCCGAGGCGCGGTTGCGGTGCGAGGGTCACGAGCAGCTCCTTCGAGGACCCCGGGCGGGCCGTGTGCGGAGCACGGCCCGCCCGGGTGGTGCGGCCGGTCAGGACTCGAATGCCGTCGGCAGGTACTGGTCGACGTTCTCCTTGGTGACGACCGGCGCGTAGAGCTGGATCGTGCGCGGCACCTCGACCTCGACGAGGTCGCTCATCGACTTGCCCTGCACGAGCAGCCGGGCGAGCTTGATGCCGTCGGCGGCCTGCGTCGACGGGTAGATGACCGTCGCCTTGAGCACGGTGTTGTCGGCCTTGATGGCGTCCATGACGTTCTTCGAGCCGGCGCCGCCGACCATGAAGAACTCGTCGCGGCCCGCGTTCTCGATCGCCGCCAGGACGCCGACGCCCTGGTCGTCGTCGTGGTTCCAGATGGCGTCGAGCTTCGGCGCGGCCTGCAGCAGGTTCGCCGCGGCGGCCTCGCCGCCCTGGACGGTGAAGTCGGCTGCGACGCGGTTGCTCACCGTCAGCCCGCACGCCGCGAGCGCGTCCTTGAACCCGCGGCTGCGGTCCTGCGTGAGCGGCAGCGAGTCGATCCCGGCGATCTCGGCGACCTTCGCGTCGGTCTTGCCGCCGAGCTGCTCGCAGATGAACGTGCCGGCGCTGACGCCCATGCCGTAGTTGTCGCCGAGCACCGTGGTGCGGGCCGCGTTCGGGTCGGAGAACTCGCGGTCGACGTTGACGACCGCGATGCCGGCCTGCATGGCCTTGGTGGCGACCTCGGTCAGCGCGGCGCCGTCGAACGGGAGCAGCACGATCGCGTCGACGCCGTCGTTGATGAACTGCTCGATCTGGCTGATCTGCAGGTTCACGTCGTTGGTGGCCTCGGCCTGCACGAGCTCGAGGTCCGGGTACTTCGCCGCCTCGGCGACGGCAGCCTTCGTGATGGCACCCATCCAGCCGTGGTCCGCGGCCGGGGCGGAGAACCCGATGGTCACCTTGTCGCCGGGCTCGTCGTTGCCGGTCGCGGCGACGGCCGGGGCCTGGGCCGTGCCCTCGTCCTCCGGGGTGTTGGACGTGCAGCCCGCGACGACGAGCGCGAGGGCGGTGGCGGTACCGGCGAGCGCCCAGCGGCGCCGGCGCAGGGTGTGCGACACAGCAGTCATGACGATCCTCCTTGATCGATGGACGTGCGGGGTGGGGGCGACGAGGGTCCGGGGTCAGGTCCCGGCGCGGGAGCGCTCGGCGATGCGCTGCTGGAGCAGCACGGCGACGACGATGATCACGCCCTTGGCGATGGCCTGCGCCGAGATGGACAGGTTGTTCTGCGTGAACACGTTGGTGAGCGTCGAGAAGATGAGGACGCCCAGGACGGTGCCGACGATGGTGCCGCGACCGCCGATGAGCAGCGTGCCGCCGACGACCACGGCGGCGATGGCGTCGAGCTCGTAGAGCTGGCCGTTCGTGGAGCTGCCGGCGGTCGTGCGGCCGAGCATCATCACCCCGCCGATGCCCGCCGCGAGGCCGGACAGCGCGTACAGGTACATCGTGTGGCGCTTGACCTTGATGCCCGCGAGACGGGCCGCCTCGGGGTTGCCGCCGACCGCGATGGTGCGGCGACCGAACGTGGTGCGGTTGAGCAGGATCCAGCCGGCCACCGCGACGACGACGAAGATCCAGACGAGCGTCGGGATGCCGATGAAGTCGTCCCGGAAGAAGTCGAGGAAGCCCTGGACCTTGACGATCTGGGTCTGCCGGTTGGCGATGATCTCCGCGAGACCTCGGGCGGAGACGAGCATCGCGAGCGTCGCGATGAACGCGACGACCTTCCCGTACGCGATGAGCACGCCGTTGACGAGCCCGGCCCCGAGACCGACCGCGAGCGCGCACCCGACCATGACGATCCAGTGGGTGTCCTGCGCCATCGTCTGCGTGGCCAGCGTCGACGCCCACACCGAGGCGAGCCCGACGACGGACCCGACGGACAGGTCGATGCCGCCGCCGGTGATGACGAACGTCATCCCGATGCTCAGCACCCCGATCACCGACGCGAGCCGCAGGATCGTGAGCACGTTGTCGATGCTCGCGAACCGCTCCCCGGCGGTGATGACGCCGAAGACGCACAGGGCGACGAGAGCGATCACGAGCCCGAGGTTGCGGCCCGTGGCGCCGTGCAGGATCCCCTTGCGGGCCGTCGTGGTGCTTCTCGACGCCTTCTCGATCCGGGCCGACTCGTCGGCCGGCACGGCTGCTGGGATGTCGCTCACGCGGCACTTCCTTCCATGACGAGGTCGAGCACCCGGTGCTCGTCGATGCCGGTCGCGGGCCCGTGGTGGACCACGCGCCCCTCGGAGACGACGAGGACCCGGTCGGCGAGCCCGAGCACCTCGGGGATCTCGCTGGAGACGACGACCACGGCGGTGCCCTGCGCGGCGAGGTCCGCGATCAGGGCGTAGATCTCGGCGCGCGCGCCGACGTCGACGCCGCGGGTGGGCTCGTCGAGCAGGAGCACGCGGCAGCCGTGCACGAGCCAGCGGGCCAGCAGGACCTTTTGCTGGTTGCCGCCGGACAGGGTGCGCGCGCTGCGCTCGGGGTCGGACGGGCGCACGTCGAGCGCCTCGATCTGCTCCCGGGCGACGGTCCGCTCGGCACCCTCGTCGAGGAACGACGCCCTCGCGGTGCGACCGAACGTGGAGAGCGTGATGTTCCGGTACACGGGCTCGTCGAGCAGGAGGCCCTGGCTCTTGCGCTCCTCCGGGCAGAGCCCGATGCCGGCGTGGACGGCGTCGCTCACCGAGCCGGGACGCAGCCGACGGTCGCCCACCCGGACGGTGCCGGACGTCGCGTGCCGGGCGCCGAACACGGTCTCGAGGATCTCCGTGCGGCCCGAGCCGACGAGCCCGGCGAGGCCGACGACCTCGCCCGCCCGGACCTGGAAAGACACATCGTGGAACGCGCCCCGCAACGAGAGCCCGTCCACGTGCAGCACGGTCGCGGCGTCGTCCGGCACGGACGGCCGGGGCGGGATCGCGTACTCGACGGTCCGGCCCGTCATGAGGCGGATCAGCTCGGCGGTCGGGGTCTGCGCGGCGGGCAGGCCGGTCGCGACCGTCCGGCCGTCCTTGAGCACGGTGATCCGGTCGCCGATCTGGCGGATCTCCTCCAGGCGGTGCGAGATGTAGACGACGGCGACGCCGGACGCGGTCAGCTCGCGGACCACGCGGAAGAGGTTGGCGACCTCCTCGGCGTCGAGGACGGCGGAGGGCTCGTCCATGACGATGACGCGCGCGTCGTGCGAGAGGGCGCGCGCCATGCTGACGATCTGCTTGCCGGCGGCCGACAGGCGCCCGACCTCGCGGTGCGGCGAGATGTCGCCGTGGCCGAGCCGCCGCAGGATCGCGCGGGTGCTCGCGGTCGCCGCCCGGCGCTGGGAGAACCCGGCGGTGGCGAGCTCGTGGCCGAGGTAGATGTTCTCGGCGACGGACAGCCCGTCGACGACGTCGAGCTCCTGGTACATGGTCGCGATGCCGAGCCGCAGGCCCGCGACGGGGTCCGGGATGGTGACGGGCCGGCCGTCGAGGAGGATCTGGCCCTCGTCGGGCTGGTGGGCGCCCGCGAGCACCTTGATGAGGGTGGACTTGCCGGCGCCGTTCTGGCCGAGGAGGCAGTGCACCTCGCCGGCCCGGATCTCGAGGTCGACGCCGTCGAGCGCTCTCGCGCCCGGGAACTGCTTGACGATCCCGCTCATCCGGAGCAGCGGCGGGTCCACGGTGACCATGGGGCCGAACGTAGGACCCACTTCTGTCGACGGTCAAGCAAAAGCCGCTACGAATGTGTCATGGTTACGCGAACGTGACCTACACAAGGCCGGATGGTTCACTGTGCGCATGGACGAGCTCCTCAAGGTCGCCGCCCGCCCGACGGGCGCCGGGGAGATGTTCCAGCTGCTCCGCGACGGGCAGCCCCGCACCCGCTCCGACCTGGCCACACTCACCGGCCAGGCCCGCTCGACCATCGCCGCACGCGTCGAGGCGCTCCTGTCCTCCGGCTTCGTCTCCCCCGCCGGCGAGGCCAGCTCGACGGGCGGACGGCCACCGGCCACGTTCGCGTTCAACCCGGCCGCACGCGTCGTCCTCGCGGTCGACCTCGGCGCCACCCACTCCCGCCTGGCCCTCACCGACCTGGCCGGGACGGTCCTCGCCGAGCACGCCGAGCCCATCGCCATCGCCGAAGGCCCCGGCCCCGTGCTCGACCGCGTCGTCGAGCTCGGCCTCGGCCTGCTCGGCACCGCCGGCCGCCCCGCGAGCGACCTCGCCAGCGTCGGCGTCGGGCTCCCAGGACCCGTCGAGCACTCCACCGGACGCCCCATCAACCCGCCGATCATGCCGGGCTGGGACGACGCCGACGTGCCCGGCCTGCTGGCCCGCAAGCTCGGCGTCCCGGTGCTCGTCGACAACGACGTCAACCTCATGGCCCTCGGCGAGCACACGTCGCAGTGGCCCGACGTCGACCACCTGCTGTTCGTCAAGGTCGCCACCGGCATCGGCGCCGGGATCATCTCCGACGGCCGGATCCGCCGCGGCGCCCAGGGTGCCGCCGGCGACCTCGGCCACATCGCCGTCCCCGGCGGGTCCGACCGGCCCTGCCGCTGCGGCAACACCGGCTGCCTCGAGGCCGTCGCGAGCGGGCCCGCCATCGCGAGCGCCCTGCCGGACGCGACCACCAGCGCCGACGTCGTCGCCCTCGTCCGGTCCGGCGACCTCGCCGCCAGCCGCGAGGTGCGCGAGGCCGGCCGGCACATCGGCGAGGTGCTCGCCGCGTGCGTGAGCATGCTCAACCCGTCGGTCATCGTCATCGGCGGCGTCGTCGCCGAGGCCGGGGAGCACCTGCTCGCCGGCATCCGCGAGGTCGTCTACCGCCGGTCGCTGCCGCTCGCGACCCAGCACCTGCGCATCGTCACCTCACGCACCCTGGGACGGGCCGGGGTGCTCGGCGCGTCCGCGATGGCCTCCGACCACGTGCTGTCCGCCGTCGCGATCGACGCCCTGCTGAGCTGACGGCACCCGTCAGCCGACCGGCCGCAGCTCCCGGTACACGTACCGCTCGGCCGGCTGGAAGCCGAGCCCCACGTACAGCGCCGCCGCACCCGTGTTGTCCGGCTCGACCTGCAGGAACGCCCGCCTGGCTCCCCGCCGGGCGGCCTCGTCCAGCGCCCGCACCGTGAGCATGCGGCCCAGCCCACGCCGACGCGCGCGCGGCGCGACGACGAGGCACGACAGCGCGACCCAGTCCTCGGCGAAAGCCGCCCGGATCACGGCGACCGGACCCTCGCCGTCCGTCGCGAGCAGGTAGATCGCGGGCGCGCCGCCGAGGACGTCCCGGGCGAACCTCACGCGGGCGCCGGCGGCGTCCGACGCATCCGCGGCGCCGGTGCGCAGCGGCGTCTTCGCGCCCGACCACAGCGTGAGCCAGGCGTCGTCCGGGCGGTCGGACACGGACACCCGGACAGGCCCGGCCTCCGTCCGCGCCGCCCCGCCGGGCGCGCGCCTCACCCCGTCGTCGGGATCGACGACGGGCCTGACCAGCACGTCCGCCCCCGAGGGCGTCGTGTAGCCACGGGCGTCGAGCCGCGCCTCCAGCCCCGGGGTCGACGCCCGGCACACCCGGACGACCGTCGGCTGACCGGCCTCGGTGTACAGCGCCTCGACCCGGTCGAGCGACGCCTCCACGTCGGCCGGGGAGCCGAGCGGCAGGACGCTGTTGGCGCGTCGGGTCAGCCCGTCCGACAGGCCCACCCGCCACCCGTCGACGTCGACCACCCGGGACGGCGGCCACGTCGCCTGCTCGACGAGGGCACCCGGCGCGTCCGGTGGGGTCCACGTGTGCACCCGCAGCTGCACGTCGACGTGACCCCAGTCCCGCTCCGGCGCCGGCACGAACCCGAGCCGCCGGTACAGCCGTTGGGCGGCGTGCATCGAGTCGACGGTCGAGAGCACCACGCGCCGCGCACCGCTCGCGACCGCCTCCCGCAGGGCCGTCGTGACGAGCAGCTCGGCGATCCCGTGCCCCCGCGCCTCGGGTGCGACCGCGAGCATCCGGATCTCGAGCTCACCCGGCTCGGCGACCTCCGCGTACGACGTCCCGTACGGCGCGAGCGTCACCGTGCCGACCACGACACGGTCGTCGTCGGCCGGTGCGTCGTCGGCCGGTGCGTCGTCGGCCGGTGCGTGCCCGGCGCCGGACGGGAGCAGGGCGACCAGCAGCGTCGCCTCGCGCGACCTCCGGGCGGCGTCCCGCAGCTCGTCGGCGTACGCGTCGGTGGCGTCGAGCAGGCGGTCGGCCAGGTACGCCTCCGCGGTCAGCGCCCCGGCGTCGGCGACCTGGCGGCCCTGGGCGACCCGGACGACGGCACCCGACACGTCAGGCCTCCCCGTCGGTGGCGTCGGCCACACCCGCGGGACCTTCGGCGAGCAGGCGCTCGAACCCGGCCTCGTCGAGGATCCGCAGGCCCAGCTCGCGGGCCTTCGCCTCCTTCGACCCGGCGTTCTCCCCGACCACCACGTAGTCCGTCTTCTTCGACACGCTGCCCGCCGACTTCCCGCCGCGCGCCAGGATCGCCTCCTTCGCGCCGTCACGGCTGAACCGCTCGAGCCCGCCCGTCACGACGACCGTGAGGCCCTCGAGCGTGCGCGGCACCGACTCGTCGCGCTCCTCCTGCATCCGGACCCCGGCCTTCGCCCACTTCTCGACGATCGCCGCGTGCCACCTGTCGTCCTCGCCCGGCTGGTCGAACCAGGCCCGCACGGCCCCGGCGATGGTGGGACCGACGCCCTCGGCGGCGGCGATCTCCTCCTCGGTGGCCTGCGCGATCGCCGGCACGGACCCGAAGTGCTGCGCGAGCGCCCGCGCGGCGGTCGGCCCGACGTGCCGGATCGACAGCGCGACGATCACACGCCACAGCGCCGCCTGCTTGACCTTCTCGAGGTTGCTCAGCAGCGCGGTCCCCGTGGCGTTGAGGTCCCCCGCCTCGCGGACCACCCCGCCGACCTTCGAGCTCGTCGACAGCGTGAACAGCGGCACGCGGCGCAGCGCGTCGGCGTCGAGCGCGAACAGGTCGCCCTCGTCGGCCACCACGCCCGCGGTGAGCAGCGCGCTCGCCGCCTCCCAGCCGAGCGCCTCGATGTCGAACGCCCCGCGCGACGCGACGTGGAACAGCCGCTCGCGCAGCTGCGACGGGCAGGACCGCTGGTTGGGGCAGCGGATGTCGACGTCGCCCTCCTTCGCGGGCGCGAGCGGCGTGCCGCACGACGGGCACTGCGTCGGCATCACGAACGCCCGCTCGGTGCCGTCACGCAGGTCGACCACCGGGCCGACGATCTCCGGGATCACGTCGCCGGCCTTGCGCAGCACCACGGTGTCGCCGATGAGCACGCCCTTGCGCGCCACCTCGCTCGCGTTGTGCAGCGTCGCCATCTCGACGGTCGACCCGGACACGAACACCGGCTCCATCACGCCGAACGGGGTCACCCGGCCGGTGCGACCGACGTTGACCCGGATGTCGAGGAGCTTGGTGTTCACCTCCTCCGGCGGGTACTTGTACGCGATCGCCCAGCGCGGCGCCCGGCTGGTCGACCCGAGCCGGCGCTGCAGCGCGATCTCGTCGACCTTCACCACGATGCCGTCGATCTCGTGCTCGACGTCGTGCCGGTGCTCGCCGTAGTAGGCGATCATCTCCCGCACCCCGTCGAGCCCCTGGACGACGCGGGTGTGCCCCGACACCGGCACGCCCCACGACGCGAGCAGGTCGTACACCTGGGACTGCCGCTCGATCCCGGTCCCCCGCCCGGCGCCCCACACGAGCGCGCCGATGCCGTGCGCGTACATCCGCAGGTCCCGCGACGCCGTGACGCGCGGGTCCTTCTGCCGCAGCGACCCGGCCGCCGCGTTGCGGGGGTTCGCGAACGGGCTCTTGCCCGCCTCGACCTGCGACGCGTTGAGCTCCGCGAACGCCGCGACCGGCAGGAACACCTCGCCGCGGATCTCGATGCGCTCCGGGTGCGTGGCCGGGTCGCCGGCCAGCACGTCGGGGATCGTCGAGATCGTGCGGACGTTGAGCGTGACGTCCTCGCCCGTGCGTCCGTCGCCGCGCGTCGCGGCCCGCACGAGCCGGCCCTTCTCGTACAGCAGCGCGATCGCGAGCCCGTCGATCTTCAGCTCGCAGAGATAGTGCAGGGCGATCTCCGTCTCGAGGTCCCGGTGCGCGCGGCCGGCCCAGGTCGCGATGTCCTCGTCGGAGAACGCGTTGTCGAGCGAGAGCATCCGCTCGACGTGCTCGACGGACGCGAACTCGGTCGAGAACGTGCCGCCGACCCGCTGCGTCGGCGAGTCCGGCGTCCGCAGGCCGGGGTGCGCCTCCTCCAGGGCCTGCAGCTCGCGCAGCCGTGCGTCGTACTCCGCGTCCGACGACGTGGGGGCGTCGCGGACGTAGTACGCGAACTGGTCGGCCTGGATCAGGTCGGCGAGCTCGGTCCAGCGGTGCCTCGCGTCGGCGGGGATCTCTTGCTCGGCGGAGGCGCTCACCAGCGCGGAGACGTCGTCGGTCACCCGCACATCATCGCGCGGACCACCCACAGCCGCCGACACCCCGCGGCGGGTCCCGTGGCGGCCCCGCGGCGCACGAGGTTCCCTGAGGCATGGCCGCGACACGGACCGACCTCGTCGTCGAGCCGCTCACACCCGAGCGCTGGCCGGTGTTCGAGGAGCTGATGGACGCCGGCGGCCCCGCCGCTCGCTGCTGGTGCATGGCCTGGCGGATCGGCCCCGGCTACCGCCGCCGGCCGGCCGAGGAGAACCGGGCCGACATGCGCGACGTCGTCCGTCGCGGTCCCCCGCCCGGGCTGCTCGCGTTCGACGGCGACGGCGTCGCCGTCGGCTGGTGCCAGGTGACGCCCCGGGCGCAGGTCCCGGAGTTCGGCCGGCAGTGGCGGCTGCGCCCGGTCGACGACGTCCCGGTGTGGGCGATCACGTGCTTCTACGTCCGCACGGGCCGCCGCCGCGCGGGCGTCATGCGAGCGCTGGTCGACGCGGCCGTCGACCTCGCGCGCCGTGCGGGCGCCCCGGCCGTCGAGGCCTACCCCCTGGACGCCGCACGGTCGCCCAGCGCGACGAGCACCGGCTACGCGACGACGTTCGCGGCGGCCGGGTTCGTCGAGGTCACGCGCCGCTCGCCCGAGCGGCCGATCATGCGGCTGCCGCTCGACGACGCCGGACCCGCGGGACGACGACCAGCGCCACGGACGTGACGACCCCCGCGACGGCGAGCACGCCCCCGACGGCCACCCACGGCCCGGACGCGCTCGCGACGACCACCGTCTCGCGCGTGCCGTCGACGTCCCACTCGCACACCGCCTTCGGCGGGAACGCCTGGTAGCGGACGTACGCGCCGTCCGTGTCCGCCGCGTAGGCCTCGAGGCACGGCTCCCCGCCGGTGCGGGACGCGTTCAGCGTCGTCACGCCGATCGACACGAACGCCACGAGCAGCGCCACGATGCCGACGATCGCGGCGCCCGACGCGACCAGCAGCGCGAACGCACCGCCCGTGCCACGCCGGTAGGCCCGGACCGGCGGCCGCGACAGCCCTTCCACGGGGTCGTTCGTCACGTCAGTCCTCCGCTCGTTCGGCGACGATCGTCGCCGCCTTGACCACACCGGCCAGCCCGGCGCGGGCGTCGTCGGGCGTGCCGCCCTGGTCCCCCGCGAGCACCACGACGTCGCGCAGCCCCGCAGCCGGCAGCCCCACGGCCCGCCAGGGTCGCAGCAGCACGTCCGCCTGCCCGACGACGTCCGGGCCAGCGCACTGCGAGGACGCCTGCGGCGGGAGCTGCGCCCACAGCGTGAGCCCGCCCTCGACCGCCTCCGCCACACGCTCCCACGCGCGCTCGTCGAACCCGGCGACCGCGAGCGCGAGCCCGTCCACGCCGGCGTGCCGGATCGCCGGGAGGGACGCCCACGAGCCGCCGCCGTGCACGACGACGGCCGTGGCGCCGCCCTGCCGGGCACCGGCGGCGACTGCGCCGATCCGCTCGGCGGCCACCGGTCCGGGCACGGCACGCAGCGCGGCGTAGCCGGAGAACGTGGGCAGCACGCCGGCGACGACCGGTGCGAGGAGCGGCTCGTGCAGCAGCACGGTGGGCTCCGCGCCGGGGACGGCCACGCGCAGCGCGGCGAGGTGCTCGGCGACGCCGGCCGCGAGGGACTCGGTGAGGTCCCGCACCGCCCCGGTGTCGGCGAGCACGCGGTCGCCGCGCGCGAGGTACACGGACGCGGCGAGCGACAGCGGGCCGAGCACGGGGACGACCAGCGGACCGGCGTACCCGTGCGCCCCGACGGCGACGGCGTCGACGTCCTCCCGCACGAACGCCCGCGCGCGGGCCAGGTCCCCGCCGGGCCGGTCGGCGAGCTTCCACCCGTGCGGACCGAGCTCCGTCGGCAGCCCGGTGAGCACGGCGGCGGCGTGGCCGGTGCGGTCGCCCCACGGCCCCCGGTCGGGCAGCAGCACCGTGAACGGCAGCCCCGTGACGCCGGTGGGCGCGTCCGCGAGGTCGCCGACGACCACGGACGCGGCGTCGAGCGCGTCGACGCCGGGCCAGGCACCGGTGCCGCTGACCCCCGTCACGAGGCCCGGCCGCCGGCGGGTGCCGGTCGTACGGGCGACGCGCCCCGGCGTGTGCCGGTGACCGTCGCCTGGCCGAGCACCCGGGTCCCGGCGTACAGCACGAGCGACTGGCCGGGTGCGACGCCGCGCAGCCCGGGCCCGACGGCGACCGACAGGCTGCCGTCGTCGAGCACCGACGCGGTCGCCTCGACGGGCGCGCCGTGGGCACGGACCTGCACCGCGCACGCGAGGGGCCCCCGGGTGACGGGCGTGAACCAGACGGCCCGGTCCGCCTCGACGACGGCCACCTCGAGCTCGTCGGCCGGCCCGACCACGACCCGGTTGCGCACCGGCTCCACCGCGAGGACGTACCGCGGCTTCCCGTCGGGCGCCGGACGCCCGAGCGCCAGCCCGCGCCGCTGGCCGACCGTGTACGCGTAGGCGCCGTCGTGCGTCCCGACGACCTCGCCCGCGGTGTCGACGATCTCCCCGGGCCGCTCGCCGAGCCGCGACCGCAGGAAGCCCTGCGTGTCGCCGTCGGCGACGAAGCAGATGTCGTAGGAGTCCGGCTTCGCGGACACCGACAGCCCACGTGCGGCCGCCTCCGCCCGCGTCTGCTCCTTCGACGGCACGTCGCCGAGCGGGAACATCGAGCGGGCCAGCCGCTCCGGGCCCATCACGGCGAGCACGTACGACTGGTCCTTGGCCGGGTCCGCCGACCGGTGCAGCGCCCGCGACCCGTCGGCGTCGACCTCGATGCGCGCGTAGTGGCCGGTGCAGACCGCGTCGAACCCGAGCGCCACCGCCTTGTCGAGCAGGGCGCTGAACTTGATGTGCTCGTTGCAGCGCACGCACGGGTTGGGGGTCCTGCCGGCCTCGTACTCGGCGAGGAAGTCGGCGACAACGGTCTCCTCGAACCGCTCGGACAGGTCCCACACGTAGTAGGGGATGCCGAGCACGTCCGCCGCCCGGCGGGCGTCACCGGCGTCCTCGATCGAGCAGCACCCGCGGGACCCGGTGCGGAACTGGTCCCGCGTGCGGGACAGCGCCATGTGCACGCCGACCACGTCGTGCCCGGCGTCGACCGCGCGGGCCGCCGCGACGGCCGAGTCCACACCCCCGGACAGGGCGGCGAGGACCCGCATCAGACCGGCACCGCCGTGCCGCGCCCGGCCAGACCGGCCGCGCGGGCCCGCTCCACGACGCCGGGCAGCACCGTCAGGAGCGCCTCGACGTCGGCCGCGGTGCTCGTGCGTCCCAGGCTGAACCGCAGCGCGCCGCGCGCGACGTCCTCGTCGACGCCCATGGCGAGCAGCACGTGGCTCGGCCGCGGCACCCCGGCCTGGCACGCCGACCCGGTCGACGCCTCGACGCCCGCCGAGTCGAGCAGGTAGAGCAGCGAGTCGCCCTCGCAGCCGGCGAACGTGAAGTGCGCGTTGGCGGGCAACCGGCGCGCGGTGTCCGCCGGACCGCGCAGCACGGCCCCGGGCACCGCCGCGAGCACCCGCGCGACGAGGTCGTCCCGCAGCGCACCGACCCGTGCGGCGTGCTCGGCCCGGCCCGTCACCGCGAGGTCGGCGGCGACGCCGAACGACGCGATCAGCGGCGCGTCGAGCGTCCCCGAGCGCACGCCGCGCTCCTGCCCGCCGCCGTGCAGCACCGGCGTCAGGTCGAGCCCCCGGCGGGCCAGCAGCGCGCCGACACCGCCCGGTCCGCCCAGCTTGTGCGCGCTGACGGTGAGCGCGTCGAGACCCGACGCCGCGAAGTCGACCGGCACCTGCCCGACGGCCTGCACCGCGTCGGCGTGCACCGGGACGCCGAACCTGCGGGCCAGCGCGACGACGTCGTCGAGCGGCTGCAGCGCGCCCACCTCGTTGTTCGCCCACATGACCGAGATCAGCGCCGCCTGGTCGCCGTGCGCCTCGAGCTCGCGGCGCAGCGCGTCGACCACGAGCACGCCGTCGGCGTCGACGGGCAGCAGGACGAGCTCGGCACCGGCGTGCTCCGCCATCCAGAACGCGGGGTCCAGCACCGCGTGGTGCTCCGCGGCCGAGACGAGGATGCGGCGACGCGACGGGTCCTGCGCCCGGCGGGACCAGAACAGGCCCTTGACCGCGAGGTTGTCCGCCTCCGTGCCGCCCGCCGTCCACACGACCTCGCTGGGCCGGGCGCCGAGCGCGGCGGCGGTGCGCTCGCGCGACTCCTCGACGACGCGACGGGCCGCCCGGCCGGACGCGTGCAGCGACGACGGGTTGCCCGTGCGGAACAGCTGGTCGGCCAGCACCCGCGCCGCCTCGGGGACCATCGGCGTGGTCGCCGCATGATCCAGGTAGACGCTCACCCGCAGCAGTCTACGAAGCAGACGGCCACCACCTGGAATCACCCGTCCGTGATCACCGCCGCACCTGGCAGGATGTGCGCGTGACTGCCGACGACGTCATCGCCCTGCCGCCCGCGTTCAGCGGCCAGCGGCTCGACTGGCGTGACCTCCCCCGGCACGTCCGGACCCGCATCGCCGAGCTCGCAGGTGCGCAGGTCACGGCGGAGATCAGCGCCACCTCCGGGTTCAGCCCGGGCTTCGCGGCGGTCCTCGAGCTCCAGGACGGCCGTGGCGTGTTCGTCAAGGCGGTGTCCGCCGAGCAGAACCCCGTGTCCCCGCACCTCGCCCGCAACGAGATCCGCGTCGCCGCCGCCCTCCCGCCCGAGGTCCCGGCCCCGCCGCTGCTCTGGTCGAGCGACGACGGCGAGTGGGTGCTGCTCGGCTTCGAGGTGGTCCACGGGCGCTCCCCCGAGCTGCCGTGGCGTCCTGACGACCTGGTGCTCGTCGCGGACGCCGTGGGAGCGCTTGCGGACGTCGAGCCCCTGCCCGGGCACGGGCTGCCCCGCACGGACGACCAGCTCGCCGAGGACTTCACCGGGTGGCGGCGGCTGCTCGACGTCGACGAGGCGACGCGCGAGACGATCGTCGCCCGCACCGGCGACGTGGGCCGCTGGGCGGACGCGCACCACGAGCAGCTCGTCCGCTGGGAGCAGGAGGCGCTGCGGGTGTGCGCGGGCGACTCGCTCGTGCACGGCGACCTGCGGGCCGACAACGTGATGATCGACGAGGACCACCGCCGGGTGTGGCTCATCGACTGGCCGCACGCGAGCGTCGGCGCACCGTGGCTCGACCTCGCGTTCATGCTGCCGAGCGTGGCCCTGCAGGGCGGCGGCGACCCGGCGGCCGTGTTCCGGTCGCACGCCGTGTCGGAGGGCGTCTCCGACGACGACCTGCGCGCGGGGCTCGCCGGGCTGTCCGGCTACTTCGTCGCGAGCTCGCTGCAGCCGCCGCCGCCCGGCATCCCGAACCTGCGCCGCTTCCAGGCGGCCCAGGGGGTCGCCACGCTGCGCTGGTTGCGCGACCTGTCCTGACGGGCGGAAGCCCACCCGCCGGACCGTCAGCCCTTGAGCCGGCGCAGCTCCGCCGCGGCCTGCGGCAGCACCGTGAACAGGTCGCCGACCACCCCGAAGTCCGCGATCTCGAAGATCGGCGCGTCGGGGTCGGAGTTCACGGCGACGATCGTGCCGGACGCCTGCATGCCGCCCCGGTGGTGCACGGCACCCGAGACTCCCGCGCCGACGTACAGCCGCGGCGAGATCGTCACGCCCGTCTGGCCGATCTGCGCGTCGTGGCCGATCCACCCCTCGTCCGTCGCGACACGCGTGGCACCGACGGCGGCGCCGAGCGCGTCGGCGAGGTCCTCGACGGGCGAGAAGTCGCCCTCGGTCCCGCGGCCGCCGGCGACGACGACGTTGGCGCTGCCCAGGTCGGGCCGCCCGCTCGCGGGCCGCTCGACCCGCTCGACGAGCGCGACCCGCCGGGCGGCGTCGCTGACCGTCACCGCGTGGTCGACGACCTCGGTCGCCACGGGTGCGGCGGCCGGGCTCGCCGGCACGGCGTTCGCCTTGACGGTGACGACGGCGAGCGGCGCCGTCACGGCGCACCGGGTGTTCCAGGTGCCGGCGAACACGGTCTTCGACGCGACGTAGCGCCCGTCGACGACGGCGAGGCCGTCCGCGTCGGTGACGACGCCCGCACCGGCGCTGAGCGCGAGGCGGGCGGCGACCTCCTTGTTCTCGAACGACGAGACCGCCAGCAGCAGGCCGGCGCCCGTGGCCGTGAGGACCGCGTCCAGCGACTCGGCCAGGACGGCCGACAGGTGCGTGTCGGCGTCGGCGACGAGGCGGTGCACCCGCGTGACGCCGAGCGCCCCGAGGTCGGCCAGCACGTCGGCGCCCAGCTCGGCGTCGGCCGCCCACGCGCCGTGCACACCGGCGTCGCCGGCGAGCTCACGGGCGAGGGTGACGACCTCGCGGACGGGCCCGCGCAGGGCGCCGTCGGGCGTGTGGTCCAGCAGGACGAGCACGGGTGCGGTGGTGGTCACGGTTCTCAGTTCCTTCGCGGTGGCGCGGGACGGCAGTGGCGCGGGCGGCGGTGGCGCGGGTCGGGGCTCAGACGAGCTTGTGCTCGACGAGGTACGCGGCGAGCCGCAGACCCGCGTCCCCCTCGTCGGTGAGCAGCACCCGGTTCTCGCGCGGCGGACGGGCGGCGGCCTCGAGGACCTCCGTGCGGGCGCCCGCGGCGCCGACGGACGACGCGTCGACCCCGAGGTCGGCGAGCGTGAGCGTCGTGACCTGCTTCTTGCGGGCGGCCATGATGCCCTTGAAGTTCGGGTAGCGCGGCTCGTTCGCCTGGTCCGTGACGGACACCAGCGCGGGCAGCGTCGCCTCGAGCACCTCGGTCGCGTGGTCGAGGTTGCGGCGCACCCGCACCGTGGTGCCCTCGACGGTGAGCTCCGCCGCGAGCGGCAGGGCCGGCACGTCGAGCAGCTGGGCCAGCGCGGTCGGCAGCAGCGACGTGAGCCCGTCGAGGCCCGCCATGCCGGTCACGACCAGGTCGACGGACCCGAGGTGCGTCACGGCGGCGGCGAGCACCCGGGCCGTGCCGATCACGTCCGAGCCGGCGATCGCGTCGTCGACGACGTGCACGGCCTCGTCGGCGCCCATCTGCAGGCCCTTGCGGACCGCGTCGACCGCGTCCTGCGGCCCGACGGTGAGCACGACGACCTCCGCGTCGCCCGCCGTCTCGGCGATCGACAGCGCGGCCTCGAGCGCGTTCTCGTCCAGCTCGTTGAGGGTCCCGTCACCGCCGTCGCGCACCACGCGACGGTCGGGGCCGAGGGCCCGCTCCGACTGGATGTCCGGGACGTGCTTCACACAGACGACGATCCTCACGCGCGGAACGTTACCGCCCGGCAGGCCCCGTCCGGACCGCCGTGTCGCCTGCCGGAAACGCTCTCGACCCACGCGCGGCCCGCCCGTCCTCCACAATGACGGGGTGAACGCGACCCCCGCCCGCAGACGACCGCCGCGGCTCGGCGTCCACGTCACGGACGAGGGCGTGGACGTCGCCGTCCTCGCCTCGCACGCCACCGCGGTCGAGCTGTGCCTGTTCGACGGACCGGCGGACGCACCGCGCGAGCGGAGCATCACGCTGCACGGACCCGCGCACGGCGTCTTCAGCGCGTCCGTCCCGGGCATCCGGCCCGGCCAGCGGTACGGCTTCCGCGCGCACGGGCCGTGGAAGCCGGAGCAGGGGCTGCGGTACAACCCGGCCAAGCTGCTCGTCGACCCGTACGCGCGCGGGCTCGACGGCGAGGTGGCGTACGGACCCGAGACGTACGGGCACGTCGTCGGCCCCGACCTCGCGGGCGACCCGTACGGGCCCGCCGACCCGCGCGACTCCGCCGGGCACGTGCCGTACTCGGTCGTCGTCGACACGCGCGCGCTGCCCGGCCCCGACCCGGCCGCGAACCGGCCGTGGCACCCGTGGTCGCGGACCGTGGTCTACGAGGCGCACGTGCGCGGCCTCACGCAGCTGCACCCCGGTGTCCCGCCCCGGCTCCGCGGCACGTACGCGGGCCTCGCGCACCGGGCCGTCATCGACCACCTGCTCGGGCTCGGCGTCACCGCGATCGAGCTGCTGCCCGTGCACGCGTTCGCCTCCGAGCCGCACCTCGTCGCGAAGGGGCTGACCAACTACTGGGGCTACAGCACGCTCGGCTTCTTCGCGCCGCACGCCGCCTACGCGACGAGGCTGGCTCAGGACGGCGGGCCGGCGGCGGTGCTCGACGAGGTCCGGGCCGCGGTGCACACGCTGCACGAGGCGGGCATCGAGGTGCTGCTCGACGTCGTCTACAACCACACGTGCGAAGGGGGCCTCCCCGGCCAGCACGTGGCGTTCCGCGGCCTCGACAACCCGCTGTACTACGCGCACGACGGGTCCGTGCCGGCCGCGCTCGCGGACGTCACCGGCACGGGCAACTCGCTCGACTTCCGCCGCAGCGAGGTCACCCGGCTCACCCTCGACTCGCTGCGGTACTGGGCCGACGTCGTCGGTGTCGACGGCTTCCGGTTCGACCTGGCGGTGACGCTCGGCCGGGACGCGGCGGGGTTCAACCCGCACCACCCTGTGCTCGTCGCGGCCCGCACCGACCCGAGCCTGCACGCGCTCAAGCTCATCGCCGAGCCCTGGGACGTGGGTCCGGGCGGGTGGCGGACGGGGCAGTTCGGGCTGCCGTGGGGCGAGTGGAACGACCGGTTCCGCAACGCCGCCCGGTCGTTCTGGCTGGCCGACCCGGCGCGGGCGGCGCACGGCCTGCCCGGTCACCGGGTCCGGGACCTCGCGACGCGGCTGTCGGGGTCCGTCGACCTGTTCGGGCACTCGGACCCGCCGCTGGCCCGCGGACCCGTCGCGAGCGTCAACTACGTGACGGCGCACGACGGCTTCACGCTCGCCGACCTCGTCGCGTACGACCACAAGCACAACGCCGCGAACGGCGAGCAGAACCGGGACGGCAGCGACGACAACCGGTCGTGGAACCACGGCCTCGAGGGTCCCGTCGCCCGGGACTCGCCGGGCGCGGACATCGTGCCGCTGCGTCGGCGCTCGATCCGGAACCTGCTCGCGACGCTCGTCCTGGCCGCCGGGACCCCGATGATCACCGCGGGCGACGAGATGGGACGCACGCAGCGCGGGAACAACAACGCGTACTGCCAGGACAACGAGCTGTCGTGGGTGAGCTGGGACCTGTCGACGTGGCGGCACGACCTGCTCGCGACCGCCCGGTGGCTGCTCACGCTGCGCCGGGAGCACCCCGCGCTGCGCACCGAGCACTTCTACGCGGGCCGGCCGGTGCTGCCGGGCCGCCGTGAGGACCTCGCGTGGTTCGACGCCGACGGTGCGCCGTTCGACCACGCGCGCTGGCACGACCCGTCGGTGCGGACGCTGCAGATGGTGCGGACCGCGGCTCCCCCCGACGTCGACACCGTGCTCCTGGTCATCAACGGGGCGCTCGACGCGGTCGACGTGGTGCTCGGCGACGGGCACCCGGGCCGCTGGCGGCTGGCGTGGGACTCCGTGTGGGAGAGCCCCGGCGACGAGCGGGCCGCGGCGATCGCGAACGGGCTGCACGCCGAGTCCGGCGACCCGGCCGTGATGGAGCCGCTGAGCATGCGCGTCTACGTGCTCGAGAGCTGAGCCACGCGCCGGCCCGGTTCACAGCGTCGCCGCGACCGCCCTGCCGGTGGTCCGCCCGGTGAACAGGCAGCCGCCGAGGAACGTCCCCTCGAGCGCGCGGTGGCCGTGCACGCCGCCGCCGCCGAAGCCGGCCGCCTCGCCGACCGCCCACAGGCCCGGCAGCACCTGGCCGTCGGGACGCAGGACGCGCCCTTCGAGGTCGGTGTGCAGGCCCCCGAGCGTCTTGCGGGTGAGCACGGACAGCCGGACCGCGAGCAGCGGCCCGTGCGCGGGGTCGAGCAGCCGGTGCGGCTTCGCGACGCGGATCAGCCGGTCGACGACGAACCTGCGGGACATCGCGGTCGCGGTGACCTGCAGGTCCTTGCCGAGGCCGGAGGCGACCTGCCGGTCACGCGCGACGATCGTCCGCTCGAGCTCGGCCGCGTCGATCCGGTCCGTGCCCGTGAGGGCGTTCATCCGGGCGGCGAGCTCGGCGGGCGTGTCGGCCCAGATGAACTCGTCCGACTGCTCCGCGAACGCCTCGACCGGGCCGACGGCGCCGGGGAGCACCCGCTGCAGCAGCTGGGGCACGCTCCGGCCGGTGAGGTCGGGGTTCTGCTCCGACCCCGAGAGCGCGAACTCCGAGCCGAGGATCGTCTTGTCGAGCACGAACCACGAGTGGTCGTCGCCCCGGGTGGTGATGTGCTGAAGGGCGCCGAGGGAGTCGAAGCCGGGGAACAGCGGCACGGGCAGGCGGTGACCGTCGGCGTCGAGCCAGAGCGACGACGGTCCGGCGAGGATCCGGATGCCGTGCTGCGACCACACGGGCGAGTGGTTGGTGATGCCCTCGGGGTAGTGCCACATGCGGTCCTCGTGGACGACGGCGGCGCCGGCCGTCCGGGCCGCGGCGATGCCGGAGCCGTCCACGTGGTCCGGGACGCCCGAGAGCATCCGCTGCGGCAGGCGACCGGCCTCCGCCGGCCACGTCGCGCGGACGAGGTCGTGGTTCGCGCCGATGCCGCCGGTCGCGACGACGACGTGGGACGCGGAGATCTCGAACGGCTCGACGACCTCGCGGGAGCTCGGCACGGCCCGCTCGACGTCGGACGGCGCGAGGACCTCGCCGCGCACCCCGGTGACCCGTCCGTCGGTGGTGACCAGCGAGGTGACGCGGTGCCGGAACCGCACGTCGGCGAGCCCGGCCCGACGCGCGTCGAGCAGCGCCCGCACGAACGGCTCGAGGATCCCCGGGCCGGTGCCCCACGTGACGTGGAACCGGGGCACCGAGTTGCCGTGGCCGTCCGCGAGGTAGCCGCCGCGCTCCGCCCACTGGACGAACGGGAACCAGCGCACGCCCTGGCCGTGCAGCCACGGCCGCAGCTCCCCCGCCGCGAAGTCGACGAACACCTCGGCCCACGCGCGTCCCCAGCGGTCGGACCCGTCGTCGGAGAACGCGGCCGAGCCGAACCAGTCCGCGAGCGCGAGCTCGGCCGAGTCCGTGATGCCGAGGCGGCGCTGCTCGGGCGAGTCGACGAGGAACAGGCCCCCGAACGACCAGAAGGCCTGACCGCCGAGGGAGGCCGCGGGCTCCGCGTCGAGGAGCGTGACCCGCCGGCCGGCGGCGAGCAGCTCGGCGGTGGCGACCAGGCCGGCGAGGCCCGCGCCGACGACCACGACGTCGTGGGTGTGCGTCATGCGGCCGACTGTACGTCGTTGGACGCGCGTCCAAGAAGAGGTCAGGCGGGCGCGTTCGCGACGAGCGCCAGCTCGGCCGCCGACGACAGCCCGTCCCGCCGTGGCACCACCCGGACGGTGTACCCGAACGGACCGGACCGCTGCAGCGGCACGTCCCCGGCGAACGCGTGCCGTCCTGCCTCGAACGTCTCGGCGAGCACCAGCGCGTCGACCGCGTACCCGTCGAGCTCGTCGGCCTCCGTCACCCGGCCGTGCACGACCTGCACCTGGACCTCGGACGGGTCCAGGGAGCCGAGGGAGACGTACGCCTTGACGTGCAGCTCGTCCCCGACCTGCGGCACCTCCCCGATGCCGCCGGTCTCCACGTGGTCGACGTGCACGTGCTCCCACGCGTCCCGCACCCGGGCCTTCCATGCCGCGAGCGCGCGGGCACCCTCGTGGTCGGACGCCGCCAGCGCCCGGCCCGCGGCCGTCGCCGGCACGTACAGGTAGCGCGTGTAGTCGGCGACCATGCGGGTGGCCTGCACCTTCGGCCCGAGCGTCGCGAGCGTGTGCCGCACCATCTCGAGCCAGCGCGTGGGCAGCCCTCGGTCGTCCCGGTCGTAGAACCGGGCCGCGACCTGGTGCTCGACGAGGTCGTACAGCGCGGCGGCCTCGAGGTCGTCGCGGCGGTCGACGTCGTCGACGCCGTCGGCCGTCGGGATGGCCCAGCCGTTCTCCCCGTCGAACCACTCGTCCCACCAGCCGTCGAGCACCGAGAGGTTGAGGCCGCCGTTGAGCGCCGACTTCATGCCGGACGTGCCGCACGCCTCGAGCGGCCGCAGCGGGTTGTTCAGCCACACGTCGCAGCCCGGGTACAGCGCCTGGGCCATCGCGATGTCGTAGTTCGGCAGGAACACGATGCGGTGGCGGACGTCCGGCGCATCCGCGAACCGCACGAGCTGCTGGATGAGCCGCTTGCCCTGGTCGTCGTCGGGGTGGGACTTGCCGGCGACGACGAGCTGCACGGGACGCTCGGGGTGCAGGAGCAGGGCGCGCAGCCGGTCGGGGTCGCGCAGCATGAGCGTGAGCCGCTTGTACGTGGGCACGCGCCGGGCGAACCCGAGGGTGAGGACGTCGGGCGACAGCACGTCGTCCACCCAGCCGAGCTCGGCCGCGCTGGCGCCCCGGCGCAGCCACGACCGCCGCAGCCGCACCCGCGCCTCGGCGACGAGCTCGGCCCGCAGGGCGCCGCGCAGCGACCACAGCTCGTCGTCGCCGATCGCGCCGGTGCGCAGCCACCCGCTGCCCGACGCGACCTCGTCCGGCCGCAGCCGCCGCTGCACGAGCTCGACGAGCGACCGGTGCACCCACGTGGGGGCGTGCACGCCGTTCGTCACGGACCCGATCGGCACCTCGACGTCGTCGAACCCGGGCCACAGCCCGGCGAACATGCCCCGGGACACCTGGCCGTGCAGCAGCGACACCCCGTTCGCCCGGCCACCGAGCCGCAGGCCCATGACGGCCATGTTGAACACGAGCGGGTCGCCGCCCTCGTGGTCCTCGGCCCCGAGCGCGAGGACGCGCTCGACCGGGACGCCGGGCGTCTCGTTGTCGCCGCCGAAGTACTGCGCGACGAGCTTCGCCTCGAACCGGTCGATGCCCGCCGGGACGGGGGTGTGGGTCGTGAAGACCGTCGCGGCGCGGACCGCCTCGAGCGCCTCGTCGAACGTGAGACCGGTCGCGACGAGCTCCCGGATCCGCTCGACCCCGAGGAAGCCCGCGTGGCCCTCGTTCGTGTGGAAGACCTCCGGCTCCGGGGCACCGCTCAGGCGCGACCACACACGCAGCGCCCGCACGCCACCGACGCCGAGCAGCAGCTCCTGACGCAGCCGGTGCTCCCCGCCGCCGCCGTAGAGCCGGTCGGTGACGTGCCGGACCGCGTCGTCGTTCTCCGGGACGTCCGAGTCGAGCAGCAGCAGCGGCACCCGGCCGACGGCGGCCCGCCACACGTGCGCGTGCAGGGCGCCGCCGCCGGGCAGCTCGACGGTGACGACCGCGGGTGACCCGTCCGGTTCGCGCAGCAGCGTGAGCGGCATGCCGTCCGGGTCGAGCACCGGGTACGTCTCCACCTGCCAGCCGTCCCGGGTGAGCGACTGCTTGAAGTAGCCCGAGCCGTACAGCAGCCCGACGCCCACGAGCGGCACGCCGAGGTCGGACGCGCTCTTGAGGTGGTCGCCCGCGAGGATGCCGAGCCCGCCCGAGTACTGCGGCAGGACGGACGTGATGCCGTACTCGGGCGAGAAGTACGCGACCGCCCGCGGCAGCTGCGCCGACTGCTGCTGCTGGTACCACCGCGGTGCCGTGAGGTAGACGTGCAGGTCGTGCGCGGCCTCGCGGACGCGGCCGACGAACGCCGCGTCCGCCGCGAGCGCCGCGAGACGTCCCGGCTCGAGGGCGCCGAGCAGGGCCACGGGGTCGCCGCCGACGGCCGCCCACCGTTCGGCGTCGATCGCGGCGAACAGGTCGCGCGTGGGCGCGTGCCACGACCAGCGCAGGTTGTGCGCGAGCTCGTCGAGGGGCGCGAGCTCGTCCGGGAGCACGGTGCGGACGATGAACCGGCGGATAGCTCTCACGCCCCCTGACAGTACGCAGATCGCGCGTGCGCCGGATGGCCGGGAGGTGGCGCGCAGGCGCACCGGATGCCCGGGGGGTGGACGTGCGGATAGGTTCAGGAACGTGACGACTCCCCCTCCGTCCCGAGCCCGCGGCACGTCCGCCCGCCGGACGAGCGCCGCGCAGCCCACCCCCGGCCGCGCGACGTCGTCGGTGCCGGCCGACGCCGCTGCGCAGGCCGCCGCGGACGCCCCGACACCCGCTCCGGCACCAGGTCCGGCACCCGCTCCGGCGCCCGCTGCGACGCCCGCGACCCCCGCCCCCGCCTCGGCCCCCGTCGCCGCCCCCCGGATCGGCCGCATCCCGGTCGTCGACGTCTCCCCCGTCGCCGAGGAGGGCCGCTTCCCGGCGAAGGCCGTGGTCGGCGAGGCCGTGCCGGTCCGCGCCACGGTGTTCCGCGAGGGCCACGACGCGGTCGCGGCGACCGCCGTGCTGACCGACCCGGACGGCGTGGACCAGGCCCGGACCCGGATGGTCGACGTCGCGCCCGGCCTCGACCGCTTCGAGGGCTGGGTCGTCCCGGACCGGACGGGCACGTGGACGTTCCGCGTGGAGGGCTGGTCCGACCCGTTCGGCACATGGGCGCACGACGCGGCGATCAAGGTCGAGGCGGGCATCGACGTCGAGCTGATGCTCACCGAGGGCGCGCGCGTGCTGACCCGGGCGGCGACCCGGACGGGCGCGGAGACGATGGGCCCGACGGCCGCCCAGGTGCTCGTCGACGCGGCGAGCGCGCTGCGCGACACGAAGCGCCCCCCGCTCGCCCGACTCGCGGCCGGGCTGTCGGCCGAGGTCCGTGCCGCGCTCGCGCAGCAGCCCCTGCGTGACATGGTGACGGCGTCCGAGCGGTACCCGCTGGTCGTCGACCGCCCGCTCGCCCTGGCGGGCGCGTGGTACGAGCTGTTCCCGCGGTCGCAGGGCGCCCGGCTCGACCCGGACACGGGCCGGTGGGCGAGCGGGACGCTGCGCACGGCGGCCGAGGAGCTGCCCCGGATCGCGGAGATGGGCTTCGACGTCGTCTACCTGACGCCCATCCACCCCATCGGGACCACGTACCGCAAGGGCCGCAACAACTCGCTCGACGCGCAGCCCGGCGACCCGGGCTCGCCGTACGCGATCGGCTCGGAGGCGGGCGGCCACGACGCGATCGAGCCGAGCCTGGGCACGTTCGACGACTTCGACGCGTTCGTCGCGTCGGCGCGCGGGCTCGGCCTGGAGGTGGCGCTCGAC
Source organism: Cellulomonas chitinilytica (assembly GCF_016862675.1). Lineage (GTDB taxonomy): Bacteria > Actinomycetota > Actinomycetes > Actinomycetales > Cellulomonadaceae > Cellulomonas > Cellulomonas chitinilytica. Next base: position 15,197 of record NZ_BONK01000011.1, on the reverse strand, counting down.
GTCGCGCTGCAGTGCTCGCCGGACCACCCGTGGGTCACGCAGCACCCGGAGTGGTTCACGACGCGCGCGGACGGCACGATCGCGTACGCCGAGAACCCGCCGAAGAAGTACCAGGACATCTACCCGCTCAACTTCGACAACGACCCCGAGGGCATCGCGCACGAGATCCGGCGCGTGCTGCAGGTGTGGATCGACCACGGGGTCACCCTGTTCCGCGTCGACAACCCGCACACCAAGCCGCTGGACTTCTGGTCCTGGCTCCTGGCCGACGTGCGTGCCGCGCACCCGGACGTGATCTTCCTGTCGGAGGCGTTCACGAAGCCGGCGATGATGCAGACGCTCGCGAAGATCGGGTTCCACCAGTCGTACACGTACTTCACGTGGCGCAACACGAAGGACGAGATCACCGAGTACCTCACGGAGGTCTCGGGCGACCAGGCGGCGTGGATGCGGCCGAGCTTCTGGCCGACGACGCACGACATCCTGCCGCCGTACCTGCAGGCCACCGGTGTGCGCGGCTTCGCGGTGCGGGCGGTGCTCGCGGCGACGGGCTCGCCGACGTGGGGCGTCTACTCGGGCTACGAGCTCGTCGAGGACGTGCCGCGCCCCGGCGTCGACGAGCAGATCGACAACGAGAAGTACGAGTTCAAGCCCCGCGACTGGTCGCACGGCGACCAGTTCGGCATCGCGATGCTGCTGGGCAAGCTCAACGGCATCCGCCGCGCGCACCCGGCGCTGCAGCAGCTGCGCAACCTGCGGGTGCACCCGACGACGGACCCCGCGGTGCTCGCGTTCTCCCGGCACCTCGACGCCGCGCACTCCCCGACGGGGCGCCCGGACACGGTCGTCGTCGTGGTGAACCTCGACACGTGGAACACGCGCGAGGCGGGCGTCGAGCTCGACCTGGCCGCGTTCGGCCTGCCGACCGACCGGCCCGTCGTGGCCCGCGACGTGCTGTCCGGCGACACGTACGCGTGGGGGTCGCAGGTGTACGTGCGGTTCGACCCGAGCGTGCGCCAGGCCCACGTCGTGTCGCTGGACGCGCCGTGAGCACCGAGCAGCCACCCTTCCCGGCGGTGCGCGTGCGCGAGCCCGCGCCCACGACCGGGCAGATCGCCCTGACCGCGCTGCCGCCGCGCCGGCAGCCGGCCGTCCCCGCGGACACGCCGAGCCCCGGCCTCGTCGACGACCGCGAGTGGTACCGCACGGCCGTGTTCTACGAGGTCATGCTGCGCTGCTTCTCGGACGCGACGGGCGCGGGCAGCGGCGACCTGCGGGGCCTCATCGACCGGCTGGACTACCTGCAGTGGCTGGGCATCGACTGCCTGTGGCTGCCACCGTTCTTCCCGAGCCCCCTGCGTGACGGCGGCTACGACGTCGCGGACTACACGGCGATCGCCGGGCAGTACGGCACGGTGGCCGACTTCTCCGAGCTCATCGAGAAGGCGCACGCGCGCGGCATCCGGATCGTCATCGACTGCGTGATGAACCACACGAGCGACCAGCACCCGTGGTTCCAGGCGTCGCGCTCCGACCCGGAGGGTCCGTACGGCGACTTCTACGTGTGGAGCGACGACAACACGCGCTACCAGGACGCGCGGATCATCTTCGTCGACACCGAGACGTCGAACTGGACGTTCGACCCCGTGCGTCGCCAGTACTTCTGGCACCGCTTCTTCAGCCACCAGCCGGACCTCAACTTCGAGAACCCGCGCGTGGTCGAGGCGATGAAGGACGTCACCCGGTTCTGGCTGCGCCTCGGCATCGACGGGTTCCGCCTCGACGCGGTGCCGTACCTGTTCGAGGCCGAGGGCACGAACTGCGAGAACCTCCCGGAGACGCACGCGTTCCTGCGGGACCTGCGCGCGATGATCGACGCCGAGTTCCCCGGCCGGATCATGCTGGCCGAGGCGAACCAGTGGCCCGAGGACGTGGTGCACTACTTCGGCACCGAGGACGAGCCCGAGTGCCACATGTGCTTCCACTTCCCCGTGATGCCGCGCATCTACTACGCGATCCGGGACCAGCGGGCGACGCAGATCATCGACATCCTCGCCGACACCCCGGCGATCCCGAACAACGGCGCCCAGTGGAGCACCTTCCTGCGCAACCACGACGAGCTCACGCTCGAGATGGTGTCCACCGAGGAGCGCGCGTCGATGTACGGGTGGTACGCGCCGGACTCCCGGATGCGCGCGAACGTCGGGATCCGCCGCCGGCTGGCCCCGCTGCTCGACAACTCCCGCAAGGAGATCGAGCTCGCGCACGCCCTGCTGCTCTCGCTGCCCGGGAGCCCCTGCCTGTACTACGGCGACGAGATCGGCATGGGCGACAACATCTGGCTGCCGGACCGCGACTCGGTCCGCACCCCGATGCAGTGGACCCCGGACCGCAACGCGGGCTTCTCCACGGCCGACCCCGGCAAGCTGTACCTGCCGCTCGTCCAGTCGCTGGTGCACCACTACAGCCACACGAACGTCGAGGCGCAGCTCGCCCAGCCGACGTCGCTGCTGCACTGGGTCCGCGGCATGCTCACCGTGCGGCGCCGGCACCCCGCGCTCGGCAGGGGCGACTTCCAGGTGGTGTCGTCGGACAACGACGCGGTGCTCGCGTTCCTGCGCACGACGGGCGACGAGCAGCTGCTGTGCGTCGCGAACCTCGCGTCGACGGCCCGGGCGGCGACCCTCAAGCTCCCCGAGCTCGCGGGCTGGTCGATGCGGGACGTGTTCGGCGGCGCGGAGTTCGCGACGGTGTCCGACGCGGGCACGGCGTTCTTCACGCTCGGCTCGCGCGACTTCTACTGGCTCGAGCTGACGGCACCGTGACGGCCGGTCAGGCGCGCGCGGACGACGACGGTCTCGTCGAGCTGCTGCGCGCGTGGCTGCCCGCCCGGCGCTGGTACCCGGCGAAGGGGGCGGAGGCGACGCTGTCGGTCGTCGAGCGGCGCGCCCTCGCGGACGGCGTCGAGGACGTGCTCGTCCGGGTGCGGGCCGGCTCGATCGACGCGCTGCTCCAGGTGCCGCTGGTGCTCGTCCCGGTGGGCGCGGACGTGCCCGACGACGCGCTGGGCGTGCTCGGCGACCGCGTGGTGCTGGACGGCGCCGCGCACCCGGCGTTCGTGCAGGCGTGGCTCGCGGCCGCCGACGGTCCGGGCACCGGCGCGGACCCGGCCACGGCCCGGGCGGTGTCCGGCGAGCAGTCCAACACGTCGGTGGTCCTCGGGTCGGAGCGCCCGGTCGCGATCCTCAAGGTGCTGCGCGCGCTGCAGCCCGGCGAGAACCCGGACGTCGAGGTCCCCCGGCGGCTCGTCGAGGTCGGCTGGACGCACGTGCCCGAGCCCCTGGCCTGGGTCGAGGCGGACTGGCCGGCGCCGGACGGCACGACGGCCCACGGGTACCTCGGCGTGCTGAGCGCGTTCGTGCCGCAGGCGCAGGACGGCTTCGTCCTGGCGTGCGGGTACGCCGAGCGCGAGGAGTCGTTCGCGGCGCTCGCCGCCGAGCTCGGCGAGGTGGTGGCCACGATGCACACCGCCCTCGTGCGCGGCTTCGGCACGGACGCGACGACGCGCGCCGAGGACGGCCCGGCCGCGGTGGCCGCGTCGCTCGCCGGCCGGTTCGCGTGGGCGACGTCCGCGGTCCCGTCGCTCGCCCGGTTCGCGCCGGCCGTGGACGGGGTGCTCGCGCAGGTCCGGGCGCTGCCGACGGCCCCGCCGCGGCAGCGGGTGCACGGCGACCTGCACCTCGGCCAGGTGCTGCGCTCGACGGACCGCTGGTTCGTCACGGACTTCGAGGGTGAGCCGTCGGCGCCGCTGGAGCAGCGGACCCGGCCGGACCTCGCGGTGCGGGACGTCGCGGGGATGCTGCGCTCGTTCGACTACGCGGCCGCGGTCGGCGGCCTCACCGGCGAGGCCGCCACCCGCTGGACCGGCGAGGCACGGGCCGCCCTGCTCGACGGCTACGCCGCGGGGTCCGACGAGGAGCAGGTCCCGGTGCTGCTGCGCGCGCTCGAGCTCGACAAGACGCTGTACGAGGTCGTGTACGAGTCGCGCAACCGTCCGTCGTGGGTGCCGATCCCGCTCGCCGGGCTCGACCGCCTGCTCGGCGCGGTCTGAGACCACACCGTCGCGAGCCGTCGCGCGGCTCAGGTCCCGGTCGGCACCTCGAGCGACCGTTCGGGCATCCGCATCCCCGCCTGCCGGGGGGCCAGCTCGCTCTGCAGCACCAGCGCGGCGGCACCGACGGCGGCGGCCTCGGGCGCGTTCGTCGAGATGGCGACCCGCACGGGATGGCTGCCACGCGCGAAGAACGACTGCGCCAGCCGGCGTTCGACCTCCGGGACGTACAGCGAGCCGGCGAGCGCGAACGCGGGCCCGGTGAGCACGACGAGCTCGAGGTCGAGCACGTTGGCCAGGGTCTGCGCGGCGACCCCGACGTAGCGGGCGGACCGTCGCAGGATCCGCATGGGCTGCTCCTCACCGCGCGCGGCGGCCCGCGCGAGCACGGCGAAGTCCTCGGACACCCCGCGGCCGGGGAGCTCCACGCCCGCGTCCCGGGCGGCGGCGACGACGGCGGCGGGGCCGGCGAGCGCCTCGACGCACCCGACGCTGCCGCACCAGCACGGCGGCCCGTCGAGGTCGACGCAGATGTGGCCGACCTCGCCGGCGTTCGAGCTGGAACCCCGGTAGACGGTGCCGTCGACGATGATGCCCGCGCCGATGCCGGTGCCCATGTAGAGCGCGGCGAACGCGGCGCCCGACGTGATGCCGCCGGACCAGTACTCCCCGATCGCCGCGGCGGTGGCGTCGTTGTCGAGCAGCACGGGCAGCCCGACGGCGTCCTCGAGCGCGGCCGCGAGGGGGAACTCGGTCCAGGCCTGCATGACGGGCGGCGTGAGCGTCATGCCGGTGAACGCCGAGATCGGTCCGGGTGACACGACGCCCAGGCCGAGCAGCCGGGCGGGGTCGACGCCGACGCGCGCGACGGTCGCGGCGATCTCGCCGCCGATGCGGGCGACGACCTCGCGCGGGTCGTCCGAGCCGGCGCCGGGTCGCTTCCAGCGCGCGACGATCGCGCCGCCGAGGTTCGCGATGACGTAGGTGATGCCGGCGTGGTCGAGGTGGACGCCGACGGCGTAGCGGGCCAGCGGGTCGAGCTCGAGCAGCATGCGGGGCTTGCCGCCGGTCGACTCGGCGCGACCGACCTCGAGGACGAGGCCGTCGTCGATGAGCCGCCGGACCACCGTCGAGATGGTGGCTGCCGTGAGTCCGGTCGCACGGGTGAGCTCGACCCGGCTGATCGTGCCGGAGGCGCGGATCAGGTCGAGGATCGCGGCGCGGCTCGACGCGTGGGCGGCGCCCAGCCCGGCCTGCGAGTGGCTCACGGGTGCTCCCTCCGGTCGGTGCACGGGCCGCGCTCACCATAACGATCCGGGCACGGGCCGCTTCTGGCACGACACGCCCGTTGACTTACTTTGTTCACTTGCTTAAGAATGCCACACGGAGCAGGGTCCCCGACCCACCGGCAACGACGCCCCTCCACCCGGCCGGCACGCGGAGGTGCCGGGACGACGAGAGGATCACAGATGTTCCCTCAGAAGCGACGACTGCTCGCGCTCGCCGCGGCAGGCACGGTCCTCGCCCTCACCGCAGCGTGCTCGGGCGGCAGCGGCAGCGGCGACGACAGCAGCGGCAACGCCGACGGCACCCCCTCGGGGAAGATCTCCGTCCTGACGTGGCGCACCGACCTCGTCGAGGACGGCACGTTCGACACGTACGTCACGGAGTTCAAGAAGAAGTACCCCGAAGTCACGGACGTCAAGGTCGAGGGCGTCAAGGACTACGAGGGCACCGTCAAGACCCGGATGAACACCGACGACTACGGCGACGTCCTCGCCATCCCCGGCTCGGTCACCCCCGACCAGCTCCCCGACTTCTTCGAGCCGCTCGGCGACCAGGCCGAGATGGAGAAGGACTACCGCTGGCTCAACGACAAGTCCTTCGACGGCAAGTCCTACGGCATCCCCGTCGTCGGCAACGTCCAGGGCATCCTCTACAACAAGCGCGTGTGGGAGGAGGCCGGGATCACCGAGTTCCCGACCACCCCGCAGGAGTTCCTCGACGACCTGCAGACCATCAAGGACAAGGGCGTCGCCAAGGTCGCGCCGCTCTACACGAACTACAAGGACTCCTGGGCGCTGTCGCAGTGGGACGGCTGGCGGGGAGCGGTCACGGCCGACCCCGACGCCCTCAACGAGATGACGCAGACGGACACCCCGTGGACCCCGGACTCCGACTACGGCGTCATCGACGGCACGATCTACGACGCCGTCAAGCAGGGCCTCACCGAGGCGGACCCGACCACCACCGACTGGGAGGGGTCCAAGCGCCAGATCGGCGTCGGCGACATCGCCACCATGGCGCTCGGCTCGTGGGCGATCCCGCAGATGGCCGCGGCCGCGAAGGACGCGGGTGCCGACCCGGCGGACATCGCCTACATGCCCGTCCCGGTCCAGGTCGACGGCAAGTTCCACACCGTGGCCGGCGGCGACTACAACCTCGGCATCAACGTGCACTCGAAGAACAAGGCGACCGCGCGTGCGTGGATCGACTGGTTCAACCACGACTCGGGCTACTCCGAGTCGCAGGTCGGCCTGTCCCCGCTCATCGACGGCGCCGTCCCGGCCGCGCTCGAGAGCTTCATGTCGCAGGTCGAGATGATCACGATGAACCCCGCGCCCGCGGGCAAGGAGTCGCTGTTCGCGGACATCGACACCGCGTCCGGCATCGTCACGACCGACCCGAAGTACCGCCTGCAGATCATCGACGACGCCCGCTCCGGTGCCCGCACGAAGGAGCAGATCTTCGACGACCTCAACGGCAAGTGGGCCGAGGGCCGCGCGGACGCCGGCGCCTGAGGTCACGCGCCATGACGTCCGCACCCACGGGCCTCGGCCCGATGATCGCGGCCGCGTCCGAGCCTGACGTGGCCCGCCCCACCCGTACCCCGGGTGGGGCGGGCCGCCGCTCGGCGTGGTACCGCCGGCTCACGCCCTACCTGTTCCTGCTCGTCCCGGTCGGCCTGCTGCTGCTCCTGACGTACACGCCCGTCGTCAACATGTTCTGGTACTCGGTGACCGACTGGGACGGTTTGGACAAGCACAAAGCCTTCGTCGGGCTGGACAACTACGTCGAGGTCTTCACCGACCCCGACAACCTGCGGGTCTTCTACGTCTCGCTGTACTACGTCGTCGGCTCGTTGGTGCAGATGGCGCTCGCGCTCTACTTCGCGACGATCCTGTCGTTCAAGGTCCGGTTCAAGAACATGTGGAAGGGCATCCTGTTCTTCCCGTACCTCATCAACGGCGTCGCGATCGGCCTGATCTTCCTCAACTTCCTCAAGCCGGGCGGCGGCCTGGACACCGTCCTGATGAAGACCGGTCTGGAGAGCCTCGTCCACCAGTGGACGGGCGACCCGGACATCGCGAACTACTCGCTCGCGGCCGTCTCCGTCTGGCGGTACACGGGTCTCACGTTCGTGATGTTCCTGGGCGCGATCCAGTCCATCAACTCCGAGATCTACGAGGCGGCGGCGCTCGACGGCGCGAACCGCTGGCACGAGTTCTGGTCGATCATCCTGCCGTCCATCCGGCCGATCGTCGGACTCGCCTTCATCCTCGGCATCTCCGGCTCCCTGTCGGTCTTCGAGATCCCCTTCGTCATGACGAACGGCGCCAACGGGACGGAGACGTTCGTCATCCGGACCGTCTGGATGGCCTTCCAGCGCAACACCGTCGGGCTCGCGTCCGCCATGGCCGTCGTGCTGCTGGTCTTCGTCCTGCTGGTCACCTGGATCCAGCGCAGGCTCGTCCCCGAGGAGGAGGTGGATCTCACGTGAAGGTCGCCGCGGTCACCGCCAAGTACACGACCCTCGTCGTCGCCTCGATCGTCACGCTGCTGCCGCTCGGGCTCATCCTGTTCGGGTCGTTCAAGACGAACCAGGAGTTCCTCTCGACGAACCCGTTCCAGCCGCCCGCCGACTGGTTCAACGTCGACAACTACGTCCTGGCGTTCACGAAGGGCGGCATGGCGCTGGCCTTCTTCAACACCGCGCTGATCTTCGTCGCGGCCATCGCCGGCACGATCCTCATCGGGGCGGCGACGGCGTACGCGCTCGACCGCTTCCGGTTCAAGGGCCGCACCATCGTGCTCCTGCTCTTCCTGCTGGCGACGCTCGTCCCGGGCGTGACGACGCAGGTCGCGACGTTCCAGATCATCAACGGCCTCGGGCTCTACGGCTCGCGCTGGGCGCTGATCCTGCTGTTCATGGGCACGGACATCGTCTCGATCTACATCTTCCTGCAGTTCATGCGCAGCATCCCGCGCTCGCTCGACGAGGCCGCGATGATCGAGGGCGCCGGGCACCTGCGGATCTTCTTCCAGATCATCCTGCCCAACCTGAGGCCCGCGATCGCCACCGTGGTGATCATCAAGGGCATCGGCATCTACAACGAGTTCTTCCTGCCGTACCTCTACCTCAACGACCCGGACAAGCTGCCGATCTCCACGGCGCTGTTCGCGTTCAAGGGACCGTACGGCTCGCAGTGGGAAGCCATCTGCGCGTGCGTCGTGATCACGATCATCCCGATCCTCGTGCTCTTCCTGTTCCTGCAGCGGTACATCTACAACGGGTTCACGCAAGGGGCCACGAAGTAGTCCACGACGTCATCGGCACAGCACCTCGGCCCCACGAAGCTGGAGCACCTCCCATGAACACGCAGGACCTGTACGACGGCTGGACGGTCGCGGCCGTCGCCGGGCCGGTCCCGGCCGACCTCCTCGGCCGCCGGATCCGCACCCACGTGCCGGGCACCAGCCACACCGCCCTCCTGGACGCCGGCCTGATCCCGGACCCGTACGTCGACCGGCACGAGGAGGCGCTGGCGTGGATGCGCCGCACCGACTGGGTGTACGAGCGTGACCTCCACCTCGCGGCACCCGCACCCGACGAGCGCGTCGACCTGGTGCTCGACGGCGTCGACACGGTCGCGACGATCACGCTCGACGACCACGTGCTCGGCCGGACCGCGAACATGCACCGGTCGTACCGGTTCGACGTGCGCGACCTCGTCCGCCCGACCACGCAGCGGCTCCGCGTCGCCCTGCGATCGGCCCTGGAGCACGCCGAGGAGGAGGCCGCGCGCCTCGGCTCCCGCCCGTCGCCCTACCCGCAGCCGTACAACATGGTCCGCAAGATGGCGTGCTCGTTCGGCTGGGACTGGGGACCGGACCTGCAGACGGCGGGGCTGTGGCGGCCCGCCCGGGTGGAGCGCTGGCGGGTGGCCCGCCTCGCGGCGGTGCGTCCGCGCGTGACGGTCGACGGCGAGGGCACCGGTCATGTCGCCGTGCACGTCGACGTGGAGCGCTCGGGGCTCCCCGGGTCGGACGTGCCGCTCGTGGTACGTGCGAGGGTCGCGGGCGCCGAGGCCGCGGTGACGCTGAGCGCGGGGACCTCGACCGGTGTGCTCGCCCTCGAGGTCCCCCACGCCGAGCTGTGGTGGCCCGTCGGGCACGGCGCGCAGCCGCTGTCCGAGCTCGCGGTGACGCTCGTCGACCCCGCAGCCGAGCGGCCGGCCGCCGCCCTGGACACGTGGACGCGGCGCATCGGCTTCCGCACGGTCGAGCTCGACACGACCCCCGACGACGACGGCACCCCGTTCACGTTCCGCGTCAACGGCCGGCCGATCTTCGTCAAGGGCGCCAACTGGATCCCCGACGACCACCTGCTCACCCGGATCACCCGCGAACGGCTCGCGCACCGCATCGACCAGGCGGTCGACGCCCACCTCAACCTCCTGCGCGTGTGGGGCGGCGGCATCTACGAGTCGGAGGACTTCTACGAGCTGTGCGACGAGCGCGGCGTCCTCGTCTGGCAGGACTTCCTGCTCGCGTGCGCCGCGTACCCCGAGGAGCAGCCGATCTGGGACGAGCTGGAGGCCGAGGCCCGCGAGCACGTCGGCCGGCTCACCCCGCACCCGTCGCTCGTGCTGTGGAACGGCGGCAACGAGAACCTGTGGGGCTTCATGGACTGGGGCTGGCCGCAGGAGCTCGACGGCCGCACGTGGGGCCTGCGGTACGCGACCGAGCTGCTGCGCGACGTGGTCGCCGAGCTCGACCCGACCCGCCCGTACGCCGACGGGTCGCCGTACTCCCCCGGCTTCGCGCTCGACGAGGTCCACCCCAACGACCCCGACCACGGCACTCACCACCAGTGGGAGGTGTGGAACCGCGTCGACTGGACCGTGTACGGCGACGAGGTGCCGCGGTTCTGCTCGGAGTTCGGCTTCCAGGGCCCGCCGACGTGGGCCACGCTCACCCGCGCGGTGCACCCGGTCGCCGGGGACGAGCTGACCAAGACGGACCCGGCGTTCCTCCTGCACCAGAAGGCGGACGACGGCAACGGCAAGCTCGACCGGGGGCTCACCCCGCACCTCGGCGTGCCCGACGCCTTCGTCGACTGGCACTGGGCCACGCAGCTCAACCAGGCGCGTGCCGTGCAGTTCGCGATCGAGCACTACCGCTCGTGGTGGCCGCGGACGGCGGGCTCGATCGTGTGGCAGCTCAACGACTGCTGGCCCGTGACGTCGTGGGCCGCGATCGACGGCGACGAGCGACCCAAGCCGCTCTGGTACGCCCTCGAGCACGCCTACCGGCCGCGGACGATCACCGTGCAGCCGCGCGACGGCCGGCTCATGCTCGCCGTCGTCAACGACACGGCCGCCATCTGGCAGGGCGTCGTCCACGTGTCCCGGCAGCGGCTCGACGGCGCCGTCGTCTCCGGCGTGGACCTCGGCCTCGCGGTCGGTGCCTGGTCGGTCGGGCTGTTCGCGCTGCCCGACGGCGTGGCCGTCCCGGACGACGTGGCGGGCGAGGCTCTCGTCGCCCGGCTCGGCGACGTGACGACCGTGCACACGTGGGTCGAGGACGTCGACCTGCGGCTCGACCCGCAGCCCGTGCGCGCCACGGTCAGCCCGGTGCAGGACGGCTTCCGGGTCGACGTGCACGCCACGTCGCTCGCCCGCGCGGTCACGCTGCTCGTGGACCGGCTCGACCCGTCCGCCGTCGTCGACGACGCGGTCGTCGACGTCCCGGCGGGGACGTCGGTGAGCTTCCACGTCCGCACGCAGGGCCGGTTCGACCCGGACGCGCTCACCCGGTACCCCGTCCTGCGCACGGCGAACGACGTCGTCGTCGCGGCCGAGCCGACGCCGAGCCCGTCGTCCACGCCGTCGCCCACACCGTCGTCGACCCCGTCGTCGACCCCGCCGTCCCCGCCCACCGGCGCCGCGCGTGACCTCACCCAGTCTCCGCGCTGACCTGCGACACCCCGCCACTACGCTGGCGGACGTGACGCAAGGGATGGACGCGGTCGGCCTGGTCCTCGCCCGGCCTGCCCGCATGCTGGGGCTCGAGCCCTTCTTCATGGAGCTCATCGCCGGCATCGAGGAGTCCATCGCCACCGAGGGCCGCTCGCTGCTCCTGCACGTCGTGCCGGACCACGAGGCGGAGATCCGCGCATACCGCCGGTGGGGCGAGGGCAAGCTCGTCGACGCCGTCGTCGTCGTGAACCTCGAGGTCGAGGACGCCCGCCTCGACGTCCTCCTCGAGCTCGGCATCCCGACGGTCGTCGTCGGCGGGCCGACCCGCGAGATGCCCGTGTCCAACGTGTGGATCGACAACGCCCAGGCGATGCGCGACGCGGTCGGCCATCTCGTCGGGCTCGGGCACGTCCGGCTCGGCCGCGTCTCCGGACCCCACTCGCTCGCACACACCCAGGCCCGCACCGAGGCCTTCGTCACCGAGTGCACCCGCCTGGGCGCGCAGGGCAGCGTGCTCGAGGGCGACTACGGCGAGGAGTCCGCCGTCCGGGCGACCCGGACCCTCCTCGGCCGCGGCTCCGCACCGTCCGCCATCATCTACGACAACGACGTGATGGCCGTCGCAGGGCTGCGGGTCGCCGCCGAGCTCGGCATCGCCGTCCCCGATCAGCTGTCCCTGCTGGCGTGGGACGACTCCGCGCTGTGCCGCCTGTCCCACCCACAGCTGTCGGCCATGAGCCTCGACGTGCACGGCATGGGCGTGCAGGTCGCCGACTCGGTGCTCAACCTCCTCGCGTCCGGAACGGTCGTGTCGTCGACCGCTCCTCTCCCCCGCCTCATCTCGCGCGGCAGCACCGCCCCGGCCCAGCGCCCGCCCGCCTGACAGCACCTGCTCCTCGCGCGCCGCGCACCCGGCCTCGTGCGCGCACGTGCCCGCCCGCGCCCGGCCTCGTCACCGCCTCCCGCCCATGCCCGCGTGCCGGCCCGCGCCCCGGCTTCGTCGTCGCCTCACGCCCAGACCCGCGCGCCGACCTCTCGGCCGGCCCTGGCGTGCACCCCTGTCACGCGGCCCTCGCACGCGCCCTCGAACCCGACCTCGCACGCGACCTCGCACCCGGCCCTCCCACCCGGCCCTCCCGCGGCCCTCGCGCGCGATGACCGGCGCATTCGTCGGCAGGTCCGACTGCACGGTCCCCCTCCGGGTGGTTGGGTAGGGGGATGAACCAGGCCGCGCCCTCCCCGGTCCCCGTCGATCCCGACACCCTGCGCACCGTCGCCGAGGGCGCCCACTACGACCCGCACGGCATCCTCGGGCCGCATGTCGGCGACGGCGGCGTGACGATCCGCACGCTGCGCCCGCTCGCGGAGAAGGTCGTCGTCATCACGCCCGACACGCGCGTCGCCGCACGGCACGAGCAGGACGGCATCTGGGTCGCGGTCCTCTCCGGCACCGACGTCCCTGACTACCGCATCGAGGTCACGTACGGCGGCCACGCGACCCTCGTCGACGACCCGTACCGCTTCCTGCCCACGGTGCAGGAGCTCGACCGTCACCTCATCCGCGAGGGCCGCCACGAGCAGCTCTGGACGGTGCTCGGCGCGAACGTCCGCTCCTACGCCGGTGTGCTCGGCGAGGTGCACGGCACGTCGTTCGCCGTCTGGGCGCCGAGCGCCCGCGCGGTCCGGGTCGTCGGCGACTTCAACCACTGGCAGGGCGCCGTCCACGCGATGCGCTCGCTCGGCGACAGCGGCGTCTGGGAGGTCTTCGCGCCCGACGTGACCGCCGGGGCCCGGTACAAGTTCGAGGTCCTCGGTCAGGACGGCTCGTGGCGGCAGAAGGCCGACCCGCTCGCGCAGGGCACGGAGGTACCGCCCGCCACCGCCTCGGTCGTCATCGAGTCCCGTTTCGAGTGGTCGGACGACGAATGGATGACCGCCCGGGCGCAACGCGACCCGCACACCGGCCCCATGAGCATCTACGAGGTGCACCTCGGGTCGTGGCGGCAGGGCCTGTCCTACCGCGAGCTCGCCAGCCAGCTCACCGAGTACGTCCTGGCCCTCGGGTTCACGCACGTCGAGTTCCTGCCCGTCGCCGAGCACCCGTTCGGCGGCTCCTGGGGGTACCAGGTCTCGTCGTACTTCGCGCCGACGTCCCGGTTCGGCCACCCCGACGACTTCCGCTACCTCGTCGACACCCTGCACCGCGCAGGCATCGGCGTCATCGTCGACTGGGTGCCCGCGCACTTCCCGAAGGACGAGTGGTCGCTGGCCCACTTCGACGGCACCTCGCTGTACGAGCACCCGGACCCGCTGCTCGGTGAGCACCCCGACTGGGGCACGTATGTCTTCAACTTCGGCCGCGTCGAGGTCCGCAACTTCCTCGTCGCCAACGCCATCTACTGGCTCGAGGTGTTCCACGTCGACGCCCTGCGGGTCGACGCCGTCGCCTCGATGCTCTACCTCGACTACTCCCGCCGGCCCGGCCAGTGGCGCCCGAACAAGTACGGCGGCCGCGAGAACCTCGAGGCCATCTCGTTCCTCCAGGAGGCCAACGCCACGGCCTACCGTCGCGCCCCCGGCACGATGATGATCGCCGAGGAGTCCACCGCGTGGCCCGGCGTCACCGCCCCCACCGACACCGACGGCCTCGGCTTCGGCCTGAAGTGGAACATGGGCTGGATGAACGACACGCTCCGCTACCTCGCCGAGCAGCCGATCCACCGCCGCTACCACCACCACGAGATCACGTTCTCGATGGTCTACGCCTACTCCGAGCGCTTCATCCTGCCCATCAGCCACGACGAGGTGGTCCATGGGAAGGGATCGCTGTACGGCCGCATGCCCGGGGACCACTGGCAGAAGCTCGCCGGCGTCCGGCTCCTGCTCGCCTACCAGTGGACCCACCCCGGCAAGCAGCTGCTCTTCATGGGCAGCGAGTTCGCGCAGCGCACGGAGTGGGCCGAGGGCCAGTCGATCGACTGGGGCGCCCTCGACTTCGACGCCAGCCACCACGGTGTCTGGGACGCGCTCCGCGACCTCAACGCGCTCTACCGCGAGACGCCCGCCCTCTGGCAGCTGGACCACACACCCGACGGCTTCGAGTGGATCGACTCGGACGACGCCGACCACAACCTCCTCGCGTACCTGCGCAAGGGGGTCGACGTCCCCGACGTCGCCGTCGTCGTCAACTTCTCCGGCATCCCGCACGAGGCCTACCGCCTGGCGCTGCCGAGCGGCGGCCGCTGGCGGGAGGCGTACAACTCCGACGCCGTCGCCTACGGCGGCTCGGGGGTCGGCAACCTCGGTGAGATCCACGCCGAGGCGCAGCCGCACTACAGCCGGCCGTATTCCGCAGCGGTGCGGATCCCGCCTCTCGGCGCCGTCCTCTTCGTCGCCGACCCCGCCGACTCCGCCGACTCCACCGACCCCTCCGGCACCACCGCCTCGACCGGACCTGCCTGACGAACCCGACGCCCGGACCGTTCTCCGCCACCTCCGCCGAGCTCGCGCACACCGCGCCCGCCGGGGTTTCTCGTGCCCGTCGGTCTCGTCAAGCTTGCCTCGCCGCTCGAAACTGACGCCCAGACACTCACCACGCCCGACGCGACTGTCCGGATGAGCGAGAACACCTTGGCCCCACCCCTGCCCCGTCCTACAAGTGACGGCACAGCACCCGGACCACCACTTCCGCCTGCGTCCGGAGGCCTTCGATGCAGGCCACGCCGATGCGCGAAGTCCCCGGTCAGGGGACCCAGGCCGTGTTCCACGTCGTCACCGCCCCGCGAGTAGCAGCGGCGACGCCGATGGAAATGCCGATTCCCGGG
>NZ_BONK01000010.1 GCF_016862675.1 Cellulomonas chitinilytica | reverse complement strand
CCGTTTCGGTCTCTCGACCCGCCCGGAGGCAACCGTTCTAACTTAGCGGAACCGGCCTGCCGCGTCAAACTTGCCTGTCAGGCGAGTTTTCGGGGCGGAACCAGGTTCCAGGTCCGGACACTCCTGTCGACCGGCGATCGTGTCGCCGGTCGGAGTGTCCGAGGCTGTCTGCCCGGGGGACCAGCCACCGAGTTGATCTTCGGTGTCCGTTCCTCCCTGCCGGGCGACATCGAGAACATTACGCAGCGCCCGCCGAGAAGAGCAAATCCGCTCCCCGTGACGCCCGTCACCGCCACCGTACGAGCGTCCAGCCGGGCGGCCCGCAAGCCGCTGACCTGCGAGGACAGTGCCCGACGGGACCCGACGGAGCTCAGTAGAGCGCGCTCGCCATCGCGCGGCGCGCGCTCACGACCCTCGGGTCGTCGCCGCCGACGACCTCGAACAGGTCGACCAGCCGGAGCCGGACACGCTCACGGTCGGCTCCGGACACCGTGCGCAGCAGGTCGACGAGCCGTCCGAACGCGTCGTCCACCTGTCCCCCGAGCACGTCGACGTCGGCGACCGCGAGCTGGGCGTCCACGTCGTCCGGTCGACCGGCGGCAAGGTCCCGCACCGCCCGCAGGTCGACGTCCCGCGTCCGGTCCAGCAGGGCGACCTGCGCCAGGCCCGCGCGCGCGAGCGAGTCGCGGGGGTTCTCCTTGAGCGCCTGCTCGTAGGCCGCCGTCGCCGCCGGCAGATCGTCGCGCTCGATCGCGTCGTACGCGGCCTGGTGCAGCGGCGGGAGGTCGGGCTCGGCGGCCGGTGGCGTGCTGTCGTCCGGGCCGGCGGGCGTCACGCGCCCCGTGATGCCGTTCGCCTCGGCGGCGGCGAGCACCTGGTCGACGACGGCCCGCACCTGGTCCTTGGGGTAGGCCCCCTGGAACAGGGGCAGCGGCTGGCCGGCGAGCACGGCGACCACCGTCGGCACGGACTGCGCCTGGAACGCGGCGGCCACCTGAGGGTTCGCCTCCGCGTCGATGCGGGCGAGCAGCCAGCGCCCGCCGTCCTCCTCCGCCAGGGCGGCGAGGTCCGCGGCCACCGTCGAGCTGACCTCGCTCCACGACGCCCAGAGCACCACCACCACGGGGTGCGACGTCGATCTCTGGACGAGGTCGCCGAACGACGCCTCGTCGACGTCGAGCACGTACGCGCCCGGTGCGGCCAGCCCGCCGGGAGTTCCCGGCGGCGGCGTCGCGGGCCGGGCGAGGGCCGACAGGTCGACCGCGCCCCGGGCGTCGAGACGAGGTCGTGGTCCGGTGGGCTGCGACATGGGGCGTCTCCCTTGGGCGGTGCGCGGCACCGTCGGTGGCTCGGGTCGTGGAGTTGTGGGTGGTGCCGGTCAGCTCGCGGACGCGGACGTCACCGCGTGCTCCGCCGCCAGCACCTGCACGGGTGCACCGCTGCCCGCGGGGGGCACGTACATCACGAGGACGTCGCTGAACGTCCGCACGAAGGCGGTGCCGGCCGACTGCGTGCCGGTCAGCGCCGCGTAGAACGGGTCCTGGATGGGGATCGTCCCACCCGCGACCGTCAGCGTCACGGTCGACACCGTCGTCAGCTGCCCGACGACGAGCGCTCCCCCGTCGACGGTCGCCAGGCTCACCTGCGGGGCCGGGTCGGGCGTGTACGTCTCGGTCGCCGTTCCCGCGGCCTCGACGCCGGCCACGGTCGCGGCGCGGGCAGCCTCGATGCCCGCGCGGAACGCGTCCGGCGCGAACGTCGCGGCGTACGGGGATGCCGCACCGTTCGCCAGGAGGTCCGCGTACTGCGCCAGCGCCTCGGTCGGCGTCACGACGAGCCCGGTCGCGTCGGGCGCGAGCACCGCGCTGCCCGTCGCCGGCGCCGCCGTCGGCGGCATCTGCACGCCCTGCCCCATCCGCGCCCAGCCCCACAGGCGGTACGGCTCGCGCGGAGCGGACTGCTGCAGCGCCAGGATCCGCGGCGCCTGCAGGTCGTCCGGCTGCGTCGTCACCACGAGCTGGGTCCGCGGCCACGTGGTGGTCTGCGGCACGATCTGCACCTGCGCCGTCGTGGGGAGCACCGTCGGCGGCTTCGCGCCCCCCGTCGCCGTCGCGCGGACGTACTCCGCGGACCGGACGGCCAGGGCGGGCCCCTCGACGCGCGGCGGCAGCGCGCTCGCGTCGAGCGTCGCGTCCGCCGCGGTCAGCACGGCGCCGAGGTCCGTGAGCACGTCGTTCGACTGCGCGACGGTCACCGCCGCGGGCGCCACCGGCGGCACCGGCTCGGGATCGGGCTGCGGGAGCGGGCTGCCGCACGCCGCGAGGACCGACACGAGTGCGACCGCGAGGCCCGCGGCGATGCCGCGACGACGGTGGCCGACCGGGTTCCGGGTCATCGGTCCTCCTCCCTCGTCGTGTCCTGCTGCGCATCCTGCTCGAGCGGCGGCAGGCCCCATGCCCGCCGCCACGCGTCGCCTCGCGATCCCGCCGGGTCCCCGGGCTCGGCGCCGGACGGACCGCGAGCGGCGCCGCCCGGCGGGGGCTCCTGCAGCCAGGTCGGTCGGTGCGTCGCGTGGGGGACGTCGGGTCCGCCGGTGCCACCCGACGCCGGGACCGACCTCGCACCCGGACGCGGCGGGACCGCCGACCACGCGGGCGCCCGGTCGGACGCTCCCGCACCGGAGGTCCCGGCGCCCGGTGCGCCGCCGCGTGACGGGGTGGTCGGCCCGCCGGGTCCGGGCGCGCCCGCGCGGGGTGCACCGACGACGGCGCCGGGCGTCGGAAGGGACGGCCCACCCGCCGGGGCTCCGGGCCGCGTGACGGGGATCGGACCCGTGGCCCAGGCGGGGCGGCCGTGGGCCGCGTGCTCGGCCGGGCCGCTGCTGAGGCCTCCTGGGCGGCCGGGGCCGGAGGTGGCCGGGCCGGAGGCGGCCGGGCCCGAGGTGGCCGGACCCGAGGTCGTCGGGCCTGAGGTGGTCGGGCGTGAGGTGGTCGGGCCGAAAGTCGTCGGGCCGCCGGAGCCGGTGCCTGGGCGCGGTGCCGAGCCTTCCGCCGGCCGGGACCCGGCCGCGGCGGAAGGAGCTGCTGAGGTGGTCCGCGCCGCCGGGGTCCACCCCTGGGTGCGGCCCGGCGTCGGGGGCGGGGACCCCGCCGGGCCGGCCCCGACCGGCGACGAGCCCCATGGTGACGACGGCCCGCCGGCCGGCGTGTCGGACAGCGTGCCCGACGCGCGCGCCTGGTCGGCCGGGCTCGGCGCGGGACGGGCCGCCGCGTCGGCGGGTCGGTCGGAGGTCGTCCCCGCGGGCACGACCGGCTGCGAGCCGGTGCGCAGCGCACGGCGGCTCGACGCCGCCGTCACCGCCGTGAGCCCCGGACCGTCGGCGTGCGTCGCGGCCGGGACCGGCGGGCGGGCACCCGCCGGCGTACCGACCTGGGCCGGCACCTCGGACCCCCGGTCGCCCGACGGGTTGCGCGGGGCGGCGGGGGCGGTGACGCCGGACGCCCCGGCGGCAGCCGCCTCACGCAGCTGCCGACGCGTCAGGGGCTGCCCCGCACCGGTGGGTGCCACGACCGGCGTGGGGCCCGTCGTCACGTCCCGCCACTGCGGACCGATGATGCCCGCCCGCCGGCGGAGCCACTCGCGCAGCAGGAGGCCGGCGGACAGCAGGACGAGCAGGCCACCGACGACGACGCACGGCCAGAGCCACGGGGTCGTCACGACCCGCGGCCAGGCGAGGGAGAGCGTGGGGGCCGCAGCGCTCTCGGGGCTCACCGCGAGGAGGCTCCACCGGCCGGGCTGCGCGTGCCACACGAGCGTCGCGCTCCCGTCGCCCTGCGACTCGGCGACCCACATGTCGTTGCCCGTCGGGTCCGCGACGGTGGACACCTCGGTCGGCGCCTCCCCCGGAGCGGGCGTCGCAGCCGGGTCGGCGGGCGGCGCCGCGGCGTCCGACGGGGACGGGGAGGCGGTCGGGGCCGCCTCCACCCCCGTCACGGCGAGCCGGTCCCAGGAGGACAGGCCCGTCACGCGGTCGTGCGCGTCGGTGCCGACCCAGCCCTCGACGTCGGTGTCGCGGCCGACCGCCAGCACGACCCGCCCCTTGTCGGGGACGCGCACCGTGATCGTCACCGGGTCGCCGCCGAGCTCGAGGACCCCCGGGTCCGTGACCAGCGTCCGCGACTGGCCGCCGGACTCGGCGACCAGCACGTCGTCCGCCCTCCAGACCGTCGCGGAGGCGATGCCGAGGCCGACGACGACGAGTCCTAGGACGCCGACGCCGGCGGTGAGCAGTCGCTTGAGCACGCAGGATCCTCCCGGGACGAGAAGCCCCAGGATAGGCAGAGGGGCCCGCTCCGTCCGAAACGGGCGTCTTGGCGGGCACCTCGACCGGCGCGGACGCACCGGACATCACGCCCACCGCGAGCACGGTCCAGCACGGTTGACGCGAGGCGCCACGGCGCTTGTCACGCGTATCCTGACGGGCGGGATCCGGCCGTCGACGAGCGCCTCGACCGAGACCGCACCGCGCCGGGACCCGCGCGACCTGGAGGACCCCTCGTGCCCGACGCCCGGACCCCGTTCCCCGTCGTCAACTTCCGCGGATACGAACGCGAGTCTGTCGACGCCCGCATCACCGCGCTGGAGAAGGCCCTGGCCGACGCGCGTCAGCAGGTCGAGGCGCTCGACGCCAAGACGCTGCAGGCCGCGGGCGAGCTGTCCGAGGCGCACCGGCAGCTCCGCGAGGCCGAGCGTCCCACCTACTCGGGCCTCGGCTCGCGCATCGAGCAGCTGCTGCGCTCGGCCGAGGAGCAGTCGTCCGACGTCGTCACGCAGGCGAACGCGCAGGCGGCCGACTCGCTCGCGCGCGCCAAGCTCGCGTCCGGCCAGCTGCGGGCGCGCGCCGAGAACGAGGTCGCCGAGCTGCTCGCCACGGCACGCCGCGAGGCGGAGGAGGTGCGCACCACCGCGTCGTCCGAGGCGGAGAGCACGCTGCTCGCCGCCCAGCGCCGCGCGGAGGAGCTCGTCGGGTCGGCGGAGCGCGAGGCCGCGCGGATCCAGAGCGCCATCACCACCGAGGAGGCCGAGCGCCGCAGCTCGCTCGAGCGCGAGCTCGGCACGTTGCGTGCGAGCGTCGAGCACGAGGCCACGCAGCTGCGCGTCGCCACCGAGCGCACCGCGAGCGAGCTGCGGTCCCGCACCGAGGCCGAGACGACCGAGGCCCGGGAGAGCGCCGAGCGCTACGCGCAGGACCTTCGCCAGAGCGCCGACGCCGACACGACTGCGCTGCGCCAGCGCATCGAGTCCGAGCTGGCCGGCGCCCGGACCGAGGTGGACCGGTACGTCGCCCAACAGCGGTCGGACGCCGCCCTCGAGATCGGCACCGCGCGCCAGGCCGCCGCGGCCGAGGTCACGTCGCTGCGCGTGCAGACCCAGGAGTACGCGGACAACGTCCGGGCGACCGCCGAGCGCGAGGCCACGGCCCTGCAGCACCGCGTCGCCGCGGAGGTCGCCGCGCTGCGGACCGAGGCGGAGCAGTACGCCGCCTTCGTGCGTGCGAGCGCCGAGCGGGAGACGGGCGAGCTGCGGGCGGCCACGTCCGACGAGCTCGCCGTGGTGCGGACCGAGGCTGAGCAGGCCGTCGTCGCGCTCCGGACCGAGGCCGAGCAGTACTCGGCCGAGCTACGCGCGCAGGCCGACCGGGAGACCGGCGAGCTGCGCGAGCGCACCGCGCACGAGACGAGCGCCCTGCGCGACCACACCGAGCGCGAGACGAGCGAGCTGCGGGACGTCACCGAGCGCGAGTCGGCGGAGCTGCGGGCGGCGACCGAGCGCGAGACGAGCGAGCTGCGGGAGCGGACCCGCCTCGACGTCGAGCGGGCCCTCACCGAGGCGCGCCGCACGGCGGGCGAGCTGCTCGCCGCGGCGAAGGCCCAGGCCGACGAGCAGACCGGATCCGCGGAGCGGCTGCTCGCCGACGCGGAGCTGACCATCGCGTCCCGTCGGGAGGCCGCCGAGCGCGAGGACGCCGAGCGTCACGAGACCGCCCGGGCGGAGACCGAGCGTCTCGTGCGGGACGCCGAGGCGCACGCGGCGGAGGCCGAGGAGCGGGTCGCCAAGGCGCTCGCCCAGGCCGAGAAGGTGCGCACCGACGCGGAGTCCCACGCCCGCGAGCTGGTCTCCAACGCGCGGCGGAACGCGGACCGCGTCGTCGCCGAGGCGCGCGAGCACGCCGAGAAGCAGATCAACGACGCCATGACCGAGTCCGAGCGCGAGCGCACGACGGCGACCCGGCAGGTCGAGGACCTCAACCGCCAGCGCGAGTCGATCACGTCCTACCTCGACGAGCTGCGCAACCTGCTCGGGCACAACCCCGACCGGGCCAGCCTCGAGCGGGCGGTGCGGGCCGAGGCGGCCTTCGAGAAGGAGCAGGCCGGCGGCACGTCGGGCAAGGGCGCTCCGGCGGGCAAGCCGGACGCCAAGGCACCCGCGCAGGGCAAGGGTGCGGCACCGGTCGCCGCCACGGCAGCTCCGCCGTCGGGCACCGCGGGAGCCGACGCCCCCCGGACCCCGGCCCCGGCCGCGACCGGCTCGTCGCCGTCCGGCGCGGTCGCAGCAGCGAAGGAGCCGGCCCCGGCGCCCGCGAAGGAGGCACCGGCCGCCAAGGAGGCACCGGCCGCCGAGGCGGCACCCGCAGGCGCGACGAGCGACGCCGCAGCGGGCGGCTCCGACCGCTCCGCCGGTGCCCCGGCCGACCGTCCGCAGCCCGCCCCCGCCAAGGCGCGTCCCGCCCCACGGACCAAGGCCCGGCCCGCGCCCGTCTCCGCGGCGATCCCTGTGGTCACCGCGAGCGCGCCGCAGGACACCGCGGCCGACCGGTCCGACGAGGCAGGCTCCGACAAGGCGGCGGCGCAGGAGACGACGGCCGACGCCCCCGAGGGCGACGGCGGCGACCGGGGGTCCGGGAAGACCGCCGGGGACACCGCCGCGGCGCAGCACTGAGCGGCGCACGGTGACGTCGGACCCCGATGCCGCCGCACGCTGGCGTGACGACAGGCGGGCCGCCGCGCAGGCGCACGCGGACGCGCTCGAGAGCCGGCGCCTCGCCGAGTCGGCGCGCGCACGTGAGCTGATCGCGGCGTTCGTCCAGGAGGCGACGGTTCACGGCCCGGCACCCGTCGAGCTGCGGGCCCGCAGCTACGACGGGCGCTCGAGGTTCCGGACGCCGCTGCGCGGCTGGTACCTCCGGCGTGACGAGTCGCTCGCGGTCGACGTCGACGGCGCGTTCTACGTGCTCACGGCGCCGTCGAGCCTCGGAGCACGGTTCCGTGGCGTGACACCGGCGCCGTCCGACCCGCCGCTCGTGCTCGGTGCGGGCGGCAAGGACGGCGAGTCGCTGGACCTCGTGCAGGCGCTGGACCGGGTGCTGCACGGCTGACGTCGCCTCGGCGACGTCCCCTCAGGCGGTCGTCGACGCCTCGGTGTCGGTGCGTTGCGCCAGCTCGCCGAGCGCGTCGGCGACGGCGGCGGGCTGCTCGAGCGCGGACATGTGCCCGGCGTGCGGCACGACGACGAGCGCCGCCTGCGGGACGGCGGCCGCCATGTGCTCCGCTGCCGCGACGGGTGTGACGGTGTCCTCGTCGCCGACGAGCACGAGCACCGGACCGGTGAACCGGCGCAGCACGTCCGTCCGGTCCGGGCGGGCCGCCATCGCGCGCTGCGACCAGGCGATCCCCTCGGGTCGCTGGTGCTCGATCCAGCCCGCGAGCTCGTCGACGAGCTCCGGCCGCGAGGTGCGGCTGGTCTCGCCGAGCAGCCCGGTGGACATGGGTCGGACGGGCGCCACGGTGCCGCTCTGCTCGGCCTCGTCGGCGATGCGGAGCCGGTTGGCCCGGGCGTCGTCGGTGTCGGCCGTCGACTTCGTGTCGAGCAGGCCCGCGCCCGCGACCAGCTCGGGGTGCCTTTCGAGCAGGGCGAGCACGACGTACCCGCCCATGGACAGGCCCGCGACGACCGCGCGGTCGAGGCCGGCGGACCGGAGCTCGGCGGCGACCCTGTCGGCCGAGGCCTCGATCGACGGCTCGGGGAGCGTCTCGGCGTCCGCGGGGGTGCCGGGCAGGTCGACGGCGAGCACGGGCCGCTCCCCCGGGACGAGCGCCGCGACGGCGTCCCACATCCGGTGGTCGAGCGGGAACCCGTGGAGCAGCACGAGCGGCAGCCCGGCGCCGTCCGTCCGGTACGTGTGCAGCGTCATGCGTCTTCCTCCCCTGCGGGGGCCAGCCCGCTCGTCGCGGTGCTGCTCGGCCCGTCCCAACGCGTCGGCAACGGAGAGGACCCAGGCAGGACGTGCGCGACGACCTCGTCGAGCACGCGCCGGACGGCGGTCTCGCCGACCCACAGGTGCTTGGCGCCGTCGACCCCGATCACCTCCGCCTGCGGGACGCGGGCGAAGCGCGCGCGGGCCTGGTCGGGCTGCAGGTAGTCGTCGTGCTCGGGGACCAGGACGACCAGCGGCTTGCCGAACGCCGCCCAGGCGTCGAGGTCGGCGTCGGTGGCGCGGTGCAGCGGCGGCGACAGCAGGATCGCGCCCTCGATCGACGGGTCGCGACCGTGCATGAGGGCGAGCTCGGTGCCGAACGACCAGCCGACGAGCCAGCGGTTCGGCAGGTCGTGGAACTCGGCGAACTCGATCGCGGCGTGCACGTCGAACCGCTCCGCCGCCCCGCCGTCGAAGGCGCCCCCGCTCGTGCCACGCGGGCTCGACGTGCCGCGCGTGTTGAACCGGAGCACCGCGAGACCCGCGAGCGCGGGCAGGCGCCAGGCCGCCTTGCGGAAGACGTGCGAGTCCATGTAGCCGCCGTGCGTCGGCAGCGGGTGCAGCGTCACGAGGGTCGCGGTCGGGGTGGCGGGGGCGCCGTCCGGGCCGACCGGGAGGGCGAGCTCGCCGACGAGCGTGAGGCCGTCGGCGGTGTGGAGCTCGACGTCCTCGCGGAGGGCGGGCAGGACCGTGAGCGAACGGATCGGGGTGCCGTGCTGGTCGGCACGCTGGTCGGCGTGCTGGACGGCGTGCTGGTCGGCGTTCTCCGTGTGCGTGCTCATCGGCACGAGCCTAGGTCAGCGGTGTCCCGCGCTCGCGTCGGCCGCCAGCGCCGCGGCGAGCTCGAGCACGTCGGCGGCACCGTCGTCGGCGTTCGACGCGCACCGGTCGGTGGCGGCGGCGAGGACCTCGGGGAACGCGTTCGCGACGGCGAACGAGCGGCCGGCCCACGTGAGCATGGGGAGGTCGTTCGGTGCGTCACCCATCGCCCAGACGTCCTGCGCCCCGATGCCGCGTGCGGTGGCCCAGCGTGCGAGCGTCGCCGCCTTCGTGACACCCGGGCCGGAGATCTCCCCGAGCCCGACGGCTCCCGAGTCCGAGACGAGCGCGACGTCGCCGAGCACGTCGGCCAGGTCGAGCGCGAACGACGGTCCGCCCGGGCGAGAGGTACGCACGAGCAGCTTGAACGTGGATGCCGTCAGGACGTCCTCGATCCGCTCCGCGACCGCGCTGCCCGACGGCACGGGGTGCTCCGAGCGGAACCCTGCCTCGGCGGCGAACCCGTCGGCGCTCTCGACGGCGAGGTGCACGTGCTCGACGCCCCACGCCTCACGGAGCTGGCCGGCGACCTGTGCCACCAGCGCCGGCGGCATGCCGTGCTCGCTGAGCACCGACCCGGTCGTGACGTCGACGACCGCGGCACCGTTGGCGCAGATCGCGACGCCGTGGCCCGCGACGTGCGGGGCGAGCTCGGTGAGCCAGCGCGGCGGGCGGGCGGTCACGAACACGACGTCGATGCCGAGGTCCGCCGCGCGCTCGAGGGCGGCGGCCGTGCGGGGGGCCAGCGTGCCGTCCGGTCGCAGCAGCGTGCCGTCGAGGTCGGAGGCGACGAGCCGGGGCGGGCGGGACGGCTCGGGGGTCACGCGGCCACGCTAACGCCTCGTGGGGCCGCGTCGGCCCCGGGCCTGCCAGCAGGACGAGTGCCAGTGCCGGCGGTCGTCGAGGGCCTCGCCGAACAGCCCGTCGGACCTCCACGCGACGACGTGCGGCGTCCCCGGCGTGACGAGCTGGTCGCAGCCGGGGCAGCGGAACTCCCGGTCCGAGCCGCGGACCTTCTGGACCACCCACTCGCCGTCGGGTGCGCTCTGCGCGGTGCGACCGCCGGTGGCGCGGTCGAGGTCGAGCTCGACGTGCTCGGCGCCGTACGGACGCTTCGTCGAGCGTCGGCTGCGCGGCATGGGTCCATCCTCCCCCGGGCCTGTCCCGGACAGCAGGACGACCCGCCCCCGCGGCGGCGGGGACGGGTCGTCGGCTCGTGCGGCCGGGCGATCTGGCGGGTCAGAGCGAGGCGGCCGTCTCCGCGGGGGCGACGGTCCCGGTGCGGATGAGCTCGCGGTACCAGAGGCCCGAGTCCTTCACGGTGCGCTCGTGCGTGTCGTAGTCGACCCGGACGACGCCGAAGCGGCGGTCGTAGCCGTACGCCCACTCGAAGTTGTCGAGCAGTGACCACACGAAGTAGCCGCGCACGTCCGCGCCGGCCTCGATGGCCTCGCCGACGGCGTCGATGTGGTCGTGCAGGTACGCGACGCGGTCGGCGTCGTGCACCCGACCGTCCTCGCTGACCGTGTCGTAGAACGCGGCGCCGTTCTCCGTGATGGCGAGCGGCAGGTTCGGGTAGCGGTCGCGCAGCTCGAGGAGCAGGTCGACGAGGCCCTGCGGCTCGATGTTCCAGCCCATCGCCGTGTGCGGGCCGGGCTGCGGCAGCCACTCGACGTCGTCCGCCCCGACCCACGGGGTGTGCTCGGAGACGCGGTGCCCGTCGGGGCCCGGCGTGCCGGGCTCGAGGTCCGGACCGGTCCCGTGCTTCACGCGGCCCGTCGCGTAGAAGTTCACGCCGAGGACGGCGAGCGGGATGTGGATGAGGTCGAGGTCGCCGTCGAGCACGAAGCCCCAGTCGGAGATGTGCTCGGTGTCGGCGAACACCTCCTTGGGGTACTCGCCGCCGAGCAGCGGGCCGAGGAAGACCTCGTTCGCGATGGTGTCGATGCGACGCTTGGCCTCGACGTCCTCGGGCGCCTCGGTCGCGGCCCGCGTGACGTGCAGGTTGAGCGTGATCGAGATCGGGGTGTCGTCGCCGAGCACCTCGCGGATCGCGCGGCCCGCGAGGCCGTGCGCGAGGTTGAGGTGGTGCACCGCGGCGAGGGACTTGGCCGCGTCGGTGACGCCGGGGGCGTGCACGCCGGACGCGTAGCCGAGGAACGCCGAGCACCACGGCTCGTTGAGCGTGGTCCACAGGTGCACGCGGTCGCCGAGCACCTCGGCGAGCTTGCGCGCGTAGTCGGCGAACAGCAGCGCCGTGCGCCGGTTGGCCCAGCCGCCCTCGTCCTCGAGGGGCTGCGGGAGGTCCCAGTGGTACAGCGTGACGACGGGCTTGATGCCCGCGTCGATGAGCCGGTCCACGAGGTCGGAGTAGAAGTCGAGGCCGGCCTGGTTGAACTCGCCCGAGCCGGTGGGCTGGATCCGGGGCCATGCGACCGAGAACCGGTAGGCCTGCAGGCCGAGGTCCTTCATGATCGCGACGTCCTGCGGGACCCGGTGGTAGTGGTCCACGGCCACGTCGCCGGTGTCGCCGTCGAGGACCTTGCCGGGCGTGCGCGAGAACGTGTCCCAGATGGACGGCTGGCGGCCGTCCTCGTCGTGCGCACCCTCGATCTGGTACGACGCGGTGGCCGAGCCCCAGAGGAAGTCGGCGGGCAGCTGGCGTCCGGACGGGCGCGTGGTCGGCATGGCGGTCCTTCGGGTCGGCGGAGGCGGGGGGCGGCGTCGGCGTGGAGCGGTCGACGCGGGGATGACGCTGCGGCTCTGCGAAATGTCGAATCGATACGATACACCCGTGGGATCGCTCCCGCGACCCCTCGTGCGAGGACCTGGGCGGGCCCCCGGGACGTGCGCGGGCACCCCGGACAGGCTCCGGGGCGCCCGCCACAGGTCAGACTGCGAGCTCCACGATCGTCCCACCGGCGGGCACGGACGCGTGCACGCCCGCACGGCGCGGGCCGGGCTCGACCTGCACGTGCCACGCGCGCGTCGTGCCGCGCGCCTCGACGGTGACGGTCCGGCCCGTGCGGCGCACGACGAACGTCGCACCCTCACCGCCGTCCGGCGCCGGCACCTCGACCACGGACCGGTGCCCGTCGGGCAGGCCGAACAGGCGGAGCGTGACCCCGTCCACCCAGTCCCCGTCGGGGCGGTCGGTCCGCGCCGCGACCGGGAGCACCGCACCGGCCCGGACGTACACCGGCGCCGACAGGAAGTCGTGCCGCTCGTGCACCCAGCGGGGCCCGGTGACCTGCTCGCCGGTCAGCAGGGACGTCCACTCCCCCTCCGGCAGGTAGACGTCCACGTCGCCCTGCTCGCTGAACACCGGCGCGACGAGGATCTGGCCGCCGAGCATGTACTGGGTGTCCACCGTCGCGGCCCCCGGGTCGTCGGGAAACTCGAGGACCATCGGGCGCATCACGGGGATGCCCTGCTCGTGCGCCTCGGCACCCACCTGCGCGAGGTACGGCATGAGCGCGTGCTTGAGGTGCGTGAACTTCCGGGCGACGTCCACGGCCTCCTCGTCGAACGCCCACGGCACGCGGTAGGAGTCGGAGCCGTGCAGCCGGCTGTGCGACGACAGCAGGCCGAACACGAGCCACCGCTTGAACACGGCCGCGTCCGGGGTGCCCTCGAAGCCGCCGATGTCGTGGCTCCAGAACCCGAAGCCCGACGACGCGAGCGACAGGCCGCCGCGCAGCGACTCCGCCATCGACGTGAACGTGGACTCGCAGTCGCCGCCCCAGTGCACGGGGAACTGCTGGCCCCCGGCCGTTGCCGAGCGGGCGAACAGCACCGCCTCGCCCTCGCCGCGCTCGGCCGTCAGGACGTCGAACACCGCCTTGTTGTAGAGGTGCGTGTAGTAGTTGTGCATCCGCTCCGGGTCGGAGCCGTCGTGCCAGACGACGTCCGTGGGGATCCGCTCGCCGAAGTCCGTCTTGAACGCGTCGACGCCCTGCCCGAGCAGCCGGCGCAGGTGGTCGGAGTACCAGGCGACCGCCTGGGGGTTCGTGAAGTCGACGAGGCCCATGCCGGCCTGCCACTGGTCGGTCTGCCACACCGAGCCGTCGGCCCGCGTCACCAGGTAGCCGCCCGCACGGCCCTCCTCGAACAGCGCCGAGCGCTGCGCGATGTACGGGTTGATCCAGACGCACACCTTGAGGCCGCGGGCGTGCAGCCGGGACAGCAGGCCCTCGGGGTCCGGGAACGTCGCCGGGTCCCAGGTGAAGTCCGTCCAGTGGAAGCCGCGCATCCAGAAGCAGTCGAAGTGGAAGACGCTCAGCGGGATGTCCCGCGCCGCCATGCCGTCGACGAACGACATCACCGTCTCCTCGTCGTACGAGGTCGTGAACGACGTCGACAGCCACAGTCCGTACGACCAGGCGGGCACGCGGGCGGGCCGGCCGGTGAGCGCGGTGTACCGGCGCAGCACGTCCTTCGGCGTCGGGCCGTGGATGACGTAGTACTGCAGCGCCTCGCCGGCGACCGAGAACTGCGTGCGGGACACGACCTCGGAACCCACCTCGAACGCGACCTTGCCCGGGTGGTCGACGAAGACGCCGTACCCCTGGTCGGACAGGTAGAACGGCACGTTCTTGTACGCCTGCTCGCTGGCCGTGCCTCCGTCGGCGTTCCAGATGTCGATCGACTGGCCGTTCTTCACGAACGCACCGAACCGCTCCCCCAGGCCGTACACGTGCTCGCGCACGCCGAGCGTGAGCTGCTCGTGCACGTAGGGGTCCCCCGCAGCGTCGGTGACGACTCCGACGCTGCGGGGGGTCGAGGACGTGAGCACGCGGCCGTCGGCCTCGAACTGCACGCCCCACTCCCCTCGGGTGGACACCCGGGCGGTGAGGCCGCCGGCGCGGAACGTCGCGACGCCGTCCTCGTCCTGCTCCGGGCCGACCACCTTCACGTCCGCGCCGGTCCTGGCCAGCTCGAACGCGGGTCCTGCGTCCACACCGCCGGTGTGGTGCTCGATGCGGACGCCGATCACGTCGTCCATCGGGCTGCTGAACGTCACGGTGACCAGCGGCCTGTTCAGGGTGTCGCCGCGCGTCGCGAGCGGCGCCGTGGCGGCGTAGACGGTGAGCGTGTCCTGCTCGACGCTCACGTCCGCGACCGCGCGCGGGTGCAGGACGCGGACGCCCGGGAGGTGCTGCCAGTAGCCGTCGGTGAACTTCATGCCTGTGCCTTTGCTCGTGTGCCGTACGAGGTCACTTCACCGAGCCCGCGGTCACGCCACGGGTCAGGGTGCGCTGGAAGAGGAGGAAGAAGACGACCGCGGGGACGAGCGAGACGAGGGCCCCGGCATTCGTCGTCGGCGCGTCCATCATGCGGTCGCCCTGCAGGGAGGCGAGGGCCACCGGGATCGTCTGGGTGTCGTTCGTCGTGAGCATCACCAGCGGGATGAAGAACTCGTTCCACGTCCAGATGAAGAAGAAGATCATCAGCACCGACAGCGTGGGCCGGACCACTGGGAAGACGACCTTCCACAGCACCTGCCAGCGGCTCGCGCCGTCCAGGGCCGCGGCCTCGAGCAGCGCCTTCGGGAACGTGCCGAGCACCGAGCTCAGCAGGTACGTGCCGAACGCCGACTGGATGACGGTGAAGATGATGATCACCGACCACGGCGAGTTCGACAGGCCCACGTCGGAGGCCATCGTGAACAGCGGGTAGATGAGCGCTTCCTGCGGGAGCATCGTCGCGAGCAGGAACAGCGTGACGATCCACAGCCGGCCCTTCACACGGCCGACGCCGATCGCGTAGGCGTTGAACAGCGACAGCAGCGTCCCGGCGATCGCGACCGCGCCCGAGATCCAGATGGAGTTGACGAGCTTCTGCGGGAAGTTCACACGCGTCCAGAAGTTCGTGACGCCCTCCGTGTAGAACTCGTGCGGGAGGCTCAGCGGGCCGTTCTGCGAGTAGTCCGCCGGGGACTTGAACGCGTTGAGCAGCATGATGAGGAACGGCACCAGCATCGCGAGGGCGACGAGGGCCGCGAGGGCGAGGACGACCCAGCGGGCCGTGCCGCGGTGGTGCCGGCTCTTGTTCGCGGTGGCGGGGACGGGCCGGGCCGTCAGCGTTGCGGTGGCCATCAGCGACCCTCCTCCTTGCGCTCATAGCGCGCCTGCAAGACCAGGATCACGGCGGCGACGACGACGATCACGAGCGTGAGCACGTTCGCGACGGCGGCGCCGTAGCCGACCTTCGACTTGTCGAAGAAGTTGAGGTACGAGTAGTAGCTCGGCACGAGCGTCGAGCTCTCCGGGCCGCCGCGGGTCAGCACGTAGATCGGGCCGAACACCTTGAGCGCGGCCACCGTGCAGGTGAGCACCACGACGAACGTCTCGGGGCGGATCTGCGGGACGGTGATGGCGCGGAACCGCCGCCACCAGCCCGCGCCGTCGAGCTCCGCCGCCTCGTACAGCTCGGGGTCGACGCGCTGCAGGGCCGACATGAACACCACGACCGGGTAGCCGATCTGCACCCAGATGAGCACCAGCATCACGCTCGGCATGGCGGTGGTGGGCGACCCGAGCCAGTTGGGCGGGTTCTCGACGCCCCACGACCGCAGGATCTCGTTGACCGCCCCGGTCTGCGCGTTGAGGATCCAGTTCCACAGCACGCCGGCGACGGCGATCGGCAGGATCTGCGGCAGGTAGTACGTGGCCCTCAGTACCGTCGCGCTCCGTCCGCCGAACGTCTTGCCGATGTAGTCGAACAGCACGGACGCCAGCAGCAGGCCGATGAGGGTCGGGACGACGACCATCGCGACGATCATCGAGATGGAGTTCCGGAACGACGTCCAGAACTGCTCGTCCTGCAGCAGGTCCTGGTAGTTCTGCAGCCCCACCCAGTGGTGGGGGGCCATGCCGCCCTTCCACTTCTGGAAGCTGAGGATCACGTTCTGCACGAACGGGATCCCGATGACCACCGCGAAGCCGACCGCTCCGGGGATCAGGTACGGCAGGTACGGGACCCATCCGGGCCGGCTGCGACGCGGCTTCGTCGGGCCCGCCGGTGGGGTGGCGGTGGTCGACGCGCTCTCGGCGCGCTCGATCGACTCGAGGGTCATGAGGTTCCTCCGTCCGGGAGAGGTCCGGGGCCCCGGGCGCGGGTGTGCTGCGCCCGGGGCCGTCGGATCACTCGCCCAGCAGGTCCTTCTTGCCGGACTCGTACGCGTCCTGGAGGCCGTCGAGCACCTCGTCGGGCGACTTGGACTGGTTCACGAGCGACTGCAGCTGGCTGACGATCACGTCGTAGAACCCGGCGACCGGCCAGTCGGGGTAGTAGGCCAGTCCGTCGTCACCGAGGATGTCGGTGAAGTTCTTGGTGAGCTCGGCGGTCTTCGGGTCGGTGATCTTCGAGACGTCACCGGCGACGGGCAGGCCACCGGCCTGGCCGAGCACGTCCTGGACCTCGGGCCGCAGGGTGATGTCGATGAAGTCCTCCGCGAGCGACTTCGCTTTCGCGTTGGTGGGGACGACCCAGATGTTGCCCGACGAGCCCGGGTGCAGCGTGTTCTCGGGGAAGAGCGTCTGCGACCAGTTGAACTTGATCTCGCTGGTCAGGCGGCCGAACCACCACGAGCCCGAGACCATGACCGGGTAGGTGCCGTCGATGAACGACACCCCCATGTCCTCCGCCTTGAGGCCGGCGGAGTCGGACGCGATGTAGCCCTTCTTGACCCACTCGTCGAGCTTCTCGGTGGCCTTGGTCATGGCGTCGCCGTGCCAGTCGACGTCGTTCTTGAAGAGCTGGTAGTCGTCGACGAGCGTGCGGTCGCCGTAGTGCAGCACGAGCTCGTACCAGAGCTGGCCGAGCGGGTACTCGGCGCCGGCCTCGGCGAGCGGGGTGATGCCCTTGGCCTTGAACGCGGCGAGCGCCTGCTCGAAGCCGTCGAACGTGGTGGGGACCTCGATGCCGTTCGCCGCGAACATGTCGTCGTTGAGGTAGACGCCGACGAACTCGCCGTAGTTCGGCACGCCGTACCAGTCGCCCGAGCCCATGAGGCCGTTCTCGTCGTAGGTGGCGGTGGTGGCCAGGGAGCCGCTGAGCTTGGTGTCCCAGCCCTTCTCCTTGGCGACGTCCGTCAGCGAGGTGAGCAGGCCCTGCGAGGCGAGCTGGCCGGCGGTCCCGTTGCCCTTGTTGTACTCCATGACGTCCGGCACGTCGTCGCCGGTGAGCACGATCTTGGCGTTCTTCTGGATCTGCTCGAACGTCTGGTGCTCCAGGTCGACCGTGACCCCGGGGTGCTCGTCCTTGAAGATCTCGATGGCCTTGTTCCAGGCCTGGCCCATGGCGGACTCGTCGTTCTCGTAGTGCCAGATCGTGAGCGTCTTGGCGTCGGCACCGTCGTCGCCCGAGCTGTCCGAGCCGCCGCTGCTGCAGGCGGCCAACGCGAGCGGCGTCAGGAGGGCGGCGGCCGTGACGGCCGCCCAACGCCGTGTGCTGATCCTCATCCGGGGTCTCCTCATCGAGTGGATGGCTGGGCGGGAACGCCCTGTTGCGTCGAAGCGCTTCGATGACATTAGCGCGCGGGTTTGTCGGTGTCTAGGCGATCTTTGATACTTGAATACGGACATGCTCGCGCGCTAGCGTCGAAGCGCTTCACCGACTCGCGACGCTGCGAGCGAGGCGGTCGACCGTCCTGCGCGCACGGCCGGATAGGGTGACTCCCGTCCCAGGCGGTGCGCCCGGGCAATGACTTCAGGAGGGTGCCGCCGTGACCACGATCGACGACGTCGCGCGCGCCGCCGGCGTCTCCGTCTCGACCGTGTCCTACGCGCTCTCCGGCAAGCGGCCCATCTCCGCCCCCACCCGGGCTCGCGTCGAACGGGCCGTCCGCGAGCTCGGCTACCGGCCCCACGCCGGCGCCCGGGCGCTCGCGTCCCAGCGCACCAACGTGCTCGCGCTCATGGCCCCGCTGCGCGTCGACGTCAACGTCGGCGTCATCATGCAGTTCGTCACCGGTGTCGTCACCCGCGCCCGCGACTTCGAGCACGACGTCCTGCTGCTCACCCAGGACGACCTCGCCGGCGTCGACCGCGTCGCGGCCGGCTCGATGGTCGACGCGCTCATCATGATGGACGTCGAGGCCGAGGACCCGCGCCTGCCCCTGCTGCGCCGCCAGAAGCAGCCCGCCGTGCTCATCGGCCTGCCACGCGACCCGCAGGGCCTGTCGTGCGTCGACCTCGACTTCGAGGCTTCCGCGCGGCTCGCCGTCGATCACCTCGCGGACCTCGGCCACCGGCAGATCGCGCTCGTCGGGTCACCGCACCTCGTGCTCGAGCGACGCACCACCTACGCGCAGCGCATGGTCCACGGCTTCACCACCGAGACGGCGCGACGCGGCATCGCCGGGCTCTTCGTGCCGTGCGAGTCCTCCCACGCGGGCGCCGTCGACGCGGTCGACCGCGTCTTCGACCAGCTGCCCGACGTCACCGCGCTCGTCGTGCACAACGAGGTCGCGCTCCCCGTCGTGCTCGCCACGCTGCGCGAGCGGGGCAAGGAGATCCCCCGCGACATCTCCGTCGTCGCCGTGTGCCCCGAGGACGTGGCCGTCGGGCAGCAGCAGCCGCTGACGGCCGTGGACATCCCCGCCATGACCATCGGCTCCGTCGCCGTCGACATGGCCGCGGCGCGGCTCGACGGCGACCAGCCCGCCGAGACCCGGCTCCTGTCCCCGGTCCTCACCGTGCGCGCGAGCACCGGGCCTGCGCCGGCCTGAGGTCAGGCGTCGGGCAGCCACCGCCCGCCCCGCATCACGCGCACCGGACGCAGGTCGGCGTCCGTCACCAGCAGGTCCGCACGACGCCCGACCACGAGCGCGCCGATGTCCCGCCGTCCGAGCACCTCGGCAGGCGTCGTCGCCGCCGCGCGGACCGCGTCGACCAACCCGATCCCCGCGGCGACGACCTGACGCACCACGTCGAGGAGGTGCGCCACTCCCCCGGCGATCGCGCCCGACGCACCGGCGTCGTCGACGATCCGCGCGACCCCGTCGGCGACCCGCACGGCCATCGGGCCCAGGCGGTAGTCGCCGTCCGGCATGCCCGCGGCCGCCATCGCGTCCGTCACCAGGGCGATCGCGTCCGCGCCGACGACGTCGAACACGCTGCGCACCGTGCCGTCCGCGAGGTGCGTGCCGTCCGCCACCAGCTCCACGACCAGCTCGCCCCGCGCGCCCGCCGCGAGGCAGGCGGCGATCGGGCCGGGGTCGCGGTGGTGCAGCGGACGCATCCCGTTGAACAGGTGCGTGGCGGTCAGCCGCACGGCGCGCGTGGTCGACGAGGCCGCGAGCAGGTCGAAGCCGCGGTCGACCGCCGCGTCCACCTGCTCCGCCGACGCGTCCGTGTGCCCGATCGACGGCACCGCACCCGCCGCGACGAGCGCCGCGAGCACGTCGTCCGCGTCCCCGCTCCCGTCGGCGACCCCCGGGACCTCGGGCGCGACCGTCATGGTCACGAGGTGACCACGGGCGGCCCGCGCGACGTCCGCGACGAGCACCGGGTCGCCCGTCAGCATGTCCGTCGGGTTCTGCGCACCGCACCGGGCGGCGGACAGGAACGGGCCCTCCAGATGGATGCCCGCGATCTCGCCGGCGTCGGCCAGGTCCGCGAGCAACGCGGTCCGCGCGAGGAGCACGTCCCGCGGTGCCGTGACGAGCGACGCCACCAGGCTCGTCGTGCCGTGTCGCCGGTGCTCGTCGACCGCGCGCCGCACCGTCTCGGCGTCGGTCGCGTCGGGGAAGCTCGCGCCACCCCCACCGTGGCAGTGCAGGTCGACGAGCCCCGGGAGCACGGACGCCGTCGGCTCCGCCGCCGGCGCCGGGCCCCAGTGCTCGGGCAGGTGCTCCGCCGGGCCGACCCACGTGAGGACGCCCTGCTCGACGACGACGACGCCGTCGTCGAGGACGCGGGACGGGGTCACGACCCGGCCGCGGACGAGGGAACGGTCGGGCTCGGTCTCAGCAGTCACGCCGTCATCCTGCCGTAGGCGTGGCGGTCTGCGCTGCGCTCACCGGCGACGGCCTCCGCCGCCCCGCCGGCGCCGCTCCCGAGGCCGTCGGGTGCGCGTCGACGCCGGTCCCGCGCCGCTCCGACGTCCCGACCGTGGCGCTCATCGGGCTCCCGCCCGGACCCGTCGAGCGCCGTCGCCCGCCCGCCGGACGGCGACCCGGCGCGCTCCTCGGGCGAGGAGCCGGACGTAGAGCCGTTGCCCGACCACCACCAGCGGTCCGAGCGCCCGCACCCAGCCGACCGCCGGCGTCGAGTACGCGACCACGACGAACCACAGGCCGACGTCGTCGAGCTCGACCGTGAACGCCTCCTCGCCCCGGAACAGGTGCCCCGGGAGCGTGCCGTAGCCGAACCCGTCGGGCGTGGCCCAGACCACCCGGCACGGCTCGGTCACCCGGAACGGGCCGGCTCCGATCGAGGTCTCGACCCGGGCACCCGGGACCGTGCGGCCGCCCTCGATCCGCACGTCCACGCCGGCGGCGGCGTGCACCCGGCCCGTGCGCAGCGCCTCGCCGACCCGGTCCCTGTCGCGCTCGTCGGCACCGGCGAGGACCAGGTGGCGGACCTGGAGGCTCCGGAAGCCCGGCGGGCGGTCGCCCGTGCGGGTGCCACCCACCGGGGTGTACGTCAGCTCGTCGGACCCGCCGCGGGTCCCGGCCGCCGACCCCACGATCCGGAGCGCCAGCAGGACGCAGACCACGACGGCTCCCGCGTTGAGGATGCCGTGCGTCGCCACCATCCAGCCGAGGTCGGGGTGCGGCAGCCCGGTCGCCTCGCCCATCGCCCACCACAGGGCGAGCGTCATCGACACGACGACCGCCACCGTGAGCGCGCGTGCGGCGCGCGGGTGCACCCGTCCCCGGCCGAGCCCCGACGCTGCTCCGGCCGCGCACCACAGTCCGGCCGTCAGCAGCACCGCGCCGACGAGCTCGACGCCGTCGGACACGAAGTACCCGAGCAGCACGACGAGAACCCCGACCGGCGCGGCCACCGCCCCGACCGTTCCGGCCAGCGACGGCACCGCGCGCGCCAGCAGGCCGGCGACGAGACAGGCGCCGAACCCGGCGAACAGCATGTGCGGGACGGTCAGGGCGAGGTAGTCACCCGAGAACCCCAGCAGACCCCACCCGGCACGCTCGGCGACGAGGGCCGCCGCACCGGCCGCGGGCGTCGCGAGGGACACCACCGTGCAGGCCGTCCAGGGACGACGCCACGGTCCACGCACCGTGAGCCGGGCGGCGCACCCGGCGAGGAACCCGCACGCTGCGGCGAACGGGACGGCGAGCAGCGCGGCGGCCGGACCCACCGGCAACCACACCGCGACCCCGGCGAGGATGCCGACGACCGGCCATCCCGCGGCCGAGGACCGGGGCACGACGTCGTCGCCGAGCAGACGCAGGCCCGCCGGCAGCACGACCACGGCACCGAGCGCCACGACGACTCGGACCACGTCGAGCGCCAATGGGTCCAGCGGGGCTGTCATGCCCGGACCGTCCGCACCAGGCCGAGCAGGTCGTCGACCGCGCCGCGCAGCACCGGCAGCCGGCTCAGTCGCACGAGGCGGCCGACGAGGGGCGCCGCCCCCTCGACGAGCGCACGCGTCCGCCGCGCCCCCGGCGACCCGTCGTGGACCCAGAACAACGTGACGCCGAGCTGCGCGAGCCACAGCAGCTCCGGCAGCTCGCCTCGCAGCGCCTCCGGGACCGCGGGCGTCGCGCCGTCGACGACCTCCCGGTACAGGGCCTGGCTCAGCTCGCGGGCCTCGGCCGACGCCGGCGAGAACGGGCTCGCGGCCGAGCCCGGGCGGATCGCGACGGTCACGAACTCGCTGCCGAACGCGTGGTAGTCCCCGAACGCGTCGACGCTCGCGAGCAGCACGGCGCGGAGCCGGGACGTGAGGTCACCGCCCGCGTCGAGCGTCGCGCGGACGCGGGCGGCGTGGTCGCGGTTGACGTCCAGGTACAGCTCCTGGACCAGGTGGTCCTTGG
The DNA here is from genome assembly GCF_016862675.1 of Cellulomonas chitinilytica. Taxonomy (GTDB): domain Bacteria; phylum Actinomycetota; class Actinomycetes; order Actinomycetales; family Cellulomonadaceae; genus Cellulomonas; species Cellulomonas chitinilytica. The sequence goes on along the minus strand of NZ_BONK01000010.1, from coordinate 205,946 downwards.
ACGCGAAGTGGTAGTAGGCGTTGCCCGTCGCGACGCCGGCCTCCTCCGCGATGGCCCGCATCGTCGTCGCGGCGTACCCGCGGTCGCGGAACAGACGCAGGGCGGTCGCGCGGATGTGGGAGCGGGTATCGAGCCTGTCGTCGGCCATGACAAGAGTTGAACATGTTCAGTTGAACATGTTCAAGAGGTGGCCGATGTGACCCCCGGCACATCCGGGGGCGGTGCGACCGTCAGAACAGGCGGGCGTCCACGTCGTCGACGCCGCGCATCGCGTCGTAGTCGAGCACCAGGCAGCCGATGCCACGGTCCGTCGCGAGCACGCGCGCCTGCGGCTTGATCTCCTGCGCGGCGAACACACCCCGCACCGGCGCGAGCAACGGGTCGCGGTTGAGCAGCTCCAGGTACCGGGTCAGCTGCTCGACGCCGTCGATGTCACCCCGCCGCTTGATCTCGACGGCCACCGTGCCGCCCGACGGGTCCTTCGCGAGGATGTCCACCGGCCCGATCGCCGTCGGGAACTCCCGCCGGATCAGGCTGTGCCCCGAGCCGAGCAGCGCGATCTGCGCCGCCAGCAGCTCCTGCAGGTGCGCCTCGACGCCGTCCTTCACCAGACCGGGGTCCACCCCCAGGTCGTGCGCGGAGTCGTGCAGCACGTCGTACAGCTCGATCTCGAGCCGGTCGTCCGACTTCTGGTGCTGGACGACCCACGTCTGCGTGACGCCCGCCGCGCGGGACTCGTCGTCCGGCTCACCGACCGCGAGCGTGCACGGCGGGCTCATCCAGTTGAGCGGCTTGTACGAGCCGCCGTCCGAGTGCAGCAGCACGCTGCCGTCGGCCTTGACGACGAGCAGCCGCGTCGCGAGCGGCAGGTGCGCGTTGAGCCGGCCGCTGTAGCGGGCGGCGCAGCGGGCGACGACGAGACGCATGAGAGTCCTCGGAGAGCTGGGGATCAGATGACCGAGCCGACGCGCGACGGCGTCGCCTCGATCCAGGACGTCAACCCGGCGTACGCCTCCGGGGACATCTGCAGGAACACGTCCTGCGCACCGCTGCGGCACGTCAACACGACCTGCCCGGTGCCCTCGACCGCCCGACGCTCCACGACGCTCAGGCCGACCCGGTCCCACCGGACCGCCGGCCGGGGCGCGAGGGACGTGCGCCGCCACCAGTACAGCTGGCGGGCACCGTACTGCGCGATACCCGCCGACCACGGTCCCGCCGCGGAACGGCCGAACGCGCACCGGAACGAGCCGACCCGACGGTCGAGGGTGTGCGCACGGGACAGCGCCAGGCCGACCAGCACGAGGACGATGACGACCGCCCCCACCACCAGAACGACCTCGACCCCGCTCACGCCAGGCGGACCCTCAGTGCCCCGACGCCGCGGAGCTGCGTCCGCCGCTGACCACCGAGTCGACGACCACGGTGGCCTGGTTCGAGTCGAACGACAGGAACCCGCCCTCGACCTGCCAGCGCATGACCTCACCGCCGCCGGCCGGGAGCACCCGGATCTCGCCGGGCTTGAGCACGGTCAGCACCGGTGTGTGACCGGCGAGGATACCCATCTCGCCGTCGCCCGCGGGCGCGATGATCCGCTGGGCAGTGCCCGACCAGACCTTGCCATCGGCGGCGACGAGGTCGACCTCGATGTCAGCCACTGACCTTCTCCTTCATGTTCGATCGGGGCCGGGAGGCGCCGGTTGCGGCGCCTCCCGGACGTCGCCGCCCTCGGACGGCGACTCCCCGCGGAGTCACAGGACCCGACGGATCAGACGCCGTATTCCTTCTGGATACGGGCCCAGTTGCGCTCGAGGTCCTCGAGGCCGCCGATGTTGAAGAACGCCTGCTCGGCGATGTGGTCGAACTCGCCGGCCGCGATCTTCTTGAACGCCTCGACCGTCTCGGCCACGGGGACCGTCGAGCCCTCGACGCCCGTGAACTTCTCGGCCATGTACGTGTTCTGCGAGAGGAACTGCTGGATGCGGCGCGCGCGGGCGACGACCGTCTTGTCCTCCTCCGACAGCTCGTCGACACCGAGGATCGCGATGATGTCCTGCAGCTCCTTGTTGCGCTGGAGGATCGACTTCACGCGGGTCGCCACGTCGTAGTGCTCCTGGCCCACGTAGCGCGGGTCGAGGATGCGCGACGTCGAGGACAGCGGGTCCACGGCGGGGTACAGACCGCGCGACGCGATCTCACGGCTGAGCTCCGTCGTCGCGTCGAGGTGCGCGAACGTCGTCGCGGGAGCCGGGTCGGTGTAGTCGTCCGCCGGCACGTAGATGGCCTGCAGCGACGTGATCGAGTGGCCGCGCGTCGAGGTGATGCGCTCCTGCAGGAGGCCCATCTCGTCGGCGAGGTTCGGCTGGTAGCCGACGGCGGACGGCATGCGGCCGAGCAGCGTCGACACCTCGGAACCGGCCTGCGTGAACCGGAAGATGTTGTCGATGAAGAGCAGCACGTCCTGCTTCTGCACGTCGCGGAAGTACTCCGCCATCGTCAGGGCCGACAGGGCGACACGAAGACGCGTGCCCGGCGGCTCGTCCATCTGGCCGAAGACGAGGGCCGTCTTGTCGAAGACGCCCGCCTCCTCCATCTCGACGATGAGGTCGTTGCCCTCACGGGTCCGCTCGCCGACACCGGCGAACACCGACACACCGCCGTGGTTCTGGGCGACGCGCTGGATCATCTCCTGGATGAGGACCGTCTTGCCGACACCGGCACCGCCGAACAGGCCGATCTTCCCGCCGAGCACGTACGGCGTGAGCAGGTCGATGACCTTGATGCCGGTCTCGAACATCTGCGTCTTCGACTCGAGCTGGTCGAAGGCCGGGGGCTTGCGGTGGATGGGCCAGCGCTCGGTGATCTCGAGCTTCTCGCCCTCCTCGAGGTTGAGCACCTCACCGATCACGTTGAACACGTGGCCCTTGGTGACGTCGCCGACGGGCACCGAGATCGGGGCACCCGTGTCGCGCACCTGCGCGCCGCGGACCAGGCCGTCGGTCGGCTTGAGCGCGATGGCACGCACGAGCGAGTCACCCAGGTGCTGGGCGACCTCGAGGGTCATCGTGAAGGAGCTCTCGCCCTCACCCTGCGTGGACAGGTCGATGTCGACCTGCAGGGCGTTGTAGAGCTCGGGGATCTGGTCCGCGGGGAACTCGATGTCCACGATCGGACCGATGACCCGGGCGACCCGTCCCACGCCGGGCGTGTCGGCGGTGCTGGCCGTCTCGTCGACGGTGGTGGCGGTCATGTCTGGCCTCGCTTCGTTCGTCCGGAGCAGGGCTCCGTCAGGGGCTGTGTCGTGCGGTCGGTGTTCAGGAGGCGGAAGCGAGTGCGTCGGCGCCCGACACGATCTCGCTGATCTCCTGGGTGATCTCACCCTGGCGGGCCTGGTTGGCCAGCCGGGTGTACATGCGGATGAGGTCCTCGGCGTTCTCGGTCGCGGTGTGCATCGCGCGCTGACGGGCGGCGAGCTCGGACGCGGCGGCCTGCAGGAGGCTCGCGTAGATCCGGCTGCGCACGTAGCGCGGGAGCAGCGCGTCGAGGACGACGGCGGGCTCCGGCTCGAACTCGTACAGCGGCAGCGTGTCCGACTCGTCCGCAGGAGCGACACCCTCGACGACCTCGAGAGGCAGCAGACGGATGACCCGGGGACGCTGCGTCACCATGTTGACGAACTGCGTGTAGACGACGTGCACCTCGGCGATGCCGCCCGCGTCGGCGGGGGCACGGAACGCGTCGAGGAGCGTGTCCGCGATCTCGCCGGCGACGTCCGTGCTCGGCGCGTCGGAGCTCCCCGTCCACGAGCCCGCGAGCTCGCGCCCGCGGAACGTGTAGTACGTCTCCGCGCGACGGCCCGAGACGTACAGGGCGACCGTCTTGCCCTCCCGCTCGAGCCGCTCGATGAGCCGCTCCGTCTCACGGATGACGCTCGCCGAGTAGGCGCCCGCCATGCCCCGGTCCGACGCGATGAGCAGCACCGCGACACGCGAGGTGTCCGCCCGCTCGACGAGGAACGGGTGCGTGACGTTCGAGTGCGTCGCCACGGCCGACACCGCACGGGTGATCGCCCGGGAGTACGGCGCCGCGAGGCTCACGCGGTCGCGCGCGCGTCCGATCCGGGACGCAGCGATGAGCTCCTGCGCCCGGAACATCTTCTTGAGCGACTGCGTGGACTTGATCCGCGCCTTGTAGATCCGCTGGGAACCGGCCATCTCAGGCCCGCTTCTGCTTGACGATCTGCTCCTGCTCGACCTCGACACCGGCGTCGCCGTCGGCGCCGCCGACCAGCGGCGTCCCGTCAGCGAGGAGGAAGCCGTTGCGGACCTCGTCCACCGCGGCGCCCAGCGCCTCCTCGGTCGCGTCGTCGAGCTTGCCGCTCGACGCGATCGTGGACAGCACCTCCGTCTTGCGGCGCAGGTGCTCCAGCAGCTCGGACTCGAAGCGACGGACGTCCTCGATCGGGACGTCGTCGAGCTTGCCCTTGGTGCCGGCCCAGATCGACGCGACCTGGTCCTCGACCGCGAACGGCGAGTACTGGCCCTGCTTGAGCAGCTCCGTGAGGCGGGCACCACGGGCGAGCTGGGCCCGCGACGTGGCGTCGAGGTCGGACGCGAACATCGCGAACGCCTCGAGCGAGCGGAACTGCGCGAGGTCGAGCTTCAGCGTGCCGGAGACCGACTTCATCGCCTTGACCTGCGCGGCACCACCGACGCGGGACACCGAGATGCCGACGTCGACGGCCGGGCGCTGGTCGGCGTTGAAGAGGTCCGACTGCAGGAAGATCTGCCCGTCGGTGATCGAGATGACGTTGGTCGGGATGTACGCCGAGACGTCGTTCGCCTTCGTCTCGATGATCGGCAGGCCGGTCATCGAGCCCGCACCCAGCTCGTCCGAGAGCTTCGCGCAACGCTCCAGCAGACGGGAGTGCAGGTAGAACACGTCACCGGGGTACGCCTCGCGGCCCGGCGGGCGGCGCAGCAGCAGCGACACGGCACGGTACGCCTCGGCCTGCTTCGACAGGTCGTCGAACACGATGAGGACGTGCTTGCCCTGGTACATCCAGTGCTGGCCGATGGCCGAGCCGGTGTACGGGGCGAGGTACTTGAAGCCGGCCGGGTCGGACGCCGGAGCAGCGACGATCGTCGTGTACTCCAGGGCGCCGGCCTCCTCGAGGGCGCCACGGACCGACGCGATCGTCGAGCCCTTCTGGCCGATGGCGACGTAGATGCAGCGGACCTGCTTCGTCGGGTCGCCGGTCTCCCAGTTGGCCTTCTGGTTGATGATCGTGTCGATCGCGATCGCCGTCTTGCCCGTCTGGCGGTCGCCGATGATCAGCTGACGCTGGCCGCGGCCGATCGGGATCATCGAGTCGATGGCCTTGATGCCGGTCTGCAGCGGCTCGTGCACCGACTTGCGGGCCATGACGCCCGGGGCCTGGAGCTCGAGAGCGCGACGGCCCTCGGTCTCGATGGCGCCGAGGCCGTCGATCGGCTCACCCAGCGGGTCCACGACGCGACCGAGGTAGCCGTCGCCGACGGGGACCGACAGGACCTCACCCGTGCGGCGGACCTCCTGGCCCTCCTCGATGCCGGTGAACTCGCCGAGCACGACGACACCGATCTCGCGCACGTCGAGGTTGAGCGCGAGGCCGAGCGTGCCGTCCTCGAACTTGAGCAGCTCGTTCGCCATCGCGCCCGGCAGGCCCTCGACCTGCGCGATGCCGTCGCCCGCGAGCGTGACACGGCCGACCTCTTCCGAGACGGCGCCCTTCGGCTCGTACGTCTTCACGAAGCTGTCCAGCGCGGCGCGGATCTCCTCCGGCCGGATCGTCAGCTCAGCCATTGCTTCTCTCCTGTCGTGGCGCACGCGGTGCGTGCGGTCTCACATGTCTGGTGCGCGCGGGCGCGCAGGTCAGCTCGCCAGTCGTCGGCGGGCGTCGGCGAGGCGGGCGAGCACGGTCGCGTCCACGACCTGCGGTCCCACCTGCACGCGCAGGCCACCGAGGATCTGCGGGTCGAGCACGGTGTTGAGCTGGATCTCGCGACCGTAGGCACTCCGGAGGATCTCCGCGAGCCGGTCACGCTGGGCCGTGCTGAGCGGCGAGGCCGAGTGCACGGTGGCGACCTGACGGTTGCGACGGTCCGCGATGAGGTCGGACAGGTGACCGAGGCTCGCCACGTACCGGCGACCGCGCGGCGCCGCCGCGACGCGCTCGGCGACCAGCAGCGTCACGGGCGACACGCGCCCGGCGATGATCTGGTCCACCAGGTGCACGCGGGCCTCCGCGAGCACGGTGGTGTCGAACAGCGCCCGGCGCACCTCACGCTGCCCGGCGAGGGCGCGCGAGAACCGGAACAGCTCGTCCTCGACCTGGCCGAGCGTGCCGTCGGCCTCGGCGGTGGCGAGCACGGCGTGGAACGCCAGGTGCTCGACCGCGTCGGCCACGTCGGCGTCCGCCGACCACCGCGACCGCACCAGCCCCTGCGCCGCCTCGACGACCCGGGGGTCCGCCGCGGCGAGCAGCCGGCCGACGAGGCCTGCCTTCGCGTCACCGTCGATCGACGGGTCGGCCAGTGTCCGGCGCAGCGAGCCGGAGGAGTCCAGCGCGTCGACCAGGGCGAACAGCTGCTCGCCCAGCACCGACGCCTGCGCACCGGCAGCGCTCAGGACCGGCTCCCACCGCTCCTCGGCGACCGCCAGCGACGCCCGACTCGTCCCGCGCATCAGTTCCCCTTACCTGCGTCCGCCGCGCCCGCCGCCGTCGTCGCCTCGAGGTCGTCGAGGAAACGGTCGACGACGCGCGAGCGCCGTGCCTCGTCCTCGAGCGACTCGCCGACGATCTTCGACGCGAGCTCGGTCGCCAGCGTGCCGACCTCGGCGCGCAGCGAGACGCTCGCCTGCTGGCGCTCCGCCTCGATCTGCCGCTGGGCGTTCTCCACGATGCGCGCGGCCTCGGCCTGCGCACGCGTCCGGGACTCCGCGACGATCGCGCCGCCCTCGTTGCGCGCCTCCTCACGGATGCGCGCGGCCTCCGTGCGGGCGTCCTGGAGCTGCTGCTGGTACTCGGCGAGAGCCGCCTGGGCCTCCGCCTGAGCCGACTCGGCGAGCGCGAGCCCGCCCTCGATCTTCTCGGTCCGCTCGTCGAGCACCGCCTGGATCTTCGGCAGCGCGTACTTGAGGAACACGAAGCCGAGCACGACGACGATGAACAGCGACCAGACGATGTCGTAGGTCTCCGGGAGGAGCGGGTTCGGCAGCTCCTCCTCGGCAGCGACCACCGCGCCGTGCGCGGCGGTGACCAGCTGCCCGGCGATCACGGGAAGATGAAGGGGGTGACGAGACCGAGCAGGCCGAACACCTCGATGAAGGCGAGGCCGATGAACATGGTGGAGCGCAGCTGGCCGGACATCTCCGGCTGGCGGGCCATGCTCTCGATCGTCTTGCCGAAGAGGATGCCCAGGCCGATGCCGGGGCCGATGGCGGCGAGGCCGTAGCCGATGACGGCGAGGTTGCCGGTCATGTTGTGGTTCCTTTCATCTGCGCGCCGCGCGGCGCGTCCGGGGTGGGGCGACGATCCGGGACCGTGTCCCTCGCCGTCGAGCGAGCGGTTGCTCAGTGGTCAGGTTCGAGCACCATCTGCAGGTAGACCGCGGTGAGGATCGCGAACACGTACGCCTGCAGGGCGGCCACGAAGATCTCGAGCAGGAAGAAGGCGAACCCACCCGTGAGGGTCACGACGCCGAGGATCTTCATGCCGTTCGCGGCCGAGAAGAAGAAGAACGACGTCGCCGAGAAGCACAGCGCCAGCAGCAGGTGGCCGGCCATCATGTTCGCGAAGAGTCGGATGGTGAGCGTCGCCGGTCGCAGGAGGAAGACCTGCAGGAACTCGACGGGCGTCAGGAGGATGTACAGCCCCTTCGGGACGCCGGCCGGGAAGAGCGCGCCCTTGAGGAACCCGCCCGGGCCCAGCTTCTTGACCGCGGCCCCGATGTAGAGGAAGAACACCCACAGCGCGAAGATCAGCGGGAGCCCGATGACCGACGTGCCCGCGACGTTGAGGAACGGCACGACACCGGTGATGTTGAAGAAGAAGATCGTGAAGAAGATCGTCGTGATGATCGGCGCGTACTTGTTGCCGAGCTTCTCACCGAGAGTCTCGACCGCGATCTGGCGGCGGCAGAAGTCCAGCACCATCTCGATGACGACCTGGAACCGTCCCGGGACGAGCTTGGCGCGACGGGCGGCGAGCACGATGAGAAGCACCGACACGGCGGCCGCGATGAAGCGGACGATCATGATGCGGTTGATCTCGAACGGGGTGCCCTCGAACGCGACCGCGGGCGGGAAGAAGTCCGCCAGCGTCGGCGCGTGGAAGCCGCTCTCGCTGTCTTCCGCGGCGAGCGGGAGGATCGTCGCAAGGCTGAACAGGGCGGTCTCCTGAGGTCGAGGGTGTCGCCCGCCCGCTTCGGCGCGGGCACGCTGGCGACACTTGGCCGTCGTGTATGCGGGGAAGCCTAACCTATGAGTCGGCGTGCTCCGGCCGGTCGTCCGCGCCGTCGGACCGCGCGTCGGAGGGCGCGTCAGAGGGTCCCGCGGCGGGGGCCGGCTCGATGTACGGGACGTGGCCGCGCTGGACCGCGCGCAGGTCGAGGATCGCCGATCCGAGCACCCCGGCGAACAGGACGACGCCGAGCACGACGCGGTCGTAGAAGTCGAACCGGCTGAGCACCGCGAGCGCGACGAAGACCACGACGATCTTGGCCAGCCAGGCGCCCATGATCACCGCGGACGTGCGGGCGGGCGTGCTGCGGACCGTCGCCAGCACGGACAGCACGGTGGTCCCCGAGAAGACCAGCGCGATCGCGACCCCGAGCAGCGCGCCCCAGGCGCCGGCGGCCCCCGCGACGAGCACGCCGATGCCGACGCCGAGCACGAGCAGGACGCCCAGCAGCACGAGCATGTCGCGGAACGCCTGACGGACCACCGCCTCGACGGCCTGCTCGCTCATCGGGGGGCGGGCGCCCGGCGTGGGGGCGTTCGTCATCGGACTTCCTCCGGGGTGGGGACGGGCAGCGGGGCTCCGGGCCCCTGGTCGGTCGCGGGGCCGGCGGTCGGGCCGGCCGGCGGGTCGTGCGCGGGGTCCGGTGCCGGGTCGGGCGTCGACCGGCCGCGCAGCGGGCCGAGGGTGAGCGCGGTGGCGACGACGACGCCGATCCCGAAGCAGATGAGCACCTCGGTGGTCGACCAGACCACCAGGGCCGAGACGCCGAAGGCGAAGACCGCGGTCCAGATGTACATCACGGCGACCGCCCGGCGGTGCGAGTGGCCCAGGCCGAGCAGCCGGTGGTGCAGATGCATGCGGTCCGGATGGAACGGCGACCTGCCCGCGCCGACCCGGCGGACCACGGCGAGCACCATGTCGAGCAGAGGCAGCAGCAGCACGGCGAACGGCAGCAGGATCGGCAGGAACGCCGGGAACCGCTGCCGGTTCATCACGGACTCCGTGTCGATCTGCCCGGTCACGAGGATCGCCGCCGCGGAGATCACGAACCCGAGCACCATCGCGCCCGAGTCCCCCATGAAGATGCGCGCCGGATAGAAGTTGTGCGGCAGGAACCCGAGGCATGCGCCGACCAGCGCGGCGAGCACGAGTGCCGCGAGGCTCGCGTAGTCGGCCCCGCCCGCGGTCCGGGTGAGCAGGTACGCGTAGAGGAAGAACGCGGTGCCGCCGATCGCGAGCACACCCGCGGCCAGCCCGTCGAGGCCGTCGACGAAGTTCACCGCGTTCATGGCGATGACCACCGTCAGCACCGTGAGGAACGTCCACATCCGCGTCGAGCTGATGACGTTCACGTCCCCGAACGGGAGCTGGTAGAGCTGCACGCCCTGCCACGCGAGGAACCCGGCGGCCAGCACCTGGCCCATGAGCTTGGTGAGCCAGTCGAGGTCCCAGATGTCGTCCGCCACGCCGAGCGCGCAGACCAGGGCCGCTCCCCCGACGATGCCGATGAGCGGTCGCGGGTTGCCGTACAGCGAGTGCAGGAACGGCAGCCGGCTCGCCATGAGGATGGCGACGAGGAGGCCGGCGAACATCGCCATCCCGCCGAGCCGCGGCGTGGGGATCGCGTGCACGTCCCGGTCGCGCACCGCCGTGATGGCGCCCCAGCGCAGGGCGCACCACCGTGCGAGCGGCGTGACGAGGTACGCGACCGCCGCGGCGATGAGCAGGACCAGGACGTAGACCCTCATGCCGTCGAGCCCCCCGGGGCCGGTGGGTCGGCGTCCGCGGTGGAGCCGGACGCCGTCGTCGCCGGAGCCGCCGGCGCCGCTGCCTCCGGCTCGTCGACCGGGGTGATCTCCCGCAGCTGGTCCAGCGACAGCGCACCGGCACGCACGAGCCGCAGCCGGTCCCCGGTGGCGTCGACGATGGTCGAGGCCACGCCGCCCGGCGCCGCGCCGGCGTCGAGGTACACGGCGACGGACTCGCCGAGCTGGTCGTAGGCGTCCTGCGCGGTCACGGCGGCGGGTGAGCCGGTCCGGTTCGCGCTGGACACGGCCATCGGCCCCGTGCGGCGCAGGAGGGCGAGGGCGGTCGGGTGGTCGGGCACGCGCAGCGCGACCGTGCCGCGGGTCTCGCCGAGGTCCCACGCGAGCGACGGCTGGGCCTGCACGATGAGCGTCAGCCCCCCGGGCCAGAAGGCCTCCGCCAGCGCGCGGGCGCCGGCGGGGACGGCCGTCGCGAGGCCGTCGAGGGTCCGCACGTCGGGGATGAGGACCGGCGGCGGCATCTGCCGGCCGCGGCCCTTGGCGTCGAGCAGCGCCTGCACGGCGGACGGGGTGAACGCGTCGGCGCCGATGCCGTACACGGTGTCCGTGGGCAGGACGACGAGCGCGCCGCGGGCGACCGCGTTGACCGCCTCGTCGATCGCGGGTCCCCAGGTGCTCGGGTCGTCGGCTGCCGAGATCCGCTCGTTCACGCCTGCGATCCTCCCACGGTGTCGGTGGGCGACCCGCCGGACGTGCCGGGAGCGCCGGGGTGCGTCGTACGGTGCGCCGCGGGGGGCGCCGCGGGAGGCGCCGCGGGGTGCGCACGGCGCGCGACGAGCATCCGGGGGCGGCCGGTGAGGTCGGGCTTCGTGCCGACCTGGACGAACGCCCCGGTCGCCTCGGCGTCCCGACGCGCGGCGGCGTCCTGGACCTCGGCATGCTCCATCACGAGGAGCCCGCCGGGCACGAGCAGCCGGGCGGCGGCGGCCAGCACGGCGCGCGGGATCTCGAGCCCGTCGACACCGCCGCCGTACAGGGCCAGGTCGGGGTCGTGGTCGCGGACCTCGGGGTCCACCGGCACGGCGTCCGGCGGGATGTACGGCGGGTTCGAGACGAGGACGTCGACGCGCCCGGCGAGGTCGGCGAGCAGCGCGGCGTCCCGCACGTCGCCGAGCTCGACCCGCAGCTCCGGCGCCCCGTGGGCGTCGGCGTTGCGGCGGGTCAGCGCGACCGCGGCGGGCGAGGCGTCGACCGCGGCCACGTGAGCCGTCGGCACCTCGGTCGCGACGGCGACGGCGATGCCGCCGGCCCCGCAGCACAGGTCGACGACGACGGGCGACCGTCCCTCGGCGACCAGCCGGGCGGCCTCGTCGACCGCGACCTGGGCGACCTGCTCCGTCTCGGGGCGGGGCACGAAGACACCCGGCTCGACGTGCATCGTGAGGTAGCGGAACCCGGTCGACCCGGTGATGTGCTGGAGCGGCTCGCGCAGGCGGCGCCGCTCGACGAGGTGCGCGAACCGTTCCGCGAAGCCCGCCGGCACGGGCGGGGGCAGCACGAGCTCGAGCCGCTCCACGCCGAGCGCGTACGCCGCGAGCACGGTCGCGTCGCTGCGCGGCGAGGCGACGCCTGCCTCGTCGAGCAGGCGGGCCGCACCCTCGACGAGCGCACGCAGACCGGGGTCCGGCCGCGGCGGCCCGTCGGTCGACGTCGCGCCCGTCACGGCGCCGTCCCCGCCGCCGCTGCCAGCCGGGCCGCCTCGTCGGCGTCGACCGCGGACTGCACGACGGGTCCGAGCTCGCCGCCGAGCACCGTGTCGAGGTTGTACGCCTTGTAGCCGGTGCGGTGGTCCGCGATCCGGTTCTCGGGGAAGTTGTACGTCCGGATCCGCTCCGAGCGGTCCACGGTGCGGACCTGGCTGCGCCGGGCTTCGCTGGCCGCGGCGGCGGCCTCCTCCTGGCGGGCGGCCAGGAGCCGTGCGCGCAGGACCCGCATGGCCTGCTCGCGGTTCTGCAGCTGCGACTTCTCGTTCTGCATCGACACGACGATGCCGGTCGGCACGTGCGTGATGCGGACGGCGGAGTCGGTGGTGTTGACGGACTGGCCGCCCGGACCGGACGAGCGGTAGACGTCGATCCGCAGGTCGTTCGGGTCGATCTCGACCTCGCCCTCGTCCTCGGCCTCCGGGAAGACGAGCACGCCGGCGGCGGACGTGTGGATGCGCCCCTGCGACTCCGTGACGGGGACGCGCTGCACGCGGTGCACGCCGCCCTCGTACTTCAGGTGCGCCCACACGCCGTCCTCGGGGGCGGCCGCACCGCGGGCCTTCACGGCGACCTGGACGTCCTTGAACCCGCCCAGGTCGGACTCGGTGGCCTCGAGCACCTGCGTCGACCAGCCCATCCGTTCGGCGTACCGGACGTACATCCGCAGGAGGTCTCCGGCGAACAGCGCGGACTCCTCGCCGCCCTCCCCGGCCTTGATCTCGAGGATGACGTCGCGGGCGTCGTCGGGGTCCCGCGGGATCAGCACGTTGCGCAGGCGTGCGGCGGCGGCGTCGGCGGCCTCGCGCAGCAGGGGCAGCTCCGCGGCGAAGGCCTCGTCGACCTCGGCGAGCTCCTGCGCGGCGTCCGCGTCGTCGCTGGCGGACCGCCACGCCCGGTAGGCCTGCGCGACGCGGCCGAGCTCGGCGTAGCGGCGGCCGAGCCGTCGGGCCCGTGCGGCGTCCGCGTGCACCCCGGGGTCGGCGAGCTGCGCCTCGATCTCGGCGTGCTCGGCGAGCAGCGGCTCGGCGGCGGCGAACGCGTCGCTCATGGGGTTCTCCTGGGTGCACCGATCGCGGACGCCCGCCGGGGAGCGCCCTGCGGCGGGCGCCCAGCGGAGCGGAGGGCCGCCCCGGGGACGGTCCTGACAACGACGCAGCGCCGGTGCCCACGCGGACACTGCCATGGAGGGCAGTCGTCCGCGCCGGGCACCGGCGCTGCGAGGGTGCTAGTTGGCCGGCTTCTTGCCGTAGCGGGCCTCGAACCGGGCCACACGGCCACCGGTGTCGAGGATCTTCTGCTTGCCCGTGTAGAACGGGTGGCAGGCGCTGCAGACGTCGGCGTGGATCTTGCCGCTCGTCACCGTCGAACGCGTGACGAACGTGTTGCCGCAGGTGCACGTGACCTCGGTGACCACGTACTCCGGGTGGATGTCAGACTTCACGGGATTCTCCTTGATGGGGTGTCCCCGGGTCCCGCACGCGAACGCGCACAGGTGAACCGCAGACCAGCAGAACATTGTGCCAGAACGGCGGGGCAGCCCGAAATCATCCCGATGGACGCCCGCAGTCCGGTCCGGGTCAGCGGTCCTACGATGAATGCGACCGAGATCGTTGCCCCGGAGGACAGATTGCCCAGGACGCTCGTCGTGACGAACGACTTCCCGACCCGGCAGGGCGGCATCGAGGCGTTCGTGGCCGCCCTGAGCGACCTGTTCCCACCCGGCGAGGTCGTCGTCTACACCGCGTCGATGCCCGGCGACGCCGCGTACGACGCCGAGCTGCCCTACCCCGTCGTCCGGGACCGCGCGGCGACGCTCCTGCCGACCCGTCGCGTCCGCCGCGACGTCGTCTCCGCCTTCCGCGAGCACGGCTGCGACCGGGTCCTGTTCGGCGCGTCCGCCCCGCTCGGACTGCTCGCCCCCGCGCTGCGGGCCGCCGGCGCCGAGCGCGTCGTGGCCCTCACGCACGGCCACGAGGTCTGGTGGGCGCGGATGCCGGTGACCCGCCGCCTGCTGCGGCGCATCGGCGACGACGTCGACGACCTCACGTACATCTCCGCCTGGTGCCGCGACCAGATCGGGCACGCGCTGTCCCCCGCCGGGCGGGCGAAGCAGCGCCGCCTCGCGCCGGGCGTCGACTCGGCACGGTTCCGTCCCGGCTGCGGCGGCGCCGAGGTCCGCGAGCGGTTCGGCCTGACCCCGACGACACCGCTCGTCGTCACCGCGTCGCGGCTCGTCGAGCGCAAGGGTCAGGACGTCCTGGTCGAGGCCTGGCCGCTCGTCCGCGACGTCGTGCCCGACGCCCGGCTCCTCGTGGTCGGCGACGGCCCACACCGAGCGACGCTCGAGCACCGGGTGCGAGCCCTCGGCCTCCAGGACGCGGTGACGTTCGCCGGGGCGCACCCGTGGAAGGACATGCCGCCGTTCTTCGACGCCGCCGACGTGTTCGCGATGCCGTCACGGACCCGCCTGCGGGGGCTCGAGCCCGAGGGGCTCGGCATCGTGTTCCTCGAGGCGGCCTCGTGCGGCAAGCCCGTCGTCGTCGGACGCAGCGGCGGTGCGCCCGACGCGGTGGACGACGGAGTCACCGGCTTCGTCGTCGACCCGACCGACCCGGCCGAGATCGCGGCGCGGCTCTGCGACCTGCTCACCGACCCCGAGCGGGCGCGTGCGATGGGGGCCCTGGGCCGGGAGCGGGTCGCACGGGACTGGCAGTGGGAGCAGGTCGGCGCCACGTGCCGGACGTACCTCGGGCTGCAGCCGGTCGCCGACGCCGTCTGACGGGCCTGCGTCTCCTTCCGCACCTTCCCGGCACCCGCCCGGTGGGCGACAGTGGCGTCCATGAGCCCCGACCGGCCGACCGAGGTGCGGGTCGAGGTCTGCCCGCCCGACCACCCCGACGCGCGCACCACGATGTCCCGGTACGCCGCCGAGCTCGCCGCACGGTTCGACACCGGGTTCGACCCGTCGCGCAGCCACGTCGCCGTCGACGCCGAGCTGTTGCCGCCGGCCGGGCTGCTGCTCGTGGCCCGGCTCGGCGACGAACCGGTGGGCTGCGGGGCACTCCGGTTCGTCGACGACGACACCGCCGAGGTCAAGCGGGTGTGGGTGGACCCGCGCGTGCGCGGGCAGGGGCTCGCCCGGCGGCTGCTCGTCGAGCTCGAGGCGCATGCGCGCGACCGCGGCGTGCGGACCCTGCGGCTGGAGACGAACGAGACGCTCCGCGAGGCCGTCGCGCTCTACCGGTCCTCGGGGTACGACGAGGTCGAGCCCTTCAACGACGAGCCGTACGCGCACCACTGGTTCGCGAAGGACCTCACGCCCGACGCGTGACCGTCCGCCACGGACGACGACGGCCCCGCCTCCCTCAGGAGTGCGGGGCCGTCGGCCGTGCGGGGTCCGTCAGTCGGAGCCGGGCGTCGTCTTCTGCACCTGGAGCAGGAACTCGACGTTCGACTTCGTGTCGCGCAGCTTGCCGAGCAGCAGCTCGATGGCCTGCTGCTGGTCGAGGGCGCCCATCACGCGACGGAGCTTGTAGATGATCTTCAGCTCGTCGTTCGCCATGAGGATCTCCTCGCGGCGGGTGCCCGACGCGTTGACGTCGACCGCCGGGAAGATCCGCTTGTCCGCGAGCGACCGGGACAGCCGCAGCTCCATGTTCCCGGTGCCCTTGAACTCCTCGAAGATGACCTCGTCCATCTTGGAGCCGGTCTCGACGAGCGCCGAGGCGAGGATCGTGAGCGACCCGCCGTTCTCGATGTTGCGCGCCGCGCCGAAGAACCGCTTCGGCGGGTACAGCGCCGAGGCGTCGACACCACCGGACAGGATGCGACCCGACGCCGGGGCGGCCAGGTTGTACGCCCGCGACAGACGCGTGAGCGAGTCGAGGAGCACGACGACGTCCTGGCCCAGCTCGACGAGCCGCTTCGCACGCTCGATCGCGAGCTCCGCGACGATCGTGTGGTCGGAGGCCGGCCGGTCGAAGGTCGAGGCGATGACCTCGCCCTTCACCGTGCGCTCCATGTCCGTGACCTCCTCGGGGCGCTCGTCGACGAGCACGACCATGAGGTGGACCTCGGGGTTGTTCGCAGTGATCGCGTTCGCGATCTGCTGCATGATGATCGTCTTGCCCGCCTTGGGGGGCGCGACGATGAGGCCGCGCTGGCCCTTGCCGATGGGCGCCACGATGTCGATCACGCGCGGCGTGATACGGGTGGGCTCGTACTCCAGGCGGAGCCGGTCCTGCGGGTACAGGGGCGTCAGCTTGGTGAACTCGGCCCGCGTGCGGGCCTCGTCCGGCGTCATGCCGTTGACCGTGTCCAGACGCACGAGGGCGTTGAACTTGCTCGGCCGGTTGCCCTGCTGGGCGGGCTGCTGCTCGCCCTCGCGGGGCTGCCGGACGGCACCCGTGATCGCGTCACCGCGGCGCAGGCCGGACTTCTTGACCTGGCCGAGCGAGACGTACACGTCGTTCGGGCCGGGCAGGTAGCCGGACGTCCGGACGAACGCGTAGCTGTCGAGCACGTCGAGGATGCCCGCGACGGGCAGCAGGACGTCGTCCTCCGTCACCTCGATCTCGTCGAGGCCCGCGACGTCCGGCGCACCCGTGCGGCCGCGGCCGCGCTTGCGGTCACGGTCGCGGTAGCGGTCGCGCGAGCGACGGCGGCGGCCGCCCCGCTCGTCGTCCTCGTAGCCACCCTGGTCGGCGCGCTGCTGGTTCGGGGGGCCCTGCTGGCGGTTGGCCTGCTGCGTGCCCTGCTGGCTGTTCTGCTGGGCGCCCTGCTGGCCCGCGTGCTGCTCGCCGCGCTGGTCGGGGCGCTGGTCGGGGCGCTGGTCGGGGCGCTGGTCGGCGCGCTGCTGGCGCTGCTGGGTCTCCTGCTGACCTTGCTGACCCGGCTGACCCTGCTGCGCGCGGGCGTCCACCTCGTCCTGCGGCGCGCCCTGGCCGCGGCCGGCGCGACGCGAGCGGCGCTCCCCGGTCACGGCGCCGACGGCCTCGGCCGCGCGGGTCGCACGCTCGTCGCGCTGCTCACCGGGGGCGAGGCGCGCGTCGAGCGCGGCCTCGAGGCCGGCGAGCGCGTCCGCGCGCGGCGCACGGGTCTCGTTGCGGGGCTCGCCCGGGGCGTCCGTCGCCTGCTCCGCGGCCTCGGTCGAGGCGGCGGCCGTGCGGGTGCGCTCACGACGCACGCGGGCGGGCGGCTCGGCGACGGCGACCGCCTCGGTGCGGCGCGGCTCCAGCGCCTGCGGGCGCGAACCCCCGCGGGCGGCCGAGATGGCCTCCACGAGGTCGCCCTTGCGCATCTTGGAGGTGCCCTTGACGCCCAGCTCGGACGCGAGCGCCTGCAGCTCGGGCAGTCGCAGCGCGGTGATGGAGGCGCTACGGGCTGATCCGCCGGTGGGGCTCACGGCGGGATCGATGGTGTCTGTCACGAAGGACCCTTCCCCTCGTCGATAGGCCGATGCCCCGCGGGGACGGGGGTTCGGCCTGCGTCCGGTCTCTCTGACCGGAACGAGCTGGCACGCGCGGCGTACGACGACGTCTGCGACATCTGCGCGCGTGGGCTGGAATGCTCCCGGATCGTCCATTCGCGCTGGACACCCGGGCACGGAACGGCGCGGGTGACCCGGAGGACGATGTCCGGGGAACGCGTCGATGCTACCACTGTCGGCCCCTCGCCCTGGGCGCCTGACGGGCGGGAACGGCTTTCACCCGTTCGGCCGTCGCGGCGTCGCGGCGGCCCTCTCTCCGCTCGCTCCGCCGGTGTCCACGGGCAGCGGCAGGATGCGCCAGCCGCCCATCACACCGCCGAACGCCGCCTCCAGGGCGGCGTCCGCATCGGTGCGCACGACGCCGTCGGGTCCCGGCCCGGCGCCCACCCGACGGGCCAGCGCGAGGACCGTCGGGCCCGCCCCCGAGACGACCGCCGCGACGCCCCGGGCGCGCAGGACGTCGACGAGCGCCATCGAGTCGTGCATGACGGAGCGCCGGTACTCCTGGTGCAGCCGGTCCTCGGTGCCGGCCAGCAGCAGCGACGGGTCCGACCCGAGCGCCTGGACGAGCAGCGCCGCCCGGCCCGCCTGGAACGCGGCGTCGACGTGCGGCACCGTGCGCGGCAGCACGCCCCGCGCCGCCTTCGTGGACAGCTGGACCGACGGGACGACGGCCACCGGGACCACGTCGGGGTGGACCGCGATCCGCGACGCCCGGACGACACCCGTCCCCGTCTCCGTCCACGCGACGGTCGCGCCGCCGAGGATCGCGGGGGCGGCGTTGTCCGGGTGCCCCTCCATCGCGGTCGCGAGGGCGAGCACGGTCTCGTCGGGCAGCGCGTCCGGCTCCGCGACGAGCTCGCGCGCGGCGACGATGCCCGCGACGACCGCCGCGGCGGACGACCCGAGGCCGCGGCCGTGCGGGATCCGGTTGTGGCAGACCAGGTGCAGGCCGGTCTGCGGGGCGCCGACGTGGTCGAGCGCCGCGCGCAGGGCCTGGACGACGAGGTGCGTCTCGTCGTCGGGGACCTCGCCCTCACCCTCGCCGGTCACCTCCACGGTGACGCCCGGCGTGCCGAGCGCGCGGACCTCGAGCTCGTCGTGCAGGGCCAGGGCCACGCCGAGCGCGTCGAAGCCCGGTCCGAGGTTGGCGCTCGTCGCGGGGACCCGCACGCGGACCCGGTCCGCCCCCAGGCGCACGGCGGTCAGTCCAGGCCGAGCGCGGACGCGATCGACACCACGTCCGCGGAGACCCGGACGGGCTGCACGTCGCTGCCGTCCGGCGTGCGCAGGGCCCACTGCGGGTCCTTGAGCCCGTGGCCCGTCACCGTGATGACGATGCGCGCACCCTGCGGCACGCGGCCGGCCTCGGCGAGCGCGAGCACGCCGGCCACGCCCGCGGCGGACGCGGGCTCGACGAACACGCCGACCTCGGCCGAGAGCACGCGGTGGGCGGCGAGGATCTGCTCGTCGGTCACGGCCTCGATGAGGCCGCCCGACGTGTCGCGCGCGTCCTCCGCCTGCGCCCAGGACGCCGGGTTGCCGATGCGGATCGCCGTGGCGATGGTCTCGGGCTCGTCGATCGGGTAGCCCGCGACGATCGGGGCGGCGCCCGCGGCCTGGAAGCCCCAGATGACCGGCGTCCGCGTCGCGACGGCGGGGTGCGCCGCGCCCGCGTCGAGGCCCGCGTACTCGCGGAAGCCCTTCCAGTACGCGGTGATGTTGCCCGCGTTGCCGACGGGCAGGACGTGGATGTCCGGGGCGTCGCCGAGCGCGTCCACGATCTCGAAGGACGCCGTCTTCTGGCCCTCGATGCGGTCCGGGTTCACCGAGTTCACGAGCTCGACCGGGTACGCCTCGGCGAGCTTGCGGGCGGCGACGAGGCAGGCGTCGAAGTTGCCGTCCACCTGGAGCAGCCGGGCGCCGTGCGCGATGGCCTGGCTGAGCTTGCCCATCGCGATCTTGCCGTCCGGCACGAGCACCGCGCAGATCATGCCGGCACGCGTGGCGTAGGCGGCGGCGCTCGCCGACGTGTTGCCGGTCGACGCGCAGACGACGGCCTTCGCGCCGCGGCCGGCGGCGGCGGAGATCGCCGTCGTCATGCCGCGGTCCTTGAACGAGCCCGTCGGGTTCATGCCCTCGACCTTGACGAACACCTCCGCCCCCGTCCGGTCGGACAGCACCGGTGCCGGGACGAGCGGCGTGCCACCCTCCCCCAGCGTCACGACGGTCTCCTGCACGTGCGCGGGCAGGCGGTCGGCGTACTCGGCGACGATCCCGCGCCACTGGTGGGCCATCAGGCTCCTTCGACTCTCAGGACGGACACGACACGTCGCACCACGTCGAGCGCCTCGATGGCCTCGACCGTGCTGCGCAGCGCGTGCTCGGTGGCGGTGTGCGTGGTGATGACGAGCATGGCGACGTCGGTGACGACCCTGCCCTCGCCCTTCGGCGTCTGGCGGACCGACTCGATCGACACCTCACGGCCGGCCAGGACCGCGGCGACCTGGGCGAGGACGCCCGGGCGGTCCGCGACCTCGAGCCGCATCTGGTAGCGGGTGCGGGCCGCCGACGCGGGCAGGACCGGGAGCGCCGCGTACGACGACTCGACCGGGCCGCGGCCGCCGAGCACGCGGTGCCGGGCGACCGAGACGACGTCGCCGAGCACGGCCGACGCGGTGGGCTGCCCGCCCGCGCCACGCCCGTAGAACATGAGCTCGCCGGCCGCCTCCGCCTCGACGAACACCGCGTTGAACGCGCCGCGGACGCCGGCCAGGGGGTGCCCGGCCGGGACCAGCGCCGGGTGCACGCGGACCTGGATGCCGGCGGTCGTCGAGCCGTCCTCGGCCGCGGTCTCGCCGCGCTCGGCGATGGCGAGGAGCTTGATGACGTACCCGGTGCGCTCGGCCCACGCGACGTCGTCCGCCGTGACCGAGGTGATGCCCTCGCGCGCCACGTCGTCGAGCGAGACCCGCGTGTGGAACGCGAGCGAGGCGAGGATCGCGGCCTTCGCGGCGGCGTCGTAGCCCTCGACGTCGGCCGTCGGGTCCGCCTCGGCGTAGCCGAGCGACTGGGCCTCCTTGACGGCCTGCTCGAGGTCGAGACCCTCGGTGGCCATCCGGTCGAGCACGTAGTTCGTGGTGCCGTTGACGATGCCGAGCACGCGGCGCACGTGGTCGCCCGCGAGGGACTCGCGCACGGGGCGGACGATCGGGATGGCGCCCGCGACGGCGGCCTCGAAGTAGAGGTCGACCCCGGCGGCGTCGGCCGCCGCGTACAGCACCGGGCCGTCCTGGGCGAGCAGCGCCTTGTTGGCCGTGACCACCGAGGCGCCGTGCTCGATGGCGCGCAGCAGGAGGTCCTTGGCGGGCTGCAGGCCGCCCATCAGCTCGACGACGACGTCGGCCTTCTCGACCAGGCCCTCGGCGTCCGCCGTCAGCAGCGCACGGTCCACCACCGGGTCACGCGGCACGTCGACGTCCCGGACCGCGACGCCGACGAGCTCGAGCCTCGCCCCGACCCGTGAGGCCAGGTCGTCGGCCTGCGTGGTGAGCAGCCGGACGACCTCGGTGCCGACGACCCCGCACCCCAGGACGGCGACGCGCAGGGCCGGGCGGACGTCGGCGGGCGACGAGGGCGCAGACACGGGTGGCTGCCTCCAGACGGGGTCGGGCACCGTCCCCGACGATCCCGGGGCGGGCGCCCTCAGGATAGGGGTGCCGTCCACCTGCTGGGCCGCACGGTCCGACCAGTGGGAGCGGCCGGTCGGAGAGGCGAGGCTGTGGGCGGCTCGGGGTCAGCCCTCGTCGAGCGCGAGCAGGTCGTCGACCGTCTCACGACGGACCAGGACGCGCGACGCCCCGTCACGCAC
This sequence comes from Cellulomonas chitinilytica, assembly GCF_016862675.1. Taxonomy (GTDB): domain Bacteria; phylum Actinomycetota; class Actinomycetes; order Actinomycetales; family Cellulomonadaceae; genus Cellulomonas; species Cellulomonas chitinilytica. Next base: position 184,552 of record NZ_BONK01000010.1, on the reverse strand, counting down.
CGCGACCACGGGTGGGCGCGCGAGCAGGTTGTAGTTCGACGCCATCGACCGGCCGTACGCGCCCGTCGCCGGGACGGCGAGCAGGTCGCCCGCGCGCACGTCGCCCGGGAGCCGCACCTCGTGGACCACGATGTCGCCGCTCTCGCAGTGCTTGCCGACCACGCGCGCGAGGACCGGCTCCGCGGTGGAGACGCGGCCGACGATCTCCGCGTGGTACTGCGCGCCGTACAGCGCGGGACGGATGTTGTCGCTCATCCCGCCGTCGACGGACACGTAGGTGCGCACCCGGCCGTCGTCCAGCCGGACCGGCTTGACCGTGCCGACCGTGTACAGCGTGAGGCCCGCGGGACCGACGATGGCGCGGCCCGGCTCGATCGAGAACCGCGGCAGCGCGGTGCCGAGCTCGCTGGCGGCCGCCGCGACCGACGCCGCGACGTCCTTGGCGATCCGGTCGGGGTCGAGCGCGACCTCGCCCGGCAGGTAGGCGATGCCGTAGCCGCCGCCCAGGTCGACCTCGTCGACGAGCACGCCGGTGCGCTCCGCGAGGTGCGCGCGCAGCGTGAGGACGGCGCGCGCCGCCACCTCGAACCCGGACGGGTCGAGGATCTGCGACCCGATGTGCGAGTGGATGCCGAGCAGGTGCAGCTCGGGCCGGGCCAGGACGGCGAGCATCGCGGTGACCGCCGGGCTGTCGGCACCCTCGTCGGCCGCGAGCGACAGGCCGAACTTCTGGTCCTCGTGCGCCGTCGAGATGTACTCGTGGCCCCCCGCGTGCACGCCCGTGGTCACGCGCACCATCACGGGCGCCGGGTCTCCCCCGCGGCGCTTCACCAGGTCGGCGAGGCGGTCGATCTCGACGAGGGAGTCGACGATGATCCGGCCGACGCCCGCGTCGAGGGCGGCGACCAGCTCGTCGTCCGACTTGTTGTTGCCGTGCAGGCCGAGGTGCGCCCCCGGGACGCCCGCGCGCAGCGCGACCGCGAGCTCGCCGCCGGACGCGGTGTCGACCCGCAGGCCCTCCTCGTGGACCCAGCGGGCGACCGCGACCGACAGGAACGCCTTGCCGGCGTAGTACACGTCGACACCGGCGCCCACCTCGGCGAACGCGGTCTCGAAGGCACGCCGGTACGCCGTCGCACGCTCGCGCAGGTCGGCCTCGTCGAGCACGTAGGCGGGCGTGCCGTGGCCGGCCGCGAGCGCGTGGACGTCGACCCCGCCGACGGACACGACACCCTCGGACGACCGGGCGACCCCCCGGGACCAGGGCTCGCCGGGGATCGTGCTCACATGCGCTCCGGCGCGCTCACACCCAGCAGGGCGAGGCCGTTGGCGAGCACCTGGCGGGTGGCGTCGTTGAGCCACAGCCGCGTGCGGTGCACGTCCGAGACCTCCTCGTCGCCGAACGGCGTGACCCGGCGCTGGTCGTACCACTTGTGGTACGCCCCGGCCAGCTCCTCGAGGTAGCGGGCGACCCGGTGCGGCTCGCGCAGCTCGGCGGCCTGGGCGACGACGCGCGGCAGCTCGGCGATCTGGCCGAGCAGCACGGCCTCGGACTCGTGGTCGAGCAGCGACGCGTCGAACCCGTCCTCCTTGGCCACGCCCGCGTCCGCCGCGTTGCGGCCCACGTTGACCGTGCGGGCGTGCGCGTACTGGACGTAGAACACGGGGTTCTCGTTCTTCGCGCTCGCCAGCAGGTCGAGGTCCAGGTCGATGCTCGAGTCCGCCGACGAGCGGGCCAGGGCGTACCGGGCCGCGTCCACGCCGACCGCGTCGACCAGGTCGTCGATCGTCAGGACCGTGCCGGCGCGCTTCGACATCCGGACCGGCTGGCCGTCCTTGACGAGGTTGACCATCTGCCCGATGAGGATCTCGAGGTTCTCGTGCGGGGTGTCGCCGAACGCCGCGCACACGGCCATCATCCGGCCGATGTACCCGTGGTGGTCGGCGCCGAGCATGATGACGACCCGGTCGAAGCCGCGCTCGCGCTTGTCGAGGTAGTAGGCGATGTCGCCCGCGATGTACGCGGCCTGACCGTCCGACTTCACGATGACGCGGTCCTTGTCGTCGCCGAAGTCCGTGGTGCGCAGCCACACGGCGCCGTCGGCGTCGAACACGTGGCCGCCCTCGCGCAGGCGCGCCACCGCGTGCTCGACGGCACCCGACTCGTGCAGCGAGTCCTCGTGGAAGTACACGTCGAAGTCGACGCCGAAGTCGTGCAGCGACTGCTTGATCTCGCCGAACATCAGCTCGACGCCCCGGGCACGGAACGCCTCGGTCGCGTCGGCCGTCGGCAGCTCGCGCGGGTCCGGCTCGCCGGCGGCGAGGGAGTCCGCGACGACCTGCTCCGCGATCTCGGTGATGTACGAGCCGCCGTAGCCGTCCTCCGGCGCGGGCTGGCCGAGCGCGCGGGCGACGAGCGAGCGCGCGAAGCGGTCGATCTGCGCGCCGTGGTCGTTGAAGTAGTACTCGCGGGCCACCTCGGCGCCGGACGCCTGGAGCACGCGGGCCAGGCTGTCGCCGACGGCCGCCCAGCGGACGCCACCGATGTGCAGCGGGCCGGTCGGGTTGGCCGAGACGAACTCGAGGTTGACCTTGATGCCGGCGAACGTCTCGTTCTGCCCGTACTCGCTGCCCTGCTCGACGACCGTGCGGGCGAGCTCGCCCGCGGCGGCCGCGTCGAGCCGGATGTTGAGGAACCCGGGCCCGGCGACCTCGACGGACGCGATGCCCTCGACGTCGGTCAGGCGGGCGGCCAGCTCGGTCGCGAACGCGCGCGGGTTCGTGCCGGCCTTCTTGCCGAGCTGCATCGCGACGTTCGTCGCCCAGTCGCCGTGCTCGCGCTGCCGGGGTCGCTCGAGGTGCACGGTCGCGGGGATGTCCGCGACGTCGAGAGCGAACGTGCCGTCGTCGACGGCGTGCACCAGGGCGGCCTTCAGGGCCTCGGAGAGCTGTGCGGGAGTCACCCGTCAAGGGTAGGGGACCTCGGACGGCCCGCCGGACGGGTTATCGGGCCTCCGCCGGCACCGGCTCGTCGGCGGTCTCGGGCGTGCCGAGCATGTCCGGCCGGCACGCGCGCCACGCGACGACGGCCTGCACGAGCACCAGCCCGAGCAGCACGGCGATCGGCACGTCCCAGCCGCCCGTCGCGTCGTACAGGAGGCCGATCCCGACCGGTCCCAGCCCCGCCACCGCGTACCCGACGCCCTGCACCATGCCCGACAGGGTCACGGCGATCGCGGGCGTCGCGGTGCGCAGCCCGATGAGCGCGAGCGACACGGGGAACGTGCCGCCGCCGATGCCGAGCAGCACCATCCACACGGCCGTGCCGTGCGTCGGCGCGAACCACAGGCCCAGGTACCCGACGGCCCAGCACGCGAGGAAGCACACGACGAGCGGGTACGGGTTGCGCATCCGCGCGGTCAGCACCGGTCCGAGCAGCGCCGCGGGCAGACCCATGATCGCGACCACCGCCAGCCACCGGCCGCCCTCCGCCGGGTCCAGGCCCGCGTCGGCGAGGATCTCCGGCAGCCACGCGAACAGCACGTACATGCCGGTCGTGTTGAGCGCCCACGTCGCCGCCAGGGCCCAGGCGAGCGGCGAGCGCCAGACGAGGCGCGTGACGCCGCGGTCGTGCGACACCAGCACCTGCTCGCCCGTCCGCCGGGGCGCGCGGCGCAGCAGCTCGCGCAGGTGCGCACGTGCCGTCACCGACCGGACGACCACGACGACCCACGGCACCGCCGCGGCCACGCCCACGACGGCCCACCAGCCGATCGCGACCCGCCACCCGTACCGCTGCGCGACCGGGAGCGCGAACAGCGGCGGCAGGGCCGTGCTGAACGAGAGCGCCACCGAGTACACCGCGGTGACGAGCCCGATCCGGTCCGGGAAGTACCGCTTCACCAGCGGCGGGAGCAGCACGTTGCCCATGCCCATGCCCGCCAGCGCGAGCACCGACCACGCCAGGAACGCGGGCGCCGACGACACCGTCGCCCGGACCACCTCGCCCGTCGCCGACAGCAGCATCGCGAGGATCATCGTCGGCTCGAGGCCCACCCGCCGGGCGCACGGCGTCGCGAGCGAGCCGAACACCGCGAACGAGACGACCGGGATCGTGCCCAGCAGACCGACCTCGCCCGCCGAGAGGGCGACGTCCTCGCGGACGACCGCCAGGATCGGCGACACGGCCGCGACGGCGACCCGCAGGTTGAGGGCCACGAGGACGATGCCGGCGAGGACCACGAGCCGGCCGCGCCACACGGGTCGAGAGGTCACGGGCTGGGAGGACTCCACTTGCCGGGAGTCTATCGGCCGCCCGTCGTCGGCCTGCCCGCGGACCATGTCCCCTGGTCGGAGGTCTAGCACAGGCATGCCTCGCCGGTGTTGACTGCACGGCATGCCTGGACACGGAGCCTGACCGGATGGCGCGTCGCACCGGTCTGATCGACACCGCCGTCGACGAGATCCGCAGCCGCATCACCGCCGGCGACTGGCCGGTCGGGGCGCGGATCCCTCCCGAACCCGCGCTCGTCGACCTGCTCGGCGTCGGACGGAACACCGTCCGCGAGGCCGTCCAGTCGCTCGTGCACGCGGGCCTCCTCGAACGCCGCCAGGGCTCCGGCACGTACGTGCTGTCGACGTCCGAGCTCGCCGTGTCCATGGGCCGGCACATCGCCGACGCCCGGCAGCGGGACGTCATCGAGGTGCGCCGGGCCCTCGAGATGGAGGCCGCCCGGCTGGCCGCCCGTCGGCGGACCTCGACGGACGCCGCCGCGCTGCTCGACCGCCGCGACGAGCGCGCCGCCGCGTACCGGTCCGGGGACCTCGACCGGATGGTCGTCACCGACCTCGACCTGCACCGGGCGATCGTCCGGACCGCCGGCAACCCCGTGCTCGTCACCCTCTACGAGAACCTGCTCGACGCCATCGGCGAGAACATCCGGTTCAACTTCGTCACCGACACCCACGGGTTCGACGCGCACGACGGGCTCGTCGAGGCCATCGTCGCGGGTGACGACCGCGCCGCGGTCGACGAGACGAGCCAGTACCTGTCCGCGCTGCTGGGGGAACGCTGACGGGCTGGTAGTGTCGTGCACCGCGCGAGGCGACTCGCGTGAAACGCCCGCGTAGCTCAGTGGATAGAGCGTCTGCCTCCGGAGCAGAAGGTCGAAGGTTCGAGTCCTTTCGCGGGCACACAGTGTGACCAGGCAGTGGTCCGTCACGGCCACGCCGGTCGAACGGACTCCTCCCCCGTGGGGACGAGACGTCGTGGGCGCATTTTCGCCCGCCCCTCCCCAGCCGCAACGGGGCAAACCCGGGCATAGTGGGCATCGATTCACGACCGCTCCATCCGCACCACGCCCGACCCCTCGTGGAGGTGCCCGTGCGCGTCCCGGCCGTCCTGTCCTGCCTGGCGCTCGTGAGCGCCGCCGTCCTGGTCGCGGCTCCCGCGAGCGCGACACCCGCCCGACCTGCGTGCGGGTCGACGCTCACGGTCGACACGGTGCTGCGGTCCGACCTCGTGTGCGCCGGCGACGGCCTGACCCTGGCCGCCGACGTCGACCTGGACCTGCGGGGCCACACCCTGCGGAGCACGGCCGGTGGCGTGGGCCTGTCGGTGACCTCCACGGGTACCGCGAAGGTCACGAACGGCACGCTCACGGGGTGGGACACCGCGGTGCGGACCCTGGTGGACTGGGACGGCCCCGGACCGGGCCCCCTCACGGTCGACCGGGTCACGTTCCGCGACAACGGCATGGGGATCGACGGGAACGGCGACGGGGGCATCGGCGCGAAGTCGGTGACGGTCACCCGCTCGGCGTTCACCGACAACCGCACCGCCGCGATGACCGCCCAGCTGATCGTCGTCACCATCGACCGCACCACCTTCACGGGCAACGCGGTCGGGTACTGGGGCGACACCGGTTCGTCCGTCACCGTCACCGACACAGGGTTCGTGCGCAACGACCGGGCGCTCATCGCCACCGAGGCAGGAGCGACGATCAGTCGGTCGGCGTTCGTCGAGAACCCCCAGGCCGTCGTCAGCGGCGGTGTGGTCAGCGGGATCACCATGACGGACAGCCGGCTCAGCGGCTCGGACGTGGCGTTCGACGGTCGCGGCGCGTCGTCGGAGATCTCCGGCTCGACGTTCGTCGGGAACGCCACCGCCGTGATCGTGGGCCCGTTCGGGGGGACGATCACGTCGAGCACGTTCCGCGGCAACCAGACCACGGTGGTCCTGGACGCCGGCGAGTGGGACGAGCCGAGCGCCGTCGTCCGGGACAACACGTTCCGGCTCAACGGCGACGGCCTGCGGCTCGAGAACGCGGGCGCGTCGGTCAGCATCGGCGGCAACGACGCGCGGGCCAACACGGGTTGGGGCATCTACGCCCCGGGCGCCACCGACCTGGGCGGCAACACCGCCAGGCGCAACGGCAACGCGCCGCAGTGCGTCGGGGTCGTGTGCTCGTGACGCCGACGGGCCGGCCGCGGGCCGGCTGAGGGCCGGCTGAGGGTCGGCCACCTGCGGGCCGGGGTGGCGGCGGTCACGTCCGCCCCGAGCGGCGGGCCGCCACGGCGCTCTCTCACGATCCGGGACGACGGGCGACGTCGTTGACCCGTCGAGGACGGCTCCCTACTCTCCGCAGCCCCGACCGTCAGGAGCCCGCCGCCATGCCCACGATCCGCTCGCTCGCGTTCCTCACGCCGGGCAACTTCCTCGACGACGACCCGCGCACGGGCCTGGAGTCGACGCTGGCGCTGTTCGCGACCGGCGAGCGGCTCGGGTTCCAGGGGGCATGGGTCCGGCAGCGTCATCTCGAGCACGGCATCTCGTCGGCCGCGACGTTCCTCGCCGCCGCGACGCAGCGGACCACCACGATCGAGCTCGGCACGGCCGTCATCCCGATCGGGTACGAGAGCCCGTTCCGGCTCGGCGAGGACCTCGCGACGGTCGACGTGCTGTCGCGCGGCCGCCTGCAGGCCGGGCTCAGCGCGGGCACACCGCCGCACGTCGAGCTGCTCGGCGAGAAGGTGTTCGACGGCGACTGGCGGGACGTCGACTTCTCGCACGCCCGCATCGAGCGGCTCGCCGACGGGCTGCGGGGCACCTACCTCGGCGACGAGGACACCCGCATCGTCTCGCCGGGCAACGTCCAGCGCCCGCGCCTGCAGCCGCACAGCCCCGGCCTGGTGGAGCGCCTCTGGTACGGCGCCGCGTCGCGCCGCTCCACGCTGTGGGCGGCCGAGCACGGGCTGCACCTGCTCACCGGGAACATCGTGGCCGGGGAGGGGACGGGCGACTTCGTCGCCGCGCAGCGCGCCAACCTCGCGGCGTTCCGTGCCGCGTGGGCGGGCGCACACGCGCCGCGCGTCGCGCTCGGACGGGTCGTCGTGCCGACCGACGGCGCCGACCGGGCGACCCGGGAGCGGTACCGCGAGTACGCGCGGAGCCGGCACGAGCGCACCCTGGCGCCCGTCGGGCCGCGGCGGACGCTGTTCGCGCCCGACCTCGTCGGCAGCAGCGACGAGATCGTCGAGCGGATCCTCGAGGACGCCGCCGTCGGCGAGGTCGACGAGCTGCGGCTCGAGCTGCCGTACGAGCTCACGGCCGGCGACTACGAGCAGATCCTGCACGACGTCGCGACGCTCGTGGCGCCGCGGCTCGGGTGGCAGCCGGCGGGTGCCGCGGCGGCAGCGGCGGGTGCGGGGGCGGGTGCGGCGGCGCGCTAGCCGACGGGGATCTGCGCGGGGGTGTCGGCGCCCGCCGCGTCGGCGCCGTCCGGCGGGCCGTGCACGGGCGCCAGGTCGGCCGAGGCGTCGGTCCGTCCCGTCGTGCGGGGCCCGCCGTGCAGCCACCGGGTCGATCCGACGCCCGCCGCGAGCACCAGCAGCACGCCGCAGAACAGCAGGGACACGACGAACGACGACGAGGTCACCTCGGCGTCCGGGCCACGCAGGAGCAGGCCCGAGGCGACCGCCACGCAGAACGTCGCCGACAGCCGCTGCGTGAGCTGCAGGAACGACGCGGCGACGCCGTGGAACCCGGCCGGCGCGAAGCCGAGCGTCACGGCCCGCAACGGCGGCTCGACGAGGCCGCTCGCGAACCCCATGAGCACCTCGACGACCGCGACGACGACCAGGAGCGGCACGCCGTCCGACCCGCGCGCGACGGCGGCCGCGAGCCCGGCCAGCGCCACCACGTGCACGAGCAGCGCGGCCGGGACGAGCCGGGAGCCCCGGCGGTCGAAGACGCGGGCGGCGAGCGAGGACGAGACGACACGGCTCGCCGCCGACGGCAGCAGCACGACCGCGACGGCGAGCGCGGGCACGTGGGCGCCCTGGATGAGGAAGAGCGTGACGACCGTGGAGTGCGCGACGACCGACCCGAACCAGAGCAGCGCGACCGCGTTCCCGGTCACGAACCCCGGCTGCCGGACCAGCGCGGGCGCGAACAGGGCCACCCGGCCCCGCCGGGCGTAGCGCCGTTCCCAGACGACGAGCACGACGACCAGCACGGGCACGGCGACGGCCGCGGTGCCCCACACGGACGGTCGGGCGCCCGGGTCGATGACCGGCAGGGTGACCAGGACGGCGAGCGCCCCGAGCAGGACGACGGCAGGGACGTCCAGGTCGAGGCGGGTGCCCCGTCGAGGCGCCCGGGGCACGAAGCGCAGCGCCAGGACCAGCGTCGTGACGGCGAAGGGGACGTTGATCAGCAGCACCGCCCGCCAGCCCCACCCCGCGGGGAGCAGCGCCAGCAGCGTCGCCGCCGACAGGGGCCCGACCAGCGCGGCCGCGGCCCCCGCGCTCGTGTAGGCCGCGAGCGCACGCACCCGGCGGGGACCGGTGAACAGGTCCTGGATGATGCCGAGCACCTGCGCGCTGATGAGGCCCGCGCCGAACCCCTGGACCAGCCGGCCGCCGACGACCCACCACATGCCGCCGGCCACCGCTGCGACGGACCCGCCGACGACGAACACGACCAGGCCGGCGACGAACAGCCCGCGCCGCCCGTAGGCGTCACCGAGCCGGCCCCCCGGCACGAGCCCCAGGCCGAACGTCAGCGAGTACGACGCGAGCAGCCACTGCACCTGGGCGGTGCTCGCACCGAGCTGCTCCGACAGGCTCGGCACGGCGAAGCCGAGCACCGCGGAGTCGACGAGCGTCGCGAAGCCGGCGCCGAGGCAGCACCACAGGGCGAGCCGGGTCTGGCGGTCGGTCACGGTGCTGGCCCTCGGGGTCGGCGCGTCCGGGCGGACGGCACCGGGTCGGGGTGCGGGCGCACCGTAGGAAGGGGGCGGGACCGGGTCAACGTGCGGACGGGTCTGCTCACCATGCGGGACGGTGACGGGACGGCCGCGCCGGGCGCTGCACCGACGGGCGACCGGGTGAATGGTCCGTGACCCCCTCCGGCGTTCGCGCAGGTCGGGGCCTCGCACGCGTCGGGCTGGTGTGACCTGAGCCACATCTGCCCAGGCCACGTTCCTACACTGCGCCGGTGCCCCGCTCCCGTGCCTGGCCGTCGCTCGTCGCGGCCCTCGTCGTCCTCGCGCTAGGCGCGGCCGTGGCCGTGGGCGTCGGGCAGGTGCTCGGGCTCAGCTTCTCGCCGGCCGGCACCCCCGAGGCGGCGCGGACGGGCGGCGCACCGGCGCCAGCCGTCCCCCCGCCCGTGATCGCGAGCCTGGACGTCCCGGCGGGCGAGCGGGTGGCGCTGGCGGCGTCCGCCGTGCGCGACGCCCTGGCGGACCGCGGGCTCCCCGCCCCGACCGTCACCACCGGCACGGCACCGGCCGACGCCGACCTCGCGGTGCACGTCGTGCCCGCGTTCGACCCGTCCCCGGAGGCCTACCGGGTGCACCGCGACGCCGCCGGCCGCTACGTGCTGGACGCCGCCGGTGCGCAGGGCGCGGCCGCCGGGCTGTACGCGGTCGCGGACCGGATCCGCTCCGGCGCCGCCGTCGTGCCGCCCGGGACCGACGGGGTCGCGCAGTCGCCGCGCCTCGGGCTCCGGCTCACCGACTCCGGCTCCGTCGGGCGCGAGGCCGACGAGGAGGCGTTCGCCGCCGGGGACGACTACTCGCTCAACACCGACGTCGTCGCCGGGGCCGTGCTGCCCGCCGCGCCGTGGGTCGACGCCGCCGCCGTCGCGCGGATCGACGCCCAGTTCCGCCAGCTCGTCCGGCACGCGCTGCGGCAGGGGTACAACGGCGTCGTCGTCCCGGGATTCCTCGAGTACGTGTCGTTCCGTGCCGTGGACGGCGTGTACCCCGCCGGCGACCCGCACGTCGAGCGGGCCGCCGCGATGGTCGAGGCGTTCGGGCCCGTGTTCCGGTACGCGCACGACATGGGCATGCACGTGTACCTCCTCACGGACATGCTCGCCGTCTCCCCGCCCCTGGAGGCGTACCTCGACCGGACGGTCGGCGGGCTCGACGTCGAGAACCCGGCGCTGTGGTCCGTCTACCAGGCGGGGCTGTCCGAGCTGTTCGACGCGATGCCGTTCGTCGACGGGCTCATGGTGCGCATCGGCGAGGGCGGCGACGTCTACCAGGCCGGGTGGGACTACTCGTCGCGTCTCGCGGTCACGACACCGGCCGCGGTCCGGACGATGCTGCGGGCGCTCCTCGACACCGCCGGCGCGCACGACAAGGACCTGATCTTCCGCACGTGGACCGTCGGGGTCGGCGCCGTCGGCGACCTGCACACCGACCCCGCGTCGTACGACGAGGTCCTCGGCGACCTCGACGACCCCCACCTCGTCGTCTCGACGAAGTACACGGCGGGCGACTTCTACAGCCACCTGCCGCTCAACCCCACGCTCTCCGTCGGGACGCAGCGGCGGATCGTCGAGCTGCAGGCCCGCCGCGAGTTCGAAGGGTTCGGCGCACTCCCGAACGACCTCGTCGCCGAGCACGCGCAGGCGCTGCAGGAGTTCCTCGCCGCGAACCCGCACGTCGAAGGCATCTGGAGCTGGACCCAGGACGGCGGCCCGCTGCGCGCCGGGCCGATGACGCTGTACCTGCGCACCGGGTTCTGGCAGCTGTACGACCTCAACGCCTACGGCGCCGCCCGGCTCGCCCAGGACCCGTCGGCCTCGCCCGCGCAGGTCACCGCCGACTGGGTCCGGCAGACCCTGACCGACGACCCCGCCACCGTCGACGTCGTCACCGCGGCCCTCGCCCGCTCCCGCGAGGCCGTCACGCGCGGGCTGTACATCGGGCCGTACGCGGAGCAGAGCGTCCGGGCGCTCGGCCTCGAGCCGCCGCCCATGATGTGGATCTTCGAGTGGGACATCGTCACCGGGGACTCCGCAGCGCTCGACAGCATCTACGCCGTCAGCCGCGACGACCTCGACGGCTCGCTCGCCGACGGCACCCGTGCGGCGCAGGTCGCCGCCGCCATGCGCGACGAGGTCGCCGCGACCGACCCGGCGACGTGGCGCTCCCCCGAGCTGTACCGGTCCTTAGTCGACGCCCTCGACTACGAGACGGACCTCCTGCAGACCCTCGCCGCCTACCGCGCGACGGTGCTCCGGCACGCGCAGTGGCTCGACACCGGGAGCGCGACGGCACACGCGCAGTGGCAGGAGGCCGAGCGGGAGTACCGCACGGCCCGCGCCGTGCACGTCGACCGGTACACCGGCGACGTCGCCCTGCCCGCGTACAACTTCACCGCCGCCGACCTCGGCAGCGAGCGCGCCGACCGCGACCCGGCGATGGCGTGGCTCGCGCGCGGGCTGCTCGCGGCGACGCTCGCCGCGCTGCTGCTCGGGTCCGCCGCGGTGCAGCGGAGGTGGCGCGCCCCCGGTGCCGCCGCGCTGCGTGCGCTGCTCGTCGCGGTCGTCCGGCCGTGGCGGCTGGGTGAGGTCGCGGCCCCGACGAGCCGCACGGACCGGGTCGTGGTCTGGGCGCTGCCCGCGCTCGTGCTCGTGACGAGCCGCGCGGTCTTCACCTGGTTCGCCGCACCCGCGCACCTGCTCGCCACCGTCGGTGCGTGGGTGCTGCTCGCGGTGCTGCTGCGTTGCGTCGTGCGACGTCGCGACCCGTTCCACCTGTGGGCCGCGCTCGGCGGCGTCGTCCTGCTGCGGGCCGTCGTGCTGCTCGTCGCGCTCGCCGTCCGCGGGCCCGGGCGCTACTGGTTCGCGTTCTGGACCGACCCGACGTCCCGCACCGCGTACGTCACCGTCGCGTTCGCCGCGTTCTGCTGGCTGTTCGTCGTCGTCGCCCTCGTGCTCCGACGGGCGTACGGGATGCGACCCGCCCGCGCGCTCGGGGCGACCGCCGTCGTCGGAGGGCTCACGCTGGCCGTCGTCGCCGGGGCCGTCGCCGGGATCGGGCTCGAACGGGCACTGACCGTGTGGAACGACCAGATGGCGCTGCTGCCGTGGGGGCTGTCACGGATCCTCGGGATCACCGTGTACCTCGGCATCCCCGCCTCGCTCCCCACGGCGCTCGCCGTCGTCGGGCTCGTCGTCGCAGGGACCGGGGCGGCGGTCGCGGTCCCCCGGCCCCGTCGCGCGCCCTCCGCCCCGGCCGGGACGCCGGAGCATGCGGTCGCCGTGCACCGCTCGTAAGGTCGCAGCAGCCCTGCACCCGACGGCTCGGAGGCGACCACCGTGCACCACGTCGAGGTCTTCCTGCTGGTCGCCGGGGCCGTGCTCGTCGCGGCGGCCTGCCGCCGGCGGAGATGGCCGGCGCCCCTCGTCATCGTCGCGATCGCGCTCGTCGTCTCGTTCGTGCCCGGCGTGCCGAGGTACGAGATCGACTCCGAGGTCCTGCTCGAGTTCGTGCTCCCGCCGCTGCTGTACTCCGCGGCGCTGTCCAGCTCGTACCGGGACTTCCGCGCGTCCCTCAACTCCATCACCCGGCTCGGGGTCGGGCTCGTCCTGGTGTCCGCCGTCGCCGTCGCGCTCGTCTTCTGGGCCTCCGAGCTCGCCGTGCCCTTCGCCGCCGCGCTCGTGCTCGGCGCCGTCGTCGCGCCGCCCGACGCGGTCGCCGCCGCTGCCGTGGGCCGGCGGCTCGGGCTGCCGCGGCGCGTGATGACCCTGCTGTCCGGCGAGAGCCTCATCAACGACGCCACGTCGCTCACGCTCTACAAGGTGGCGCTGGTCGGCGTCTCCACCGGCGCCTGGCTGCTCGGCGACGCCGTGAAGACCTTCAGCCTGGCCGTGGTCGTCGGCGTCGGCGTGGGCCTCGTGCTCGGCTGGGTCGTGCACCAGGTCCGGCTGCACCTCGACGACCCCGTCGTCGCGTCCGCGATCGGGCTGCTCACCCCGTTCGCCGCGTACTGGTTCGCCGAGGCCGTCAGCGGGTCCGGCGTGCTCGCCGTCGTCACCGCCGGGCTGTACCTCGGGCACACCTCGCCCCGCGCCGGCTACGCGACCCGGCTCTACGAGGAGCCCATCTGGTCGACGCTCGACATCCTGCTCGAGTCGTTCACGTTCGCCCTCATCGGCGTCCAGCTGCCCTGGGTCATCCGCGACGTCGTCGCCTCCGACCAGGGGCTCGCGCACGGCGTCGCCGTCTCGCTCCTGGTGCTGCTCACGGCGATCCTCGTGCGGCCCGCGTACATCTTCGTCACCGCGCGGTTCGACCACCTCCGGCTGCGCGGCAGCCACCGACCCGCCCACGACTCGCTCTCCGCGCGGGAGTCCGCGGTCGTCTCGTGGGCCGGGATGCGCGGCGTCGTCACGCTCGCCGCGGCCGCCGCCATCCCCGTGACGCTCGGTGGCGCGCCCTTCCCCGAGCGGGCCACCATCCAGCTCGCCGCGTACACCGTCGCGCTCGGGACGCTCCTGGTGCAGGGGCTCACCCTGCCCTGGGTGATCCGGCGGCTGCGGGTCGGCTCCGCCGACGAGGCCGCCAGGGACGCCGCGCAGGAGGCCGCCACGCGGGTCGCGACCGCCGAGGCCGTGCAGCAGGCGCTCGAGTCCCGACGTGAGGCGTGGGCGGCGATCGTCGGACCCGAGAACGCCGACGAGGCCATCGGGCGGCTCTCGGCCGCCTGGCGCGGACGGGCCGCCGCGGCCGCCGTGATGCTCGACCCCGACCACGCCGACGAGCTGCTGCCCGACGACCTCGACGTGTCCGAGAGCACCCGGGGGCTCGGACCGCTCGCCGGGCCGCGCGTGGACGGCCGGCTGCCGGGGAAGGAGGAGTCGCGGAGGGCCCAGAAGCTGCGGCGGCAGATCGTCGCCGTGCAGCGGGAGGTCCTCATGGAACGGCGGGACGCCGGGGAGCTCGACGAGACCGTGATGCGGCGGATGATGCGGGAGCTCGACCTGGAGGACGAGAGCCTGTCGTCGTCGTGGCTGGAGCGGGTGCAGGGGTGACGGCCCCGCCTCGCCTCGCAGGCCGTACGGTCACCGGCATGAGTGGCCGACTGCAGACGTGGACGGGGGCGGTCCCGGCCGTCGCGCGGGCTCAGGTCGCCGAGCTCCTGGAGGACGCCGTCGCGGGTCCGCACCCCGAGACGGCCTCCGCCCTGGTCGCTTCCCTCCCAGCTGTCGTCGTCTGCGTCGACGACGAACCGGTGGCCGCGGCGGTCGGTCGTGAGAGGGATGGCGGCTTCGTCGTCCGGGCGCTCGCCGTCGAGCGGACGAGGCGTCGGTCCGGGCTCGGGCGTCTGCTGCTCGACGAGGTCTCGCTCGTGAGCGGGTACCGGTGGGTCGAGGCGGAGACCGATCGGCACAGCGTGGAGTTCTACCGCCGGTGCGGGTTCTCGATCACGTCGCTCGGTGAGAAGTACCCCGGGGTCGAACGCTTCCGGTGCCTGCGGGAGTCGCCGGATCAGCCGTCGCGGCGGCCCACGGACGGCAGGCTCTAGCTCGCGTCCGCCCTGTGGATGACGCGGCCTATGGACGGTTCGATGACGCATCTGCGCAGGTCAGAGGGTTGACTGTCATGTCGAGCGGCGTAGAATCGTACGTATGTTCGAACCGTCGCTCGCGACCTCACCGCCCCTCGCGGCACTCGTGAGGCTCCTCGACGCGCTCGTGGACGAGGTGCGTGACGCCGGGGGCTGGAGCCGCGAGGCGCGGGAAGCGGCGTTGGCAGGTTTCTATCGGGTCACCGGTGCGGTGGCGACGGCACGGGCTCACCTGCTGGTGGCGGAGCGGGCGGCAGGGACGTCGGTCGGACCCGGTGACAGGTCCTTCGAGGCGGCGCGTGCGCGACGCGCCCGGCTCGGGCTGGGCGAGGCCTCGCGGCAGATGCGTCAGGCGGACGCGCTCGTGGCGATGCCCGTCGTCGCGGCAGCGGTGCGGTCCGGCGGGGTGCCGCTCGAGCACCTCGACGCCGTCGCACGGACCACCGCCCGGGCATCGCTCGCCGTCGCTGAGCAGCTCTCGTCCGACGAAGGGCAGGAGGCCGTCGTGCGGATGGCTCGGTCGCAGACGGCGCCCGAGTTCGCGCGGTCGCTCGCGCACCTGGTCGCGACGATGGAGCCGGGTGCGCTCGAGCGGGACCACGAGGCGCAGCGGCGCGAACGGTTCCTCGTGCTGACCGACCGGCCCGACGGGACGTTCCTGCGCGGGCGGCTCGACCGGAGGGCCGGTGAGGCGCTCCGGTTGGCGGTCGAGGCGGTCGGCGAGGTGCCAGGACCGGACCGGTCGCCCGAGCAGGCGACGGCAGACGCACTCGTGGCGCTGGCGGAGAGGTCGCTCGCGACCGGCCGGGTGGGACGCGGCCAGCGCGGCGACCTGGTGGGCGCTCGGATCGGCGACGGCCCGGACGGCGTCGCGCCCGAGGCTCCCGGCCGCTCCGGGGCGTCCGCGCGACCGCACGTCTCGCTCGTCGTGCCCGTGGAGACGTTGGCCGAGCTGCGCGCCCACCACGCCGCCCGCGCCGCCGGCCAGGAGCTCGACCGGTCGCCGGTGCCGCCGGCCACGACCGAGGACGGCGCGCCCGTCCCGATGTCCGTGCTGGCCCGGGCGCTGTGCGACTGCGAGGTGACCCGGATCGCCGTGACCGCCGACGGCACACCCACCGACCTCGGCCGGACCCGCCGGGTCTACACCGGTGCCCAGCGACGCGCGGTGATCGTCCGCGACCAGCGATGCGCGTGGAACGGGTGCGGCAAGCCGGCGCGGTGGGCGAGGTCCACCACATCCGGTGGTGGGACCGGGACGGCGGGCGCACCTCTGTCGCCAACGGGGTGCTGCTGTGCGTCTACCACCACCACGAGGTGCACCGGCTGGACCTGACGATCGAGCGGCGCACAGCGCCGCCCGACGGCTCTCACCGTGGAGGCGGACGGCAGCGGCGGCGGGATCCGGCACGTCCGCGCGAGCCTGACACCCGCCTGCCCCGAGGTTGGCCCGTTCCGCGGTACACGTTCTGGTCGCGGGCGGGGCGGATCGTCAACGCTCCGGCCGACGACCTCGGTCCTGAGCGGCGGCACGAAGCGTGGAGTCCCGACAGGCGTCCGGCCGCGGCGGTGTGATCCACGAGACTTCCGCGCGATCGAGGAGCGACGGGGCCCGTGACCTGCGGGAACACTGCGGCACACCACCCGGTGCGCAGGTCAGGACCTTCGCCCCATTCATCCGACGAGTTCGCTCAATAGCGTCGTTCCTGTCGCAACCGCGATCTCCAGCGTCGGAGCGAACCCACCACCTGTTACCTGCTCAAGGGGAGCCCACGGTGACCGTCACCGAGTCCAGCACGTCGCGCACGTCCAAGGGCCGCAAGGCCGACACCGTCGTCGCAGCAGGCGCCAGCGCCGCGTCGACCACCGCACCCGCGCCGACGACGCCTGAGGCTGACATCACCGCGTCGATCGACCAGCTCGTCGCGAACGCGACCAAGGCCCTCGCCGAGTACTCCCGCTTCACGCAGGAGGACGTCGACCGCCTGGTCAAGAAGGGCTCGGTCGCCGCGCTGGACCAGCACGGGCACCTCGCCAAGCTCGCCGTCGACGAGACCGGCCGCGGCGTGTTCGAGGACAAGGCCGTCAAGAACATCTTCGCGTGCGAGCACGTGACGAACTCGATGGCGGACCTCAAGACCGTCGGCGTGATCAGCCGCGACGACCTGCGGGGCATCACCGAGATCGCCGAGCCCGTCGGCGTCATCTGTGGCGTCACCCCCGTGACGAACCCGACGTCGACCGCGATCTTCAAGTCGCTCATCGCGCTCAAGACGCGCAACCCGATCATCTTCGCGTTCCACCCGAGCGCCCAGAAGTCCTCCGTCGCCGCCGCCAAGGTCGTCCGCGACGCCGCGATCGCGGCCGGTGCCCCCGAGCACTGCATCCAGTGGGTCGAGACGCCCTCGATCGCCGCCACCAACGCCCTGATGAACCACCCGGGCGTCTCCACCATCCTCGCGACCGGCGGCAACGCGATGGTCCGCGCCGCCTACTCGTGCGGCAAGCCCGCGCTCGGCGTCGGCGCCGGCAACGTCCCCGCCTACATCGAGAAGACCGCCAAGCTCAAGCGGGCCGTCAACGACGTCGTGCTGTCCAAGGCGTTCGACAACGGCATGATCTGCGCCTCCGAGCAGGCCGTCATCCTCGACGACGTCATCTACGACGAGGCCATGCGCGAGTTCGCCGTGCTGCACGCCTACCGCGCCACGCCCGCCGAGAAGGCCAAGCTCGAGCAGTTCATCTTCGGCGTCGACGCCGAGGGCACGAACTGCGCCGAGGCCAAGCTCAACCCGTCCGTCGTCGGCCAGTCGCCGCAGTGGATCGCCGAGAAGGCCGGCTTCAGCGTCCCGGCCGACACGTCGATCATCCTGGCCGAGGTCTCCGGTGTCGGCCCCCAGGAGCCCCTGACCCGCGAGAAGCTCGCGCCGGTCCTCGCGGTGCTGCGTGCGACGTCCACCGAGCACGGCATCACCCTGGCCGAGCAGATGGTCGAGTTCGACGGCCTGGGCCACTCCGCCGCGATCCACACGCGCGACGACGCCCTGACCGAGGAGTTCGGCAGCCGGGTGAAGGCCGTCCGCGTCATCGCGAACGCCCCCAGCTCGCTCGGCGGCATCGGTGACATCTACAACGCGTTCATCCCGTCGCTCACCCTGGGCTGCGGGTCGTACGGGCACAACTCCGTGTCCAACAACGTCTCGGCGGTGAACCTCATCAACGTCAAGCGGGTCGGTCGCCGCAACAACAACCTGCAGTGGTTCAAGGTCCCGGCGAAGACGTACTTCGAGCCGAACGCCATCCGCTACCTGTCGGACATGGCCGACGTCGAGCGCGTCACGATCGTCACCGACGCCACGATGACCACGCTGGGCTTCGTCGACAAGATCATCGACGTCCTCAACCGCCGTCCCAACAAGGTCGCGCTGCAGATCATCGACCAGGTCGAGCCCGAGCCGTCGGTGCGGACCGTCCAGGCGGGCGCCGCGCAGATGCGCCACTTCCGGCCCGACACGATCATCGCCCTCGGCGGCGGCTCGCCGATGGACGCCGCGAAGGTCATGTGGCTGCTCTACGAGCACCCGGAGATCGAGTTCTCCGACCTGAAGCAGAAGTTCTTCGACGTCCGCAAGCGTGCGTTCAAGTTCCCCGTCCTGGGCGAGCTCGCGCAGCTCGTCTGCATCCCGACGACGTCGGGCACGGGCGCCGAGGTCACGCCGTTCGCGGTCATCTCCGACCCGGACGCCGGCAAGAAGTACCCGCTCGCGGACTACGCGCTCACCCCGACCGTCGCGATCATCGACCCCGTCCTCACCTCGAAGATGCCCCCGTCGCTCGCGGCGGACTCCGGCTTCGACGCCCTCACCCACGCCACCGAGGCGTTCGTGAGCGTCTACGCCAACGACTTCACGGACGGCATGGCCCTGCAGGCGATCCGCCTCATCTTCGACAACCTGGCCATGTCCGTGAACGGGGACCCGAACGACCCCGCCACGCGGGACGCCCGGGAGAAGATGCACAACGCCGGGACGATCGCCGGGATGAGCTTCGGCAACGCGTTCCTCGGGATCGTGCACGCCATGGCGCACGTGACCGGCTCGACGTACCACCTGGTGCACGGCCGCACGAACGCGACGCTGCTCCCCCACGTCATCCGCTACAACGGCACCGTCCCGACGAAGCTCACGAGCTGGCCGAAGTACGAGCACTACGTCGCGCCGGAGCGGTTCCAGCAGATCGCCGCGATGCTCGGCCTGCCGGCCTCCACGCCGGCCGAGGGCGTGGAGTCGTACGCCCTCGCGGTCGAGGCGCTGCGTTCCAAGGTCGGCATCCCGTCGTCCTTCCAGGCGCAGGGCGTCGACGAGCAGGAGTTCATCTCCCGGCTCGACGAGGTCGCCATGGGCGCCTACGAGGACCAGTGCGCACCCGCCAACCCGCGGATGCCGATGATCGACGACATGAAGGACCTGTTGACGGCGGCTTACTACGGAACGTCGCTGGAGGACGTCCGTACGCGCCGCAGCGAGCAGCTGGAGGCCTGAGTCCTCCGCGGCCGCCCTGCCCCCCCTCTGCGGGAGCGGCCGTCCTGCTCGCCCCGATGCCTCGCCCGGCTGACCACCCGCCGGGCGAGGCATCGCCTTGTCAGGGGACCGATCCACGCGAGCGGTCGCCGCGACCCTGGGGAGAGCGCCACGCGAGCGGTCGCCGCGACCCAGGGGAGAGCGCCGCGCGAGCGGTCGCCGCCATCGCGGGGACCGCTCGCGCGAGGCGCACCGGCAGCGCGCGCAGTCGGGCGATCGTCCAGATCGGTGCCGCCGTCGGGACGGACGAGCACGGGACCGGCGGGCGCCGCGGCCGACGGGCGGGCAGACTGTGGCGGACCCGACCCCCAGGAGGACCCCGTGCTCCCGATCGGCCCCCACAGCACACGGACGACACCCCGGTCGTTCCGCACCCGCACCACCTCGCGCCTCGCAGCGCTCGCGCTGGGCGTCGGCGTGGCCGCCGGCCTCGCCGCCTGCTCCGACTCCGACATCGACGACGCCGCCCAGCAGGCCAAGGATGCCGCCAGCAGCGCACGCAGCGCCGTCGACGAGGCCCGCCAGTCCCTCGAGGACGCGCGCCAGCAGGCCCAGGAGGCGAAGGACGAGATCGAGGCCGCCAAGGAGAAGCTCAGCTCGCTCGACGCGACCACCAAGGCCAAGGCGGACGCGGCCGTCGCCCAGGCGCAGCAGGCCGTCACCGACGCCCAGGCGGCCCTCGACAAGGCGAAGGCCGACGGCACGGAGCAGAGCCAGGAGGCGATCGCGGACGCCCAGGCGGAGCTCGACGCAGCACGCCAGCAGCTCGACGCGGCGAAGGCCGACGCGGGCGGTGAGGCGGCGGACGCGCTCGACGACCTGTCGCAGGAGCTCGCGTCCCTGGGCGACGACCTGCGGGCCGCGACGTCGGGCTGACGCAGACCTGACCCTCGGCCGAGGGACGAGGCCGCTCCCGTTCGGTGCTCGCCGGGCAGCGTCGTCGTGCCGGGTGTGCGGTTCGCCGCGGATGCGCGCGGGACGCGTCCAGCGCTCGTCCGGCCCCCCCGGCGTCGGCGACGCCGCGGTTCGCCCGCGGACCCGCGCGCATCTGGGTGATTTCGGGGTCGCGCGGCGCGGGACGTTGTACCTCCGGACGGACCTGCCGATGGTGAAGGTATGGCTGACCGACACCCGGTGCGCGTCCCGCGCAGGCACCACGTGGAGTGGTGGGTGCTGAGTGCCTGGGCGTCGATCGCGATGCTCGTCGTCGTCGGTGCGATGGCGGCGGCCGGCATCCTCTGAGACGCCCGAGGCACGCTGCGGTGTCGTCCGCGCCCGCGGCCGAGCCCGGCGGACCCGTCGTCGCACCGCCCGGCCTATCCTCGCGGGGTGACGATCCCGACCGTACTGACCCCTCGCTGGCGTGACGTGGCCCGGGCGACGGGGCTCCTGACCCCGAGCGGTGACGTCCGCGCGACGGTGTTCGCGGAGATGTCGGCCCTGGCGACCCGGACGGGCGCGCTCAACCTCGGGCAGGGCTTCCCGGACGTCGACGGTCCGGCGTCGGTCGCACGCGCCGCGGCGGACGCCATCGCGCAGGGGGCCAACCAGTACCCGCCGGGCCCGGGGATCCAGGCGCTGCGGGAGGCGGTCGCAGAGCACCAGCTCACCCGGTACGGCCTGCGGTTCGACCTCGACCGGGAGGTGCTCGTCACGGCGGGGGCCACGGAGGCGCTCGCAGCGGCCGTCCTCGCGCTCGCGGGCCCGGGCGACGAGGTGCTCACGCTCGAGCCGTTCTACGACGCGTACGCGGCGGTCATCGCGATGGCGGGCGCCACGCACACGACCGCGCCGCTGCGCCCCACGACCGAGGGCTTCCGGCTCGACGAGCAGGCGCTGACGGCGGCGTTCACGGACCGCACCCGGCTGGTGCTGCTGAACACGCCGCACAACCCGACGGGCACCGTGCTGACGCGGGACGAGCTCGCGGTGGTCGCGCGTCTCGCGGTCGCGCACGACGCCGTCGTCGTCACGGACGAGGTGTACGAGCACCTGCTCCTCGGGGGACCCGCTCGCCCGGAGCACGTCCCGGTGGCGACGCTGCCCGGGATGGCGGAGCGGACCCTGACGGTGTCGTCGGCGGGCAAGACGTTCTCGTTCACCGGCTGGAAGATCGGCTGGGTGACCGGACCGGAGCACCTGGTCACGGCCGTGCGGACCGTGAAGCAGTTCCTCACCTACGTCTCGGGGGCGCCGTTCCAGCCGGCCGTGGCGTTCGCGCTGCGGGACCCGGAGGTCACGGCCTGGGTGGACGAGCTGGCCGCGTCGCTGACGCGCCGCCGCGACCTGCTCTGCGCGGGTCTCGTCGACGCCGGGTTCCGGGTCGTCCGCCCCGACGGCACGTACTTCGTGCTCGCCGACGCGGCACCGCTCGGGTTCGACGACGGTGAGGCCCTGTGCCACGCGCTGCCGGAGCTGGCCGGGGTCGTCGGCGTCCCCGTCTCGGCCTTCACGCACACCGGGTCGCCCGCCGACGTCGCGCTGCGCTCGTGGGTGCGCTTCACGTTCGTCAAGCGGGACGACGTCCTCGAGGAGGCGGTCCGCCGCCTGCGGGCCCTCGGCACGCGCTGAGCACGCCGCGACTCGTCGGTCCCGACCGGCCGCACGACCTCACGCACGACCCGCCGGACCCGCGCCGGGCCGGGTGGGCCGGGCCGGGCGGGCCGGGCGGGCCGGGCGGGCCGGGCCGGGCCGACCGCCGCACCCGCCGGTGCGCACCTGTGCGGACCTGCGCGGCTCAGGCCGCCCAGGCACCACCGCGACGGTACGCAGGGGTCGCGACGGCGAGGACGAGCAGCGCCGCGACGGCCGCGCCGACCATGACGCCGGCCATCGCGACCGAGTCACCGCCGAGCAGACCGGACAGCGGGCTGATCACCGCCGACACCCCGATGCCGATCGCCCCGATGAGCGCGGCCGCGGTGCCGGCGATCTCGCCGTGCCGGCTCAGGGCGAGCGCCGAGGCGTTCGGCGGTGCGAGGTTCACGAGCGCCAGCACGAGCCAGAGCGCGACGAGGATCGCGGCGAGCCCGCCCCATCCGGTGATCGCGATGGCGAGCAGACCGAGGGTGAACGCGACGGACAGCGGCAGCGCGACCCGGATGATCCGGATCGGCGCGACCCGGCGGACCAGCGCGGCGTTGACCTGCGCGCCGCCGACGAGCCCCAGGCCGTTCACGGCGAACAGGAGCGAGAACTCGTGCGCGGACAGCCCGTACCCCTCCTGGAGGACGAACGGCGACGCGACGACGTAGCTCATGAGCACGGCGTTCCCGAGGCCGGGCATCAGCGCGAGCGCGAGGAAGTGCCGGTCGCGGAAGAGCCGGCGGTACCCCGACATCGCGGTGCGCATCCCGCCGTCGCGTCGCCGCTCGGGCGGGAGGGTCTCGGGGAGCCGGCGCCAGACGACGAGCCACAGCGCGACACCGAACAGCCCGAGCGCGCCGAACACGCCGCGCCACCCGACCTCCCCTGCGATCAGCCCGCCGACGGACGGCGCGAACAGCGGGGCGACACCGATGACGAGCATCAGCCGGGAGATCAGCCGGGACGCGTCGGCGCCGACGAAGCGGTCGCGGATCACGGCCATCGCGACGACGGTCGCGGCCGCGTTGAAGAAGCCCTGGGCCACGCGGATGCCGATGAGCGGAAGGATCGACGGCGCGAGCGCGCACAGCACCGACGTGACGACGTGCAGCGCGACGCCGATGAGCACCGGGCGCCGCCGGCCGAACCGGTCGGACAGCGGGCCGATCACGAGCTGGCCCATGGCGCCGCCGACCATCATCGCGGTCATCGTCAGCTGGGCGGCCGTCGCGGACGTGTTCAGGTCGCGGGCGACGTCCGGCAGGGACGGCAGGTAGATGTCGTTCGAGATCGCCGGGAGCGCGCACATCATGCCGAGCAGCAGGACGTACTTGGCGTTGGGGCGGAACGCCGGCGCCGTCGCCGCGGCGTCGGGGGCTGCGGGCTCGGCCCTCTCCGGGAGGCTCGTCGGTGCCGGACCCAGGGTCGCCGCCGGGGCGACGACGGACGGGCCGGCGACGGCCGGCGTCGGGACGGACGCCGTCGGGACGGACGGCGTGGGGACGGCGGAACCGGGGTGGGTGGTGTGGCGGCCCGGGCTCAGGTGCGTGGTCATCGGCGGCTCGACGAGGGTCGGTGGCGGGCGGGATCGGCGGCGGGGTCGTGGGTCGTGCGCAAGCTCATCGCGGTCCAGTCTCACATCGCCGCCGCCCCGACGCGAATCGATTCGACCCGCGTCAACCTGCGGTGTTGCCAATGTCACCCGCCTCGGCGTCGGCACCCTCGGTCGACATCATGAGTCGGTCACGCCGCCCTTCGGACACCGTCACGCACCGGTCATGCCGCCACACCGGACCAGCCGCCCGGCCACCCACCGGGTCACGCCCCGCCCGCCCCACCGGGTCACGCCCCGCGCGTCCCGGCCCGGATCGCGTCGGCCAGCCGGGCGACCGCCTCCGGCAGGACCGCGTCGACGAGGTTGCCGTAGCCGAGGACGAGCGCGGGCGGCCGCCCGTCGGGCACCACGTGGTACCGCCCTGCGGGGACGACGTGGACCTGCCGCTGCGCGGCGAGCCGCACCACCCGGCCCTCGTCGGCCGTGGCGGGCAGAGCGAGCACCGCGTGCAGCCCCGCGGCGACCCCGGACACGGGCAGCTCGGGCAGGGCAGCCGCGAGCGCTGTGAGCAGCGCCGTCCGCCGATGTCGGTACCTGGTCCGGGCGGCCCGGAGATGACGGTCGTAGGAGCCGTCGGCGACGAGCGCGGCGAACGCGAGCTGGTGCAGCACGGGTGGCGGCGGCACGAACCGGTCGAGCCCGGCTCCGCCCAGCGGGCCCTCGCCGATGCCGTGGCGCGCGTCGCCGGGCGTGCGGTCACCGACGAGCCGTCGCGGCCCGACGAGCCACCCGATGCCGAACGCGGGCGCGAGGGTCTTGCTGAGCGACCCGACGAGCACGACCCGGTCGGGTGCGAGCCCTTGCAGCGCGGCGACGGGTCGCCGGTCGTAGCGGAACTCCGCGTCGTAGTCGTCCTCGAGCACGACGCCGTCGACGCTGCGTGCCCACCGGACGAGCGCCTCGCGTCGTGCAGGTGCGAGCACGCCGCCCGACGGGAACTGGTGCGCGGGCGTGACGAGCGCGGCCCGGGCACCGGAACGCTCCGCGGCCCGCACGAGCGCGTCGGTGTCGACCCCGTCGGCGTCGACGGGGACGGGGACGATCGCGAGGCGGGCGTGCTGCGCGACGTCGCGCAGGACCGGCCAGCCGGGGTCCTCGACGAGGAGCGCCCGGTGACCGTCCGCGACGAGCGTGCGCGCGACCCGCGCGACCCCGTCGCTCGACCCGTGCGTCACGACGACGTCGTCGGGCTCCGCGACGACGGCCCGCGACGCGGCGAGCCGGGCCGCGAGCACCGCTCGCAGCCGAGGGGTGCCGCGCGGGTCGGCGCCCAGCAGGTCGGACGGCGTCGCCAGCATCACGGCGTCGTGGGTCGCGCGCGCCCAGGCCTGACGTGGGAGGTGGCGCAGGTCGGCGACGCCGGGGCCGAGGTCGTACCGCAGGCGTGCGGGGCGCGGCTGCTCGGCCGGTCGTGACGGCCGCGGGGCTCCCGACCCGGGCGACGGCCCTGGCGCACCTGCACCCGCCTGGGTCGTCACGGGTCCTGTCCACCCGCCCTGCCCGACGCGCGTCGCGGACCCGGTGCGCGCCTCGAGCACGCCCTCGGCGACGAGCTCGCCGTACGCCTCCGTGACGACCCACCGCGAGACGCCGAGGCCCTCCGCGAGCGCACGGCTCGGCGGCAGGGCGGCCCCGCGAGGCAGGCGGCCGTCGCGGACGGCCGTGCGCACGGCGCGCGCGAGCTGGTCACGCAGCGGCCCGGCACCGTCGAGCGTCAGCAGCGGATCGGCGCCGACGAGCGAAGTGGTCTGGTCGATCCGCATGAAGTCGGACCGTACCACCGGGCCGCTCACCTCCTACGGTCGACGTGTGGCCCCGACGCGCAGGGCCGACGGCTCGACCACACGAGGAGTCCTCATGCAGCACCGCACGATCGGCACCGGCACGGCGACCGTCGAGGTCAGCACGCTGTGCCTCGGCGCGATGAACTTCGGCACGAGCACCCCCGAGGACACCGCGTTCGCGATCCTCGACCGCTTCGTCGAGGCCGGCGGCACGTTCGTCGACACGGCGAACAACTACAACGCCTGGATCCCCGGCGGCCACGGCCGCGAGAGCGAGGACGTGCTGGGCCGCTGGATCCGGTCGCGCGGCGCGGCCGGTCTCGTCCGGGTCGCGACGAAGTGCGGCGCCGGCAAGAAGGACCCGGCGCTGCCGCTGTCCGGCGAGGCGCCGACGAACTTCGAGGGCCTCGGCGCCGACGTCGTCAAGCGCGAGGCGTTCGAGAGCATGCGCCACCTCGGCGTCGACCGGCTCGACGTCCTCTACGGCCACGTCGACGACCGCGAGACGCCCCTCGAGGAGACGGTCGGCGCGTTCGGCGAGCTCGTCGCCGACGGCGCGGTCACCGTCCCCGGCATCTCGAACGTGACGGTGTGGCGGGTCGTCGAGGCACGCGCCACCGCCGAGCGGCTCGGCGTGGCGCCGTACGGCGTCGTGCAGCAGCAGGGCGGCTACCTGGTCCCGACGCAGACCCCGTTCCGGACCAACTGGATCACGGGCGACCTGCTCGACTACGCGGCCTCGACGGGCGTCGAGGGCCGGCCGCAGCTGGCGGTCGTCGCGTACTCGCCCGTGCTCAAGGGTGCGCTGTCCCGGGACGACCGGCCGCTGTCCGGGGGAACCGACCACGTCGGCGGCCGGCACCGCCGCCAGGTGCTCCGCGAGGTCGCCCACGAGCTGGGCGTCAGCCCGGAGCGCGTCGCCCTGGCGTGGCTCATGGGCGGCGAGGTGCCCGTCGTGCCGCTGGTGGGCCCGAGCAGCGTCGAGCAGCTCGACGACGCTCTCGCCGCGGTGGACCTGGTGCTCGACGACGACGTGCGCGCACGGCTCGACGAGGCCTGATCCCGCGCGGTCCGCGGTCCCGTGCGCTCGTCCGGCACGGGACCGCGGTCCGTCCGCACCATGTGGGCGCCACCTGGGACCCTGGTGCCATGTGCGGGCGATACGCGTCCTTCCGCGAGGACCAGACCTTGGCCGACGAGTTCGCCATCGCGACCGTCGCGGACGACGTCCGGCTGCTCGGGCCGTCCTGGAACGTGGCACCGACGGACGGCGTCCGGATGGTCGTCGAACGGGCCGACAAGCAGACGGGCGAGGTGACCCGCCAGCTGCGGGTCGCCCGCTGGGGACTGGTGCCGTCGTGGGCCAAGGACCCGTCGGTCGGCAGCCGGATGATCAACGCCCGGGTCGAGTCGGTCACCGACAAGCCGGCGTTCGCGCGGCCGTTCGCGACCCGGCGTGCCCTGCTGCCCGCGGACGGCTACTACGAGTGGAAGAAGCCCGGCCCGGGCGCGACGACGAAGCGCAAGCAGCCCTTCTACCTGCACCCGGAGGACGGCGAGGTCGTCGCGCTCGCCGGCCTCTACGAGTTCTGGAAGGACCCGACGAAGGCCGACGACGACCCCGATCGCTGGCTCGTGAGCACCACCGTCATCACGCGCCCCGCCACCGACGAGCTCGCCCACATCCACGACCGGCAGCCGCTCATGCTGCGTCCGGAGGCGTGGGACGCCTGGCTCAGCCCAGCCACGACCGCCGGCGAGGCGGCCGCGCTGCTCGACGCCGAGCCTCCGGCCATCGTCGCGACGCCCGTGTCGACGCAGGTCAATGCCGTGGCGAACAACGGCCCCGACCTCGTCGAGCCGGTGGAGCCGGAGCCCGAGAGCTAGGCGCACCCTCCGCCGAGCAGGCGGCGCAGCCGTCAGGCAGGCGCAGCCGTCAGCCGCACCGGTGTGACGCTCCCGATGCCCGCCAGGTCACGCGCGGGCAGCGGCTCGACCACGAACGCGGGGTCGCCGGCGAGCGCCTCTGCGGTGGCCGGGTCGGTGAGCACGGTGCTGGGCTCGGCGATGTCGGTGAGCCGGGCGGCGAGGTTCACGTGCGGCCCGAACACGTCGCCGAACCGCGACAGCACGCGCCCCCACACGAACCCCACCCGGACGGGGGTGACCCCGCGGGCCCCGTCGGCGAGCCCGGCGATCTGCTTCGCGACGCCCACGTCGAGCCCGCTGCCGAGCTGTTCGGCGAGCCCGAGCGCGATGCGCGCACCGGTCGCGGCGTCGTCGGCGACGAACAGCACGGCGTCCCCGATGGTCTTGACGACCCGGCCCCCGGCGGCGGTCACGACGTCGCGCGCGGCGGCCTCGAAGCGCTGCACGAACTGCGACAGGTCGGTGGACCCGAGGCCGGCGGTGCGTCGCGTGAACGAGACCATGTCGGCGAACCCGACGGCGCGGGCGAGCGGCAGGGCGGACCGGTCGGTGTCGCCGCCGCGCACGTGCCCGAACTCGGCGGCGTACCGGCCGGCGATCGCGGACAGCTGTCGCCGGTAGGAGTGGACGAGCTGCGCCTCGAGCACGGGGGCGAGGTCGGCGAGCCGGTCGAGGACGAGCAGCCGGGCGCTGGTGTCGTCGAGCTCGTAGCGGTCGCTCATGTCCTCGACGAGCGCTTCGACCTGCCACAGCGCGAGGCGGTCGGACGTGTGGCCGAGCGCTCTGGTAACGGTCATGACGGTCTTGATGTCGAGGCCGTGCTCCCGGACGAGCGCGGCGGCGCGGTCGACGGCCTCGGCGTCGCTCTCGGTGTAGACGGCGTCGTCGGCGGCGGCGTGGGGCAGCCCGAGGGTGCTCCAGAAGCCGCGGACCACGTCGAGGTCGATGTCGGCGCGCGCCGCGAGGTCGCTCGCGCTGAGGGTGCGCGGGCCGCCGAGGAGCGCGGCGTCGAGGTCGCCGACGGTCGACTCGACGAACTCGAGCTCGTGCCGGTCGGGCATGCCGGCGGCGACGTCGGCCGGTGCGTCGGCCGGGACGTCGGCGCCGCGGCTGGAGGGGTCGTCGGGCACGCGTCGAGGGTAGTTCACCCGGCGTCGCGGACGTGACGCACGTCACCCGCGAGGACGTGGTGCCTGTCGCCGGCGTCGTCGACGAGCACGAGCCCTCCGTCGTCGTCGAGCCCCTGGACCACCCCCGTCGTCGACCCGCCGCCCGGCTGCTCGACGCGGACGCGGGCACCGATCGTGCCGCACACGGCAGCGACCTCGTCGGCCAGGCCGGACGCCCGGGCGTCGCCACCGGCGACACGCCAGCGGCTGGCGACCTCGTCGAGCGCGGTGACGAGGGCGACGACGAGCCCGAGCCGGTCGACGTGCTGGGCACCCGCGAGCGCGAGCGACGACGCGGACTCGACGGGCAGCTCGGCGAGCGTCTGCGACACGTTCAGGCCGATCCCGATGACGACGGCCGGGTCGTGGCCGGGCGGCGCGGGGACGACCTCGGTGAGGATGCCTCCGACCTTCCGGTACGCCCCCCACCCCTCGACCGCGGTGCCGGCGGGCACGAGGACGTCGTTGGGCCACTTGAGCAGCGCGGGCACCCCCGCGGTGGCCCGCACAGCCGTCACGGCGCCCAGCCCGGCGAGGAGCGGCAGCCAGCCCCAGCGTTCGGCGGGTGCGTGCGGGCGGACGACGAACGAGCAGGTCAGCGCGGTCCCGGCGGGCGTCTCCCAGCCGCGGCCGGCCCGGCCCCGGCCACCGGTCTGGTGGTGCGCGACGAGCAGGCCGGTGTCGGGCCACGCCTCGGGGTCGGCCCGGAGGGCGTCGACGACGTCGGTGTTCGTGGACCCGGTGCTCTGCACCACCTCGACCCGGGCGAGCGGCCCGTCGGGTGCGAGCAGGAGACGGCGGAGCTCGGCGACGTCGAGGGGGGCGCGGGTGTCGTCGGTGGGCATGGCGCCCATGATGACCTGCGCCGGCCCACCACGGACAGGCCTGCCTCTTGTGGGATCCCGACGACGGCGGACCCGCAACACCGTGATCGCCCTGCACGCGCATGGTGGGGTTCCACAACTAGCCTCGGTCGGGTGACCCAGATCGACGACGCCGCCGAGACGTCCGCCCCGCAGTCCCCGCCGACCGGCACCGCCGGGAGGCTCGCCGACCTCGCCGAGCGGCACCGCGCCGGCGAGGCCGCCGAGCTGGCCGCGGTCGACAAGCAGCACGCGCGCGGCAAGAAGACCGCCCGCGAGCGCATCGAGGCGCTGCTCGACGAGGGCTCGTTCACCGAGCTCGACGCGTTCGTGCGGCACCGCTCGCAGAACTTCGGCCTCGAGAAGAAGCGCATCCCCGGCGACGGCGTCGTGGTGGGGCACGGCACGGTCGACGGCCGGCCGGTGTGCGTGTACTCGCAGGACTTCACGGTCTTCGGCGGCAGCCTCGGCGAGGTGCACGGCCAGAAGATCACCAAGGTGATGGACCTGGCGCTGCGCACGGGCGTGCCGCTCGTCGGCATCAGCGACGGCGGCGGCGCGCGGATCCAGGAGGGCGTCGCGGGCCTGACCCAGTTCGCGGAGATCTTCCGCCGCAACGTGGCCGCGAGCGGCGTGATCCCGCAGATCAGCCTCATCCTCGGCCCGTCGGCCGGTGGTGCGGTGTACTCCCCCGCGCTGACGGACTTCATCGTCATGGCGGACGGCACGTCGAACATGTTCATCACGGGCCCGGACGTCATCCGCGCGGTGACCGGCGAGGACGTGGGCTTCGAGGAGCTCGGCGGCGCGACGACGCACAGCACCCGCTCGGGCGTCGCGCACTACATGGCGTCCGACGAGGACGACGCGCTCGACTACGTCCGCTCGCTGCTCGGGTACCTGCCGGCCAACAACCTCACGGACCCGCCGGCCTACCCGCACGACGCGGACCTGTCGGTCACGGCGGAGGACGAGGAGCTCGACACGCTCGTCCCCGACTCCGACACCCAGCCGTACGACATGCGCACGGTGATCGAGCACGTCCTCGACGAGGGGGTCCTGCTCGAGGTCCAGCCGCTGTACGCGCAGAACGTCATCATCGGGTTCGGCCACGTCGAGGGGCACCCGGTCGGGGTCGTCGCGAACCAGCCGATGGCGATGGCCGGGACCCTCGACATCAACGCCGCCGAGAAGGCCGCCCGGTTCGTGCGCACGTGCGACGCGTTCAACATCCCGGTGCTCACGTTCGTGGACGTCCCCGGCTTCCTGCCCGGCACCGACCAGGAGTGGAACGGCATCATCCGGCGCGGCGCGAAGCTCATCTACGCGTACGCGGAGGCGACGGTCCCGCTGGTCACGGTCATCACCCGCAAGGCGTACGGTGGCGCGTACATCGTCATGGGCTCGAAGCAGCTCGGCGCCGACGTGAACCTCGCGTGGCCGACGGCGCAGATCGCGGTCATGGGGGCCGGCGGTGCGGTGAACATCCTGCAGCGCGGGGCGCTCGCCGCGGTCGCGAAGGACGGCGGGGACGTCGAGGCCGAGCGCCGCCGCCTGACGGCCGAGTACGAGGAGGCGATCGTCAACCCGTGGGACGCCGCCGACCGCGGCTACGTCGACGCGGTCGTCGAGCCGTCGCGGACCCGCACGGAGATCGTCAAGGCGCTGCGCCTGCTGCGCACGAAGCGCGCGAGCCTGCCGCCCAAGAAGCACGGCAACATCCCGCTCTGAGAGGACCGCCCCTTTGAACGACCATCTGCACGACGAGCAGCACGACCACGACGACCACGAGCACTCGCACAGCACGGAGCCGCTGACGGGCATCGACGCCTCGGAGCTGCACGCCGCCGTCGAGCTCCTGAGCGCCGCGCTGCACGGGTACGTCGACACGGCGGTCGGGGTGCGGGCCGAGTTCGGCGCGCACGAGGCCGACGAGGACCCGCGCGTGCTGTCGCTCGAGGGCGAGATCGGCGCGCTCAACGCGCAGCTCTACGACCTGCTGCACGACCGCCTGGGCATGCACGCGGACCTCACGGGGATGTCGTGGGGCGACGAGGACGAGACCGACGCGGACGCGCCGCCGACCCCCGACGCCGTCGACACGTTCCACCTCGGGTTCGTCGTGGGGCCGCAGGCGCAGGCGTCGGACATGTCGCTGGACTCGGTGCTGGACCTGATCGACGGGGGCGGCGCGGACATCGCGCAGCGGCTCGTGGACGCGGGGTTCGCGGTCTCCGAGTGGGGCGTCTCGCGCGGGGCCCCGGTGCTGTTCGAGGAGGACGAGGACGAGGACGGCGGGTCGTGACCGACGCGCACGTCCAGGTGGTCCGGGGCACCCCGGACGACGTCGAGCTCGCGGCCCTCGTCGCGGGGCTGCTCGCCGCGGGCTCCGACGACCGCCACCACGACGAGCTGGACGCGCCGGCGCCGTCGGCGTGGAACGACCGCAGCCGGACGGTGCGCGGGGGCGGGGCGGTCCGGACCGGCCCCGACGCGTGGCGCTGGAGCCTGCGCGGCTGACCCGCCGGGCGGGTGTGGCTGGAACGCTTCAACGCTCGCGTACCGCCCAGTAGGGTCGGGCGGGTGACGACGACGCCCGACCTTCGTGAGCCCTCCGCCATCGACGCCGTGGCCGAGGCCTACCTCAGCACCTTCGCGACGCTCGACCCGTTCGCGGCGACGAGCATCGGTGTGGCCGGCCACGACCACGAGTCGACCGACTACTCCCCCGCCGGCCACGCGGCCAGGGCCGACGCGGCACGCTCGACGCTCCAGGCCCTCGACGGGCTGTCGCCGCGCGACGACGTCGACGACGTGACGCTCGCCGCGATGCGCGAGCGGCTCGGCCTGTTCGTCGAGCACGACGACGCCGGCGAGCTGCTGCGCGACCTGAACAACATCGCGTCGCCCGTCCAGGGCATGCGCGACGTGTTCGACCTCATGCCGACCGGCACGGTCGAGGCGTGGGAGAACGTCGCCGCGCGGCTCAACGCCCTGCCCGGAACGGTCGCCGGGTACGTCGAGTCGCTGCGTGCGGCGGCCGCCGCCGGTCAGGTCGCCGCCGTGCGCCAGGTCGTCGAGGCCGCCCGGCAGGCCGCGGAGCTCGCCGACCCCGCGGAGTCGTTCTTCACGTCGTTCGTCGGCGGCAAGGAGGCCGCCGCCGTGCTCGACGACTCGGCGTCCTGCTCGCTGGTGCGCGCGGAGCTGGAGCGCGGCGCGACGGCGGCCCGGGGCGCCTACGCGACGCTGTCCGCGTTCCTGCGCGACGAGCTCGCGCCGCAGGCGCCGCAGCAGGACGCCGCGGGCCGCGACCGGTACGCGCTGTGGTCCCGGACGTTCCTCGGCGCGACCGTCGACCTCGAGGAGACGTACGCCTGGGGGGTCGACCAGCTCGACCGCGTCATCGCCGAGCAGGAGGCCGTCGCCGCGGAGGTCGCCGGGCCGGGTGCGAGCGTCGAGGACGCCGTCGCGCAGCTCGACGCCGACCCTGCGCGGCAGCTGCACGGCACCGAGGCGCTGCGGGCCTGGATGCAGGAGACGTCCGACGCGGCCATCGAGGCGCTCGACGGCCGGCACTTCGAGATCCCCGCGCCGATGCGCACCCTGGAGTGCCGGATCGCGCCGACCACGACCGGCGGCATCTACTACACGGGCCCGAGCGACGACTTCAGCCGCCCCGGCCGCATGTGGTGGTCGGTCCCGCCCGAGGTCACGACGTTCAACACGTGGCGCGAGAAGACGACCGTCTACCACGAGGGCGTCCCCGGTCACCACCTGCAGGTCGGCCAGGCCGTGTACCAGAGGGCGACACTCAACGGGTGGCGCCGCCTCCTGTGCATGACGTCCGGCCACGCGGAGGGCTGGGCGCTGTACGCCGAGCGGCTCATGGCCGACCTCGGGTTCCTCGACGACCCCGGCGACCGCCTCGGCATGCTCGACGCCCAGCGCCTGCGCTCCGCCCGTGTCGTGTTCGACATCGGCGTGCACCTGGGGCTGCGCGTGCCGGAGCGCTGGGGTGGCGGCACGTGGGACGCCGACAAGGGCTGGGAGTTCCTGCGGGCCAACGTCAACATGCCCGAGCCGTTCGTGCGCTTCGAGTGGAACCGGTACCTCGGCTGGCCCGGGCAGGCGCCGTCCTACAAGATCGGCCAGCGGCTGTGGGAGCAGACCCGCGACGAGGCCGCCGCTGCCGCCGCGAAGCGCGGCGAGGAGCTCGACCTGCGGGCGTTCCACGCGCGGGCCCTCGGGATGGGGTCGCTGCCGCTCGACGTGCTCAAGGCCGCGTTCGCGGGCTGACGCGCGTCCTGCCGGACGACGGACGGGGCGGGTGCCGTGTGCGCACCCGCCCCGTCCGTCGTGCCGTCCTCGTCAGGACAGGAGCGACGACCCGTACTTCGCGACGACCAGGATCGCGATGACGACGAGGAACGCGATCGTCACGAACCAGTCGTTCCCCGACGCCACGAAGCGCCGCAGCGGTGCACCGCGGGGGCCCGGGAACAGGTGCCCGTCGCGGATGCAGATGCGGGTCAGACCGGCCCAGACGACGGTCGTCGTCAGCGTGATGAGCAGGCACCACGGGCACAGGGCGCCGATCACGGCCCACGCCTCGTAGAACAGCCACAACGCGAAGATCAGGCCCGCGGTGTAGATCGTCTCGGCGGCGAGCATGAACCAGCGCGGGAACGTGACCCCGCCGATCATCGCGACGGCCACCGTGATGACGACCGCCTCGGCGGCGATCCCGAGGAACGCGTTCGGCCAGCCGAACAGCTGGGCCTGCCAGCGGCTCGCGACCTCCGCGCAGCTGATGACCGAGTTGAGGTCGCACCCGAACGTCGACTCGGGGTCCTTCGCGAGGGCGATGGCCTCGATGGACAGCACGAACGACGTGTACAGCCCGATGACGCCCGAGATCGCCATCTCGATCGCCGTCCGACGGCGCCACACAAGGGGTGCCGGCTGCAGCAGGTCCGGGTCGTCGTCGACGAGGTCGAGGTCGTCCTCGTACCCGTCGTCGGGGTCGAGCGCGTCGACGTCGGGGTCGCTCCCCCGGCTCGTCGGCGTGGCCGCGTCTGTCACAGCGTCTCCTTCGTTGCCGTCCGCGACCCGGTCCGTGCCGCGTCGTCGCTCCACCAGCCGCCCATTGTGCCGCGCTGACCTGTGACACGGGGCTGGACCGAGGTCCTGATCCGCCCCGGCACCCGCGCACCCTCCCGCGGACGCACCGCCGCGCCGCCCTCGCCCGACCGTGCACCGCTGCGCCCGTTCGTTAGGCTCGCGGTTCGTGACCCGTCTGCTGCTCGCCTCCGCCTCGCCCGCCCGCCGCGCCACGCTCCTCGCGGCCGGCATCGACCCGCTCGTCTCGGTCTCCGCCGTCGACGAGGTCGCGGTGCTCGAGGCGGCCCGGGCCCGCTTCGGCGACCTCGACCCGGCGGACGCGGTGCTGGTGCTCGCGCAGGCGAAGGTCGAGGACGTCGCACGGGCGCTCGCCGAGGGTGAGCTGACGGAACGGCTCGGGCTCGACGCGGACGACGCGGACGACGAGCTGCTGCTCCTCGGCTGCGACTCGATGCTCGAGCTGGACGGCGAGATCCTCGGCAAGCCGCTCGACGCGGACGACGCCGTGGCCCGCTGGCAGGCGATGCGCGGCCGCACCGGCACCCTGCACACCGGGCACTGGCTCGTCGACGAGCGCACGACGGGCGACGGCGGCGCGGGCACCGGCGGGACGCTGGGCGCGACGTCCTCGACGGTCGTGCACTTCGCGGACCTGTCCGACGACGAGATCGCGGCGTACGTCCGCACGGGCGAGCCGCTCGCGGTGGCCGGGGCGTTCACGGTCGACGGGTTGGGCGGCCCGTTCGTCGAGCGGATCGAAGGCGACCACCACGGCGTGGTGGGCCTGAGCCTGCCGCTGCTGCGCGAGCTGCTCGGGGAGATCGGCGTGACGATCCCGAGCCTCTGGCGCGACCACGCCTGACCCTCCTGACGGGCACGCCGGGCGGCGGCCCTGGGCCGGCCGTGGCCGGGCACCGTGGACGCCCGTCCGTGTGGCGAACGTTGTCGTCACCGGACAACCGAGGACGTGTGCGGGGCGATTCGCCACGATGTCGTCGTCGGGTTCCTACAAATGCGGCCGGGTCGCGGTTGGGCGGTTCCCCAATCTTGCGGGCGTGGGGTCCGTGCGCCGCGGTCAGGCGCGCGGTGCGCGTTACGGTGAGCCGTGCCCGCCATCTCCAAGGTCCTCATCGCCAACCGCGGTGAGATCGCCGTCCGCATCGCCCGTGCCTGCCGGGACGCCGGCATCGCTTCCGTCGCCGTCTACGCCGACACCGACCGGGAGGCGCTGCACGTCCGGACGGCCGACGAGGCGTTCGCCCTGGGCGGCGCCCGCGCGGCCGAGACGTACCTCGACATCGCCAAGCTCCTCGACGTGGCGCGCCGGGCCGGCGCGGACGCCGTGCACCCGGGGTACGGCTTCCTCGCCGAGAACGCCGACTTCGCGCGCGCCGTGATCGGCGCCGGTCTCGTGTGGATCGGCCCGCCGCCGTCGGCCATCGAGTCGCTCGGCGACAAGGTGAGCGCCCGGCACATCGCGCAGCGCGCCGGCGCCCCCCTGGTCCCGGGCACCCCCGACCCCGTCGCGGGGCCGGCCGAGGTCCACGCGTTCGTCGCGGAGCACGGGCTGCCCGTCGCGATCAAGGCGGCGTTCGGCGGCGGCGGTCGCGGCCTCAAGGTGGCGCGCACGGTCGACGAGATCGACGAGCTGTTCGAGTCCGCCACCCGCGAGGCCGTCGCGGCGTTCGGTCGCGGCGAGTGCTTCGTCGAGCGCTACCTCGACAAGCCGCGGCACGTCGAGACGCAGTGCCTCGCCGACGAGCACGGCACCGTCGTCGTCGTCTCGACGCGTGACTGCTCCCTGCAGCGCCGCCACCAGAAGCTCGTCGAGGAGGCGCCCGCGCCGTTCCTCAGCGACACGCAGCACAAGCAGCTCGTCGAGTCGAGCATCGCGATCCTGCGCGAGGCCGGCTACGTCGGCGCCGGGACGTGCGAGTTCCTCGTCGGGGTCGACGGCACCATCTCGTTCCTCGAGGTCAACACGCGGCTCCAGGTCGAGCACCCGGTCACCGAGGAGATCAGCGGCATCGACCTGGTCCGGGAGCAGCTGCGCGTCGCGCAGGGCGAGCCCCTGGGCTACGACCGCGTCGAGACGCGCGGCCACTCGATCGAGTTCCGCATCAACGGCGAGGACCCCGGCGCCGGGTTCCTGCCCGCCCCGGGACGGATCACCACCCTGAGGTTCCCGGCCGGTCCGGGCGTCCGGGTCGACTCGGGCGTCGTCGAGGGCGACACCGTGTCCGGCATGTTCGACTCGATGATCGCCAAGCTGATCGTCACGGGTGCGGACCGCCCGCAGGCGCTCGCGCGTGCACGGCGGGCGCTCGCGGAGCTCGAGGTCGTCGGCATCCCCACCGTGGTGCCGTTCCACCGGGCGGTGCTGGACGCGCCCGAGTTCGCCCCGGCCGACCCGGAGCAGCCGTTCGGCGTGCACACCCGCTGGATCGAGACGGAGTTCGCCGACCGCCTCGGGCAGCTCGCCGCGGCCCCGGCGCCGGCCCCGACCGAGGACGACGAGGAGCCCGCGACGCTGGAGCGCGTCGTCGTCGAGGTCGGGGGCAAGCGCCTCGAGGTCGTCCTGCCCGCCGCGCTGGCGCTGGGGCGCGGCCCCGGAGGACCTGCCCGTCCGGGCGGTGCCGGCTCGCGCGGCCCGGCCGCCCGTCGTCCCGTGCGTCGTGGCCCTGCGAAGGCGGCCCCCGGCAACGGCACCGTGCTCGCGTCGCCGATGCAGGGCACGATCGTCAAGGTCGCCGTCGCGGAGGGTGCGCAGGTCGCCGAGGGCGACCTGGTCGTCGTGCTCGAGGCGATGAAGATGGAGCAGCCGCTCGTCGCGCACCGCGCCGGGACCGTCACCGGGCTCGCTGCGGGGGTCGGGTCGAGCGTGAGCGCCGGCACCGCGATCTGCGAGATCGTCGGCTGACCCGTTGGAGGACCGCACGTCGGCCGAGCCGCGCATGACCGCGCCACCGGACGACGTGACCAGCGGCCCTCCCCCGGGTGTGCGGCACCACCGCCAGCCCGGCGACGGCTGGGTGGAGTGCGCGTGCGGCCGTCGGCACTGGGGCCTGCACGGCGCGGCCGGCCTGCTGCTGACGCGGCGGGACGCGCACGGTCGCCCCGTCGCCGTCGTGCTGCAGCACCGCGCCCCGTGGAGCGACCAGGGCGGCACGTGGGGCCTGCCGGGCGGTGCCCGGACGCCGCACGAGTCGGCGGAGGACGCCGCGCTGCGGGAGGCCGCGGAGGAGGCGGGGATCGCCCCGTCGGCCGTGCGGGTGCGGGGCACCAGCGTGCTCGCGCACCCCGACTGGTCGTACACGACCGTGCTCGCCGACGAGCTGGCCCCGGTGGAGCCGTCGGCGACGGACGCGGAGAGCGTCGAGGTGCGCT
Organism: Cellulomonas chitinilytica; assembly: GCF_016862675.1. Taxonomy (GTDB): domain Bacteria; phylum Actinomycetota; class Actinomycetes; order Actinomycetales; family Cellulomonadaceae; genus Cellulomonas; species Cellulomonas chitinilytica. Next base: position 146,650 of record NZ_BONK01000010.1, on the reverse strand, counting down.
GGGTGGCGGTCGAGGACGTCGACGGCCTGGCGCTGCTGCCGGCGTTCGCCGACGCGTGGCCGGACCTGCGGCGACGCCTCTGGGCGACGGGCGACGCACCCTCCCGGGACGGGCACACCCCGACGGGTGGGACGCCGGGCGACCCGTCGACCGCATGACGAGGCTCACACGGGCATCCTCGGACGACCGTCGCGCGGCACCGCCGGCGGGGAGTATCGTCACCGCACGGTGAGGTAAGCCTGTCCTCACCGCCACCGCACCACCCGCCGCGGGTCCGCTGCGCACGGTGCCGCGCCCCACCGACGGAAGCACACCATGGTCGCGAACTACCTGATCGGACTCCGCGAAGGCCTCGAGGCCGCGCTCGTCGTCTCGATCCTCGTCGCCTACCTCGTCCGCACCGGACGCCGGGACCTGCTCCCGACCCTCTGGGTCGGCGTCACCATCGCGGTCGCCGCGTCGCTCGCGTTCGGCGCGCTCCTCACGTTCGGCCCGCAGGGGCTGTCGTTCGAGGCGCAGGAGGCCATCGGCGGCACGCTGTCGATCCTCGCCGTCGGGCTCATCACCTGGATGATCTTCTGGATGGCGCGCACGGCGCGGCACCTCAAGTCGGACCTGCAGCACAAGCTCGACGACGCGGTCGCCGCCGGCAAGCGGGCCGTGGTCGTCATGGCGCTGCTGGCCGTCGGGCGCGAGGGCCTCGAGACGGCCCTGTTCCTGTGGGCGGGCGCGCAGGCGACGAGCGGCGAGTCGGGCACCACCGGCCCGATCGTGGGCGCGGCCCTCGGCCTGGCCACCGCGGTCGTCCTCGCGTGGCTGCTCTACAAGGGCGCGGTGAAGGTCGACCTGCGGCTCTTCTTCGGCTGGACCGGCATGTTCCTCGTGCTCGTGGCCGCCGGCGTGCTGTCGTACGGCGTGCACGACCTCCAGGAGGCGGGCATCCTGCCGGGCCTGAACAACCTCGCCTTCGACGTCTCGTCGACCGTCCCGCCGACCAGCTGGTACGGCACCCTCGCGAAGGGCGTCTTCAACTTCACGCCGGCCACCACCTGGCTCCAGGCGGTCGTGTGGGTCGCGTACGTGATCCCGACCATGTGGTTCTTCGTCCGCATCGCCTGGGCGAAGCCGCCGGCCCGTCCCGTCCAGGCCGCCGCACCGGCCACCGTCCCGGCCGCCGCGGCCGACGCCGCCGTGGCCCGCTGATCCCCCGGGCGTCGGGCTCGTCCCCCGCCGCCGTCACCCCGCACCGACCACCGTCGGCGTGCGCGCAGCGCACCCGCACCTGAACGCTCCCGAGGAGTCCGATGTCCCGCCGCTCCGCCACCGCGCTCGCGCTGGCCGCCCTCGTCCTGCCGCTCACCGCCGCCTGCGTCCCGAACGACACGTCCGGCGACGGCGCGAGCGGGGCGGCCTCGACCGGGCCGCTCACCGTGCGCTCCACCGCCGACGCGTGCGAGGTGTCCGCGTCGTCCGTGGCGGCGGGTCCGGTGACGTTCTCGGTGACCAACGACGGCGACGACGTCACGGAGTTCTACCTGCTCGGCGAGGACGGCCTGCGGGTCGTCGCGGAGGTCGAGAACATCGGACCCGGCCTGAGCCGGGACCTCGTCGCGCAGGTCCGCCCGGGCACCTACTGGACGTCGTGCAAGCCCGGCATGGTCGGCGACGGCATCCGTGCCGAGTTCACGGTGACCGACTCGGGCTCTGCCGTCACGCCGACGGGCGACGCCGCCGAGCAGCTCGCCACGGCCGAGAGCCAGTACGTCGCCTACGTGAAGGACCAGGTGGGCGCGCTCGTCGCCGCCACGCAGGAGTTCGCCGATGCCTACGCCGCCGGTGACGACGCGAAGGCCCGCGACCTCTACGCCGCCACGCGCGTGCACTGGGAGCGCGTCGAGCCCGTCGCGGAGTCGTTCGGCGACCTCGACCCGCTGCTCGACCTGCGCGAGGCGGACCTCGAGGAGGGTCAGACGTGGACGGGCTGGCACCTCGTCGAGAAGGACCTGTGGCAGCCGACACCCGACGCGAACGGCGGGGTCACCTACACGCCCCTGACCCCGGAGCAGCGCAAGGCCGCCGCGGACGACATCGTCGCGAACACCGCGAAGCTCCAGGAGCAGGTCACCGACCCGCAGTTCACGTTCGAGGCGTTCCAGATCGCGAACGGCGCCAAGGAGCTCCTCGACGAGGTCGCGACCGGCAAGGTCACCGGCGAGGAGGAGATCTGGTCGCACACCGACCTGTGGGACTTCCAGGCGAACGTCGACGGTGCGCGCGTCGCGTTCGAGGTCCTCGGTGACGTCGTGACGGCCAAGGACGCCGACCTCGCGGACGAGCTCACGCAGCGGTTCACCGACCTGCAGACGCTGCTCACGGCGCAGGGCTCGGTCGAGACCGGGTTCACCTCCTACACCGACCTCACCGAGGCGCAGGTCAAGGAGCTCGCCGCGGCCGTGGACGCCCTGTCCGAGCCGCTGTCGCAGCTCACCGCGACCGTCACGGGCGCCTGACCCGCGACACCACACCACCAGGAGCCGCCTGTGTCCGCCCCCACGGACCCGCACGACGACCCGACGCCCGGCCTCGCCGCCGGTCGGGCCGCCGACGCGCCCGACGTCGCGACCTCGGCCCCGACGGGGCGCGGCCCCGCGATGTCCCGTCGGGCCCTGCTCGGGCTCGGCGGCGGGATCGCCGCCGGTGTCGCCGCGGGGTTCGGGCTGGCCCGTGCCACGGGGGTCGCCGAGCCGGCGACGGCCGCGGCGCCGGTGTCGTCGGGCCCCGGCACGTACGCGTTCACGGGGACGCACCAGGCCGGCATCGTCACACCGGCGCAGGACCGGCTCTACCTCGCGGCGTTCGACGTCACCACGACGTCGCGCGACGAGCTCGTGGCCCTCCTGCGCCGGTGGACGACGATCGCCGCCCGGCTCACGCAGGGCCTGTCGGCCGGCCCGTACGGCCCCGCCTCCGGGCCGTACGACGCCCCGCCGGACGACACCGGCGAGGCGGCGGACGTGCCGCCCGCCGGCCTGACGATCACGTTCGGGTTCGGCCGGTCGCTGTTCGTGGGGACGCCCGGACCCGACGGGTCCCCCGGGACCGACCGGTTCGGCCTCGCCGGCAAGCTCCCCGGCGGGCTCGTCGAGCTCCCGCACTTCGCCGTCGACAACCTCGAACCGGCCCGCAGCGACGGCGACCTCGTCGTCCAGGCGTGCGCGGACGACCCGCAGGTCGCGGTCCACGCGATCCGCAACCTGTCCCGGGCCGCGTTCGGCGCGGCCACGATCCGCTGGACCCAGCTCGGGTACGGCCGGACGTCGTCGACCAGCACGAGCCAGCGCACGCCCCGCAACCTGTTCGGCTTCAAGGACGGCACCGCGAACGTCAAGGCCGAGGAGACGGACGCGCTCGACGAGCACGTCTGGGTCCCCGCCGGCGCGGCCGCGCAGGACACCACGGACTCCACGTGGCTCACCGGCGGCAGCTACCTGGTCGCCCGCCGCATCCGGATGCGGATCGAGACGTGGGACCGCACGTCGCTGCGGGAGCAGGAAGGCCTCGTCGGCCGCACCAAGGGCGAGGGCGCACCGCTGTCGGGCGGCCAGGAGCACACCGAGCCCGACTTCGCCCGCACCGGGCGCGGCGGCGCGCCCCTGATCCCGGTCGACTCGCACGTCAGGCTCGCCCACCCGGACCAGAACGCGGGCGTGCGGATGCTGCGCCGCGGGTACAACTTCACGGACGGCAACGACTCCCTCGGCCGGCTCGACGCGGGGCTGTTCTTCCTGGCGTTCGTGCGGGACCCGCGCACGCACTACATCCCGATGCAGACGCAGCTCTCCAGCCAGGACGGGCTCATGGAGTACCTGGAGCACACGGGGTCCGGGCTGTTCGCCGTGCCGCCGGGGGTCCCCGACGGGTCGCTCCCGCTCGGTGCCGACGGCACACCCGCGGCGACCGACGACGGCCCGTTCGTCGGCGAGGCGCTGTTCGCCTGACCGGGCCGCGACCGCCCGCGCACGATCACCCGGGCGGCGCCGACCGGCCGGAGCAGCGTGCGGCCGGAGTAGCGTGCGGCCGTGACGACGACCCCGGACGGACACCCGCGACCGCCTCGCCGGCTGCGCCGGACCACCAGGGACACCGTCGAGGGCGACCCCGGTGCGGGGTCCGCGCGCCGCCTGGCGCCGCCCGACGCGGGCGTGCCGACCCGGGTCTGGCTCGTCGCGTCGTTGACCGTGCTCGGCGTCGAGCTCGTCCGGGCCAGCGGCCCGTTCCTCGACCGCTGGTTCGGCGTCAGCACGGCGGCGGCCGGCGTCGCCGCGCTCGGGACGTACGCAGGCGCGGGCGTCGTGGCGGCCGCCCTGCTGGTCCTCACCGGTCGCCGGTCGGGTGTGCCGGGCGGTCGCACGCTGCTGGTCGGCGTCGCGGTGCTCGCCGTCGCGCGGCTGGCGCTCCAGGCGCTCGACGGGCTCGTGCTGGACGTCGTCGGGCTGGTGACCGTGGCCCTCGCCGTCGGTGTCCTCACGCTCGCCGTGGCCTTCGTCGCCGGCCGGACCGCCGGGGGCCGGCAGGCCTCGATCGGGCTCGTCGTCGGGATCGGCCTGTCCGTGGGGCTCCAGCTCGTGCTCGGCACGTGGGACGCCGTGTGGCGGTCCGGCGCCGTCGGCTGGCTGACGGCGGCCGTCGTCGCGGTCGCACCGCTCGGTGCCGCCCGTGCGCTCGTGCAGCCGCGCCGCCCCCGGGGGGCGGGTGACGCACCACGCCCCGGCGGGGCGGCCGACGCGACCGGCGGCCCGGGGACCGTCGGCGCGGTCGATGCGGTCGATGCGGTCGACGAACCCGACCGTGCCGACGTCGCGGGGGTGGAGGCGACGGGCCGGCCGCGCCGGCTCTGGGCGCTCGGGCCGTTCCTCGCCCTCGTCGCGATGATCCTCGCCAACCCCGCGTTCGCCGCGTCCCAGTCCGGCGTGGCGCTGGGGATCGCCGGCCTCGTGCTCGTCCTCGGCAGCACCACCGGCGCGTGGCTCCTGCTGCGTCCGGACCCGTGGCCGGCAGCCGTCCGGGTCGCCGCGGCCGTGCTGCTCGTGGTGGCGACGGCCGTCGCCCTGCTCGTCTCCGGCCCGGCCGCGCTCGTCGCGGTCGCCGTGCTGGAGGTCGTCGTCGGCATCGTGCTGACCGGGGCGCTCAGCGCCCACCGCCCCGCGCCGCCCGGCATCCCCCGGACCGTCGGGGCGGCGGCGGTCACGGGCCTCGGGGTGATCGGGCCGCTGCTGCTGTACATGCTCGACTACGACGTCCCGCTCGGGTTCGACAACGCGTGGGTGGTGGTCGCCGCCGCGGTCGTGCTGGCCCTGACCGGGCTGCGCCGCCGGACCCCCGGAGCGGCCCGGACCCCGCACGAGCGGATGCCCGCGCGCGTCAGCTCGGTGCGCCTCCTGCTGCTGCCTGCCGTCGTGCTGGCGCTGGTCGGCCTGTGGCCGTCGACGACGACCACGACGGGGGCCGACGTCCCGGCGCGCGCCGCCGACGACACGCTCACGCTCGTCGACTGGAACCTCCACTACGGCGTCTCCCCGCTGACCGCCGTGGACCTCGAGGCGGTCGCGCGGACCATCGAGGCGCAGGACCCCGACGTGGTGACGTTGCAGGAGGTCGAGCGTGGCTGGGTCCTCGGCGGCGGAGCGGACGTCGCGACGTGGCTCGCCCGCAGGCTCGGCATGACCATCCGGTTCGCGCCCGCGGCCGACCACCAGTTCGGCAACGCGGTGCTCGCCCGCTCGGGGCTGACCGACGTCGCCGTGCACCCCCTGCCGTACGGCGCGGGCCCGCAGGATCGGTCCGCGCTGTCGACGACGATCACGACCGCGAGCGGCGCTCCCGTCCGCGTGACGTCCGTGCACCTGCAGCACCGTGCCGAGAACACGCCGACCCGCCTCGACCAGCTCGACGCGCTGCTCGCCGCCGAGCCCGTCACGGGCCCCGCGGTGCTGGCCGGGGACCTCAACGCGACGCCCGGCTCGCCCGAGCTCACGCTCCTCGAGGACGCCGGCTGGGTGAGCGCCGTCGACGTCGTCGGCGACCCGCACGCGCTCACCGAGCCCAGCACCGACCCGACCGAACGGATCGACTGGGTGCTCGGGCAGGGGGTGACGTTCCTGGCGGCGACGGTGCCGACCGACCCGCGGGAGTCCGACCACCTGCCGCTGGTCGTCTCGCTGTCGGTGCCCTGACCCTCGCGCGCCACGACGTCCGGGGACGCCGCAGGGGCGCACCCGCGGCCGCAGCCGAGGGGGCGCCCCCTGCGCGTGGTCCGGCCGTCCCGGGCGCGGTGACCGGCCGGCGAGGGCCGGTCACCGCGCGCCGTGATCAGCTGGACGTCAGCGCCGCCCAGGTGCGCGGGCCGACGATGCCGTCCACGACCAGGCCGTGCGCGCGCTGGAACGCCCGGACGGCGTCCGCCGTCCGCGAGCCGAACACGCCGTCGGACGTCACACCCAGCAGGCGCTGGATCGACCCGACCGCCTGGCCGTGCGCACCGTTCGCGACACCACGGTTGATGACCGCACGCGGCACCGAGGTGGACGTGACCGGCGCGACGCCCGTGCCGCCGTTGGCGACGTCGACGATCGCGGCCCACGTGCGAGCACCGACGATGCCGTCGGCGACCAGGCCGTGCGCGCGCTGGAAGGCACGCACCGCCACGGTCGTCTGACGGCCGAACACGCCGTCGGGCGCCGCGCCGACGACCCGCTGCAGGATCGCGACCGACGGGCCGGACGCACCGGCGGAGATGCCGTGGCCGACCAGCTGCGGCGGGATCGAGGCCAGGGTGAGGACCGTCGTCGGGGTGGCCGGGGCCGGCACGACCTCCGGGGCGAGCGGGGTGACCGGGGCGACCGGGGCGACGGGAGCCGGGACGACGTCCCACTCGTAGCTGAGCACCTCGGAGTACGCGTCGCCGTCGACCGCGGCGAGGATGATCGTGTGGTGTCCCACGGCGAGGCCCGTGATGGTGAACTCGGAGCCCTCGACGGACACGACGTCCGAGTACTGCGCACCCTCCACGCGGTCGAGGACGTACTCGACGTGAGCACCCTCGGACACCGTCACCGCGAAGTGCGCGGACGTCGACGTGGTCGCCGCGTCGGGCTTCGACACCCACCCGATCGTCGGGACGACGGCCTCCGGCGCGGCCACGATGGTGAACGTGATCGTCCGCGAGGAGAAGTTCCCGAAGTCGTCGGTCGCCGTGACGACGAGCGTGTGGTCGCCGAGCCCGAGGCCGAAGAACGCGACGTCGTCGCCGTCCTCGTCGACGACCGTCTCGCCGTCGAGCGTGTACGCCCACGTGACGACCTCGTCGGCCGAGAACGCGAAGTACACGTCGTCGCCCTCGACGAGGTCCTCCGACCCGTCCGGCCCGACGCGCTGGACGATGACGGGTGCGGTCTCGTCGACCGGAGGCGCGGCGACGACGGTCCAGGAGAACGACTGCGTGCTGACGTTGCCGGCACGGTCGGTCACCGTGACGAGCACGGTGTGCTCCCCGACGCCGAGGCCCGTGAGCTCCCACGTGTCCGCTGCCGAGCCCTGGTCCTGCCCGTCGAGCTCGAGCGTGACCACCGACGCCCCGACGTTGCCGGGAAGGTCGACGGTCACGGTGGCGGTGGTCGCCTCGGTCTCGTCGCCGTCGGTCAGGCCATCGACGTCGAGGACGATGGGCTGCGCCGTCGTGTCGACCGTGAGCGACATCGTGATGTCGACGTCGTCGCCCAGGACCTCGATCGCGTACGTGCCGTCTCCCTCGGCGGGCAGCGTGAGGGTGTCGTCCGCGTCGTCCCAGGTCAGCGGGACCGGGATGCCGTCGACCAGCACGGACCGGGTCGTCACGCCCGGGAGGCTGAGCGTGGGCGTGCGGTCGTTCGTCAGGACGTCGGCATCCTGGGACACGTTGATCTCGCGCTCGGGCGCCGGGGTCGCGAGGGCCGGGGTGACGACGCCCGCGGTCAGCGCGGCGACGATGACCGCGCTCGCGGCGGCGGCCGACCCGCGCGACGCGAGCAGCGGCGCCTTCGTCGACGGCTTCGCGTGGCGGGGACGGGTGGTGCGTGCGGACATGCGGACTGCCTTCCTGTCGGGAGCCGCCGAGAGAGGGCTCGCACCTCGTCCATCGACCGGGGCACCCGCCTCGCGAGCACTCGCGGGTGTGACGCGGCGCGCGTTCGGGTGGTTCTGGCGGGCGCGGCACACGGTGCCGACGGGCGCGTTCGTCGGGTGAAGGACCTTGGTCCGGTCGTCGGCGTGCGGCGGCTTCCTACCGTGGACGACCTCGCCGCAGCACGTGCAGCGAGCGTCACATCCCACCGGTGCACGTCGGCCGGGACGCCCCCGCACCGGCACCGGTGACCGGACACGTCGCGTCCCGCCGTCCTGCCCCAGGACCGACCCCGACCCCGAGCGCCTGCGGTCGGCGCTGATCGAGGAGCACCCCATGACCACCACCCCCGACCGCCCGCACGCCGGGCGCCACCGGCTCCGCGCCGGCGTCGGCGCCTGCGCACTCGTCGTGGCAGTCGTCCTGACCGCGGCCTGCAGCTCGGGCGGAGGCGGCGGGGACGACTCCGCGGACGACGCCGTCCGGGTCTCCCCCGCCGAGTCGGCCTCCGCGAACGGCGTCGCCGCGGGCGACCACGTCGTCGGCACCGACCTGGACCCCGGCCAGTACCGGGCCCGGGTCACGCCGTCCACGCTCGCGCTGTGCACGGTGACGCAGACGGACGACGACGGCGTCCTCGACATGCGCTCCGCGGGTGAGGGCTCCGTCATCTTCACCGTGCAGGACGTGCCCGGCTCCGTCGTGTCGTTCGACGGCTGCACGTCCGTCGTCCCGACGGCGGAGGTCCCGGGGACGCCTCCGGGCGTGCTCGGCGCGGGCGACTGGCTCGTCGGCCCCGAGCTGGCCGCCGGCCGGTACGCGGCCACGGTCGACACGGACACGTCGATCGTGCTCGGTGTCATCACCCAGACCGACGGCGCTGACATCCTCGACACCACCAGCGGCGACACGGGCACCGTCGTCCTCACCGTCCAGGACGTGCCAGGCTCGGTCGTCTCGTTCTCCGGGGTCACGGACATCCACAAGGTCGGCTGACCCCGGCCGCCGGCCGGCCGCCCACCACCGCGGGCGCGCCGGCCGGTGCGAGGGGCGCTTCTGGACGTCACCCGGGAGCGCCCCTCCGTTTCTCCGTTTCGACCTGCGCCGACCGTCCCGACCGGCGTCGGGTCGCTCGTCGCGGCATGCTCGGTCGCATGGATGCCCGGTACCGACTCGATGCCCGGCCGGTCGCCGACCCCCGCGCCGTGGTCCGCGGCGACCATCACCGGGTCACCGTCCTGACCGACGGGCTGCTCCGCCTGGAACGCTCGCCCGACGGCGGGTTCGAGGACCGGGCCTCGACGTTCGCGCTGAACCGTGACCTCCCGGTCCCGCACTTCCGGGTCGTCGAGACGGACCGGCACCTCGAGGTCGTCACCGACCGCCTGCACCTCGTCTACGACCGCGGGCCGTTCACCACGAGCGGGCTGTCCGTCGCGGTGCGCGGCGGGGTGAGCTCGTACCACTCGGTGTGGCGGTACGGCGACGAGGCGGGCCCGGCCGTCGGGCCCGGCGGCAACCTCGGCGGCACCGTCCGGACGCTCGACGGCGTCGACGGCGCCACCGACCTCGATCCGGGTGTGCTCTCGCGGGTCGGGTACGCGGTGCTCGACGACTCCCGGTCCTTCGTCTTCGACGGCGACTGGGTCGCCCCGCGCGACGGCTCACGCACGGACCTGTACGTGTTCGCGTACGGCCTCGACCACCGCGCGGCGATCGACGCGTTCCACGCGGTGTCCGGCCCGGTGCCGGTGCTGCCGCGCTGGGCCCTGGGCAGCTGGTGGAGCCGGTACCACCGGTACTCGGCCGACGAGTACGCGGCGCTGCTGGCCCGCTTCGAGGCCGAGGGGATGCCGTTCTCCGTGGCGGTCGTCGACATGGACTGGCACGTGGTCGACGTGGACCCGGCGATCGGCAGCGGCTGGACGGGCTACACGTGGAACCGCGAGCTGTTCCCCGACCCGCCCGCGTTCCTCGCGTGGCTCCACGAGCACGGCCTGCGCGTCACGCTCAACGTCCACCCAGCCGACGGCGTGCGGGCCCACGAGGACGCCTACGCCGAGATGGCGGCGGCGCTCGGCGTGGACGCGTCCTCCGGTGACCCGGTCGCCTTCGACGTCACCGACCCGGCCTTCCTCGCCGCGTACTTCGACGTGCTGCACCGCCGGCTCGAACGCGACGGCGTGGACTTCTGGTGGATCGACTGGCAGTCCGGCCCGCACAGCCGGGTCACCGGGATCGACCCGCTGTGGATGCTCAACCACTTCCACTTCCTCGACTCCGCGCGCGACGGGCGCCGGCCGCTGACGTTCTCCCGGTACGCCGGACCCGGCAGCCACCGCTACCCGGTGGGGTTCTCCGGGGACTCGGTGATCTCGTGGGCGTCGCTCGACTTCCAGCCCCGCTTCACCTCGACGGCCGCAAACATCGGCTACGGCTGGTGGAGCCACGACATCGGCGGCCACTGGCACGGCAGCAAGGACGACGAGCTCGCCACCCGCTGGGTGCAGCTCGGGGTGTTCTCGCCGATCCTGCGCCTGCACTCGTCGGCGAACGCGTTCATGACGAAGGAGCCGTGGGCCTACGAGCCGGCCGCCCAGGATGTCATGACGGCCCACCTGCGGCTGCGCCACCGGCTCGTGCCGTACCTGCACACGATGAACCACCGCGCCGCCCGGGAGAACCGCCCGCTCGTCGAGCCGCTGTACCACGCGTGGCCCACCGCCCCCGAGGCGTACGCGCAGCCGAATCAGTTCCTGTTCGGCACCGAGCTGATGGTCGCGCCGGTCACGTCACCCGCCGACGCCCGCACCCGCACCGGCCGGGTCCGCGCCTGGCTCCCGCCGGGCACCTGGGTCGACGTGCTGACGGGGCTCGTGTACGACGGCGGCCGCGAGCTGGTCCTGCACCGCGACCTGTCGACGATCCCGGTGCTGGCGCCGACCGGCGCCCTCGTGCCGCTCGACGCCGCCGAGGTGCCCGGCAACGACCCGGTGCACCCCGACGCGCTCGAGGTGCTCGTGGTCGTCGGCGCCGACGGGGCGTTCACCCTGGTCGAGGACGACGGCACGGGCGACGGGCTCGACGACGCGCTCGTCGTGCGGACCCCGCTGAGGCTCGACCAGGCCGCGGGCACGGTGGTGCTCGGGCCGGCGGCGGGCAACCTGTCGTGCCTCCCGGCGGAGCGCGCCTGGACGGTGACGTTCGTGGCGTTCGACGAGCCTCCGCGCGACGTCGTCGTGCAGGTCGACGGCTTCGCGGTCCCGTGCCGGGTGGAGCACGCCGACGGCCGGCTCCACGTCCGCACGGACCCCGTGCCCGTGGGCGCGACCGTCACCGTGGACGTCGGGCCCGACCCACGGCTCGCACCGGACGACGTCGCCGCACGGCTGTTCACGGTGCTCGACCGGGCCCACGTCGAGTACGACCTCAAGCCGCGGGTGCACGCCGTCGCGACGTCCGACGCACCGCTCGCGGTCCGGGTGTCGCACCTCGTCGCGCTCGACCTCGATCCCGCGCTCCTCACGGCGCTGCTCGAGGTGCTCCTGGCGCGCACCTGACGGACCCGGACGGGTTGCTGCGGGCCGTGGGCGGCTCAGAGCCCCGCGGCGTCCAGCAGCAGCACGACCGTCCGCCGCGCGACGGCGGCGACCTCCGGGTCGCGATCCATCCGGGCACCGATCGACACGCCGTCGTACAGCAGGTGCAGCTGGTGCCCGAGGGCCTCGGCGTCCGGCGCGCCGCCCTCCCGCGCGAGGTCGGTGAGCAGCTCCCGGAGCCAGGCACGGAACTCGTCGGAGCGACGCTCGACGGTGCTGCCCGGCTCGGTCTCGGCGCTCGCCGCGATGAACGCGCACCCCCGGTAGCCGGGCCGCGCGATCGTCTCGGCCTGCGCGTCGAAGATGGCGAGGAGGCGCTCGCGCGGTGTCCCGTCGCGGGTCAGACGCGACTCGATGCGTGCCCGGACGGCGTCCTGGCGTCGCCCGAGGTACTCGCCGACGAGCGCGTCCTTGCTGCCGAACGTGTTGTAGAGCGACGCCTTGGCGACCCCGGCCCGCTCGATCACGCGGTCGATCCCCACGGCGTGCACACCCTCGGCGTAGAAGAGCTCGTCGGCGGCGTCGAGCAGCCGGTCGCGCGCCGAGCCCCTGGTCGTCGCCGTCATCGTCGTCCACCTCTCCCCGGGTCCGCCGCCCCGGCGCCCCGCCCGGCCCTCATCATCGCCCACCGAGGCTCACCGGCTCGACCGCCTCGACCGGCAGGGGCGCGACGCCCTCGGACGGCGGCGCGATGAGCTCGGACGGGGCCGCGGCGCGCGGGCGCGACCGCAGCAGGGCGACGAGCGCGACCCCCACGAGCGCGAGCACGACGACGCCGTAGTCGCGCACCACCGTCGTGAGGTCGCCGACCCGCCCCACGAGCGCCCCCGCGACGACGGCGGGGACCCCCATCCCGAGGTACGCGACGATGTAGAGCACCGAGAGCACCCCGGCGCGCTCCTCGGGCCGCGCCTTCGGCACCACGGTCCGGACCGCCCCCTGGAACCCGGCCCCGAAGCCCAGCCCGGCGACCGCCGTCCCGGCGAAGAACCCGACCGTCGACCCGGTGCTCACAGCGACGAGCGTGGTGAGCACCCCGAGCGCGACGGCCCCGACCGACACGAGCATCACGCGGTGCGGTGCGACGTCCCGCAGCAGGGCCCCCGCGACGGCGGCGACGCCCGCGAGCGTGGCGAGCGCGAGACCGCCCAGCAGCACGCTCGAGGAGTCCGTGAGGGCGTGCAGCACGGCCGGGCCGAGCGCGCCGTACAGCCCGGCGAGCGCCCACACGGCGAACACGACGGGCGCGGTCCCGAGCAGCGGGCCGCGGACCGCGGCGGGCATCCGCACGTCCGGCCGCAGGCTCCCCGCCGCCCGGGCCCGAGCACCGGGGGTCCGGGGCGCCGTCTCGGGCACCAGGAGCAGCCCGACGAGCTCCAGCACGAGCAGCGCCAGCACCGCGACGTAGATGGTGTGCGTGGGTGCGGGCAGGTACTGCACGACGAGGCCGGACGCGAGCGCTCCGGTCGCGGTCCCCGCCCCGGTCGCGACGCTGTTCGTCAGGGCCCCACGGCCCCGGTCGACGTCGAGCATCGCCGCCCCGAGCGCGCCGACGGCGGCACCCGTCGCGAGGCCCTGCACCACGCGGGCGACGAGCAGCGCGTCGTACCCGTCGGCGGTCGCGAGGAGCACGACCGCCAGGATCTGGCCGACCGTGCCCGCGACGAGCACCGGACGGCGGCCGAGGTGGTCGGACAGCCGCCCGAGCACCAGGAGCGCGACGAGCACGGCGACCGCGTAGACGCCGAACGCGACCGTGACGCCGAGCGGGCCGATGTGCCAGGCGGCGGCGTACGTCGCGTAGAGCGGGGTGGGTGCCGCGGACGCGGCGAGGAACGTCACGACGAGGGCGACGAGCAGTCCGAGGTGCACGGCGGGGGCGGGTCGGCGGGTCACGGGGACTCCTAGGTAGACCGGTCTGTCTATGCGTCTGGGAGCGACAGTAGACAGATCTGTCTAGAGCGTCAAGAGGCGCACCCGCCCACGCTCCGCGCGGCCCGGTGTTCTCGCTCGCCTCAGGCTCTGTCCCTGTGCTTGTGGTCGGACCGAGCCTGCGGTCGACTCCAGGCCCGTGCCACGCTCCGCGCGGCCCGGTCCTTCCGTCGACCTCCGGCTCAGTCCTCCGACCGGTGGTGGAGCATGCGGGCCACCTCCGCGATCGTCCCCGACATCGACGGGTACACGGTGACGGCCTCGGCGACCTGGTCGGCGGTCATGCGGTGGGTCACGGCGAGGGTCAGGGGGAAGACCGACTCACTGGCTCGCGGGCCCACGAGAACGGCACCGAGCACGGTCCCCGACGCCGGGTGGGCGAAGATCTTGATGAACCCGTCCCGCACGCCCAGCATCTTCGCGCGCGGGTTCCGGGCCAGCGGCAGCATGCTCACCGTGTAGTGCGCGCCCTGCGCCTGCAGGGCGGCCTCGCTGAAGCCGACGGTCGCGATCTCGGGTGCCGTGAAGATGTTCGCCGACACCCCGCGCAGCGCGAGCGGCGTGACGGCGTCGCCGAGCGCGTGGGACATCGCGATACGTCCCTGCGTGGCCGCGACGGACGCGAGCGGCAGGACACCCGTGACGTCACCGGCCGCGTAGATGTTCCGCACGCTCGTCCGGGACACCTTGTCGACCTCGATGTGCCCGGACGCGGTGAGCCGCACACCGGCCTCCTCGAGGCCTAGCCCCGCGGTGGTCGGGACGGAGCCGACGGCGAACAGCACGTGCGACCCCTGCACGACGCGCCCGTCGGCGAGCGTCACCTCGACGCCGTCGGCGGTCCGGCGCGCCCCGGCGGCCCGCGACTTCGACATGACCGTCATGCCGCGCGACCGGAACACCCGCTCGAGCAGCTCGGCCGCGTCGGCGTCCTCACCGGGCAGCACCCGGTCCCGGCTGGACACCAGGACGACGTCCGCGCCGAGCGACGTGTACGCGCCGGCGAACTCCGCGCCGGTCACGCCGGAGCCGACCACGATCAGCCGCTCGGGCAGCGCCTGCAGGTCGTAGAGCTGGGTCCAGGTGAGGATCCGTTCGCCGTCGGGCTGCGCCTCGGGCAGCACGCGAGGGGTCGCACCGGTGGCGACGAGGACGACGTCGGCGTCGAGCGTGAGCTCCTCCCCCGCCGTCGTCGTGACCTGCACGTGCTGCGCCCCGTCGAGACGGCCGTGGCCGAGCACGGTCCGCACGCCCTCCCGGTCGAGCCGGCCGCGGATGTCGGCGGACTGCGCGGCCGCGAGCGCCTTGACGCGCGTGTTCACGGCGGCGAGGTCGATCTTGTGCCGCACGAGCGTGCCGAGGCCGCCGCCCGCGTCGCCGGGAGCCCCGGCGAGCGGCAGGCCGTCGAGCTGGATGCCGAGCTCGGGCGCGCGGTCGGCGATCGTCATCCACTCGGCCGTCGCGATGAGGGTCTTGGACGGCACCACGTCGGTCAGCACGGCCGCACCGCCGAGACCGGCCTGCTCGACGACGGTCACGTCCGCCCCGAGCCGCCGGGCGACGAGCGCCGCCTCGTACCCGCCGGGGCCGCCGCCGACGATGACGACGCGGGTGGACTGCAGGTCCTGCTCGGGCGCGTTCGATGTGGTCACAAGCCACCATTCTGCCCCGGCCCCGATCCGGACCCGGGGCTAGCCTGTCGACCATGAGCGACGTCACACACGGCCCGGACCTCGACGACCACGCGACCGACCCGTTCGACGTCGCGAAGCACGCCGCGATCCACCTCGCGGAGGCGACGGGCGTCGCCCGCCACGACATCGCGCTCGTCCTCGGTTCCGGCTGGGGCGGTGCGGCGGACCTGCTCGGCGAGACGGTCGCCGAGGTGCCGAGCCACGACATCCCCGGGTTCGGCCGGCCCGCGGTCGTCGGCCACGTCGGCACGATCCGCTCCATCCGCCTGCCCGACGACCGGCACGCCCTCGTGCTCGGCTCGCGCACCCACCTGTACGAGGGCCGCGGGGTGCGCCGGGTCGTGCACGGCGTGCGGACCGCCGCGGCGGCGGGCTGCCGGGCGATCGTGCTCACCAACGGGTGCGGCGGGCTCAACCAGGCGTGGTCCGCCGGCACCCCCGTGCTGATCAGCGACCACATCAACCTGACCGCGACGTCACCGATCGAGGGTGCCAACTTCGTCGACCTCACCGACCTGTACTCGACGCGGCTCCGCGCGGTCGCCCGTGAGGTCGACCCCGGACTCGACGAGGGCGTGTACGTGCAGTTCCCCGGCCCGCACTACGAGACCCCGGCCGAGGTGCGGATGGCCGGCCGCATCGGCGGCGACCTCGTCGGCATGTCGACGACGCTCGAGGCGATCGCGGCACGCCAGGCCGGCCTCGAGGTGCTCGGCATCTCCCTGGTCACGAACCTCGCGGCGGGGATCAGCCCGATCCCGCTGTCCCACGCCGAGGTGATCGAGGCGGGCGTCGCCGCAGGCCCGCGGATCAGCGCCCTGCTCGCCGAGGTGGTCCGGCGCATCTGACAGTACGTTGGGCCCATGACCGGCGAGGACGCGTGGACCGCGCTCGAGGCGCGGGTGCAGACCTGGATCGACGACGACCCGGACCCGCAGACGGCCGAGGAGCTGCGCCGCCTGCTCGCCGCCGCCCGGCAGAGCCCCGTCGGGCTGGAGCCGGGGCGTGAGCCGGACCCGACGCAGCGGCAGGCGCTCGACGCGCGGGTCGCCGCCCGGGCCGAGCTCGCGGACCGGTTCTCGGGGCTGCTGCAGTTCGGCACCGCGGGCCTGCGCGGCCGGCTCGGCGGCGGGCCGCACCGGATGAACCGTGCCGTGGTGATCCGCGCGGCGTCCGGGCTCGCGGACTACCTGATCGGCGAGCTCGACGGGGTCAGCCCGCCGCCGCGCGTCGTCATCGGCTTCGACGCCCGGCACAACTCGTCGCAGTTCGCGGTCGACTCGGCCGCGGTCCTGGCGGCCGTCGGCATCGAGGTGCTCGTGCTGCCGTGGGCCCTGCCGACACCCGTCCTGGCCTTCACGGTCCGGCACCTGGGCGCCGACGCGGGGATCATGGTGACCGCGTCGCACAACCCCCCGCAGGACAACGGCTACAAGGTGTACCTCGGCGGCCGGGTCGTCACGGACGCCGGCCAGGGGTCGCAGATCGTGCCGCCGGCCGACGCCGCGATCGCGGCCGAGATCGCCCGCGTGCCGTCGGTCGCGTCCGTCCCCCGCGCCGAGTCGGGGTGGACCGTGCTCGGGGAGGAGATCGTCGACGCGTACGTCCAGTCGGTGCTCTCGCTGGCCGACCGCAGCCCCGAGGCGCTCGAGGCCGCCCGCCGGGTGCGGATCGTGCTGACACCGCTGCACGGCGTCGGTGGCGAGGTCGCCGCGCGGGTGCTCGCCGCGGCCGGGTTCACCGACGTGTTCGTCGTGCCCGAGCAGGAGGCGCCCGACCCCGACTTCCCGTCGGTGGCGTTCCCGAACCCGGAGGAGCCCGGCGCGATCGACCTCGCGCTCGGCCTCGCGGCCGACGAGAGCGCCGACGTGGTCCTCGCCCTCGACCCCGACGCGGACCGGTGCGCCGTCGCGACCCAGGACCCGCGGGCTCGCCAGCACCGCGGTCCCGACACCGCCGGCGCCGACGGGTGGCGGATGCTGCACGGCGACGAGACGGGCGCGCTGCTCGGCGCGGCCGCGGTGGACCGCCTCGCCGGCCAGACGCAGGGCGCGGTCCTCGCGAGCTCGATCGTGTCCTCCCGCCTGCTCGGGCGGATCGCGGAGCACGCCGGCGTCGGCTACGCGCAGACCCTCACGGGCTTCAAGTGGATCAGCAGGGTCGACGGCCTGGTGTTCGGCTACGAGGAGGCCCTCGGCTACTGCGTCGACCCGGAGCACGTGCACGACAAGGACGGCATCTCGGCGTCGCTCGTCGTCGCGACGATGGTCGCCGGGCTCAAGGCCTCGGGCCACACCCTGATGGACCGGCTCGACGACCTGGCCCGGACCCACGGCCTGCACCTCACCGACCAGGTCTCCGCCCGGTTCGTCGACCTGGCCGACATCGGCGCCGCCGTGGGACGCATCACGACGACCCCGCCGCGGTCGCTCGGCGGCTCACCCGTGACGTCCGTCGTGGACCTCGCCGCGGGCACGGACGACGATCGTGACGGGCTGCCCGCCACCCCGGGCCTGCGGATGTTCACGGCCGACGGCACCCGTGTCGTCGTGCGACCGAGCGGCACCGAGCCGAAGGTGAAGTGCTACCTCGAGGTCGTGGAGCCCGTGGCACCCGACGCGGACCGGGCGGCCGTCGGCCACGCCCGGTCGGCAGCGCGGCACCGGCTCGACGCCGTCGCCGCGGACGTCCGGGCGGCGCTGGGCATCTGACGAGGTGGGGATCTGACGGGCCGGCTGTCCGACGAGCCGGGTCTCTGACGGGCTGGGCGTCGAGCGCGGGGTCACCGCGTCCGCGTGCACGTCAGCTGCGCGACGTTGCGCGCCACCGCCTCCGGCCCGGCCCCCTGCAGACCGAACACCGCCTTCTCGCCGGACCGCAGGGTGCCGTTGTACGACATGTTCTCCGCGGTGACCGTGGAGCCGCTGGTGCCCAGCTGGGCGTTCCACACGGCCGTGACCTGCTGCCCGGCGGGCAGCTGCCAGGAGACGGCCCAGCCCTGCACGCCGCCGCTCCCCGCGGTCACCTCGAGCTGCGCCTGGAAGGCGGTCGACCCGTCGCCCGCGGGCCAGGTGTTCGTCACGACGTACGTCGCGGAGCACGCTCCGGCGGGCACAGGCTCGGGCGGCTCGACGACGCCCGACGTGGGGCTCGGGGTGGACGTGACGACAGGTCCCGACGTCGGCGCCGTCGTCGGTGTCGCACCGGGGCGGGGGGTTCCTGCGCCGGTGGGGCTGCCGGGCGTACCGCCGGGGCCGGTGGTCGGTGCCGAGGGGTCCGTCGGTGCGGGCGGGTCGACCGAGACGACCATCGGGTCGCCGAACGCCAGGTCGGTCGCCGCGAACGGCGTGACGGCGGCGTTGACGTCGGCTGGTCCGGCGAGCCCGTCGCACACCCGCGCGGGCGCGAACGTGGCGTACGTGCCGGCCGCGCAGGCGAAGTCGACGACCGCGTCGCCGCCCACGACGACGGTGCCGCCGAGCCGCGCGCCGCTGCGCACCACCGCCATGTCGCGGACCACGGCCTGCCCCTCGACGACCGCGCCGTCCCCGACCCACGCCGCGCCCTCGATGCGCGCCGTGCCGTGGACCTGCGCGTCGCCGCGGACGACCGCGTAGGGGCCGACGTAGGCGGTGTCGTCGACGGTCGCGTCGTCGTCGACCCAGCCGCCGCCGTTGGCGTGCGGGTGGCCGCCCTCGACGGGCTCCGCCGCCCCGCTCGTCGAGACGGTCGCTCCGGCGACCCGGAACTCGTAGGGGTACCGCGCCGCGGAGCCGAACCCGCCGCCGGACGGCGTGTGGGTCACCGACGGCGTCCCGACGACGACGAGATACGCCTCGTCCTCGCCGTCACGCAGCGCGAACTGCACCTCCTCGTCCTGCCCCTCGACGACGGGGCTGTACCGCGGGATGCCGTCGCGCAGCGCGACGAGCCCGAGGCTCCACCCGGCGTCGGGCGCCCCAGGGTGGCCCCGCAGGCGCACGTGGATCGTCGACATCGGGGCGTCGGGGACGAGCCGCACGAGGTTGAACCCGTAGTCGGACGGCGCGAACCCGTCGAGCACCTGGTAGCGGCCCGGGTCGTCCGCGACGGCCGTCACGGGGGTGGACCGGCCCGCGACCAGCACCGGGTCCAGCCCGGCGACGCCGTCGAGGATCTGCCCCTGGTGCGTGAAGTCCCACGTGAGCGTGCGCAGCGCGTACTCGGCGACGCGCCGGTTGAGGCTCGCCTGGTCGATCTTCGTCAGCCGGCGGTACGTCTCGATCGGCGACTCACCGTCCCGTGCGCCCCGCCACAGCCGCCCGAGCAGGTCGCCGCCGTCGCGGTCCGCGAGGTACTGCAGCAGCAGCCAGCCGCCGTCGCCGGACCGGGCGCTCGACCACGGCAGCGACGGCGACCGGACGAGGTCGGACGGGTCGCCGATGCCGGAGTCGGAGGACGCGGTGGCGAGGAACGCCGCGCTGGCCGCCCAGAACGGGTCGTCGGCGTCCGCGGCGAAGCCCTGGCCGCCGTCCGCGGCGAAGCCCAGGACGGTCTCGGCGAACCCGCGCGCCAGGTCCCACGACGCCGTCGACACCCCGCGCAGCGCGGACACCTCCGCTCGGACCAGCCCGACACCGTCCTCGACGACGCCGGTCGCCGTGCGGCCCTGTGCGGAGACACCCCCGGTCTCCGCGCCCCCCGGGCGGTCGGGGACGGTGCCGGACCAGGTGCCGTCCGCGAGGACCACGATCTTGTGCCGGCCCGCGGGCCCGCGCTCGTCGGCGACCTGGAGGTCACGGACGTCCAGCGCGTAGAGCGCGTCCAGGTCGGCGAGGACGGCCGCCGGGTCGAACCGGAGCTCGCTCGGGGCGTTCCGCGGGTCCTCGCCCGCGAGGTCGCCCCAGGCCAGCACGACGTCCTCCCCCTCGAGGGTGTGGCTGCGCTGCCACACGGCCGACCACGCGGACGGCACCTGGACGTCCTTGGTGCGGTCGTCGGCGCGGCTCAGCGTCGTCACCACGAGGACGGCCGCCACGGCGGGCACGAGGAGCGCGGCCACGAGCGTGCCGCGTCGGATCCGGCCCATGCGGCGTGCGTCTCCTCCCGTCGGGGTCCTGCGCACGCCGCGGTCGAGCTCGGGTCGAGGTCGGTCGGGGGTCGGGGTGCTGTTTTCGGGCCCCACTGTCGTCCGGGCGGGGTGCTCGCGTCAATCGTCCCGGCGGTGGCCGAACGGGTGACACGTGCGGACCGCCGAGCCGGATGAGAACCGCATGAGAACCGCGTGAGAACCCCGTGAGAACCCGATGAGGGCCCGCCGGGCTCGCGGTCGCCGGTCGGCCGTCGCGTCGGCGGGCACCTCGGCCGGCGTGTCGGCCCGCGCTCAGTACCCCTCCGCCGCCTCGAGCCCGCCGAGCACCGCCGCGGTCCCCGACAGCCCGAGCCGGGTCGCCCCCGCCTCGATCATCGACAGCGCGTCCGCCGCCGTCCGCACGCCCCCGGACGCCTTCACGCCGAGCCGCCCGCCGACGGTCTGCGACATGAGCCGCACCGCGTGCACCGTCGCGCCGCCCGCCGGGTGGAACCCGGTCGACGTCTTGACGAAGTCCGCCCCCGCCGCCTCCGCCGCCCGGCACACCGCGACGACCTGCTCGTCCGTCAGCGCGGCCGACTCGATGATGACCTTCAGCACCACCGGCGCGGGCGTCGCCGCCCGCACGGCCGTGATGTCCGCCTCGACGTCCCCGTACCGGCCCTCGATCGCGGCGCCCACGTCGATCACCATGTCGACCTCGTCGGCGCCGTCACGGACGGACCGTGCCGCCTCGGTGGCCTTGACGTCGCTGTGGTGCTTGCCCGACGGGAAGCCGCACACGGTCGCGACCTTGAGCCCCGGCGCGTCCGACAGGTCGAGCGGCAGGAACGACGGCGAGATGCAGACCGAGTAGACGCCCAGCCGGTGCCCCTCCGCCACGAGCGCCTCGACGTCCGCGGTCGTCGCCTCCGGCTTGAGGAGGGTGTGGTCGACGTACAGCGCCAGGGCGGCCGCGTCGAAGGGGGTGCTGGTCATCGTTCTGCCTCTCGGTCCGCCGCGGGGGTTCAGGCCCGGTGCCGGCTGCCGCGCACCGCCGCGTAGGCCGGGCGGATCACGGTGTCGATCAGGATCGTGCGCTCGTCGTGGTGCAGGAAGGAGTGCTCGGCCGCCGTGACCGTGACCTCCTGCAGGTCGTCGAGCGTCCAGCCGGCCTGCTCCACGAGGAGCGTGAGCTCGCGCGTGAGCGTCGTGCCCGACTGCAGCCGGTTGTCCGTGTTGACGGTCACGGTGAAGCCGAGGCCCTTGAGCCGCGTGACGGGGTGCTCCGCCACGGAGGCCGCCGCACCCGTCTGCACGTTCGACGACGGGCACAGCTCGAGCGGCACGCGCCGGTCGCGGACCCAGTGCGCCACCCGGCCGAGCTTGTCGCCGAGCTCGTCGACGGTGATGTCGTCGGTGATCCGCACGCCGTGCCCGAGCCGCAGGGCGCCGGCGACGTGCAGCGCCTCGGAGATCGAGTCGAGGCCTGCCGCCTCGCCGGCGTGCACCGTCGCGGGGAAGTCCGCGGCGGCGAGCGTCCGGAACGCCGCCTCGTGCCGCGACGGCGGGAAGCCGTCCTCGGCCCCGGCGATGTCGAACCCGACCACGCCGTCGTCCCGGTTCGCCAGGGCGAGCGCGGCGATCTCCTCGCCGCGGTCGGCGTGCCGCATCGCGGTGATCAGCGTCCCGATCCGGATGCTGCGTCCCTGCGCCGACGCCTCGGCGATCCCTTCGGCGAACCCGGTCTGCACGGCGTCGACGACCTGCTGCAGGGTGAGCCCGCGCTGCAGGTGCTGCTCGGGTGCGTACCGCTGCTCGGCGTACACCACGCCGTCGGCCGCGAGGTCGAGCACGGACTCGCGGGCGACCCGGCGCAGCCCCTCCTCGGTCTGCATCACCGCGACGGTGTGGTCGAACGTCTCGAGGTAGCGCGGCAGCGTGCCCGACGACGCGGCCTCGACGAACCAGCGGCCCAGCTCGTCGGGGTCCGTGGTGGGCAGCTCGTGCCCGATCTCGGCGGCGAGCTCGACGATCGTCGCGGGACGCAGCCCGCCGTCGAGGTGGTCGTGCAGGACGACCTTGGGGAGCGACGGGATCAAGGCGACGAGGGCGGCCGTACGCTGCGCGTCCTGCGCCGCTCGCTCGTCCTGCGTGGCGTCCGGCGTGGCGTCCGGCGCAGCATCCGGCGTGGCGTCGGGTGCGGTGTCCGGCGTGGCGTCGGGTGCGGCGTCTGCCGGGTTCGCCGGTTCCGTCGGTTCTGGGCGGTTCATGCGGACACCGTACCTGCGGCCCTGCGTCGGGTCCCCGTGGCGTCGGGCCCGGTCACGCGACGTCGCCCTGGTCGTCGTCCTCGGCGGGGACCTCGGTGTCCTGCTCCACGACGTCGGCCTCGTCCGCCGTGCCCTCACGGTCGGCGCGGGGGAACCCGGGCTCGTACTCCTCCGGGTCGGGCGGGGTGTCGTCGGGCTCGTCGGTGAGTCGCAGCGGCTGCTCGGGGACGACGGGTTCCAGGCCTGCGTCCTGCCAGGCGCCGGTTCCGGGGACGGTGCTCATGGCTCCTCCTGCCGCGTCGTCGGGGTCGGTCCTGACCATCGTGCTCTGTGCGGGTGCCGGTCGCCAGACGGAGCGGGGCGGCCGGTCATGCGTCGACGCGGTCGATGACCAGCGGACCCACCTCGACGGCGGTCCCGGCCGGCGCCACGACGACTCCCCCGTCGAGGGCCTCCCGCGCGCGCCCGAACCGTTCGGGGGTGTCCGTGTGCAGCGTGAGGATCGGCTGCCCCGCGCGGACGGGCTCCCCCGGCCGGACGTGCAGCTCGATGCCCGCGCCTGCCTGCACGGGGTCCTCCTTGCGCGCCCGGCCGGCACCGAGCCGCCACGCGGCGACGCCGACCGCGTACGCGTCGAGGGTCGCCAGCACGCCGTCGGAGGTGGCGAGCACCTGGTCGGTCTCGCGCGCCACGGGCAGCGTCGCGTCCGCGTCGCCGCCCTGGGCCTCGATCATGCGCCGCCAGGCGTCCATCGCCCGGCCGTCGGCGAGCGCCGCCGCGGGGTCCGCGTCGGGCCGTCCGGCGGCGTCGAGCATCTCGCGTGCGAGCGCCACGGTGAGCTCGACGATGTCCGCGGGGCCGCCGCCCGCGAGCACCTCGACGGACTCGCGGACCTCCAGCGCGTTGCCGGCCGTGAGCCCGAGCGGCGTCGACATGTCGGTGAGCAGCGCGACGGTCTTCACGCCGGCGTCCGTGCCGAGCGCCACCATCGTGCGCGCGAGCTCCCGCGCCCGGTCGAGGTCCTTCATGAACGCGCCGGAGCCGACCTTGACGTCGAGCACCAGCGCGCCGGTGCCCTCCGCGATCTTCTTGCTCATGATGGAGCTCGCGATGAGCGGGATCGCCTCGACGGTCCCCGTGACGTCGCGCAGCGAGTACAGCTTGCGGTCGGCCGGGGCGAGCCCCGACCCGGCCTGGCAGATGACGGCGCCCACGTCGTCGAGCTGGCGCATCATCTCGTCGTTCGTCAGCGCGGCCCGCCAGCCCGGGATGGACTCGAGCTTGTCGAGCGTGCCGCCCGTGTGGCCGAGGCCGCGGCCGGACAGCTGCGGCACGGCCACGCCGAACACCGCGACGAGCGGGGCGAGCGGGAGCGTGATCTTGTCGCCGACGCCGCCCGTGGAGTGCTTGTCGGCGGTGGGGCGGGACAGCCCGGAGAAGTCCATCCGCTCGCCGCTCGCGATCATCGCGGCCGTCCAGCGGGCGATCTCGGCCCGGTCCATCCCGTTCAGCAGGATCGCCATGGCGAGCGCCGACATCTGCTCGTCGGCGACCACGCCGCGCGTGTACGCGTCGATGACCCAGTCGATCTGCGGGTCCGTCAGGCGCCGCCCGTCCCGCTTGGCGACGATGACGTCGACCGCGTCGAATGACTCGCTCACTTCCGGTCCTCCAGGTCGTCGGGCCCGAACGCGTCGGGCAGCACCTCGGTCATCGGCTTCACGCCGCTCACGGTCTCGACGAGCAGCCGTGCACCGCCGTGCTCCCACAGCAG
Source organism: Cellulomonas chitinilytica (assembly GCF_016862675.1). Lineage (GTDB taxonomy): Bacteria > Actinomycetota > Actinomycetes > Actinomycetales > Cellulomonadaceae > Cellulomonas > Cellulomonas chitinilytica. Next base: position 122,170 of record NZ_BONK01000010.1, on the reverse strand, counting down.
CTGCCGGCAGCGCCCGCACGGCATCAGCACGTTGCCGTGCTTGTCGACGCACGTGAACGCGACGAGCCGCCCGCCGCCCGAGACGTGCAGCCCCGACACGAGCGCGCACTCGGCGCACAGCGTGACGCCGTAGGACGCGTTCTCGACGTTGCAGCCGACGACCACCCGGCCGTCGTCGACGAGCGCGGCGGCGCCGACGGGGAACTGCGAGTAGGGCGCGTAGGCCCGCTGCATCACGTCGGTGGCGGCGGCACGCAGGACGTCCCAGTCGATGTCCGGCATGTCACTCCTTGACGTAGGGCTCCCCCGCAGCCGCCGGTCCGCGCACGCGGCCGACGAGCCCGGCCACGGCGACGATCGTCACGAGGTACGGGAGCATGAGCATGAACTGGTTCGGCACGGGCGTCTGCAGGACGCCGAGCACCTGCTGCAGCTTGTCCGAGAAGCCGAACAGCAGGGCCGCCGCGAGGGCGCCGACGGGCGTCCACCGGCCGAGGATCATGGCCGCGAGGGCGATGTAGCCCTTGCCGGCGGTCATCTCCTGGCTGAACGCCCCGACCGACCCGATGGTGAAGAACGCCCCGCCGAGCCCGGCCACCATGGAGCCGAGCAGCACGTTGCGCCACCGGGTCGCCTGGACGTCGATGCCGACGGTGTCGGCGGCGAGCGGGTGCTCGCCGACCGCCCGGACGCGCAGGCCCCACCGGGTGCGGAACAGCGCGACGGTGACGACGAACACCGCGACGTACAGCAGGTAGACGAGCAGCGTCTGCCGGAACAGCACGGGCCCGATGATCGGGATGCCCGACAGGACCGGGATGTCGATGACGGGCATGCGCGGCGGCGAGTTGAGCGTCGCGGCGTTCGGCTTGAGCACCGACGAGAACAGGAAGCTCGTCAGCCCGACGGCGAACACGTTGAGCACGACGCCGACGATGATCTGGTTGACCCGGTACTTCACGGTGAACAGCGCGAGCAGCGAGCCGATGACCAGCCCCGCCACCGGTGCCGCGATCAGCCCGGCGTACACCGAGTGCGTGACGGACGCGACGACGGCCGCACCGAACGCCCCGGTGAGCAGCTGCCCCTCGATCGCGATGTTGACGACGCCGGAGCGCTCGTTGAGCAGACCGCCCATCGCGCCGAACGCGAGCGGCACGGCCAGGATCAGCGACCCCTGCAGCAGCCCGACCAGCGACATCGACTTGCCCGCGACCGCCCAGACGAGGAACGACAGGACCCACAGGACGCCGAAGAGCGCCGCGACCCAGACGCCGGGGCGCTGCCGGTTCCACGCCCGCCAGGCGGCGTACGCAGCCAGCAGCAGCATGAGGACGCCGAGCACGATCGCCGTGGCCTGGGAGGGCACGGACACAGGCCCGATCTGGACCCAGTCGTTGTCGGTGGAGATGACGAAGGTCGTGTCCTCGCCGCTCTTGCCGAGCAGGCCGAACAGGACGAGCGCCGCGAGGCCGAGGACGCCGAACGCGATCGGTGCCCTCCACGACCGGCGGGTGAGCGGCTCGGTGCGCGCGGGCGGCGCCGCGGGTGCACGGGTGTCGACGGCGGTCACGCGGCCGCTCCCTTCGCGACGGCCGCCCTCGGTGTGGGAAGACGGAAGATGGCCCGCACGAGCGGGGGTGCGGCGATGAACAGCACGACGAGCGCCTGGATGACCAGGACGATGTCGATCGGCGTGCCCGTCGCGGCCTCCATGACGCGGCCGCCGACGTTCAGGCCGCCGTACAGCAGGCCGGCGAAGAAGATGCCGAGCGGTCTCGACCGACCGAGCAGGGCGACCGTGATGGCGTCGAACCCGAGCGAGCCGGCGATGCCGCCGGTGAGCTGGTGCTCCGTGCCGAGGATGTGCACGCCGCCCGCGAGGCCGGCGAGCGCACCGGAGACGACCATGACGAGCACGATCGTCGTCGGGATCCCGATGCCTGAGGTGCGCGACGCGTGCGGGTTGGACCCGACCGCCCGGAACCGGAAGCCGAGGACGGACCGCGTCATGAGCCACCAGACGAAGATCGAGGCGAGGATCGCGACGATGAACCCGGCGTGCAGCCGGGACCAGTCGCCGAGGAGCAGCGGGAGCTGCGCGGTCTCCTTCACCCCGGGGCTCGTCGGCTGGTTCGACCCGGCACGCGTGAACTTGTCGGTGGTGAGCAGGTACGCCAGCAGGTACAGGGCGACGTAGTTGAGCATGATCGTGACGATCACCTCGTGCGCCCCGGTCCTGGCCTTGAGCACGCCCGCGATGCCGGCCCAGATCGCGCCGCCGAGGATCCCGCCGAGCAGGGCGAGGAGCAGGTGGATGCCGGCCGGGAGGCTGTAGGCGAAGCCGATGTACCCGCCGACCGTCGCGCCCAGGATGATCTGCCCCTGGGCACCGATGTTGAACAGCCCGGCGCGGAAGCCGACGGCCACGCCGAGCGCCGCGATGATGAGCGGCGTCGCGACCGTCATGGTCTCCGTGAGCGGCCGGATGGCCTTCTGGAACGTGTCGGCCTGGCCGTTGTAGACCGCCCCGCGGAACATCGCCGCGTACGCGTCCCACACCGCGTTCCACGCCGCGGTGATGGTGTCCATCGGCTTGGCGAAGAAGTAGTGGGCGGCCGCGGTGACCTCCGGGTTGGTGAAGGCGATGAGGAGCCCGCCGATCACGAGCGCGAGCACGAACGCGAGCACGCTCACGCCGATGTCGCCGCTCACGATCTCCCGCAGCGCCCGCTGGCCGCGGTCCTCCTCCGGCGCCGCCTTCGCCCGCTCGGGCTCGGGCATCCCGCTCGTCGGGGACGCGTCCGCGCCGACGATCTCGTCACTCATGTCCGGCCTCCGTGGGGTGCTCCGCGGCCTGCGCCGTCGCCTCGTCGTGCGGGACGCCGGCCATCATCAGGCCGAGCACGTCGCGCGGCGTGTCCGACGGGACGATGCCCACGAGCCGGCCGCGGTACATCACCGCGATGCGGTCGGCGAGCTCGACGACCTCGTCGAGCTCGGTCGAGACGATGAGCACCGGGGTCCCGCCGTCGCGCTCCGCGACGATCCGCCGGTGCAGGAACTCGATGGAGCCGACGTCCACGCCGCGCGTGGGCTGGCTCGCGATGAACAGCTTGAGGGGCCGCGACAGCTCGCGGGCGAGGACGACCTTCTGCTGGTTGCCGCCCGAGAGCCGGCCGGCGGCCTGCGTCGCGGACTGCGTCCGGATGTCGTACTCCTGGATGCGGTGGTCGGCGTTCTTGCGGATCGCGGCCAGGTCGAGCGCACCCGCCCGCGAGAACTCCTTCGTGTGGACCAGGTCCAGGACGAGGTTCTCGGCGACGGAGAAGTCGCCGACCAGCCCGTCGACGGACCGGTCCTCGGGCACGAACCCGACCCCGGCGTCGAGCACCTGCTTGGGCGAGAGCCCGACGAGCTCGTTCCCCTCGAGCAGGATCGACCCGGCGGCGGGCCGCTCCAGGCCGAGGAGGGCCTCGCACAGCTCCGTCTGGCCGTTGCCCTGCACGCCGGCGAGCGTAAGGATCTCGCCGCGGGCGAGCTCGAACGACACGTCGTCGACGACGGCCGATCCGTTCGCGTCGAGCACGGTCAGGCCCCTGACCTGGACCGTCGTCTCCCCCGGCACCGCGGGGGCCTTGCCGAGCGACAGGGACACCGCGCGCCCGACCATCATCGAGGCGAGGTCCGTCTCGCTCGCCTCCGGGGAGGCGGACCCCACGACGGCACCGCGGCGGATCACCGTGATCCGGTCGGCGACCGCCCGCACCTCACGCAGCTTGTGCGTGATGAAGACGATCGACGTCCCGGCCTCCTTGAGCTGCCGCATGATCCCGATGAGCTCGTCGGTCTCCTGCGGCGTGAGCACCGCGGTCGGCTCGTCGAGGATCAGCACCTGCGCGTCACGTGCGAGCGCCTTGACGATCTCGACCCGCTGCTGGACGCCGACCGGGAGGTCCTCGACGACCGCGTCGGGGTCGAGCTCGAACCCGAACCGGTCCGCGAGCTCGCGCACGCGCTGACGGGCCGCGTCGAGGTCGAGCATCCCGACCCCGCCGGGCTTCGTGGACTCGTGGCCGAGCATGACGTTCTCGGCGACGGTGAAGACGGGGACCAGCATGAAGTGCTGGTGGACCATGCCGATGCCCGCGCCGAGCGCGTCCCGGGGCCCGGAGAAGGTGCGCGGCTCGTCGTCGAGGAGGATCTCCCCGGAGTCCGCGTCGTACAGACCGAACAGGACGTTCATCAGCGTCGACTTGCCGGCGCCGTTCTCGCCAAGGAGCGCGTGGATCTCGCCCGGCTCGATGACGAGGTCGATGTGGTCATTGGCCACGAGCGGCCCGAAAGACTTGGTGATCCCTCGAAGCTCGAGCTTCACGGCGACTCCTTCATCGCGAGGACAAAGCCGACATTAGCCCTGGTCGGGCGCGCACGGGGGGCCGACCCGGACGGCGTGTCCGAACCGACCCCCCGTGCCCTGAGGTCAGGACTGCTGAGGCGAGCTGGGCGAGGTCACCGTGACCGCGCCGCTGATGATGTCCGCCTTGAGCTTGTCGAGCTCCGTCTTGAGGTCCGCGGGGACCTTCGAGTCGAAGTCGTGGAACGGCGCGAGGTCCACGCCGCCGTTCTCGAGCGTGCCGACGTACGGCGCGCTGTCGAACTGGTCCTTCGACGCCGCCGTGACGACGTCGTTGACCGCCTGGCCGATCTGCTTGAGGACCGACGTGAGGATGATGTCGGACGAGTCCGGGTTGGTCTCGACGCCGTCGGAGTCGACCCAGATCACGGAGACGGCCTTGCCGGCCGTGTTGGCGTCGTGCGCCGCGGCGAGCGTGCCGCCACCGACCGGACCGGCGACGGGGAGGATGATGTCCGCGCCCTGGTCGATGAAGGTGTTGGTGAGCTGCTGGCCCTTCGACTGGTCCTCGAAGTCACCGGTGAACGAGCCGTTCTGCGCCTTGCTGTCCCACCCGAGCGTCTTGACCGAGGTGCCGTGGACCTCGTTGTACTTGGCGACGCCGTCCACGAAGCCGTCCATGAAGATGGTGACGGTCGGGATCTGGATGCCGCCGTAGGTGGCGACGGTGCCCGTCTTGCTCATGCCGGCGGCGAGGTAGCCCGCGAGGTACGAGGCCTCGACGGTGTTGAAGCTCAGCGGCTTGACGTTGTCGAGCTCGATCGTGTTGCCGTCCGCGTCCTGCGCGGTCGAGTCGACGATCGCGAAGTTCGTGTCCGGGTTGGCCTGGGCGGCGTCGCCCGTGGCCGTCGCGAGCAGGAAGCCGACCGTGACGATGAGGTTGCAGTTCTGGCCGACCATCGTGTCGATGTTCGGCGCGAAGTCGGACTCCTGCTTCGACTCAGCCGTGGCGGTCTTGATGCCGAGCGACTCCTCGGCGTCCTTGAGGCCGTTGTAGCCCGACTCGTTGAACGACTTGTCGTTGAAGCCGCCCGAGTCGGAGACCATGCAGGCCTTGAAGTCGGACGCGCCGGCGGTGCCGGTCGAACCGGACTCCTCGGGGGCGCTGCCACACGCCGCGAGCGCGAGGGCCACAGCCCCGCCGAATGCGGCCACACGAATGATGTTCTTCACGCGGATCTCCTGGGATCTCGTCGGCACACCTGCACAGGTGATGACGGACGGCACAGCAGCACCCCGTCGCGCAGGCGGCTCGTCCGGCTTCGATGCTCCGGACACTACTGAGCCGTGGGTCACGCGCATGTTACCGAGCGGTATCTGCGGTGTTCCGTTACCTAGTTGGAATGTCCTCCCAGGTGACGGACGCGCCGTCTCATCTCACGAGACGCAGCGCCCAGGTGCAGGACACCCGTTCAGGCGCGCCCCGCGAGCACGGCGACGCGCGCGAGCAGCAGCGCACCGGCCTCCACCGCCCGCTCGTCGACGCGCAGGTCCCCCTGGTGGATGTCGTACGTGTGGCCGCCCGGCGTCCGCGTGCCGAGCCGGGCCATCGACCCCGGCACCTTCGTCAGGTACCAGGCGAAGTCCTCGCCCCCGAGCGACTGCTCCGTCAGCAGCACCGCGTCCGGCCCCAGCACGTCGCGCGCCGCGGCCTCCAGCACGCCGGTGGACCGCTCGTCGTTCTCCACCGGCGGCACCCCGCGCTGGTGACGGACCTGCACCTCGACCCCGAGCGGCGCGACCACCTGCTCGACGGCCGCGTGGAACACCTCCGACGCCTTCTCCCAGGCGCGCACGTCGAGGCAGCGCAGCGTCCCCTTGACCGCGCCCGTCGACGGGATCGCGTTGTGCGCCGACCCCGCCTGCACGGCGCCCCAGGTGAGGTTCACCCCCGACCGGGGGTCCAGCCGCCGGCCCAGGATCGCGGGCACCTGCGTGATGACCTGGCCGAGCGCGAACACGACGTCGCCCGTGAGGTGCGGCCGGGACGTGTGCCCGCCGGGGCCGGTGACGGTCACCGTCACCTCGTCGCTCGCCGACGTGATCGGGCCGATGCGTGTGCCGACCTGGCCCACGTCGACCTTCGGGTCGCAGTGCACGCCGAAGATCTGGCCCACCCCGTCGAGGGCACCCGCCGCGATCAGGTCGAGCGCGCCGCCCGGCTGCACCTCCTCGGCGGGCTGGAACACCAGCCGCACCCCGGTCGCCAGCTCCCCCGCGGCCGCGAGCTCGGCGAGGACCAGGCCCGCGCCGAGCACCGCCGTGGTGTGCACGTCGTGACCGCACGCGTGCGCGACGCCGCGCACCGTCGACGCCCACGGCACACCGCTCGTGTCCTGCACCGGCAGGGCGTCGAGGTCGGCGCGCAGCGCGATCCGGCGGCGGCCCGTGACCGCGGGGCCGGGGCCGAGGTCGCACACCAGCCCGGTGCCGGGCATCAGCCGCGGCGACAGGCCGGCGAGGCGCAGGCGCTCCGCGACGACCCGGGTGGTGCGCTCCTCGGTGCGGCCGAGCTCGGGGTGCGCGTGCAGGTCCCGCCGCACCTCGACCAGCTCGTCCCGCAGCGACGCGACGAGCGCGGCGAGCCGCCGGGCGTCGGGCGCCACCGGTGCGGGGCGCAGGTCGTCCAGGGCGGGGACGGCCGGGAAGGTGGTGACGTCGTCTGGCACGTCCTCGACCTTATCCGCCGCCCCCGCACGCCCGTCCGGACCGTCCGCCCGTCACGCGCAGCCCCCTGCGCAGGGTCGCGACGGGCCGGCCGGCGCCCGGCCGGATCCTCAGAGCAGCTCGTCGCGCCCGCGCGCCCGCCAGCCGTCCACCGCCGCCTTGACCTCCTGCGCGTGCTCGCGCGTCGTCACCAGCACCGCGTCCGGCGTGTCGACGACGACCGCACCGGGCACGCCGACGACGGTCACGGTGCGGCCGCCGGACCGGACCACCAGCGCGTCCGCGGCACCGACCCGCAGCACCGACGCGTCGTCGCCGAGCGTGCCGCCCGCCCCGCCCTCGCCCGCCAGGAGAGTCCCGAGCGACGCGAAGTCGCCGACGTCGTCCCACCCGAAGTCGCCGGGGACGACCGCGACCCCGCCGGCCGCGGCGACCGGCTCGGCGATGGCGTGGTCGATCGCGATCTTCGTCAGGCCCGGCCAGACGGCCGACAGGGTCGCCTCCCGCTCGGGGCCGTCCCACGCCGCGGCGATCGTCCGCAGCCCGTCGTGCAGCGCGGGCAGCTGCGCCGCGAGGTGGTCGAGCAGCACGCGCGCGCGGACGATGAACATCCCGGCGTTCCACCGGTAGTCGCCGGTCGCGAGGTAGGCCGCCGCCGTCTCCTCGTCGGGCTTCTCCGTGAAGCCGGCCGCGGCACGCACGCTCGGCGCGCCCTCGAGGCCGAGCGGGTCGCCCGCCCGCACGTACCCGAACGCGGTCGACGGACCGGTCGCAGCGATGCCGATCGTCACCACGTGCCCCGCGCGCGCCGCCACGACGCCCTCGCGGACGGCCCGGGCGAACTCCTCGGTGCCGTGGATGACGTGGTCCGCGGCGAACGACCCCAGGACCACGTCCTCGCCGTGCCGCTCGAGAAGGACCGCGGCGGCCAGCCCGATGGCCGCCATCGAGTCGCGCGGCGACGGCTCGGCGAGCACCCGCTCGGGGCCGGCACCGCCGGCGACCTCGGGCAGCTGCGCGCCGACCGCGGCGGCGTGCCGGGCGCCCGTGACGACGAGCACGCGGTCGGGGCCCGTCAGCGGGACGAGGCGGTCGACGGTGGCCTGGAGCAGCGTGCGGCCCGAGCCGGTCAGGTCGAGGAGGAACTTGGGGTGCCCGGAGCGCGACAGCGGCCACAGGCGCGTCCCGGCGCCGCCCGCGGGGATGACCGCGTGGAAGTCGGGGACCTGACCGTCGAGGGGGGCGTCCATGGTCCGCAAGGCTAGCCGGGTCACGTCGGGACCCCGCGCTGTGGAGTTCCTCACAATCGGCCCCCGACATGGGACCGAAGGCCCTGGCGGGCACGGTGTGACGCCCCTGTGTCTATACAGTGAGACGGATGCACGTACCGGCCTCGCCGCCGGCGCGCACCCTCGTTCAGCGGACGACGACGTCCTCACACCCCTGACTCGCCAGGAGGCCCCTCCAGTGCCCGCAGCGCCCGCCAAAGCGCCCGCCGGAACTCTCTACCGAGGGCGGGAAGGCATGTGGTCGTGGGTCGCGCACCGCGTGACCGGCGTCCTGATCTTCTTCTTCCTGCTGGTGCACGTGCTCGACACCGCCCTCGTGCGGGTGTCGCCCGAGTCGTACAACGACGTCATCGGGACGTACAAGAACCCGATCATGGGCCTCGGTGAGGCCGGCCTCGTCGCCGCCATCGTCTTCCACGCCTTCAACGGCGTCCGGATCATCCTCGTGGACTTCTGGGCCAAGGGCCCGAAGTACCAGAAGGTGATGCTCTGGGTCGTCGTCGGCCTGTTCGTCGTCACCATGGCCGGCTTCCTGCCCCGCCACCTCATGCACGTGTTCGGAGGTGAGTGATGACCCTCGTCGCGGACCCCAAGGCTCCCCGCCCGCCCAGGGGCGGCCCCGGCCGGCGCACCACGCGCGGCAACACGGAGCTGTACGGCTGGATCTTCATGCGCGCGTCCGGCGTGCTGCTGCTCGTGCTGATCTTCGGCCACCTGTTCGTCAACCTCGTCGCGGGTGACGGCGTCAAGGCCATCGACTTCGGCTTCGTCGCCGGCAAGTGGGCCTCGCCGTTCTGGCAGGTCTGGGACCTGCTGATGCTCTGGCTCGCGATGATCCACGGCACCAACGGCGTGCGCACGATCATCAACGACTACGCGGAGCGCGACGGCACGCGGCTGGTCCTCAAGGGCCTGCTGTACCTCGCGTTCGCCGTCGTCGTGATCCTCGGCACGCTCGTCATCTTCACGTTCGACCCGTGCCCCGCGGGGTCGCCGGCCGACCTGCTGCCGTCGTTCTGCACGGCCTGATCCCGGTAAGGACCTCACACAGATGCAGACCCACCAGTACGACGTCGTCATCGTCGGCGCGGGCGGCGCGGGCATGCGCGCGGCCCTCGAGTCGTCGACCCGCGTCCGCACGGCCGTCATCTCCAAGCTCTACCCGACGCGCTCCCACACGGGCGCCGCGCAGGGCGGCATGTGCGCCGCGCTCGCGAACGTCGAGGAGGACAACTGGGAGTGGCACACGTTCGACACCGTCAAGGGCGGCGACTACCTGGTCGACCAGGACGCCGCCGAGGTCATGGCCAAGGAGGCCATCGACGCGGTGCTCGACCTCGAGAAGATGGGCCTGCCGTTCAACCGGACGCCCGAGGGCCGCATCGACCAGCGCCGGTTCGGCGGGCACACCCGCAACCACGGCGAGGCCGCCGTGCGCCGCTCCTGCTACGCCGCGGACCGCACCGGCCACATGATCCTGCAGACGCTGTACCAGCAGTGCGTGAAGAACGAGGTCGAGTTCTTCAACGAGTTCTACGTGCTCGACCTGCTCGTGGACCACGACCTCGCCGCCGGGCACGTGCCGGACGGCGAGGAGGTCAACGTCTCGGGCGTCGTGGCGTACGAGCTGGCGACCGGCGAGATCCACGTGTTCCAGGCGAAGTCCGTGGTCCTGGCGACGGGCGGCGCGGGCAAGATCTTCAAGACGACGTCCAACGCGCACACCCTCACGGGCGACGGCATGGCGCTGGCCTACCGCCGCGGCATCCCGCTCGAGGACATGGAGTTCTTCCAGTTCCACCCGACGGGCCTCGCGGGCCTCGGCATCCTCCTGTCGGAGGCGGCGCGCGGCGAGGGCGGCATCCTGCGCAACTCCGAGGGCGAGCGCTTCATGGAGCGGTACGCCCCCACCATCAAGGACCTCGCACCCCGCGACATCGTCGCCCGGTCGATGGCCAACGAGGTGCGCGAGGGGCGCGGCGCCGGCCCGAACAAGGACTACGTGCTGCTCGACCTCACGCACCTCGAGCCCGCGCACATCGACGCGAAGCTGCCGGACATCACGGAGTTCGCCCGGACGTACCTCGGCATCGAGCCGTACACCGAGCCCGTGCCCGTCTACCCGACCGCGCACTACGCCATGGGCGGCATCCCGACGAACATCGAGGGCGAGGTGCTGCGCAACTCGACCGACGTGATCCGCGGCCTCTACGCCGCCGGCGAGGTCGCGTGCGTCAGCGTGCACGGCTCCAACCGGCTCGGCACGAACTCGCTGCTCGACATCAACGTGTTCGGCAAGCGCTCGGGCATCTCGGCCGCGCAGTACGCGTCGACCGCGTCGTTCGTCGAGCTGCCCGAGGACCCGGCCGCGACCGTGGTCGCCGGGCTCGAGGAGATCCGCACCCGGCCCGACGGCGAGCGCGTGGCGGACATCCGCAAGGCGCTGCAGGAGACGATGGACGCGAACGCGCAGGTGTTCCGCACGCGCGAGTCGCTGACCGCGGCGCTCGACGACGTCAAGGCCCTGCAGAAGCGGTTCCGCGCCGTGAGCGTGCAGGACAAGAGCCGGATGTTCAACACCGACCTCCTCGAGGCCGTCGAGCTCGGCTTCCTGCTCGACATCGCCGAGACCGTCGTCGTCGGCGCCCTCAACCGCGACGAGTCGCGCGGCGGGCACTTCCGCGAGGACTTCCCGGACCGCGACGACGCGAACTACATGCGCCACACGATGGCCTACCGCCGGCCGCTGCCCGCCGAGGGCCACCGGCAGTGGGGCACCGACCAGGACGGCGACCACGAGGGCCCGTTCGCGCACACCACCGTGTTCGACGGCTACCAGCTCGTGCTGGGCTCGAAGCCCGTCACCATGACCCGCTACCAGCCGATGGAGCGCAAGTACTGATGACTGCTGTCGCCGAAGCGCCCGCGAAGGTGGGCGAGGTCCCCTCGTTCGAGGTCACCCTCAAGGTCCTGCGGTACCTGCCCGACGAGTCCGGGTCGCCCACCGTCGCGCACTGGGACGAGTTCCGTGTGCAGGCGCACGGCACCGACCGGGTGCTCGACGCGCTGCACCAGGTCAAGTGGCAGCAGGACGGGTCGCTGACGTTCCGCCGCTCGTGCGCGCACGGCGTGTGCGGGTCCGACGCCATGCGGATCAACGGCCGCAACCGGCTCGCGTGCAAGACGCTGCTCAAGGACCTCGACATCTCCAAGCCGATCACCGTCGAGCCCATCAAGGGCCTGCCGGTCATCAAGGACCTCGTGGTCGACATGGAGCCGTTCTTCGCGTCGTACCGCGAGATCATGCCGTTCCTCATCACCACCGGGAACGAGCCCACCAAGGAGCGCTTGCAGTCCGCCACGCAGCGCGAGCGGTTCGACGACACCACGAAGTGCATCCTGTGCGCCGCGTGCACGTCGTCCTGCCCGGTGTTCTGGACCGACGGTCAGTACTTCGGGCCTGCCGCGATCGTCAACGCGCACCGGTTCATCTTTGACAGCCGCGACGAGGGCGGGGCCCAGCGCCTCGAGATCCTCAACGACAAGGAAGGCGTGTGGCGCTGCCGCACGACCTTCAACTGCACGGAGGCGTGCCCGCGCGGCATCGAGGTGACCAAGGCGATCCAGGAAGTGAAGCGCGCGATGATCACGCGCGCGTTCTGACCCTCGTCGTGCAGCAACCGGCCCGGCTCCTCTCGACGAGGAGGCCGGGCTGGTGCTGTATTGGGGGCATGAACGCCGAGTGGCACGACGCGCACGTGCTGGGTCAGGGCGCCTCGATGGACCGCCGCGTGGAGTGGCACCTCGAGCACGCGCAGGAGTGCGGCTGCCGGGCGGTCCCCCGGACCGTCGCCGAGGAGCTGGGACGGCGGGGCATCCCCGTCCCCGACCGCGCCGGGACGTCAGGGGCCGGCTGATACCGCCCGGGCCGGAGGTCGAGGTCCCGCTCGAGGGCGGCAAGGTCGGCGGCGCGATCCGCGTCGGGGACACCGTGCGCCGACCGACCGGGCCGTGGACCCCGGCCGTGCACGCGCTGCTCGGGTTCCTCCAGGACGCGGGCCTGAGCCACGTGCCTCGCGTGCTCGGCACCGACGACCGGGGGCGCGAGGTGCTGACCTACCTGCCCGGACGGGTCGTCGCGGTCGGTGACGAGGAGCTGACCGACGACCAGGTGCGTTCGGCGATGCGCTGGCTCCGCGAGTACCACGACGTCGTCCGGGCCCTCCCCCGGGGGCGGCGGCGATGGCGGTTCGCCGACCGTGCGCTGGACGACGGCGAGATCGTCTGCCACCACGACGCGGCGATCTACAACATGGCGTTCGACGGCGACGAGCTGGCGGGCGTCTTCGACTGGGACACCGCTGGCCCGGGCATCCCGCTCGACGACGTCGCGATGTTCGCGTGGAGCTCGCCGCTGCTGCGGCTCGGCGAGGACCCTGCCGCCGCCGCCCACGGGCTGCGGGTGGTCGCCGACGCCTACGGCGGCATCGACCCCGCCGACCTGCTCGACCACGTGCAGCGCAGGATGACGCAGGCGTGCGAGCGGATCGAGCAGGGCCAGCGCGCCGGCGATCCCGGGATACTGCGGCTCGGGGACGCCGGGGAGCCGGCGCGCACCCGGGCCCGCCTCGCCGTGCTGTCTGCCCGGGTGCCCGCGATCCACGCCCGGCTCGCCCGGGAGGCGTGAGCGGGCCGACAGGCGAGGTCAGGCTCGGTCGACGCGGACGCTGCGCTGCCCGAACCGGATCGTCGACCCGGCCGGTGCCGCGACCCGGGCGCCGGCGGGCAGGACCACGCCCGTGCCGTCGCGCGCCACGAGCACCGTCCCGTTCGTCGACCCCCGGTCCATGACCCAGACGCCACCGTCGGGCGTGGGACCGAACGCCAGGTGCACCTTCGAGATCGACCGCTCGGGGTCGTCGATCGCGACCACGTGCACGACACCGTCCTCGGCGGCCGGGCTGCGCCCCACGAGGCCGTCGCCCACGACGTCGAGCCGCTCCCCCGTGTCGAACACCAGCCGCGCGACGGGCGCCCGCGCCGGGGCCGCCGGGGCGCTCTCCCGCATCCGGGTCAGCTCGAGCTCCCCGAGGTCCGGCAGCGACGGCCTGCCCGCAGGCGGGTCGGCGGCCGGCGGACCGTCGTCGAGCCGGAGGTCGCGGCGGCTCCGGACCACGGGCGGGGGGCCCTGGATGAGGGCGGCCGGCGGAGGGGCGACCTCGATGGGCGCGGGTGCCGACAGGTCGGGGGCGGCGATGACCTCGGGTGCGAGCGGTCGCTCGAGGACGGCGGGCCGCAGGTCGCCCGGCACCTCGATGACCGGGGCCGGCGCCGGCGCGTCAGGCCCGGGCGCGGGTGCGGCGGCCACGGGTGCGGCGGGCACGAGTGCGTCGGGCACGGGTGCGTCGGGCACAGGTGCGGCGGGCACGAGTGCGTCGGGCACAGGCGCGTCGGGCACGAGTGCGGCGGGCACAGGTGCGGCGGGCACGGGCGCGTCGGGCTCGGGCGCGGGTGCGGTCACCGGCGGTGGTGCGCCCGGTACCCGCGAGATGGGCACGAGCGCGACCGGCACCGGCTGGACGGCCGGCACGGGCGGCGCAGACGAGACCGGCGGCCTCGGCGACCCGGAGGCCGCACCCCCGGGGCCGCCGACGACACGGGCGACCGCGTCGTCCCACGCCGCGGGCCCGGGCACGCCACGCGCCGCCGTCGACACCGACCCCGCGCGCAGCACGAGGGTGCCTGCGGCCTTGTCGTGCCAGCCGCGCTGCGAGGGCGACGTGTCCCACACGCCGGAGGCGATCACCACCCACTGCCCGACGACGCACGCCAGCGCGCCCGCCCCGACGACGAGCTGACGCACCAGGATCGGCACGAGCCCCGCCGGCTGCCCGGTCTGCACGGACACGGTCCGGATCCCGAGGAGCGCGTTGCCGGCCGTGGCGCCCGTGAACGACTCGGTGAGCCACTGCCCGACGCCGACCGCGAGGCACAGCACCAGCGGCAGGAGCGTCGGGACCGGCGCACCGTCCGGCGCGCCTGCGCGGGCGATCAGGAACCCGACCACGGACGCGAGCAGCAGCAGCGTCGCGTCCACGGCGTACGCGAGCACCCGCCGGCCGATCGGCGCGACCGAGCCCGGGGCGACGACGGCGGCCGTCGCGCGACCCACGTCGGACGAACGAGTGCTCACGGTGGTGGCCTCCCGGTCACGGTTCACGGGCGTTCCCGCGCGGTCATCGTGCCAGAGTCGCGACGTGACTCGAGGGCGCGTTCACGAGGACGACGACCGGCGCAAGGCTCAGGACGCCCGGTCCACCAGGGCGTCGGCGAACGAGACCAGCGCCTCCTTCACCGGGCCGGCCGGCAGGCCGTCGAGCTCGTCGACCGCGGCGCGGGCCAGCTCCACGGCGCGCGCACGCGTCTCGTCGACGACCGGGTGGGCCCGCAGGGCGGCGACCGCCCGGGCGAGCGCCGCGTCGTCGGTGAGGTCGGCGTCGAGGAGCTCGAGCACCGCCAGGTCCTCGGGGGTCGCGTCCGCACCGGCCGCCCGGGCGCGCAGCAGCAGCGTGGGCATCGTCGGGACGTGGTCGCGCAGGTCGGTCCCGGGCGTCTTGCCCGACACGTCGCCGTCCGACGTCAGGTCGAGCACGTCGTCCGCGAGCTGGAAGGCCACGCCGATCCGCTCGCCGAAGCGCGACACGATCGTCACCGCGTCCGGGCGGCAGCCCGCGAACATCGCCCCGAACCGCGCCGACGTCGAGATGAGCGACGCAGTCTTGTCGGACAGCACCTGCAGGTAGTGGGCCACCGGGTCGTCGCCCGGGCGCGGGCCGACCGTCTCGTGCAGCTGGCCGAGGCAGAGCCGCTCGAACGTCGCCGCCTGGATCCGGACCGCCTCCGGACCGAGCCCGGCCACGGTCGCCGACGCCCGCGCGAACAGCAGGTCGCCGGTGAGGATCGCGACGGAGTTGCCCCAGACCTCCTGCGCCGCCGGGGCCCCGCGCCGCAGCGGCGCCGAGTCCATGACGTCGTCGTGGTACAGCGTGGCGAGGTGCGTCAGCTCGACGACCACGGCCGCGTCGAGGACCTCCCGCCGGCCACCGTCGCCGAGCTCGGCGGCCAGGAGGGTCAGCAGCGGACGCAGGCGCTTGCCGCCGGCGTTCACGAGGTGCCGGGACGCGTCGTGCGCGAGGGGGTCCGCGTGCGTCACCGCGTCACGGAGCCGCTCCTCGACAAGAGCGAGCCGGGCCGTCAGCCGTTCCGCGAGGACGGGGTCCCGGAGCGGGATGGCGGTCGTCGTTGTCACGGGACGAACCTATCTTCCCCGCACGGCCTCCACGGACACGAGGCCCGGCGGCCCGCCGGGCGACCGGCCACCCGGACAGGTCGCCGGGTGGCCGATCCGCCCGTCACGGGAGGAACTGCGCGACGCCGCCGATGAGCTCGAGGAGCCAGGAGGGCGCCACACCGAGGATCACGGTGGCAGCCGCGCACACCGCGATCGCCACCGCCGCGAAACCCTCGGTGCCGACGACCGTCGTCGTGGTCGTCGCCGCGGCGCGCACCTCGACCGCCAGCGCGGTCGCGGGCTGCTCGGCCGGGACCTGCGCGGCCGGCACGTCGAGCGGGAGCCCGGACGCGCCGTCCTCGGCGGCGGCGGCGCCCTCGGCCTCCGGGGAGCCCGCCGGCTCGGTGAAGAACATCAGGACGATGATCCGCACGTAGAAGAACGCGGCGGCGGACGACGACAGGACGCCGATGAGCGCCAGAGGCCAGGCCCCGCCCTCGATCGCCGCGGAGAACACCGCGAACTTCCCCGCGAAGCCCGCGGTGAGGGGGATCCCCGCGAACGACAGCAGGAACAGCGCGAACACGAGCGCGAGCGCCGGGTTCGACCGGCCGAGCCCGGCCCACTGCGACAGGTGGGAGGCCTCGCCGAGGACCGCCCCCGCGGACCCGTCGGGCTGCACGCTGCGTTCCCGCACGAGCCAGACCACGCCGAACGCGCCGATCGTCGCCGCGCCGTACACGAGCAGGTAGAACAGCACGGCCGTGAGGCCGGCCTGGTTGAGCGCGACGACGCCGGTCAGGATGAACCCGGCGTGCGCGATCGACGAGTAGCCGAGGACCCGCTTCATGTCCGTCTGCACGAGCGCGCCGACCGTGCCGACGACCATCGTGAGGATCGTGACGGTCCACAGCACCACGCTGAGGTCCCAGTCGAGGCCGGGCAGCACCACGTACACGATGCGCAGCAGCGCGCCGAACGCGGCCACCTTGGTGCACGCCGCCATGAACCCCGTGATCGGCGTGGGGGCGCCCTGGTACACGTCCGGCGTCCAGGTGTGGAACGGCGCGGCGCCGACCTTGAACAGCAGGCCCGCCAGGATCAGCACGGACCCGACGAGCAGCAGCCCGTCGAGACCGCTCGCCTCCTGCGTCGCGTCCGCGATCGTCGAGTACCGCAGCGAGCCGCTGTAGCCGTAGACGAGCGCGATGCCGAACAGCATGAGCGCGGAGGTGAACGCGCCGAGCAGGAAGTACTTCATCGACGCCTCCTGCGACAGCAGGCGACGACGCCGGGCCATGCCGGTGAGCAGGTAGAGCGGCAGCGAGAGCACCTCGAGCGCCACGAACAGCGTCAGCAGGTCGCCCGCCGCCGGGAAGATCAGCATGCCGCCGGTCGCGAACAGCAGCAGCGGGTAGATCTCCGTCTGCTCGACGCCCTTGCGCCGCGCGAGCTCCTCGTACTCGGAGCCCGGCACGGACGACGCCGACGGCGCGAACGCGTCCTCGCCCGTCTCCGTGCGGTCGACGACCACGAGGAGCGCCAGCAGCGCGAGCAGCGCGAGCGTGCCCTGCAGCACGAGCGTGGGCCCGTCGACGATCAGCGAGCCGCCGAGCACGGCGGTGCCGCCGTCGTCGCTGACGCCGCTCCACAGCGCCGCGACCGCGACGAGCGCACCGGCGAGCGCCACGACGGAGAGCCCGAGCTGGACGGCGCGCCGGCGCGCGGCCGGCACGAACGCCTCGACGAGGACGCCCACCACGGCGGCGAGCAGCACGATCAGCACCGGGCTCAGCTGGGCCCACGCGACCGTGGGTGCGGTGAAGTCGCTCACCGGTCACTCCCTTCCGCGGCGGTGGCGGACGCCGGGACGTCCGTCACGCCGACCTGCTCGAGCGTGACCTGCGCGGGCGGCCGGACGAGGTCGAGCGCCGGGCCGGGCAGGAAGCCGAAGACGATCATCAGGGCCAGCAGCGGTGCGACCGCCCACTTCTCGCGGCCGACGAGGTCCGGGGTGGACGCGAGGTCGTCGCGCACCGGACCGGTGAAGATCCGCTGGTACGTCCAGAGCACGTAGATCGCGGCGAGCACCACGCCGAGGCTCGCCACGACCGACGCCGCGGGGTGCCGGGCGAACGTGCCCACGAGCACGAGGATCTCGCTGACGAACGTCGACAGACCCGGCAGCGAGAGCGCCGACAGGCCGGAGACCAGGAACACCCCGGCGAGCACCGGGACGACCTTCTGCAGCCCGCCGAAGTCGGCGATCTGCTGCGAGCCGCGCCGGGCCACCAGGTAGCCCGCCACGAGGAACAGCGCCCCGGTGGAGAGCCCGTGGTTGACCATGTAGAACGACGAGCCGGCGATCGAGGTCGACGTGAACGCGAAGATGCCGAGCACGATGAACCCGAAGTGCGACACCGACGTGTACGCGATGAGCCGCATGAGGTCCTTCTGGCCGATCGCCAGCAGGGCCCCGTACAGGATCGACACGACGGCGAGCACGATGATCACGGGGGCCGCCCAGCGGGCCGCCGACGGGAACAGCGGCAGGCACAGCGTGAGCATCCCGAACGTGCCGACCTTGTCGAGCACGCCGACGAGGAGCGTCGAGGTGCCGACGGGCGCCTGCTCGGCGGCGTCGGGCAGCCAGGTGTGCACCGGGAACATCGGCGCCTTGATCGCGAACGCCAGGAAGAAGGCGAGGAACAGCCACTTCTCGAGCGTCGGGTCGATGGTCAGGCCCGTGAGGTTCTCGGTAAGGAAGCCCTGCGGCCCGCGCGGGCCCTGCAGGTACACGCCGATCACCGCGACGAGCATGATGAGCCCGCCCGCGAGGCCGAACAGCAGGAACTTCACGGCCGCGTACCGCCGCTGGGCGCCGCCGAACCCGCCGATCATGAAGTAGACGGGGATGAGCATCGCCTCGAACAGGACGTAGAAGAAGAACACGTCCCGCGCGGAGAACACCGCGACGATGAACGCCTCGAGGACCAGCACGAGGGCGAGGTAGCGGCGCAGCCGGTCCGTCGCCTCCGCGACGGAGCCCTGCTCGCGCCAGGCGGCGAGCACGACCAGCGGCACGAGCAGCACCGACATGAGGACCAGCGACAGCCCGACGCCGTCGACGCCGACCGCGTAGGAGACGCCGAATGCGGGGATCCAGCCGTGCGTCTCGACGAGCTGGTACTGCCCGGCGGACGACGTGTCGAACGCGAGCAGCGCGCCGACGGCGAGCAGCAGCTCGGCGGTCGCGACGCCGAGCGCGACGGCCCGGGTGCGGTTGCGACCGGCGGACGGCAGCACCCAGAGCGCGACGGCGCCCAGCAGCGGCAGCACGACCAGGGCGGTCAGCCAGGGGAAGGAGGACGACATCGTGGGCTGTGCTCCTTCAGCTCTGGGTGGCCAGGACGACGACGACGAGGACGACGAGCCCGAGCAGCATGGTCGCGGCGTACGACCGGACGAACCCGGTCTGGACCCGGCGTGTGATCTCGCCGAGCCCGATCTGCGAGCGGGCGATCCCGGTGACGGCACCGTCGACGACGGCCCGGTCGGCGAACACGAGCGAGCGGGTCAGCGCCTGGCCGGGCTCGACGAGCGCGACGTCGTTCACGGTGTCCTGGTACAGGTCGACGCGGGCGGCCCGCGTGAGGGCGGTGCCGAGCGGCGGGACGACCGGGACGGTCGCCGCGGCGTAGCGGCGGTAGGCGATGACGGTACCGACGACGACGACACCCAGGGTCAGCGTGATCAGCAGCCACACGGGCAGCACCGGCTCCTCGTGCTCCGGGGTACCCGTCACCGGTTCGAGCCACTCGACGAACTTGCCGCCGAGCGCCAGGAACAGGCCGATCCCGACGGAGCCGACCGCGAGGACGATCATCGGCCACGTCATGAGCCGCGGCGCCTCGTGCGGGTGCTGCGCGGAGCCGTCGCGCTGGGTCGACCAGCGGCGCTCTCCCTCGAACGTCATGAAGAACAGCCGCGACATGTAGAACGCGGTGATCCCCGCACCGAGGAGCGTGACCGTGCCGAACACCCACGCCCGCCACTCGGCGCCCGCGACGGGCACGAACGCCGCCTCGATGATCTTGTCCTTGCTGAAGAAGCCCGAGAACGGCGGGATGCCGAGGATCGCGAGCCAGCCGGCCATGAACGTCAGCCACGTGATCTTCATGTACCGGGCCAGCCCGCCGAAGCGGCGCATGTCGACCTGGTCGTCCATGCCGTGCATCACGGAGCCGGCGCCGAGGAACATCCCGGCCTTGAAGAAGCCGTGCGTGACGAGGTGGAAGATCGCGAACGCGTAGCCGACCGGGCCGAGGCCGGCGGCGAGGATCATGTAGCCGATCTGCGACATCGTCGAGGCGGCCAGCGCCTTCTTGATGTCGTCCTTCGCGCAGCCGACGATCGCCCCGAACAGCAGCGTGATCGCGCCGACGATCACGACGACGAGCTGCGCGGTCGGCGCCTCGTTCATGATCGGCGCGCTGCGCACGATGAGGTACACGCCCGCGGTCACCATCGTGGCGGCGTGGATGAGCGCGGACACCGGCGTCGGGCCGGCCATCGCGTCGCCCAGCCAGGACTGCAGCGGGAACTGCGCCGACTTGCCGCACGCGGCGAGCAGCAGCATCAGCCCGATCGCCGTGGCGACACCCTCGCTGACCTGCGCCGACCGGTCGCCGAGCACGTCGAGGAAGCTGACCGAGCCGAAGTTCGCGAACATCAGCCCGAGAGCGATGATCAGCCCCAGGTCGCCGATGCGGTTGGCGACGAACGCCTTCTTCGCGGCGACCGCGTACTCCGTGCGGTGGTTCCAGAACCCGATGAGCAGGTACGACGCGAGACCGACGCCCTCCCAGCCGACGAACAGCAGGAGGTAGCTGTTCGCGAGCACGAGCGTGAGCATCGCCGCGACGAACAGATTGAGGTACGCGAAGAACCGGCGTCGGTCCGCGTCGTGCTCCATGTACGCCACGGAGTACACGTGGATGAGCGAGCCGACGAACGTCACGAGCAGCACGAACGTCATCGACAGCGGGTCGATGCGGATGCCCGCGTCGACCTGGAACGCACCCGCGTCGATCCAGCTCCGCACGCTGAGGTCGAGGACCCGCTGGTCGGCGGGCCGGCCGAGCAGGGCGACGAACACCACCGCGCCGAACACGAACGACAGCGACGACGCCGCGACGCCGAGCCAGTGCCCCCAGCGGTCGGTGCGGCGGCCGCCGAGCAGCAGGATCGCGGCGCCGAGCACCGGGATGCCGACCAGGGCGGGGGCGACGAGGTAGATCCCGCCGCTCACCGGCTCCGGCGCGGGTCCGATGGTGGCGGCGGGCAGGCTCGCAGCCAGGGTGGTCAGGGTGTGCACGGGGCCGCCCCTCAGCTCTTCAGGAGGTTCACGTCGTCGACCGAGGCCGACCGGCGGGTACGGAAGATCGCCACGATGATCGCGAGACCGACGACGACCTCGGCGGCGGCCACGACCATGACGAAGAACGCGAGCACCTGGCCGGTGAGCGTCCCGTGGATCCGGGAGAACGTCACGAGCAGCAGGTTCGTGGCGTTGAGCATGAGCTCGACGCCCATGAACACGATGATCGCGTTCCGGCGCAGCAGCACCGTCGTCGCGCCGATCGAGAACAGGATCGTCGCGAGCACGAGGTAGTGGGTCAGGCTCATGCGTGCTCCTCCTGGTCCTGGGCGCCGGCCGTCGCGGCACCGGGGACGGGCACGCCGTGGTGGGCCGCGGACGGGTCGGCAGCGGGCGGCGGTGTCGGCTCCGGTCCTCCTGCGACGACCGGACGGTCGGCACCGCCCCCGGCCAGCACGCGGTCGATGCGGGCCGCGTACTCGCGTGCGTCCGCCTCCTGCCCGCGGATGCGCAGCACGCGCGGGACCGAGTGCTCCAGGGGCCGTCCGTCGGGCCCGAGCGCGGGCACGTCCATCGCGTTGTGCTTCGCGTAGACGCCGGGGGCCGGCAGCGGGGTGAGCACGCCACCTGCCGCGACCCGGGCGTCCGCGCGCTGCTTCTGGCCGACGTGCGGCGCGAGCCGACCGCGGTGCGTCAGGACGAGCGCACCGAGCGCGGCGGTGACGAGCAGGGCACCGACGACCTCGAACGCGAACACGTAGCTGCCGAACACGAGGTGCGCGATGGCCGTCGGGTTGTTGTCGCC
This sequence comes from Cellulomonas chitinilytica, assembly GCF_016862675.1. Lineage (GTDB taxonomy): Bacteria > Actinomycetota > Actinomycetes > Actinomycetales > Cellulomonadaceae > Cellulomonas > Cellulomonas chitinilytica. Next base: position 100,321 of record NZ_BONK01000010.1, on the reverse strand, counting down.
GTTCGCCTGATCCAGCCCCGTGGGCCGGCCGTAGGTCGCACGGCCGACGACGCCGGCGAGCACGACCGCGAGGCCGACGCCGGCGAGCAGCCCGATCCAGCGCTGCCCCCGGATCGTCTCGACGAGCGAGTCCGACGCGTCGACGCCGACGAGCATCAGCACGAACAGGAACAGCATCATCACGGCGCCGGTGTAGACGACCACCTGCACGACCCCGAGGAACACCGCGTCCTGCGCGACGTAGAGGAACGCCAGCGAGATCATCACGACGACGACGGCCAGCGCCGCGTGGACGGCCTTGCGCGCGAACAGCAGACCGAGCGCGGCGAGCACCATGATCGGCCCGAGGGTCCAGAACAGCGCCGCCTCGGCGGTCGTCGTGGTCCCGGCGTCGGTGAGCGACGTCAGCAGGGCGGAGTGCAGGGCGACGGCGCTCATCGGGTGCCCTGCTTCGTCGCGGCCGCCACCGTCGCCGCCATCGCGGCGGCGGTCGGGGCCAGCTCGTTCGCCACGTCCAGCCCGGCACCGCCCGGCAGCGTCGGGTCGTCGGGCCGGTGCTCCGCGACCCAGGCGCGCTGCGCGTCCGTCGCGTGCGTGACCTCGCCGCGGTAGTAGTCGGTGTCCGTGGTGCCCTCGACCATCGGGTGCGGCGACGTGAGCATCCCCTCGCGCATCGGCGCCAGGAGGTCGTCCTTCTCCCAGATCATCCCGGCGCGCGTCGGCCCCGCGAGCTCGTACTCGTTGGTCATCGTGAGCGCCCGGGTCGGGCACGCCTCGATGCACAGGCCGCAGAAGATGCAGCGCAGGTAGTTGATCTGGTAGACGCGGCCGTACCGCTCCCCCGGGCTGAACTGCTGGTCCGGGGTGTTGTCGCCGCCCTCGACGTAGATCGCATCCGCCGGGCACGCCCACGCGCACAGCTCGCACCCGATGCACTTCTCGAGCCCGTCCGCGTACCGGTTGAGCTGGTGGCGGCCGTGGTACCGCGGCTTGGCCGGCACCTTCTCCGACGGGTACTGCTCCGTGACCGTCTTGCGGAACATGTTCGACAGGGTCACGCCGAAGCCGCCCACCGGGGCGAACAGCTCGGCGAGGCCCGTGCGCGGCTCGATGAGCGAGCGGTAGCCCTCGGGTGCCGGGGTCGCGACCTCGCCACCCTTCGGGCGCGGGGCGACGGCCTTCGACTGCCGGCCCGCGGGCGTGCCTGCGGGCGCCGGCTTGCGGGCCGGCGCCGGCTTCGCCGCGGGCGCCGCCTTGCCGACGGGCTTCTTCTTCTCAGCCACCGTGCACCTCCTGGGTGACCTGGGGGACGTCCGTCCCGGCGTCGTTCGTCGCACCCGCAGCTGCTGCCGCGGCCTGTCGCTGCTTGCGCGGAGACGGCGGCAGCACCTGACCGGGCAGCGGGGGCACCGGGTAGCCGCCCGCGAACGGGTCGATGACCTCGGGGCCGGGTGGCCGCTTCGGTCCGGTCGGCTTCTTCTTCTCGGGGATCGCGAACGACGCGAGCAGGCCGAGCAGCACGACGCCGGCGAGCACGAACAGCGTGGTCCGCAGGTCGAGCCCGGAGAACTGGCGCACGCCCTGCACGACCGCGACGCACACGACCCAGATCAGCGCGGCCGGGATGAGCACCTTCCAGCCGAGCCGCATGAACTGGTCGTACCGGAACCGCAGCACGGAGCCGCGGATCCACACGAACAGGAACATGAAGAACCAGAGCTTGGCGAGGAACCACAGCACCGGCCACCAGCCGGTCTGCAGGAAGCTGTCCGCCGGGATGAACGGCGCCCGCCAGCCGCCGAAGAACAGCGTCGTCGCGACGGCCGAGACGTTGAGCATGTTGATGTACTCGGCGAGGAAGAACCACGCGAACTTCATCGACGAGTACTCGGTCATGTACCCGGACACGAGCTCGCCCTCGGCCTCGGGGAGGTCGAACGGCAGCCGGTTCGTCTCGCCCACCATCGAGATGATGTAGATGACGAAGGCGGGCAGCAGCGGCAGGAACCACCAGACCTGCGTCTGCGACGACACGATCTGGGACGTCGACATCGACCCGGCGAGGATGAACACGCTCACCAGGGACAGGCCCATCGCCAGCTCGTACGAGATGACCTGGGCAGTCGAGCGCACGCCGCCGAGCAGCGGGTACGTCGAGTTCGACGACCAGCCGCCGAGCACGATGCCGTACACGCCGACCGAGGCGCACGCGAGGATGTAGAGCACCGCCACCGGGAAGTCGGTGAGCTGCAGCGGGGTGATGTGCCCGAACATGTTCACGGCCGGCCCGAGCGGGATCACCGCGAACGTCAGCAGCGAGCAGAACACGGCGATCATCGGCGCGACGATGTAGACGAGCTTGTCGGCCGCCTTGACGGTGACGTCCTCCTTGACCAGCAGCTTCATCGCGTCGGCGAGGGACTGCAGGAGGCCGAACGGGCCGTGCACGTTGGGTCCGGGACGGACCTGCATGCGCGCGACGACCTTGCGCTCGAACAGGATCGCGATGAGCACGCTCGTCAGCAGGAACACGATGATGGCGACGGCCTTGATGACCCAGATCCACCACGTGTCGTCGCTGAAGTCGGCCGTCACGGGCGCGACGGCACCGCTCGGGGCGAACAGCAGCGGGTTCATGCGCCGACCTCCTCGTCGCGACCAGGTGCATCCTCGCCGTCGCCGACCCCGGCCGCGGCGAGCTCGTGCGGCGCGGCGGCGATCCGCACCAGGTCCCCGGCGTCCGCGTGCAGCGTGTCGCGCACGGCGCTGCCGACGGAGTTCGTCGGCAGCCACACGACGAGGTCGGGCATGTCCGTGACCGCGGCCGGCAGCGTGATCGTCCCGGCGTCGGTCGACACGGCGACCCGGTCGCCGTCGGCGAGCCCCAGCTGCTCGGCCGTGCCGGCGGAGAGCCGGGCGACCGCCCGCTTGGCGGTGCCCGCGAGGAACGGCTCGCCCGTCTGCAGGCGGCCCGCGTCGAGCAGCTGGTGCCACGTCGCCAGGACCGCGTGGCCGGCCTCCACGGCGGGCGGCTCGGGTGCCGGGACCGTGGGTGCCTCGACGCGCGCGCCGTCCCAGCCGCCGAGCTGGTCGAGCTCCGCGTGCACGGCCGCGAGCGACCCGAGCCCGAGCTCGACGCCGAGCGCGTCGGCGAGCCGGTCGAGCACCCGGTGGTCGGCGAGCTCGTGCGAGACGAGCGCCTGCGGGAACGGCCGGGGACGGCCCTCCCACGTGACGAACGTGCCGCCCTTCTCGACGGGCGGCGCGACCGGGAGCACGACGTCGGCCCGGTCCGTGACCTCGGACCTGCGCACCTCGAGCGAGACCACGAACGGCACCCGGTCGAGCGCCGCGCGCGCCAGCGCGGGGTCGGGCAGGTCCGCGAGCTCCAGGCCGCCGACGACGAGGCCGCCGAGCCGACCGGCGGCGGCGTCGGCGAGGATCTCCCCCGTCGAGCGGCCGGGCGTCTCGGGCAGGTGCTCGACGCCCCACACCGCGGCGATGTCCACGCGTGCCGCGGAGTCGGCGACCGGCCGGCCGCCGGGCAGCAGCGAGGGCAGCAGCCCGACCTCGACCGCGGCCCGCTCGCCGACGCGACGCGGCACCCACGCGAGCCTTGCGCCCGTGCGGGCGGTCAGGCGGAGGGCCGCCGAGTACGCGCCGGGCGAGGCCGCGAGGCGCTCACCGACCAGGACGAGCGCGCCCTGCTCGCGGAGCGCGGCGGCGGTGTCCCCGAGCGCGCCCTCCGCGCTGGCGACGATCCCGTCGAGCACCTCCGCCTCCGTGCCGGGCGCCGCGGCAAGCAGCGTGCCGGCCAGCCGCTGCAGCCCGCGGCTCGCGAGCGCGGCCACCGACACCACCCGCGTGCGCTTCTTGACGACCGCGGAGCGCAGCCGCAGGAACGCGATCCCCGCCTCCTCCTCGGCCTCGAGCCCGACGAGCAGCACCGCGGGGGCCCGGTCGAGGTCCGCGAAGGTCACCTCGAGGGTCCGACCGGCGACGTGGTGGCCGAGGAACGCCTCCTCCTCCGCGGAGTGCGGGCGAGCGCGGCCGTCGACGTCGTTGGTGTCGAGCGCGACGCGGGCGAGCTTGGAGTACGCGTACGCGTCCTCGAGCGTGAGCCGGCCACCGGCGAGCACCGCGACGCCCACGGCCTCCTCACGCGGGTCGACGGGTGCCTGCGCGGCGAGCAGCCCCGCGGCGGCGACGTCGAGCGCCTCGACCCAGCTGGTCGGCTCGAGCTCGCCGGGCGTGCCGTCGGCGTTGCGTGCGCGCACGAGCGGGGTCGTGATGCGGTCCGGCGCGGACTGCCACGCGAACGCGAACCGGTCCTTGTCGGTGACCCACTCGTGGTTGACCGTGGGGTCGTCGCCCGCGAGGCGACGCAGCACGACGCCCCGGCGGTGGTCCACCCGGATCGCCGAGCCCTGGGAGTCGTGCTCCGCGATCCCGGGCGTCGACACCAGGTCGAACGGGCGGGACCGGAACCGGTACGCGGCGCTCGTGAGGGCGCCGACCGGGCAGATCTGCACGGTGTTGCCCGAGAAGTACGACGCGAACGGACGCCCGGTGGTGTCCTGCGTCGCGGCGCCCGTCGGCACGTCGCCCGCGAAGCCGAGCACGTCCGCGTCGAACGTGCCGATCTGCTGGTGCGCACCGCGCTTCTGCAGGTCGATCCAGACGTCGCCCGCGACCTCCTCGGAGAACCGGGTGCAGCGCTGGCACAGCACGCACCGCTCGCGGTCGAGCAGGATCTGGGTCGAGATGGAGATCGGCTTCGGGAACGTGCGCTTGATGTCGACGAAGCGCGACGTCGCGCGGCCGTTCGACATCGCCTGGTTCTGCAGCGGGCACTCGCCGCCCTTGTCGCAGACCGGGCAGTCGAGCGGGTGGTTGACGAGCAGCAGCTCCATGACGCCCTGCTGCGCCTTGTCGGCCTCGGCGGACGTGTGCTGCGTGCGCACCTCCATGCCCGGGGTGGCCTCGAGCGTGCAGGACGCCTGCGGCTTGGGCATCTTCGCGAGGTTGCCGTCGCGCCCCGGCGTCCACACCTCGACGAGGCACTGACGGCAGGCGCCGGCGGGGGCCAGGAGGGGGTGGTCGCAGAACCGCGGGATCTGGATGCCGATCTCCTCGGCGGCGCGGATCACGAGCGTGCCCTTCGGCACGGACGTCTCCAGCCCGTCGATGGTGAACGTCACGGTGTCGGCCGGAGCCACCGCGCGCTCGACGGGGGCCGCCGGGACGAGCGGCGTCGCCGTCTGCTGAGGGGACGTGATCGTCATGCGTGGACCCCCGCGAGCTGCGCACCGCTGCGGCGCGGCGTGTAGGCGAACAACGAGCTGCGCTCCGGCGGGAACAGCACGTCGGCGGGCGTGTGGGTGCCCGCCTCGAACTCCTCCCGGAAGTACTGGATGGCCGACGTGATCGGGCTCGTCGCGCCGTCGCCGAGCGCGCAGAACGCCCGGCCGAGGATGTTGTCGCACAGGTCCAGCAGCAGGTCGATGTCGGCGGACGTGCCGCGACCCGCCTCGAGACGCTGGAGCACCTGCGCCAGCCAGTACGTGCCCTCGCGGCACGGCGTGCACTTGCCGCACGACTCGTGCTTGTAGAACTCCGTCCACCGCGTCACCGCACGGACCACGGACGTGGTGTCGTCGAAGATCTGCAGCGCGCGGGTGCCGAGCATCGAGCCGGCCGCACCGACCGACTCGTAGTCCAGCGGGACGTCCAGGTGCTCGGCCGTGAAGATCGGCGTCGACGAGCCGCCCGGGGTCCAGAACTTCAGCTCGTGCCCCTCGCGGATGCCGCCCGCCATGTCGAGCAGCTCGCGCAGCGTGATCCCGAGCGGCGCCTCGTACTGGCCGGGGCGGGTCACGTGGCCCGACAGGCTGAACAGCCCGTGGCCGGTGGACTTCTCGGTGCCCATCTGCTTGAACCAGTCCGCGCCGCCCACGACGATGCCCGGCACCGACGCGATCGACTCGACGTTGTTCACGACGGTCGGCCGGGCGTACAGGCCCGCGACGGCCGGGAACGGCGGCTTGAGCCGCGGCTGGCCGCGCAGGCCCTCGAGCGAGTCGAGGAGCGCGGTCTCCTCGCCGCAGATGTACGCCCCCGCACCGGAGTGCAGCGTGATGTCGAGGTCGAAGCCCGAGCCGAGGATGTTCTTCCCGAGGTACCCGGCCGCGTAGGCCTCCTCGATCGACTTCAGCAGGCGGCGGTACACGTGCAGGACCTCGCCGCGCACGTACACGAACGCGTGGTGGCAGCCGATCGCGTACGACGTGATGATCATGCCCTCGATGAGGTGCTGCGGGCTGGCCAGCATGAGCGGGATGTCCTTGCAGGTCCCCGGCTCGGACTCGTCCGCGTTGACGACGAGGTAGCGCGGCCCGCCGTCGGGCGCGGGCAGGAAGCCCCACTTCATCCCCGTCGGGAAGCCGGCCCCGCCACGACCGCGCAGGCCCGAGTCCTTGACCATCGTGACGACGTCGCCGGCGGGCAGCGACAGCGCGCGGCGCAGACCGCGGTAGCCGCCGTTGTCCTCGTAGGTGGCGAGCGTCCAGGACCGGTCCTTGTCCCAGAGGTCCGTGAGCACCGGTGCCAGGGTCGTCGCCATCACGACTCCTTCGCGTCGTCGGACTGCTTCTTGGTCGTGCGCCGCGCCGGCGACACGTCACCGGGGGTCGTCGCCGGGCGCTCCGCGCTCGACTGCTCGCCGCCCGGCTTCGGGGCGTGCGACGCCGCGGGCGCCTTCGTCGTGCGGGTGCCCCTCGCGGGCGTCTTCGTCGACGCCTCGGCGTCGGCCGGGAACGGCGGGGCGACCCAGCCCTGCTCGCGCGCGAGCACCGTGCCGGCGAGCGTCGGCCCGCCGGCCCCGATCCCCTCGTCGGCCCGGCCGTCGCCGAACCCCGCGAGCACGCGGGACATCTCCTTGAACGTGCACACGCTGTGCGCGCCACGGGTCGGGGTGACCGGGTGGCCGGCCGTGAGCTCGTCGGCGAGCGCCACGGCCGAGTCCGGCGTCTGGTTGTCGAAGAACTCCCAGTTGACCATCACGACCGGCGCGTAGTCGCAGGCCGCGTTGCACTCGACGCGCTCGAGCGTGATCGCCCCGTCGTCGGTCGTCTCGTCGTGCCCGATGCCCAGGTGGTCGGACAGCTCCTCCCAGATGGCGTCGCCGCCCATGATCGCGCACAGCGTGTTCGTGCAGACGCCGACCGTGTACGTGCCGTTGGGGTGCCGCTTGTACTGGGTGTAGAACGTCGCGACCGCGGACACCTCCGCCGTCGTCAGGCCGAGTTCGGCGGCGCAGAACGCGATGCCGCGCGGGCTGACGTACCCGTCCTCCGACTGCACGAGGTGCAGCATCGGCAGCAGGGCCGACCGCTCCTGCGGGTAGCGGGCCTTGATGGCCGCGGCGTCCGCCGACAGGCGGGCGCGCGTCTCCTCGTCGTACCCCGCGCGGTGGGTCTGCCCGTTCGTCCGGGGCACCGGAACCTGCTCGACCGACATCAGCGGTCCACCCCTCCCAGCACCGGGTCGAGGGACGCGACGGCGACGACGACGTCGGCCACCTGCCCGCCCTCGCACATGATCGACGTGGCCTGCAGGTTGTTGAACGACGGGTCCCGGAAGTGCGCCCGGTAGGGGCGGGTGCCGCCGTCGGACACGAGGTGCACGCCGAGCTCGCCGCGCGGGTGCTCCACGGACTGGAACACCTGCCCGGCCGGCACCCGGAAGCCCTCCGTGACCAGCTTGAAGTGGTGGATCAGGGCCTCCATCGAGGTGCCCATGATCTCCCGGATGTGGTCGAGCGAGTTGCCCATGCCGTCCGCGCCGATCGCGAGCTGCGCGGGCCAGGCGACCTTCTTGTCGGCCACCATCACGGGCTGGCCCGCGGTCCGCTGCAGGCGGTCGAGCGCCTGCTCGACGATGCGCATCGACTGGTAGCACTCCTCCATCCGCAGCACGACGCGGGACCAGGAGTCTGCAGCGTCCGCCACCGGCACATCGAAGTCGTACGTCTCGTACCCGCAGTACGGCGCCGCCTTGCGCACGTCGTACGGCAGGCCTGCCGAGCGCAGCACCGGACCCGTGATGCCGAGCGCCATGCACCCGGACAGGCCGAGGTAGCCGACGTCCTTGAGGCGCAGGTGCAGGATCGGGTTCGCCATCATGAGGTCCTCGAGCTGGCGCAGGTAGTGCCGCACCGAGGTGAGGGTCTCGCGGATGGTGTCGATCGCCCCCGGCGGGATGTCCTGCGCGACGCCGCCCGGCCGGATGAACGCGTGGTTCATGCGCAGGCCGGTGATGAGCTCGAAGACCTTGAGGATCTCCTCGCGGGCCGTGAAGCCGACGGTCATGATCGTCGTGGCGCCGAGCTCGTTGCCGCCGGTCGCCAGGCAGACCAGGTGCGACGTGATCCGGTTGAGCTCCATGAGCAGCACCCGGATGACCGTCGCCCGCTCCGGGACGTCGTCGGTGATGCCCAGCAGCTTCTCGACCGCGAGGCAGTACGCGGTCTCCTGGAACAGCGGGGCGACGTAGTCCATGCGGGTGCAGAACGTCACGCCCTGCGTCCAGGTGCGGAACTCCATGTTCTTCTCGATGCCGGTGTGCAGGTAGCCGATGCCCGCACGGGCCTCGGTCACCGTCTCGCCGTCGATCTCGAGCATGAGCCGGAGCACGCCGTGCGTCGACGGGTGCTGCGGGCCCATGTTGACGACGATGCGCTCCTCGCCGAGCCGGGCCGCCTCCTCGGCGATCTCCGACCAGTCGCCGCCGGACGCCTCGAAGAACGGGACGCCCGACGTCTCGTCGTCGTGCACGGGACGCGTCGCGTGGGGGGTGGTGGTGCTCATGAGTAGGACCTCCGCTGGTCCGGGGGCGGCACGGTGGCGCCCTTGTACTCCACGGGGATGCCGCCGAGGGGGTAGTCCTTGCGCTGCGGGTGGCCGGGCCAGTCGTCGGGCATCTCGATGCGCGCCAGGGCCGGGTGGCCGTCGAACACGAGCCCGAAGAAGTCGAACGTCTCGCGCTCGTGCCAGTCGTTCGCCGGGTACACCGACGTGGTCGACGGGATGTGCGGGTCGTCGTCGGGGGCCGTGACCTCGAACCGCAGGCGGCGGCCGTGCGTCACGGAGACGACGTGGTAGACGGCGTGCAGCTCGCGGTCGGTCTCGTGCGGGTAGTGCACGCCGCTGACGCCCAGGCTGAGCTCGAACCGCAGGTCGGGGTCGTCGCGCAGCGCCCGGGCGACCGCCACGACGTGCTCGCGCCGGACGTGCAGCGTGAGCTCCTCACGGTCGACCACCACGGACTCGACCGCGGCCGCGAAGCCCGTGCCGTCCTCGTCGAGCACCTCGGCGAGGACGTCGACGACCTCGTCGAACCAGCCGCCGTACGGCCGCTCCGCCGGGCCGGGCAGCAGCACCGGGACGACGAGCCCGCCGTAGCCCGACGTGTCCCCCGTGCCGTGCGCGCCGAACATGCCGGTGCGGACGTCGACGACCTCGAGCGGGGTGCGGGCGGCCGGGACGTTCTGGCCGCCCGCCTCGAGCGCGGCGGCCGTCGTCGGCTGCGCGCCGGTGGTCGCGTCGCCGGGCTTCACGGCGTCGGCCGCATCCTTCTTCGTCGCGTCGTCGCTCACCGCAGCAGCCCCGTCATGTGATGGGTCGGCGTGGCCTCCAGCGCGGCGGCCTCCGCGGCGGCCACGGCCTCGGCCCGGTTGACGCCGAGCGGGCTGTTCTGGATCTGGTCGTGCAGCGCGAGGATCGCGTTGATCAGCATCTCGGGCCGCGGCGGGCAGCCGGGCAGGTAGATGTCGACGGGGACGATGTGGTCAACGCCCTGCACGATCGCGTAGTTGTTGAACATGCCGCCGCTGGACGCGCACACGCCCATCGACAGGACCCACTTCGGCTCCGACATCTGGTCGTAGACCTGCCGGACCACGGGCGCCATCTTCTGGCTCACCCGGCCGGCCACGATCATCAGGTCGGACTGCCGCGGCGACGCCCGGAAGACCTCCATGCCGAACCGCGACAGGTCGTACCGCGGCGCGCCGGCGGCCATCATCTCGATCGCGCAGCACGCCAGGCCGAACGTGACGGGCCACAGCGACGCCTTGCGGAAGTAGCCGACCAGGTCCTCGACCGTCGTCAGCAGGAACCCCGAGGGTGCTTCCTCGATCCCCATGTCAGTCCTCCCCTCGTGCGCATCCGGTCCGTGCTGTGCAGATGCTCGTCAGTCCCACTCGAAGCCACCCCGCCGCCACTCGTAGACGAACGGCACCGTGATGAGCACCAGGAATCCGAGCATCGCGACGAGCCCGAACACCGCCAGGTCGGCGAAGCTCACCGCCCACGGGTAGAGGAAGACGACCTCGATGTCGAAGACGATGAACGTCATCGCGACCAGGTAGTACTTGATCGGGAACCGGCCGCCGCCCACCGCGTGCGGCGTCGGCTGGATGCCGCACTCGTACGCCTCGAGCTTCGCGCGGTTGTACCGCTTCGGGCCGATGATCGCGCTCGCGCCGACCCCGCCGAGCGCGAGCACGGCGGCGATGCCCATCAGCACGAGCAGCGGCACGTACGGGTTGCTCATCGCGCGTCTCTCCTCTTCGTCGAGGTGGCCCGGCAGACCTGGGAGGTCCTCGGGGCGTGGGGGGTCATCGGGGGCGGCGGGTCAGGCGTCCGGGGCGATCCGGGCCAGGCCCGCGATGACCCGGTCGATCAGGTCACCGCCGCGCGGCTCGTAGCAGTCGGACAGGAGCTTGAGCACGAACTGCATGATCAGCGGGCGCGGCAGCCCGTGCTTCGTGAGCAGCCGCATGACCTGCGGGTGCTCGATGATCCGCACGAACTGGCGGCCCAGCGTGTAGTAGCCGCCGAGGTCGTCCTTCATGCGGCGCTGGTACGTCGCGAACGCCCGCTCCCGACCCGCGGCCGTGCCGCGCGCCAGGCCCTGGCTGATCGCGTCGGCCGCGACCCGGCCGGCCTGCAGGCCGTAGGCGATGCCCTCGCCGTTGAACGGGCTCACCATCCCCGCGCTGTCGCCGGCGAGCATGAGACCGTTCCCGTAGAGCGGGCCGCGGTTGAATCCCATCGGCAGCGCGGCGCCGCGGACCGGGCCGAGCTGGTTGTCCTCGGTGAACTCCCACTCCTCCGGGGCGTTGCGCATCCACGCCGCGAACAGCGCCTTGTAGTCCACCTTCGTCGCCGCGGCCGTCGAGCTCACCGACCCCAGGCCGACGTTCGCCGTGCCGTCGCCGAGGGAGAAGATCCAGCCGTACCCCGGCATGAGGTTGCTGCGGCCGGGCGCGCCGTCCCACAGCTCGAGGTGGCTCTCCATCCACGGGTCGTCGTGCCGCGGCGTGCGGAAGTACGTGCGGACCGCGACGCCCATGGGCCGGTCGTCGCGCTTCTGCAGGCCCATCCCTGTGGCGAGCCGGGCGGACACGCCGTCGGCCGCGATCACCACGGGCGCCCGGTACACGACCTCGTCGCCGGTGCGCCGGCCGTCGTCGTCGACCGGCCGGGCCGTCACGCCGACGACGCGCCCCGAGCGCTCGTCACGCAGCGGACCCGTGACGTTGGTGCGCTCGAGCAGCTTCGCGCCGGCCGAGCGGGCGTGCGACGCGAGCGTGTGGTCGAACGACGTGCGGGCCTTCGCCAGGCCGTACGACGGGTAGCTCGACAGCTCGGGCCACGGCAGCTCGAGCCGGTGGCCGCCGCCGAGCACGCGCAGGCCCTTGTTGCGGATCCAGCCGTCCTGCTCGCGGATCGGGACGCCCATGCGGACGAGCTCGGCCACCGCGCGGGGCGTCAGGCCGTCGCCGCAGATCTTGTCCCGCGGGAACGACGCCTTCTCCAGGAGCAGCACGTCCAGGCCCGCCGCAGCGCAGTGGAACGCGGCGGCAGACCCGGCAGGGCCCGCGCCCACGACGATGACGTCGGCGTCATCGTGCGCTGCGATCACCACGGCTTGCTCCACTTGTGACGTTGTTCACGTGCGGCTCAGCGCGAGTGTAATCACGGTCACTCGGGCTGTCTGCGAAGGCAATCCTTACCCAGTACCGGCGGGTGCCGGACGGCCCGTGATCTCGCGGTTCACCACCTCTTCACACGCGGGACGACCCCGCGTGTCAGGCCGGCTTCGTGCCGCGGTGGAGGGCCACCACACCGCCCGTGAGGTTGCGGTACGCGACGTGCGTCCAGCCGACCGCCTTGATCTGCAGGCCCAGCTGGTGCTGGTCCGGCCACTCCCGGATCGACTCCGCGAGGTACACGTACGCGTCCGGCTCCTTGGAGACCGCGCGGGCCACCGGCGGCAGCGCCTTCATCAGGTAGTTCGTGTAGACCATCCGGAACGGCTTGAACGTGGGCCGCGAGAACTCGCACACCACCAGCCGCCCGCCCGGCTTCGTCACCCGCAGGAGCTCCTCGAGGGCACGCCGCACGTCCGTCACGTTCCGCAGCCCGAACGACATCGTCACGGCGTCGAACGACTCGTCGGCGAACGGCAGGTGCAGCGCGTCGCCCGCCACGAACGGCAGGTCCGGCCGGCGCTCCTTGCCGACCGCGAGCATGCCCAGGGACAGGTCGCACGGGATCGCCCGCACACCCTTGTCGGCCAGCGGCTCTGTGGACGTGCCCGTCCCCGCGGCGAGGTCGAGCACCGTCTCGCCGGGGTGCGCGTCGAGCGCGGCGAGCGTCGCCTTGCGCCACGCGCGGTCCTGGCCGAGCGAGATCACGTCGTTCGTGCGGTCGTAGCGCGGCGCGACGGCGTCGAACATCTTCGCGACGTCGTGGGGTTCCTTGTCCAGGTCGGCACGGGGCATGAGGTCATCGTCGCAGGTCCGGGTCGACCGCCGCACGGGCGCGCGGACGGGTGACGCTCCTGTGAGCGGGCTGAGGACGTCGCGTACGCCACACCCCGCCCGGCGGGCGGCACCCGGCGCGAGGCATACGCTGGAAGCGATGAGCTCGCTGACCTCCGCCCCCACGGACGCGGTCCCGCAGCCTCTGGTGGTCCGGACGGTCGCGCTCGACGACCTCGCGGGCGACCAGGGTGCGCCCGACCCGGCCGATCTGCTCGACCTGCTGCCGTCCGAGGCGCCCCTGGCCTGGGTGCGCCGCGGCGACGGCCTCGTGGCCTGGGGCGAGACGCTCCGGATCCCCGTCGCCGGCCCCCACCGGTTCGCCGCCGCCGAGCGTGCCTGGCAGGACGTGCTCCGGCACGCGGTGGTGCGCGACGAGGTGCGGCTCCCCGGCACCGGGCCCGTGGCGTTCGGGTCGTTCGCGTTCGACGAGACCTCGCCCGTCGGCGGCGTCGTCGTCGTGCCGCGGGTCGTCGTCGGCCGGCGCGGCGGGCGGTCGTGGCTCACGACCATCACCCCGGGCGCCCACCTCTCGCCGGCCCCGCGCCTGGCGGACGTCGTCGGGCCCCGTGTCCCGGCGATCGACCCGGGCGACGTCGTCTACGACGACGGCGCCGTGAGCGCGGACGGGTGGCGCGACGTCGTCGCCGAGGGCATCGCCGCGATCAAGGCGGGCGAGGTCGACAAGGTCGTGCTCGCCCGCGACGTGCACGCCCGGACCGAGCACCCCTTCGACGTGCGGTGGGCCCTCGACCGGCTCGCGGCCCGCTACCCCTCGTGCTGGACGTTCAGCGTCGACGGTCTCGTCGGCGCGACGCCCGAGCTGCTCGTCCGGTCGGAGAAGGGGCTCGTCACGTCACGCGTGCTCGCGGGCACGATCCGCCGGACCGGCGACGACGACGCCGACGTCGCCCACGCGGCGATCCTCGCGCACTCGTCGAAGGACCTCGAGGAGCACGAGTACGCCGTGTCGTCCGTCGCGCAGGCGCTCGAGCCGTTCTGCTCGTCGACCAACGTGCCCGACGTGCCGTTCGTGCTGCACCTGCCGAACGTGCTGCACCTCGCGTCCGACGTCACCGGTGTCCTCGCCGCGCCGACCGGCACCGCCGCGCACCCCTCGTCGCTCGCGCTCGCCGCCGCGCTGCACCCCACCGCCGCCGTGTGCGGCACCCCCACCGACGCCGCCCGCGACCTCATCCGCCGCGTCGAGGGCATGGACCGGGGCCGCTACGCGGGTCCGGTCGGCTGGTTCGGGGCCGACGGCGACGGCGAGTGGGGCATCGCGCTGCGCTCGGCCCAGCTCGACGCCGACGACCCGCGCCGGGTCCGGCTCTTCGCCGGCTGCGGCATCGTCGCCGCGTCCGACCCCGCCGCGGAGCTCGCGGAGTCCGAGGCGAAGCTCGTGCCCATGCGGCACGCGCTCGGCCGGGACGCCAGCGACAGCTGACCCGGCCGAGCGCGGTGGCCGCCGCCCGGGACACCGGGCCTGCGGTGCGGTCCTGGTCGGACCGCGGGACGCGACCCGGGGTGCGGGTCGCTGTGCCCGGCGACCGGCCGCCGCGTCGGGGCGGCAGCCGGTCGTCGGGGGTCGGGATCAGCCCTGGCCCTGCTCCTGGTACCACTTCCAGAGCTGCTCGGGGTCGAGGCCGCCCGGCAGGCCGCTCGGGCCGCCGTCCTGGCCCTGCTGACCCTGCTGGTCCTGCCCCTGGCCCTGGGGGGCCGACTGGGCGGTCTCCTTCTTGACGGCGAGCGTCACGTCGACGTCCGTCGCCTTGCCGTCACGGACGACCGTCAGCGTGGCGTCCGTGCCGGACGCGAGCGCCCGGACGTAGGCCGTGAGCGACTCCGCGCCACCGACGGGCTTGCCGTCGATCGCGACGATCACGTCCTTGGCCTGCAGGCCGGCCTTCGCGGCGGGCGAGCCGTCCGTGACCTCCTCGACGACCGCGCCGCGGCGCGTCACGTCGTCGGCCGTCGCCGTGCCGTCGGACAGGCTCACGCCGAGGAACGCGTGCTCCGCCGAGCCGTCGTCGACGAGCTGCGACGCGATGTTCTTCACCAGGTCGACGGGGATCGCGAAGCCCAGGCCGATCGAGCCCGACTCCGAGGAGAGTGTCGCGATCGACGAGTTGATGCCGATGACCCGGCCCTGCGCGTCGAACAGCGGACCGCCCGAGTTGCCGGGGTTCACCGCGGCGTCGATCTGGATCGCGTTCGTCACGGTGGCGTCGCCGCCGTCCTCGCCCGTGGTGGACACGGGACGGTCGACCGCCGAGACGATGCCGGTGGTGACCGTGTTGGCCAGGCCGAGCGGGTTGCCGACCGCCATCACGGGCTGGCCGACGACGACCTTGGTCGAGTCGCCGAGCGCTGCCGGCTTGAGGCCCTCCGGCGGGTCGGTGAGCTTGATGACCGCGAGGTCCGTGGTCGGGTCGGTGCCGACGACGGTGGCCTTGAACAGGCGGCCGTCGGTGAGCGTCACCTGGACGTCACCCTGCGCACCGGCCACCACGTGGTTGTTCGTGACGATGTGGCCCTGGTCGTCGATGATGACGCCCGACCCCTGGGCGCCGCCCTGGTCGAGCGTGACCTCGATCGCGACGACCGCCGGGGCCACGGCCTTCGAGACCGCCTCCCAGTCGGGGTTGTCGTTCGTCGACCCGGACACCGGGACGGCGTCGTTCGACGACTGGCCGATCGTCGCGAGCGACGCGGGGTGCGAGCCGCTCGCGGTGTCGCCGTCGGCGAGCGCGTGCGTCACGCCCGCGGTGAGACCGGCGGCGAGGAGCGCCGCGGCGGCGGCCGCGCCGGTCACGGGGAGCCAGATGCTGCGCTTGCGCGGCTGCGTCGCGGCCGGGGCGGCGTACGGGCCGAAGGCCTCACCGGTGTGGCCGGGCTGTGCCGGCTGCGGGTGCGGCTGTGCCTGCTGTGCCTGCTGGGCCTGGTGCTGGCCGGCGGCCCACTGGGCGTACGCGGCCCGGCGCTGCGCCTCCTGGGCGGCCTCGTAGGCGGCACGCTGGTCGGCGGGCGCCGCGGCGTGCGGCGGCTGGAACGGGTTGGTCGCGTGCTGCTGCGGCTGCGGCTGCGGCGCCGGGTGCGGCTGCGCCGCGGGCTGCTGGGGAGCCTGCTGCAGGGCCGGGGCCGCCGCGGGGAGCGGCTGGGTCGCGCCGACCGGGGTGGCCGGCAGCGGCTGCGTCGCCTCGACCGGGGTGGCCGGCAGGGGCTGCGTCGGCTCGACGGGCGGGATCGGCTGCGTCGGGTCCGCCTGCGGGTGCTGGCCGTTCTCGGGGGTGCTGGTCATCGTGGGTGCCCTCCTTGGTCGACGACCATCACAGCCGAGCCCGCTGGAGGGACCCTCCAGGGAACCTGGGAATCTCCTGCGAGTTCCGCATGAGTCCGGACGGACCCGGTGGGCCCGGCCTGCGCACGGGGGCGGCGGGCGGCGGCGGGTGCCGTCAGGGCAGGGCCTCGTCCACCGCGACCGCGACGGCGGCCTGGAGCCGCTCGCCGAGCTCGCGACGGCCCGCCCGGTCGACCCGCACCTCGACGAGGCTCAGGCCGGGACCCGTGGCCGTGAGCGCGGGCAGGAGTCCGTCGACGTCACCGACCCGCGTGTGCCGCACCCCGTACGCCGCGCACAGCGCCGCGAGGTCGACGCCGTGCGGCGTCCCGAACACCCGCTCGAAGTGGTCGGAGCGCGACGGCTCGCCGGGCTCGAGCGTCGAGAAGATCGACCCGCCGTCGTCGTTCGCGACGACGAGCTGCAGGTCCACGGCGCGCTCGAGCGGTCCGCGCAGGAGCCCGCCGACGTCGTGCAGGAACGTGAGGTCGCCGAGCAGCGCACGGACCCGCCGGTGCGGGAGCCCGAGCGCGACGCCCGCAGCCGTCGACACCGTGCCGTCGATCCCGGCCAGCCCGCGGTTCGCGAGGACCAGCGGCGGGGTGGCCCACCGGGCCGTCAGGTCCAGGTCACGCACCGGGTTCGACGAGCCGACGACGAGCGCGTCCGTCGGGAGGCTCACCCGGGCGACGGCACGGGCGAGCGCCGGCCCCGTCACGCGGGGGCCGCTGCGCGACCGGGGGCCGTGCTCCCCGGCGTCGAGCACGTCGTCGATCGCGGTGGACGCCGCGGCGTCGGCGGCCTGCCAGGTCTCGAGCCACCCGTCCGGCGCGCCCATCCGGCCCTGACGCATCCGCGGCGGCACGTCGAGCAGCACCTCGGCGGCGTTCCGGGCCGCGTCCGGCCAGTCGCCCCCGCGGGGGGCGAGGACGACGACCTCGACGTCCGGCCGCCCGAGCAGCCGCTGCACCGGGCGGGACAGGGTGGGCCGGCCCGCGACCACGACGCGCCGGACCGCGCCGCCGAGACGCTCGTCGGCGAGGAGCAGACGGTAGGCCGCGAGCGCATGCGTCCCACCACGGACCCCGGAGGACGGCTCGGCGAGCAGCGGCCAGCCGTTGACCTCCGCGAGCCGGCGGGCCCACGGGCTGGCACCGTCGCCCGCGACGAGCACGGTCGGCACGCCGCGGCGGCGCGTGCGGGTCGGTGCCGTCGAGTCGTCGGCGCCCGTGGCACGGGGCGGCTCGAGGAGCGCCGGCAGCGCGCCCGTGGCAGGCCCCCCGGGCGGCAGGCCGCGACCGTGGACGTGCGAGAGGCCGGCCGTGCCGGCGGGCGGCCACGGCCCGTCGCCCGGCACGAGCGGCTCACGGAACGCGAGGTTGAGGTGCACCGGGCCGGGGTCGCCCGTGCGGGCGCCCGTGGCGGCGGCGACCGCACGCGCGGCGAGCCTGCGCACGTCGCGGGCCTCGTCGGGCAGGCCGACCGGTGCCGGGACGTCGACCGCGAGCCGGACGGACGTGCCGAACAGGCCGGGCTGGTCGGTGGTCTGGTTCGCGCCGGTCCCCCGCAGCTCGTGGGGGCGGTCCGCGGTGAGCAGGAGCAGCGGGATCCCACTGTGGTGCGCCTCGAGCACGGCCGGGTGCAGGTTCGCGACGGCCGTCCCCGACGTCGTGACGACGGCGACGGGCCGGGCGGCACCCGGCGCGTCGCCGACGTGGGCGCTCGCCCGGGCGAGCCCGAGCGCGAGGAACCCCGCGGACCGCTCGTCGACGCGCACGTGCAGGCGCAGGGCGGGAGCGCCTTCCGCTCGGCTGCCGTCCGGGCGGGAGGCCTCGGCGAGCGCGTACGCGAGGGGTGCGCTGCGCGACCCGGGGGCGAGGACGACGTCCTGGACGCCGAGCGTCGCGAGGGCCTGCACGAGGACGCGGGCGGCGGTCACGGACGGTGCCTGCCCCGACGGCTGGGCGGGGTCGGGCGTCGTCGTCACGTGCGCCATCATGCCCGAGGCACGGCGGTCCGCCGCGACGCGAGCACCGCGAGGACCTCGTCGCGCCGCCGCTCCCACCTGCGCGCGAGCTCCGCGGGTGCCGCGTGCGCGGCGAGCAGGGCGGGGTCGGGCTCCGGCCGGCGCACCTCGAGCGCGCCGTCGACGGGCAGCAGCGGGTCGGCCACGAGGTCGGCGGTGAACAGCTGCGCCGTCGCGAGCCCGCACGCGTACGGCAGCTCCGGCAGGGCGGCCGCGAGCGCGACGCCGGCGGCGAGTCCGACCGACGACTCGAGCGCCGACGACACCACGACCGGGACGCCGACCTGCTCCGCGAGCCGGAGGCACGCGCGCACGCCGCCGAGGGGCTGCACCTTGAGCACGACGACGTCGGCGGCGTGCGCGCGCACGACAGCGAGCGGGTCCTCGGCCCGGCGCACGGACTCGTCGGCGGCGATCGGCACGCTGGTGCGGCGGCGCAGCGCGGCGAGGTCGGCGACCGTCGGCACGGGCTGCTCGGCGTACTCGAGACCGCCCGCCGCCCGGTCCAGCAGCGCCAGCCGGCCGGCGGCGGTGTCCACGTCCCACGCGGCGTTGGCGTCGACGCGGATCGCACCGTCCTTGCCGAGCGCGTCGCGCACCGCCTCGAGGCGCGCGACCTCGTCGCCGACGCTCTGCCCGGGCTCGGCGACCTTGACCTTCGCGGTGCGGCAGCCGCCGGAGGCGGTGACGATGCGGTGCGCGGTGGCGGCGTCGACGGCGGGGACGGTGACGTTGACCGGCACACGGTCGCGGACGGGGGCGGGCCACCCCTCGTCGGCGGCCTCGCGCGCGGCGTCCCACCAGGAGGCGGACTCGGCGGCGTCGTAGTCCCAGAACGGGCTGAACTCGCCCCAGCCGGCGTCGCCCCGGACCAGGGCGCCGTCCCGCACGGTCAGCCCGCGGAAGCGCGTGCGCAGCGGGACGGCGTAGGTGAGCAGCTCGGGTCGCACCCGCTCAGGCTAGGCGGCGTGGACCGATGCCCGAGAACGGCACTTCGGGGTGAGGACGGCACGTCAGAGTGCCGTTCTCACCTCGGCGTCACGTTCTCGGCGGCGTCAGGCGGGCGTCGGCGGGCTCGGCGTGAGGACCGGGGCCAGGAGCGCGCGGGCGTGGTCGCGGACGTCGTGCCCCTCGGACAGGGCCGCGACGACGGCGCCGTCGACGACCGCGATGGCCAGCGCCGGCGGGACGGGGCTGCCCGCGATCCGCAGCAGAGCGGCGACGGCGGCGTCCAGCCGGGTGCGCCCGGCGGCGTAGGCGCCGGCGACGGTGGGCGTGCGTCCGGCGGACACGAGGTGCTCGTACACCGCGCGCACGGACACGTCGCCCCCGTTCGGCAGCACCGCGTCGACGACCGTGGCGACCACGTCGTCGCCCGGCTGCGCGAGCTCGGCGACGCGCTCGGCGTGCGCGGCCGACTCGTCGGCGAGCAGCAGGGCTGCCGCGCGCACCAGGTCGTCGAGCCGGTCGAAGTAGTAGGTCGTGGCGGCGAGCGGCACGCCCGCGCGGGCGGCGACGGCCCGGTGGCTCACCGCGCCCGGACCGCCGAGCAGCAGCAGGTCGGCGGCGGCGCGCACCACCTGGGCGGACCGGGCCTCGCCGCGCGCACGGCGGGCCGTCATCAGTGGCCCGACCCGGAGAGGTTGAGCCCGACGACGCCGGCGAGGATGAGCACGATCGAGCCGATGCGCAGCAGGGTGACCGGCTCGTCGAGCCAGATCATCGCGAGGACGGCCGTGGTGACGGCACCGATGCCGACCCACACGGCGTAGCCGGTGCCGACGGGCAGCGAGCGCAGCGCGTAGGCGAGCCCGCCCATGCTGAGCACGAGCAGGACGCCGAACGTCACCGTGGGGACGAGCCTGGTGAAGCCGTCCGAGGACTTGAGGGCGAGCGCCCATCCCGCCTCGAGCAGGCCGGACAGGACGAGGACGAGCCATGCCATGGGAGACCTCCGTGCCGAGCCGACGAGTCCCGGGTGTGGTCACGGGAGCCTGTCGTGGACGCGCACCGGGTGGCCTTCCCGCCGTCGCGCGCGTCCAATTCTGGTACGAGCGTACCAGAAACTCGGAGCCGCGTAGGGTGACGGCCGTGAGCGCACTGCCCGACACCGTCTCCGACACCTTCGACCCGAACCGCTGGCGCATCGTCGACGGCTTCGAGGACCTCACCGACCTCACCTACCACCGGGCGGTCGACCGCAGCGGCGCGTCGTCCGGCGAGGCCGAGCGCGACCTGCCCGCCGTCCGCGTCGCGTTCGACCGGCCGGAGGTCCGCAACGCGTTCCGCCCGCACACCGTCGACGAGCTCTACCGCGTCCTCGACCACGCCCGCACCAGCTCCGACGTCGGCACCGTGCTGCTCACCGGCAACGGCCCCTCCCCCAAGGACGGCGTGTGGTCGTTCTGCTCCGGCGGCGACCAGCGCATCCGCGGCCGCGACGGCTACCGGTACGCCGACGGCGACACCGCCGCGCACGTCGACCCGGCGCGCGCCGGCCGGCTGCACATCCTCGAGGTCCAACGGCTCATGCGGACCATGCCGAAGGTCGTCGTCGCGCTCGTCAACGGGTGGGCGGCGGGCGGCGGGCACTCCCTGCACGTCGTCGCCGACCTGACGATCGCGAGCCGCGAGCACGCCCGGTTCATGCAGACCGACGCGAACGTCGGCTCGTTCGACGGCGGCTACGGCTCCGCCCTGCTCGCCCGTCAGATCGGCCAGAAGCGGGCCCGCGAGATCTTCTTCCTCGCCCGCGAGTACTCCGCCGAGCAGGCCTACGCGTGGGGTGCCGTCAACGACGTCGTCGCGCACGCCGAGCTCGAGGAGGCCGGGCTCGAGTACGCGCGGATCATCGCGTCGAAGTCGCCGCAGGCCGTGCGCATGCTCAAGTTCGCGTTCAACCTCGCGGACGACGGGCTCGCCGGCCAGCAGGTGTTCGCCGGCGAGGCCACGCGCCTGGCGTACATGACGGACGAGGCCGTCGAGGGGCGCGACGCGTTCCTCGAGCGCCGCGACCCCGACTGGTCCGGCTTCCCGTACGCGTACTGACGGCGGGCGGGCGCCGGCCCGCCCGCGTCAGGTCGTGGCCAGCGCCCAGGTCGCGAGGTCGACGAACGTGCCGGCCAGCCAGGCCACGCCGACCAGCAGACCTACGAGGACCACGGCGGCCGCCACGACCGCGCCGAGCGCGCGCACGTCGTGCTCCGCCGGGGTGCTGGTGTGCTCCGGTGTCGTCATGCCCCCAGGCTCGTCCGCCACACCCCGCCCGGGCGTCGACCGCTCGTCTCGACCTGACGGCCGAGGGTCATCCCGCAGGTCCCCTCGGCGACGGGCTCCGTCAGCCCGGGGGCGGACCCAGGGCGCGGCCGGGACACCGTGACGGACGGCGCCACCGCGACCGCACCGAGCGCGTCAGCCGATCGTCAGCGACCCGCTCCCGGCGGGCACGAGCTCGACCCAGGTGTTCCCGGGCGCGAGGTTCGCCGGGCGCCCGTCCGGCAGGAGCAGCCGCATCGGGGCGTCCTGCGAGTCCTTCTGCCAACGCACCGCCACCGTCCGGCCACCCGACGCGACCACGCCGTCGCCCGACCCCACGAGGGTGTAGGTCGGCACGGGTGCGCCGCCCTGCGCCCCGAACTCCGTGTTCGGGTGGTCCGCGGTGATGGACACGACGTTCACGGCCGACAGGCGGGCGCCGCTGCGGGCCGTCGCCGGGACGGTGCCCTCGGACCGCAGCCAGGTGCCGGTCGCCGCGTCCCACGACCACGAGGGGTTGGACGCCGGCGACAGGTGGAACGACAGCGTGCCGGCGGGCGTGCCCGCCACGGCCGCCGCGGCCTGGTCGGCGGAGCGGGCGAACAGGAACTGCTCGCCCGGGGCGGCCTGGTGGTCGGCGTCGGCCTGGTCCCAGAACGTCTGCGGGGTGCCGTACACGTTGTGCGGGGCCGCACGGTCCTTCGTCCGGTACATGCCAGGCGCACCCGCGTCGTGGCTGATCATCTGCACGCCGCTCGCCTGGACCAGCGCGAGGATGCCCGGCTGACCGCCCGAGAACGCGAGCAGCCCGTGCATCGGCGCGAGGATGACCGGGTCCATCGGCCGGACCGACCGGATCGGCCCGACCTCGGCGGGCACCTGGGAGTGGAACACGGCGATGAACCGCGACACGTCGAACTCGACGATCGTCTCCCACACCACGTCCGTCTGCTCCAGCCCGGTCTGCGGGCGGGCGACGGCGGTGTTCTCGATCTTCACCGCGAGCGCGGCCCGGGCCGCGGGCTCACCGGCGACGCCCGTGAGCGGCCACGTGGGCGGGACGACCGGGGCGGGTGCTCCGGACTTGTCGACGTCGGTGGAGGCGCGCGCGGTGACGTCGGTGGGGGCCGGCTGGGCGGAGCCGCCCGACGAGCACGCGGCCAGGGCGAGGACGGTGCCGGCGACGAGCCCCCACGTCGCCCTCCGGGCGGCGCGCGCCACGGGGGCCCGCCGTCCGTCCCGGACGTCTGCGAACCCGGTCCGTCGCGTCATGTCAGCTCCCCGCTCGTCGTCCCGACGCGACCAGGGTGCCATGCGCGGGTCCCGCCGGTGGTGGACGGCCGGCCACGGCGGGTCGGCCGTCAGCGCGGCGTGACGCTCCCGCTGGAGCCGGGGACGAGCTCGACCCACGTGGTCCCGGCCGCGAGCGACACCGGGGCGCCGCCGACGGTCGTGAGCACGACGGGGGCGTCCTGCACGGCCTTCGACCACCGGACGGCCACCGTCTTGCCGCCCGTGGCGACGAGCCCGTCGCCCGAGCCGTCGAGCACGGTCTCCGGCACCGGGTTGCCCGCAGGGTCCGTGGTGCCCGAGTTGACGAGCCGGACGCTCAGCGCCACGACGTTCGTCGCCGCCAGGCGGGCGCCGGACCGGGCGGTCGCGGGCTTCGCGCCCTCCGACCGCAGCCACGTCCCCGAGGCGGCGTCCCACGCCCACTGCGGGTGGGAGTAGCCGGACATCGTGATGTCCACGGACGTGGCCGGGGTCCCGGACAGCGTCGCGGTCGCCTGGCCCGCCTGCCGCGCGACCGTGAACTGGGTGGGCGGGGCGGCGCTGTGCGCACCGTCGGCCTGCCCCCACATCGTCTCCGGCGTGCCGTAGACGTTGTGCGGCGCGGGCGCGACGCCCTTCTTGCGGAAGAACCCGGCGGCGCCCTTGTCCTGGCTGAGGATCTGGAGGCCCGACGCGGACAGCGCCTGGACGAACCCGGGCTGCCCGCCCGAGAAGGCGATCAGGCCGTGCAGCGGCGAGGCGATCGCGGGGTCCATGGGCCGTACCGAGCGGATCGGGCCGATCTCGGCGGGCACCTGCGAGTGGAACACCGCCACGAACCGGGTGATGCCCCCCTCGACGACCTCCTCCCACACCACGTCGGCCTGCTCGAGCCCGGTCTGCGGACGGGCCTCGCCCGAGTTCTCGATCTTCACCGCGAGCGCGGGACGCACCGGGACCTCGCCGGCGGCGGCGACGCCCGTGAGCGGCCAGCGCGGCGGCACGACCGGCGTGGGCGGCGCGGCCTTCGCGGCCTCGATCACGGGAGCCTCGGTGACGGGCGCCGGCACCGTGGGCTGGGCGCTCGCCTCGCCACCGCACGCGGCGAGCGCCAGGACGGCGGCGGACGTCAGTGCGGCGACGAGCAGACGCGCGGACGCGCCGGTCGGGGCAGAGGGCACAGCGGACTCCTTCGAGGTCGGACCGCGCGTCACTCTACGGGGCGCGTGGCCGACTTCCGGGCAGCCCGGCGCCCCGTCGCGGGGGTGCGGCTTGCCGAGGCAGGCCTGGGCTGCACCTACGCTGGGCGGGTGAAACGCCCCCTGCGCGACGTCCCGGCCCGGCCGGACGCCCTGCTGGCGGCGCTGCGCGGGGCGCTCGACGGCACCGGGCCCGCCCTACGGCCCGTCGAGGACCGCGGCCCCGCCGGCACCTCGGGCGCCGGTGCTCCCGGTCCGCTCGTGCCGAGGTCGGTGGCGGTCGTGGTCCCGACGTCCGGGTCGACGGGTGAGCCCCGCGACGTCCTGCTGTCGGCGGACGCGCTGCGGGCCTCGGCCGGGGCCACCGAGCGCCGGCTGTCCGGGCCGGGCCGGTGGGTCCTCGCCCTGCCCGCGCACCACGTCGCCGGCCTGCAGGTGCTGGTGCGGTCGGTGCTCGCCGGGACCACGCCCGCGGTGCTGGCCGCGGGCCCGTTCCGCCCGCCCGCGTTCGTCGCCGCGACGGGCACCCTGCCGGACGACCTGCCCCGGTACACCTCGCTCGTGCCGACGCAGCTCGTCCGCCTCCTCGACGACCCCGCGGGCCGCGACGCGCTGCGACGGTACGACGCGGTGCTGGTGGGCGGCGCCGCCACCGCACCCGCGCTGCTCGCACGCGCCCGGGAGCAGGACGTGCGGCTCGTCACCACGTACGGCATGACCGAGACGTCCGGCGGGTGCGTGTACGACAGTCGCGCGCTCGACGGCGTGCAGGTCGCGCTCGACGACGACGGCCGGGTGCTCCTCGGCGGCGCCGTGCTCGCCGACGGCTACCTCGGCCGGCCCGACCTGGACGCCGTCACCTTCACCGGCGACCCTCGCGTGCTGCGCACGCAGGACCTCGGCCGCCTCGACGACGGCGTGCTCACCGTGCTCGGCCGCGCCGACGACGTGATCGTGTCCGGCGGCGCGAACGTCGCACCCGCGCCCGTCGAGGCGGTGCTCGCGGAGCTGCCCGGCGTCGCCGAGGCGTGCGTCGTGGGCGTGCCGGACGCCGAGTGGGGGCAGCGGGTGGTCGCCGTCCTCGTGCTGCGTCCCGGTGCCGCGGCGCCCGCGCTCGACGACGTGCGCGGGCTCGTGACCGACCGGGTCGGCCCGGCGAGCGCCCCGCGAGCGGTCGTCGTCGTCCCGTCCCTGCCCCTGCGGGGCCCCGGCAAGACCGACCGCCGCGCCGTCGGGCGGCTCGCGGCCGACGCGACCAGCGCGACCAGCGACACCACGACGACCCACCGGGCGCCCGGGGCGCCCACCCCCGAGAGGAGCCAGGCGTGACGACAGCCAGCGAGTGGGTGGCCGGTGCGCGACCCCGCACCCTGCCCGCGGCAGCAGCACCGGTGCTCGTCGGCACGGGCGCCGCGGCCCAGCTCGACTCCGCGATGCTCGGGCGCGCCGCCCTCGCCCTGGGTGTCGCGTTCGCGCTGCAGATCGGCGTCAACTACGCCAACGACTACTCCGACGGCATCCGCGGCACGGACGCCGACCGGGTCGGGCCGATGCGGCTGACGGCCTCCGGCACGGCCCGGCCGGGAGCGGTCAAGGGCGCCGCGTTCGCGATGTTCGGGCTGGCGGCGCTGCTCGGGCTGTGGCTCGTCGTGCTGTCCGCGCAGTGGTGGCTGCTCCTCGTGGGTGCCGCGGCGATCGGCGCCGCGTGGACGTACACGGGCGGACGCAGCCCCTACGGGTACCGCGGCCTCGGCGAGGTCGGTGTGTTCGTGTTCTTCGGCCTCGTGGCGGTGCTCGGCACGACGTACACGCAGGCGGGCCGCCTGTCCTGGCCGGCGTGGGTCGGGGCCGTGGCCGTGGGCCTGCTCGCGTGCGCGCTGCTCATGGTCAACAACCTGCGCGACGTGCCGACCGACGCTCTCGTCGGCAAGCGGACGCTCGCCGTGCGGCTCGGGGAGCACCGCGCACGGCGGCTGTACGGCGCGTTCGTGCTCGTGCCGATCCTGCTCGGGATGGTGTGCGCGGTCGCCGCGCCGTGGTGCCTGCTCGTGACGGTGCTGCTCGCGCCGGCGCTCGTGCTCGTCGTCGTCGTGCAGCTCGGCGCGCGCGGGCCCGCGCTGGTGCCGGTGCTGGCCGGCACGGGGATGCTCGAGCTCGGGTTCGGCGTCCTGCTCGGGCTGGGCCTCGCCCTCTGACGAGGACCGCCCCGCGGGCGAGGGCTCAGGCGGTGCCGGGGTCCTGCCGGGCCGCCTCGTCCGCGGCGTCCTCGAGGTCGGCGTCCTCCTGCGCGCGGACCCCGAACCGCTCCCGGTCCCCCAGGACGCGGCGCCGCTCCGCCCGGTCCGCGAGCTGCCGCGCCGCCGCGTCGCGCGGACCGCGCAGCAGCACGTACGACAGGGCCCAGGCGACCAGTGCCGCGACGACCACGACGAGCCACGAGCGCATGCCCGCCCACCACAGCAGGCCCACGCAGGCGGCGAACAGGGCGAGGCGCAGGACCGAGTAGATCAGGAGGGGCACGTCACCAGGGTAGGTCCGGTCCGGCGCGGTCCGGCCCGAGCACGCCTAGGCTGGACGGATGCGGAACGTGGGTGTGCTGCTGATCGTCGGGCTCCTGATCTACAGCCTGATCGACATCGCCCGCAGCGACGACGACGAGCGTCTGGGTGCCCCCCGCGTGCTGTGGGCGCTGCTGGTGCTCCTGGTGCCGCTGTTCGGGTCGGTCGCGTGGCTCGCGATCAGCCGGCTGCGCCGGTCGGCGGCGGACGGCGGCGCGTCGTCCCGCGGTGCCGGCGGGCGGCCCGTGGTGCGCCGGCGGCAGGGTCCGGTGGCGCCCGACGACGACCCGGACTTCCTGCGCCGGCTCGACCAGGAGCGGCGGCGGCGCGAGGCCGGGCCGTCCGACGGGGACTCGCCCCAGGCCTGACCAGGCAGGTCTGACCGGGCAGGCGCGACCGGACAGGCCCGACCGGGCCGACGTGACCGGAGGTCAGCGGGCGGGGTGCGTCACAGGCCCGAGTAGGAGTGCTTCCCGGTGACGAACAGGTTGACGACCGAGAAGTTCGCGAGCACCACGGCGTACCCGACGAACACGAAGTAGGCGGCCTTGCGCCCGCTCCAGCCGCGGGTCGTGCGCGCGTGCAGGTAGGCCGCGTACACGACCCACGCGACGAACGTGCCGACCTCCTTGGGGTCCCAGCCCCAGTACCGGCCCCACGCGTGCTCGGCCCAGATGGCGCCGCCGATGAGGGTGAACGTCCACAGCACGAAGCCGATGGCGTTGAGCCGGAACGCCTGCGCCTCGAGCTCGCGCGCGGACGGCACCTGCTGCAGCCAGCCGAACCGCGGGCCGGTGACCCAGCGGCGCAGGCCGTCGGTACGGCGGGCGGCCTCGTCGGCGGGGCGGGGGCCGACCTCGCGCACGTCCTGCAGGACCTGCAGCACCGACGCGGCGAACGCCACGGTGAACACGCCCGTCGCGGTGATCGCGACGCCGACGTGCAGGACGAGCCAGTAGCTCTGCAGGGCGGGCTGCACGGCGTCGGCCTGCACGAAGAACACGAGCAGCCCGAGCGCGAGCGCGAGGACCGCGATGCCGAGCACGAGCACGCCGACGAACGCGATGACGCGGCGGCGCTGCACGATCGCGAGGACCGTCGTCGCGACGAGCACGCCGACGACGGTGAACTCGTACATGTTCGCGGTGGGCCAGCGTCCGGCGGCGAGGCCGCGGGTGACGACGGCGCCGAGCAGCAGCACGATGCCGACGTACGTGGTGGTCCGCGCGATGCCCTCGGCCCGCAGCGACCGCCCGTCGCCGACCGCCGACGTCCCGCCGGGCGGTGTCGCGACCGCCGTCGTCGTCCCGCCTCCGGCCCCGGCCGACGCCTTCGCGGGCACCCGGCGCTGGGCGCGCTCGGCGATGGCCGCGAGGTCGACGGCGTACGCGACGAGCGCGATCGTGAGCGCGGTCATGGCGCCCCACACGAGCAGGGTGCTGAGGTCACCGGTGTTCATGGCGTGCTCTCTCGGGTGCTGTCGGGAGTGCTGTCGGACGTGGCGGCGGGCGGGGTGGCGGGGGTGCGGTCGGGGATGTCGTCCGCGGTGGTCGTGCCGAGCGTCGCACGCAGCACCCGGTCGAGCTCGGGCTGCAGGCCGACGTCGTCGCCCCGGGCGAGCCCGGCGGCGGTCACCACTGTAGGACCGTCGACGCCGGGCGCAGCCCGCAGCCACAGGCGCCGGCGGGGTGCGAACAGGGACGCGGCCAGGCCCGCGAACGCGGTGAGCGCGAACACGAGCACGAACGGCAGCGCCGGGTCGTGCCGCAGGTCCAGCGCGACGTACCGGGGCAGCCCCTCGAACGTGAGGCTGCCGAGGTCGTCGGGCAGCTGCACGGTCTCGCCGGGCCGCACGTAGAGCGTGACCGGCTTGTCGTCGGCGTCGACCGACTGCGTGAGCCGCGACTCGTCGAGCTGGTACACGTTCTGCGGCACGCCGGTGTCGAGGCCGAGGTTGCCGGACCACACGGACAGCACGAGCAGCGGGTCGTCGGGCTGCGGGTTCACGGACCGCCACAGGCCGTCGCCGACCTCCTGGGCGGTGGGCAGCAGGTAGCCGATGATCCCGACCTGCGGCTGGTCGCCGGACACGTCGGGCACCTTGACCACGCCGCGTGACGTGTACACCTCGTCCTGCGGCAGGAACGGCACGGGACCCGCGTAGGCCACCTCGCCGGCCTTGTCGCGGACGGTGAGGTCGGGCGCGTACCCGTTGCCCTGGAGGTAGACCTTCGCGCCGCCCGCGTCGAGCGGGTGGTTGACCTTGATCGTGCGGGGCTCGGGGTCCGAGCCGGGCTCCGTGAGCGTGACGTGGGCGGTGAAGTCGCGGGACTGCAGCGTGTCCGGGTCGAACGCGGCCTCGAAGTCGTCGAGCCGCAGCGTGAACGGCACGAGCGACGACGGACGGAACGCGGTGCCCTGCTCGAACGTGTCGTAGTCCACCTGGGCGTTCGCGAACCCGCGCCCCTGGACCACGATCGCCTGTCCCCGGTAGTGCAGCAGCTGCCCGGTCGCGACGGACACGAGCAGGCCGACGAGCGCGAGGTGGAACAGCAGGTTGCCCGTCTCGCGCAGGTAGCCGCGCTCGGCCGAGACCGACCAGGTGCCGCCGCCCTCGTCGCGGGTGTCCACGCGGTACGTCGGCCAGAACGGCAGCCACCGGGACCCGCGGCGCAGCACCGTCACCGCGCGCTCGACGACCACGCGCGGCTCGTCGTCCGCGGTGCCCTGCCCCTGCGCGGGGAACCGGCCGAACCGGCGGGGTGTGCGCGGCGGGCGCCCCCGCACGCCGCGCAGGTGCACGGCCGTGCGCGGCAGGATGCACCCGACGAGCGAGACGAACAGCAGCAGGTAGATCGCGGAGAACCAGATCGACGAGTACACGCCGAAGAACCCGAGCCGCTCGAGCCAGGGGCCGAGCGTCGGGTGGTCGACGAGGTAGGCGGCGACCTTCTCCGGGCTCTGCACGCGCTGCGGCCACACGGTGCCGGGGACGGCGGCGACGGCCAGCAGCATGAGCAGCAGGAGCGCCACGCGCATGCTCGTGAGCTGCCGCCACGCCCACCGCAGCCAGCCCGTGAACCCGATCGACGGCAGCTGCGCGGGAGCGGGCGACGGCTGGTCCTCGGTGAGGGTGCCGGTGAAGACGTCGTCGAGCCCGTCGGGGCGGTAGGCGCTCACGTCACACCACCGGCACGAATCCGTCGGTGCCGGTCAGCCGGCCCTGCAGCCACGACGCCCACTCGGCCCAGACGCCGGTCACGAGCGCGAGGCCGAGCACGACGAGCATCGCACCGCCGAGCCGCATCATCGCGAGCCGGTGCCGGCGCAGGAACCCGAGCATCCGCGTGCTGCTCTCGACGCCGAGCGCGACGAGCAGGAACGGCAGGCCGAGGCCCACGCAGAACGCGACGGCGAGCAGCCCGCCGCGCAGCGCGGAGCCGTCGCCGAGCGACAGCGTGAGGATCGCCGCGAGCGTCGGGCCGATGCACGGCGTCCAGCCGAACCCGAACGTCACGCCCAGCAGCGGCGCGCCCCACAGCCCGGCGCGCGGCGCGAGGTGCAGGCGGCGCTCGTTCTGCAGGAACGGCACGAGCCCGAGGAACGCCAGACCCATGAGGATGACGACGACGCCGAGCACCCGCGTGACGGGGTCCTGCCAGCGGTGCAGCGCGCTGCCGAGCGACCCGGCGAGCACGCCGTAGACGACGAACACCGCTGTGAAGCCGGCGACGAACAGCGCGACGCCCGCGAGCACGCGGCTGCGGGCGGGCGCGGTGCGGACGGCGGTCGCGGTGCCGCCACCGGTCCGGGCGGCGGCCGACGCACCCGAGGCCGAGCGAGGCGCGGCCGACGTCGAGCCCGCCATGCCGCCGAGGTACCCGAGGTACCCGGGCACGAGCGGCAGGACGCACGGCGACGCGAACGAGACGAGGCCGGCGAGCAGCGCGACCGGGACGGCGAGCAGCATCGACCCGGACGTGACGGTCCGGCCGAACGCGTCGCCGGCGCCGGTGAGCAGCGCGGTCGCCGCGAGGTTCACGACGGCTGCTCCGCCAGCAGGTCGTCGACGATCGCCGACAGCGTGGACCCCTCGGCCAGGCCGAGGATCCGTGCGGCCACCCGGCCGTCGCGGTCGAGCACGACGGTGGTGGGGACGGCGTTGATCGGGACGGTGCCCTGCAGGTCGGCCACGGCGGCGCCGTCGCTGTCGGCGAGGCTCGGGTACGGCACCTCGAACTGCCGCTGGAACGCCTGGGCGGCGCCGGCGGCGTCGGTGCCGTTGATGCCGAGCACGTGCACGCCCTGGCCGTCGTACTGGTGCGCGAGCGCGACGAGGTCGGGGGCCTCCGCCCGGCACGGCGGGCAGTTCGCGTACCAGGTGTTGAGGACGACGACGTCGCCCTGCCAGTCGGCGGTGTCGACCGGGTTGCCGTCGAAGTCGGTCCCGGCGAGCTCGACGGGCCCCTTGCGGTCCGAAACCTTCCACGTCGTGGCGCTGCCGTCCCCGGACTGGTAGCCCTGGTCCGTGACGTCGTCCGGCGTGCGGGCGCCGTCGTCGCCCCCCGAGCAGGCCGCGAGCAGCCCGACGAGGGCGAGGCCCGCGACCAGAGCCGCAGACGCGCGCCGGCGAGGGTGTCGCAGCCGCACGTCAGGCCCCCGCGACCGTCGATGCGCCGGGCAGCAGCGCCGCGGCCGGCTGGGTGTAGGAGATCCGGACGAGCCGGTCGTCCTCGAACACCAGGCTCGTGAGGGACGCGACCGAGCACTGCCGCCGGCGGGGGTCGTGCCACAGCCGCCGTCCCTCGAGCGCGAGCCGCGTGACCCACACCGGGAGCTGGTGGCTGACGAGCACGGCCTCGTGGCCGCGGGCCGCCTCGCGTGCGGTGTCGACGGCGGCGAGCATCCGGTCGACCTGGTCGCGGTACGGCTCGCCCCACGACGGGCGGAACGGGTTGCGCAGGTAGGGCCAGTGGTTCGGGTGGCGCAGGGAGCCGTCGCCCACGCCGAACGTCATGCCCTGGAAGTGGTTGCCCGCCTCGATGAGGCGCTGGTCGGTGCCGACGGCCAGCCCGAACGCCGCGGCGATGGGCGCCGCGGTCTCCTGCGCACGCTGCAGGGGGGACGCGACGACGGCGACGACGTCACGCGGCGCACCGGGGGTCGCAGACGTGACGTCGGTCGCGCCCGCGAGATGGTCGGCGACCATGCGGGCCATCGCGTGCCCGCGCTCGGACAGGTGGTAGCCCGGGAGCCGTCCGTAGAGCACGCCCTCGGGGTTGTGCACCTCGCCGTGGCGCAGCAGGTGGATGGTGGTGGCGACCATAGGGGTCAGTCTCGCAGCCCGACCTGGGTGCTCCGGACGGATCGCGGGGTCACTCGGCGTGACACGGGCCACCCGTGAGATGCACCCGGACGGCGTCCATGGCCTCGCCGAGCGCGCGGAACTGCTCGTCGGTGAGGATGTCGACGAGGTGGTCGCGCACGGACTGCACGTGCCCGGGGGCGGCGGCGACGAGCACGTCCCACCCGTGGTCGGTCATCGTGCAGTTCACGCCGCGGGCGTCCTCGGTGCAGGCGGCACGGACGACGAGGCCGGACTGCTCCATGCGGCGGATGGTGTGCGTGAGCCGGCTGCGCGAGTGCGCGAGGTGGTCGGCGAGCTGCGCCATCCGCAGCGTGCGGCCGGGGCTCTCGGAGAGCCGCACGAGCACCTCGTACTCGTGGCTGGACAGCCCGGACTGCGCCTCCAGCTCGTGCGCGAGCACGTCGGCGAGACGTTGGGTGCCGACGAGGAAGGAACGCCAGAGCACCTGCTGCTCGGCGGTGAGCCACTGCACCGTCTCGGCCGTCACGGCTGTCGCGGCGGGGCGGCCGTCCAGGGCGGCGGCGGGCGTGGTGCTGGTCACGTCGAGTCCTCCAGGGGTTGCGCTGGTGCCGGAAGTCTAGTACAACTTTGAACTATCGAGATGGTTGATTGTTCAACGAACCTGACGGAGGACCACATGAGCACCACCACGACCGCACTCCCCACCGGCCTCACCACCGGCACCTGGGCCGTCGACGGCTCGCACACCGAGGCCGCGTTCACCGTCCGCCACGCCGGCATCTCGAAGGTCCGGGGCACGGTCGCGGTCACCGACGGCGCGATCACGGTCGGCGACGACCTGGCGAGCACGTCCGTCTCCGTCACGCTCGACCCCTCCACCGTCTCCACGGGCGACGCGAACCGCGACGGCCACCTCAAGAGCGGCGACTTCTTCGACGTCGAGAAGTTCGGGCAGTGGACGTTCGTCTCCACCGAGGTCCGCGAGGCCGGCAGCGAGTACGTCATCGCCGGCGACCTCACCATCCACGGCGTCACGCAGCCCGTCGAGCTCGCCACCGAGTTCAACGGCACCGCGGTCGACCCGTTCGGCAACACCCGCGCCGGCTTCGAGGCCAGCGTCACCATCTCCCGCAAGGACTTCGGCCTGACCTGGAAC
This sequence comes from Cellulomonas chitinilytica, assembly GCF_016862675.1. Taxonomy (GTDB): domain Bacteria; phylum Actinomycetota; class Actinomycetes; order Actinomycetales; family Cellulomonadaceae; genus Cellulomonas; species Cellulomonas chitinilytica. The sequence continues at coordinate 67,297 of NZ_BONK01000010.1, read as the reverse complement.
GCGGCCCTCGAGGCCGGCGGCGTCCTCGTCTCCGACAAGGTCGTGATCGCCCTCGACGTCTCGGCGATCCGCCAGGGCTGAGTGCCCGACCGGCGCCCAGCAGGGCCCTGACGCGAGGCCGCCACCTCCCCGACCGGGAGGTGGCGGCCTCGCGTGCGTCGTGGGCCCGCCCGCCCGGGACAGCAGCCCGGGGTCACGCCAGGGTCGCCGAGCGCCACTGGTCGTGGAACGCGAGGATCGCGAGCTCGGACGCCACGTCGACGGCCCGCACGTCCACCCCGTCGGGCACCCGCAGGGCACGCGGGGCGAACGTGAGGATCCCCCCGATGCCCGCCTCCACGAGCGCGTCGCACACCACCTGCGCACCCGCCGCGGGCGTCGCGATGACGCCGATGCTCGCGTCCGTCGTCGACACCAGCGACCGCAGCCCCTCGAACGGCTGGACCACCAGCCCCCCGACCGTCGTCCCGACCACCGCGGGGTCCGCGTCGACCAGACCGACCACCGCGAAGCCCCGCTCCGCGAACCCGGAGTAGTTCGCCAGCGCATGCCCCAGGTTCCCGATGCCGACGATGACCACGCGACGCTGCGTCGTCAGCCCGAGCACCGTGCCCACCTGCTCCGACAGGTGCGCGACGTCGTACCCGATCCCCCGCCGGCCGTACGAGCCGAGGAACGACAGGTCCTTGCGGAGCTGCGCGGGATTCACCCCGGCACGCCCGGCCAGCTCGTCGGACGACGTGAGGACGACACCCTCGGCCGCGAGCGCGTCGAGCGCCCGCAGGTACCCGGGCAGACGCACCACCGTCGACGGCGGCACCGGCCGGCCGTGCGCACCGCTGTGCCCACCGCCGTGCGCACCGCCGTGCGCACCGCCGTGCCCACCGCTGCGCTCCACCGATCGCCCAGGCTGGTTGTCCACATCGACCCCCGCACGCCGCCGCCGGTCCCGCACCGGACCGTGCAGGTCAGGTTAGGGGGTGCGAGGGTCGGCAGCCAGAGCCCGGCGCAGGCGATTCTCGTCGATCCGGAAGTACCCGCGCATCACGCCGTCCACCTCGACGACGGGCACCAGCTCACCCAGGTCGTCGCGCCGTGAGGGCGTCAGGGGCGCCGCCGGGTCGTCCACGTCGACCTCGACCCACGCGTCCCCGGTCTCGGCGCACACGCGCACCACGAGCGCCCGGGCCGCGTCGCACAGGTGGCACCCGGCGCGACCGAACAGCACGACCCTCGCGGCGGGCACCGCGGCGGGTGCTGCGGTGGTTGCCGCGGTGGGTCCTGCGGACGGTGCCGCGGCGGGTGCTGCGGTGGGCTCGGCAGTCGGTTCGGAGACGGGTTCGGGCACGTCACCACGGTAGGCGACGCGCTGGCGGGCCGTGACCCTCGTTACAGTGGCGGCGTGCGTCACACGACCGGCCCCGTGCGTCCCCCGTCCAGGGCGGCGGACGTCGTGGCCGTCGAGCACCAGCTCGTCCCCGCCGAGCCGGGCGGCCCACGGGTCGGGGCGTTCTTCGACGTCGACAACACGATCATCCGCGGAGCCAGCGCGTTCCACCTGGCCGTCGGCCTGTACCGGCGCGGGTTCTTCCGCAAGCGGGACATCCTCGAGTTCGCGGTGCACCAGCTCCGGTACCGCACGTTCGGCGAGAACAAGGCGCAGATCGACGAGCTCCGCAGCCGCGCCCTCGCGATCATGACCGGGCACTCCGTCGCCGAGGTCACCGCCGTCGCCGAGGACGTGTACGACGAGGTGCTGTGCCTGCGCATCTACCCCGGCACCCAGGCCCTGCTCGACGCGCACGTCGCCGCCGGTCACGAGGTCTGGCTCGTCACCGCGACGCCCGTGGAGATCGGCGAGCTGCTCGCCCGGCGGCTCGGGGTCACGGGGGCGCTCGGCACCGTCGCGGAGCACGCCGACGGCTACTACACCGGCCGGCTCGTCGGCGACATGCTGCACGGCACCGCGAAGGCCGCGGCCGTCCGGCAGATCGCCGAGCGGCACGACATCGACCTCGAGCACTCCTACGCGTACGGCGACTCGACGAACGACGTGCCGATCCTGTCCGAGGTCGGCCACCCGTGCGCGATCAACCCCGACCGGCGGCTGCGCCACCACGCGGCCGAGGTGGGCTGGCCCGTCCGGGAGTTCCGCGGCGGCCACCGGCGCGCCACCGCGAACCGGCACGCCGTCAACGTCGCAGGCCTCGCGGGGCTCGCGTGGGCGCTCGGGATCGTCGTCCGCATCATCCGGCGGTCCCTGCGCAACCGCCTGCGCTGACAGCCGCGCAGCCGACCGCCGTCGTCCCGCGCACGGCCCGGTCCGAGGTCCGGGCTCGCGACGGCCGACCGTATGCTGCCCGGATGCCGCTCCGCACCCGCCCAGCGACCACCACCGACGTCGAGCCGCTCGCCGAGCTCGCCGCGATCACCTTCCCCCTGGCGTGCCCGCCGGGGTCGACCGCCGCCGACCAGCAGCAGTTCGTCGCGACCGTCCTGTCCCCCGCGCGGTTCACCGAGTACCTCGCGGACCCCGCTCGCGCGCTGCTCGTGGCCGTCGACGACGAGGGCACCGACCCCGCCGCGCTGCTCGGCTACACGATGCTCGTCGAGGGCGAGCCCACCGACGACGACGTGCGCGTCGCCCTCACGATCCACCCCACGATCGAGCTGTCGAAGTGCTACGTGCACCCGGACCACCACGGGTCCGGCGTCGCCCACCGCCTGATGGCCGCGTCCCTCGACGTCGCCCGCGACCGGGGTGCGCACGGGATGTGGCTGGGCGTCAACCAGCAGAACGCGCGTGCGCAGGCGTTCTACACGCGCTCGGGGTTCGCCGTGGTCGGCACGAAGCACTTCACGGTCGGCAGCAGGCTCGAGGACGACTTCGTCCTCGAGCGCCCGCTCTGAGCGGTCCCCGACACACGTCGGGCCCGGCATCAGCCGGGCCCGATCGGGTCACTTCTTGTTGCGGCGCTGGTGGCGCGTCTTGCGAAGAAGCTTGCGGTGCTTCTTCTTGGCCATCCGCTTGCGGCGCTTCTTGATGACGGAGCCCATGGGTCCTCACTCGCTTCCGGTGGAGGCCCGGTCACGGGCCCTGCCTGCTGGTGGTCGATCGACGCGGGGGCGCCGAGGGCCAGGAGGCTGGCTGTTCGACGGAGTCGCCCACGCACGGAGAAAGTCCGAGGCCCTACCTTACGCGATCGACGGGTGTGACCGCGACGCGCCCTCGACCGTCGCTCGCTCGGGCCGCTCACTGGCCGCTGGCCGGCCGCCCGCGAGGACTGCTCACGACGAGCGGCGCTGCTCCCCGGTGGCGGGAGGCTCGACGGTCATCGACGTGGCGAGGTAGTGGTCGAGCGCGTCCTGCGGGACGCGGAACGAGCGGCCGACGCGGACGGCGGGCAGCTCGCCGGAGTGCACGAGCCGGTAGACGGTCATCTTCGACACCCGCATCACGTCGGCGACCTCCACGACCGTGAGGTATCGCGTGCGGCCCGGCTGGTCGCTCATCGCTCGGCTCTTCCGTTCTGTCCGGCTGGCGCGTCGGACTCGCGCACCCGGCGACGGGGTGCCGAACCACACTAGTGGCGCGTGGGACTGGTGTGAAAGAGGAGACAGGTGGGACGTCCTCCGTCCAGCGCAACCGACGTCAGGCGACCCGGCCCAGCGCGAGCAGCGCGAACATCAGCGCCGCGACCGTCTCCCCGTCCGTGATGCCGCCGGACCGCACGAGCCCGAGGACGTCGGCGACCGGGACCGCGCGGACCTCCGAGATGCCCTCCTCGGCCTGCGTCGCGCCGTCGTCGGGCCCGACGCGCGTGAGCCCGCGGGCGAGGAACACGGTCTCGGGCGCACGGCAGATGCCGTTGAGCGCGTCCATCGTGCCGACCACCTGCCACGACGAGGCCGCGTAGCCGGTCTCCTCGAGCAGCTCGCGCCGCGCGGCGACCTCCGCGTCCTGCCCGTCCGTGCCGCCCGCCGGGACCTCGACCGACGTGCCGACGGTGTGCCGGTCGACCGTGACGAGCAGGACCTCGTCGTCGTCGGTGAGCGCGACGACGAAGACCGACGGGTGCCGGACGGTGAGGACCCCGTACACCCCCGACCCGCCGTCCGGGCGGACCACGGTGTCCTCGACCACCTCGATCCACGGGTTCTCGTACACGGTGCGGGACGCGGTGACCGGCCAGGGCATGGCGCGATCCTGTCACGCCCGGCGCCGCGCACCGGCGGGGGGTCAGTCGTGGTCGGCGTCGAGGCCCAGCGCGGGGAACACGGCCAGACGGGTCGCGCGGATGGCCCGGTCGACGTCGCTGGACGGGTCGTAGCCGGCGGACCACGGGCTGAACGACGGCTCCCGCCCGTCGGTCATGCGGGCCGGGCCCTGCCGCCCGTAGCGGTCCCGGAGGAGGTCGCGGTACGACTCGGGCACCTCGGTCTCCGGAGGCACCGGGCGGTGCGTGGCGACGCCGAGCAGGTGGGTCCACGACCGGGGCACCACGTCGAGCACCGCGTACCCGCCGCCGCCGAGCGCGACCCACCGGCCGCCCGCGACCTCGTGGGCGAGGTCGTGCACGAGGTCCGCCGCCATGCGCTGGGCGTCGACCGAGACCCGCAGGTGGGTCAGGGGGTCCATCGTGTGCGCGTCGCAGCCGTGCTGCGTGACGAGGACGTCGGGGCGGAACGCGCGCACCACCGGCGGGACGACCGCGTCGAGCGCCCGGAGCCAGCCCGCGTCGCCGGTGCCCGACGGCAGCGGGACGTTGACGGCGGTGCCGGGTGCGCCCGGACCGCCGGTCTCCCGGGCGTGGCCGGTGCCGGGGAACAGGGCCTGCCCGGTCTCGTGCAGCGACACCGTGAGCACGCGCGGGTCGTCCCAGAACACCGCCTGCACGCCGTCGCCGTGGTGCGCGTCCACGTCGACGTACACGACGCGCTCCGCACCGGCGGCGAGCAGCGACCTGATCGCGACGGCCGCGTCGTTGTACACGCAGAACCCGGAGGCCGCTCCCGGCATGGCGTGGTGCAGGCCGCCGGCGATGTTCACCGCGTGCTCCGCCCGGCCCTCCCAGACGGCCAGCGCCGAGTCGACCGACCCCTGCACGACCCGTGCGGCGGCCTCGTGCATGTGCGGGAAGACGGGGTCGTCGCTCGTGCCCAGGCCCCGCGAGAGGTCGGACGTGCCGTGGTCCGCCGCGGCGTGCACCGCCGCGACGTAGGCGGGCTCGTGGACGGTCTCGATGAGGGCGTCGGGCGCGGGGTCCGAGCCCACCAGCTCGACGTCGGGGTGGCCGAACAGCCCGAGGTCGCCGGCGAGCCGCATCGTGAGCTCGATCCGCTCGGACGTCATGGGGTGTCCGTGGCCGAAGTCGTAGCCGAGCATCTCGGGGGACCACACGACGCGCACCGGCGCCGACGAGCCACGCTCCCCCGGCGAGTTCATGGGCCCACCGTGGCATCCCGCGGGCGGGCTGTCGATCCTGCACCTGGACGGCTGTGTCGTCCCCCGCGGCAGGTCGTGCCAGAGTTGACCCGTCCGGCGGGGGCCGGCCGGGTCGATGGAGGTGTGATGGCGCGCGGTGGCCCAGGCGTCAGCTGGCATGCCCGAGAGCTGGTCGACCGGCTCGCGCGGCAGTCGCCCGCACGGCTCGCCGTCGGGGTGTTCGGCGGCGTCATCGCGATCATCACGATGCTGCTGCTCGCCCCGTGGGCGACGGCCGAGGGCACCCCGGCGCCGTTCGTCGACGCCCTGTTCACGGCGACGTCCGCCACGACCGTCACCGGGCTCGTGACGGTCCCGACCGGCTCGTACTGGTCGACGTGGGGGCTCGTCGTCATCCTCGTCGCGATCCAGATCGGCGGCCTCGGCGTCATGACGCTCGCGTCGCTGCTCGGCATGGCGGTGTCCCGGCGGATCGGCCTCACGCAGCGGCTGCTCGTCTCCTCCGAGACGAAGACGACGCGGCTCGGCGAGGTCGGCTCGCTGGTCCGGACCGTCATCCTCACGTCGGTGATCCTCGAGGTGACGATCGCGCTGATCCTGTTCCCGCGCTTCCGGCTCGACGGCGAGTCCTGGGGCACCGCGGCGTGGCACTCGGGGTTCTACTCGATCTCGGCGTTCAACAACGCCGGGTTCGTGCCCACCGTCGACGGGCTCGAGCCGTACGCGTCCGACTGGTGGGTGCTGATGCCCATCATCGTCGGCGTGTTCGTCGGCTCGCTCGGGTTCCCCGTGATCCTCAACGTCGGCGCCCGCCTCCGCGAGGCGCGGCGGTGGAACCTGCACTCCAAGCTCACGATCACCACGAGCCTCGCGCTCGTCGTCGCCGGCTCCGTCCTCGTCGCCGCGTTCGAGTGGACCAACCCGCGGACGTTCGCACCGCTCGGACCCAGCGCGACCGCGCTCGCGTCGCTGTTCGCCGGCGTCATGCCGCGGTCCGGCGGGTTCTCGACGGTCGACATCGGCGACATGCACGAGGGCACGTGGCTGCTCATGGACGCGCTCATGTTCGTCGGCGGCGGCTCCGCGTCGACGGCCGGCGGCATCAAGGTCACGACGCTCGCGGTGATGCTGCTCGCGATCGTCGCGGAGTCCCGCGGCGACCGGGACGTCGAGGCCTACGGGCGGCGCGTCCCCCGTGAGGCGCTGCAGGTCGCGATCGCGGTCTCGCTGATCTCCGCCACCCTGGTGCTCGTCTCGTCGCTGCTCCTGCTGGCCATGACGGGCGAGACCCTGGACCGGGTCCTGTTCGAGGTGATCTCCGCGTTCGGCACCTGCGGCCTGTCCACCGGGCTGACCCCGGAGCTGCCGACCGCGGCGAAGTACGTACTGTCCGTCCTGATGTTCGTCGGCCGGACCGGCACGATGACGCTTGCCGCCGCCCTGGCGCTGCGCAACCGTCGTCGGGTCATCCGGTACCCGGAAGAGAGGCCGATCATTGGCTGACACCCTGCGGGACGCGAGCGGCACGCACAACGCGCCGCGCACGCCCAAGAAGGACAACGGCGTCCTCGTGATCGGCCTCGGCCGGTTCGGCTCCGCCATCGCCGCGACGCTCGACCGGCTCGGCCAGGACGTGCTCGCCGTCGAGCGCAGCCCTGAGCTCGTCGCCCAGTGGGCCGGTCGGATCGCGCTCGTCGAGGCGGACGCGACCAACCCCGAGGCGCTCGAGCAGCTCGGCGCGCGGGAGTTCCCCGTGGCGGTGGTCGGCGTCGGGTCCTACCTCGAGGCGTCCGTGCTGATCACCGGCAACCTCGTGGACATCGGCGTGCCGCAGATCTGGGCGAAGGCCATCAGCTCCGAGCACGCGCGGATCCTGCAGCGGATCGGCGCGCACCACGTGGTCCTCCCCGAGGCCGACGCGGGGTCGCGGGTCGCGCACCTGGTGTCCGGCAAGCTGCTCGACTACATCGAGGTGGAGGACGGGTTCACGGTCGTGAAGATGCGGCCGCCGAAGGAGATCCAGGGGTTCACGCTGGCGCAGTCGAACATCCGGCAGCGCTACGGGGTGACCGTCATCGGCGTGAAGAGCCCCGGGGTCGACTTCGTCTACGCGACGCCCGCGACCCGCATCTCGGCGAGCGACCTCATCATCGTGTCCGGCCACGCCGAGCTGCTCGAGCGGTTCGCGGCCCGACCCTGAGCGGGCGCCGGTCGGCCCTGGGCGGTCAGCCGCCCAGGGCCGGGCCGGGCCGGGTCATCGTCGGCGCAGCACCAGCAGCCGCTGCAGGACGACGAACACGAGCAGCAGCGCGCCGATGACGATCTTGGTCCACCAGGAGCTGAGGGTGCCCTGGAACGTGATGATCGTCTGGATGAGGCCGAGCACGGCGACGCCGAGCACCGACCCGAGGACGAACCCGGAACCGCCGGTGAGCAGCGTGCCGCCGATGACCACCGCGGCGATCGCGTCGAGCTCCATGCCGACGCCCGTGAGCGAGTAGCCGGAGCGGGAGAAGATCGCGAACAGCAGGCCGCCGAGGCCCGCGCACGTGCCGCTGATGACGTACACGAGCACCTTCGTGCGGGCCACGGGCAGGCCCATGAGCCGCGCGGACTGCTCGCTGCCGCCGATCGCGTACACGGTCCGGCCGAAGCGCGTGTAGTGCAGCACGACGAACGCGATCGCCACCACGGCCAGCGCGATCACGCCGCTCGGGGTGATGACCAGGCCGTCGTCGGTCCCCCACCGCGTCTGCGACAGCTTCACGATCGTCGGGTCCGTGATCGGGATGGACTCCGGCGCCACGAGGTAGCACAGGCCGCGGGCGAGGAACATCGCCGCGAGCGTCGCGATGAACGGCTGTATCTCGAACACGTGCACCATGACGCCGACCACGAGGCCGACCAGCGTGCCGACGAGCACGCACACCGGGATGGTGATGCCGGCGGACCACCCGTGCGTGAACATCCACGCCGAGATGCACCCCGACAGGGCCACGACAGCGCCGACGGACAGGTCGATGCCGCCGGTGAGGATCACGAACGTCATCCCGACCGCGAGGACCACGAGGAACGAGTTGTTGATCAGGACGTTCGCCATGACCCGGCCGGTGAGGAAGTTCTCGTACCGGGAGCCGCCGACGGCGAGCATCACGGCGAGCACCACGACCGTGCCGAGCACGGGCTGGTAGCGGGCGTCGATCCGCCACCTCGTCCGCGGTGCCGGGGCGGCCGTCCCGGAGGACCGGGTGGGCGTGAGCTGGTCGGTCGCCATCAGGCCGGCACCTCCACGGGGACGGGCGCGACGCGACGTCGTCGGCTGCGCATCCGGTGCTGCACCACCGGCGACTGCAGGAGGCAGACCGCGATGACGACGAGCGCCTTGAACAGGGACACGGCGTTCACGGGGATGCCGAGGATCGTGATGGACAGCGTGAGCGTGGTGATGACGAGGCTGCCCACGAGGGTGCCGGTGAGCGAGAACTTCCCGCCCGCCAGCGACGTGCCGCCGATGACGACCGCGAGGATCGCGTCGAGCTCGATGAACAGGCCGGCGTTGTTCGAGTCGGCCGCCATGATGTCCGAGCTCTTGATGAACCCCGCGATGCACGCGAACGCCGCGCAGATGACGTAGACGGTCCAGATGATCGTCCGCGCCCGGACACCCGCGAGCCGGGACGCCGACGGGTTGATGCCGACGGACTCGATGAGCACGCCCAGGGCGGTGCGGCGGGTCAGGAGGGCCGTCACGCCGAAGACGAACGCCGCGATGAGCGCCGCCACGGGCAGACCCAGCCAGTACCCGGAGGCGATCGTCTTGTACGGGGCGGACGTCACGGTGGTGATCTGGCCGCCCGTGATGAGCATCGCGATGCCGCGCCCGGCCGTCATGAAGATCAGGGTCGCGACGATCGGTTGGATGCCGACCACCGCCACCAGGAACCCGTTGAACACGCCCACCGCGAGGGCGACGGCGAGGGCGGTCGCCATGGCGAGCAGGACCGTGCTGAGCGCCCCGGGGTCGGGCGACGCCGCGATCTGCGACAGCGCCACCGCACCGGCGATGGCCATCACGGCACCGACGGACAGGTCGATGCCCCGCGTCGCGATGACGAGGGTCATGCCCAGCGCCACGAGCAGCAGCACCGACGAGCGGCGCAGGATGTCGACCGGGCCGCCGAACAGGTGCCCGTCGCGGACGGTGACCTCGAGGAAGGCAGGTGACTTGAGCGCGCTCGCGACGAGCAGCAGCACGAGGGCGACGAGGGGCCAGAACAGCCGGTGACGTGCGATCGCACCGAGGTTCATGCGTCCTGCCCTCCGCTCGCGATGAGGTCCACGACGTCGTCGGTCGTGACGTCGTCGCCGTTGACGAGCTCGCCGATCTTGCGCCGGTCGCGCATCACCGCGATCCGGTGCGACAGCCGCAGCACCTCCTCGAGCTCCGCGGAGATGAACACGACGGCCATGCCCTGCTCGGCGAGCTCCGCGACGAGCCGCTGGATCTCGGCCTTCGCGCCGACGTCGATGCCGCGCGTCGGCTCGTCGAGCAGCAGCAGCCGCGGCTGGGTGGCGAGCCACCGGGCCAGCAGGACCTTCTGCTGGTTGCCGCCCGAGAGGTTGCCCGCGATGGCATCGGGGTCCGCCGGCCGGATGCCGAGCTGCTCGACGTACTGCGCGACGACCTCGTCGGCCTTGCGCTGCGGGATCCGGCGCAGCCAGCCGCGCTCGGCCTGCAGGCCCAGCACGATGTTCTCGCGCACCGTGAGGTCGCCGATGATGCCCTCGGTCTTGCGGCTCTCCGAGGAGTAGACGATGCGCCGCGCGAGGGCGGCGCGGGGCGTGCGCAGCCTGGTGGGCTGCCCCTCCACCCGCAGCTCGCCGACGTCCGAGCGGTCCGCGCCGTAAAGCAGGCGCGCGAGCTCCGTGCGGCCCGAGCCGAGCAGGCCCGCGAGGCCGACGACCTCGCCCGGGTACACGTCGAGGTCGAACGGCTCGATCGACCCCTTGCGACCCAGCCCGAGGGCCTGCACGTACGGCTGCACCCCGCGCTCGGCGGCGACCCGCTTCGGGGCCTCCTCGAGCTGTTCGAGGACCTCCAGCGAGCGGCCGATCATCTTCTGCACGAGCTCGACGCGCGGCAGGTCCGCCGTGCGGTACTCCCCCACGAGCGTCCCGTTGCGCAGCACCGTCATCCGGTCGCTGATCGCGTACACCTGCTCCAGGAAGTGCGACACGAACAGGATCGCGACGCCGCGCCCGCGCAGGTCACGGACCACGGCGAAGAGCCGTTCCACCTCGTCGACGTCGAGGCTGGAGGTCGGCTCGTCGAGGATGAGCACGCGGGCGTCGACGACCATCGCGCGGCAGATCGCGACGAGCTGCTGGACGGCCAGCGAGTGGCTCGACAGCGTCGACGCCGGGTCGATGTCGAGGTTGAGCGCCCGGAGGTGCTCGCGGGCGGCCCTGCGGGTGCCCCGGAAGTCCACGAGCCCGGCCCGGCGCACCTCGTGGCCGAGCATGACGTTCTCCGCGACCGAGAGGTTGTCGCAGAGGTTGACCTCCTGGTACACGGTGCTGATGCCCGCGGCCTGGGCCTGCGCAGGCCCGGCGAACGTGCGCGCGGTGCCGTCGACGACGATCGTCCCGGCGTCGACCGCGTACACGCCCGTGAGCGCCTTGATGAGGGTGGACTTGCCGGCGCCGTTCTCGCCCATGAGCGCGTGCACCTCGCCCGGGAACAGGCGCAGGTCGACGCCGTCGAGCGCCTTGACGCCCGGGAACGTGACGGTGATGCCGGTCATCGCGACGACCGGCTCGCGGTCACGCGCGTCAGGCCGGTCTGGCTCGCCGGGCTGGTCCGGCTGGTCTGGGGGGATGGCGGTGGGGCTGGTGGTCATCGTCGACCTCTCGGACCGGAGGGACACCCCCGGGGTGCCGACCGCTCGCCACGGTCGGCACCCCGGAGGCGGGCTGTGCGTCAGTACTGCCGGGTGGGCAGTGCCGCCGTCGCCGCGGCCTGGTCGAACGCGTCGTCGTGCGTGACGATGCGCGGCTCGACGGTCCCGCCGGACTGCAGGGTCTTGATGATGTCGGCGAGGTCAGGGCCCAGGAGCGGGTTGCACTCGACGATGTAGTTGATCTTGCCCTCCGACAGCGCCGTCATGCCGTCCTTGACGCCGTCGATCGAGACGATCTTGATGTCCTTGCCGGGCACCTTGCCGGCCGCCTCGATGGCTTCGATCGCGCCGAGACCCATGTCGTCGTTGTGCGCGTACACGACGTCGATGTCCGGGTACGCCTGGAGGAAGCCCTCCATGACCGTCTTGCCCTCGGCCCGCGTGAAGTTGCCCGTCTGCGAGGCGATGATCTTGACGTTCGGGTTGCCCTTGGTGGCGTCCTCGAAGCCCTGCTTGCGGTCGATCGCCGGCGCCGAGCCCGTGGTGCCCTGCAGCTCGACGACGTTGATCGGCTCGGTGCCGAGGTTGTCGCTGACCCACTCGCCGATCCGCTTGCCCTCCTCGACGAAGTCCGAGCCGATGAAGGTCTTGTAGAGCGACGTGTCCTCGCTGTCGACGGCCCGGTCGGTGAGGATCACCGGGATGTTCGCCTGCTTGGCCTCCTCGAGGACCGCGTCCCACCCGGACTCGACGACCGGGGAGAACGCGATGTAGTCGACACCCTGCGCGATGTACGAGCGGATGGCCTGGATCTGGTTCTCCTGCTTCTGCTGCGCGTCGGAGAACTTGAGGTCGAAGCCGTTGTCCTTCGTGAGCGTGTCCTGGATCGACTTCGTGTTCGCGGCTCGCCAGCCGCTCTCGGCGCCGACCTGGGAGAAGCCGACGGTGATGAGGTCGCCGCTGTCGCCGCCGCCGCTGGCCGCGTCGGTGGAGCTGTCACCGCTGCCGCTGCTGCCGCAGGCGGCGAGGCCGAGCGCGAGGGCGGCGACGGTCGCGGCCATCGCCCGGGTCCTGAATGTCCTGCTGACCATGCTTCTCCTCCTTGAGAGCGCATCCGTGCCGCGCTGCCGCCCCACACCGGACGTCAGGCGTCGTGCTCCCCGGGGGCCGGGGACCTAGCTTCGGAGACCTGTGGCGGTCTTGGTCGAACGGCCCGATGTTAGCGCTCACATCTTCCGGTTCGCACGGATTTGCGTGTTGCATTCCGGTCACGGTCGCCGCAGGGTTCGTCCGCGGAACGGCACCCGTGCCGGTCAGGCCTCTGCCATGCTCCCGCGCATGGCTCTCCGTCGACCGTCCTGCGCCCCGTACCTCGCCGGCGGCGTGCTGCTCACCCCGCCCGCGCCGGTCCTGATCTGCCTCGGCTACGTGAAGTCCGCCGGACCCTGGCAGGGCACGACCGACGTCGACCCCGGCACACCGTTCACGGTGATCGGCGTGCTGCTCCTGGTCGCGGGCGTCGTGCTCGCCGCGATCGGGGTCTACCTGCTCGCCGACACGCTCGACGCGCTGCGGCCGCAGCGACGCGAGCGGTCGCTGCACGAGCTGCTCGGGCCGCTCGCCGTCGACGCCGACGCGCTCCCCGCCGCGGACTAGGTCCGCCGCGGCCGGCCCCTGTCACGCCTGCGGACGGTCAGGGGCGCGTCCCGACGACGACGGTCGCGTCGAGCTCGTCGTCCGTGACGACCCGGGCGGCCATCCCGTGGGCCGTGAGCGCGGCCGCCGTGCGGGGCGCCTGCCGCCGGCTCGTCTCGATGACCAGGTGGCCGCCGGACCGCAGCCAGCCCGGGGCCAGCGCAGCGATGCGGCGGTGCAGGTCGAGGCCGTCGGCGCCGCCGTCGAGCGCGACGCGCGCCTCGTGGTCGCGGGCCTCCGACGGCATGAACGCGACCTCGTCGGTCGGCACGTAGGGGGCGTTCGCCGTGATCACGTCGACCCGGCCGCGCAGGTCGACGGGCAGCGGCGCGTCGAGGTCGCCCTCGTGGACGTGACCGCCGACGGGCTCGACGTTGCGGCGCGCGCACCCGACCGCGACGGGGTCGACGTCGGCGGCGTGCAGCACGATCCCGGGCACGTGCGCCGCGACGGCCACCCCGACCGCGCCCGTGCCGCAGCACAGGTCGACGAGCACCGCGCCCGGGCTCAGACGCGCCGCCGCCTCGCGGACCACGAGCTCCGTGCGCCGGCGCGGGACGAACACCGTCGGCTCGACCTGGAGGCGCAGCCCGCAGAACTCCGCCCAGCCGAGGACCTGCTCCAGCGGCTCGCCGGCCACGCGCCGGGCGACCCGGGCGTCCAGGTCGGCGGCCGACGTCGCGGCGTCGAGCAGCAGCGCCGCCTCGTCCTCCGCGAACACGCAACCGGCGGCCCGCAGCGCGCGGACGACGGCGGACGGGTCGGCGCTCGTGTCGTCACTGGTCTGCGCGGTCACGCACCCAGTGGACCACGCCAGCCCGAGCACCTGGCTGTCGAGCTCGTCGTCGAGCCGGCACGGACCCACCCGGGGAGTTCGGGTGGGTCCGTGGCGGGTCAGAAGCCCTGGGCGAGACGCCAGTAGGCCTGGTTCCAGCGGACCTGCTCACGGAACGCCCGGCGGGTCGTCGACTCGTCGATGACCAGCAGCTCGGTGCGGGCGATCTCGGCGAAGTCCTCGAACGCCTCGACGCCGACCGCGGTGGTGAGCACCGTGTGGTGCGCGCCCCCGGCGGTCAGCCACGCCTCGGCGGACGTGCGGAAGTCGGGGCGCGGCTGCCAGACGGCCCGGGCGACGGGCAGGTTCGGCAGGGCCTGCGTCGGCGGGACCACGTCGACGACGTTCGCGGTGAGCCGGAACCGGTCGCGCATGTCGGCGAGCGAGACGACGACACCGACCCCCGGGTCGGCGGAGAACACCAGGCGCACGGGGTCCTCGCGGTCGCCGATGCCGAGCGGGTGGATCTCGAGCGTGGGCGTGGTCGTGGTGAGCGTCGGGCAGATCTCCAGCATGTGCGCGCCGAGGATGCGCTCGTCGCCGGGCGTCAGGTCGTAGGTGTAGTCCTCCATGAGCGACGCACCACCGGGCAGGCCCTCCCCCATGACCTTGGCGGCCCGGACGAGGATCGCCGTCTTCCAGTCGCCCTCCGCGCCGAAGCCGTAGCCGTCGGCCATGAGCCGCTGCACGGCGAGGCCGGGGAGCTGGCGCAGGCCACCGAGGTCCTCGAAGTTCGTCGTGAAGGCCTTGGCACCGACCGACTCGAGGAACGAGCGCAGCGCGATCTCCTGCCGGGCGCCGTACCGGAGCGACTCGTGCCGGTCGCCACCCCGGCGCAGCTCGGGCACCACGTCGTACAGGTCCTCGTACTCGGCGACGAGCGCGTCGACGTCGGCGTCCGTGACGTCCTCGACCGCGGCGACGAGGTCGTTGACGCCCCACGTGTTGACGGAGACGCCGAACCGCAGCTCGGCCTCCGTCTTGTCGCCCTCGGTGACGGCGACGTTGCGCATGTTGTCGCCGAACCGCGCGAGCACGAGCTCGTGGGTCGCGGCCCAGCCGGCGCACGCGCGCACCCAGGTGCCGATCGACGCGGTGACGGCCGGGTTCGAGGCGTGCCCGACGACGGTCTTGCGGGCCGTGCCGAGGCGCGTCGCGACGTAGCCGAACTCGCGGTCGCCGTGCGCGGCCTGGTTGAGGTTCATGAAGTCCATGTCGATGCTGTCCCAGGGCAGCTCGACGTCCGCCTGCGTGTGCAGGTGCAGCAGCGGGGTGCGCAGCGCGTCCAGGCCGGCGATCCACATCTTCGCCGGCGAGAACGTGTGCATCCACACGATGACGCCGATCACGGAGTCGTCGGCGTTGGCGTCGAGCGCGGCCCGGCGGATCGCGGCGGAGTCCTTCAGGACGGGCTTCCAGACGACCTTCGCGGGGAGGTCCGACGACGCGTCGAGCAGCCGCGCGACCTCCTGGGACTGCTCGGCGACCTGGCGCAGGGTGTCCTCGCCGTACAGCCCCTGGCTGCCGGTGAGGAACCAGATCTCGCGGTCGGCGTAGGGCTTGGTCATCGGGTGGGCTCCTGGTTCTGGCCGTAGACGTGCTGGTAGCGGGCGTACAACGAGTCGATGTGGGCGGGGTCGATGGGCAGCGGCTCGCCGAGCTGGCGGGAGATGTGCACCGTGCGGGCGACCTCCTCGACCATGACGGCGGCCTTCACGGCGGCCTTCGCGTCGGGGCCGATGGTGAACGGGCCGTGGTTGCGCATGAGCACGGCGGGGCTGCGCGAGTCGCGCAGCGTCTCGACGATGCCGCGCCCGATCGAGTCGTCGCCGATGAGCGCGAACGGGCCGATCGGGATGTCCCCGCCGAACTCGTCGGCCATCATCGTCAGCACGCACGGGACGGGTTCGGCGCGGGCCGCCCAGGCCGTCGCGTACGTGGAGTGCGTGTGCACGACACCGCCGACCTCGGGCATGTGCCGGTAGACGTAGGCGTGCGCGGCGGTGTCCGACGAGGGCGAGCGCGTGCCGTCGACGAGGTTCCCGTCCAGGTCGCAGACGACCATCGCCTCGGGGGTGAGCTCGTCGTACGTGACGCCGGACGGCTTGATGACGAGCAGGTCGTCGTCTCCCGGGCCCGCCTCGGGGTCGACCAGCACGCGCTGCGAGACGTTGCCCGCCGTCCACACCACCAGCCCCCAGCGGGGCAGCTCGGCGTGCAGGCGCGCGACGACCTCGCGGGTCCGCGCGACGGCGTCGCGCACGTCGGCGGGGTGGTCGTCCAGGGTCCTCGTCATCGGGTCGGTCTCCGTCTCGTCGTGCCGGTCAGAGGGCGTCCGCGGCGGCCTGCTCGACGGCGAGCCCGGCGGTGTACCGCTCCAGGTACGCGGTGAAGCCCCGCACGTCGTCCGTGTCGGGCTCCTCGACGTCGAGCGTCGCGTCGCCGAACACCTGCGTGCTCAGGTACTCCCCGAGGTCCTGGTCGGCGTGGTCCAGGTAGGCGGCGAGCAGCGCGATCCCCCAGGGGCCGCCCTCGCCGGCGGTCTGCCCGACGGCCACCGGAGCGCCGACGGCGGCGGCCAGCAGCCGCTGCGCGACTCCCGCGGTCCGGAACAGGCCGCCGTGCGCGAACAGCGAGTCGACCTCGACGCCCTCGGCCCCGAGGATCCGCATGCCGAGGCTCAGCGTGCCGAACGCGCCGTACACCTGGGTGCGCACGAAGTTCGCGAGCGTGAGGCGGCTGTCGGGCGTCCGGACGAACAGCGGGCGACCCTCGGCGAGCCCGGTGATCGGCTCCCCCGACAGGTAGTTGTAGGCGAGCAGCCCGCCGCCGTCGGCGTCGCCCGCGAGGGCCTCGCGCAGCAGGGTGCCGAACACGGTGTCGCTGTCGGTGTCGTGGCCCAGCGCCACCGCGAACTGGCGGAACACCTCGGCCCACGCGCCGAGCTCGCTGGCACCGTTGTTGCAGTGCACCATCGCGACGAGGTCGCCCGCCGGGGTCGTCACGAGGTCGATCTCGGTGTGCACGCGCTGCAGCGGCTTCTCGAGGACGACCATCGCGAAGATGCTGGTCCCGACGCTGATGTTGCCGGTGCGCGGCGCGACGGAGCCGGTGGCGACCATCCCGGTGCCGGCATCGCCCTCGGGCGGGCACAGCGGTGCGCCGGCCCGCAGGGTGCCGGTCGGGTCGAGCAGCGCGGCGCCCTCGTCGGTCAGCCGGCCGGCCTCCTGACCGGCGACGAGGACCTCGGGGAGCACGTCGTCGAGCCGCAGGTGCGGGTGACGGCCGGCGACGAGCCCGTCGAAGGACGCCACCATGCCGCGGTCGTAGGCGCGGGTCGCCGGGTCGACCGGGAACACGCCCGACGCGTCGCCGACCCCGAGCACCCGGCGGCCGGTGAGGCGCCAGTGGACGTAGCCGGCGAGCGTGGTGATCGCGGCGACCTGCGGCACGTGCGGCTCGTCGTCGAGGACCGCCTGGTAGAGGTGCGCGATCGACCAGCGCTGCGGGATGTTGTGGCCCAGCAGGTCGGTGAGCTCGGCGGCGGCGCGCTCGGTCGTGGTGTTGCGCCACGTGCGGAACGGGACGAGGAGCTCGCCGTCGGCGTCGAACGCGAGGTAGCCGTGCATCATCGCCGAGACGCCGAGGGCTCGCAGCGTCGCGAGGGGCACGCCGTACCGCTCCTGCACGTCGGCGAGCAGCGACGCGACGCACTCCTGCAGGCCGGTCCAGACCGCGTCGAGCGAGTAGGTCCAGGTGCGGTCGACGAACTGGTTCTCCCAGTCGTGGCTGCCGGTCGCGACCGGGGTGCCGTCGGGGCCGACGAGGCAGGCCTTGATGCGCGTCGAGCCGAGCTCGATGCCCAGGACCGTCTCGCCCGCGGTGATCGCCGCGCGGGTGCGGTCGAGGTCGTCAGCCATGTCACGGCTCCTTCGTCGCAGGCGTCCGGCCGGTGCGACGAGCGGTCGACGTGGCACGGCGGACGATCACCGGCCACCCGGAGGACACCGGCGGCCGGGGCCAATGTTAGCGCTCACATCGGTGGATCCGTAAACCTCCGGAACGGGTGTCGCCCGGACGCCTCAGACCGCGGTGCGGACCGAGCTCCGGCGCACCACGAGCTCCGCAGGAATCTGCTGCCGGGCCACGTCGGTGCCCGCGAACGCGGCCTCCAGCGACCGGACGGCCAGCCGCCCGAGCGCACCGAAGTCCTGCCGGACCGTCGTCAGCGGCGGCGTGTAGTGCGCCGCCCCGACCTCGTCGTCGAACCCGACCACCGCCACGTCGTCCGGCACCCGCACCCCGCGCTCCCAGAACGCGTGCAGCAGGCCGAGCGCGAGCTGGTCGTTCGCGGCGAAGATCGCCGACGGCAGCCCCTCCCGGACCATCCGCAGGCCGAGCTCGTACCCGTCCGCGGCGTCCCACCCGGCCTCGATGTGCTCCGGCGCACCCGGGCCGCACACCTCGCGCCAGCCCTCGAGCCGGTCCTGCGCGTCGAACCAGTCCTGCGGGCCGGCCACGTGGACCACCGCGGCGTGCCCCTGGTCGAGCAGGTGCTGCGTGGCCAGCCGGGCGCCGTGCCGCTGGTCCACCCCCACGGCGTGCAGGTGCGGGACCGGCGGCACGTCCGAGGCCGACGAGATGAGCACCACCGGCACCGGCGACGCGATCGCCGCGATGGCCTGCGCGACCTCCGTGGTCGGCGCGATGATCGCGATCCCGTCGACCCCCTGGCCGAGGAAGTGCTCGACCGCGGCGTGCATCGTCTCGCCGTCGAACTGCCGGATCGTCGCCACCGACACGTACCAGCCGACCACGCGGGCGGCCTCCTCCAGCCCCACGAGCGTGCTCGTCGGGCCGTACAGCGCCGTGGCGGGCGTGACGACGCCGAGCGTCCCCGACCGGCGGGTCACCAGCGCACGGGCGGCGCTGTTGCGGCGGTACCCGAGCCGGGCGATCGCGTCGTTGACCCGGTCGCGCGTCTCCGGGCGGACGCTCGGGTGGTCGTTCAGCACGCGGGAGACGGTCTGGTGCGAGACGCCGGCCAGCTGGGCGACGTCGCTCATCGCGGGCGGGCGGGCGGCGGTGGTCATCGGGTGCTCGTCGTCGTCAGCCGGCGTACTGCGCGCCGAGCTCGCGCGAGCGGTCCCGCGCCGCCTCGGCCGCCGCCACGACACCCGCCCGGACGCCGTGCGCGTCGAGCTCCCGGACCGCCGCGACCGTCGTGCCGCCGGGCGAGGACACCCGCTCACGGAGCACCACCGGGTGGTCGCCCGACTGCGCGGCCAGCGCCGCGGAGCCCTCGACCGTCGCCACCGCGAGCTTCGTCGCGAGGTCACGGGTCAGGCCCAGCAGGACACCCGCCTCCGCCATCGCGTCGATCAGGTAGAACGCGTACGCCGGGCCGGACCCCGAGATCGCGGTGACCGCGTCGAGGTCCTTCTCGGCGACCCGTACGACCAGGCCGGTCGACGCGAGCATCTTCTCGACGAGGACGAGGTGCCCGTCCGTCGCGTGCGTGCCGCCCGCGATCGCGCTCGCCCCCTTCCCGACGACCGCCGGCGTGTTCGGCATGACGCGGACCACCGGCGTGGCCGCCGGGAGACGGCCCTCGTAGGCCGAGATCGGCAGGCCGGCCGCGACGGTCACCACGACCTCGCCGCCCTTGAGGACCGGCGCGATCTCGTCGAGCACCGTGCTGACCACGTTCGGCTTGACCGCCACGAGCACCACGTCCGCTCGGGCCGCGGCCTCGCGGTTCGACGCGCCCGTGCGGACCGCGTAGCGCCCGGCGAGCTCGGCGGCGCGGGCCGGCGAGTGCTCCGTAACCTCGAGCTGCTCAGGTGCCCAGCCCGCGGTGAGCAGCGCCGCGAGCAGCGTCTCGCCCATCACGCCGCCACCGAGCACCGCGACCTGCGGGGTGCCGGGTGTCTGGTCGGTCATCGTGGTCCTCCCGTCGCGCCGCCGTCCGGCGGCGACGCCGTGAGCCTACCGACCGCCGGTGCCACCTCCCTGAGTGACCGGGCCGCGGAGCTGGTTCGGGTCGAAGCCGGCCGGCGGTGCGAAGCCGCCCTGGACCTCGGCGCCGTCGCCGCCCAGCCCCGACAGACCGCCGTTCGTGCTCGACGAGCCCGGGTCGACGGCCTGCGTCGTGTCCGCGAGGACGACCTCGTCGCCCAGCGTCAGGCCGGAGACGATCTCGGTCCGCTCCGAGCCGACCGCCCCGCGCTCGACCGTGACGTCCGTCGGGGTGCCGTCCCGCAGCACCTGCACCGTCGCCGTCGCGCCGTCGACGTGCACCGCCGACGTGGGCACCGTGAGCACCTCCTCGCCGCCGGCGACCGTGATCGTGACCTGCGCGGACGCGCCGTCGTAGAGCGTCCCGGACGTCGGGTCGAGCGCGAGCTCCACCGCGTACGACGGCTCCGACGTCTCCGACTGGTCCAGCACGCCGATGCTCGTGACCTTCGCCGTGAGCGTCGCGTCGGTGGTGGGGGTGGTGACCGTCGCCGCCTGGCCGACCTCGACGATGTCGATGCTGGTCAGCGGCACCGTCGTGGCGACCGTGTGGCCGTCGGTGCCGAGCACCGTGACGACCGCGGTCGTCGAGGAGGCGTCGACCGACGCACCGGGCGTGATCGACACCGCCGCGACCGTGCCCGCGATCGGCGACGTCAGCGTGACGAACGCGAGCTGGTGCTGCGCCACCGCCAGGTCCGCCTCGGCCAGGTCGATCGCGGCCTGGTCGGCGAGGATCGTCGCGGCCGACGCGGCAGTCGTCGAGCTGCCCGAGCGGTCCGGCGACGAGCCCGAGGAGCTGGACGAGCTCGACGTGCTCGACGCGGACGGGCTCGGTGCCGGCGTGGTCGGCGACGGGGTGGACGTCGACGAGGACGAGCCGTCCGTGGAGGGCGAGTCCGCCGCGCCCGTCGAGCCGGTCGACGCGCTCGCCGCGGCCTGGGCCCTCTGCAGCGCCTGGACGGCGTCGTCGAGCGACGTCGCGAGGGCCAGCAGCGCCTGCTGCTGCGCGTCCGTCGTCTGCTGCGCGGACAGCGTGCCGCTCACCGCCGCCTGGCAGTCGGCGAGCGCCCGGGCCACGGCCGAGGTCGGGTCCGTGGTGTCGTCGCCGGCGTCCGCAGTGGGGTCGGCGGTCGGGTCGTCGGTCGTGGAGGGGCTCGGCGACGGCGACGGGCTGGCCGAGGGGTCCGGCGTCGGCTCGACGTCCTCACCCATGACCGCGAGGAACGCGGCGCACGTGGCCTGTGCGGACGTCACGCTCGCGCTGCTCGTCGCGAGCGCCGAGGCCGCGGCCTCGTACTGCGTGAGCAGCTCCCGCTGGGCCCGCTGCACGGCGGCCGTCGCGGCCGCGACCGCCGGGTCGGTCGTGCCGGACCCGCCGGACGGGCGCGAGCCCGTCGAGCCCGCGTCGGTCGAGCTGCCCGTCGACGCGTCGGACGACGGGGTCGAGCCCGACGACGGGGCCGTCGTGGCGGACGACGACGTCGACGACGAGGACGTCGACGAGCTCGCCGTCTGCGACGCCAGGTCGTCCTCGAGCTGCTGCTGCGCGTCGGCGAGCGCCGACGACGCGGCGTCGACGCCGTCCTGCAGCGACGTGGTGTCGAGGGTCGCCAGGGTCTGGCCCGCGGTGACGGTCTGCCCGACGGCCACGGGCACCGTGGCGACCGTGCCCGCGACGGAGAACGCGAGGTCGCGGCGGGTCGCCGACGAGACCGTGCCGGTCGCGTGGATCGTCTGCGTGACCGTGTCCCGGGTGACCTCCGCGGTGCGGTAGCGGTCCTGCCCGGAGCCGCCGACCGCGAGGGCGACCCCGCCGCCGGCCGCCACGAGCACCGCGGCGCCCGCCGCGGTGAGGATCACGACGCGCCGGCGGCGTGCCGTGCGGCGGGCCGAGACGGACGGCCGCGGGTCGAGGTGGGCGCGTGCGTCAGGCATTCGAGCCGCCGTCCTGGTCGTCGCCGGTCCCGCCGCCCGGCCGGGTGCCGCGCATCATGAAGCCGGTGCTGCAGCCGTCGGCGCTCTTGTCGGACAGCGTGAGGGTCGTGGCGGTGACCTTGCCGCTGTCGTCCGCCTCGCCGCGGGCGACCGCGCACAGGCCGACGGCGATCGCGGACGCGTCGGACGCCGCCTCCTTCGTGTACGTCGTCGACGCGTCCACCGTCACCGTGACCGTGCTGGTGGTGGGGTCGTCGCTCGCGCCGCCGTCCGGAGAGAGCTGCGGGCGGGTCTGCTCAATCGTGATCGTGCTGCCGTCCACCGCGGTGACCGTGCCGGACGAGAAGCCGCCGAAGCCGCCCGTGAACCCGGGGGCGCCCGACGGGAGGTCGGTGGGTGCGCCGTCGGGGCGGCCCGTCGGCCGCGTGCCCTGCGGGCCGCCGCCCTGCTCGCCGCCCTGCGGTCCACCACCGCCGCCGGGACCTCCGCCCGGTCCGCCGAACGCGCCGCCGCCGAACCCGCAGGTGCCGTCGTCCGACGCAGCCGTGATCCGCACGGTGCTCGCGGGCCCCGCGTCGTCCGAGGACTGCGCGTCGTCGCCGGTGGAGGCCGACGTCGTCGCGACGCACGACCCGACGGTGACGTCCGCGAGCGCCGCCGCGACGGTGCGCGTGACCGTGGTGGTGTCGGTCCAGGTCACGGACGTCTGGGAGTCCGAGCCGCGCAGCTGCATCACGGTGCCGTCGATCGCGACGATCTCGCCCGACGTGCCGCCGCCGCCCTGCCGCCCGGTCGTCTGCGGCGCCTGCGCGGTCGACCCTCCGCCGTCCTGCCGGGTGCCGGTGCCGTCCCCACCCGCGGACGAGCAGGCGGCGAGCAGGAGCACGCCGACCGTCGCGAGCGCGGGAAGGGCCAGCGCGGCGGCCGTGCGGCGCGTGCGGGGTGAGCGGGTCATGAGGTTCTCCTTGAGAGGGTCGCGCGCGGGCATGGTCACTCCGCCCGCAGCGCGTCGATGGGGGCGAGCCGGGCGGCCCGGGTCGCGGGGTAGACGCCGAACACGAGGCCGATCGCGATGGCGACGACGACGGACCCGGCGACGGCGGCGCCCGAGACGACGACGGAGGTGTCGAGCAGGCCGGGCAGCACCTGCGCCGCGACGATGCCGAGCGCGGCGCCGAGGATCCCGCCGCCGAGACCGAGCACGCCGGCCTCGACGAGGAACTGCCGCCGGATCGCCCACGGCGGGGCGCCGAGCGCCTTGCGCAGGCCGATCTCGCGGGTCCGCTCGGTGACGGACACGAGCATGATGTTCATGACCCCGATGCCGCCGACGAGCAGGGACAGGGCCGCGATGCCGGTGAGCAGCACGGTGAGCGTCTTGTAGACGGCGGTCGCGGTCGACACCAGGGCGTCCTGGCTGTTCACCGTGAAGTCGGCGCTGGACGCGTCGGTGATGCCGTGCAGGTTGAGCAGGGTCTGCGTGGCCTCCTGGTAGGCGGCGCTGAGCTGGTCGCCCGACGCGGCCTGGAGGTAGACGGTCGAGACGGCCTCGCGGGACTGGCCGCCGACGAGCGTGTCCGCCGCGGTGCTGAGCGGCACGACGGCCGTGTCGTCGAGGTCGCTGTCGCCGCTGGCGCCCTGCGGCTCGAGCACGCCGATCACCTGGAAGTCGTGGCCCGCGATGGTGACGGTCTGCCCGACGACACGCGTGGTGCCGAACAGCTCCTTGGCCGTCTCGGGGCCGAGGACGACGACGTTGGCGCGCTCGTCGTCCTGCTCCTGCGTGAAGAACGTGCCGCTCGCGATCGTGCGGGCCCGCACGGCGAGCCAGTCCGTCGTGGTGCCGACCACCTGGGTGGTCCAGTTGGTGTCGCCGGCCTCCAGCGACACCGACGTCGTCTTCTCGGGCGCCACCGCGGCGACGTCCGGGACGTTGACCTTCGAGGCCAGCGCCTCGGCGTCGGCCCGCGTCAGCGTGGTGCGCGTGCCGAACCCGCCGCGGATCCCGCTCGAGTCGGTGCTGCTGCCGGGCTTGACGATGAGCAGGTTGCTGCCGAGCGAGCTGATCTGCGCCGACACGTCCTTCTGGGTGCCGAGGCCGAGGCCGACGGTGAGGATGACCGCGGCGATGCCGATGAGGATGCCGAGCACCGTGAGCGTGGAGCGCAGGCCGTGGCTGCGCACCGCGGACCAGCCGGTCCGCAGCGTCTCCGTCCAGGTCATGCGACCACCGCCGTGCGGGGGACGCCGGTGTCCTCGACGACGAGCCCGTCGCGGACCCGGACCACGCGCT
Source organism: Cellulomonas chitinilytica (assembly GCF_016862675.1). GTDB lineage: Bacteria > Actinomycetota > Actinomycetes > Actinomycetales > Cellulomonadaceae > Cellulomonas > Cellulomonas chitinilytica. The sequence continues at coordinate 43,172 of NZ_BONK01000010.1, read as the reverse complement.
GCGCCCGCTCGGCCACCTCGGCCTCGTGCGTGATGAGCACGATCGTGCGGCCCTGCGCGTGCAGCTCGTCGAACAGCCGGAGCACGTCGTGCGACGAGACCGTGTCCAGGTTGCCGGTCGGCTCGTCCGCGAGCAGCAGCGCCGGCTCGCCGACGAGCGCCCGGGCGACGGCGACGCGCTGCTGCTGGCCGCCGGACAGCTCGCCCGGCCGGTTGTCGAGCCGGTCGCCCAGCCCGACGCGCTCCAGGGCTGCCACGGCCCGCTCGCGCCGCTCGGCGCCGTGGACCCGCCCGTACATCAGGGGCAGCTCGACGTTGCGCAGCGCCGACAGGGACGGCAGGAGGTTGAACTGCTGGAACACGAACCCGATGCGCCGGTTGCGGATGTCCGCGAGGTCGATCTCGTCGAGCTCGCCGACGTCCTCCCCCGCGAGCCGGTACGACCCGGCGGTGAGGGTGTCAAGGCAGCCGAGGATGTTCATCAGGGTCGACTTGCCGGAGCCCGACGGGCCCATGACCGCGACGTACTCGCCCTCGTCGATGCGCAGGTCCACGCCACGGAGCGCCTCGAACTCGATGCTGCCCGTGCGGTACGTCTTGCGGACGCCCGCGAGGTCGATGACGGGGGTGCTGTCCCGGGCGTCAGCCATTGTTCGGACCGCCCTGGAAGTTCCCGCCCGTGAAGCCCTCGGGCGGTCCGCCCTGGAACCCCTCGGGGAAGTTGCCCTGGAGCTGGGGTCCGCCGTTCTCGCCCTGCTGGCCGCGGTTGCCGCCCGGCGTGAACACCGCGAGCACCACCTCGTCGCCCTCGGACAGGCCGGCGGTGATCTCCGTGAGGTTCCCGGACGTCTCGCCGGTGGTCACCTCGACGGTGCTCTGCGTGCCGTCGGCCGCGACCTTCGTGACGGTCGACGTCCCGTCCGTCGTGGTCACCGCGAGGCTCGGGATCGTGAGCACGTCCGTGCGGCGCTCGTAGACGAGGTCGACGTCGGCGGACACGCCGTCGTGCAGGCCCTCCTGGCCGGGGGTGATGTCGACGGTCACCGGGTAGGCGGCGACGCCCTGGCTGCTCGTGGACAGCAGGCCGATCGACGCGATCGTGCCGAACACCGGGTCGGTGGCGCCGTCGGGCGTGACCTCCGCCTGGTCGCCCACGGCGACGTTCGCGACGTCGGCGTCGGAGACGCTGACCTCGACCTGCCACGCGTCGGTGCCGACGATGACGAACTGGGCGGACGACGTGTCCGAGCCGCCGGCCGACGGGTCGGAGCCGTTGCCGCCGTCGCCGCCGGACGAGCCCGTCACCGCGTCGCCCACCTCCAGGTTCACCTCGGTGAGCAGCCCGGCGACGGGGGCGGTGAGCGTCGCACCGGCCATCGCCGTCTGCGCCGAGTCGGCCTGCGACTGGGCGACGTCGACCTGCGCCTGCGCGGCGGCGATCTGCGCCTTCGCGCTCGTCGACCCGTCCGAGGAGTCGGTCGCGTCCGACAGCTTGGCCTTCGCGCTCGCGAGCGACGCCTGCGCGGAGAGCAGGTCGGCGTTGAGCTGCAGGGTGTCGACGGTCGCGAGCGTCTGGCCGGCGGTGACCGTCTGGCCCGCCGTGACGTCGACCGCCGTGACGGTGCCGCTCACCTCGAACGACACGTCCTCCTGCACCGCGGGGGTGATCGTGCCGCTCCCGCTGACGGACTTCTGCATCGTCGTCAGGCTCGCGGCGACCGTCCGGGTCGTGGGTGACGCGGCGTCGGACGCGGAGGCGTCCCGGATGCCGAACCACCACACCCCGGCGGTCACCAGCCCGACCACGGCGACACCCGCCGCGATCCTCACGAGCGGACCGGTCCGCCTCCACAGCCGCAGCATGTCTGTCCTCACGACGAGCCCGTTGGTTGCCGGGGTCGAAAGTAGGCAGGCCTCCTGGGGCGGCCGTAGCACGAACCTGTGGCCGACCTGTGAGATCGGGCGGGCGCCCCTGAATCGCTTCGGGGTCTGGTTTCGATAGATCTGGGGACTTAGTTTGTTATGTTGAGAAAGTCCGCAGACGTCCCCTGGATCGGCTGCGCCGACCCCGGGTCACCCAGGAGGTTCGATGAGGAACCGCACGTTCGCCCCTGCCGTCAGGACCCGGCCACCGGGCCGCCCGACGGGCCGGACAGCCGCCGCCACGCTCACCGCGACCCTCACGGCGCTCGCGGTGACCGGCCTGGTCGCCCTGCCGGCGCACGCCGCCGGCCCCGCCCCCGCAGCGGCCCCGGCCGTCACGGCCGCCGACGACACCGTGGACCTCGTCGACCCCGCGGCCACCCCCGAGACCCGGTCGCTGTTCTCGTACCTGCGCGACGTGCGCGGCGACGGCATCCTGTTCGGCCACCAGCACACGACGTCGTACGGCCTGACCTTCGACACGGACGACGGCGCGAGCTCGGACGTGAAGAGCGCCACCGGGGACCTGCCGGCGGTGTTCGGCTGGGACACCCTCATCATCCAGGGCGACGAACGCCCAGGTCAGCAGGGCAACACCGCGGCGCAGAACGTCGCGATCCTCGCCGACTCCATCGAGAAGGCGGACGCGGCGGGCGGCATCAACACCCTCTCGGCGCACATGGAGAACTTCGTCACCGGCGGGTCGTTCTACGACACGACGGGCGACACGCTGCGGGCCGTGCTGCCCGGCGGCGCGAAGAACGCCGACCTCAACGCGTACCTCGACAACGTCGCGCTCCTCGCCGGGTCGGTGCACCGCGAGGACGGCGCGCCCGTCCCGATCGTCTTCCGGCCGTGGCACGAGAACGCCGGGTCGTGGTTCTGGTGGGGCGCCGCGTTCGGCTCCCCCGGCGAGTACCAGGAGCTGTTCCGCTACACCGTCGAGTACCTGCGCGACGTCAAGGACGTGCACAACCTCCTGTACGCCTTCTCGCCGGGCAGCGGCTTCGGCGGGAACGCCGAGCAGTACCTCAAGACGTACCCCGGCGACGACTTCATCGACGTGCTCGGCCTCGACGCGTACGACGACACGGGCTCGCAGACGTTCCTCGACGGCCTCGTCGCGGACCTCGGGATGATCGCGGACCTCGCCGACGAGCGCGGGAAGGTCTCCGCGTTCACCGAGTTCGGCGTCTCCGGCGGCGTCGGGTCCAGCGGCACCAACCCGGAGAGCTGGTTCACCAAGGTCCTCGGCGCGATCAAGGGCGACCCGAAGGCCGCCCGCAACGCGTACATGCTCACGTGGGCCAACTTCGACGTCGGCCAGCACTTCGTGCCCGTGCCCGGCGACGGCACGTACGAGGACTTCCAGGCGTACGCCGCCGACCCGTTCACGCTGTTCGCCCCCGAGGTCGAGGGGGCGTTCGACCGGGCCACCACCGCGACGCCTGCGGAGCCGCTCGTCCACCTCGTCTCCCCCGCCGACGGCTCCCGGGTCGCGACCGGGCCGACGACGATCCGGGTCACCGTGCAGGGCGTGTCGCCCGAGCGCGTGTACGTGACGAGCAGCAAGGGCGCCACCGTCGAGCTCAGCAAGGGCGACGGGCTGTGGTGGACCGGCGAGTGGGCGATCCCCGCGGGGCAGCTCGACAACTCGACGCAGGGCCTCACCGTCCACGTGGTCGACGGCGGCACGCAGGTGCTGACCGACGACGCGTCCGCGGTGCTCGGGCCGCGCCCGACGTTCCCCGCCGGGGTCGTCGACGACTTCGAGGGCTACGGCGACGACACCGCGCTGCGGGCCGAGTACGTGTCCTACGGCGCCAACACGCTGTCCCTCGAGACGGGCGTGCACGGCGGCGGCAGCAAGGCGCTGCGGATGGACTACGACTTCGGCACCCAGACGTACACCGGCCTGGGCAAGCAGGTCGGTGCCGACTGGTCGGACTTCAGCGAGCTGTCGCTGTGGGTCAAGCCGGACGGGTCGAACAACAAGCTGGTCCTGCAGCTCGTCGCCGGTGGCGTCTCGTACGAGGCGTACCCGTCGCTGGCCGGGACCACGGCGTCCGTCGTCACCGTGCCGTTCCGCGACTGGCGGCCCGCCCCGTGGGACACGTCGCACGCCGACCGGCGCATCACGGCGGAGGACCTGAAGGCCGTCGCGCAGTTCAACGTGTACGTCAACCAGGTCGACGGCGGTGCGCCCAGCGGCAGCATCGTGGTCGACGACATCACCGCGAAGGTCGGCCCGCCCGTGTTCTCGGACGTGCCGCGCGGCCACCCGTACGAGACGGAGATCCTCTGGCTCTACGGCCAGGGCCTCGACGCCGGCTACCCGGACGGCACCTTCCGGCCGACGAAGGCCGAGACCCGGCGGGCGGCCGTCTCGCTGCTCTACCGCTACTCGGACGCGACGTTCACGCCGGCGGTGAAGAAGCCGTCCTTCGTGGACGTGCCCAAGAAGGACCGTGACTACGCGGCCGTCGAGTGGGCCGTCGACCAGAAGATCGTCTCGAACAAGCCCGTCCCGCTGTTCCTGCCGGACGCCCCGCTCGACCGCTCGTCGGCCGCGCAGCTCCTGTGGAAGCTCGCCGGGTCGCCGGAGCCCGACGCTGCGGCGACGTTCAAGGACGTCCCGTCCTGGTTCCCGTACGCGAAGGCGATCGCGTGGGCGACGGAGAAGGGCGTCGTCACCCCGGTGTCGGCCACCCAGTACGGCGTGCTCAAGGTGGTCGCGCGGCAGGACATGGCCGCGTACCTCCACCGGTACGACCACCTGCCCACCCCGCTCGAGCCGCAGCTGCTCTACGACTTCGCGGACGGCGCCCAGGGCTGGTCGTCGTTCGCGGGCACGGCCACGGGGACGGGCGGCGCGCTGGCCGTCGACAGCCCGGCGCCCGACGGCACGTGGGCCGGCGTCCAGCCGGGGTCGCTCGACCTCACCGGACGCACCGAGCTGCGGTTCGACCTCGCGCAGACCACCGGGGTCGACACCAAGGTGGCCCTGCAGGTCGGCAGCAGCTGGACCTGGTGCGAGACGGCCCTCACCGGCTGGATCGACGGCCCCCGGGTCGACGAGAACGCCGTGGTGGTCGACCTGACGACGCTCAGCGCCGACTGCCAGGCCCAGCTCGGCGACGTCAAGGGGATCAACATCTACCTCAACGCCGGGCAGCACGTCATCGACGACGTCGAGGTCCGCTGACCCCGACCTGAGCCCCACTCGCGCGACGGGCCCGGTCCCTGCGACCGGGCCCGTCGTCGCCTGCGGGGCGGCGGCGGGGAGCCTGGACCGATGTCCACGTTCCGCCCTCACCGGCCCCGCCCGTCGCTTACCCTCTCCCGCATGCCCGAAATGCCCGTGTCGCCGCCGACACCCGGACAGCCCCGCACGTACCGCGACACCGACCCCGTCGCCGTCTGGGGCTTCGTGCTCACCTTCGTGCTCTGGCCCGTGGGGCTGGTGCTCTGCCTCGTCGCGCTGCGGCGCGTCCGCCGCACCGGCCACGGCGGGTGGGGTCTCGCGGTCGCCGGCGTCAGCCTGTGCACGCTCGCCGCGATCGTCACCGCCCTCGCGAGCGCCCTGGTCGTGGTGCGCACCGACCTGCCGGCGCCGTGGGCGTCCGGGGCCGGGACCCGCACCGACGCCGCCGTGGTGGACCAGGTCGCCCAGGACCTCGCCGACGACCTCACCGCCCGGTACGAGAAGGCCGGCGAGTGGCCCGACGACCCCGGTCACCGCGTCGTCGACGACGTGCGCGCCGAGGCCTACCGCACGGACGACGAGCTCTGCGTCGACGCCACGCGCGGCGACTACCGGGTGTCGCTCGTGGCTGGTGAGCTCCGGACCGGCTCGGGCTGCGCGGACCGCGGCTTCGCACTGACGTTCCGCGCCGCCGGCACGCAGGACGCCGCCGCGCAGGAGCAGGACCGGCAGGCGGCCCTCGTCGACGAGCTGCGCGCCCGCGCCGACCTCGTGGCCGACCGGTCGTCGCTCGACGGGAAGCCGGACCTGGGCCTGCGGCACGCCGACCGGGCCGACCTCGAGGTCTGCTCCGCCGTCACCGTCACGTGGGACCACCTCGACGACGTCGACGCCCGCGAGGCCCTGTACCGGCTGCTGCAGGAGGTCGACGGCGACGTCCGGATGACCACCTACACCGACGACTTCCAGGACTTCGAGCTCCACGACCCGAGCTGGGACCCGTTCGCACGACGGCTGCTCGCCCTCGACGCGGACTGCTGGCGCGGCGGCTACGTCGGGCCCGACGGACCGAACCCCGTCCTGCCGCCGCTGTGGACCGCGCCGCTCACCCAGGCCGTGCGGGACGCCGACGACGCCCGGGCCGCCGGCGTGAAGGCGGGCGACCCCGCCGCGATCGCCCTCACGGAGGCGCAGCAGGACGAGGAGGAGGCCCAGGTCACCGCGGCCCTCGCCGCGCGCACCTGAGCGACGCGTCGGTCAGACGGGGACGACGAGGCCGTCGCGCACGAGCCCGCGCAGCGACGGCAGGACGTCGGCGGCGACCGCGTCGGCGCCGACGTCGAGGAGCGAGCCGAGCGCCGCCACGATCTGGCCGACCGTCAGGTCGCCGTCGCACGCCCCCACGAGACCGGCGAGCGCCGTGCCGGCCTGCACGGCCCGGCCGAACCCGCCGCCCTGCCGCAGCAGCACGACCTGCGGGTCGACCTCGCCGGGCGTGAGGTACCGCTCCTCGGTGACGTCGCCCGCGACCTGCAGCCGGGCCGCCATCAGGGTGTCGTCGTCACGCTGCTGCGCCCAGTCGTGGGCCGCGAGGCTCGCCGCGATCGCCGGGCCGAGCGGCTGGCGGACGCTGCCCGTGACCTCCTCCAGGCGGCGCAGCGTCGGCGCGCCGTCCACCGGGCGCCTCAGCGTCACGATGCCGAACCCGATCGCCTCGACGTCGCGCGACGCGAAGTCGTCCAGCCACGCGCCGTAGCGCGCCGCCCACGCGTCGCGGTCCCGCTCGGGCGTCGTCCCGCCGTCCCGGATCCACGTCTCCGCGTACTGCGCGGGGTCCTGCAGCTCGCGCTGCACGACCCAGCCGTCGAGCCCGCTCGCGTCGACCCAGGACCCGACCCGCTCGGACCAGTCCTCGCCCCGGCGGACCTCCCAGTTGCCGAGGAGCTGCGCGACCCCGCCGGGCTCGAGCACCGACCCCACGCCCTCGACGAGGTCGCGCACGATCGCGTCCCCGGCCCGCCCGCCGTCGCGGTACTCGTACGCCGGCACACCCGCCGTGCGCGGCGTGATGACGAACGGCGGGTTGCTCACCACGAGGTCGAACCGCTCGCCCGCGACGGGCTCCAGCATCGACCCGGACCGCAGCGACAGCCGCTGCTCGCCGAGCCCCGCGAGCGCCGCGTTGAACCGGGCGAACGCGAGGGCCCGCGCGGAGATGTCGGTGCCGACGACGTGACCGGTGTGCCGCGACGCGTGCAGCGCCTGGATGCCGCAGCCGGTGCCCAGGTCGAGCGCTCGGCGACGCTCGTCGCGGACGGTGACCTGCGCGAGCGTCGTGGACGCACCCCCGACGCCGAGCACGTGGTCGGTCCGCAGCGCGCGGCCGGTCGCGAGCTCGCCGAGGTCCGACGCGATCCACCAGTCGACCTCGCCGTGCCCGTCGACCGCGACGTACGGGCGCAGGTCGACGCAGGCCCGCACCTCGTCGTCGGCCCCCTCGCCCGCCGCCGCGACGAGTCCGAGCCGCTCGGCGCCCGCCACGCCCAGACGCGGCAGCGCGGCCGCGAGCAGCCGCCGCGGCACGGGCTCGCCGAGCAGGAACAGCCGCGCGAGCACCGGCACCGGGTCCGTGCGGCCGGCGGTCGCCCGGCGGGCGGGCACGGGCTCCTCACGGTGCAGCGCGTCCGCGGCGACGGCCCCGAGGACGTCCTCGACGCCCACCACCGAGTAGCCGGCGTCGGTGAGGTCGGCGCGCAGGTCGTCGAGGCGGCCGAGGTCGGTGACGGGCACGGCAGGGGTGGGGTTCACCCGGCCATTGTTCCGGACGGGCTCGGACCGGCCCGTCGGGGCCCGCCGAAGGGTTCGTCGCGTCTGGTGCGACGAACCCTGCACCGCACGGCCGAGCGGTCAGGCACGTTCCTCGGTGTTGTCGTGCCCGGCGAGGACGAGGTCGACGACGACCGGCCGGTGGTCGCTGCCGCGGCGGGCCGCGTCGCCGTCCGGGACGAGCACGCGCTCGACGACGATCCCGGCCGAGACGAGCACCGCGTCGATCCGCTTGCGGGGCACGCCGGCCGGGAACGTCGGGTCGCCGTCGGGGGCGACGTCGGTGAGGACCTGCCCGAGCCGCAGCCACGCCGGGCCACCGGGCAGCTCGTTGAGGTCCCCGAGCACCACGGTCGGCGGGCCGCCGGCCACGGGCGCGGGCGCGCCGGGCAGCGAGGCCGCGTCCGCGACGGGCGGTGCGGGCACGGTCGCGCCGGGCGGTGCGGGCACGGTCGCGCCGGGCGGTGCGGGCACGGTCGACGCGACGAGCCGCTCGAGGTGCTCGGCCCGCTCCACCCGATGCAGGCTGAGGTGCACGACGACCACCCGGACGTCGTCGACGACGGCGACGCTCACCCCCCGGCGCGTCGTGCCGAACCGCCACGGCAGGCGCAACGCGCGCGCCCGGGAGACGGCCCGTCCCGGCGCGACCAGCAGCGCCGTCGTGCGCGCGCCCCGGCCGTTGACCACGGCGACCAGCCCGGTGGCGGCCGCGAACCGGCGCAGCCGCCACCGGCCGGCAGGCCCGCGCGGCGGCTCCTGGAGAGCGAGCACGTCCGGTCGCTGCGCCCGGACGACCTCGACGACGGCGGCACGGTCGAGCGAGAGGCCCTTGACGTTGTACGTCATGAGGCGCATCCGCCGTCCGTCCGTCACGCCGCCATCCTCGCCGCTGCGTCCAGGCACCGCTCGGCGGTCAGCCCACCAGCCACCCGGCCGCCGACCGCAGCAGCGCCCGGTGCGACGGCGAGCCGTACGACCTCACGTCGTGGCCGAGCGCCGAGTAGACGACCCGGGCCGGCCCCTCGGTGGCCCACACGACCGGGTGGGGGGTGCCCTCGTGGTCGGCGACGGCGAGCACGTGCACCGGCCCCGACACCTGCAGGTCGAGGTACCGCTCGTCGACGGCGGCGAGCCCGTCGGCGAGGTCCGCCGTCACCGGGTGGGCGTGGTCGACGACCCGGAACGCGGCGTCGCCGAGAGGCGGGTGCCACGACGTGCCCTCGACCCACCGGCCGCCGAGGGTCGCCGCCCAGCGCGGGTCGTCCTCGAACGTGTTCGCCGCCTGGTGGACCGCGAGGACCGGGACGCCGCCGTCGGTCAGGGCGGCCCGGCGGTCGTGGAACGGGCGCCACACGTCGTCGGCACCGTCGAACGCGGGGTCGACCGGGCCGCTGCCGGCGTTGACGACGAGCAGGTCGGGCACGTCGTCGTCGAGGGCGTCGGGGAACGTGCTGCGCAGCCGTGCCGTCCACCCGGCGTCCTCGAGCAGGGCCACGAGTGCGTGCGACGTGGCCGCATGGTCGTGCCACGGGTCCTCGTAGCGGCCTCGGCCCACCAGGACGAGCGCGTGCGGCACGGCGTCTCCTCTGCTCGGTGTCGGGCTCGTTGCGTGGCTCGGTGCGTGGCTCGGTGCATGGCTCGGCGCAGAGCTCGGTGCGGAGCTCGGTCCGTCCGGCAGCAGTGTGCCCGAGCGGGCAGCGGCGCGCCCGGCCCACGAACTGCGGGCAGACCTGCGCCCCTCGCCCGGGTGACCGGGCAAGGGGCGCAGGTGCGGTGCGTCAGCGCGTGAGCGCCGAGTCGGACTCGTCGGCCTCGTCGATCTCGCTGGTGTCGGCCGGGACGGACGACTTCGCGGCGAGCGCCTGCGCGGCCTCCTGCTCCAGACCGCCCTCGCGGTCCACGCGGGCGGCCCGCAGCCGGGACGCGATGACCGCGCCGAACGCGATCAGCGCCGCGGCCGTGGCGATCGCGAGGCGGCCGGCCTGGCTCGCGCCGTCGCCGACCGAGATCGTCACGACCGCCGGGGCGATGAGCACCGCGACCAGGTTCATGACCTTGATGAGCGGGTTGATCGCCGGGCCCGCGGTGTCCTTGAACGGGTCGCCGACGGTGTCGCCGATGACCGCCGCGGCGTGCGCGTCGGAGCCCTTGCCGCCGAAGTTGCCGTCCTCGACGATCTTCTTCGCGTTGTCCCACGCACCGCCCGAGTTCGCGAGGAACACGGCCATGAGGACGCCGGACCCGATCGCCCCGGCGAGGAAGCCGGCGAGCGGCCCGACACCGAGGCCGAAGCCGACGGCGATGGGCGCGAACGCGGCGAGCAGACCCGGGGTCGCGAGCTCACGCAGCGAGTCGCGGGTGCAGATGTCGACGACCTTGCCGTACTCCGGGCGGACCTCGCCGGTCATGATGCCGGGGTTGTCGCGGAACTGGCGGCGGACCTCGAACACGATGGCACCGGCCGCCCGGGTCACGGCGTCGATCGCCAGGCCCGAGAAGAGGAACACGGTGGCGCCGCCGAGGATCACGCCGACGAGCGTCATCGGGCTGATGATGTCGTACTGCAGCATCGACTCGACGAGGGCGTTGGCCGGGCCGCCCGTGACGCTGGCGAGCGTGTTCTGCACGGCGTCCGCGTAGGACCCGAACAGCGCGGTCGCGGCGAGCACGGCCGTCGCGATCGCGATGCCCTTGGTGACGGCCTTCGTCGTGTTGCCCACGGCGTCGAGGTCGGTGAGGATCTGCGCGCCCTCGGGCGTCACGTCGCCGGACATCTCCGCGATGCCCTGCGCGTTGTCGCTGACCGGCCCGAAGGTGTCCATGGCGACGATGACGCCGACCGTGGTGAGCAGGCCGCAGCCCGCGAGCGCGATGAGGAACAGCGCCAGCGCGACGTTGCCGCCCGCGATGAGGAACACGCCGCAGATCGCCGCCGCGATGATGCCCGCGGTGTAGACGGCCGACTCGAGCCCGACGCCGATGCCGGACAGCACGACCGTGGCCGCACCCGTGAGGGTCGTCTTGGCGACGTGCAGCGTCGGCTTGCTCGTCGTGCCCGTGAAGTAGCCGGTGACCCACAGGATGATGCCCGCGAGCACGACGCCGATGGCGACGGCCGCCGACGCGATGAGCCGCGGGTCCCCGTCGTGCGTCTCGAGGCCGACGGTGCCGCCGGTGAGGTCGGCGAACGTGGACGGCAGGTAGACGAACGCGGCGACCGCCGCGAGCAGCACGCCGACGAGGGCCGCGATGTAGAACCCGCGGTTGATCGCCGTGAGGCCGCTCTCCGAGCCGCGCACCCGCGTGATGAACACGCCGAGCACCGCGACGAGCGCACCGACCGCGGTGACGACGAGCGGGAACACGAGCCCCTGCTCGCCGAACGCGGCCTTGCCGAGGATGAGCGCGGCGACCAGCGTCACGGCGTAGGACTCGAACAGGTCGGCCGCCATGCCCGCGCAGTCGCCGACGTTGTCGCCGACGTTGTCCGCGATGGTCGCCGCGTTGCGCGGGTCGTCCTCGGGGATGCCCTGCTCGACCTTGCCGACGAGGTCCGCGCCGACGTCCGCGGCCTTGGTGAAGATGCCGCCGCCGACCCGCATGAACATGGCGAGCAGCGCGGCCCCGAACCCGAAGCCCTCGAGCACGGACGGCGCGTCGCCGCGGTAGATCAGCACCACGCTCGCGGCACCGACCAGGCCGAGGCCCACGACCGACATGCCGACGACGCCACCGGTCCGGAACGCGATGCGCGCGCCCTCCGCGCGCCCACCGGGCTCGGACGCCGCCGCCGCGACGCGGACGTTCGCGCGCGTCGCCAGCCACATGCCCAGGAAGCCGATCGACGCGGAGAACACCGCGCCGACCAGGAAGAACAGCGAGCGGCCCAGCTTGATGCCGCTGTCACCCGGAAGCAGGAAGAGCAGGCCGCAGACGACGACCGCGAAGATCGCCAGGGTCCGGAACTGCCGGCTCAGGTACGCGGACGCACCCTCCTGGACGGCGCGCGCGATCTCGCGCATGGACGAGGTGCCTTCACCGGCTGCGAGCACCTGCCGGCGGAGCACGACCGCCACGAGCAGAGCTGCCACTCCCAGGGCCGCGATGACACCGACGATCGTGAGGCTCGTGGATCCGAGCTCGACCATGCATCCTCCTCGGACGTTCGACGTGGCCCCCCTGACCGCGTCTGTCCGCCGGCCCCGTTGCCGTCGGACCCGGGCAGTCTAACCAGGCGATGTGACGAAGATCGCACTCCTGGGTGTCCATCAAGTTCACCCCCAACCGTTCCGATACCCCGGGCGTCATGACGGGTGTGACACGAACTCGCGACGGAGGTGGCCGGTGACCTGGGAGGACGACCTGGGTCGACTGGTCCACGAGCGCGGCCCCGCCCTCGTCGCGTACGCGCACCTGCTCACGGGTGAGGTGCACGATGCCCAGGACCTGGTCCAGGACGCCCTGGTCAACGCGTTCTCCCGACGCCGTCCGCACGACGTCGACTCCCTGGAGGGCTACGTGCGGCGCGTGATCCTCAACGCCTACCTCGACACGTGGCGCCGCCGGCGACGCCTCGACGCCGTCGCGCACCTCGTCGAGGCGGCGGGACCGGGACGCGACGAGCACGCCGCCGCCGCCGACCGCGCCGACGTCGCCGCCGCCCTGACCGTCCTGTCCCCCCGCGAGCGCGCCTGCGTCGTCCTGCGGTTCTACGACGACCTCACGCTGCCCGAGGTCGCCCACCGCCTCGGGATATCCGCCGGTGCCGTCAAGCGGTACCTGTCGGACGCCCGTCGCAAGCTCGAACCGCTGCTCGGCCCGCAGCCGGGACTCATGACCGAGGACGTCGCGACCGTCGCGAACGGAGGCCGGCGATGAACCGTGACCTGAGCACCGCGCTCGGCGAGCTCGCCGACCGCGTCGAACGGTCCCAGCGGGCACCCGGGCAGGAGCTGCCGGTCGGCAGGGTCGCGGCCCGCGTCCGGCACCGCCGGCGGATCCGTGCCGTCACGGTCTCGGTGGCCTCCGCCGCGGCGATCGCCGTCCTGGCCGTCGGGACCGCGTACGCCGTCCGCCCCCCGGCCCGCCCCGCGCCGCCCGCGCACACGCCGTCGGCGTCGTCCACGTCGGCCACCCCGACGCCGACCCCCACCCCGACGCCGGACCTCGTGGTCCTGCCGTCCGGCGATCCGACGCTGCCGTACGGGTCGTGCGGCTCGCTCGCCGACACCGTGCCCGTGCCGGCGGTCGGCGAGCGGTACGAGGCGCAGGTCCGGCTGTCCGAGGCCACCGCGCAGGCGGGCGACCCGCTCGCCGTCGAGTCGTGGATCGCGGTCGCGGACGGCGGGGGCGAAGGTCTCCTGTCCATCGTTCCGGGCTCCGGTCCTGCGCTGACCGTGACGCGCGACGGCGTCGTCGTCGCGACCGCGGACCTCTACCAGGGCCACGAGGCCGAGGACGAGCTCTACGACGCGTGGTGGGGAGAGAATCCTCCGACCACCTACGTGGGCTCCATCGGTCTCACCGTCTGCGACGACGGCCACGGAGCAACCTCGGGACGCCCGCTGCCGGCGGGCCACTACGAGGTGCGCGCGTGGGGCGGCGTCACGTCGCTCGGCAACGAGCCCGGCGAGACGTACCAGGGCAGGTCGCTGGACGAGCTGCGGGCCCTTCCCGTCGCCGAGCCGCTCACGGCCGTCGGACCGGCGGTCCCGTTCGACATCGTCGGCGAGGCGCCGGACGCGACCGTGCCCGAGTGGTCCACGGTCCCGTTCGACGCCGGTCCCGCGTCACCCTTGCCGGCCTGCGGCGACCCCGCGCCCGCCGGACCGACCAGCCCCGCCATGCTCTCCCTCGACCTCGACCGCTTCCCCAGCACGGCACCGGCGGGCACCGAGCTCGACGTCGCGGGGCGGCTCACGTACGCCGGTCCCGACCGGATCCGGGCCGGTCTCGGGTGGTGGGTCGAGTACGTGGTGGTGCAGCACGGCGTCGTCGTGGGTGGCGTCTGGGCGGACCAGGTCGACGGCTGGGTGCAGGGCGTGGATCTCGGGCGCGGCGCCGGCATGAGGCTCGAGAGTGGTGCGGGGCCGCTCGTCGGATGCACCTCCGACACCCTCCCGGCCGGCGACTACACCGTGATCCCCCTGGTCGCCCTGACCGGCTGGACGACGAGGCCGAGCGGCACGTGGACGGGAGGCGACCTGGTGCACGCCGTGATCGGCGCACCGTTCACCCTCACGCTCACCTGACCTCACCGGACCCGACCAACGATTCTTGCTCCCCGGTCGTCCTGGATCATGACGGCCACGACAGGGAGGTCCGATGGCGGCCTGGGAACAGGTGCTCGACGAGCTGGTCCGCGTCCGCGGACGGGCGCTCGTGCGGTACGCCGCACTGCTGACGGGTGACGAACGCGCCGGGGAGGACCTGGTGCAGGACGCCCTCGTCCGGTGCTTCAGCGGGGGGCGGCCCCTGCGGGACACGGTCGCCGCGGAGGCGTACGTGCGCAAGGCGGTGCTCTCGACGTTCCTCGACGGGCACCGGCGCCGCCTGCGCTGGTCGGCCGTGCGGCACCTCGTCGCGCGGGACGACGAGGTCGCCGGGCACGAGGCGACCAGCGGCACGCGGGTCGACGTGCGGGCGGCGCTCATGACGCTGCGGCCGCGGCTGCGGGCGTGCGTGGTGCTCCGCTACTACGACGACCTCACCGTGCCGGAGATCGGCCGCCGCCTCGACGTCGCCGAGGGGACCGTCAAGCGGTACCTCGCCGACGCGACCGCGCAGCTCGAGGCCCTGCTGGGGCCGCTGCCGGACGCGGACACGGTCGACATCGAGCTCGTCACCAACGGGAAGGAACGGTCATGACACTCCAGCTGAGCCACACCCTGCACGACATGGTCGACGGAGACGGCGACGCCCCGTTCGAGGTCGGTGCGCTCACGACGCGGATCCGGCGGCGCCGGGTCGTGCGCCAGGGTGCTCGCGGGGCCGTCGCGGCCGGCGCCGTGGGCGTCGTCGCGCTCGGCCTGACGCGCGGCACGTGGGACGGCGGCGTGCGGCTGCCGTCGGCCGACCCGGACGCCGCACCCGGGACCTGCGGGTCGGACGTCGCCGCACTGCCGACCGCGGACGCGGACGCGCCGGCGCACGCCGGCCCGGATGACGACGTCAACGCGGGGCTCGGTCCTCTCCTCGGCCGGAAGTTCTCGGCCGGTGTCCTCGTGACGGGTTCCAGCAGCGCCGTCGCCGGGATCGGGACCGGTGATCTCGTCGCGCAGCGCGACGCCCTGGAGGAGACGCGCCGCCGGGGCACCGACAGCGACGGGAACGTGCTCGACGACGCGGCGCTGGCGGCGATCGACAACCGGATCGGAGAGCTGCGGTCCGAGATCAACGCCGCAGGCATCGCGTCCGGGGACGTGATCGGGTCGTTGGGCCTGCGGCTCGTCGTGGCGCACGACGGGACCGTGGTGTCGACGCCGGCGCCGCAGGACGACCCGTACTCGTGGGTGGCACCGGACACGGGCGGCACCTACGTCATGCTGACCGGCGGGCTGCTGACGTGCACTCGAGCCGCAGACCCGCTCCCCGCCGGCCAGTACCAGGCCTACGCGACGTTCCTCGACCCGGCGACGGGAGCCGTGACGGTCGCGGGTTCGTGGCCCCTGGACCTGCTGCCCGCACCGACGCGGATGGTGGGGCTGCCCGCCGACTTCCCCGCCGACGTCCCGTTGCTCGGGGGCCGGCTCATCACCGCGCACAAGGACGACGACGCCTGGGTCGCCGAGGTCGGTGTCGACGCGGTGGACAACGTGAACGCGGCCGCGCACCTGATCGTCGACGAGGGCGCGGGCCGCCCGAGCGGCCCGATCGAGAACGGCATCGTGCCGGCGCGGATCTCCCGGGTCGAGACGCCCGACTGGCACGTCGAGATCTCGCAGGCGACGACCCCCGACGGCCAGTCGTCCGTCCTCTACCGGCTCACGCCCCAGTCGTGACGCCCTGATCCCGGCCGGTGGGCGGTGCGGTGGAGGGACCCGCCGCCCGCCGGCCGATCTGGCTGCGGTCAGCTCGCGAGCGCGTCCTCGACCGTGGCGTGCACGGTGAACACCTGCAGCAGCGCGGTGATCTGCAGGACCTTGAGGAGCCGCTCGGAGTCGATCACGAGCTGGAGACGCCCGCCGAGCAGGCGCACCTTCTTGAGGGTCCCGACGAGCACCCCGAGGCCGGTGGAGTCCATGAACCGGACCTCACGCAGGTCGACGACGAGGTCGGTGCGGTCGTGGTCGAGCAGGTCGAGGAGCCGTTCGCGCAGGACGTCGGCGGTCGAGACGTCGATCTCGCCGACGACGTCGACGACCGTCTGGTCGCCGACGTCCCTGCTGGTCACCTTGACGTCCACGGGCTTGCCTCCCCGACTGATTCAAACAGACGGGACCCCGCCCGACGAGCAGACCCAGGTGCGCGTCGGGCGGGGGGACTGTCAGGCGGCGGCCGCAGCGGCCAGCGCCGCCCGGTACTCGGCCGTCGTGCCGTCCGTGCGGACCTCCTGCAGCACGTGGTCGCGGACGCCGAGCTCGGCGAGCAGACCGGTGAGCTCGACGACGTCGTCCGGCCCGAGCACCGTCGGGTCGACGGTGGTCCTGACCTGCACGTCGACACCCGAGCCGAGCACGAGCCGCAGCGACGCGAACGCCGCGTCCGCGGTCGTCGTCGGGCCACCGACCTGCGTGACCGCCCGGTACAGCCGGGCCGGCGCCTTGACGTCGAATCCGACCCAGTCGACGTGCGGCAGGACCGCCTCGAGGCGGCCCGGGTAGGCGCCCGACGTGTGCAGGCCCACACCGAACCCGGCCTCGCGCACCTCCCGCGCCGCGTCGACGAGCGCGGGCTGCCGCAGCGGCTCGCCGCCCGAGAGCACCACGCCGTCGAGCAGCCCCCGCCGCCGGGCCAGCAGGGAACGCACGTCGTCCCACGGCACGGTGCCGGGCGTGCGGGGGTCGAGGATCGCCGAGTTGTGGCAGTAGGTGCACCGCCACGGGCAGCCCTGCAGGAACACGGTGGCGACGAGCCTGCCGGGCCAGTCGCACGACGACAGGGGCGTCAGCCCGGCGATGGCGAGGTCGTCGGCCCCTGCCGTCGTGCGCCCGGTCATCGCGCCAGCGCCCGCTCCTGGAACGGCAGCCGCTCCATGTGCTCGCCCTTCTTGCCGATGTTGAACGAGCTCACGGGCCGGTGGTACCCCATCACCCGGGTCCACACCTCGCACGTCGCCTCGCACTGCGGGCACGTCGGGTGCTCCCCCGCCAGGTAGCCGTGCGCGGGGCAGATCGAGAACGTCGGCGTGACCGTGAGGTACGGCAGGCGGAACCTCGACAGCGACCGGCGGACGAGCTCTCGGGCCGCGTCCGGGGTCGAGAGGCGCTCCGCCATGTACAGGTGCAGGACGGTGCCGCCCGTGTACTTCGTCTGCAGGTCGTCCTGCCGCTCGAGCGCCTCGAATGGGTCGTCCGTGTACCCGACGGGCAGCTGCGAGGAGTTCGTGTAGTACGGGTTCTCGTCCGTGCCGGCCTGCAGGATCGTCGCCCAGCGGCGGCGGTCCTCCTTGGCGAACCGGTACGTGGTGCCCTCGGCGGGCGTCGCCTCCAGGTTGTAGAGGTGCCCGGTCTCCTCCTGGTACTGCACCATCCGGGCGCGCACGAAGTCGAGGAGCCGCACGACGAAGGCGTGCCCGCGCGGGTCGGTGAGGTCGTACGCGTCGCCCGTGAAGTTGCGGACCATCTCGTTGAGGCCGTTCACGCCGATCGTCGAGAAGTGGTTGTCGAGCGTGCCGAGGTACCGCTTCGTGTACGGGAACAGGCCCTCGTCGATGTACGTCTGGATGATGGTCCGCTTGAGCTCGAGCGACGTGCGCGCGAGGTCGAGCAGCGTGCCGAGCTCGTCGAACAGCGCGTGCTCGTCGCCGTGGTTGAGGAACCCGAGGCGCGCGCAGTTGATCGTCACGACCCCGACCGACCCCGTCTGCTCCGCGGAGCCGAACAGGCCGTTGCCGCGCTTGAGGAGCTCGCGCAGGTCGAGCTGCAGGCGGCAGCACATCGAGCGGACGTCGCCCGGGTTCATCTCCGAGTTGATGAAGTTCTGGAAGTACGGCAGCCCGTACTTGGCGGTCATCGCGAACAGCCGGTCGGCGTTCTCGCTGTGCCAGTCGAAGTCCTTGGTGATGTTGTACGTCGGGATCGGGAACGTGAACACCCGCCCGGAGGCGTCGCCGTCCGTCATGACCTCGATGTACGCGCGGTTGACCATGTCCATCTCCGTCTGGAGGTCGCCGTA
The DNA here is from genome assembly GCF_016862675.1 of Cellulomonas chitinilytica. Taxonomy (GTDB): domain Bacteria; phylum Actinomycetota; class Actinomycetes; order Actinomycetales; family Cellulomonadaceae; genus Cellulomonas; species Cellulomonas chitinilytica. The sequence continues at coordinate 24,881 of NZ_BONK01000010.1, read as the reverse complement.
CGTGAAGTCGCACGGCTCCCCCGCGACGAACGGCACGTCCTCGCGCAGGTCGTCCGGGCACACCCAGTCGAACGTGAGGTTCGTGAACGGCGTCTGCGTGCCCCACCGGCTCGGCACGTTGAGGTTGTAGACGAGCTCCTGGATCCCCTGGCGGACCTGCTCGTACGTCAGGCCGTCGAGCCGCACGTACGGCGCCATGTACGTGTCGAACGAGCTGAACGCCTGGGCGCCCGCCCACTCGTTCTGCATGGTGCCGAGGAAGTTGACGATCTGCCCGATGGCCGAGCCGAAGTGCTTCGGCGGCCGCGCGTCGACCTTGCCGGGCACCCCGTTGAGCCCCTCCTGCAGCAGGGTGCGCAGCGACCAGCCGGCGCAGTAGCCGGACAGCATGTCGAGGTCGTGGATGTGCAGGTCACCCTCGCGGTGCGCGCGACCGACCGCCTCGGGGTAGACGTGGCTGAGCCAGTAGTTCGCGACGACCTTGCCCGCGGTGTTGAGGATGAGACCGCCCAGGGAGTACCCCTGGTTGGCGTTGGCGTTGACCCGCCAGTCGCGACGGTCCAGGTACTCGTCGATCGACGAGCCGACCTCCACGACGACCTGCTCTGACATGGCTCCCCTTCCACATGGTGTGGTGCTCGCCGATGCGCACCACAAGATGTGGGAATTTCTATGCCCGGCTCGAGCCCGGCCGTGGGACCTACGTCCCGCCCACCGCATGCCGGCGCAGGGCGTACGACGAATGTCGCGGCGTGTCGCTGCCGACGTCACTCATCCGCGCACGAACCACACCCGCTCGCCGGGACGGAGCTGCCCGAGGGCACCCAGCGCGTGCGCCCGGACGACGGCGAGCACCGGGTACCCGCCCGTCACCGGATGGTCCACCCCGAACACCACCGGCAGCCCGTCGGGCGGCACCTGCACCGCGCCCGGCACGAGCCCCTGCGACGGGAGCTCCCGCCCTCGCGCGGCCGCCGCCCGGGCGACCGTCGGGCCGTCCAGCCGCAGCGCGACCCGGTTCGTCGCGGGCGTCACCGCGTACCCGTCCGCCCCGCACAGGACGGTGAGACCGTCGTCGAACCAGTCCGCGTGCGGGCCGACGACGACCGGCAGCACGACCACGTCAGGCCACGGCCGGACGGGCGCGACGTCGACCAGCGGCCACCCCGCCGGCGGCGGTCCGACCGGGAGCACGTCCCCCGTGACGAGCGGCGCAGGGCCGATCCCGCCCAGCACGTCCGTCGACCGCGACCCCAGCACCGGCGGCACGTCGACACCACCCCGGACCGCCACGTACGTCCGCAGCCCACGGCCGGGAGCGCCGACGCGGAGCTCGTCGCCGTCGCGCAGCTCCACGGGCGCATGCTCCCCGACGGGAGTGCTGCCGACCCACGCAGGTGCCGGTGCGCCCGTCACCGCCACCGCCACCGGCCCGTGCGCCCGCAGCCGCAGCCCGCCCATGAGGACCTCCAGGCCCGCCGCCCCCTCCGGGTTCGCGACCAGTCGGTTCGCCAGCCGCAGCGCCGCCGGGTCCGCCGCCCCGGACCTGCCGACGCCGACGTGCGCCCAGCCCGGCCGCCCGAGGTCCTGCACGAGCGTGAGGACTCCGGGCGCGACGACCTCGAGGTACGGCGTGTCCGTCATGCCGGCCTCGTCACCGGCGCGAACCGCACCCGGGTGCCCGGGGCCAGGAGGGCAGGGGGCGTGCGGGTCACGTCGAACAGGTCGACGTCGCACCGCCCCAGCAGCCGCCACCCGCCCGGCGTCTGCGCCGGGTACACCGCCGAGTACTCGTCCGCGATCGCGACCGAGCCGGCCGGGACGCGCTCGCGCGGCGAGTCACGGCGCGGGACGTGCAACCGCGGGTCGAGCCCCACGAGGTACGCGAACCCCGGCATGAAGCCGCCGAACGCGACCGTGTACGTCGGCGCGGCGTGGCGGGCGACCACCTCGTCGACGGTGCAGCCCGTGAGGTCCGCGACGTCCGCGAGGTCCGCACCGTCGTAGACGACCTGCAGCGTGACGACGCCGGCGGACCCCTGGTCCGTCGCGTCGCCCGGTGCCGGCGTCTCCCCGTCCGCCGCGTCCTGGGCGACCGCCTCCCAGGCGCTCCGGACGGCGCCCGCCAGCTCGGCCAGGTCCGCACCGGGCGACGTGCGCAGCAGCACCGTGCGCGCCGCGGGCACCTGGTCGACGACCGCCGCCCACGGCCCGGACCCGTCGGCCCGTTCCGCGCGCAGCGCGGCGTCCAGCCGGCGCACGGCGGCGAGATCCGCGACCTCGACGAGCAGCGCGTCGTCTCCGAACGCGACGACGCGCGCGCCGGTGGAGTCGGTCATGCGCCGATCCTGCCGCTCGCGGGCCGCTGCGCACTGTCTGCCGGCGGTGCGGGTCGGTGGGTGCGGGTCGGTGGGTGCGGGTCGGTGGATGGGTGCCGGTGCGTGCGCGCCGTGTCGCGAGGCGGTTCGCGCCGACGGTGAAGCGATTCGAGAAACCGGTTCCCCTTCCCTCGTCGCAGGCACCGCCCTACTGTCGCCCCGACAGGTGGAAAGCGCTTACGCACCCGTGCCGGGTCGGCCGGCCCGCACGGGTCCCCCGCGCCCGACCCGGTACCGCGGGGGCTGGTACCGACTCCACTCATCCCGAGGGGGATCAATGAGGATCCGCACCATCACCGGCACCGCCCGCTCGCTGTGGGCAGCCACGGCGGCGGGCGTCGCGCTCGCCGCCGGCATCGTCGGGCTCACCGCCCTGCCCGCGTCCGCCGCCAGCGTCGACACCGGCGCGTACTACGTGCTCGTCAACCGGCAGAGCGGCAAGGCCATGGAGGTCGCGAACTGGTCGACCGCCGACGGCGGCGTCATCCAGCAGTGGACCCGCAACGACGGCAACTGGCAGCAGTGGAAGTTCGTCGACTCCGGCTCCGGCTGGTACCGCCTGCAGAACCGCCACTCCGGCAAGGTCCTCGACCTGTGGGGCTGGAGCACCGCCGACGGAGGCGAGTTCCGCCAGTACACCGACAGCAACGGCTGGAACCAGCAGTTCAAGCTCGTCGACTCCGAGGGCGGCCGCGTCCGGCTCGTCAACCGCCACAGCGGCAAGCTCGTCACCGTGACCGACCGGTCCACCGCCGACGGCGCGACCGTCACCCAGCTCACCGACAACAACCAGTACAACCAGCAGTGGGAGCTCGTGAAGCTCGGCAGCTCGCCCGAGCCGACCAGCAACCCGACCAGCGCACCGTCCACCGGCCTCGTCGGCTGGGCGTCGCAGAACGGCGGCACCACCGGCGGCGGCTCCGCCTCCGTCACGACCGTCACCAGCGCGTCCGCCCTCACCTCGGCGGCGTCCGGCACCACCGCGAAGGTCGTGCGGGTGTCCGGCACGATCTCGTGCTCCGGGATGCTGACCATCGGGTCGAACAAGACGATCGAGGGCGCCAGCGGCTCCAAGATCGTCGGCTGCGGCCTCAACGTGAAGAGCGCGAAGAACGTCATCCTGCGCAACCTCACGTTCGACGGGTGGGACGACGACGCGATCAACGTCGAGACGTCGACGAACGTGTGGATCGACCACAACACGTTCGGCACCGGGTACGACGGGTCCGCCGACATCAAGCGCGCGTCGGACTACGTCACGGTGTCGTGGAACCGGTTCAACGGGCAGAACAAGAACTCGCTCGTCGGCCACTCCGACGACAACGGCTCCCAGGACCGCGGCCACCTGCGTGTGACCTACCACCACAACTGGTTCAACGGCACGACGCAGCGCAACCCGCGCGTCCGGTTCGGCAACCCCGTGCACGTCTACAACAACCTCTACTCGAGCGTGAAGTCGTACGGCGTCGCGTCGACCGAGGAGGCCGGCGTGCTCGTCGAGGGGAACTACTTCGAGAACACCCCGGACACCTACCACCTCGGTGAGGGCTCGTCGTCCGCGGGCTCGCTCGTCGCACGCAACAACACGTTCGTGGGCTCCACGGCCGGTCAGACCGGCGGGTCCGTCGCGTCCATCCCGTACTCGTACTCGCTCGACTCGTCCTCGCAGGTCAAGTCGATCGTCAGCGCCGGCGCCGGGGCACGCTGACCGGCACGCACCAGCGCAGGGAAGGACCATCGCCAGAGCGCACCATCGCAGCGGCCCGGGCGGGACGACCGCCCGGGCCGCCGTGCGTCGCGGCCCTGCCGGCGGGCGACGCGCCAGCCCTCACACCCGGACGGCCTCCGCGATCAGCGCGGCGGTCTGCGCGGGCGTGAGGTCCGTGGTGTCGACGACCTCGGCCTCCCGGTGCAGCCACGTGCGGGCAGCCTCCGCGTACGGCTCGAGGTAGCGCAGCCGGAACGGGGACGGCACCGGGTGGTCCCTCTCGATGCGCCCACGGAGGGTGTCCTGGTCCGCATGGAGCACGAAGTGCCGGACCGGGATCCGGTGCCGGGCCAGGCCCGCGCTGATCTCCCGCCAGTACTCCTCGACCAGCACGGTCATGGGCATCACGAGGGTCCCGCCGGTGTAGTCGAGCACGCGGCGGGCCGTCTCCACGACGAGCGGTCGCCACGGGGGCCAGTGCTGGAAGTTGTCCGTCGCGGGCAGTCCCGGCGAGATGTCCATGAGCGTCTCGCCGACCTTCTCGGCGTCGAGCACCCGGGAGTTCGGGACGAGCTGCTGCACGAGCGCACCGGTCGTGGTCTTGCCTGCGCCGTGGGTTCCGTTGAGCCAGACGATCACGGGAACCGACCGTAGCGCTGCGACCACCCCTGTCAGGACGGGGACGCCCCCGTCAGACGAACGGCTGGACGACGACCCCCGCGCCGGCGAGCGCCTCGCGCACCGCAGCTGCGAGCACCGTCGCCCCCGGGGTGTCGGAGTGCACGCACACCGACTCCGCCTCGACCGCCACCACGGTGCCGTCCACCGCGACGACGTGCCCGCGCACGACCATGTCCAGCACCCGGGCCACCACCGCCGCGGCGTCGACCACGAGCGCCCCCTCCTCGCTGCGCGGCACCAGGGTCCCGTCCGCCCGGTAGCCACGGTCCGCGAACGCCTCGGTGACCGCCCGCAGGCCGCGGTCCCGGGCGACGTCGAGCACCACGGCGCCGGGCAGGCCGACGACGGGCAGGTCACCGCCCGACGCGACGACGGCGTCGACCACCGCGGCCGCCTGCTGCTCGTGCGTGACGACGGCGTTGTAGAGCGCACCGTGCGGCTTCACGTACGCCACCGTCGTCCCCGCCTCACGAGCCGCTCGCCGCAGCGCCGCCACCTGTTCGGCCACGTCCGCGTGCAGCACGCCGGCCGGCACGTCGAGGAACCGTCTCCCGAAGTGCTCCCGGTCCCGGTACGACACCTGCGCCCCCACGGCGACGCCGCGCGCCGCCGCCGCCCGGCACACCGCGGTCATGATGCGCTCGTCCCCCGCGTGGAACCCGCACGCCACGTTCGCGCTCGTGACGGCGTCGAGCAGCACCGACTCCGGGCCCGGCACCCCGGGCACCCAGTCGTCGAGCCCCTCGCCGAGGTCGCAGTTCAGGTCGATCCGTCCGCGCATGCCCTGATCCTCGCGCGCCACCCACGCCTCACGCGCCGCCCCTCCACCCGCCACCCGCGCCACCCCCACCCTCGCCACCCGCGCCACCCCCGCCGTGCGCGGTCCCGTCCGGTTTCGCCGACAACCCGCGGCGGGTCCCGTCCGGGTCGCATCCCTGGCAACCCACACCTCCGCGCCGGTGCGAGGATGACGCCGTGGTCCGGACCGGCGAGCTGCTCGACGTGCTGCTCGCCGCAGGGCGGCGGGCGGACCGGATGACGCACGTCCGGCACCTCCCCGCACGCCCCGGCGAGCAGGTCGACTGGCCCGCGTGGGCGGACGCCGACCTCGTCCAGGGCTACCGCGCGCTCGGCGTGGACCGGCCCTGGCGCCACCAGGCGGAGGCCGCCGACATCGCCCGGTCCGGCCGCCACGTGGTCCTCGCGACGTCCACCGGATCCGGCAAGTCACTCGCGTTCTGGCTCCCGGCCCTCACCGCGGCCCGGACCGCCGTCGCGTCGTCGACCCTCGACCCGGGGCGCATCGAGTCCGTCGGGCGGCGCGCGAGCACGCTGTACCTGTGCCCGACGAAGGCGCTCGCCGCCGACCAGCGGCACGCCCTCGACCGGCTCCTGACGGCGTCGCGCGCCCGTGACGTGCGGGTCGCGACGTGCGACGGCGACACCTCGCTGGACGAACGGCGCTGGGTGCAGGAGTACGCCGACGTCGTGCTCACGAACCCGGACTTCCTGCACTTCGCGCTGCTCCCCCAGCACCGACGGTGGGCGCGGCTGCTCGGCTCGTTGCAGTACGTCGTGCTCGACGAGTGCCACGCGTTCCGCGGGGTGTTCGGCGCGCACGTCGGGCTCGTGCTGCGCCGGCTGCGGAGGCTGGCCGCGACGTACGGCTCGTCGCCCGTCTTCCTGCTCGCGTCCGCCACGACGTCGGACCCTGCCGCGAGCGCCGCGCGCCTGCTCGGCGTGGAAACCTCCGAGGTCACCGCCGTCACGGCCGACGCGTCGCCCGCGGGCCGCAAGACGTTCGTGCTGTGGCAGCCCCCCGAGCTCCCCGGCGGGGACGCGCCCTGGTCGGACCTCCTGCCCGACGACGACCCGTGGGCCACCGCCCTGCCGCTCCCGGCCGCCGCGACACGGGCACCCGACGACCGCGCTCCCCCGGGCCCCGAGGACGTGTGGGCGACCACCGACCAGGGACCGCTCGCCGGGTCGCCCGACGCCGAGGGCTCGGGTCCGCTGGGCACCGGCGAGCGCCTCACCGCCGAGCCCGCCGACCGGCCGCGGCGCACCGCCACCGCGGAGATCGCCGACCTGCTCGCCGACCTCACGGTCGCGGGCGCGCGGACGCTCGCCTTCACGCGGTCCCGCCGGGGCGCCGAGTCGGTCGCGGCGTCGACGCGCGGCCACCTCGAGGAGATCGACCCCCAGCTCGCCCGCCAGGTGTCCGCGTACCGGGGTGGGTACCTGCCCGAGGAGCGGCGGGCGCTCGAGGCCGCGATCCGCACCGGTGACCTGCGCGCGCTCGCGACGACCAACGCGCTCGAGCTCGGCGTCGACATCTCCGGGCTCGACGCGGTGCTCATCGCGGGCTGGCCCGGGACCCGGGTGTCGCTGTGGCAGCAGGCGGGTCGGGCGGGCCGGGCCGGTGCCGACGGGCTGGTCGCGCTCGTGGCCCGTGAGGACCCGCTCGACACCTTCCTCGTGCACCACCCCGAGGCGATCTTCGAGACGCCGGTCGAGGCCACCGTCTTCGACCCGACCAACCCGTACGTGCTCGCCCCGCACCTGTGCGCCGCGGCCGCCGAGCAGCCGCTGCGAGCCGAGGAGCTCGGGCTGTTCGGGGAGCGGGCGGCGGACCTGCTCGCCGAGCTCGTCGAGCGGGGCGCCCTGCGTCGCCGTCCGTCGGGCTGGTACTGGACGCACGCCGAGCCCGCGAGCCGGCTCACCGACCTGCGGGGGTCCGGCGGCGACCCGGTGCGTGTCGTCGAGTCCGTGACGGGGCGGCTGCTCGGCACCGTCGACGCGGGCTCGGCGGACTCGACCGTGCACCCCGGTGCGGTCTACGTGCACCAGGGCGCGACGTTCGTGGTCGACGAGCTGCACCTCGAGGACGGCGTCGCGCTGGTGACCCGGCGGGACGTCGACTACGGGACCTGGGCACGCTGGGTGACCTCCACGGAGATCCGCTCGGTCGACGAGTCGGTCGCCTGGGGGCCGCTCACCTGGGGCTTCGGGGCCGTGGACGTCACGACACAGGTCCTCGGCTACCAGCGCAAACGCATCCCCGACCTGCAGGTCCTGGGCAGCGCCGAGCTCGACCTGCCGGCCCGGACCCTGCGGACCGCAGCCGTGTGGTGGACCGCACCGGCCGAGGTCGTCGAGGCGGCAGGGGTCACCGTCGAGGCGCTTCCCGGAGCGCTGCACGCCGCCGAGCACGCCTCGATCGGTCTGCTCCCCCTCCTCGCCACGTGCGACCGCTGGGACCTCGGCGGGTTGTCGACCGCGCTCCACGTCGACACCGAGCACGCCACCGTCTTCGTGCACGACGCCTACCCCGGCGGCGCCGGGTTCGCCGAGCGGGGGTTCCGGCTCGGTGCCACGTGGCTCCGGGCGACCCGGGACGCGATCGCCGCCTGCCGGTGCACGTCCGGGTGCCCGGCGTGCGTGCAGTCGCCGAAGTGCGGCAACGCGAACAACCCGCTGGAGAAGGCGGCGGCGATCCGCCTGCTCGACGCCGTCCTGGCGCACGCCCCCGCGTCGCCGTAGGCGGACCCTCACAGCGCGGCACCGCCACGGCGCGACGGGAGCACCTCGACGAGGCAGCCCGTCGCCGAGCCGAGCCAGGCGGTCACGGCGTCGGCTCGTCGCTGTGCAACGGTCCTGCGCGGGCGGACGCGACCGCCGTGCCCCACGCGGCCGGCCTGGACACCCCGACGGCGAGCACGCCGGCCCCTTCGTCGTCGCACGCCGCGAGCCGGGCACCGTTGCGGCGCACGACCTCCGCAGCAACGGCGCACGGCTCACCGAGCACGTCGCCGCGGCCCGTGGCGGCGTCACGCATCGCCGTCGCGCCCGCGATCGCTGCGAGGTCGGCGGCCGACTGCGCCCTTGCCCGCGCGACCTGCGCCGAGACCACCAACGACAGCGCGGCGCCGAGCGTGACGACCACCGCGACCACTCCGAGCAGGAGCACCGTCCCGGAGCCGCGTTCCGGGTCGTCCGCGACGAGAGGTGCCCAGGTCGGGGTCCGGCGTCCCGCTGGTTGACCGATCACGGCGACCCCGCAGGCAGGCGCGGCTCTGCCCGGCCGACGGCGTCCGCCCGGACCCGCATCGGGCCGAACCGGCCACCGAACCCGACGGCGGCCTCGACGTCGACCGTCACCCAGCCGTCGTCCCGGGTGACGACGACCCGCGCGCCGTCGCCGGCGACACGCCTGGCCGACGCGGCGACAGCGGCGTCGTCCTCACCGAGCGCGGCCGCTCGCGCACCCGTGCGCGCGCCGTCGGCGCACCTGGTCTGCGCCACCGCCGCGGACGCGACGACGAGCACCATGACGAGCACGAGCGCGACCGCCGGGAGCCCGACCGCCAGCTCGGCGGTGACGCTCCCGCGGTCGCCCTCCGGCACGTTGCGCAGCGGGCGCCTCATGACGTCAGGGCCTGACGTACGAGGGCCATGAGCATGGACCTGACCTCGTTCCCCTTGAGGATCACGACGAGCAGGCCGGCGAACCCGACGGCGGCGAGCGTCGCGATCGCGTACTCGGCCGTCGCCATCCCTGCGTCTGCTCCGACCTGCCGCAGGTGGGCGGCTCGCCTCACGACGCGCGCACCGGTCGTCGGACGGATCGCGCGCCAGCGTGCTCGCCCGGTCAGGTTCCCGGTCGCCGCCACGAGCGGAGGGCCGTCGACCGGCAGGTCGTACGACCGTGCGGTCGATCCACCGATCGGTGCGGCGGTCCCCGCTGCGATCGATCCGGCGTCGACGAGGTCGCGGACGGCCTTCGACTCGTCCGGGTGGTCGACCTCGAGGATCGCGGTCCTGGTCTGTGGGGTCATGGCGCTGTCTCCTTCGGCGTCTCGTCCACCGCGGTGCCGCGGCTCGCGCCCAGCCTTCCGACCCGGCTCCGTCGTCCCGGCCCCCGTCGCCCGTGCCCGGGAGCCGGTTCGCCGCGCGGCGGGCTGTGGGCGGCTCGTGACGGGTCCCGCGGCCCGACCGGGCGCCGCCGGCTCCGCTCACGGCACGAGCCCACGCGCGAACGAGAGCACCATCGGCACGATCCCGAGCAGGACGAATGCGGGCAGGAAGCAGACCCCGAGGGGCAGCACGAGCCGTACGCCGAGGCTGCCTGCCGCCTCCCGGACCCGGCTGCGACGGTCCCGCCGGACCGCCTCCGCAGCCGCGCGAAGGGCTGGTCCGGGCGCGGAGCCGGTCACCCACGCCGGCTGAAGGGCCTCGGCGACGACACGGAGCTCGTCGCCGGCCCCCGACCATGCGGTCGACCACGATGCACCGAGCACCAGCGCGGCGCCGGCCCGCCGCAGCACGTCACCACGCGCACCGCCGACGGCATGGCCCACGGCCCCGAGCGCCCGCGGCAGCGCGACCCCGGTGGCGACCGCCGCGTCGACCAGTTCGAGGACCAGCACCACGTCGACCGTGACCGGCGGCTCCGGTCGGACCGACCGGCGCCGGCGCGGGTCCGTGGCGCCGTCGTTCGCGGGCGACCGGCCCGACCGGAGCGTCCTCGATCGAACCCGAGGCGGCTGCCACGGCAGGCACCCACCCCAGGACGCAACCGCCACGACGAGTCCGCACGTGACGGCACCCGTCGCGATCACCGACTCCACCCCCGCCACGTCACGACACCCGCCCCCACCCCGTCGCCACACCCGTCACGACGGCCGCCCCGACGCCGCGGCGCGGCGCAGCAGCCCGTCGGTCCAGACGCGACCCACGGCGAGCAGCGCCACCCCGAGCACCGCCGCCAGAGCGCCGGCCCCGCCGTGCCCGACGGCCGCGACGGGGTCCGCTCCGAGCGCGGCACCGACGAGCAGCCCGAGCAGCGGCAGGCCCGTCAGCACGCGAGCGGTGGCCCGGGGACCCGCGACGGCTGCGCGGACCTCGGCCTCCGCCTCGGCGTCGGCCGCGATCGCGCCGGCGAGCCGTTCGAGGACGCCTGCCAGCGGGGCGCCCAGGTCGTCGGCCAGCGCGGTCGCGGCCAGGACGGCGGCGACGCGTTCCCGGTGAGCGGCGGTGCCGGGCGAGGTCACGCCACCCGCACGCCCCAGGGCAAGCCCGACGCGGACGGCGCGGATGGCGCGGTCGACGGGCGGGAGCAGCCGTGACGGCAAGGGTGACGTGGCGGCGACCAGCTCGGCAGCGGTCGGGACGTCTCCACCCGCCGGCCCGCGACCCAGCGCCCGGCTCCATGCCGTCGCCGGGGTCGCGCCGGCCCTGAGCTGCGCCGACACGACATGCAGCGCCGCGGCGAGGTCCACGATGGGTCCGATCGGTGTCGCGGTACGCGAGAGCCGCCACCCGCGGTCGTGACGGCGCCCCGGCGCGACCGGATGCGCGGGCGGACGCGCGGGCGGACCGCACGTCGCGAGCACCGTGCCCGCCACCGCGACGCCGACCAGCAGGGCGCTCACGGGCCCACACCAGGGACCGACCGAGACACCTCGGGGTGGTGCACGGCCTTCGCCGTCAACGCTGCGTCGAGCAGGCCAGCTTCCCGCCCCGCCACCGCCGACCGCTCGGGCTCTCGCGGAGCCGCCTCGGCCGGGACCCGCTCCGTCCCGAGGCGGGCGACGAGCGCCTCCCAGGCCGGCCCCCGCTCGCTCGTGCCGCCCGCGTCGCACCGCAGCGCGCTCCCGACCTCGAGCGTCCCGTCCGGACGGCGCCGGAAGACCCCGACCTCGGCGAGGTACCGGGTCGTCCGCTGCGCGCCGGACCGCCTGAGGTGCAGCACGGCGTCGAACGCGCTCGCCGCCTGCGCGGCGACGGCCTCACGCGACAGCCCGGCGAGCGCGCCGAGGGCGTCGAGCCGGGCGGGCACGTCGGCGGCCGTGTTGGCGTGCAGGGTCGCGCAGCCTCCGTCGTGGCCGGTGTTCATCGCGGTCATGACCTCGCGGACCTCGGCGCCGCGGCACTCGCCGAGCACGATCCTGTCGGGCCGCATCCGCAGCGCGTGGCGGACCAGGTCGGACAGGTCCACCCGGCCTGCGCCGTCGACGTTCGCGCGCCGGGCGAGGAGCCGGACGACGTGCGGATGAGCCGGAGTCAGCTCTCCGGCCTCCTCGATGACGACGAGGCGCTCGTCGGGCGCGACGAGGGACAGCAGGGCGGCGAGGAGGGTCGTCTTGCCCGAACCCGTGCCGCCGGTCACGAGGAGGTTCGCCCTCGACGCGACGAGCGCGCGGACCACCGGCACGGCCGCCGGCGCGAGGGTGCCGAGCCGCACGAGCTCGTCGACGGTGAACGCCCGGGAGCGCACGACCCGCAGGCTCAGCAGCGTCCCTGCCCCTGCGACCGGTGGCAGCACCGCGTGCAGGCGGGTGCCGTCGGGGAGCCGGGCGTCGACCGCCGCGCACGCGTCGTCGAGCCGCTGCCCGCCGGCCGCGGCGAGCCGGACGGCGAGGGTGCGGACGTCGGCCTCGGAGCCGAGGTCGACGTCCGCGCGGGTCAGCCGGCCGGCCCGTTCGACCCAGACGTCGCGCGGTCCGTTGACGAGCACGTCGGTGACCGACGGGTCGTCCAGCAGCGGCTGGAGCGGGCCGGCGCCGTAGAGCTCGTCCCTCGCCCTGCCGGCGATCTCGGTCAGCGCGCGGGATCCCAGGACGGTGCCGCGTTCCCGTGCGGCCGCGTCGACGGCCGCTCGCAGCACGTCGTCGTCCGGTGGTCCACCTCCGGCGCCGGCGTCGGGCTGCGCGCGCAGCCGGTCCCGCACGGCGTCGAGCACGGAGCTGAGCACGGAGTCGAGCACGGTGTCGAGCACGACGCCGAGCGGTGCACGGTCGGCGCTCACCGGGCACCCACGACCAGGTCGCGCACGAGGCGCTCGGCGGTTCGCGCCAGGGCCCCCGCCCGGGGTGTGACGCCGCGCTCCACAGCGGCGGCGAGCCGCCGGTCGTGCCGCACCGCGCCGACGAGCGGGAGGTCCACGGCCTGCGCGAGCTGCGCGGCACCGAGCCCGCCGGGTGCGGGCCCGCGGGCGACGAGGCCGACCTCCGCCCCCGAGCCGGTCAGCTCGGGGCGCATCGCGAGGACCCCGGCAACGGTGCGCAGGTCCCGGGGCGCCACGACGAGCACGGTGTCGCAGGCGCGGAGCATCGACTCCCCGGCCACCACGGCCGCACGGTCGAGGTCGAGCACGAGCGCGCCGACCGTCACGGACAGGGCATGCAGCACGTCGGCCGCCACCGGTGCCTCGGGCGGTGTGGGCCGGGAGCGGTCCGCGCTCAGGACGGCGCACGAGCCCCACCGCGGCAGCAGCGCGACGACCTCGGCGCCCGACACCTCGCCGAGCGCCGATGCCAGGTCGGGCCAGCGGACGCCGTCGGCCCCCTCGAGCCCCAGCATCACGTCGATCCCGCCGGATCCGCGGTCGAGGTCGACGAGCACGGTGGAGGTCCGTCGGGCGAGCCGGGCGGCCACCGCCGCCGCGAGAGTCGACGCCCCTGCCCCGCCTCGGCCGGCGACGACGCCGACCACCGAGGCACGCACCGCTGCCTCGCCTGGCGCGGCGACGACGGGCCACCGCCCGACCTCGGCGACGTCCGACCTCCGCACGCTCTCTCCACCCGGCATGCGACCGCACGTTGCCGTCTGCCGGCCCGGCCCGGGCGCGGCGGACGACGACACCGTGGACGACTGCGGGATCCACGGGGCTGTGGGCGCGTCGCCGCACGTCAGCCGTGCCCGTCGTGGGTGCCTCCCACTAGGCTCGCCGCGACCAGACCCGACGGACGGGACCTGCCCTGCGCGCACCCGCCCGCGACACCCGGAGCAGCATGGACGAGCACCCGACGCCCGAGGCGTCGCCGGCGGTCTCCCCCGCCCGCCAGGCGGTGCCCCGCGCCCGCGAGGCGGCGTTCTTCGACCTCGACAAGACGATCATCGCCACGTCGTCCGCGACGGCGTTCTCGCGCCCGTTCCTCGCGGAGGGGCTGCTCACCCGCCGCACCGTGGCCCGGACGGCCTACGCGCAGCTGCTGTACCTGCTGGGAGGCGCGGACGAGGAGCAGACGGAGCGGCTGCGCGTGCAGCTCTCACGCATGGTCGAGGGGTGGGACGTCGCGCAGGTGTCGGCGATCGTCGCGGAGACCCTGCACGAGTCGATCGACCCCGCCGTCTACGCCGAGGCCGTCGCCCTCATCGAGGAGCACCACGCCGCGGGACGCGACGTCGTGGTCGTGTCGGCGTCGGGCAGCGAGATCGTCGAGCCGATCGCGGCCGTGCTCGGCGCCGACCACGTGATCGCGACGCGGATGGCCGTGGCGGACGGGCGGTACACGGGCGGGATCGACTTCTACGCGTTCGGCGAGAACAAGGCGACCGCGATCCGCGAGCTCGCCGTCGTGCAGGGCTACGACCTGGACGCCAGCTACGCCTACTCGGACTCGATCACCGACGCGCCGATGCTGGCCGCGGTCGGTCACGGCTTCGCGGTGAACCCGGACCGGGCGCTGCGCCGGCTGGCCGTCACGGAGGGCTGGGGGACGCTGTCGTTCACCAGGCCGGTGTCGCTGTTCGCCTTCGCGCGGCCGCCGGCGCGGGTGGTGAGCGTCGGTGTCGTCGTGGTCGCGGCCGGTGTCGTGGTCCTCGCGTGGTGGCTCGCCCGCAAGCGCCGCCGAGCCGGCTGACCGCCCGCAGGGCCGCGACGCGGGCGACGAACCCCGGGTCCGCATGTCGGACCGACATCCCGACATGTGGGCACCCCGGGGCCGTGACCAGCACAGTCGACGGCAGGGGTGGGATTCCGCTGCGGGGTGAGGTACCAAGGATCCACAACTGGATCGCCGCGAGGGTACCCACGCGCAGGGCAGCCCACCTATGGGCAGGTCGACCGGGCTGGTCCCGTCGCGACCGAGACGAAGCACGCCTGATCACCCTCCCGGCACCGGTCGGCGACGGCGCTCCCACGGGGGCGCCGTTGTTCGTCCCAGGGGGTTCGGGTCAGCGGTTCGGGTCGGCGGTTCGCGTCAGGCGTGCGCGCCCCGGCCGGCGAGCACGGCGTCCGCCACCGCCCTGGCCCGGTCGGCACCGTCCACCGCCCCCGCCGCGCACGTCCGCACCCACGCCGCGACACCGTCGGACGTCCCCGTCGCGAAGCCCGCCGCGGCCGCCAGGTACGGGTTCGGCGCCGCCGCCCAGCCCGGCTCGGGCAGCAGCGACCCCGTCGGGTCGAGCCCGCGCGACGTCACGAGCAGACGGGCCACGGCGCGCGCCACCACCGCGTTCCCCGCGACGAACGGCCGCAGCGCGAGCAGCTCGCCGTGCACCACCGCGGCGACGACGAGCGCGGGCGCCCGCGTCGACGCCACGGTCCTCGCCAGGAGCTCCAGGCGTGCGGCGACGTCGTCCCCGACGGGCGCGGGCCCGAGACCGGTGAGGTCGCGCGGCGCCTCGGCGTGCCGCACGCGCCCGATGACGGCCGGGTCGAGCCAGCCTCCCGTCGCCGCCGCGTGCACCCCGGCCAGCAGCTGCCCGAACGGGGGCAGCGCGGCCTGACCGCGGGCGCCGAGGTCGGGCATGAGCCGTTCGACGAACGCGGTGGCCCGCACCGCCCCCCACGCGACGCCCTGCGTTGACGAGGGCGGCGACGCGGACGGCCCGGTCGCGAGCGCCCGGACCGCGTCCAGCGGCACCCGCGCCCCGTCGAGCGCGGCGCTCGCCTGCGCGCCGCGCAGCCCCGCCTCGACCCGCACCTCGCGCCACCGCCGGCGGTACGCCTCGTGCCAGCGCAGCTCCTCGCACGCGACGCGCGCCGCGTCCACCGCCGCGGCCACGCCGGGCAGCCCGACGAGTGCCGCGAGCGGGTCCGTCGACGGCCCACCGGCCGGACCGGCAGCACCCGCCGAACCGGCAGCGCCGACCGGCCCCCCGGCGCCGAGCGAGCCGACACCACGCCCGTCCGCGCCCCCGGGCGCACTCCCGTCCGGGCTCCCGCCCACGCTCACGCCCGTCCCCGGCACGCCGACACCCTACGAGCCCACGTGCGCCGCACACCCCTCGCGCCACACAATGACCGCATGTCAGGACCGAGCGTCTCGTCGTCCATCACGGCACGGCTGGAGGTGCAGGCCCGCCCGACCGCGGTGAGCGAGCTGACCACCGCGATCGAGGCGGCCGGGGGTGTGGTCACGGCGCTCGACGTCACGGCGTCCGGCCACGAGCAGATGACGGTCGACGTCACGTGCGCGACCCGTGGCGAGCAGCACGCGGCGGACATCGTCGAGGTGCTCAGGGCGTTGCACGGGGTCGTCGTCGAGCGTGTGAGCGACCGGACGTTCCTCATGCACCTCGGCGGCAAGATCTCGATCGAGTCGAAGGTGCCGCTGCGCAACCGCGACGATCTGTCGATGGTCTACACGCCGGGCGTCGCGCGGGTGTCCGAGGCCATCGCAGCGCACCCGGAAGACGCGCGCCGGCTCACGATCAAGCGGAACACGATCGCGGTGGTGACGGACGGGACGGCGGTGCTCGGCCTCGGGAACATCGGCCCGCTCGCGTCGCTGCCGGTGATGGAGGGCAAGGCGGTGCTGTTCAAGCGGTTCGCGGGCATCGACGCGTTCCCGATCGCGCTCGACACGACGGACGTCGACCAGATCGTCGAGACGGTGTGCGCGATCGCCCCGGTGTTCGCGGGGATCAACCTGGAGGACATCTCCGCGCCGCGGTGCTTCGAGGTGGAGCGGCGGCTGCGGGACCGGCTCGACATCCCGGTGTTCCACGACGACCAGCACGGCACCGCGATCGTGGTGGTCGCGGCGCTGACGAACGCGCTCAAGGTCGTCGGCAAGAAGATCGACGAGGTCCGGATCGTGCTGTCCGGCGCGGGCGCGGCCGGCACGGCCGTCCTGCGGCTCCTGCTCGCCGCGGGCGCGAAGGACGTCGTCGCGGGCGACGTCGATGGCATCGTGCACCGCGACCGGCCGGGGCTGCCGCCGTCGCTCGAGTGGTGCGCGGAGGTCACGAACCCGCGCGGCGTCACGGGTTCGATCGTCGACGCGCTGGCGGGTGCCGACGTCTTCATCGGGGTCTCCGCGCCCGACATCCTCACGGGGCGCGACGTCTCGACGATGGCGCCCGACGCGATCGTGTTCGCGCTCGCCAACCCCCGCCCCGAGGTCGACCCCGACGAGGCCGCGCAGTACGCCGCCGTCGTGGGGACGGGCCGGTCGGACTTCGCCAACCAGATCAACAACGTGCTCGCGTTCCCGGGGGTGTTCCGGGGGCTGATCGACGCGCGCTCGCACGGCATCACCGACGGCATGCTGCTGGCTGCCGCGTACGCCCTCGCGTCCGTCGTCAGCGACGACGAGCTCAACCCGACCTACATCATCCCGAGCGTGTTCAACCCGGAGGTGACGACGCAGGTCGCCGCCGCGGTCGAGCGTGTCGCGCGGGCGTCGGGCGAGGCCTGAGGCGCCGCCCGACGCCCGACGCGGTCAGCGCCAGGTGCCGCGCGCGTACTGCGGCTGCCACCCGGTGACCTCGGCGAACCCGTCCACGTCGGCGGTCGGCTCCGCGACGGGCAGGTCCACGGTCGCCACCCCGAGCTCGTGCGCGGCGCGCAGCGGCCAGTGCGGGTCGCGCAGGGCACCGCGGCCGACGAGCACGGCGTCCGCCGACCCGTCGGCGAGCGTCGCCTCCGCGAGCCGGGGGTCGTCGAGCAGCCCGACAGCCGCGACGGGCAGGCCCGACGTCGCCCGCACCGTGCGGGCCGCCGGCACCTGGTAGCCCGGCCCGACGGGGATCTGGGCGGGTGCGTTGCCGCCGGTGGACACGTCGACGAGGTCGACGCCGTGCCCGGCGAGCTCCTTGGCGACGAGCGCGACGTCGTCGACGGTCAGCCCGCCGTCCACCCAGTCCGTGGCGGACAGGCGCACGAGCAGCGGGCGGTCGTCGGGCCACGCGGACCGGACGGCGTCGGTGACGTCGACGAGCAGCCGCATGCGGTTCTCGAGCGAGCCGCCGTACTCGTCGTCCCGCTCGTTGGACAGCGGCGAGAGGAACTGGTGCAGCAGGTAGCCGTGCGCGGCGTGCACCTCGACGACGTCGAAGCCTGCGGCGACCGAGCGCCGGGCGGCGGCCGCGAACTGCCGCGGCACGTCCTCGATCTCGGCGTCCGTGAGCGCGTGCGGGGCGACGTAGCCCGGGAACGACGACGTCGACGGACCGACCGTCCCCCAGCCGCCGTCGGACGGCGGGACGGAGCCCTGGACGGGCGCGAACGGGCGGTACGTCGAGGCCTTGCGGCCCGCGTGCGCGAGCTGCACGCCGACGCGGGTGCCGCGCGCGTGCACGAAGTCGGTCACCCGACGCCACGCGAGCGTCTGGGCCTCGTCCCACAGGCCGGTGTCCTGCGGGCTGATCCGGCCCTCCGGCACCACGGCCGTGGCCTCGGCGAGCACGAGGCCGAAGCCCCCGGAGGCGCGGGCGCCGAGGTGGACGAGGTGCCAGTCGGACGGGACGCCGTCCGTCGCGGAGTACTGGCACATCGGTGCGAGCCAGGCGCGGTTGGCGAACGTGGTGCCCCGGAGGGTGAGGGGTGAGAAGAGCGTGGTCACGTGCGCTCCCAACCCGCGCAGGGGCCGGATCCATTCCCGGGACGGCCCTTCGTCCCAGGAGACGGACGATCCGGACCGGCAGGCTGTGCGGGTGCTCACCATCCCCGAGGCAGTCGACGCCCAGGCCGACGCCGCCCACCACAAGGTGGACCTGCTCGCGACCCCTGGGCTGTTCCTGGTCCGGACGATGCTCGCGGGCGCGTTCATCGGCATCGGCGTGCTCATCATGTGCACGGCCGGCGGCCCGCTCGTCGCCGCCGGCTCGGCGTTCGCGCCGCTCGTCCAGGGGCTCGTGTTCGGCGTCGCCCTGACGATCGTCGTCGTCGCCGGTGCCGAGCTCGCGACCTCCGCGATGATGATCCTCACCCAGGGCGTCATGCGCGGCGTCGTCGGGTGGTTGCGCGCCATCGAGACGCTGCTCGCGTGCCTCGTCGGCAACCTGCTCGGAGCCGTCGTGTTCGCGACCCTCGTGCACCTCTCGGGCGTCCTGGCACCGGGCACCGCAGGCGGGACGGTGCTCGCCGGGATGATCGAGCACAAGGCCGCCGAGACCACCGGCCAGCTGTTCGTCCGGGGCATCCTGTGCAACCTGCTCGTCTGCCTCGCGATCTGGTGCGCGGGCCGGCTGCGCAGCGAGGGCGCGCGGATCGCGGTCGTCTTCGCGTGCGTCATGGTCTTCATCACGTCCGGGTTCGAGCACGTGGTCGCGAACATGACGACGTTCTCGCTCGGCATCATCGGCGGGCTCGAGGGAGCGACCATCGCCGAGATGGGCCGCAACATCCTCGCGGTCGGGCTCGGCAACCTCGTCGGCGGGGCGGTGCTCGTCGGGGCGGCCTACGCGTACGGCTCGGGGCGCCGTGCGGCACACGCCGCCGCGGCCGTCGATGCCGGGGCGGACCTCCCGGTGGGCCTCAGGACGGCACCGCTCGCGCGGGTCGTCGACGTGCCGCTCCTCGCCACCCGCTCGCTCGACGACACGGTCGCGCCGCCCAGCGAGCACCTGGCGGCCGCAATACGGTGAGGCGAACGGCGACGCCAGGGACGGTGTCGCACCGCGCGCCGAGCAGCCGAGGAGCACGCCATGAGCACCTCCGACCCGCACGCCACCCCCGACTCCCCCTCGGGCACCGGCGGAGCCTCGCCCGAGCCGCCCACGACCTCGACCGAGCCCGTGCCCGCTGGGCGCACGCGGACCACCGGGGCCGAGCCCGCCGCCGCACCCACGCCCCCCGCTGAACCTGCCGCGCCTACGCCCCCCGCTGAGGCGGCCGCGCCCGCTGGAGTTGCCGCACCCGCCGAGGCCGCCGCACCCGACGAGGCAGCCGCACCGGTCGAGGCAGCCGCACCCGTCGGGCCCGACGCCCCCGCGACGGCCCCGCCCGCACCCACCACCGAGGCCGTGCCCACGACCGACACGGGACGGCACGCCGTCGTCCGCCCCGCTCCCGAGCCTCCAGCCCCCGTCCCGGCCCCGGTCCCCGCCCCGACGACGCCCGACCCCGACGCACCGGACCCGGTCGTGGGCCGCACCGGCGCCGACCCCACGGTCGCCGCCGGTGCCGCGGCCGCCGGACGGCGCGACGCCCAGCGTGCCGCCGGAGCGACCCCGGACCCGCCACTCGCACCCGCCTCGTCGGACATCCCCCCGGCTCCGGACGCGCCCGAGCCGGTGCCTCCGGCGGCCCCCGAGGACCCGGTGCTGTTCCCCGACCCGCACGCTCCCCGCACCACGAGCGTCGGTGCGCACATCCTCGGCGTGGTGGTCGGCATCGTGCTGGCACCCATCGGCATCGCGATCACGCTGCTCGGCCAGTCGAGGATCCTGGCCGCCCAGGTCGACGGCTGGGACGGGTCGACGGAGGTGCTCGGGATCGTCCTGGTGACCCTCGGCCTGCTGCTGCTGGCCGTCGTCGTGCTGCTCGGCCTGTGGACGCCGGCGGTCCCGCTCACCGGCGGCGGGATCCTCACGCTCGCCGGAGCCGTGTTCCTGTACGCGCCGGCGCTCGCACGGGAGCAGACGCTGAACGTCCTGTCGTCGTCGGGGTGGCGCCTGACCGTCACCCAGGTGACCGTCGCGGGCACGTCGGGCACGCTCGTCGTCGCGGGGTTCCTGCTGCTCGTGGCCGGGCTGGTCGCGGCGCTGGCCCGGCGGTCCGGGGTGCGGCTCGGGGCGTTCCGGGAGCGGCACCGGGTCTGACCGCTGCGCCCTGGCCCGGGCAGGGGCGCCGGGCCAGGGCCCGTCCAGGCCCCCGCGGGCACCCGTGTGGTCCCCGTCACCCGTCCGGCTAGAGTGCGATGCCGGGTCCGGATCGCTCCCCGGGCCCTGACCGCACCGACGTCGCTGCTCAGGAGGTCGTACGTGACCGACATCCCCATCCCCAGCTCGATCCCCGGCTCCGAGTCCGCCGGCGGCCTCGAGAACCTGCTCACCGAGGACCGCCGCTTCCCCCCGTCCGCCGAGTTCGCCGCGCAGGCCAACGCGCAGCGCGACCTGTACGCGTGGGCGGCCGCCGACCGTGTCGGCTTCTGGGCGGACCAGGCGCGCGAGCTTCTCGACTGGTCGACGCCGTTCTCGGAGACCCTCGACTGGTCGGGTGCGCCCGTGGCGCGGTGGTTCGCGGACGGGAAGCTGAACGCCGCGTACAACGCGGTGGACCGGCACGTCGAGGCAGGCCGGGGCGACCGGGTCGCGCTGCACTTCGAGGGCGAGGGCGGCGACACCCGCACGCTCACCTACGCGGACCTGCAGCGGGAGGTGTCGAAGGCCGCGAACGCGCTCGTCGCGCTCGGCGTCGGCACCGGGGACCGGGTCGCGATCTACCTCCCGCTGATCCCCGAGGCGGTCGTCACGATGCTCGCGTGCGCCCGCATCGGCGCCCCGCACTCGGTCGTGTTCGGCGGGTTCTCGGCGGAGGCGCTGAGCTCGCGCATCAACGACGCGGAGGCGAAGCTCGTCGTCACGGCCGACGGCGGCTACCGCCGCGGGGCCGCGTCCGCGCTCAAGCCCGCCGTCGACGAGGCGATCGCCAAGGGCACGCCGTCCGTCGAGAAGGTGCTGGTCGTGAAGCGCACCGGCCAGGACGTCGCGTGGACGGAGGGCCGGGACGTGTGGTGGTCCGACGCCGTCGACACGGCCTCCGACCAGCACACGCCCGTCGAGCTCGAGGCCGAGCACCCGCTGTTCATCCTGTACACGTCGGGCACCACGGGGAAGCCGAAGGGCATCTTCCACACGACGGGCGGCTACCTCACGCAGGCCGCGTACACGCACCGCACGGTGTTCGACCTCAAGCCGGAGACGGACGTCTACTGGTGCACTGCCGACATCGGCTGGGTCACCGGGCACACCTACGTCGTCTACGGCCCGCTCGTCAACGGTGCGACGCAGGTCATCTACGAGGGCACGCCCGACACGCCGCACCGCGGCCGGTGGTGGGAGATCGTGCAGAAGTACGGCGTCACGATCCTCTACACCGCCCCGACCGCGATCCGGACGTGCATGAAGTGGGGCGACGAGATCCCCGGCCAGTTCGACCTCTCGTCGCTGCGCGTGCTCGGCTCCGTCGGTGAGCCCATCAACCCGGAGGCGTGGATCTGGTACCGCCGGGTCATCGGCGGCGACCGCACCCCGATCGTCGACACGTGGTGGCAGACGGAGACGGGCGCGATCATGATCAGCCCGCTGCCGGGCGTCACGGAGACCAAGCCGGGGTCGGCGCAGGTGCCGCTGCCGGGCATCGCGGCCGACGTCGTGGACGACGAGGCCCACTCCGTGCCGAACGGTGGCGGCGGCTACCTGGTGCTCACCGAGCCGTGGCCTTCGATGCTGCGCGGCATCTGGGGCGACCCGGAGCGGTACGCCGACACGTACTGGTCCCGGTTCGAGGGGCTGTACTTCGCGGGCGACGGCGCCAAGAAGGACGACGACGGCGACATCTGGCTGCTCGGTCGCGTCGACGACGTCATGAACGTGTCCGGCCACCGGCTGTCGACCACGGAGATCGAGTCCGCGCTGGTGTCGCACCCGTGGGTCGCCGAGGCGGCCGTCGTGGGCGCGTCGGACGACACGACGGGCCAGGCGGTCGTCGCGTTCGTGATCCTGCGCGGCGGCGGGGGCGGCGCCGACCGGTCCGGCGAGGACGTGCAGAAGGAGCTGCGCGACCACGTCGCGAAGGAGATCGGGCCCATCGCGAAGCCGAGGCAGATCCTCGTCGTCGCGGAGCTGCCGAAGACCCGGTCCGGCAAGATCATGCGCCGCCTGCTGCGTGACGTGGCCGAGCACCGTCAGGTCGGGGACGCGACGACGCTCGCCGACGCGTCGGTCATGGACCTCATCGCGTCCGGCCTGGCGGCGGGGTCGGCGGCGTCCTCGGAGGACTGACCGCTCCTGCGCTCTCGACGTGGGCCCCCGCCGATCGTTCGGCGGGGGCCCACGTCGTCCACAGGTTGTGGACGGCGGGGACGCGACGTCGGCGGCGATTCGTACACTTGTACGAACGCGGCGATTCGGACCGCATCACGAGAGGAGGCGTCGTGACCGCACTGCTGGATGCGCCCGTGCCAGCGATGCCCCCGGCGGCCGATCTCCTGGACCATCGGGCCGGCCCCGTCTGCGGCCCCGTCTGCGGCCCCGTCTGCGGCCCCGTCTGCCGCCCCGCCGGTGGCCCCGTCAGCCGCCTCACCGGCGGCCAGGTCAGCAGCGCCGACAGCGGCACGGTCATCAGTCCCGCGGTGAGCGCCGCCGGCGGCCCGCTCGGCAGCCCTCCGCGTGTCCCGGCGGAGGGTCCGCTCCGCGTGGACCTTCCGCGTGTCCCGGTGGAGGGTCCGCTCCGCGTGGCCGATCTCGCAGCGGTCGCCGAGGCGGTGGATCCCGCCGACCTCACCGATGCCGACCTGGTCGACGCCGTCACCCGGTGGCAGCGCGTCGTCACAGCGGCGACCGCGCGGCAGGCGGCCGTCGTCCGCGAGCTGGTCGCCCGGACGCCACCTCAGCACGTCCAGTGGGTGTCGGACGAGATCGCGTGCGCGCTGGCCACCACCCGGCGCACCGCGGACCGGATGATCGACCTCGCCGTGTCGCTCAACCGCTTCCCCGCGCTCGACGACGGCCTGCTCGCCGGCCGGCTCGACGCCCGGAAGGCGCACGTCATCCTGGACGAGACGGCCGGAGCGCCTCGAGAGCTCACCGCGGCGGTCGTCGGCGCGGCGTCGCACGCGGCGGGTTCGCTCACCGTCCCGCAGCTGCGCGCACAGGTCCGCCACACCGTGCTGCGGGCCGCCCCCGAGCACGCGGAGACGCGCTGCGCGACGGCGCGAGCGGAACGTCGCGTCGTCCTGGAGCCCGCCGACGACGCGATGGCCTGGATCAAGGCGTACCTGCCCGCCGAGGAGGCCGTCGCGGTCTTCACCGTGCTCGACGCCCTCGCAGACCGCGCCGACACCGCGAGCTCGTCCGCGTCGCGCGCACGACCGGCCCGTCCGTGGCAGCAGCCCACGACCTCGACGCCGACGGCGGCCGAGCGGGTCGACCAGCGGCGGGCGGACGCGTTCTCGGACGTCTTCCTCGCGATCCTCGACTCGTCGAACGGCCTCGACGGCGCACCGCTGCCGCGCCGGCACGGCATGCGACCGGCGGTGAACGTGACCGTCGCGGCCACCACGCTCCTGGGGCTCGACGAGGTCCCAGCGACGATCCCCGGGTACGGCGCGATCCCGGCTCCGCTCGCCAGGCGCCTCGCTCAGGACGGGACCTGGCGCCGGATCCTCACGGACCCGACGGACGGATCGGTCCGGGAGCGCGGCTCGACGACCTACCGTCCCGGGGCGGCCCTCGCGGGCACCGTCGTCCAGCGCGACGAGACCTGCCGGTTCGTCGGGTGCCGACAGCCTGCCGCCCGGTGCGACGTCGACCACGTCGTCCCGTTCGACGCGACTCGTCCCGCCCCTCCGCAGACGACCCACGCCAATCTTCATGCGCTGTGCCGCCATCATCACCGCGCGAAGACCCACGGACGCTGGGACGTCGAGCTCCGGTCGGACGGCACCGCGCTGTGGACGAGCCCGACCGGCGCCACCTACGCCCGCTCGCCCGCGCACGTGCACGCCGTATGGGAGGCGTTCGCTGCTCACCGACCGCCACCGACGGTCACCGCGACCGACCCTCCACCCTTCTGACAGCCCACCAGGTCCGGCAACCCGGATCCGAGAGCCCACGCGCGTTCGGCAGCCCGCTGTCGCTCGAGCCGAACGGGGCCACTCATGGCGTCGCTGTCGGCGTCTCAGGCCCTCGCACGTCCGTCAACCACGATGAAGCGTTTAGGCCGATGGAGCGCGTTTACCCGCTCTGGTTGTGTGACCCCGCACCCGCCCGTCGGCCGGCCGGCGGAACGGCGGGCGGGTGCATCCACCCACGAGAACCTTCGAGGCCGTCGCGCGCCCGCGACAGCCGAAGCTCAGGAACGAGGATGTCCATGAGGTCTCGACTTCCCCTGCTGTCCGCCGCCGTCGCGGCAGCGGTTGTCGCGCTGGGCGCGA
>NZ_BONK01000009.1 GCF_016862675.1 Cellulomonas chitinilytica | reverse complement strand
CCCCGCGCGGGTCGCCGTGCGCGGCGCCGACGCGACCCGACCGTGACGGCGGCCGATGAGCGACGCCGTCGGCGCCTGGAAGATCACCGTGCCGCGGCCGACCGTGGTGCTGACCGTCCCGGCGGCCCCCGAGCACGCCTCCTCGGTGATGGGCGATGCCCTGTCGGCACAGGGGTACGCGGTGCGGAGCGTGGGCCCCCTGGCCGCCGAGGTGACGCGGACCCACTGGTGGAGCCTCGCGTCGGGTGTGCTGCCCGAGAAGGAGCGCCTGACGCTCGAGACGGTGCCGGGGACCGGCGTCCGGCTCTCGTACGTCCGTGGCGCCGACGCGTCGGGTGCGCCGGCGCGCGTCGTGGCGGCGCTCCGGGCCACCGTCCACCGCCTCCGGGCCGAGGGGCACACGGTGTCGGTCGGTCCGTGGGAGTCGGGCCTTTCGAGCGGGCGCTGACCGCCGGGTCCCGCGGCCCGCTGACCGCCGCAGGGGCCGGGGCGACGAGTCGGCCGTCGACCCGGAGCGCCGTCCCGCCGCCCGCCGCCGTCCCGCCGCCGTCCCGGGGGAAACGCCCGGCAGTCGGGCGAAAGCGTGGAGCGGGAGGCCGGACGCGGCGATGCAGCCGGTACCGTGTCGGTCGGCATTCGACAGGGCGGCAGCGCAGGCCCGCAGGCAGCACGACAGGACGGGCAGGCATGTCGATCACGGCGCAGCGCGGAACGGACATCGGCCCGCCGCCCGTGCCCACGGGTCAGGTCGTGCTCCAGCCGCCGCCGGAGATCCAGCCGTCCGACGGCGTCAGCGGCGTGCTCGCCAACGTGATCCCGATGCTGGGGAGCGTCGGCTCGATCGTGTTCGTCGCCGTCTCCCAGCCCGGCCCGAAGGGCATGATCGCCGCCGGGATGTTCCTCGTCGCGTCGCTGGGCTTCGTCGGGGTCAACGGGTGGCGGCAGCGGGCGCAGCACCAGGCGGCCGTCGTCGGTGCCCGGCGTGAGTACCTCGCGTACCTCGCCGACCTGCGCAGGACGGTCCGGCAGGTCGCCCGCGCCCAGCACCTGGCGGCCCTGTGGGACGCGCCCGATCCGAGGGCGCTCGTGGCGGTCGCCGAGGAGCGGTCGCGGGTCTGGGAGCGGGGCACGGACGCGCCGCGCCTCCTGAGCGCGCGCGTCGGCACGGGCGCCCAGCAGCTCGCGCTCGAGCTGGAGCCGCCGCAGACCCCGCCGCTCGCGCAGCTCGACCCGGTCGCGGCGTCGGCGGCCCACCGTTTCCTCGTCACGCACCGCGTCCTGCAGGACGTCCCGCTCTCCTTCGACGTCCGCAGCGCGGCGACCGTCGAGGTCGCGGGCGCCGAGGCCGAGGCGCGGGCCTTCGTGCGGGCGCTCGTCACGCAGCTGGCGACGTTCCACGCGCCGGACCTCCTCCAGGTCGCCGTGATCGCGTCGGACCGGGCCCTGCCCGAGTGGGACTGGGTGAAGTGGCTCCCGCACGCGCACTCGACGACCGTGCACGACGCCGTCGGTGCGGCGCGCATGATCGGCACGTCGCTCGCGGAGATCGAGGCGCTGCTGCCGGAGGGTCTGCGTGACCGGCCTCGGTTCGGCCCGGCCCTCGGCGGGGGCCCGCTGCCGCACGTGCTCGTGGTAGTCGACGGAGGCCACGTGCCGCTCGGCAACGCGATCCTCACGACGGACGGCGTGCTCGGCGTGACCCGGGTGGTCCTGCCCGAGCGGTGGGACGAGCTCGACGACCCGAGCACCGTCCGCTTCGTGCTGGGTGACGCGTCGGGCGACGGCACGAGCGTGCCCGTCGAGGTCCAGCGCGACGGCATGGAGCCGACCCAGATGCGGGGCGACCTGCTCTCGGTGGCCGAGGCGGAGGCGACCGCCCGCCGGCTGCTGCCCGTCGCCCCGATCAGCGGACCGGAGCGCAACGACGGCCCGGTCCTGTCCGAGCTGACCGACCTGCTCGGCATCGGCGACATCCGGGACCTCGACGTCGCCGAGACGTGGCGACCGCGCCTCGCGCGGGACCGCCTGCGGGTGCCGATCGGGCTCACCCCGCAGGGGCAGCCCGTCGCGCTCGACATCAAGGAGTCGGCGCAGCAGGGCATGGGCCCGCACGGCCTCATCATCGGCGCCACCGGCTCGGGCAAGTCCGAGGTGCTGCGCACCCTCGTGCTCGCGCTCGCGATCACCCACTCGCCGGAGGACCTCAACTTCGTCCTCGTCGACTTCAAGGGCGGCGCGACGTTCGCCGGCATGGCGGACATGCCGCACGTCTCGGCGATCATCACGAACCTCGGCGAGGAGCTCACGCTCGTCGACCGCATGCAGGACGCCCTGCAGGGCGAGATGGTGCGACGCCAGGAGCTGCTGCGCGCCGCGGGCAACTTCGCCAACGTCGCCGACTACGAGAAGGCCCGCCGCGACGACCGCCCGGACCTGGCCCCGCTGCCCGCTCTGCTCATCGTGTGCGACGAGTTCTCCGAGCTGCTCACCGCGAAGCCGGAGTTCATCGACCTGTTCGTGACGATCGGGCGTCTGGGCCGGTCGCTGCAGATGCACCTGCTGCTGTCGAGCCAGCGGCTCGAGGAGGGACGCCTGCGGGGCCTCGACTCGCACCTGTCCTACCGCATCGGCCTGCGGACGTTCTCGGCGGCGGAGTCCCGGACGGTCCTCGGCGTCCCCGACGCGTACGAGCTGCCGCCGGTCCCGGGCGTCGGCTTCCTCAAGCCGGACCCGACGTCGATGGTGCAGTTCCGCGCCGCGTACGTGTCGGGCGCGCCCAAGGGTCGCCGCCACAGCTCGTCGACCGAGGCGCGGGCCAGCTCCCGTGCCCGCCTCGAGTCGTTCACCGCCGCGCCGGTGCTCACCGTGGCGGTCCGCGACGAGCCGGAGCCGGTGGTCGAGGACGACGGCGAGAAGCGCGCGACGTTCGACATCGCCGTGCAGGCCATGTCCGGCCACGGGACGCCCGCGCACCAGGTGTGGCTGCCGCCCCTCGAGATCCCGACCACGTTCGACCAGCTCATGCCGGACCTGGTGGTCGACCCGGAGCTCGGGCTCGTCTCGCCCGGCTGGCGTGCCGCGGGCGCGCTGCGTGTCCCGCTGGGCATCGTGGACCGCCCGCTCGAGCAGCGCCGCGAGACCCTCGACATCTCGCTGGAGGGCGCGGCCGGTCACCTCGCCGTCGTCGGCGGTCCCCGCTCGGGCAAGAGCACCTTGCTGCGGTCCGTGGTCACGGGGCTCGCGCTCACGCGCACGCCGCAGGAGGTGCAGGTCTACGTCCTCGACTTCGGCGGCGGCACGTTCACGCCGCTCGCGGCGCTGCCGCACGTCGCGGGCGTCGCGGTCCGCAGCGAGCCGGACGTGGTCCGTCGGGTGGTCGCGGAGATCGAGTCGCTCGTCGACGCGCGCGAGCGCTACTTCCGCACCCAACGGATCGACTCGGTCGAGACGTACCGGACGCGGCGCGCCCAGGGGCTCGCCGACGACGGCTACGGCGACGTGTTCCTGGTCGTCGACGGCTGGAGCACGGTGCGTGCCGAGTTCGACGAGCTGGAGGCCCGCCTGCAGGCCCTCGCCGGGCGAGGGCTGACCTTCGGCGTGCACCTGCTGGTGTCGTCGAGCCGCTGGATGGACTTCCGCACCCAGGTCAAGGACCTGCTCGGCACCCGGATCGAGCTCCGGCTCGGCGACCCGAGCGACTCCGAGATCGACCGCAAGGTCGCCGCGAACGTGCCTGCGGGCCGGCCGGGTCGGGGCATCGTCGCGTCCCGACACCACGTGCTCGCGCCGTTGCCGCGGATCGACGGGGACGGCTCCGCCGACACGCTCGGCGCGGGCGTCGACCACCTGGTCCGGTCGGTCGCGCACCACTGGAAGGGGGCGGCGGGCCCGAAGCTGCGGCTGCTGCCCGAGAAGGTCTCGCTCGACGAGATCCGGGCCGCGGCGGGTCCCGACGACCGCCGGCTCCTGCTCGGCATCGACGAGGCGGCCCTCGCCCCGGTCGGCCTCGACCCCGCCGAGGACCCGCACCTGTACGCGTTCGGCGACGGCGACGCCGGGAAGTCCGCGCTGCTGCGCGCCACCGCGGCGGAGATCCGCCGGCTGTACACCCCGGCGCAGGCGCAGATCTTCGCCGTCGACCTGCGTCGCGCGCTCCTGGGCGAGATCCCCGACGAGTACCTCGCCGGCTACCTCACGACGCAGGACCAGGCGGCCACCGAGCTGTCCGGGCTGGCGTCGTACCTGCGCGGTCGCCTGCCCGGGCCGGACGTCACCGCCGAGCAGCTGCGGTCGCGGTCCTGGTGGTCGGGCGCCGAGGTCTTCGTGCTCGTCGATGACTACGACCTCGTCGCGACGTCGGCGGGCAACCCTGTCGCGGCCCTCGCGCCCCTCCTCGCGCAGGCGGGCGACATCGGGCTGCACCTCGTCCTGACCCGCCGCGCGGGCGGCGCGAGCCGTGCCCTGTTCGACCCGGTCCTGCAGGCGCTGCGCGACCTCGCCGTCCCGGGTCTGGTGCTCTCCGGCAGCCCGGACGAGGGCCCGCTCGTCGGGTCGGTCCGGCCGGTGCCGTCGGTCTCGGGCCGGGGTCAGCTCGTGACGCGGTCGCACGGCCGGCAGGTCGTCCAGGTCGCCTGGCAGCCGCCGAGCGCGTGATCCCGGCGACACGGCTCACGGCCGGGCGCGGCGGCGACGGACCCGGCTGAGCCCTGGGTACGCTCGCCCGCATGCCGGCTCAGACCCGCAAGGCGCGGTACGCCAAGCGCCGCAAGCGCCGGATGGACGCCGTCGAGCACGACCTGCGGCCCGAGCAGTGGGCGGCGC
The DNA here is from genome assembly GCF_016862675.1 of Cellulomonas chitinilytica. GTDB lineage: Bacteria > Actinomycetota > Actinomycetes > Actinomycetales > Cellulomonadaceae > Cellulomonas > Cellulomonas chitinilytica. Next base: position 231,691 of record NZ_BONK01000009.1, on the reverse strand, counting down.
TCGTCGAGGCGTGGGGTGGCTGCGCGTACTGCGGCGCCACCGGTGTCCCGCTGCAGCGCGACTGCGTGCTGCCGATCTCGCGGGGCGGCCGGTACACGCTCGACAACATCGCCCCGGCCTGCGCGTCGTGCAACGCCAGCAAGTGCAACGACGAGGTCACCGGCTGGCTGCGGCGCAAGCGGCTCGACGAGCGGGCGTTCCTCGTGCGGCACGTCGAGATCCAGCGGGCGTTGCGGGCCCGGTTCGGGTCCGTGGACGCCCCGGCCGGGACGAGCGCCCAGGAGCCGACGTCCGGTCCCTGACCGGTTCGTCGCGACGACGTCGCCGCGGCCGGCCGACGCCGCCGCCGTTGTCGCGACGAGCCGGCGGGTCGATGCTGGCGCCATGCCCGACTACGGTCACCCGCTCCGGTTCGGCACGTTCGTCACGCCGTCCAACGCACCGCCGGAGCACCCCGTCGGGCTGGCGATCCTCAGTGAGGAGCTCGGGTTCGACCTCGTGACCTTCCAGGACCACCCGTACCAGCCCGCGTTCCTCGACACCTGGACGCTGCTGACCTGGGTGGCCGCGCACACCCACCGGGTCGAGCTCGCCGGCAACGTGCTCAACCTGCCGTTGCGCCAGCCGGCCGTGCTGGCGCGCTCGGTCGCGAGCCTCGACCTGCTGACCGGCGGCCGCGTCGCGCTCGGGCTGGGGGCGGGGGCGTTCTGGGACGCGATCGAGGCGATGGGCGCCCCGCGGCTGACTCCCGGTGAGAGCGTCGACGCGCTCACGGAGGCGATCGAGGTGATCCGCGGCGTGTGGGACACCGACGGGCGCGGCCCGTTGCGTGCGGGCGGCCGGCACCACCACGTGGACGGCGCCAAGCGCGGTCCGGCGCCGGCGCACGAGGTCCCGATCTGGCTGGGGGCCCTGAAGCCGCGGATGCTGCGGCTCGTCGGCCGGTCGGCGCAGGGGTGGCTGCCGTCGCTCGGGCGCCTGCAGCCGGGCGACCTGGGTCGCGGGAACGCGACGATCGACGCCGCCGCGGTCGCCGCCGGGCGGGACCCCCGGGAGGTCACGCGCCTGCTCAACATCGGCCCGCAGGTCGGCGTCGACGAGGTGGTGCGGCTCGCGGTGGAGGACGGCGTGAGCGTGTTCGTCGTCGCGTCGGACGACCCCGGCGAGCTCGAGACCGTCGCCCGGGACGTCGTCCCGGTGGTGCAGCAGCGCGTCGGCGAGGCGCGGCGGTCCGCGGAGCGCCCGGTCACGTGACGGTGGGGCGCCCGGAGGACCGGACGCCCCACCACCGAGGGTTCCCGCCGCGGACCCTTCCCGTGGTCCGCGGCGGGAGTCAGGCCCGCAGCCCGTGCCGCCGGCGCAGCACGAGGGCGGTGCCGAGGGCCACCAGCACCCCGGCGAGGACCGCCCCCGGGACCAGGAGCGCGGCGCCCGTCGCCGCCAGCCGCTGCGCGGCGCCCGCCGGCGTCGCAGCGGCCGGCTTGGCGGCCGCCGGGGTGCCCGCCCCGGCGGTCGTGCCCGTGCCCGTCGCGGTCGCGATGGTGGGCGTGACGGCGCCGAGCACGGCCGGCGTGCGCAGCGCGTCGACCATCACCGTGTCGCCCGCCACGGCGGTCGGGACGATCGCGGCGAACCGGCCGACCGCACCCGCGGGACGGCTGTTGAGCACGAGGCTCACCCCGTGCACCGCACCGAGCGTCAGCCCGTTGTCGGGGGCCCCGGCGGGCTGGGACGCGGCCCGCCGGAACGCGGTGAACGGCACCTGCACCTGACGCCACCCGGCGACGTCGTCGACGAACGACGTGGTGAACCGCTCGGCGGTGTCGGGGGCCTGCCGGACCTCGACGTAGTCGACGAGCATCGACGCGGGCACCTGCAGGTCGGGCGCGATGGTGCCGCCAAAGTTGCCGCCGATGGCCATGTTCATGATGAGGAAGAACGGGTGGTCGAACACCCACTGCTTCCCGGCCGGAACCGTGGCGGGCGTGGCCTCGAAGAACACGTCCCCGTCGAGCAGCCAGGTGATGTGCCCGGGCTCCCAGTCGATCGCGAACGTGTGGAAGGCGTCGGACAGCGCACCGGGGACGGTGGTGGTGCCGCCGATCGACGCACCGCCGGAGTACCCCGGACCGTGGATCGTCCCGAACGCCTCGTTGGTGGCGCCGTGGTCGCCCTCGACGTGCTCCATCACGTCGATCTCGCCGGTCTGCGGCCAGTCGACGTCGAAGAAGTCGCTGCCGAGCGACCAGAACGCCGGCCACAGGCCCTCGCCCGACGGGACCTTGACGCGGGCCTCGACGTGCCCGTACCGGAACTCCTTCTTGCCGAAGGACGTCAGGCGGCCCGAGGTGTAGTCGCAGGGCGTGCCGTCGCTGGTGCACAGGTACGCGGGGTTGGTGTTCGGCTTCACGGTGATGGCGAGGTGGCCTGCGCCGTCGGTCGCCGCGTTGGCGTTGCCGTCGGTGTAGTACTGCTTCTCGTCGTTCCCCCAGCCGTGCCCGCCGGTCTCGTTGCCCCAGCTCGCGGGGTCGGCCGCAGCACCGGCGGCACCGTCGAAGTCGTCGCGGTAGGTGACGTTCGTCCACCCCGCGGGGCCGGGGTCGGCCGCCGCGTCGTCCTTGAGGACGAGGTCGACGGGGGAGCCGTCGCCGGTGCCGTGGTACCAGAACGACAGCCCTGCTCCGTCGGTCCAGTCCTGCGGCTCGGCGAACGTCCGGTCGAGGGTGGCCGTCGGGCCGGTGACGGCGAACGACGCGACGCCCTCGCGGTCGGCCTGTCCCGGGTAGGCGTCGGCGTCGCCCGCCGTGAGGGTGCGGCCGGTGAGGACGCCGCCGGTCGCGGTCCACAGCCCCGGGCCCTGCTCGAAGTCGTCGACGAGCGAGGTGCTCGTGGCGTCGTCGTCGGCGATGACGACCTCCGCGAACGGCATGTAGCCGTCGAGCTGCGCGCCCGTGGCACCGGAGAGGGTGAGGGTGACCCGCTCGGTGACCTCGTCCTTCGTGTCCTGCAGGGTCGTGACGGGGAACGTCGCGACGGTCTGCCCGGGGGCGAACGTGAGGTCGGCGGAGGCGACGGTGAAGTCGGCGCCGGGAGTGGCGGCGTCGCCGTCGGTGACGGTCGGCTCGGCCGTGGTGGTCGTGACGTGGACGGTGACCGGTGCCTCGGCCGCCCGGGAGAGCGCCACGCGGGCGGTCGCGGTCGCGCCCTCCGTCACGGGGTACTCGGCGCGGTCGAAGCCGACGGTGACGGGGACGTCCTTGAGGCTGTTGCCCCACAGGGCCATCCGGTCGACGAGGACCGTGCGGGAGGTCGTCGTGGTGACGGCGCCGATGGCGTAGCCGTGCACCTCCTCGAGCGTGAGCCCGTCGTTCGGGGCGCCGTTGCCGATGTTCTTCCAGCTGAACGCGGACCACGGCAGCTCGACGAACGTCCACCCGTTGTGGTCGTCGGTGATCTGCGCGGAGAACCGGTCGGCGTGGTCGCCGGTGGCACCGGCCGGGTTGTTCTCGACGATGTCGACGTAGTAGTTCGAGCCGCTGTTCTCGCCGAGGAACCAGAAGCTCAGGCCCTGCGAGCCGCTCCAGTCCTGGCCGGCCCAGGCGGAGCCGTCCTGGAACGCGTGCGACACCCCGGCCCACGAGCCGCCAGGGACGTTGAGCGTGAGCGACAGCGCCCGGCTGCTGCCGGCGGCGCCCGGTCGCGCACCGACGGGTGCGGTCGTGACGGCCGACGTGCCGCTGTTGCCGGAGTACGTCTGGAAGCCGAGGCCGACGCCGTCCGTCGAGACGCCGGACGGGAGCGCACCGGCCGGGTACTCGTAGTCCTCGACGACGGTCTCGGGGACGGTGGCGGCGACGTCGGCGAGGTACCAGGTCTGGGCGCCCTTCGTCGGGGCGGCGCCGAACGCCCAGCCGTTGACCTGCGTGAGGGTCAGGCCGTCGGCGGGTGCGCCGTTGCCGATCTCCTTCCGGCTGAACGACGAGAACGGGATGTCGTAGTAGTGCCAGCCGGTGAAGTCGTCGGTGAAGCCGTAGGAGTACCGGCCGGCGTCGTCGGTGGTGGAGCCGGCGGTGCGGTTGTCGAGGATGTCGACGAACAGCTGCGTGCCGGTGTTGGTGCCGTACAGCCAGAAGCTGAGGCCCTCGTACCGGCTCCAGTCCTGCGAGGTCCACATGTTCGCGACGGAGTTGGTGAACTTGTGCGTGACGCCCGCGTAGGCGGGGGCGGTGAGCGAGACCTTCAGCGCCTTCGTCGAGGTGCTGCCGGGCACGGGCGACGGCGGTGCCGTGAGCGCGATCGACGCGGCGGCGCCGGGGTCGGTGAACGTCTCGAACCCGACCGCGTTGCCGTCGGCGTCGGTGCCTGCGGGCAGCGCGCCCGGGTACGTGAACGACTCGACGGGCCGGACGAAGTCCCAGACGGCGGCCGCGGGGGCCGCGTCGTCGTCGCGGATCGTGACGGTGGTCGTCGCGAGGCCCAGGGTCGCGCCCGCGGGGGAGGACAGCGTGACGGTGAGCGTCTCGTTGGGCTCGGTCGCGGTGTCCTGCGTGGTCGCGACGGTGACGGTCTTCGTCGTCTCGCCCGCGGCGAACGTGAGGGTGCCGGAGCCTGCGGTGTAGTCGCTGCCGGCGGTCGCGGTGCCGTCGGCGGTGGCCCAGTCGACGGTGACGTCGGACGTCGGCGCGACGTTGAGGCGGACGGTGAGCGACGCGGTGCCGCCCTCGGCCACGTCGACGGCCGGGGCGGTGAGCGCGACGGTCGGGGTGACCGTGCCGCCCGAGTAGAGCGCGATGTCGTCGAACTTCCAGCCGCTGCCGCCGTCGGCGCCGGTGTCGACGGGGAAGACGTAGCCCCAGATCTTGTCGAGGTCGAGCGTCCCGTTGCCGGGGTTCGGCTGGTAGGGGCTGGCGTAGGTGTACGAGGCGAAGGGGATCTGGACGAGCTTCCACCCGGTCCGGTCGTCGACGAACGTCGCATCGAAGCGCTCGCCGTCGGCGTAGGTCGAGCCCGCCCGGTCGCCGTCGAGCAGCTCCGACCGGAACGTGGCGCCGGTGTTGCGGCCGTACATCCAGAACTGGAGCCCGTCGAACGCCGACCAGTCGGTGGCGGCGGCGAGGTTCTCGCCGAACCCGCCGTAGGAGCCCTGCGCCCTGACGTCGGCCCCGAAGGACAGGACGTTCGTGTCGGCGCTCTGGCCGGCGCGGGCGAGCGCGTCGCCGGCGGGGACCGTCTGGACGCCGTAGCCGGCGGAGCCGTACACGTAGTACGACGCCGGGGCAGCCGTGCTGCCCTCGAAGTCGGCCAGCGTGGAGGTGCTGGCCGCGGACGACGAGATCGCTGCCAGGGGCACCACTGCAGCGGTGACGAGGCCCGCCGCCGCCAGGATCGCTGTTGCTCTCACGAGTTCTCCGCCTTTGGAGTCCGCCCGACCGCGCACCTTCGCGCAGGCACGCCATACGGGTGCACGGCGCAACGTAGGGGCTGGGGCGAGATCGTGTGAGCCCCCCGGAAGGATGACCGGCGTCAGCGGGTGAAACCGCAGGTGCGGGGCGTTGACACGTTGAAGCACGTCAGGGGCTCGACGGCGCCCGGGAAGTATCGAAACTTCCGTTTGTGGCGACCGGGCGAAGTTCACTCGATCGTGGATGACCCGGTGCTGCCCGTCGCACGATCGGTGTCGTCCCAGGCCAGAGCCTTGACGTGGCCCACCTCTGACCGCCACCCTGGTCCCCGCAGCGCCGGTGACACGAGTCAACGGCCGGAACGCCTCAAAGCAGAGGCGTCCAGGCCCTTCGGGCGCTGCCGGTTCGAGGGCGGCCCCCGGGACGCCTGGCCCCACCCGATCGTCACGCCCGGACGCACCTCGTCGGCTCCACACGACGACGAGCGTCCGGGCGGACGGTCGTCGCTCCCGCCCGAGCCGGCGCCGCGCCCCCCGCGCGACACCGGCCGGACCCGCTCGTCCGGTGCGTGCGCCAGCAGGCGTGCGCGCCGTCGTCCCCTCGTGCCCGGCAACGCCCGACGACCGCCGGTGCACGACGCGTCTGAGATCGGAGATGACCGGATGTCTGCTCGACCAGAGCTCGCAGGGACCGGGGCGACGACGCCCCGACCCGCCCTGGACCGCCGCGCTGTCGTGGCGATGGTGGTGATCGGCGCCGTCGTGGCGTACCTGGTGCAGGCCATCGCCCTGCCCGTCGCCCGCGCTGCCGCCGTGTCCGTCGGTTCGGGGAGCTACGCGGAGGGCACGCCGTCCGGTGGGGGAGTGCCCACCGAGTGCAACAACACCCCGATCACGAACCCGCGCGCGCACGTCACGTCGAACTTCCCGGCCGGTGCGATCCCCACGAACGACTGGTGGACGTCGCTGCTGTGGCGCAAGTTCGACTGCGCGTCGATCTCCGAGAACCTCATGGCGCACCCGCTCGCGTTCCACGCGTTCACGAACGGGCTCGGCGTCAGCTACCCGACGACGGCGTCGATCTCCGGCACCGCGACCGGGGTCAGCGAGTACCACTACAGCTACGCCGAGGACTTCCGTCTCGGCATCGCCGGCCTCGACGCCGACGGCAAGGTCGACGGCTACTCCGACTGGACCGTGAGCGAGCTGTGGTCGAGCGGCAGCAACAGCCTGCGCACCACGTTCGGGCACGGCCTGCCGTTCGTCTACGCGACGAAGACCGGCGGGAGCGCGACGCTCACCGGTGCGGCGGCGCCGACCGTGTGGAGCAACACGAACGCGGCGATCGGCTTCACGATCAACGGCCACGACTATGCGGCGTTCGCCCCCACCGGTTCCACGTGGAACGTCTCCGGCAGCACGATCAGCTCGTCGCTGAACGGCGGCACGTTCTTCTCCGTCGCGGTGCTCCCGACGACGACCGGCACCAGCACGGCCGACAAGGTCACCGCGCTCAACGCCTACGCCCCCTACGCGCACAACCACGTGACCGGCACCAAGGTGTCGTGGTCGTACGACGAGTCCACCGCGAAGATGACCGCGACGTACGCGTTCACCACGACGGCCCGTCAGGGCTCCGGCACGGGCACGGTGTTCGCGCTGTACCCGCACCAGCGGGACAACCTGTCCGGCGTGAACCCGAGCGGCTACTCCTACGTCTCGCCGCGCGGCCCGATGAAGGTCGTCATCGGCGGCACGCAGTTCCAGACGGTCACGCCGTTCAACGGCGTGCTCCCGCAGCTCGCGAACACCGGCTTCGCGTCGGGGTCCGCGGACGCGACGCAGCTCAACACCTACGTGAGCCAGGTCGCCGGCAGCGACCCGTTCGCGGGCTTCGCCGAGGACACCTACTGGACGGGCAAGGCGCTCGGCCGGGCCGCGCAGGTCGCGCAGATCGCCAACGCCACCGGCAACACCTCCGCCCGTGACACGCTCGTGAGCGCCATGCGCACGCGCCTGACGGACTGGATGACCGCCTCGTCCGGCGAGACGCAGCGGGCGTTCTGGTACAACCCGTCGTGGGGCACCCTCATCGGCTACCCGACCTCCTACGGCTCGGACACCGACCTCAACGACCACCACTTCCACTACGGCTACTACGTGGTGGGCGCGGCGACGGTCGCCGAGTTCGACCCCTCGTGGGCCGCGGACTCCGCGTACGGCGGCATGGTCAACACCGTCATCAAGGACGCGGCGAACTGGGACCGCACCGACACCCGCTTCCCGTTCCTGCGTGACTTCGACATCTACGCGGGCCACGACTGGGCCGCCGGCCACGGCGCGTTCGGCGCGGGCAACAACCAGGAGTCGTCGTCCGAGGGCATGAACTTCGCCAGCGGGCTCATCCAGTGGGGCCAGGCCACGGGCAACAAGACGGTCCGTGACCTGGGCATCTACCTCTACACGACGCAGGCGTCGGCCATCGAGAACTACTGGTTCGACACCGACGACGAGGCGTTCCCCGCCGCGTTCGGCCACTCCACGGTCGGCATGGTGTGGGGCGACGGCGGCTCCTACTCGACGTGGTTCAGCGCCGAGCCGGAGATGATCCAGGGCATCAACCTGCTGCCCAGCACGGGCGGCCACCTGTACCTGGGCTACAACCCGTCGTACATCACCCGGAACCTCAACGAGCTGACGACGAACAACGGCGGCCCGGCGACGGTGTGGAAGGACATCATCTGGGAGTTCCAGGCCCTGGCCGACGCCCCGACGGCGCTGTCGCAGTTCCGCTCGCAGGCCGACTCGTACACGGTCGAGGAGGGCGAGTCGAGGGCGCACACCTTCTACTGGCTGAAGAGCCTGTCCGGGCTCGGCACCGTCGACCGGTCGGTCACGGCGAACACCCCGCTGCACGCGGTGTTCGTGAAGAACGGCGTCCGGACGTACCAGGCGGCGAACATGAGCGGGTCGGCGATCACCGTGACCTTCTCCAACGGCGTCACGCTCAACGTCCCGGCCCGGTCCGTGGCGAGCTCGAACGTGTCGGCCCCGGTCGACACGACGGCCCCGTCGACCCCGTCCGGCCTCGCGGCGTCGGGCACGACGTCGACCTCGACGAACCTCTCGTGGTCGGCGTCGACCGACAACGTGGGCGTCGCCGGGTACGAGGTGCTGCGCAACGGCACGGTCGTCGGCACGACGAGCGGCACGTCCTACGCGGCGTCCGGCCTGTCGGCCTCGACGGCGTACACCTTCGCGGTGCGGGCGTACGACGCGGCGGGCAACCGCTCGTCGTCCAGCTCGTCCGTCAACGTGACGACGTCCGCCGGCGGCGGTGACACGACGGCCCCGTCGACCCCGGGCGGCCTGGCCGCATCCGGCACGACGACGTCCTCGACGAACCTGTCGTGGTCGGCGTCCACGGACAACGTGGGTGTCACCGGGTACGAGGTGCTGCGCAACGGCTCGGTGGTCGGCACGGCGACCGGGACGACGTACGCGGCGACGGGCCTGTCGGCCTCCACGGCGTACACGTTCGCGGTGCGGGCGTACGACGCGGCGGGCAACCGCTCGTCGAACAGCGGCACCGTGTCCGTCACGACGTCCGGCACCACCACCGGCATCGACGCGACATCCCGGATTCAGGCCGAGGCATACAACGGCCAGACGGGCATCGCGAAGGAGACGACGTCCGACGTCGACGGCGGTGAGAACGTCGCCTGGGTCAGCAACGGCGACTACCTCCGCTTCGACAACGTCTCCTTCGGCGGCGCGCCGCGGACGCAGTTCAGCGCCCGCGTCGCGTCCGGGGCAGCCGGCGGCGTCAGCGGCCTGGTCGTCGTCCGGCTCGACAGCCTCACCGCCCAGCCCGTCGGCTCCTTCGCCATCGGCAACACCGGCGGCTGGCAGACGTGGAAGACGGTCCCGACGAACATCACCGGGGTCACCGGCAACCACACCGTGTACCTGACGTTCGAGTCCGGTCAGCCGGCCGACTTCGTCAACGTCAACTGGTTCACGTTCAGCTGACGCACCGCACACGACGCCCCGCCGGTCACGACCGGCGGGGCGTCGTGCCGTCCGGAGCGTGCGCGCGTGTGGACGCTTGTGGACGCATGCCTGCGCCCGTCCCGACGTCGACGTGACGGTCAGGGGTCCAGGCGGTCACGTCGAGTCGCGCTCGATCACGTGGAACACGTCGTCGGGCCGCTGCGGCGGCTCCACGTTCTCGTCCAGCGCGGCGAGGACGGACGCGACGAGGTACGAGGCCTGCGCGTCGATGGCCTGCCACACGGTGGTGAGGGCAGGCGCCGCCAGCCGGGCGGTCGGGATGTCGTCGACCCCGATCACGGCGACGTCCTCGGGCACGCGCAGCCCTTCGGCGCGCAGGCCGGACAGGACGGCGAGCGCGACCTCGTCGTTGTAGGCCGCGACGGCCGTCGCGGGCTCGTCGCCGGACCGCCAGCCACGGACGGCCGCGACGGCGGAGGCGACGTCGAGGTCGACACGCTCCACGACCGGTGCCGGCAGCCCCCGCCGCTCGCACTCGGCGACGACGCCGCGCAGGCGCCGGTCGGCGAATGCCGCGAGCCGGTCGTCGGCGGGTGCCGCGTAGGCGATGGCGCGGTGGCCGCGCTCGGCGAGGTGCTCGACCTGGAGCCCGCCGATGTTGGCCTGCGGCACGACGAAGATCTCGGGGTGCGGGTCCTCGTCGAGCGCGGAGCCGACGACCTGGATCCCGGCGCGGCGCATGGCCTGCGCGTCCGCCTCGGTGAACGCCCCGAGGCCGAGCACGGCGCACGGCGTGACCGCCCGCCACAGCTCGGCGAGGGGACGGTTGGAGCGACCGTTGTAGACGAGCATCGACAGCCCGTGGTCGGCGAGCTCGGTGGTGAGGTGGTCGATGAGCGCGTCGATGACGGGACCGACCGTCCAGTTCGGCAGCACGCACAGGACGAGGTCGCTGCGACCGGACCGCAGGGTCCGTGCCGCGGCCGACGGCGTGTAGCCGAGCCGCTCGGCGGTGCTGAGCACGCGCAGGCGCGTCGCCTCCGTGATCGTCACACCGTGCTTCGCGTTCAGCACATAGCTCACGGTCGTCCGCGACACGCCACTCTCCCGAGCGACGTCCGCGCTGGTCACCCGCGCCACAGCTCCTCCTCGACACCCCCGGCTGGACTGCCGCCCACCTTAGTGCGGCAGCCACCACGACCGGGGCACCACCGGCGGGTGGACTGGGCGTGCGCCACCCGTCCGGCCCGCTCACACTGACGGCATGTCCGACTGGAACCAGCAGATCATCGACGAGTTCCGTGCGAACGGCGGCACCGTCACCACCATGGGCTTCGGGCGAGGCCTCGTCCTGCTCCACCACCGCGGTGCCCGCACCGGCGAGGAGCGCATCAGCCCCGTCGCCGCCATCCCGGACGGTGAGGGCGCCTGGTTCGTCGCCGCGTCGAAGGGCGGTGCCCCGACGAACCCCGGGTGGTACCACAACCTCCTTGCCTGGCCCGACGTCGAGATCGAGCACCCCGACGAGGGGACGGTCGCGGTGCGCGCCGTCGACCTCGAGGGCGCCGAGCGGGACGCGGCGTGGGAGCGGTTCACCCAGCGCTCGGAAGGGTTCCGGTCGTACCAGGAGAAGACGACGCGCACGATCCCGGTGCTCCGCCTCACCCGTCGGTGACCGCGCGACGGCCGTAGCGTGCGAGTCGTGGAGGCGGTCGACGACGAGGACGACCCGGCGCGCGGGCAGGCGCGTCGGCAGTGGCTCGCGGACGTCAACGACGGCCTCATCGCGTCCGCGGGCATGGTCGAGGGCGTCGCGCAGGCCGGCGCGACCGCGGGCGTCATCCTCGTCAGCGGCGTCGCGACGGTGCTTGTCGGCGTCGCGACCGTGGCCGGCATCCGGTTCGCGGAGGCGTCCGACGAACGGGACGCGCACGACGCCCTCGTCGAGGCCGAACGGCACCGCGTCGCCACCGACCCCGCCGCGGAGCTCGCCGAGCTCGCCGAGATCTACGAGGAGAAGGGGCTGAGCCCGCAGCTCGCCCGCCAGGTCGCCGAGGAGCTGACCGCGCACGACGCGCTCGCCGCCCAGCTCGACGCCGAGTACCGGCTCGCCGGTCCCGCCGACGTGGCCCGCCCGGGGGCGTCCGCGGCGCGGGCGGGTGCGGCGTTCGCGACCGGTGCGGTCCTGCCGCTGCTCGTCAGCACCCTCGTGCCGCCGTCCGTCCGGGTGTCCCTGACCGTGGTGGTCGTCGTCGCGGCGCTCGTGGTGAGTGCGACGCTCGCGGCCCGCTCGGGCCGGACGTCGGCGGTCCGGGCCGTGGTCCGCACCGTGGGGATCGGTGTGCTGGCGATGCTCATCACGATCGGGCTCGGCAGCCTGCTGGACCTCAGCGAGGCGGAGGTCGAGCTGTAGCGGTCCGCTGAGAAAACGGCAGAGGCGTCGCGGTCGCGGCAATTGTCGGCGGCGGAGCCAGCCTGCTACGCGCCACAGCCGAACGCGACGCCAGAGTCACGCTGGCTCGAGGCCGAGGATCGGCGATGTGTGGTGCAACCAAAGGCGGAGGATGAGCGTCCTAGTCAGTGGGAGCGCATCCGACGAAGGGGGTAGCCAGTGAACGAGGGACGCAACCGACGCGTCGACACACTGAGCTTTCTCGCGGCTTCGCGAGGTCCGGCCCTGACTGGATATGCCTACCTGCTCACGGGGAATCTCCGCGATGCGGAGGACCTCGTCCAAGACGCACTCGTCAAGACGTTCCGACGGATCGGTGGCGTTGAAGCCGGTGCGGCGGAGACCTACGTTCGCCGCGCGATCCTGACGTTGTACATCGACGGCTACCGCCGGCGGCGACGCTGGGAAGGCATCCGCCATCTCCTGGCCAGAGCGGACGAACTGGAGCCGACCGACGACGTCAGCTGCGCACAGGTTGACGTCCAGCGCGCTCTGCGCACATTGCCACCTCAGCAGCGCGCGTGTGTGGTCTTGCGGTTCTACGAGGACATGACGATCACCGAGATCGCTGCTCAGATGCGGCTGGCTGAAGGCACCGTGAAGCGCTATCTGAGCCTGGCGATGAAGTACATGGCGAGCGCTCTTGGGCCCGTGACGGGCACCCCGGTCGACGACGTCGTGCCGTTCGAGATGGGAGAGGCGAGATGAAGGTCAATCTGAACGACGCGTTGGAACACATCGCCTCTGCCGCGTCCGCATCGGCGCCTCCTGTTGCCACTGACAGGATCCGATCGCGGGCACGGCGTCGCCATGCCGTCCGTGTCACGGCAGGTTCGGTGACGGTCCTCGCGGTCGGGGTGGCACTCGCGGCGGGTGCCGCGCAGCTTGGACACCGGCAGGGGCCAGTGGTCCCTGCGGAGCAGCAGTCGGCCACATCCTCGCCAGCCGCCGTCCAACTGCCCACGGTCACGGCTGGCGGGGCGTTCATGTGCGGGAAGCCGGTGCCGCAGATCCTGGATCCGGAGGGAAGCGCTGACCTCCATCTCGAAGTCCTGGGAAGCATCGGCGCCGACGGTGGAACAGGCGCGAGCGCGTGGCTTCCGATCGATGGCACCACGGTGCCTGCGGGTCAGAGCCTGGGTGTCGCAGCCCGGATCATCAACGGGACGAGGGTGGACGTCAGCGCCAAGGTGCCTGGTCAGGCGAGCCTGAAGGGTTACATGACGCGGGACGGCGTCGTGGTCGGCATGCTGCAGCAGCCGTCGTCGGACCCCGCAAGCGCTGATCGGCTGCTGGCGATGCCGGCAGGGCAACAGGTGACCGAGCACCTCGAGGGTGGTCAGTTCGTCACTTGCGAACCGGACGGCAACACTGCCGCAAGTCTGCCGGCGGGGGACTATCTCATCTACTTCGAGCAGCCCATCTGGCACCCCGACGCCGCAGAGGCGGTTGGTCCCCACGCGAGTATCGCCGCCGGCCCGTACTCCCTCACGATCGCACCGGGGCAGCCCTGATGTAGGGCGAGCTCGGGGTTCTCATCGCGATACCGAGGCGTCGTCAATGGCCGCTCGAATGGCCCCACGTCGGACACCGACGCGGGGCCATTCGATGACGGATCAATCAGAGAGTTCGTCAGTACCGTCGTGCTCGCGTGTGACGGCTCTGACGATGAACGACGCTAGGAAGGCACCGGTCCCGAGGGTGTACGACATCGAGTGGAGTGTTGCAACGACCGAGTACCCGCTCGATGCAGCAAGGAAGTTCACCTTGCCCATCAATGCCGACGTAGCGATTGCCAACGCGATCAGACCCAGGCCCCACCAGAACAACTGAGATGCCGAAAGTCTCGGTGGCATGTTCACAGATTCCCTCCAGAATTGACCGCTTGATTCGACCGTCAGGTCCAGTTGGCAGCGAACCCCATGAGTGCGACGCTCGACTTCGCAATCACTGCGGGGTTGCCGAGTACATTGCCCCAGCTCACGGCCCCGCCGCTCTGAATGCCGCACCCGATTCCGCGCCACAGTGGGACGATCGTGCCGCCACCACCTGAGACGACCGTCCAACCGCGCCCCTGCAGGCAGCCCGTCGACTCTCCGTGCTCGATCCGAGCCCAGCTGTAGGGGTAGGACCAGCCGGGTGAGCCCCACACGGCGACCGGGCACACGGACGGAGGACTCCAACCGCCGCCAGCGATGGCGTAGGCGGTCATGCACCAGTTGCCGGAGAACCTGGCCAGACCTCCAGACGCGGCGTCGATCGAGTCCAGCTTGGCGAGCGCGGCCTTGGACTGGCCAGGCACCGGTGTTCCGTCGGGGTACACGATCGGCGAGCCCGGGATGTAGCTCTCCAGGCTCAGCTTCGTGTGTGACTTCTGCACGATCGGTGGAAGGCCGGCGATGACACTGGCGGGCAGCCCCGGGTTAGCGGTGGCTACCGGAAGGTTGGCGACGTCCGGCGCAGCGACGGCCGACGGGCCGGCCGCCACGCCCAAGCAGGCGGCAACGGCAGCAGCAGATGCAAAGAGCCTTGTTCTCAGTTCATCGAGAGTCCTCAATGTCGTTGTTTGGCTAGGGCCCTGACCTGGATGCCGGCGGCAATAGTAAACTTGGTATCGACTATCTCGGGCAAGCGTTGTGACAGGTCTTGCCCGAAAGTGCCTCTCGACCTCGGCGAGGCGAGCAGGAGCGGGATGCGGCGAATCCGGTGGACGTCCGTCGAGGAACGGTGCCACGGTCGGCGTCATGCCGGACGACACCTGGGACGCCGAGGTCGCGGCCCGCTACGACACCCCCGGCACCGGCATGTTCGCCCCCGAGGTGCTCGGGCCGACCGTGGACCGGCTGGCCGCGCTCGCGGGCGGCGGCCGCGCGCTCGAGCTGGCGATCGGCACCGGTCGGGTGGCCGTGCCGCTCGCCGGGCGGGGTGTGCCGGTGGCCGGCATCGAGCTGTCGCAGCCGATGGTCGACCAGCTCCGCACGAAGGTCGACGACGCGACCGTCCCGGTGGTCCTCGGCGACATGGCGACCGTGCGGGCTCCCGGCGTGTTCTCGCTCGTCTACCTGGTGTTCAACACGATCTCGAACCTGCTGACGCAGGCCGAGCAGGTCGCCTGCTTCCGCAACGCCGCCCGGCACCTGGAGCCCGGGGGCCGGTTCGTGATCGAGCTGTGGGTGCCGCAGCTGCGGGTCCTGCCGCCCGGCGTGCGGGCCACCGTGTGGCACGACGAGCCCGGCTACCTCGGCCTCGACACGTACGACGTCGTCGAGCAGCACGTCGTGTCGCACCACGTGCACTTCGATGACGGCCGCGACGCCCGGCTGTTCCGCAGCGCCCACCGGTACGTCTGGCCCGCGGAGCTCGACCTGATGGCGCAGCTCGCCGGCTTCGAGCGGGAGAGCCGGCACGCGGACTGGACCGGCGGCGAGTTCACCGCCGAGTCCACGTCCCACGTGTCGGTCTACCGGCTCACCGAGCGAGCTGCGTGAGCCAGCCGTCGAGCGCGGACTCGTCGACCTCGTCGGGCGCGGTGATCTTCAGGCTCCAGCGGGTGCCGTCGGCCGAGGCGGTGAGCGCGTCCGTCGCCTCGGTGACCTCCGAGCCGTGCCAGAGGAGCAGCGTCACCCAGCGGGGGAACGCCTTGAACCCGGCGACGGGGTCGTCGCCGCGCAGCCAGACCGGGTGTCCGTGCCACATGCGGCCCTCGGCGTCGGGCAGGCCGGCGTCGATCCGGCTGCGCAGTGCGGTGGCGACAGCCGCCTGGTCGGCGGGGAGGGCGGCGACGTACTCGTCGATGGACATGGCAGTTCTCCTTCGCTGACGGGCTCAGGCGGTGACGGTGGCGAGCCAGCCCTGCCAGGCGGCGGTCGCGGTGGTCTCGTCGGTGGTGCCGAACAGGTGGTGGCCGACGCACGGCGCGTAGTAGCCGCGGAAGAACCGGTACAGGGCGTCGTCCGACCGGACGCCGATCACGTCGGTGCCGACGTGGTCGACGACGCCGTCGATCGGGTCGAGCCCGGTCGGCGTCAGCGTGACGGCCTGCCCGACGACGACGTCGCCGTCGAGCCCGAGGTCGGCGCGCGCCTTGTCCCAGCTCTCGTCGAGGTTCCCCGGGGCCGCGGACGGCGTGACGGCGACGCCGGGCCGCCCGGTGAAGTGCGTGAGGTACTCGACGAGCGTGCCGAGGTACATCCGCCCGCCGCTGACCATGGCCTCGTACTCGTCCTCCCAGTCGTCGCCGGGCAGGTAGCCGCTCGACACGACGCGGAGCACCGTCGACCCGCCGGAGCGGGCCTCGAGCAGGAACTCCATGGCGAAGAACCGGCCGTCGGGGCTCTCGGTCCCGCGGAACGCGAACCGCTTGCCGGGTTCGAGGGCGACGATCTGCGACTCGCCGACCCAGCCGCCCATCTGCGTGCGGACGAGGCCCGCGTCGGGGTCGACCTCGGTGGCGCCCATGAACCACGAGCTGAGCCCGGGGCCGGTGGCGATGGCGTCCCACACGGCCTCGGGGCTGAGGTCGAACGTGAGCTCTTCGGGGTTCTCGTAGCGGTGCGACATGGTCACTCCTTCTCCAGGGCGGCGCGGTCGGCGCGGGACGTGGTGCTCGGGTGGACGGCGACGACCAGCCGGAACGTGCGTCCGTGCGGGGCGTCGTCGTGGTGGTACTTGGACGCGAGGCCGAGCGCGGCGGCGCTGAGCTCCTCGACGAAGGCGGCGCGGTCGGCCGCGGAGGCGAAGCGGACCTCGCCGTCGAGCGCGAACGTGGCGAGCGAGCGGTTCTCGCGGACGGCGCCGGTGATCAGCGCCCCGACGTCCTCGACGAGCCGGCCGGCGAGGGCGAGCAGCCACGCGGCGGACAGCCGGTCGGGGGAGCGTCGCGGGTCGGGCCGCAGGGTGGCGAGCGCGGCGGGGGAGATGAGATACGACTGGGCCGTCGCTCGCATGACGCGCTCGACGACGTTGCCGCGGCGGCGTTCCTCGGCGAGCTCGACGAGCCCGTGCTCCTCCAGCGTCCGCAGGTGGTAGTTGACCTTCTGCCGGGGGAGCCCGAGTCGCTGGCCGAGGGCGGCGGCCGAGAGCGGCTCCACGAGCTCGTGCAGGAGCCGGGTGCGCAGCGGGTCCAGCGACGCCTCGGCGGCGGCGGCGTCCTCGATGACGGCGACCTGGCGCACGTCAGGCCTGCTTCGGCCGGAACGTGCGCACGACGACGCCGTTCGGGTAGTCGGTCGACGTGAGCGGCTCGAGCGCGGTGCGCTCGGCGAAGATCGGCTTGCCGCTGCCGAGGAACACGGGGTGGACGGTCAGCCGGTACTCGTCGACCAGGCCGTGCGACGTGAGGTACCGCGCGAACGTCGCCCCGCCGGACGCGCCGAGCGTCGGGCCGTCGAGCGCCTTGAGCCGGGCGATCTCGACGGCCGGGTCCTCGGCGTGCACCCGGGTGTTCTGCCAGTCGGCGGTCTGCAGCGTCGTCGAGAAGACGACCTTCTCGACCGCGTTCATGATGTCGGCGAGCGGGCCCTGCTGGTGCGGCCACGTGGCGGCCTGGCCCTCGTAGTTGACCCGGCCCATGAGGATCGTGCCGAAGCCGGACAGGAGCGTCTGGGTGTCGGCCATGAGCTCGTCGGAGAAGTTCGGGAACATCCAGTCGAGGCCGTCCTCGGGCGTCGCGACGAAGCCGTCGAGGGAGACGTTCATCCCCAGCGTGAGTGTCCGCATCGGTCTCTCCTTGCCGTCGTGGGTGGCGTCCCGGCTGGTCCGGGATCGTCGTCTGCTCCCAGTGTGCGACCGAACGATTGATTTGTCCAGACCAGAAAAATCGTCGGTCGCACTCCGTCGATCCCACCGGGTCGCGGGCGTCATCGCACCGACAGCCCGTCCCTCGTCGAAGGAACGCCCGATGACCGCCCAGCCGCACGTCCACCCGAAAACCCACGCCCACTCCGAGGCCCCCGCACCGGCCGCCCTGCCCGAGATCGTCGACCGGGACACCTGGCTGCGCGCCCGCGCCGCGCTGCTGCCCCGCGAGAAGGCGCACACCCACGAGGGCGACGCGATCGCCGCCGCCCGCCGCCGCCTCCCCATGGTCGAGGTCGACGCCACCGTCGAGCTGGTCGGCGCGGACGGTCCGACCCGGGTGCTCGACATGTTCGACGGCCGCGACCAGCTCCTCGTCTGCAAGCACATGTGGCACCCCGGCCAGGGGTTCGAGGGCCAGTGCCGCGGCTGCACGATCACCCTCTGGAACTTCCAGGACCCGGTGTACCTGGAGGCCCGCGGCGTCACGTTCGCCGTCTGGTGCGAGGGCCCGTACGACGAGTTCGCGCCCTACCGCGAGTTCATGGGCTACCCGACGCCCTGGTACTCGGTGCACGGCGTCGACTCGCCCGGGATCTCCGACGGCTGGATCACGACCTACCTGCGGGTCGGCGACCGGGTGTTCCAGACGTACGAGACCGACGACCGGGGCTGCGAGGTGATGATGACCGCGCTGCAGCTCCTCGACGTCACCGTGTACGGGCGCCAGGAGGAGTGGGAGGACTCCCCGGCCGGCTGGCCGCAGGACCCGACGCAGAGCTGGCTCCGCCGCGACGGCCGCCCGATCCCGCAGTGGACCCGCCCGGGGGTCACGCCGGTCGCGGCCCCGACGGAGGAGGGGTGCTGCTGACCAGGGCCTCGAACGTCGGCGCCACCTCCACCCACCGCACCCCGCCGGGTCCGTCGGCCGTCGCGACGACCCGAGGTCGCGCGGCCCCGGCGTAGTCGAGCGCGACCGCGTCCTGCTCCAGCGACACGGCGACGAGCACCGCCTGGTCGACGTCGAGGCATCCCGGTCCCGTCGTGCCCCGGGTCAGCCCGAGCGCGGCACCCGCCCCGCTCTCGTGCGCCTCGACCAGCGCGTCGGTGTTGCGGTGCATCCCGGCGAGGTCGAGCAGGTCGAGCTCGTCGACCCCGGTCAGGTCGGCGAGGCGGGACGACCGGGAGCCCGGCCCCCACCGGCCCGTCGCGAGGAGGTCGACGAGCGCCGCCGGCAGCGTGTGGCCCCGGACGGTCGTCACTCGCTCACCTTGCAGCCGGTGGTCTTCTCGACGGCCTCGATGATCGCCGGCCGGGACTCCACGGGCGCCGCGCGGTTGCCGAAGTTGCGGGCGTTGATCGTCGCCGAGTTCCAGCGGATCGTCAGCTTCCCGTTGCCCTCCCAGATGAGCACGAAGCCCACGTTCTTGGCGTTGCTCGCCGACCCGGTCCGGCCCATGAGCGACGACTCCGCCGCGGCGTGCCCGCCGTACTGCGGCACCGTGGCGATCGCGTCGCCGCTGACCAGGGCAGCGTCCCCGCTCGCGACGGCCACCCAGCTGCCCGTGGCCGGGTCGTACGCCCCCGAGAAGCCCGAGCCCGGCTTGTACTTCGCGAGCGCCTCCCCGGCGGGCATCTCCGCACCGGCGTTCGTCAGGGTCGTGACCTCGCTGTGCTTCAGGCCGCGGATCACCGCGCCGGGACCCTTGACCTTCGAGGTCCCCGCCGAGACGTTCGCGCCGCGCTCCGCGAGCCACTGCGCGGTCTTCGTCTCGCCGAGCGCCGCGCCGAGGCGGGTGCCGCGCATCGCCTTCGTCGCCTTCGGCAGCCCCTTCGCGGTCACGTAGATGATGAGCGCCTCGAGGATCTTCGCCATCAGCAGGCCGACGGCCTCGGCGAACTGCTTCGCGGCCTTGTCGATCTTCTCGTTGTCGCCGCGGGCGTCCCACACCTTCGAGAAGAACTTGGCGAACGAGCTGCCGATCTCCACGACGGACTGCCCGATCCACACGACGAGCATCCCGAGCCCGAGCCACTCGAGCAGTGCGAGCCCCACCTCGAACCCGGCGGCGGCACCGGGGGCGTTGCCGACCGCGGCGCCGATCGCGGTCGTGACGGCCAGGACGCCGGCGGCGACCGCCATCATCTTCGCCAGCCCGGCGAGCACCTCGCGCAGCATCTCGTCGACGTGCCGCGCGACGGACTCCGGGATGTACTGGCCGGACTTGTCGATCGCGCGGCCGAAGTCCTCCAGGAGCTCGCCGATCCGCTCGATCACGTCCGCGACGCCCAGGGCGTCCGCCACGTTGTACGAGTACGAGCCGGAGTTCACGACGCCCTTGAGCGAGATCGCGAACGGCTGGCTCGGCACCCAGATCTTCTGCCCTGCCTGGAACCGCACCGACTTCCAGCCCGCCGTGGTGTCGGGGACGTCGACCTTGTTCGCCCAGGCCAGCACGTTGACGTAGAACCGCAGGTCCTGGCCCCAGTTGTCGGACTTGTCGCCGTAGTAGCGCTCCGCGATCGCGATGGCCGTGCCGGGGATGCCGTCCTCCACGAGGTGCAGACGGGCCGCGGGCTCCGGCATGTCGGTGCGGACGTACTGCGACCCTGCGTACCCGGTGTCGCCGTCGCTCGTCGAGACGAAGTACCAGTCGCCCGGGAACCGCTTGAGCACCTGCAGGCGGGTGCTGAGCGGCATCGTGCGGATGATGTTCGTCTCGTCGCCCGTGTCCGGGTGGGTGCGCAGCCGCAGCTCCGGGTCGCCCGACCACGACACGACCCCGGGCTTGCGGACCACGTCGCCGCCGTCGGGCACCTGACCGGCGTCGGGGCGTCGGCGGTTGTGCTCGCCCCACAGCACCTGGAGGTTGTGCCGGGCGCCTCCCGCCGTCATGAGCGACGCGGGCATCGCGAGGAACGCCTCGAGCTGCGGCATGAACCGGGCGATCTCCGAGTCGCTCAGGGTGCGCGCCTGGGCGGCGGTGATGCTCTGCGTGAGCGGGTCGACGCCCCCGGTGACGACCGGTGACTGTGCGGTGGGGGGATCCCGCTGCACGGTCGGGCCGCTCGTCCCCACCAGGCCCTGCACGGCCCGGTTGCCCGCGGTGCGCTGCAGCAGGCTCAGGCGCTGCTGCGGGCCGCCGCGGGGCGACGGCTCGGGACGCTCGGGCGACCGGGCGGCCGACGCGCGGCGGCGTGCCGGGTCCGGCTCCGTCCGGTGCTCGGGGACGTGCAGCACCATCCTTCGAGGGTCACCACGCCGCGCTGCGCGGCGCCTTCCCCATCAGGCAGACATGAGGACCCGCCGCCCGCCGCCGGTCAGAGGTGCTGCTTCTTGAACGGCGACTGCAGCGGGTCCCCGCCGCGCTTCGCGACGGGCGCGTTCGTGCGCTGGAAGCCGTCGACGTAGCCGCTGTGGGTCTGCTGCGCCACGAGGTGGCCGCCGCGCTTGTCGCCCTCCCCGGCCGTGTAGTCGGTCCAGCCGCGGCTGAACGCGGCCCGGGCGGGCACGTCCGCCTGACCCCCGCGCCGGGCGGCGACCCCGGCCGCGTACTCGGCGAAGCCCTGCCCCGCGACCCGGCCGGCC
Organism: Cellulomonas chitinilytica; assembly: GCF_016862675.1. Lineage (GTDB taxonomy): Bacteria > Actinomycetota > Actinomycetes > Actinomycetales > Cellulomonadaceae > Cellulomonas > Cellulomonas chitinilytica. Next base: position 210,439 of record NZ_BONK01000009.1, on the reverse strand, counting down.
GGTGGGGCGCCCTGGAGCTGCGCGAGCGTCGCCCGCGCGAACACGACGCCGCCCCAGAAGTCCCCGAACGCGCCCGTCGCCGCGGCGTGCGCCCCCACCGGTGCGACCGCGCTGCCCAGCGCGTGCGCCTCGCCCGCCCAGTAGTCCGCGGCCCCCTCGGCACTCGCGGTCGTCGCCGGAGGCTGGGTGCCGGACGGGTGCGCGACGGCGTGCTGGACCCCGGCCCGGTAGTCCGCGACCCCGGCCGCCGCGGCCGTGCCGGCGGGTGCGAGCACGGTGCCGAGGGGGTTCGCCCGGGCGGTGTCGACGCCCTGCCAGTAGTCGGTGCCCGCCGCGACGGCCGCGGCGCCGGCGCTCGCGAGCGGGACACCACGGGCGGCGGTGCGGGCTGCCGTCAGGGCCTGGCGGAACTCGTCGAACGCGGCCAGGTCCATGACCCGGGCGGGCGGGGTGCCCAGGTCGCGCCGTGCCGCCGCGATCCCCGCGGTGTACGCGACGTGGCCGGTGCTCCGGACGGCCTCGGCCATGGTCGTCGGGTCCACGTCCGGCTGTCCGGCCCGGGCCTGCGCACCGCCCTGCGCGTGCAGGTAGCCGCTGACGAACCCGCCGATCGTCTGGTCGGTCGCCGTGTCGACGGCGGCCCGTCCGGCCGCCATGCCGTCGACGCAGTCCTGCCAGCCGCGCACGTGCCCGCTGCGGCCGGCGTCCACCGGGACCCCCGCCTTGCGCTCCTCGACGCCGTCCGCGTAGTCGCCGAACCCGAGCGCGGCACCACCGGTCGTCGGCCGGGCGCCGGTGAGCGCCGCGAAGCTCGCCCGGGCCGCGTCCACTCCGGAGCGGTAGTCGGCGTGCCCCGCCGCCCCCGCCGAGCTCGTCCCCGCGTACGCGGTGGTCGGCGCGTCCTTGAGCGCCTGGTCGACGCCCTCCCAGTACTCCTTCCACGCGGCGGTCGTCGCCTCGCTCGTCGCGGGCGGGGGCGCCGTGCGCGTCCCCGCCTTCGCCTTCGCGACGCCCGCGAGGTACTCGTCGAACCCGAGGCCCGCGCCCTTCGCGGCCGGCCGGGTGGCGGTGCGGTCGGTCCGGGCGGCGGCGAGGCCCGTGAGGTAGTCGGCGTGGCCGCCGCCGAGCAGCACGTCCTGCACGCCCGTGCCGGTCGGTGCCGGCTTGCCCTCGCGCGCCGTCACCGCGCCTCGCCCGTACAGGAACCCGCTGGCGTAGCCGCCGTCGCCCCGGGTCGGGTCGCCCGTCCCCTCACCCTCGGACATGCCTGCGGAGCAGTCCGTCCAGCCGCGCACGTGCGCCACCCGTGCCGTGTCGGCGACCTGCCCGGCCTTGGCGGCGTCCGCACCCTCGCGGTAGTCGTCGAAGCCCAGGTGCTCGCCACCGCCGGCCGGTGGCGGCCCGGTCAGCGTGTCGAGACCCTTCGCCGCGTGGTCGGCACCGGCCCGGTAGTCCGCGTGCCCCGTGGCTCCGGCGGAGCTCGACCCGGCGTACGCCGTGGAGGGCGGGTCCTTGCGGGCCAGGTCGACGCCCTCCCAGTACTCCTTCCACGCGGCGGTCCGCGCCTCGCTGCCCGTCGCCGGGGGTGCCGTCCGGAGGCCCGCCTGCGCCTTCGCGATCCCGTCCAGGAACTCGTCGAACCCCACCGCCGCCGCCCGGGGAGCCTGCTTGGTGCCCTTCCGGTCCGTGCGGGCCGCCTCGAGCCCCTTCAGGTAGTCGGTGTGCCCGCCTGCCGTCAGCACGTCCTCCGTGCCCGTCCCCGTCGGTGCGGGCGCCCCCGCCCGGGCCGTCGCGCCACCGAGGCCGTACAGGTACCCGACCGCGAAGCCTGCGTCCTTGCGGGTGGCCGGTGCCGTGCCCGCGCCGCCCTCCGCGATGCCCGCCGCGCAGTCCGTCCAGCCGCGCTCGTGCCCCGCCCGGGCCTTGTCGACGGCCTGACCCGTGCGGGCGGCCTCCACGCCCTGACCGAAGTCGTCGAACCCCTCCCGCGCACCACCGCCCGCGGGCGCGGCACCGGTGAGCGTCGCGAGGTCCTTCGCCGCCAGGTCGACGCCGTGCGTGCGGTAGTCGACGACCGCCGCGGCCGCGGGCGCCTCCTTGCCGGCGTACGCGGCGGGCGGGGCGTTCGTGCGGGCGAAGTCGACGCCCTTCCAGTACGCGGCCAGCACGTCCTTGAGCACCAGCGTCGGCGTCGGGTGGGGCGTCGTGCGGGCGTTCGCCCGCACGAACGTCATCCCCTCGACCACCTCGTCGCGTCCCTTGACGGCCGCGAGCTCGACGGGCGGCACGAACGCGAGGTCCGCGAACGTCTTCTCGGCGGCGTCCCAGTACGCCTTGTGCGCCTCCTGCTGCGCGAGGTTGCCCGGCGGCAGCGTCGCCTTCGGCGACTTCTGGGCGTGCTCGAGCCCGGCCCAGTAGTCGTCGTGCCCCGCCTTCTGCGCGGCCTTGCCGGCCGGTGGCGTCGTCTTCGGGTTGCTCCGGGCGTGCTTGACGCCCTCCCAGTACTCCGCGTGCCCGGCGATCTCCGCGCGGTTGCCCGTCGGCGGGGCCGTCAGGAGGGCGGCCTTGCCCTTCGTGACACCCGCCCAGAACTCCTTGTGCGCGTCGACCGTGGCCTTCGGCCCGGTGGGCGGGGCCGTCAGGTCGTTCGTCCTGCCGTGCTCGATGCCGTCGTCGAAGTCCTTGTAGCCCATCAGGTAGCCGCGGCCGAACCGGGTCGTCGACATCGCCCCCTTGCGCGACTCGTCCACGCCCTCGCCGTAGTGCTGGTGACCCGCCAGGTAGACGGCGTTCCCGGTGCCGGACGCCGCCTTGTCGGCCCGCGCGTCGTCGATGCCCTTCCACCGCTCCGGCATGATGTGCGACCGCCCCGGGCTCGGCGGGTACTTCTTCGCACCGCCCGGCGGCAGCACACCGGTGCGGACCGATGTCTGCCCGCCCTTGAAGATCGGCAGGTGGCCCCACGTGACCTTCTTGGTCGGGTACTCCAGCGAGCGGGTCGCGGGCTTCGTGAACGTCATCGGGCTGGGGATGAGGATGCCGAGGGTCCCGCTGATCCCGCCCGGCTTCACGGTCGGCGCGGCGTTCGTCGCGCCCGGGCTGTCGACGAGCTCCACCCACGTCGCGTAGAGCGACGACGCGTACGTGAACGTGGTCGCCGTCAGGGCGATCCCCGCCTGCGTCATCGCCGACGTGGAGCCCCCGAGCCGCTTCTTCAGCCGGGCCGCCGAGTCGGTGCTGTAGCCGATGGAGACGACGTACCGGAACCACGACCCCGTCGCGGCGGCCTTGACCCACTGCTCGATGGCCTTGTTGTGGTCGCTGTTCGTGGGCTTCTGCGGGAAAGCCGTGAGGTTCTCGTCGGCGTGCGGGGCCGTCGCCGCCCCCGGACCGCCGAGGTTGTCGTTGAGCAGGTGCCCCTGGCAGTAGGCCGCACCGACCGTCGCCGCGCTGAACAGCTGCGTGTAGTCGTACGGACGGAACCCGACCTTCGCGGTGGGGCCGGACCCGTACTTGTGGTGGGGTCCGACGATCGCGTCGACCTTGGTGCCCTGGCCCGTGACCGGCTCGACCGGGTCCCACGTCCGGTCGTTGGTGAGCGAGCGCTGGACGACGACCTGGGGCGTGAGGCTGACGTCCGGCGCCGGCTGCGCCGGTCGGGCGCGCTCCGCGAGCAGCGCGGACACCGCCCGGTTGCCCGCCGCGCGCTGGAGGGCGACGAGCTGGGCGTGGGGCCCGCGCGCCGCCGGGCGAGGGCTCGGGGCGCTCCCACGGGGACGCGCGGTGCGGGTCGGGCGGACCACCGTCGCGCCCGCGAGCTCGGCCGAACCTGCCGATCCGCCCGCCCCCATGAGGCTCAGACTCACCCCCGGCCGGGCAGCAGGGAAGGGACCCTTCGGGCAGGGTCCGCTGCCCGTTCGGGCACCGGTGGCCGTCGCGGTCCTCCCGGGCGTCGGTGGCCGTCGCTACCGTGACGGGCATGGTCGAACCGGCGCTGCTGGACTGGTTGCTCGACACCGACCCTGCCCTGCGCTGGCAGGTCGAACGGGACCTCGCCGGCGCCCCCGAGGAGGTCTGGTCCGCGACCCGGGCGCGCGTCGCCACGGAGGGGTTCGGGGCGCGGCTGCTGGCGCTGCAGGACGACGACGGGCAGTGGGCCGGCGGCGCGTTCTTCCCGCAGGACTTCCACGGCGAGACACCCGAGGAACCGGGTCAGCCGTGGACCGCGACGACCTGGTCGCTCAACGCCCTGCGGGAGTGGGGCCTGGACCCCGCGGCGCTCGCGGGCACCGCCGAGAAGCTCGCCGAGCACAGCCGCTGGGAGTACGACGGCTCGGCGTACTGGGGCGGCGAGGTCGACTGCTGCATCAACGGCTGGACCCTCGCGAACGGCGCCTGGCTCGGCGCGGACGTCTCGGGGATCGCCCGGTGGTTCGTCGAGCACCAGACCGACGAGGGCGGCTGGAACTGCGAGTGGGAGAACGGGTCGGTCCGGTCGTCGTTCCACTCGACGCTCAACGCGCTCAAGGGCGTCCTCGCCTACGAGGCGGCGACCGGGGGAGACGACGAGCTGCGGGCGGCCCGGCACGCCGCCGAGGAGTACCTGCTCTCGCGGCGGCTGCTGCACCGCGCGACGACCGGCGAGGTCGTCGGGCCGTGGACCACGTGGTTCGCCTACCCGTTCCGCTCGGTGTACACCGCGCTCAACGCGACCGACTGGTTCCGGTCGGCCGCGCTGCACGACGCGGTGCCACCGGATCCCCGGATCGCCGAGGCCGTCGGTGTCGTCCGCGGCGCACGGCAGGCCGACGGCAGGTGGCTGCAGGGGCGCCGCTACCCCGGGCGGGTCTGGTTCGACGTCGACGTGCCGCCCGGTGAGCCGTCGCCGTGGCTCACGTTCTACGGCACCCGGGTGCTCGCGTGGTGGGACGAGGCCGCGGCCCGGGACTGACCCCGTCACGTCCGGGCCCGAGTGCACCCAGGGCTGCCCGAAGGGCCCCACCGGTCGCCCCGGGCACGCGTAGCGTGAGCGGATGGGAACCCTGCGTGCGCGCACGGGCGACCTCGGCCGGCACGGCCGGCACGCGGCCGCGGGTCCGTCACGCGCACCGCACGGTCCCACGTCGTCCGCCCGGCCCGGAGGTCTCGCGACCCTCCAGCGCACCGCGGGGAACGCGGCGGTCTCCGCGCTGCTGCGCGAGCGAGGGCCGCACGTGCAGCGGGCGTCCCTCGTCCAGGACCTGCACGGGCTCCTCGGCCTGCCGGAGCACGGGCGGCGGACCGTCCAGCGGGACCTCAAGGCCGACCTGCGCGCGATGATCGGCATCTACGGGCCGCCGCACTACGAGGGGATCCTGTCGACGATCCGGGCCGCGTCGGTCGCCGAACGGCAGGCGGCCGTCGTCGACACCGGCGTCCTCGACCTCATCCACGACCGGTTCAGCGGCGTGTGGGCGACGTCGATCGTGTCGTCGCTGCTCGAAGGCTCGCAGACCTGGGACAACCCGCCCGCGACGGCGTTCTACAAGCACTTCGTCGTCGACTCGAAGTCCGGCCGGGTGCCGGGCACGGCGACGATGAACTGCTGGGAGAGCATCATGTACGCCGCGCATCTCGCGGGCGTGCTCTCGGCGGCCTGGATCCGCAACTACTACGTCAGCGCCGGCGCGCTCCCGACGACGACCGTCGACCCGACGCCCGCGCTGTGGGCCCAGCTCGGCTGGTCGTCGAGCCTGCCCACGTACGACCCGACGGCCGGGCGGGTGCCGCAGGTCGGGGACCTCGTGTTCTACAAGCGCTCGACCGGTGCGGTGCCCGCACACGTCGCCGTCTACATGGGCGGCGGCGAGTGCATGAGCCTGTGGACCGAGCCGCACGGCGTCAACACGGTGCAGCGCATCGGCATCCGGGACGTCGCCGGCACCATCCACTTCACGCGGCCACCGTGGTGAACCCGCCGGACACGGTGAGCGTGCGGCTCGTCGCGCACGTCCCCTGGGGCGACGACCTGCCGGACGGGACCATGACCGTCGGGGCCGAGCCGGGCTGGGGGGCGTTCGAGGTGCCCGGGCCGCGCCAGGTACCGGTGCGGGCGGCGCTCGCGCTCGCGGCCGGTCCGGGCGGTGTCGTCGCGCGGGTGCTGGACCCCGACGCGCATCCCCGGCCGGTCGCGGTGCGGGTCGGGCCGGCCGGGTCGACCTTCGTGCCGCTCCCCGGGCCTCCGCTCGCACTGGCCCCGCGCGCGGACGGGGGGCTGTGGATGCTCGGTGCGGACGGGCTGCGGGCCGTGGGGGGTGACGGCGTCGCGGGGCCGGCCCTGCCCGTGCCCGGAGTCGCGGCGGTGGCGGCCGACGGGGACGCGGTGTGGGTCGTCGGGCTCGACGAGGCGGTGCTCGTGGGAGCGGACGGCTCGGTCGTCGTCCGGGCGCCGTGGGCGGACCCGCTCGGCAGCGTCGGTCTCGGGGGTGGCCTCGGTCGGCTGGACGCCGGCGAGCCGGCGCGGGTGCTGCGGCTCGCCCCCGACGGCACGCTCGGCACGACCCCGCTGCCCGGCGTGCTCTCACCGTTCGAGCGGCTCGTGCGCGCGAGCGCCGGGACGTTCCTGACGTCGACCGTCGGCGAGCTCGTGAGGTACGACGACGAGGACGTCGCCGCGCACCTGACCTGGGCGGGAGCCGGCCTGTCGACCGACGGTGACGCGTTCGCGGCGACCGTCGCGGGCGGCCGGGCGTCCGTCTCGCGTGGCGACGGGGGCGTCGCCGTGCTCGACCTGGCCGGCGCCGGGGTGCCGCAGGGCCGCGTGGTCGCCGTGCGGGACGACGACGTGCTGGTGTGGGACGGCTCGGCCGCGGCGTGGTTCCGTGACGGCGAGGTCCACCGCACGATCGACGTCGACGACGCGGTGTTCGCCGACCAGGTGTTCCCGCACGCGTGGCGCGCCGACGCGCCCTACCCGTTCGTCGCCGGGCCAGACGGCACCGTGCTCGTCGCGTCGTCCGGGCCGACCGGCGCCGCCGTGCTGGCCGTCCGGTGGGAGACCGCCCAGCGGTGACCGCCCGGGCGGCGCCCACTGACCGGATCGGCCGCCGCGTCAGGTCGAGGGGGAACCGAGGCAGGACAGCGCGAGCGCCTGGGCCTGCTGCCCGCGCGCGAGCCGGTCGCCGGTCCAGTCGACGTCGCTCCAGTCCGCCGTGCCTGCGGGTGCCTGGAGTGCGCGGCCGACGTAGATCCATCGCGGGGCCGGACCGCCGTTCGGCGCCGTCGTCAGGTAGCTGACGGGGTTGTACTTGTCGCGGTCGCCCCACGCGTCGGAGTAGCTGGGCGCCGCCACGACCCACCACGTCTCCTGGGGGTCGTTGCCCGGGCCGACCTCGACCATCACGAAGTCGGACGGGGCCAGGTCCTCGCGGATCCCGCCGACCCGTCTGAGCTGCGTGAGGTCGAGGTCGTCGTCGCCCGGGACGCAGACGAGGGCGGACGTCGCGACGGGAGCGGCCGGGCTCGGCGACGCTGCGACCGACGGTGCCGGGGTCGTCACCGCGACGGGAGGCGGAGCGGTGGGTGCGGCGTCGGCGCTCGTCGGGCGAGGTGACGGGCCGGGGTCGTCCGTCGTGCAGGCGGACGCACCGACGAGGACCGCGCTCGCGAGCGCGAGCGCGGTCCAGGCCCGTCCGGTGGTCGAGCGCGCCGCCATGTGTCCCCCGTCCGTCCGTGCCTGTGACCTGGCCGGATCGTAGCGATGGGGCCGCCGGGGCCGCAGGGCTACGGGAGCTCGGACGTGCCCGAGTCGCTGCCGCCGTCCTGGCGCCCGACCTCGTCCGAGTCCTGCGGCGACCCCGACGGCGCGGGGTGCGACCAGTCGACGCCGGACCCCGCCCGGGCGGTGCTGCCGTCGGCCCGGACACCCGTGACCTCCGCGGGCGCGACGCTCCCCGGCCACCATGCGGCGTAGACGCCGTCGGCGGCCGTCGCGTCGACCGTCGTCCCGTCCGTGAGCGTGACCCGGACCGACGTCACGTCGGGCGCGACCCGGCCGAGCACGGTGCTCCACGCGTCGCCCGCGTCGTCGGCGAACGTGCCCGCCGTCGCCAGGGTCAGCTCGCCCGGCGCGGGGTCGCGGAGCCCGTCGGCGTCCGCCGTCACCGACCCGGAGCCCTGCTGCGACCCGTCGCCCGCCACGAAGCCCGTCGTGCCGTCCGGGTCGGTCGCGTTCGCGAACCGCAGCGTCGGGCCCACAAGGCAGTACCGCAGCCAGTCGCCCGTGTACAGGACGGTGAACGTGTACGGGCCGCGCAGCTCCGACAGGACCAGCCGCACCGGACCGTCCGGCACACCCGGGAGGTCGCCGCCGAGCCTGGCGCACTCGTCGGAGTTGGCCGCGAGCGCCGCCGGGTCGGCGGACGTCGGGTCGGCCCGCCACCCGGCGAACGCCGGCTGGTCGCCGGGGGAGGGGATCGTGAGACCGGCGACCGTCAGGGCGGCGGCGCTCGCGGCGGCGAGCCCCCAACGCAGGGCCGGCCGGGCCGTCCTGGTGGGTGCCGGGACGAGCGTGAGGTTCGTGTCGTCGAGGCGGGCAAGGGTCGCGCGGTGGGCCGCGTCGAGGCCGGTGGGGTCGACCGGGAGGCGGGGGGCGTGGCGGGTGAGGGTGTCGGTGGCGTTCATGGTCAGCCTCTCGCGGTCGTGACGGACGTCGGGGCGGTGGGTGAGGGGGGCGGTGGCGTGGCCGGTGGTCGAGCCGGTGGTGGGGCCGCCGGGCGTGGGTCGTCGTCGACGACGAGGGCGGCGTCGAGACGTCGTCGGGCGCGGTGCAGCCGCACCTTGAACGCCGTCGGGCTGCACCCGGCGACGGCCGCGGCCTGGGCCGGCGTCAGCCCGTCCCACGCGACGAGCAGCAGCGCCTCCCGCTCGCGTGCCGTGAGCCGGGCGAGGGCCCGCAGGAGGGCGTCACGCTCGGTCACGAGCTCGTCGGTGGCGTCCGACGGCCGCGGCATGACGAGCTCGAGCCGGGCGATCTCGTGCGCCAGCAGCCGCGCCCGGTGGTGGGAGCGGCGGTGGTTGGCCACGGTGTTGCGGGCGACGACGAGCAGCCACGGCAGCGGCTCGCCCGGCACGTCCGCGAGCCGGCGCCACGCCACGAGGAACGTCTCGGAGACGATCTCCTGCGCGGTGTCGGGGTCGGTGTGGCGCAGCGCGTAGGCCTGCACGCGGGCGGCGTGCCGGTCCCAGAGCGCCGCGAAGCGGAGGGCGTCGGACCCGGGCGGGTCGGCCGGCGTCATGCCTGGGGCGTCGTCGTCGTTGCTCACACCAGGAAGTGTCCTGGCGGCCGCGAGGGTTACACGAGGCCCGGGACGGATGCGCCGCCACCCGACCTGAGCCAGCGGACCTCCTCGCGGACCAGCTCGACGGACGTGCCGACCGGTGCGTAGCCCAGCCTCGTCGAGGCGGTGGTGTCGAGCGCGAACCCGCCCACCGCGTCCCAGGGGTTGGCGAGGGCGTCCTCGTGCCCGGAGCCGACCTGCAGGTCTCCCTGCCATGCCAGTTCGGCGCCGACTGACCCGAGCAGCGTGCGCACGGTCGGCGTGCCCGGGTCGGCGCCGTTGAGGACTCGCGCACCCGGCACGTCGGCGCAGCGCTCGACAAGTGCCGCGAGGTTCGCGGCCGCGCTCAGGTGGTCGCAGGGGCCGTCCGCACCGCGGAGCCGGAGCACCGGGTCGCCGCGCAGCATGCGCTCGACGAACGGCCGGGTGCGCGGGTTCCGGGCCCAGGCGCCGTGGATCTTCGCGGGGCGCACGACCGTGACGGGCAGCCCGCTGTCGCGCGCGACGTGCTCGGCGGCCACCTTGCACGGCGCGTACCCCTCGCGCGTGAACGGATCCGCCCGGTCACCCGCCGGGTCGAGCGTGGGGTTGTCCTCGCGGACCGGCGCGGCGAAGTCCGGGCGCTCGGCACCGTTGACGTGGCGGCCCCGGTCGTCGACGTACACCGCACGGGACGAGATCAGCACGGTCGACGACACCGACCGCAGCACGGGCAGAAGCCGGCGCACGTCGGAGCCCGTGAAGGCGACGGCATCGACGAGAAGGTCCGCGCCCGCACCGACCAGCCTCTCGATCCCCGTCGTGTCCGAGCGTGACAGCTCATGGAACGCCACCCCGGCCGCGAGCATCGGCGCCGGCACCGGGCCGGAGCCCCGGGCGGTGACGTCGACCCGCCAGCCGCGCGCACGAAGGCGCATCGCCGTCGCGAACCCGACCGCGCCCGTCCCACCGAGGATCACGGCTCTCACGCGGGCACGCCTCGCACCGGGGCCTCGTCTCCCTCGACGTCGTCCAGCGCCGCCTGGAACGCCGCCGCGCCGTCGGCGTAGAACAGGTTGACGCCCTCGCTGCGCAGCGGCGACGACCGCAGCGCGCCCGCGACCGACCGTGCGACCGCGAACATCTCGTCGGCGACCGCGTCGGTCAGGTCGGCCAGCTCCGGCAGGTGCGCCTTCGGGACCACGAGGACGTGCCCGGGGGTCACCGGGTCGACGTCCATGAACGCCAGCACCGTCTCGGACTCGACGACGACGGACGACGCGAGCTCGCCCGCGACGATCCGGCAGAACACGCAGCTGTCGGCAGTCATCCGCCGAGGGTCGCACGCGGGCCCGGCCCGGCGCTCAGGCGAGCGCGTCGCGCCGCAGGAGCGCCCGGACCTCGTCCTCGAGCGTCGCCGCAGGTCCGTCGACCGGGATGCCCGGCGCCACCACCGAGACGGGCAGGACCGCGACCGGCCCGGCGGGCACACCCCACTCGGCCCGCCACGCGGCGATCTGCTCGGACGACGCCGCGTACACGATCCGCCCCAGCCCCACCCAGGCGTGCGCCGCCGCGCACATCGGGCAGTGCTCGCCCGACGTGTAGACCGTCGCGGCCGCACGCGTGCCCGGGTCGAGGTGGCCCGCCGCCCAGCGGGCGATCTCGAGCTCCGGGTGCCGGGTCTGGTCGCCGTCCTTCACGCGGTTCCGGTCCTCGAACAGGACGGAGCCGTGCGCGTCGACGAGGACCGAGCCGTACGGCTCGTCGCCGTCGTCGAGGGCCTCACGGGCGAGCTCGACGGCCCGGGCCAGGTGCGTCAGGTCGGTCTCGGAGAGCGTCATCGCCCCACCTTCGCAGCGGGCCGGCCGAGGTCGCCAGACGGGCGGTGCACCAAGGGCGACCGACGACGACCCGCGCCCTGCCGTCGAGAGGCTCGCCGCCTGACGCACGGAGGGGTGCGCCGCCCGTCAGGCAGCGCACCCCTCCGTGCGTCGTCGGCTCAGCTCAGGCGGCGCAGCCGGTACGGGTTCGTCCGGGTGGACCCGAAGACGAACCAGGACGTGGCACCGACGTGCTGGACCTGGAAGTAGCCGAAGCCGAACCCGGTGTCGAGCAGGCTGGACGCCGCGACGACACCGCCGTCGACGACGACGCCGCCGAGGTGCTGGCCGACGCCGAGCACGTCCTGCGCGTGCCTGGCCTGCGCGAGCAGCCCGTCGGCGGTGGGCTTGTCGCCCCGGCGGTCCCGGTCGAGCAGCGCGGTCGCGAGCTGGTTCGTGCCCTCCAGCCACACGCCCTGCTGGTTGACGGTGATGCCGTTGTACTGCGCGGTCGACGTGAGGCTCGCGCTGCTGAACGTGACGCCGGAGATCGTCTCGCCGTCAGGGAGCTGGGAGTTCGTCGCGCTCGCGTCGTCCGTGGTGGCGAGCGCCGAGCCGGCCCAGTCGAGGGAGCGGGCGTACTTCCTGTCGCGCAGCGCGAGCCAGCTCCACGTCGCCGTGTCGAGCGGGACGGGGAACGTGTTGATCGCGACGCCGTCGTTGGTTCCGGTCCAGAACGTGCCGGCCACCGGGTCCCACATGCGGTCGACGAACGCGCGGGCGTGGTCGGCGGCCTTGCCCCACTGCTTGTCGCGGGTGAGGTCGCGCAGGATCGAGAAGAACGCGACGCAGTCGATGTTGTGCTCGGTCGACCCGTTCGGGATCGGCACGTTCGACCCGTTGACGCCGAACGAGAACCCGCCCAGCGGCTGGGTGGACCACGTGTTGGTCGTGATCCAGGTGCCGATGCGGACGGCGGCGTCGAGGTAGCGGCGGTCGCGGGTCCGGTCGAACAGCTGGAGCAGGGCGATGCCTGGCCACGCCATGTCGCCGACGGCGGTGCCGAGGAACCCGAACTGCCAGCCGATGTTCGCGGTGCCGTCGGGCTGGATGAACCCGTTGGGCTGCGGGTTGCCGTCGTAGAACGTGTACGGCCCCACGTTGTACCCCTGGCGCAGGCGGCCGTCGGAGTAGTTCGGGTCGTGCTCCTGGGCGTAGATCAGGCCGTCCCCGATGACGCGGGCGGTCTGCTCGGAGGCGCGGCGGCCGTCGGCGAGGAGCGCGATGACGGCGAGGGCGGAGTCGTACACGAACGCAGTGCTGAACAGGCCGAGCTCGTCGGCGTAGCTCTGGGGGAGGCGGGGGCCGGTGTTGAGCGTGGGGTAGGCGTTCGTGGCGGCCTGGATGAAGTCGGCGGCGGCCCGGCGGGCGGCGTTCGGGTTGCCGTGCGAGTGCCCGTGGGTGGCCGGGCCGTGGGCGGGGACCGTGGCGGGCAGGGGGCGTGCGGCGGCACTGGTCGCCCCGGCGGCGACGGCGGCGGCCGCACCGGTCAGGACGAGGAACGACCGCCGGGTGAGCGGCGGCAGGGCGGGACGGGTGCGGTGTGACTGGTCGGTCGTGACGGGATCGATCGTGGTGTCCGGCATCGCGGAGACCCCCTCCAGGGCAGGCGAGCGGGCCGCGACGGTGCGGCCCGTGACCACCGTAGGGACGCAACGGGCACAACGGAAGATCTGGACGGATCGGATATGGACACGCTCCCACCCGGAAGGGTGACACGCGTCGACCCGCGCTTCCCGATTGTGGGTGACACGTGTCCGCTCACGCCGCTTCCGGACGGCCTCCCACCGGCGTCAGGACCACTCCAGGAACGGCTCCCCGGCGGTCACGGAGTCGCCCGGCTTGGCCCGTCGGGTGAGCGCCCCGGGCGCTGCGTCGAGCGCGACGACGGGGCACACCGGGGAGCGTCCGCCGGCCTGCACGGCCGCCGGGTCCCACGTGACCAGCACCTGGCCGGCCGCCACGGCGTCGCCCTCGGACACGTGCAGCGTGAAGCCCTCGCCGCCGAGCTGCACGGTGTTGATGCCCAGGTGCACCAGCAGCCCGCGCCCGTCCGCGGTCTCGATGACGAACGCGTGCGCGTGCAGCTTGGCGACGGTCCCGTCGACCGGGGCGATCACGTCGCACGTCCCGCCGAGCGACGGGTCGACCGCGAGGCCCGGCCCCACGAGCTCGCCCGCGAACACGGGGTCGTCCACGTCGGCGAGCGCCAGCACCGCACCCGTCACGGGCGCGAGGATCTGCAGCGTCATCAGCGCAGGTCCTCGATGTCCGACGCCAGCGTGTCCGCCTCCGGGCCGACGACGACCTGCAGGGCGATCCCCGAGCGGACGACCGCGATCACGCCGGCCGCCTTGAGTGCGACCTCGTCGACGCGCGACGGGTCCTCGACCTCGACGCGCAGCCGCGTGATGCACGGCTCCAGGTCGACGACGTTCGCGTCGCCTCCGAGCGCCGCGAGGATCTGTGCTGCCTTGCTCATCTCGTGCTCCTTGTCAGGGGGAAGAGGGGGTCGGGGGTCACATCAGGTCGTCGAGGTCGCTCGCGATCGTGTCCACGTTCGGGCCGACGACGACCTGCACGACGCGGCCGGAGATCATCACCCCGAACGCACCCGCGGCGCGCAGGGCCGCCGCGTCGACGCGGGTCGTGTCCCGCACGAGGGAGCGCAGCCGTGTGGTGCAGGGCTCGATCTCGTCGATGTTGTCGACGCCGCCGAGCGCCGCGAGGATCGCCGCGGCCTGCTCCATGCCTTCCGGTCTCATGGACGTTCTCCTCGTGCTGCCGCGGCCGCGGGTGCGCGCCTCGTCGTCGTGGGCGTCGCCGGGGCCCCGGCGGGGGTCGGTCCGTCGGTGCTCGGGGTGCCGTCCTGGTCGCCGCCAGGGGCGTCGGGGTGCGGTGCCGCGGCGTGGTCGGGTGCGTCCGGGCCGTCGGGCGTGCGGCGGCGCGGCACGAGGGACGGGCGGGGGGCGCTGAGCGGGACCCACACGGTGTAGCGGTCGGCGCGGTAGCAGGAGCGCGAGTACATCGTCGCGCCGGCCGCGCTGTAGGTCCGGCGGGCGGCCCGCAGCACCGCACGACGCTCCCCGAGGCCGAGCAGGGACGCCTCGGTGTCGGTGGCCTCGTCGGCGGACAGCGTGTCCTCACCCCACTCGGGGCCGAGGTCGAGGGCCCGCAGGGCGTCGTACATGCTCGGCGGCGGGCCGTCGGCGAGCAGGCCGGGGGCGAGCGCGACGGGCACCCACACCTGCTCGATGCACATGGGGTCGCCGTCGGCGCTGCGCACGCGGTACAGGTAGTGGACCTTGGCGCGCGGCTCGATCTCGAGGGCGGCCGCCACGTCGGGGGTCGCCGCGACCGTCTGGGCGGCGAGCACCGCGGTCGTGGGCTCCATGCCGCGCCGGCGCATCTCCTCGCCGAACGTCGTCAGGCGCATCTCGAAGTCCATGCGCTGGGGGGCGACGAACGTGCCGCGGCCCTGCTCCCGGACGAGCACGCCCTCGGTGACGAGGGCGTCGACGGCCTGCCGGACGGTCATCCGGGACAGGCCGAACTGCTGGGTGAGGGTGCGCTCGGAGGGGATCGCGTCGCCGACGCGCAGCTCGCGGGCGACGAGGCCGACGAGGTGGTCGCGGACGGCGAGGTACTTGTGCGCGACGGGGGTGTCGTTGGCGGCGCCGTCGCCGGTCCCGGTGCTGTCGCCGGTGTCCGGGGGCGCGTCGGCTGCCAGGGGGACGCCCGTCGGGTCGTCCTGCGCCGGCTGGTCCACGTCCAGGGTCCACTCCTTCGTTACGGCGTCGGGCTGTGCCGCCCCGGGTGTTCCGGAGGCGGCTCCGCGTCGTCGCGGTGTGACCCTTGACACATGATGAGGTCTAGACCACTCTGAGCGCAACTGGTCCAGACCAGGACAGAGCGTGGCCCCCCGGAACGCTCCCAGACCGTCTTCGTACCACCCCCGCACCCGGCTACTCATCGAACCTCAGCGAGGAGTGCTCCATGACCACCGCCGTCGTCGACCCCGTCGAGACACCCCGCAAGGGCATCCCCGGCCTCGCGCAGCTGCAGCGCATCGGCCGCTCCCTCATGCTCCCCATCGCCTCCCTGCCCGCCGCGGCGCTCATGCTGCGGCTCGGGCAGGACGACATGCTCGGCAAGGCCGGCGTCGGCGGCACCTGGGAGTGGATGCTCCCCGTCGCCTCCGTGCTCGCCGCCGCGGGCAACGCCCTGTTCGCCAACCTCGCGCTCCTGTTCGCGCTCGGCGTCGCCGTCGGGTACGCCCGCAAGTCGGACGGCTCGACGGGCTTGGCCGCACTGATCGGCTACCTCGTGTTCAAGGGCGTCACGGACGCGCTGTCGCCGTACATCCTCGGCGAGCCCGCGGAGGGCAAGCCGCAGGAGCTCATCAACTACGGCGTGCTCGGCGGCATCGTCATCGGCCTCGTCGCGGCGCTGCTGTTCCAGAAGTACTACCGGATCAAGCTCCCGCCCTACCTGGCGTTCTTCGGCGGCCGGCGCTTCGTGCCGATCGTCACCGCCGGTGCGGCCATCCTCATCGCCGTCGTCGCCTCGCTCATCTACCCGGTGTTCGACGCGGGCTTCACCGCGGTCGGCGAGTGGGTCACGGGCTCGACGATCCTCGGCGGCTTCGTCTACGGCACCGCGAACCGGCTGCTCGTGCCGATCGGCCTGCACCACCTGCTCAACTCGATGCCGTGGTTCCAGTTCGGTGAGTACACCGACGCGAACGGCGACGTCTGGAACGGCGACATCGCCCGGTTCCTGCACGGCGACCCGACGGCCGGCACGTTCATGACCGGCTTCTTCCCGATCATGATGTTCGCCCTGCCGGCTGCCGCCCTCGCGATCGTGCACACGTCGAAGGCGAAGAACCGCAAGGTCATCGCGGGCATCATGGGCTCCGCCGCGCTCGTCTCGTTCGTCACGGGCGTCACCGAGCCCCTCGAGTTCGCGTTCGTGTACGTCGCGTACCCGCTGTACGCGATCCACGCGGTGCTCACGGGCACGTCGCTCGCTCTGGTCAACGCGCTCGGCATCCGTGACGGGTTCGGGTTCTCCGCCGGTGCGATCGACTACGCGCTGAACTTCCGGATCGCGGAGAAGCCGCTGCTGCTCATCGTCATCGGCCTCGGCTACGCCGTCGTCTACTACTTCCTGTTCCGGTGGGTCATCACGAAGTGGCAGCTGCGGACCCCCGGGCGTGAGGACGACGACAGCGCCACCGCGGTGGACCCGACGGCCGACGTCGTGGACGCACCGTCGCGACCGGTCGGCGTGCCGACTCCCGTGACCGACGGCGCCCGATGACGTCCACCACCCTTGTCCTGCGCGGCGTCGGGGTCAGTCCCGGGCGCCGCGCAGGCGTGGTCGCGCGGATGCCCGACCCCCTCCCGGCTCCGTCGACCGAGCCGCTGCCGCCGGGCACGGACCTGGCGGCAGCGGCGGACCGGATCGGCGCCGCGGCATCCGTCGTGCACGACGCGCTGCTCGCGGCGGCGTCCACCGCCCGCGGCGAGGGTGCGGCCGTGCTGGCCGTCACCGCCGAGATGGCGGCGGACCCCACGCTCGTCGACGAGGCGCGGCGCCGGGTCGTCGAGCAGGCGTCGACGCCGCAGCGCGCGGTGTGGGACGCGGCGGCGGTGGTCGTCGACCAGCTCCTCGCGCTCGGGGGCCTGTTCGCGGAGCGTGCGCGGGACGTCGACGACGTCCGGGACCGCGTCGTCGCGACGCTCACGGGTGCGCCGATGCCGGGCGTGCCGGACCCCGGTGAACCGTTCGTGCTGGTCGCGCGCGACCTCGCGCCGGCCGACACCGCCCGCCTCGACCCGGACCTCGTGCTCGCGCTGGTCACCGAGGGCGGCGGCCCGACGTCCCACACCGCGATCCTCGCCCGAGCGCTCGGCATCCCCGCGGTGGTCGCCGTCGCGGGGGCGGGCACGCTGCGCGACGGGGACACCGTGCTCGTCGACGGCGCGCTCGGGTCCGTCACGCCGGACCCCGACGAGGACGCCGTCGCGCGTGCCGGCAGGACCGTGCGCCGCGCAGCCCGGCTCGGCGCGCCGGGTGCGACGGCCGACGGGATGCCCGTCGCGCTGCTCGCGAACGTCGCCGACCCCGCCGGTGCCGCCGCGGCTGCGGCCGCCGGCGCCGAGGGTGTCGGGCTGCTCCGGACGGAGTTCCGGTTCCTCGGGCGGACCGTCGCGCCGGGCGTCGACGAGCAGGTCGACGCCTACCGGCAGGTCCTCGCGGCGTTCCCCGGCCGCAAGGTCGTGGTCCGCACGCTCGACGCGGGCGCGGACAAGCCGCTCCCGTTCGTCACCGCCCCCGACGAGCCGAACCCGGCCCTCGGCGTGCGCGGCCTGCGGACCGCGTGGGACCACCCGCAGGTGCTCGACGACCAGCTCGCGGCGATCGCCCGCGCGGCGGCCGTCGAGGACGCGGACGTGTGGGTGATGGCGCCGATGGTCGCGACCGCCGAGGAGGCCCGCGACTTCGTCGAGCGGTGCGCCGCGCACGGGCTCGCGCAGGCGGGCGTCATGGTCGAGGTGCCGTCGGCGGCGCTGCGGGCCCGGGACCTGCTGGTGCACGCGCGGTTCGCGAGCATCGGCACGAACGACCTCACGCAGTACGCGATGGCGGCCGACCGGGAGCTGGCGCGGCTCGCGCGGCTGTCGACGTCGTGGCAGCCCGCCGTGCTCGACCTCGTCGCGGCGACGTGCGCGGGCGGTGCGCTCCGAGGGCGCCCGGTGGGCGTGTGCGGCGAGGCCGCGGCGGACCCCGCTCTCGCCCCCGTGCTCGTGGGGCTGGGGGTCTCGTCGTTGTCGATGACGCCGCGGGCCCTGCCGGACGTGGCGGCGGTCCTCGCGACGGTCACGGCGGACCGGTGCCGGGAGCTGGCGGACGCCGCGCTGGCGGCGGACGGTGCGGAGGCCGCACGGGACACCGTACGGGCGATGCTGCCCGTGCTGGAGGACCTAGGTCTCTGATCCGGCCCCGCTTCCTCTGGTGGGATGTGGTCTAGACCAGTAGGTTGGTCTCGTCATCGTCGACCAGCAGGAGGCAGACCATGCAGCGTTCCGTCGTCGTCGCGATCCAGGACGGGCTGCACGCCCGACCCGCCGCGCTCTTCGTCGCGGAGGCCGCCCGGCAGCCCGCGCCCGTGACCATCGCCAAGAACGGCTCCGGGCCCGCGTCGACCCGGTCGATCCTGTCGGTCATCACGCTCGGCATCGGCGCGGGCGACGAGGTCGTCCTGGAGACCCCGGCCGACGACGACAGCGCGCTCGCGTCGCTCGACGCGCTCGAGGACTTCCTGCACCGGGTGGCCGTCGAGTAGGGGCTAGGACCGCGGGGCGTACATGATCACCGCGACGCCGAGCAGGCACACCGCGGCGCCGATCAGGTCCCACCGGTCGGGGCGGAACTTGTCGACGGCCATGCCCCACGCGAGCGACCCGGCGACGAACACCCCGCCGTACGCGGCGAGGATGCGGCCGAAGCTCGCGTCCGGCTGCAGGGTCGCGACGAACCCGTAGGCGCCGAGCGCGAGCACGCCCGCGCCGATCCACAGGACGCCCCGGTGCTCGCGCACGCCCTGCCAGATGAGCCAGGCGCCCCCGATCTCCGCGACGGCGGCCAGGACGAACAGCGCGACGGAGCGCAGCGTGGTCATGAGGGGAGTGTGCCGGGCGTCAGCCCGCGCAGGCACCGCCGCAGCCGCACGACCCGGCACCGGCCGATGCCGGAGCGGCCGCGGCACGGCGACGCCGGACGACGAGCGCCGTAGCGACGCCTGCGCCCGCGACTGCCAGCACGGCGAGCGCGAGCCCGCCGGAGCCGGCGAGGAACGCCGCCCCGGAGGCGACGACGCCGGCGCCCACGAGCAGCGGCAGCGAGCAGGCGAGCGCGCACGCGGTGGCGACGCCGATCCCGAGGAGCGTCGTCCTGCGCGTCGTCCTGTGCGTCGTCGTGGGCTCGGTGCGGTCGTGGGTGAGGGTCATGGTCGGCTCCGGTTCGTCCGTCGGGTTCGGGGGTCGGGCGTGGGTGTCATGCGGGGGCGCCGAACATCGCGGCGACGACGTCGGCCGCGTCGGCCGGTGCGCGGACCTCGAGGCGGACCTGCCCCGTGGTCAGCCGCACCGTGAAGTCGAAGAACGGGCAGCACTCCTGCTCGGCGGCGGCGAGGCGGGCCACGTCGGCGGCGAGGCCCGGGGCGGCGTCGAAGACGAGGGCGGTGCCGCCGTCGACCGCCTCACGGCGGACGGCCGACGCGATCAGCCCCTGCCAGTCGGTGACCCGACCCGGTACGGCGGCCGGGGCGAGCGAGCAGGCGACGGGCACGTCGGCGGGTGCAGAGCCGTCGGGGCGACCTACGTCCGGCCCGGGTCGCCGGGTCAGCGGCACGAGCGTCCGGGTGTCCGGCAGGGGTGCGGTCGCGACCGTCGCGCACGGGCAGCCGTCCCCGCAGGCCGTGCCGGTCGGGGCGTCCGCCAGCCGGGCGGCGACCGTCTGCAGCTGCGCGGCCAGGGCGACGAGCTCGCCGATCCGCTCCTGGGTCTCGGTGAGCCGGGCCGCGACCGTCTCGACGACGTGGTGCGCGACCGTCGAGCAGTCCTCGACGCCGTAGGCCGCGACGAGCTCGCGCACGTCCGACAGCGGGATGCCCAGGTTCTTCACCGCCGTCACGAACCGCAGGCGGGCCACGTCGTCCTCGTCGTACGCGCGGTACCCGTTGCTGCCGCGGGCGGGCTTCTCGAGCAGCCCGATGTCCTCGTAGTAGCGCAGCGTCGTCGGTGCGACGCCGACCAGGCCTGCGGCCTCGGCGATGCGGTAGCTCATGCAGCGAACGTAAACCTTCGACCCGACTCGAAGGTCAAGGGGTCAGCCGCGCAACGGCCGCCCGCGTGCGTCCCGGGCGAACCGGCCGCGCCGCACCGACAGGTACAGCAGCCCCTCGAAGAACCCCCACACGGCCATGACGAGCGCCGCGAGCCCGAGCGTGAAGAACCCCCCGACGACGGTGATGGCGAGCATCGTCAGGCCGCGGCGCCAGTACCCGAGGTACATGCGGTGCAGGCCGAACGCGCCGAGGAACACCCCGAGCAGACCCGCGGCGACCCGCGACCGCTGCCAGGACCAGGTCCTGACCTCGCTCGACGCACGCGGCGCGGTGGGAACCGGTGCCCGCGGCGGCCCCCACGACGTCGCACCACGCCACTGCCCGGACGCGCCCCACCGGCCCCACTGCCCGCGCGAGCCCCACAGGCCCGACGCGCCGCGGACCAACCACGCCTGCCACGGCCACGCCCACACGTCCGGCGGCTCCGGGGCCCGCGGTGCGTCCTCGACGTCCGGCACCGGACCGGGCGGGTACCGGAACGTGGCGGAGATCGGTGGGCCGGGGAGAGCGGGCCGACGCACGGGCCTGCGCGTGACGACCGGCCGCTCGAGCACGTCGTCGAGGTCGAGGGGCGAGGGCCGGTCGATGATGTCGGTCACGGGGGCTCCCGTGGGTCGTGCGCCGCGGGCGGCGGCGGATCCTCCGAGCCTAGGCCCGGGCGTCCGCGGCGTCGACGGCGAGGCCCACCCGCAACAGACTGGCCGGGTGTGGGAAGCATGGGCGGTGCCGGTCGACGGACCACAGGTGGGCCGGTGGCTCGACCGGGAGCCGCGCACGCCGTTGTCCGCGAGCACGTACGCGCCGGCGGGCTTCGCCCGGTACGCACGCGTGCTGCACCCGGCGACGGTGCTCGGTCGACCGACGCGGTGGGCCGACGTCGCCCAGGAGGTCGGCGCGACGATCACGGCGGCGAGCCACTGGTCCGACGTCGAGCGCGCCGCCGGCCTCGCGGCCCCCGCGGACGCGCCGCGCATCGGACCTCCCGATCTGGGAGTCCTTCCGCCCGAGACCCTGGCCCTGCTCGTCGACGTGCTGGCGGACCACACCGCGACGCCCGAGGCCTGCTGCTTCGCGTTCTGGGCGGGTTGGGCGCACCTGCGCGGCGGCCCGGCAGTCGCCCCGCTCGGCGCGTCGAGCCCCCAGGTCCGGACGCTGACCGCCGAGGAGCGCGACGCGCCGACGCTGCACCTCCCCGGGCGCGAGTACCACGTGGTGCGGGGCGCGCTGAGGTCAGCGGTCGCGACGGCCCGGGACGACGGTGCGGACGCCGGCTGGTACCGGTCGCCCAGCCTCATCTGGCCGCAGGACCGTCAGTGGTGCATCTCGACCGAGGTCGACCTCGACTCCACGGTCGTCGGCGGGACGGAGTCCGCGGTGGGCGACGTCGTAGGCTGCGGCGGCCTCGAGGGCTTCGAGGTGGGTCCGGAGCAGCAGATCGCCGCGTACGCGTAGCCGCGCGGTCACAGCGGGGGCGGCTCCGTCGGGTAAGGGACCAGCGGCGAGTCGACGTCCCACGCGAAGGGCACCGCCACGAGCAGGTACCACTCCCAGAACCGTGCCCGGACCTGCGGGTCGCCGATCCCCTCCCACGTCGCGCCACCCGTCCAGGCGAGCGACGCGTAGAAGGACGACTCCCACACCGTCGGGTCGGCCTCCTTCTCGGGGACGGACAGCTCGTCGAGCGGCGGGTCGTACAGCACCGTCGCGACGGCTGCCACGCACGCGAGCAGCGCGTGCACGGCGCGCGGGTCGACGGTCCCGAACAGGCCGTTCGCCCGCGCGGACGCCTCGTCGTGCAGGTCTGCGAGCACGTCGGTGCCGAGCTCGCCGCGCATCACGGCGGCCGCCGCGGCGGTCAGCCGCTCCGCCTCGGCGTGCAGCCCGGGGTGCTCGCGCAGCACCGGGAGGGCGGCGTACGCGCACGTCACGGCGAGCTTGGCGCGCAGGTACCGGCCGGCCTCGGGGTGGGTCCGTCGGGCCGCGTCCTCCAGCAGCCGGTGCAGCCGGCCACGGGCGGCGGCGGGGAGCTCGCCGTCCGCGTCGATCGCGGCGGCGGCACGGACGAGGCCGGACACGAGCGTCGGGGGCAGGTCCACCGGGGCCGTCATGCGCGGACCGGGGCGGGTGAGAGCGAGGTGAGCAGAGATTGGTCGGGGGCAGCAGCGGGGGAGACGTGCAGGTCAGGCATGGGGGACACCTTCCGTGGGGCCGGCGCCCGAACTGTACCGAGATGCCCGGAACCGTCGGGCCGGTTTGCCCGGACCTCACCGGTACGGCCCATCGGGACGCCTGCCGCCGCGCCGGACCCGCTCGTCGCAGACGTGCGCCCGGTGCGGCGGCTCCGCCCACCGCACCGGGCGCTGTCGAGGGGCCGTTCAGCCGGCGCTGCAGGTCGGGGTGAGCGTGCCCGCGGTGCCGGTGGCCTGGAAGCCGAACTCGGTGGCCTGCCCGGCGCCGAGCGCCCCGTTCCAGGCCACGTTCGTCAGCTGGACCGCCCCGGCGCTCGCGCTGCGGTTCGCGTTCCACGCGTTGCTGATCGTCACGTCCGACGGGAGCGTCAGGCCGACGTTCCACCGGCTGACCGCCGAGGAGCCGGCGTTGACGCGGACGGTGGCGACGAAGCCGCCCCACCACTGGTTGACGGAGACCGTGGCGGTGCAGCCGCCCGGCTGCGGCGTGGGGGTCGGGGTGGGTGTCGGCGTCGGCGTGGGGGTCGGCGTGGGTGTGGGGGTGGGCGTCGGTGTCGGGGTGGGCGTGGGCGTGGGCGTGGGTGTCGGGTTGGGTCCGTCGCTCAGCACCGGCGTCTGCCAGTCGGCCCAGTCGGACAGCCGGCCCTGCGCCTTGCTGGAGATCCGGATGGTGCCCGCGGCGCTGCCCGTCTTCAGCAGGTACTTCTGGATGTTCTGCTGCAGCGGCGTCTTCCACTCGTTCCGGATGGCGCAGTGGTTCCCGTCGGTGATGTCCGACCAGTACGTGATGTTGTCGCCCGCGCCGAGCGCCTTGTAGACCTCCGCACCGCCCAGGGCGGCGACCGAGGCGGACTTCGGGCCGAGGTTCGCGATGTGCGGGTTGTCCATGATGAACAGGCCGCGCGGCGCCGTCAGGGCGACGACCTGGTGGGTGTCGATCGGCAGCCGGTTCGGGTTGCTCGTGAAGGTGCTGAACGCGTCGCCGAGCCACGGCTGCTCGCCGTAGGCGCTGCTCAGCGACTGGGCGCCCTCGCCGGGGATGCCGCGGAAGATCGGGGCGCCGGCGCTGCCGGACTCGATGGGCATCGACAGGGCGATGCGCTGGTCGAACGCGCCAGCCACGAACGCGCCCTTGCCGAACCGGGAGCATCCGGTGACGCCGGTGGCGTCGGCCTTGAGGATCGACCCGCCGGACTGCTCGATGACGTCGATGATCCGGCTGACGCCCCACGACCAGGCCATGAGCAGGCCGGTGCTGCTCTGCGCGCCGTACAGCGTGTAGAAGGCGCCCTGCTTGTTGTTCCGGGCGGTCCCCTCCTTGCCGACGGTGTACGGGTCGTAGCTGATGACGGCGGCGCCCGCGGCCTTGATGGTGGCGGTGTCGGCGCCGAAGCCGCCGTACACGATGACCGCCGGGAACGGGCCGGTCCCGCTCGGCAGAGACACGCTCGCGGAGAACGTCGAGCTCTTGCCCTGGTACGTGGACGTCACCGAGATGCTGGACGACGACACGGTCCCGGTGACCGACGGCTTGCCGGGCTTCTCGCCGTAGACGAACTTCTCGGCGAGGCGCTTGGTGAGCTCGCGCTGGCAGCGCCAGTCGGCCTTCGTCGCGATCCGGGAGCCGTCGAGCCGCTTGAACGGGTCGGGGAGCTTGGCGTTGGTCGCCAGCGACCCGGCGTCGGGCAGCGTCGGGACGGCGCAGTCGGCGCCCTCGTCCTCGACGGCGGCCGTGTACGTGGCCGCCTGGGCGCTGCTCGCGAGCGGGATGGCGGTGAGCGACGCCGTGGCGGTGAGAGCCGCGACGGCTATCCCGACGACGGCGGGGCGGAGCGTGCGGCGGCCCGGGCTGATCATCAGAACCCTCCGTTGGGTGATGAGGCGACGTTCGATACTTTCGGAAACCTGAGCGCTACCTGTGGATTCGTCACTGTTGAGCGGGCCCTCGACGATGGGCAAGATGTGAACCCTTTAATGAAGGGCCGGGAGGGCATCTCCATCGATGCACGACGATGACCGCATGATCCCGACCCGCGTCGCCGCTCGGCGCGCACCCGCCGCGCCATGACGATCCACGTCGTCGGCGCCCTGCTCGTCGACGGCGACCGCGTCCTTTTCGGTCACCGCACCCCGACCCGGCGCTGGTACCCGGACGTCTGGGACCTGCCCGGCGGGCACGTCGAGCCCGGCGAGTCCGGCTGGGACGCGCTCGTCCGTGAGGTCGACGAGGAGCTCGACGTCGCCGTCGTCGCCGCCGACGACCACTGGCGCGTCCGCGTCCACCTGCCCGGCGAGGACGCCGTCGAGATCGACGTCTGGCGCGTGACCTCATGGGTCGGCGAACCGACCAACCGATGCCCCGACGAGCACGACGAGCTCCGCTGGTTCACCGCCGCGCAGGCCGCGACCGCCGACCTGGCGCACCCCGAGCTGCTCGGGCTGGTCCGGTCCGCGCTGGCGCCGCGGCCGGAGTCCTAGGCGCGCACGTCCGGCGCCGGTCAGCCTCCGAGCAGGGCGCGTGCGGGGCTGATGCTCCCCGGCAGCACGCCGTCCGGCAGCGTCAGCCACGGGGCGACCGCGTGGGTGTCGAGGTCGATGGTGCACAGGGCGGCCGGGCAGAGGCCGGGCACCTCACCCACCAGCGCACCCCCGACGAACCCGTCCAGGTTCGTCGCGCCGTCGAACCCGTACTGCTCCTTGGAGCCTGTGACGGAGAGCAGCGCGTGCGAGTCGGGACCGGTCACCGACGCGTTCTCGTCCCAGCCGAGCAGCGTCTGCGCGTCACGCCAGGGGTCCCCGTAGACCATGTGCGTCATCGACCACTCGTGCGTGTCGACGCCGCCGCGGGTCCCGACCACCCGCGCGGACGCCCACACCTCGTCGTCGTCCGTGGAGTCGGACGGGTGGGCGATGCCGTACGCGAACAGCTTCCCGTCGGGGGAGTAGCTGGGATACGTCTCGACGGGTACCGCGTCCGAGACGTGCTCGACGAGACGGAAGGCGCCCGTCCCGATCGCCACCTCCTCGACGACGACCCATCCCGTGGGTTCCGTCGGGTACTCGTTCGGCGTCGAGCAGTACGTGACGACCCCGAGGTGCTGCGCGTCCGGGGCCCACGCGACGGAGTCGACGACGCAGTCGTCCGGCAGGACGACCGGGACCTTGCGCACCGAGCCGGTCCGCAGGTCGACGACCTCGACCTCGACGTGGTCTGTGACCCACGTGGTCTGCACGAACGACCGCCCGTCCGGGGCGAGCAGCGGCAGCACCCCCACGGACTGCGCCACCGGCTCCGGGACGTCGGGGCGGACCCACTCACCGGTCGCCGCGTCGACGACCACGAGGAGTCGTCGCCCGGCCTCGGTGTCGAACAGGGTGGCCGCGAGCAGCGCCTGCTCGACGGGACGCGTCGGGAGCGTGGCAGGGTCCAGCGAGACGGCCGGGACCTGCCGTGCGCCGTCGCCCGTCGCGGGCGCGCGGGGGGCCGCCGCCCGCGACCGGTGGGGTCGCGGCTCCGACGTGGCGGCGGGTCCCCCGACGGCGCTCGTGCAGGACGACAGCAGGGCGGTGGCGCCCACGACCACGGCGGCGACGAGCAGGAGACGTCGGGCCGGCCCGGCTGCGCGGCGTGTCCCGGTCACCTCGCGTTCATCGGCCCGCCGAGGTCAGACCTTGACCTCGCGGAGGATCTCCCGGGCGAACCGCTGCGACCGCTCGCGCAGGCCGGCGATCCGCTGGAGCACCAGCCCGGCCGGGTCCTCGCCCGCCTCGACGATCCGGGGCTTGCGGCGCACGTTGGCCGAGCACTCGAACGTGGTGCAGACGAGCGTGCCGACGGTGTCGCCGTTCCGCCCGGCCGCCCCCGAGCGGCGGGCGACGTACATCGACACGTCACCGGTCGCGTAGACGTCCTCGCACCACGCGCACACGGCACGACGCCGGGACGCGACGCCGTCGGGGGAGCGCAGCGTCAGGCCGACGAGGGTGTCGTCGACGGTGAGCACCACGTAGGCACGCAGGGGTGCCTTGCGGTCCACCCAGCCCAGGTAGTCGAGGCGGTCCCACCGGAGCTCGGCGAGGTCGGCGGGGAGGGTGAGCTGCGCGGCCTCGCGGCGCGAGCAGTTCACGAAGGACGAACGGATCTGCTTCTCGGTCAGGGGGTCCATGGTTCTCGGCTCTCGTGCGACGGGTGCCGTGCGCGCGCGGGCGTGCCCGACGGTCGTCGTCGGGACGCGTGCGCACGGCGGTGGCGAACGGACCGGTCGGTGCGGCCGACCGGTCGGTGCCGCCCGGCGAGGGGCGCCGACGAGGCCGCGGGACCGAGGGTCCGGCGGCGGTGCCGTGAGGCGTCAGGCGTGCTCGGCGGGCGTCCGGCCCGCGGCTGAGCAGGCCAGGACGGCCGCCTCGCTTCCCCGCTGCATCGTGATGCGCTCCGTGGTCGACGGTCCGGGGCTCGGCCCCGGGATGGTGCGCCGCCGGCTCGGCGGGCGCTCGTCCAGGGTAGACGGTGCCACGGATGGCAACCGCAACGGTGAGCGCTCACATTTCCCCCGATTCTTCACAATTGGTGCCTTGTCCGGCCGTCGCGGGCTTCGGGAGGGTGGGAGCGGCCCAGAGGTCGGACCGGACGCAAGGGCGCACGGCCGGCGGGTCCATACGCAGGGGGAACGCATGACACGTAGACATCGCCATGCCCGCAGCACGCTCGTCGCGCTCGTCGCGCTGAGCCTGACCGTCACCGTCGGCGCCACCGCCGCGAACGCGGCACCGAAGACCGACCGCACGAGCCCCTACGAGGCGGCCCGGGTGGACCGGGTCCCCGCACCCGACCCGCAGTGGTTCGACTGTGCGGCGGCGTTCGCCGACGGCGCCCAGTGCGGGACCGTCCAGCTCCCGCTCGACTACGACGAGCCGGGTGGCGCCACCACCGAGGTCGCGCTGCTCAAGATCCCGGCGACGGACCAGGCCCACAAGATCGGCTCCCTGTTCGTCAACCCCGGCGGACCGGGCGGCTCCGGCGTGCAGATCGCCGCGGCGGCGTCGCAGTTCCTCTCGCCGGCGCTGCTGGAACGGTTCGACGTCGTCGGCGTCGACCCGCGTGGCACGAACTACAGCAGCAACGTCCGCTGCTTCAAGGACCTCGGTGCGCAGGCGAACGCGCTGGCCGGCCTGAACGTGCCGTTCCCGGTCGGCGACGCCGAGACGGGTCCGTACATCGCGTCGTCGAAGGCGTTCGGCGTCGGCTGCTCGACGACCGGCACGCCGCTGTCCGGGTCGATGTCGACGGCCGAGGTCGCCCGGGACATGGACGTGCTGCGCCGGACCGTCGGCGACCAGAAGCTCACCTACCTGGGCTTCTCGTACGGCACCTACCTGGGCAACGTGTACGCCAACCTGTTCCCGGACCGGGTGCGGGCGGTCGTCATCGACGGCGTCCTCGACCCGGTCGCGTGGGCGGGCACCCCGGCCACCGCGAGCATCCCGCAGACGGAACGGCTGAAGTCGGGGCAGGGCGCGTCGAAGGCCCTCACCGAGATCCTCGCCCGCTGCGCCACGGCGGGGCCGGACTACTGCGTCACGGCGGGCCTCGGCGACCCGGCGACGATCTACGCCGAGATCGTCGCGTCGCTCAAGGAGCAGCCGCTCGTCATCACCGACGAGAACGGC
Organism: Cellulomonas chitinilytica; assembly: GCF_016862675.1. GTDB lineage: Bacteria > Actinomycetota > Actinomycetes > Actinomycetales > Cellulomonadaceae > Cellulomonas > Cellulomonas chitinilytica. The sequence goes on along the minus strand of NZ_BONK01000009.1, from coordinate 182,487 downwards.
GAGCCCGTGTTCGAGCTGACGTACGCCATCCTCACGTCGTTCCTGCTCGGTGACCTGTACGCCCCCGAGGGCAGCACGTACGTCGACCTGGACCTGTCGACCGTGTACTCGCTGCTCCACCCGGCGACCGGTGACGTGGCCGCCGCCCGCGCGGGGCTGCTCGCGAAGTACCAGGCGCTGCAGGCCCCCGCGGCCCGCAGCGACGCGTTCGCGAACCTCGGGTTCCCGTACGACAACTCGCCCGAGGCGTTCCAGTCCGTGCTGTGCACGGACGGCAAGAACCCCGCCAAGGCCGAGAGCTGGGTGCCCGCGGCCGCCCGCGCCGACGCGGACGCCCCGGGTTTCGGACCGCTGTGGACGTGGGCGTCGGCCCCGTGCGCCCGGTCCACGTGGACGGTGCGCGACGAGGACGCCTACTGGGGCACGTACAGCCACCGGACGTCCGCACCCGTGCTCGTCGTCGGCAACTACTGGGACCCGGCGACGAACTACCAGGGCGCCGTCGCGGCGTCGAGCCTGCTGCCGAACAGCCGGCTCCTGTCGAGCGACAGCTGGGGTCACACCGCGTACGGGACGTCCGCGTGCGTGACGGACGCCGTGGACTCGTACCTGCTGACCGGCACGCCGCCGGCCAAGGGCGCGCTCTGCACCGGTGACGCGCAGCCGTTCACCGAGCCGCTCGGCGCCGGTGCCCGGTCGCGGACCGCCGTTCCCGAGCGGTCGCTGCCGCCCGTGGTGCCGCCGCTCCCCGGCGCGCTGCCCCGGTCCTGACAGCTCGGGCAGGGGGACGACACGTCGTCCCCCTGCCCGGGTCAGGCCGGCCGACCGGCGGGTCAGGTGGCGCGGACCGGCACGGTCGCGCCACGGGCCAGCCGGTCGAACGCGAACGCCATGGCGGCGGCGACCAGCAGGCCCCCGGTGACGGCGACCGGGACCGACAGGCCACGGCCGCCGAACCAGGTGTCCGTCGCGATCGGTCCGGTGTCGGCGGCGAACAGTGCGGAGACGAGCAGGATCGGGCCCGCGGTCACGGGCAGCGTCACGGTGCCCCACCAGCCCCCGCCGCGCTGGAACGCCATCCCGACGAGCAGCCCGGACAGGTTGGCCACGAGGGAGGTGACCAGCGACGCCGGGACGAACGTGCCCGGCCCGGCGCCCGCGGACAGGTCGTCGAAGAACTGCCACTGCCAGCCCGCCGCGCTGTAGACCGCCCGCTCGACGACCAGCAGGACCGAGAACACGACCCCGTAGACGACAGCGGTGGCGGCCGCGGCCAGGATCGCGCCGAGGGCCATGCTGCGGCGGGTCAGCCCGGCCGCGACGTGCACCGGGAGGTAGGCGCCCGAGACGGTGATGAACACCGCGAACGGGAACCAGATCGCACCGTGCCGGGCGAACGCGAGGATGCTGATCGCCGGCTCGCCGACGACGGCGACGACGACGGTCGCGGCCGTGACGGCGACGACCACCAGCCCCCAGAACCACAGCGCGAGGAACAGCGACCGGCCCAGCAACCAGCGGGCGGTCGGCCACACCTGGCCGACGAGGTACCCCGGGCCGGCCGTCGTCGGGGCGGCGAAGGACGCGGCGGCGGTCATCGGGACTCCTGCGGGGTGAGGGGCGCGGCGGCGCGGTCGCCCGCGTGGTCGGTGAGGTGGACGAACAGGTCCTGCAGCCCGACGGCACCGAGCTCCAGCCCGGCGGCCCGCGCACGGGCCTCGTCATCGGGGGCAGTGCCGATGACGGTGGCCTGCGCCGTCCGGCCGAGGGTCTGCCGGGCGACGACCCGGCGGCTCGTGACGAACGCGTCGACCTCGTCGGCCGGACCGGTGACCGTGAGGCCCTGCTCGCGGAGCGTGGCCGCGTCGTCGGCGGCGAGGACACGGCCGTGGTCGAGGATCACGACGTCCTCGAGGAGCCGTTCCACCTCGTCGATCAGGTGACTCGACACGACGATCGTGCGGGGGTGCGCCATCCAGTCGGCGAGCAGCGCGTCGTAGAACGCGTACCGGGCGGGGGCGTCCATGCCGAGGTGGACCTCGTCGAGCAGCGTGAGCGGAGCGCGGGTGGCGACGCCGACGACGACGCCGAACGCCGACCGCTGGCCCCGGCTCAGCTTGTCGGGGCGCTTGGACGGGTCGATCTCCAACCGGTCGAGCAGCGACTCGGCGGTCGCCCGGTCGAAGGTCGGCCGGCGCTCGGCGAGGAAGCGCAGGTTCTCCGTGATCGGCTCGTCGGCGACGACGTCGCCGCTCTCCCGGACCAGGCACGTGCCGCCCATGACGCGCGCGTTCTCCCACGGGTCCTCGCCGTCGACGAGCACGGCGCCGGACGTGCCTCGGCGGAACGCGGCGGCGACCGACAGGAACGTCGTCTTGCCGGAGCCGTTGCGGCCGAGCAGCCCGGTGATGACGCCGGGGCGGATCTCGAAGGAGACCTGGTCGAGCGCGGTCGTGGGGCCGTAGCGGACCGTGAGGTCGCGGACCTGGACGCCGAAGCCTGTCATCGGGTGCCTGCCTGGGGGGTCGGGTGGTCGTGGGCGGCGTGCTCGCGCAGGCGGGCGACGATCTCGTCGACGTCGATGCCGAGCACGCGGGCCTGCGCGAGCACCGGGTCGACCACGTCGGTGAAGAACGACTCGCGGCGCTCGGCGCGCAGCGTCTCGCGAGCCCCGGGGGCGACGAACATGCCGACGCCGCGGCGCTTGTAGAGGACGCCCTCGTCGACGAGCTCGGCGAACGCCTTGGCGGCGGTGGCCGGGTTGATGCGGAAGGTCGTCGCGTACTGCGTGGTGGACATGACCTGCTCCTCGGCCTGGAGGGCGCCGCTGAGGACGTCGTCGCGGATCTGGTCGGCGATCTGGACGTACAGGGGCTCACGGCCGTCGAACATCTGCCGCCTCCTGCCGTCGTGAGGTTCTGTGGTTCATTACTCGACTAATGAACCACAGAACCAGCGATCGGGACAAGAGGGATCGTCTCGGCGGGGCTGGCGGGGCTGGCGGGGCTGGCGGGGTTGGGGCCGGCGGGTGGCCGTGTCAGTCGGCGTAGGCCCTTGCCTGGAGGGTCCAGAGGGCCGAGTAGCGGCCGCCCGCGGCCAGCAGGTCGGCGTGCGCGCCCTGCTCCACGACCCGGCCGCCGTCCAGGACGACGATCCGGTCGGCCAGCCGCACGGTCGACATGCGGTGCGTGACGAAGATCGTCACCCCGCCGACCGTCGCCGCGACCTCGGCGGCCGTCGCCTGGTACGCGTCGACCAGGCGCTGCTCGGCGAGGGCGTCGAGGGCCGCCGCGGGCTCGTCGAGCGTGAGCAGCAACGGGTCCGTGCGCATGAGGGTCCGGGCGAAGCCGACCGACTGCCACTGGCCCCCGGACAGGTCCTCGCCGTCCGCGTACCCGAGGCCGAGCACCCCGTCCAGGCCGACGCGCTCCACCGTCGCGGTCGCCCCGGCGCGCGCGACCGCGGCCGTGACCGCGCCGGGCTCGTCGACGTCGGTCAGCCGCCCGATCCCCACGCTGTGCTGCAGGGAGAGCTCGACGCGCGCGAAGTCCTGGAACAGCGCCGCGGTCCGGGAGCGCCACGCGGCCGGTGCGACGTCCCGCAGGTCGACGCCCTCGACGAGGATGCGGCCGCCCGTCGGCCGGTACAGGCCGGTGAGCAGCTTGAGAAGGGTGCTCTTGCCGGCGCCGTTCTCGCCGACGAGCGCGACCGACGTGCCGGCGGGCAGGTGCAGGTCGACCTCGTGCAGCGTGTCGCCGTCCGCCCCGGGGTACCGGAACGTGACGCCTTCCAGACGCAGGCCGTCGCCCGTCGTCGCCGGGACCTCGCCGGTGCGCGCCGGGCCGGCGGCGCGCGTGACCTCGTCGTCGAACGTGACGAACCTGCGCAGGCCGGCGGCCGCGCGGTGCACCGAGCCGAGCAGCTCGACGCCCGACGACATCTGCGACCCGAGCTGCGTCGCGAGCGTGACCGTGAGGACGACCGCGCCCGCGCTGGCCCGGCCGGTTCGCGCGAGCTCGTACACCCACAGCACGGCGGCGACGTAGCCGAGCCCGAACACGAGCTGGCCCGCGGCCCGCAGGAGGGCGTGCCGGCGGTCGGCCGCCGCCATCGCCGTGCCGTACGCGTCGAGCAGCGCGGCCTGCCGGTCGAGCAGGAAGCCCGCGCCGCCCGCGAGCCGCACCTCCTTCTGGGACGCGGGGCTCGCGGCCAGCCGACGCAGGTACCGGATCCCGCGGGTGGTGGGCGACTGCGCCTCGCGGACGGCCTGCAGGCCCGCCTCCGCGCGACGGCCGAGGACGACGGGCACGACGGCGGCGAACGGGAGCGCGAGCAGCCACGGCGACACCGCGCCCAGCACCACCGCGGTGAGCAGCACCTGGACGACGAGCGCGCCGAGCTGGAGGCCGAACTGCACGGTCGAGCGCAGCTGCATGACGTCCTGGCGGAGCAGGTCGACACGGTCCGCGAACGCCGGGTCGTCCGAGTGCGCGAGCTCCTCCGGGCCGTTCACCAGCCGCAGCAGGTCGCGGTTGAACCGCTCCTCGGTGAGCTCCGCGAGCTCGAAGTACGACAGGTGCGCGAAGTGGCCGAGCATGAGCTCGCCCGTCAGCGCGACGGCGACGACGACCGCCCACGTCGTCGCGTCTCCGACGGCCCCCGCCGTGACCGCGTCGACGAGCCGGCCCGCGCCGACGGCGACCAGCGGGGTCGCGACCGAGCCGAGGAGCAGCAGGCCACCGCCGACGAGCAGCCGTCGCCGGTCCAGCCGCCACCCGATCGCGAAGAGCCGCCCGAGGCAGAACACCACGTCCCTCATGCCTGCACCGTCCGCATCTCGTCGTCGCCCGCGCCTGTGCTGCTGCCGTCCGTCCCGCCGAAGCGCCTCGCCTGCACCTCGAACATCCGCGCGTACGTGCCGCCGAGGTCGACGAGCTCGTCGTGGCTGCCCGACTCGGTGACCCGGCCGCCGTCCAGCACGACGATCCGGTCGGCCCGACGCACGGAGGAGAACCGGTGCGAGATGACGAGGCTCGTGACCCCGCGGGTCAGGTCGAGGAACTGGTCGTAGAACTCGGCCTCGCCGCGGGCGTCGAGCTGCGCGGTCGGTTCGTCGAGGACCAGCACCGACGCCCCGTGCCGGACGGCGAACAGCGACCGGGCCAGCGCGAGCCGCTGCCACTGGCCGCCGGAGAGGTCCCGGCCGCCGGGCAGCGCCCGGGTCAGCGGCGTGTCCAGGCCCAGCGGCAGCCCGTCGAGCAGGTCGCCGAGACCGACCCGGCGGACCTCCGCCGCGATGCCGTCGTCGTCGTCCCGGTGCTCGATCGCGCCCATCGCGACGTTCTCCCGCAACGGCATCTCGTAGCGCAGGTAGTCCTGGAACGTGATGGCGAACGCCCGCTGCCAGGCGTGCGCGTCGAGGTCGCGCAGGTCGACGCCGTCCACAGCGACCGTCCCGCCGTCCGGCCGGTACAGGCCGGTGAGGAGCTTGACGAGCGTCGTCTTGCCCGCGCCGTTGACCCCGACGAGCGCCGTCGACGTGCCGACCGGGAGGTCCAGGTCGAGCCCGTCGAGCACGGGACGGTCGGGTCGGTAGCCGAACCGGACCTCACGTGCGGTGATCGCCTGCGCGGGCGTGATCCTGCCCTCAGTCGGCGCCGCCTGCGGGCCTGCGTCGTGCTGCGCCTGCGCCTCGAACTCCAGCAGGGCCTCCCACGCGCTGCGGCCGTAGACGAGCTTCACGTCGGACTCGGGGAACATCACGCCGAACCGCGCGCACAGCACGAGGCCCTGCACCGCGACCGCTGCGGCCCCGACCTGCCCGGCCTCCGCGGACCGCGCCATCGCGACGAGCCCGGCGACCGACCCGGCCAGCGCGACCGCCGCGTACGTGAGGAACGGGACGCCGTACACGCGCCGCCGCCACCGCCACAGCGGGTCGAGCACCGCCCGGTTCTCCGCCGCGTACCGCTCGTCGAGCCAGTCGACCAGGCCCAGGGTGCGGATCTCCTTCGCGGCGCGGGTGCTCGTCGCGAGCTCGCGGACGTACGTCGCGCGCCGGCGCAGCGGCTGGAACCCGCGGATGAGCTGGCCCCAGCGGAAGAACGCCTCCGTCTGCCCGGCCCGGGCGACCAGCGCGACGACGGCCCCCGCGAGCGCCACCCACGGACCTGCGACGACGCCGAGGACGACGACCGCGCCGACGAGCTGCGTGTAGCGGGCGACGAGCGCGAGACCGCCCTCGACCGCTGCGCCCGGGGTCAGCGTCCACTGCTCGAACGCCTCGTCCGCCTGCGCCAGCCGGTCGGCGACCTCCGGCCGCTCGAGCGTCGCGAGCTCGGCCCGCTGCAGCGCGAACGCCGTGAACCGCGTCAGGCACGCCGCGTCCACCCGGCGGGCGACCGCCTTGGACAGCACGAGCTGGACGGGCGCGAGGAGCTGCTGGCCGAGGAACGCGCCGATCGCGAGGGCCAGCCACGGCATCGCGCCGCCGTCGTCGAGGTGCTGCAGCGCGGCGCCCGTCCCGATCATGAACACGACCGGGGCGGCGCCGGCGAGCAGGTGCACCGTCGTCGTGAGCGCGACGAGCGGCCGGCCCGCGTACGTCGTCAGGTGGCGCAGCTGGGCGGCGGCCGTGCGGCGCTGCCGCCAGCGAGCGCCCAGGCCGCGCAGCGTGGGCCGGGCGACGTCCGCACCGAGCTGGTCCATGTCCGCGACGCTCGCGGTTCCCGTCACGATGTCTCCTGTCTGGTTCGTCCCGTCCGGCCGCGCGAGACGTTACCGGTAAAGACGCCGGCTCCGACAGGGAGTTTCCCCACCTGCGCCGCCACGTGACGGGCCGGGCGGGCGGGTGTCTGGCGGGCGGCGGTGGGGTGGGGCGGCACGGGTGGGCTCGCGGGGCGGCGGGGGGTCCGGGACGCTGGTCGGGTCGGGGTGCAGGTGGTGGTCGCGGTGGAGTGGTTCGACGCCGAGCGGTACACGGTGGCGCGTGCCGTGGTGCAGCGCGGGGTCGCGGCCGTGTTCGTCGTCGGGTTCGTCGTCGTCCTGCGGCAGTTCCGGCCGCTGCTCGGGTCCCACGGGCTGCTTCCGGTGCCGGCGTTCGTCGCGCGCGTGCCGTGGCGGCGGGCGCCGAGCCTGTTCCAGTGGCGGTACTCCGACGGGCTGGTCGTGGCCGTCGGGTGGGTGGGGGTCGTCGTCGGGCTCGCGCTCGTCGCGGGGCTGCCGCAGCGGGCGGCGCCGTGGGTGCCGATGGCCGCGTTCCTGCTGCTGTGGGGGCTGTACCTGTCGGTGGTGAACGTCGGGCAGACGTTCTACGGGTTCGGGTGGGAGTCGCTGCTGCTCGAGGCCGGGTTCCTCGCGGCGTTCCTCGGGTCCGACGACGTCGCGCCGCCGGTCACCGTGCTCGTGCTGCTGTGGTGGCTGGTGCTGCGCGTCGAGCTCGGGGCGGGCCTCATCAAGTGGCGCGGGGACCCGGCGTGGCGGGACCTCACGGCCCTCTACTACCACCACGAGACGCAGCCGATGCCCGGCCCGCTGAGCCGCCTCTTCCACCTGCTGCCGCGGCCGATGCACCGGGTCGAGGTCGCGTCGAACCACGTGGTGCAGCTCGTCGTCCCGCTGTTCCTGCTGGTCCCCGGGCCCGTCCAGGCCGTCGCGGCGGGGCTGATGATCGCCACCCAGCTCTGGCTCGTCCTGTCGGGGAACTTCGCCTGGCTGAACTGGCTGACGATCGTGCTCGCGTTCTCCGCGGTCGACGACCGGGTGTGGTCGACGGTCCTCGGCGTCCACGCCGGCGGGCCGGCCGGCGCCTCGCCCGGGTGGTTCGTCGCCGTCGTGCTCGCCGTGTCCGCGCTGTGCGTGGTGCTGAGCTGGTGGCCGCTGCGCAACCTCTTCTCGCGGCACCAGCTCATGAACGCGTCGTTCAACGTGTGGCACCTCGTCAACGCGTACGGGGCCTTCGGCACCATCGGGCGCAGGCGGACCGAGGTGGTCGTCGAGGGCACCCTCGACCCCGAGCCGAGCCTGGACGCGGCGTGGGAGGAGTACGGGTTCCGCGGGAAGCCCGGCGACGTGCTCCGCCTGCCCCGGCAGTTCGCGCCGTACCACCTGCGCCTGGACTGGCTGATGTGGTTCCTCGCGCTCGGCTCGTCGATCCAGATGCGCTGGTTCCTGCCGTTCCTGCTGCGGCTCCTGGAGGCCGACCCGCCGACGCTGCGGCTGCTCGCGTCCGACCCGTTCGGCGGCGAGCGGCCCCGGTGGGTGCGGGCGCGGCTCTACCGCTACCGGTACGCGAAGCCCGACGAGCGGCGGGCCACCGGGGCGCGGTGGGTGCGGCAGGACGCGGGGCTGATGGTGGACGCGCTGAGCCTCGAGACGTTCGCCCGACGGACGCGGGCACGGTGACTCCCGGAGCGGAGGGCGCCCCCTCGACCTCGTGTGCCTCTCAGGCGTACAGTCTGATCCCATGCGAGCGGCACCGAAGGACGAGCGGATCGCGCTGCGCGTCACCAGGCACCAGAAGCGCACGATCGACCGTGCCGCCGAGGTCCTCGGCCGGAACACGACCGATTTCAGCGTCCAGGTGCTCACCGAACGCGCCGAGGAGGTCCTGTCGGACCGTCGGACGTTCGCGGTCGGCGAGGCGGCATGGGAGCAGTTCGTGGCCGCGCTCGACGCTCCGGCGCGGCCGGTCCCCGCCCTCGTGGAGCTGCTGCAGCACAAGTCCGTGTTCGACGAGTGACGAGGTACACGCGACCCGCTCCTCTGCTGGCGCACCACGACCGCTCGGCGTTCCGGTGCGGTGTCGGAGCGCTCGACGGCTGGTTCCACGACCGGGCGCTGAAGAACGAGGCCGCAGGTGGGTCTCGGACGTTCGTCACGCTCGACGGCGTCGACGGGCCGGTCGTCGGCTACTACAGCCTCGCCTCGTCGTCCGTCGAGCTGTCCGACGCGCCCGGACCGGTCCGTCGGAACATGCCCGACCCGATCCCGGTGATCCTCCTGGGCCGCCTCGCCGTCGACGACCGTCACCAGGGAGCCGGCCTCGGTGCGTCCCTCCTGCAGGACGCGATCAGACGGATCGCGGTCGCGGCCGACGTCGTCGGTGTCCGGGCCGTCCTGGTGCACGCGATCGACGACGCTGCCGCCTCGTTCTACCGGCGGCACGGGTTCGCCGCGTCGCCCATCGACGAGCAGACCCTGTTCCTCCCGATGAAGGCGGTGTATGAGAGCATCCGCGAGGTGGTGCCGTGACGACGAGCCGGCCGCCGCGGGACGGCGGCTGCCCGGAGGCGAGCGGTCAGCCGCCCAGGTTCACCGCGACCTGCGTGCCGAGCCGGACGTAGCCCAGTCGGTCGGCGACCCGGACGGAAGCCACGTTCTCGGGGCGGGCGCGCCACTGGGCGACCAGACCGGCGGTCGTCGCCTGCCGGGTGACGGCTGCTGCCACCGTCGTGGCGAGCCCCTGACCTCGGCGGTCGGCCGCGACGGCGACGCCGACGTGCGCCATCACGTCGTCCCAGACCTCGTACCCGCACGCCGCCGCGGGTCGGCCGGTGGCGTCCGTGAGCACCTGGGCGTCGGTCGCGTCGTCGAGGCCGGACTCCTCGCGCTCCTCGGGCGTGAGGCGGGAGAGGACGTCCTCCAGGTCGGGGCCGAGCGCGGGGCGGACCGCCAGGCCGGGTGCGAGGTGCGGCTCGACGAACGAGGAGGCGTCGGCGTAGGCGAGCCGGGCGCGACCGACGAGGTGCGGGGAGCGTGCGGCGAGGGCTCGCAGCAGCGCGGAGCCGTCGAGCAGCGCACCGTCGGGCAGCGGCCGGAGGTCGGCGAGCGCGGGACCCGGCCCGGTGACGACGACCGCTCCGCCGAGCTCCACGACCACGACCGCGGGGAAGTCAGCCGGGCGTTCGACGAAGGTGGTGCCAGGGGCGTCGAACGTGGTCCGAGGAACCCGGAGGCGGGCCGCCCAGAGGTCGAGGACGGTCCGCTCGGCGGCGGCGCTCAGCGGTCGGGGCACGGGAGGAGTCTGGCGGCACCGGGACGCGGAGCACCACGACGGACACGCTCGCCCGGTGCGCGCTCGCGGCGGATCAGCCGAGCACGCCGGCGAGGAACTGGTCGATCGCGTCCCACGCGGCGTCACGGTCGTGCCCCCTCAGGAGCTCGAGGCCGTGCGCCGTCCCCGGGAACATCACGATCGTCTCGTCGCCCGGGTGCAGCAACCGGAGCTGCTCGGCGTCGTCGCTGTCGAAGAAGTCGTCGTCCGTGCTGCCGAGCTGCAGCAGCGGACCCGTCCACTGCGCGATCCCCGCGGTGCCGTCCAGGCCGGGCAGCGTGATCTCGCCGCCCAGCGTCAGCACGCCGGACGGCGCCGGCTGGACCCGGTACGCCTCCGACAGCGCGACGGCGCCTCCGTACGACGCGCCCCCGAGCACGACCTTCTGCGCACCGGCGTCGCGCAGCGCGGCGGCCGCGAGCGCCGGCAGGTCGGTCCTCGGGTCCGCCCAGTCGTACAGCGCGACCCGGTACCGCGCCGCCAGGCGCGTGGCGTACGGGAGCCACTGGCAGATGTCGCCGTCGTCGTGCGGTCCGAGCACCACACCTCCGGTGCCCGCGCCGATCACGAGGATGCCGACGGGGTCGCCCGTGCTGGTCGTGGCCGTGACGAGCTCACCGCCGGCGTCCGCGGCGCACGCCGGGCGCTCGACCGCTGCCGCGGACGTCACGGGCACCGCCCGGGTCGCCGCCGGACCCGCCGCGTCGCCGCCGGTCGAACAGGCTGCGACCAGCGACGACGCCAGACCGAGGATGCCGATCACCAGCCCGCGTCGGGCCGTTCGGCGACCACTCGTCCGTCCTGCGTCGACCCGCATGCGTGCACTCCCCGGCCTCGTCCGTCGTTCCCGACGACCGCCACGGTAGGCACCGTTCCGGACGGAACCCGTCCGGAAGTGCCACAGCGGGAGAGCCGCGTCAGTACGTGAACGTCTCCACGCGGCCGCGCAGGTCGGCGGCGAGCTTGGCGAGCTCCGCCACCGACGCCCCCATCTCGTTCAGCGCACTCGCACCCACGGCCGCCGCGGTGGCGACTCCCGTGATGTTGTCCGCGATGTCGCCGGACCCGGCGGCGGCCTGCGCGACTCCGCGGGACATCTCGTTGGTGGTGGCCGTCTGCTCCTCGATGGCCGACGCGATGCTCATCTGGAAGTCGTTGATCGAGTCGATGATCGCCGAGATCTCCGCGATGGCGTCGACGGCGCCGGTGGTGTCGGCCTGGATGGCCTCGACCCGGCGGGCGATGTCCTCGGTGGCACGGGCCGTCTCGGACGCGAGCTCCTTGACCTCGCCGGCGACGACCGCGAAGCCCTTGCCGGCCTCCCCGGCGCGGGCCGCCTCGATCGTCGCGTTGAGGGCCAGCAGGTTCGTCTGCTCCGCGATGGACGTGATGACCTTGACGACGTTGCCGATCTCCTGGCTGGACAGCCCGAGGCGCTGCACCCGCTCGTTGGTCACGACGGCCATCTGCGTGGCGCGGCCGGCGACCTTGGCGGCCTCCGACGCGCTCTGCGCGACCTCGCGGATGGCGGACCCCATCTCCTCGGAGCCGAGGGAGACGGACTGGACGTTGCGGGAGACCTGCTCGGCGGCGGCGGCGACGACCCCGGCCTGCGCGCTGGTCTCGTCCTGGGCGGAGCCGACCTGCTGGGAGGCCGCGGAGAGCTGCTCGGCGGCGGCGGCGACGGTCTGGGACGTCTCGACGACGCCTGCGAGGGTCTCGCGGACCGCCGCCTGCGCGACGGCGAGCGCCTCGGCGGTCTGGCCGACCTCGTCGCCCGAGCGGACCTGCGCGGTCACGGTGAAGTCGCCGCGGGCCATGGCCTGCAGCGCGTTCCTGACCTCGTCGACGGACCGGCGGATCCCGCGGGTCACGCGGTAGGTGAGCGCCAGCGCGAGCCCGAGCGCGACGACGAGGCTGCCGACGAGCACGATCACGGCAGTGCCCGCCTGGCGCTGGGACTGCGCGGCGACGTCGGCGACGAGCGCGGTGTTCTGCTCGGCGACCGCGTCGAGGTCGGCGACGTACGTCTCGATCGCGGGCTGCGCGGCGTTGTCGCGGATCCGGCCGTAGGCGAGGAGGTCGCCCTTCGTCGCGGCGGGGACCAGCTGCCCGTCGCGGATCGTCAGGAACGCCTCGTAGTCCGCGAGGAACTGCTTCCACCGCGGGTCGGAGCCGGCGGCGGTGGTGCCGTACGCGTCGATCCCCGCCTGGAGCTCGGCGTCGTTGTCGACGAGCCGCGCCTGCCAGTCGGCCTTGCTCTTCGCGTCGACGGACGCGGCGATCTGGGCGACGATCATGCGCGCCTTGATCTGGTCCTGGTGGACGAGGCCACGGACGTCGACGATGTCCCGCTGACCTGCGGCGATGGTGGCCATGTCGGCCTTCGCGCCGAGCAGCACGGTGGCGGCGAACCCGGCGGACGCCAGGGCGACGGCGCCCGCGACGGCGAAGGTGAGCAGGATCTTCGCCTGCAGGCCGCGGCGGGCGAACCAGCCCGTCGTGCGTCGCGAAGTCGTCTTGCGGGCCATGGGTCGCCTCTCGTCGGTGCTCGGGCGCCTCCGTGTGCGCACCCGTCCGTTCGGCACCGTGATCGGCGTGCTGAGAGGTCGGACCCGTTTTGAATCGTTTTTGAACGGGCGTCCAGGTGCCGCTCAGCTCTCCCGGACGACGTCCGTGACGGCCTTGTCGGGCCGCAGCCCCCGCCACGACGGGTGCCGGAGCCGGCCGTCCGACGTCCACTCCGCGAAGGCCACCTCGCCCACGACCTGCGGCCGGACCCAGTGCACGTCGCGCGTCTCGGCGCCCGGCAGCCGCTCCTCGAACGGCGACCCGGCCACCTCGAGCGGACGGAGCCGGGCGAGCAGCTCGTCGAGCATCCGTCGGGTGAAACCGGTGCCGACCGACCCCGCCGGCCGCAGGACCCCGCCGCCGTCGTGCACGCCCAGCACCAGCGCCCCGAGGGTCTCTGCGCGGGCGCCCTTGCCGGGCCGCCACCCGACGACCACGACCTCCTGCATCCGGACGTGCTTCACCTTGCGCCAGTCCGGCGACCGGCTCCCCGGGCGGTAGCGACCGGTGCGGCGCTTCGCGACGACACCCTCCAGGCCGTTCTCCCGGCTCGCCGCGAGCACGTCGGCGCCCGGTCCGTCGAACGACGGCGGCGTCTGCCACGACCGGCCCGCGAGCCCCAGGCCGTCGAGCAGCGCCCGGCGCTCGTCGTACGGCAGGTCCACGGTCGGACGGCCGTCGAGGTGCAGCACGTCGAACACCAGGTAGACGACGGGGACCGTCTTCGCGAGCCGCCGGGCCGCCGCCGGGTCCTGCACGTGCATCCGCTGCTGCAGCCGCCCGAAGTGCGGCGCGCCTCGCTCGTCGAACGTGACGAGCTCGCCGTCCAGCACCGCCTGCACCGACCCGAGCTGCTCGCCGAGCCCGGCGATCTCCGGGTACGACCGGGTGACGTCCAGGTCGTTGCGCGACATCAGCCGCACCCGCCCGCCGTCCACGTACGCGACGGCCCGCACGCCGTCCCACTTCATCTCGAACGCCCACCCGTCGTCGTCCTCGGGCAGCTCGCCCGGGGTGGCGAGCATCGGGCGCACCAGGTCGGGCAGCGGGGTCCAGTCGTCGCGCGCCGGCGGGTCCATGCGGTGCACCATCCAGCTCCGGCCGTCGTCGGGCCTGCCCTTCGTGCTCGTCGCGAAGAACACGTACCGGCCCTCGACGCGCTCGCCGTGCAGCACGACCTGCACCTCGCGGTCCTCCCACTTCAGCGTCTCGTACGTGCCGCGGTCCCAGATCGTCACCTGCCCGCCGCCGTACTCCCCGGCCCCGATCCGGCCCTCGAACGTCGCGTACTCCAGCGGGTGGTCCTCGGTGTGCACGGCCAGGTGGTTGGTGCCGGGGTCCTGCGGGAGGCCCTTCGGGACGGCCCACGAGACGAGCACGCCGTCGCGCTCCAGACGGACGTCCCAGTGCAGCGCGCGGGCGTGGTGCTCCTGGACGACGAACGTGCTGCCGTCCCCGGTCGGCAGCACCTGGTCGGCCGCGGGCACGGGCTCGGGCGTGCGCGCGAGGTCGCGCTTCGCGCGGTACTCGGCCAGCCGCTCACGACGCTCGGGCACCCGCCGAGTCTGCCGCTGGTCGACGACGGAGGCGATGCGGGACCCTGGCCGGCATGGACCTGCTGGTGCGCGGCGAGATCTGGTACTGGCGCGGGCCTGCGCCGTACCACTACGTCACCGTGCCGGAGCCGCAGAGCGACGACATCCACGACGTCGCCCGCGACGTGACGTACGGGTGGGGGATGATCCCCGTCGTCGCGCAGATCGGCGGCACCACGTGGGAGACGTCCCTGTTCCCGAAGGACGGCCTGTACGTCGTCCCGATCAAGGACGAGGTGCGGGCCGCCGAGGGCCTGGACGTCGGCGACGTGGTGACGGTCGGGCTGGAGGTCCGGCCGCGACGGTGACGAGTCCGCTCCCTCGTCGTCAGGACCGTGGCGCCTCCGACGCGAGCAGGACCTCGAGCCGGGCGCGGTACTCGGACTCGTCGATCTCGCCGCGCGCGTACCGCTCGGCGAGCACGGAGCGCGCACCGCTGGTCCCGCGGCCGTCGCCGTCCCAGCCGCCCCAGTGTCGACGACGCCGGCTCATGAGCGTGAAGAACAGCACGATCAGGCCGAACCAGAACAGGGGGAAGAGCAGGAACCAGGGTCCGGGACCCCAACCCCAGCCCCAGCCGACGGGGTGGGACGCGAGCGTGGTGAGCATGACGACCTCCAGGTGCGGGTGGCGGCCGGCTGTCGACCGCACCACCACCGTCTCCCGTGGCCGGCCTCGCGGTCGTCGTCCGTGCGGACCGTCCTGCCCGCTCCGTCCGGAGCGCCTCAGCCCGCCCAGCCGGGGCGGACCAGACCCGACTCGTACGCGACGACCACCAGCTGCGCCCGGTCGCGCGCGCCGAGCTTCGTCGCCGCCCGCAGCACGTGGGTCTTCACGGTGAGCGGGCTGAGGAACAGCCGTTCCCCGATCTCGTCGTTCGAGAGCCCTTCGGCGACGAGCACCAGGACCTCCCGCTCGCGTGCCGTCAGGTCCGCGAGCGCCGACGGCTCGGGCACCTCCCGGGTCGCGCGCGCGACGGTCGCGAGCAGCCGGCGCGTGACCGTGGGGGACAGGAGCGCGTCACCGGCCGCGACGACCCGCACGGCCCGCAGGAGGTCGGTGGGCTCGGTGTCCTTGACGAGGAACCCCGACGCGCCGCCGCGGATCGCCTCGGCCACGTACTCGTCGAGCTCGAACGTCGTCACGACGACCACGCGGACGCCGTGCGCGCGGGGCTCCTCGACGATCCGCCGGGTCGCGGCCAGCCCGTCGGTGCCGGGCATGCGGATGTCCATGAGGACGACGTCGGGCAGCAGGTCGAGCGCGAGCCGGACCGCGTCGTCCCCGGTCGCCGCCTCGCCGACGACGGTCATGTCGGGCTCCGCGTCGACGAGCGCCCGGAACCCGCCCCGGACCAGCGCCTGGTCGTCGGCGAGCAGCACGCGGATCATCGCGCCGCCCCCGGGATCTCGAGCCGGACCAGGAACTCGGCCCGGTGGTCCACGGTCAGGGCGCCGCCCACGGACTGCGCCCGCTCACGCATCCCTCGCAGGCCGAACCCCTCGACGAGCTCGTCGACCGGCGGCCCGTCGTCGCGCACCTCGAGGACGACCGTCTCGCCGACCGTGAGCCTGACCTGCACGGTCGCACCCGGGGCGTGACGCCGGACGTTGGTGAGCGCCTCCTGCAGCACCCGGTGGACGACGGGTGCGGCGGCGGCCGGCACGACGGCGTCGAGTCCCTCGGCGTCGACGACGAGCCCGTCGGCCCGCGCCCGGTCGACGAGGCTCGACAGGCCGCTGCCCGGGCTCCGCGGCGCCTCCCCGTCGGCCCGCAGCACGCCGAGCACGTCCCGGACCTCGTCGAGCGCGTCACGGCTCGCGTCGCGGATCTCGACCAGCGCGCGCCGGGCCGCCTCCGGCTCCCGGTCCATCAGGTGCAGCCCGACCCCCGCCTGCACCGTGATGCCCGACAGGGAGTGCGCGAGCACGTCGTGCAGCTCGCGCGCGATCCGCAGCCGCTCCGCCGCGACGGCCGACTCCTCACGTGAGACGCGGGCGGCCCGCAGCGCCTGCATCCGCTCGCCACGGCCCCGCGCGCCCTCGCCGAGGAGCATCGCGATCAGGAGTCCGGTGACGGTGAGCGTCGCGTAGACCGGCGAGGGCCCGTCGGGCCGGACCGCCAGCACCCCGACCGCGAGCGCGCCCGCCGTCCCCGCGGCCCAGGCGAGCGCGCGCCGCCGCGTGGCCCCGAGGGCGACGACGACGAAGCAGAGCGGGACGACGGCCGGCCCGGGCTCGTACCCCAGCGCCAGGTACGTCACCGGCCCCGCGACGGCGAGGCACGCCCCGACGACGGCCCGTGCGCCACGCCGGACGACGAGCACGAGCGCCGCGGGCGCGAGCAGCAGGAGCAGGACCGCGAGCCCGTCGAACGCACGGTCCTGCGGGTGCCACGCGTTCGCCCCGGCGCAGCCGAGGACGGTGAACATGCCGAGGAAGGCGGCGGGGACCGCGATCCAGCCGCTCCGGCCGCGTCGCCCCCACGGTGGTCCGGTCCACGGAGCGGGCGCGGGCGTCATCCGTCGACCGTAGCCACGCGCGGAGCAGCTGCGCGTCCTCCGCGGGGAGCGTCGCCGGCGCTCTTTCCGGACGAGGAGACACCTGCCTCCGCGTCCGGCCGGCTCGGACAGCGATGGCGTCTTTCCGCACTACAGAAAGTCGAGTTCTTGTCGTACCGTATGTCTGGTGGCGATCTCCTGGGCGGGCAGCGCCGATAGGCACGGCATCGCCCACGAGGACACGCTCCACGCGATCCAGCACGCCGTGTACGTCGAGACGGAGTTCGACGAGCCCCGGATCCCGGGGCGGATCAGGCCCACGCTCTTCATCGGTCCTCAGCGGCGCCGTGGGGCGCCGCTCCTGGAGGTGATGGTCGAGATCAGCCCGCCACGTGACCTGTTCGTGTTCCACGTGATGCACGCACGACAGAAGCATCTCGACCGGATGGAGGATCAGCCGTGAGCAAGGACTACGAGGCAGCCGCCGACTGGGCGGAACGGGACATGGTGCTGCCGGAGCGCTCGTCGAGCGCGCTGCGCGCGGAGGCAGCCGCTGCATTCGGTCGCGACCTCGTCGAGCGGTCGATGGGACGGCCCCCGCTGCCCGAGGGGGAGCGGCTGTCCGCGACCCAGCAGGTGAGGCTCACCGCCGTGGAGAAGGCGGTCTTCGCAGAGCTGGCGAAGCATCGGGGGACCACGCCGTCCGCGCTCGCGCGGCAGCTCGTGCGCCAGTTCGTCGAGGTGCACGTCGAGGAGCTCGATGCCTCGCACGGCGGCGACCTGTCCGCTCGCCAGAGCGCCTGACGCCGCGATGGCAGAGCGCCCGGCGGCGCACATGTGCACACCGCCGGGCGCTTCGCGCCGGTCGACGGCCGGTCAGCCGGCCAGGAAGGACGTCAGCGCGGCGTTGACCTCGTCGGCGTGCGTCCACAGCAGGCCGTGCGGCGCGCCCTCGACCTCGACGTACTGCGCGTCGGGCAGCGCCTGACGGAAGCGGCGCGCGGTGACGTCGATCGGGAGGATGCCGTCCTTCGTGCCGTGCAGGATGAGGGCGGGCTTGCCGCTCGCGCGCACGGCGTCGACGTCGGCGCGGAAGTCCTCGATCCACGACGGCACGACGGCGTAGGCGGCGACGGGCGCGCTGCCGATCGCGGTGTTCCAGCTGGCGGCGACGGCCTCGGCGCTGATGCGGGTGCCGAGGTTCTCGTCGAGGTTGTAGAAGTCCTTGTAGAACTGCGTGAACCACGCGAAGCGGTCGGCCTTCGCGGCGGCGGCGATGCCGTCGAACACCTCCTGCGGGACGCCCTCGGGGTTGTCGTCGCGTGCGACGAGGAAGGGCTCGACGGACGCGAGGAACGCGAGCTTCGCGACCCGCTCGTGCCCGTAGGTGGAGACGTAGCGGGCGAGCTCGCCGGTGCCCATCGAGAAGCCGACGAGGATGACGTCGCGCAGGTCGAGCGTCTCGAGGACGGTGTTCAGGTCGGCGGCGAACGTGTCGTAGTCGTACCCGGTGCCGACCTTCGACGACCGGCCGAAGCCGCGGCGGTCGTAGGTGAGGACGCGGTAGCCGTCGGCGAGCAGCTCGCGCGTCTGGCGCTCCCAGCTGTGCCCGTCGAGCGGGTAGCCGTGGATGAGGAGGACCGGCTGCCCCGTCCCGTGGTCCTCGTAGTAGAGCTCGACCGGCGTGCTGTTCTCGGTGCCGACGGTGATGTAGCCCATGGTCAGTTCCCCTCTGCGACCTGCGAGAACGAACGTTCTCGCCTGATGTGCCCACCGTAGAGAACGGTCGTTCTCGCGTCAAGTAGACTGCGGGCATGGACGAGACCGAGGCGCGCGAGCGGATCCTCGCGGCGGCGGAGGGCCTGTACTACGCGAAGGGTTTCGCGGCCGTCGGCGTCGACGAGGTGCGCGCGGCGGCCGGCGTGTCGTTGCGACGGCTGTACACGCTGTTCCCGTCCAAGAACGACATCGTCGAGGCCGTCCTGACGCGCAAGCACGACGAGTGGGAAGCCACCCTCGCCGACGCGGTGCGGGCCGCCGGCGACGACCCGCGCGGGCGGCTGCTGGCCGTCTACTCCTACCTGGAGCAGTGGTTCTGCACGGACGGCTTCCGTGGCTGCGCGTTCATCAACGCGTTCGGCGAGCTCGGCGGGACGAACCCGGAGGTGGCCCGGATCGTCCGCGACCACAAGGCCGCGTTCCAGCGGTACATGGCGGCGCTCGTGACCGACGTCGGCGCGTCCGAGCAGCTCGCCGCGCAGCTCGCGATCCTCGCCGAGGGCGCGCAGAGCACCGCCGCGATCTCGGGCGACTCGCGCGCCGCCGCGCAGGCCCGCGCCGCGGCCGAGGTGCTGATCGACGCCGCGGTCGCCTGAGCCTGCACCGGGCCGCGCGCGACGGGCGTCAGGTCGGCCGTGGGCCGTCGGACCCGTCGGGCGCGTCGCCCAGGAGGGTCCCGAGCAGGTCGAGGAGCTGCGCCTGCTGCGGACCCGGGAGCCGGTCGAGGGTGGGCGTGAGCGCGTCCCGGACGTCGAGGAAGGCGGTCCGGGTGAGTGCGTGGCCGGCGGGCGTGAGGACGACGTCGACGGCGCGCCCGTCGTGCGGGTTCCTGTCCCGGGCCAGCAGCCCGCGGCGCTCGGCGCGGTCGATGAGACCGGACATCGTCGACTTGTCCAGGCCCAGGTAGGCCGCCAGGTCGGTCACGCGGGCCCGCCGGTCGCGCAGGATGCCGAGCACCCGGACCTGCGTGAGGGACAGGTCGTGCGTCGCCGCCAGCCGGGTCAGGACGCCGGTCACCTCGAAGGTGGTGCGGACGAGGGCGTCGAGCAGCGCGTCGACCGGGTCCTCGGAGCTCATGCGCCCAGACTAGTTGACATTGGTTGGTAATCCACACCATTCTGGATTGGTTGGTAATCCACACCATCTCCGGAGGTCATCATGCGTGCTGCCGTCCTGTCCGCCCCCGACGCCGTCCCCGGCTACGTCGAGCAGCCCGAGCCCGTCACGGCACGGGACGACGAGGTCGTCGTCGAGGTCCTCGCCGCCGCCGTGCACCACCTGACCCGTTCCCGGGCCACGGGCGCGCACTACAGCAGCACCGGCACGTTCCCCCGGGTGCCCGGCGTCGACGCCGTGGTCCGCGACCCGTCCGGACGCCTCCGGTACGTGGTGCTCGACGACACCACCGCCGGCACGTTCGCCGAGCGCACCGTGATCGACGTCCGGCGCAGCGTGCTCCTGCCGGACGGCGTCGACCCCGTCCAGATCGCCGCCGCGATGAACCCCGGCATGTCGTCCTGGGTCGCGCTGCGCCGCCGCATCGGCTTCACGGCGGGGCAGCGCGTCCTGGTGATCGGCGCGACGGGCAACGCCGGACGCATGGCCGTGCAGGTGGCGAAGCTGCTCGGCGCCGCGCACGTCGTCGCCGCCGGACGGGACACGGGCCGCCTCGCCCCCCTGGCCGCCCTCGGCGCCGACGAGACCTGCACCCTCGACCAGCTCGACCGGGCGGCGGACGTCGACGTCGTCCTCGACTACGTGTGGGGCGAGCCCGCCGCCGACGGCATGGTCGCGATCCTGACCGCGCGCGCCGACCGGCAGGCCCCGCTGACGTGGGTGCAGATCGGCTCCATGGCCGGCCCGACCGCGCCCGTCCCGTCCGTCGCGCTGCGGTCCGCCCGGCTGCAGATCGTCGGCAGCGGCATCGGCTCCGTGCCGGCCGAGGACATCGTCGCCGAGCTCCCCGACCTCGCCGCCGCCGTCACGGCGGGCGCGATCGAGGTGCGGGCACGGGCCGTGCCGCTCGCCGAGGTCGCGGCCGCGTGGACCGCGGACACCGACGAGCGGCTCGTGCTCGTGCCGTAGGTGCGTCAGGCGGACGCGACCTCCACCCAGTGCGGGTTCGTCATCACGCCGAGGACGTTGCCGAACGGGTCGACGACCGACGCCGTCGTGAAGCCGTGCCCGCGCTCGCGGACCGGGTCGTGCACGGTGGCGCCGAGGGCGAGCAGCCGCTCGACGGTGCCGGCGAGGTCGTCGACGTGCCAGTAGACGATCGCGCCGGACGGGCCGCCGGACGCCGGGGCGAACCGGCGGTCGACGATCCCGAGCTCGTCCTCGTGGTCGCCGACCCGGAACTCGACGTACGCGTCGAGGACGAAGTACGGCTCGATGCCGAACAGCTCGGTGTACCAGGCGCGGGCGGCCGCGAGGTCGTCGGCGAAGAACGAGACGGTCGTGAGGCCGCGGAACGAGTGGGTCGTGGTGTGCGTCGTGGTGTCCATGTCTCCACTCTCCGCGGTGAAGTGCTCACCCTCTGAGCACTTCTGATGGGATTCTCGACGTATGCGCGCGGACCGGCTCGTGGCCACCCTCCTGCTCATGCAGCAGCGCGGTCGGGTGACCGCCGCCGAGGTCGCGCGCGAGCTCGAGGTGTCCGTCGCGACCGCCCGACGTGACCTGGAGGCGCTCTCGTCGGCCGGCGTGCCCGTCTACCCGCAGCCCGGCCGCGGCGGGGGCTGGTCGCTCGTCGGCGGCGCCCGCACCGACCTCACCGGGCTGACCGCGTCGGAGGCGCAGGCGCTGTTCCTGCTGGTCGGGCCCACGTCGGGACGGTCCGCGGCGGCGACGTCCGCGCTGCGCAAGCTCGTCCGGGCGCTCCCGGAGACGTTCCGGGCCGACGCCGAGGCCGCCGGGCGGGCCGTGGTCGTCGACCCCGCCGGCTGGGGTGCCGCCGTGCGGCCGCGGCCGCCGTGGGTCGACGAGCTGCAGGACGCCGTCGTCCGGCGCCGCCAGGTGACGCTCACCTACGACGGGCGAGCCGGGGTCACCGAGCGGACGGTCGACCCGTGGGGCCTCGTCGACAAGGACGACGTCTGGTACCTCGTCGCCGGGACCCCCGCCGGGCGGCGCACGTTCCGGGTGGACCGTGTGCGGGCGCTGACGGTGCTCGGGTCGCCGGCGGCGCGGCCCGACGGCCTCGACGTCGCGGCCGTCTGGGAGCAGGTCGTCGACGAGCTGGAGGCGCGGCGCGGACGGGTCTCCGCGACCGTCGCCGTGGCCGGGCCGCTCGTCCGCGTGCTGCGGGACCGGCTCGGGCGGCACGCGAGCGTGCTCGGCGACGCCGACGACGGGCGGGTGCTCGTGCGCGTCTCGTCGCACACCGTGCGGTCCGTCGCCGAGCAGCTCGCCGGGTTCGGGGCGGCCGTCGAGGTGGTCTCGCCGCCCGAGGTGCGGTCCGAGCTGGCGGCACTGGGCGCGGAGCTGCTGGCCCGCAACGCGCCGCCGGGGTGACCGCTCGCTCCCGCCGGCTGAGAACGTGACTTCGGGGTGAGAACGGGACTTTGAAGTGACGTTCTCGCCCCGAAATGACGTTCTCGGTGACCTGCCTGCGGGCGTTGCCTGCGGGCGGGGGTCGGGATGTGGGTGGGCCGGCCTAGCGTCGGGGGATGCGGATCATCCTGGTGCCCGGACTGTGGCTCGACGGTGCGTCGTGGGCGGAGGTGGTCCCGGGCATCGAAGCAGCGGGGCACGTCGCCGAGGCCGTGACGCCGCCCGGTCTCGAGTCGCGCGACGCGGACCGCTCGGGCATCACGCTGCAGGACCACGTGGACGCGCTCGTCGCCCGGGTCGACGCCGCCGACCGGCCGGTCGTGCTCGTCGGGCACTCCGGGGGCGCGTCGGTGGTCTCAGGCGCGGCCGACGCACGGCCGGACCGCGTCGCGCGCGCGATCTACGTGGACGCCGGGCCGGCGGGGGAGGGCGGGATCGTCAACGACGAGCTGCCCGCCGAGAACGGCGAGATCCCGCTGCCCGACCTGGGGGCTTTCGAGGAGCCCGAGCTGCGCGACCTCGACGAGGCGCTCACCGCCCGGTTCCGTGCGATGGCGATCCCGTCGCCGGAGCGCGTCTCGACGGACCCGCTGCACCTCACCGACGAGCGCCGGTACGACGTGCCGACCACGGTCATCGCCACGTCCACGCCCGGCGACCTGCTGCGTCAGTTCATCGCGGGAGGCCACCCGTACGTGCGTGAGCTGTCGCGGATGAAGGACTACGAGATCGTCGACCTGCCCACCGGCCACTGGCCGCAGCTCACCAAGCCCGTCGAGCTCGCCGCGGCGATCGTCGCGGCCGTGGACCGGACGTCGTAGGCGTCAGGCCGTCGTCGGGCGGACCTCGAAGAGGCCCGTGACGAGGTCGCGCAGGGGCGCCTCGAGCTCTGCGGCGGTCGCGTCGCCGAGGGGGTGCACGCCGGGGGTCTTGCGGAGGATCGCGATGCCGAGCGCGGTCGCGACCACGAGCTGCGAGCGCAGCAGCAGGTCGGGGTGCTGCTCGGTGCCCTGCCGTGCGGCGACGTCGGCGAGCCGCTGACCCATGAGGGACAGCGCCTCGACGCGGATGCGCTCGGCGTTCTCGTCGCCGGAGGTCCGCAGCAGCAGGCGCAGCACGTGGCCGGGCTCCTCGCCCCACAGCGACCGGGTCACCTGGCCGCTCAGCACCGCGACCACGTCGTCGAGCCCCGACACGTCAGGGCCGGTGTCCGCGAAGGACTCGGCGGCGCTGTGCAGGCAGGCCTCGAACAGGCCTTCCTTGGAGGAGAAGTACCGGCTGATGAGGGCGACGTTCACGCCGGCGTCGTCGGCCACCTGGCGGACCGTCGTGGCGGCGTAGCCCTGGTCGGCGAAGCGGCGGCGGGCGGCCTGGAGCAGGTCGCGGCGGGTGGCCGCGGCGTCCCGGCGGCGAGCGGTGTCCGGTGCCGGGGGTGCCACGGCCGCGGTGGGCTCGTCGGTGCTGTGTCGCTGCGCCACGTCGTCCTCCTGTGCTCGGCCGTCGTCACCGTAACGCGGGTGGCCGGGGTCGCCCGGCCACCCGCGTGCGCCGGGTCAGTGCCCGGCGGTGAGGGCGTCGAGCTCGGCGTCGACGTCGTCGGCCGAGCCGGCGGAACCGGCCTCGTCGGACGCGCCGGCCCGGGCGCGACGGCTCGGCATGGCGAGCGCGGCGGCGATCGCGAGGACACCGACGGCGGCGCAGACCGCGAACCCGAGCGTGAACGCGTGGTCCGTGGGGATGCCCTGCGGGGTGACGTCGGACGCGATGACGGCGGCGACGACGGCGGTGCCGATGGAGCCGCCGACGGTCCGGACGATCGCGTTGACGCTGGTCGCCTGCCCGGTGTGGGTGGCGGGGACGGCGGCGATGATCGCGTTCGACATGGCGGCGAACACGAGGCCGATCGCGGCACCGCTGAGCAGGCCGGACGCGACGATCTGCCAGAGCTGGTCGTGCGCGACGGCGGGCAGCGCGTAGGCGGCGGTGCCGGCGACGGCCCCGAGGACCATCGGGAGCTTCGCCCCGTACTTGCGGGCGAGGATGCCCGCGACGGGACCGAACACGATGAGCATGAGCGTCGTCGGGAGCAGGAACAGCCCGGCCTGCGTGATCGACTTCCCGAACCCGTACCCGGTGGCCGCGGGGAGCTCGAGCAGCGTGGGGATCACGAGGAACGTGCCGAACATGAGGAACCCGAAGGTGAGGCCGACGGCGTTCGCGGGCCAGACGCCACGGATCGCGAGGAGCCGCATGTCGATGAGGGGCTCGCGGACGCGGAGCTCGACGAGCACGAACGCGACGAGGCCGACGACCCCGACGGCGAACAGCGCGAGCGTCTGCCCGGAGTCCCAGCCCCACGCGCGGCCCTTGCTGATGGCGAGCAGGAGCGACACGAGCGACACGGACAGGACGAACGTGCCGACGAGGTCGAGCCGGCCGGGGGTGCGGACGGGCGACTCGGGGACGCCGACCGCGACACCGACGAGCGCGGCGGCGACGAGCACGAGCGGCAGCCAGAACAGCCACTCCCACGAGAGGTGGTCGACGATCGGGCCGGCGAGCACGATGCCGAGGCCCGCGCCGATCCCGGAGATGGCGGACAGCATGCCGACGGTGACGCTGACACGCTCCTTCGGCAGCTCGTCGCGGACGATGCCGATGGACAGCGGCAGGATCGCACCGGCGGCGCCCTGGAGCACGCGGCCCGCGACGAGCACGGGGAGCGAGGTCGCGAGGCCGGCGACGACGGTGCCCGCGGCGAGGAGCACGAGCACGACGAGCATGATCTTGCGCTTGCCGGCCATGTCGCCGAGCCGCGCGAGGATCGGCGTGAGGACGGACGCGGACAGCAGGTAGGCCGTCATGATCCAGCTGATGTCCGTGACGGACGCCTGCAGGTCGGCGGAGATCGCGGGCAGCGCCGGGGCGACGAGCGACTGCAGCAGCGCGAAGGACAGGCCGCCGAGGGACAGGAACAGCACGACGAGCGTCGTGTTCGCGTGCCGACCGGAGCGTGCGGGGCGCGTGGGGGCGGCCTCCGGCTCCTGCACGAGGGTGGAACTCACAGCGGACTCCCGGTAAGTAAACGAGTGATTACAACGCACGGTACGTCCGGCCCGAGCCGATGTCAACGTGTGTTTACTTGCGCCGAGGACCACGCTCGCCAGGAGCGGCGCGTCGTCCACCGGTACCGTCCGAAGGGCCGGGTGCACCGGGTCCGGCGGGGTCCGGCTGCCGGCAGGCGGAGGCATCGTGACGCGGTCCACGGGCGGGGTGCTCGGCGCGCAGGTCGTGCCCACGCCCGTCTCGACGGCCGACGCGGTGACGCCGACGGTCGGGCCGGAGGAGCCGACGCCCACGCCGACTCCCGAGGTGCCGACCGTCACGCCCGAACCCACCGAGGTGGTCGTCCCGACCGAGTCCGCCGTCGCGCCGGAGCCCGTGCCTACCCCGGAGCAGTCGGCCTCGCAGGAGCCGTCGCAGCCCGCGCCGACGTCCACCTCCACCGTCGACGTGCCGTGGACGAGCGACCCCGCCGTGCAGCAGTCGGACATCCCGTTCGGCGCCATCGTCGTGGCGGTCCTGGTGCTCGTCGGGGCCGCCGTCGCGCTCACGCTCGCGGTGCGACGCGCCCGGGCCGCCCGGGCGGTCACCGGGAGGGTGGGGGTCCGGGAGCCGGCGGCCCTCACGACGGCGATCGGCGTGCTCGACGCCGACACCCGGCCCACCGTCGTCCTGCCGCGGTCCTCGTCGGACGAACCGACGACGGTCCTGGGGGCGGTGCCCGTCGCCGACCCCACGAGGACCGGGCCCGTGCCCGCCGACCGGGACCCCGCGATCGACACGGTCCGGTTCCTGCTGGTCCTCGGCGAGGCGATGGTCGACTCCAGCGCGCCCGTCGTCCAGGTGACCCAGACCCTCGAGCGCGTGGGCGCGATCAACGGCGCACCCGACGCCGAGGTCGTCGCGCTGCCCACCGCCCTGCTCGTCTCGGTGCCGGGCAGGACGACCACGCAGACGGCGGCGTCGACCGCGGGCTGGCGGCAGCTGCGGCTGCACCAGGTGCAGGACGTGCTCGCCGTCGCGGACCTCGCCGAGAGCGGGGCGATCGGACCCGTCGAGGGCACGGCCCGCATCCGGGAGGCCGTCGAGGCGCCGCCGCTGTACCGGGGCCGCACCCGCGTCCTCGGGTACGTGGCGGTGTGCGCGGGGCTCGCGATGATCCTCGGTGGCGGCGTGCTCGACGCGGTCGTCGCGGCCGTGCTCGGCGCCGTCATCGCGGGCATCCAGCTCGCGGCCGCCCGGATGCCCGCCGCCTACCAGGCGCTCGTGGTGCTGACCTGCGCGTTCGTCGCGTCCGGCGCGGTGTTCCTGCTCGCGCGGACGGGTCTCGGGATCGGGCTGCTCGCCCCGCTCGTCGCGCCGCTGGTCACGTTCCTGCCGGGAGCGCTGCTCACGACCGCGGCGATCGACCTCGCCACCCGGCAGATGATCGCCGGGTCCGCACGGCTGGCCGCCGGCGGGATGCAGCTCGTGCTGCTCGCGCTCGGCATCACGGGTGCCGCGGCCCTCGTCGGGGTCCCCGCGGCGGAGCTCGGCGCGGCCGCGGAGCCGCTGCTGGGGTGGTTCGGGCCGTGGCTCGGGGTGCTCGTGTTCGGCGTCGGCGTCGTGTTCCACCACTGCGCGCGGCGGCCGGCGCTGCCGTGGATCCTGCTGGTGCTCGTCGTCGCCTACGCGGGCCAGGTGCTCGGCGGGCTGTTCTTCGGCGGGGCGTTCTCCGCGTTCGTCGGGGCGCTGCTCATGACACCCGTCGCGATGTTCGCCGCGACCCGCCCGACGGGACCGCCGACGCTCGTCGGGTTCCTGCCCGGCTTCTGGCTGCTGGTGCCCGGGGCGCTCGGGCTGGTGGGAGTCACGTCGATCCTGGGCGACAGCGCCGACGCGCTCTCCACGGTCGTCACCGCGGGCATCACGATGGTCGCGATCTCCCTCGGCGTGCTGGCGGGCATCGCCCTCGGCTCCGCCATCGGCCGCCCGGGCAACCCCGGCCTGGCGAAGTTCTGACGGCACCGGGCTCGGCAGCCGCCCGGACGGGTCAGAGCTCGCGGAGCATCGTGTCCGAGCCGCCGTTGCGGCCGACCACCACGAAGCCGTGCCGCACGTACAGGGACCGGGCGGCGGTGTTGCCGTCCTCGACGCTCAGGCTCACCGCCGTCACGCCGAGCGCACGGGCCCGGTCGAGGATCCCGGCGAGGAGCGCCGACCCGACACCGCGGCCCCGCGCACCCGGCAGGACGGCCATCGTCAGCTCGGGCACGTCGTCCGCGACCCAGCCGTAGCCCGGTTCGGTGGCGGGCAGCGGGCGTGCCCAGATCGCGCCGAGCACCACGCCGTCGTCGTCGACCGCCACGATGCCCACGTCGTCGGGCCGCTTCCAGCCGCCGAGGTAGCGGACGGTGTGCGGGTCGGTGGTGAGCCACTCGCGCGTGAACCGGGGCTCGCCGGTCCAGTTGTAGGCCTCCAGCAGCACGTCGAGCAGGAGGTCGCGGTCGTCGTCGGTCGCGTCTCGCAGGTGCACGGGGACCACCGTAGGGGTGTCAGGCGTCGGTGAGCAGCCCTCGTTCGGCGTGCAGCCCCCGGTACACGGCGGTGCGCAGCTCGACGGCGTACGCCGCGAGCTCCGGCATCCCGGCCGCGGTCGCCACGGCGATCTCCGCCTCGATGTCGTACGGGACGCGGACGACCTGGTAGCCGAACACGTCGGACGTGGTCCCGCCCGGCGTGCCCTCGAGGATCACGTACGCGGCCGTCGGCTCGTCGAGGGGGTTCCCGACGCTGCCGACGTTGAGCAGCGTCCGGCCGTCGCGCACCTCGACGTACGTGTCGTGGACGTCGCCGTACGCGACGAGGTCCGGGGTCGGGCCGTCCCCCGTGAGCTCCGTCGCCGCGAACATCCCGTCGAACTCGTCGTCCGTGTGGTGGAAGAACACCTTCGTGTAGAGGCTCGCCGCGGAGGCGTGCAGGAACCGGAGCCGCCGGCCGCTCAGCGTGAGGTCGTGCACCAGCGGCAGGCCCCGCAGCCAGAGGCGGTCGTCGTCGGTGAGCTCCGCGTTCCACCACGCCAGCCCGGGGCTCTCGTGGTCGGGCGGCACGTCGGGCAGGAAGTCGTCCCAGTTGCCGCGCACCGTCACCGCGCACCGCGCCCGGCTCAGGGCCACCGCCGCGGACCCCCGCGGACCCTTCCCGGCGACGTCCCCGAGGTTGAGGACCGTGGTGATGCCGCGGGCGTCGACGTCCCGCAGCACCGCCTCGAACGCCGTCAGGTTCCCGTGCACGTCGGACAGCACCGCGATGCGCTCCACGCCGGACATCCTCACACCCCGGCCGGGACGGCCGGAGCGGATTCCCGCGAGCGGACCACGGCGGGCGCGCGCCAGACGAGCCACACGTACACGGAGTCGAGCACCGCGCACAGCACGCCCAGGCCGAGGATGAACGCCGACCCCTCGATCGCCCCGAACAGGACCGTGGGCGCGGCCGTGCCGACGAGCTTCGCGACGGCGATCGTCCGCGACTGCCCCCGCAGGCCGCGGCGGGCCACGAACATCGCGACGAACAGCCCGGACATGAGCAGGTTCTGCAGGAACGCCGAGTACCGGGCCGCGTCGTGCGCGCCGAACTCGTCGAGGAACAGCAGCTGCACCGCGAACGCCGTCACGAACAGCAGCACGCTCCACCCGACGAACAGGCCGCGGGTGACGAACCCCGGCAGCTCCGACCGGCCGAACCGGAAGAACGTCACGACGATCACCACGTCGGCGAGCGCCCACGTCGCGTTGACGAACGTCTGCACGTCCACGTCCGACAGGCTCTGGACCGTGTAGACGACCTCCCACGCGAAGTTCAGCGCGAGCGCGGCGACGGGGATCGCGTACGTCCGCTGCCGGAACCCGATCCGGATCGCCGCGACGTACACGACCGTCCAGGCCACGCCGCTGACGAGGGTGAGGAACAGGTCCATCGCGCTCCCGGACGGCTGGAGGTGGGTGAGGCCGTGCGGCCAGTCTCCCGGGCCGTTCGCCCGGTCCGCCACCCCGCGCGACGCTCAGACCCGGGGCACCTGGCCCTCCCAGAGCCCGGGCGTCTCCGTGGGGGCGGTCACCCTGGTGTACGCCGCCAGGGTCGTTCCGGCGCTGCCCCGCTCGCGCCGCCGTCGTCGTCGAGCCGTCGCGGCGATGACCTGGGCCACTCCGCTGACCACCATGAGCACGCCGAGCGCGACCGCCATCCAGAGCGTCGGGCCGTCGTCGCGCGCGCGCTCGCCCGTGAGGGCCGCGGAGAGCACGAGCGTCCAGACGGTCCCGAAGAGGACCATGTACAGCCCCCTGCCGACGGTGGGCCTGCGGTACCGGGCCAGGAGCCGCGCCCGCCGGGCCGCCTCCGCGTCACCGGGCTCCGTCGCGAGCCCGACGAACGTCGTCCTGTGACCTGGCCCCTGCTCGTGGGGCGCTCGCCACGCGTCGGCCGGCGGCGGGTACGGCCGCGAGTCGGCGGTCCATCGGGACCCGTCCCAGTAGCGCTCGAAGGAGGCGCCGGACGGGTCCGGGTAGAAGCCGCTCGGTGGCAGCCGGGCGTCGTCCGTCATGCTCAGCCCTGCGGCGTGGCCCGGCTGCGGAGCCCGCGCCACAGCAGCCAGCCGCCCGTGCCGAGCGCCGCGGCCCGCATGACGAACCGGACCGCGGAGACCACCGTGATGACGAGGCCGAGCGCGAACATCCCCCACGGGATGAGCCGCATGCCGAGCGACTCAGGCACCTCGGCGTTGCCGGGGTCGGCGGGGTCGTACTTGACGTCGACGTACGAGCCTCGGCCCTTGCTGCACAGAGAGGAGGACGTGTAGCCGGGGCTGACCTGGTAGGTCGTCCCGTCGACGACGTACTCCGCCCGGATGCCGCAGGAGCGACCGCCCGACGTCGACGAGGACGTGTACACGTCGATCACCTTCGCCGACGTCGAGACCGCGTGCGGGATGTCCTTCGGCATCGACAGCAGGGCGATGCCCAGGGAGATGGCGGCGAGCAGCAGGCCGAACCCGACCCCCTTGAGCGCGCCGAAGATCCCCGGACGGCTGTCGCTCCCGGGCTTGTCGAGGCCCACCAGGCCCTCGGCCAGCAGCGCACCGCCCGCGACCGTGTCGACGGTCTGCTGGTGGCCGCGGTAGAAGTCCTGGCCGGCGCCGAGCACCCCCCGGTCCTGGACGGCGGTGCGGCCGTGCGCCGCCTGCTCGGCGGCGGCCGTGAGGAGGGTGCCGACGAGCGAGCCGATCGCGGCGGCGGGCGCGCCCGGGGTGGCGAAGCCGGGCGGCGTGCCCGGGCCCGACGGCGTCGGGACGGCCGTGGGTGGCCCGAACGGCTGGGTCTGCGCGGTCCACGCGGTGCCGTCCCAGAAGCGCTGCTGGGGGGCGCCGGACGGGTCCGGGTAGTAGCCGGCGGGAGGCTGGGGCTGGGTCACGAGCGCACCGTAGGGGCGGGTGCGGTGCGGTCGGCAGGGCCCGTGGGGTGGACGTCCGGCGACGGCGTCCGATCCGTCCCGGTGTGGCGGGGAACGTCCCCCCGGACCCGCGGGTGAAGTCAGTGCTGCACGATCTTCAGCAGGATCACGACGAGCCCGAACCCGCCCGCGACGGCCGTCTCGCCGACGAGCTTCCAGCCGCGCGCCCCCGCCTTGCCGGCCGCGACAGCGGCGGAGCCCATGAGCAGCACGACGGTGAACAGCAGCGCCCGCAGCGCCGCCGTCGACACGTCCTGCCCGAACAGGCGCACGACCACGAACGCGAGCAGCGGTGCCGCGCTCCCGTACAGCACCCCGAGGTTGTTCCCGAGGGCGTGCCGCAGCCGGTGCCC
The DNA here is from genome assembly GCF_016862675.1 of Cellulomonas chitinilytica. Lineage (GTDB taxonomy): Bacteria > Actinomycetota > Actinomycetes > Actinomycetales > Cellulomonadaceae > Cellulomonas > Cellulomonas chitinilytica. Next base: position 151,533 of record NZ_BONK01000009.1, on the reverse strand, counting down.
GGTGCTGTGCTCGGTGTCCTCGAACCGTCCGCCGATCGCCTCCGCGTACACGTGCGCGAGCCAGTAGGTCACCGCGACGATCGCCGTCGAGACGACGACGTTCTCGCCCGCCTCGACGTGCGCGCTCGTCACCGCGAGGACCGCGCCGGACACGACCGCGCCGTACAGGACCTCGGCCGGCCCCGAGGAGCGCATGAACGCGTCGAACCGGTGCAGGTGCTTGCGCTGGCGGTGGAGGAACATCGGCCGCTCCCGGGACGGAGGTGGGTCGCGCCCATCGTGGCGCACGGGCAGGCCGCACGACACCCGGCACGGGTCCGGCGGCGACGCCACAATGGGCCCGACGGCGGCGGCCCGGCGAGGCGGTGGCGCGTGGCGGAGACCTCGGAGGCGACGACGCCGCTGGTGCGCCTGCGGGACGCCCGGCTGCAGTGGTGGGGGCGTCTGCTCGTCGGGGCCGCGCTCGTCGGCGTCGGCGTCGTGCTCGTGGTGCACCTGACGGCGTCGGTCGCGGTGCTGTCGGTGCTCGTCGGCATCGGGCTGATGCTCGTCGCCGCCGACCGGGCGGTGTGGTCGTTCCGGTCGCCGCTGCCACGGCTGGAGCGGGTGCTCGCGGCGCTGCTGCTCGTCCTCGCGGTGGTGTCGCTGGTGTGGCAGGGGACGACCGTGCCGTTCCTCGCGGTCACGCTCGCGGTCGCGTCGTTCGTCGTCGGCGGGACGGCCGTGGTCGGCGGCCTGGTCGGCACGCGCGAGCGCCGGGCGGCGGCGGTGGTCCTCGGGGTCGCGCAGGTGCTCGTCGGGCTGCTGGTGCTGCTGTGGCCGCGGCTGTCGGTGTTTCTCGTGGGGCTCGCCCTCGGGGGGTGGCTCGTACTGCTCGGCGTCCGGGACGTCCTCGCGGGTGTCGGGCAGCTCGTCGGGCGCGGGCGCACCCGCCGCCGGGACGCGCCACGACGTCCCCGGCGAGAGCTCCTGGGCGCGGTCGCGGCGCTCGTCGTCGCGGCGCTCGTGCTCGGACTCAGCGCGTGGCTGCGCGCCGGCGACCCGACGCTCGTCCCGGACGCGTTCTACACGCCGCCCCGCGACGTCCCCGTCGAACCCGGCAGCCTCGTGCGCAGCGAGCCGTTCACGCACGGCGTGCGGGCGGGCCAGGAGGGCTGGCGCATCCTCTACACGACCACCGGCGCGCACGACGAGCCCACCGTGGCGAGCGCCCTCGTGCTCGCCCCCGCCGACCGGACCGGCGAGCCGCTGCCGGTGCTCTCGCTCGCGCACGGCACGACCGGGGTCGTCCCGGGCTGTGCGCCGTCGCTGCTCGACGACCCGTTCGCCACCGGCCTGGAGCGCACCCTGTCGACGATGGTCGACGACGGCTGGGCGGGCGTCATGACCGACTACGAGGGCCTCGGGACGGCCGGGCCGCACCCCTATCTCGTCGGGACCGCCGAGGCGTACGACGTGCTCGACGCCGTCCGGGCCGCACGTGCGCTCGACGACCTGGAGCTCGGCGACGACACGGTGGTGTGGGGGCACTCGCAGGGCGGCGGCGCCGCGTTGTGGACGGGGATCGTCGCCCCGCGGTACGCGCCCGACGTGCACGTGCTCGGGGTCGCCGCCGCCGCACCGGCCGCCGACCTCGCGGCGCTCGCGGCCGGGGTCAAGAACACCGCGGCCGGACGGGTCGTCAGCGCGTACCTCGCCCAGGCGTGGAGCGACGTGTACGACCTCGACCTGACCTCGATCGTCGCGCCCGGGTACGTGCCGGTCGTCCGGCGGGTCGCGGACCGGTGCCTGTGGGGGCGGGACGCCGTGGCGAACGTGCTGTTCAGCACCCAGCTGTCCGGACCGGTGATCCGGCCGTCCGCGCTGGAGGGCGAGACCGGCCGGCTGCTCGAGGAGAACTCCCCGCACGGCACGAGCGCGGCGCCCGTGCTCGTCGGGCAGGGGGAGGCGGACCGGCTCGTGCTGCCGGGGCCGCAGGACGCGTTCGTCGCGCAGTGGTGCGCGACCGGGCAGGCCGTCGACTACCGGACCTACCCGGGGCTCGACCACGTGCCGATCGTCGAGAGCGGCTCGCCGTTCGTGCCCGAGCTCGTGGCGTGGACCGAGGACCGGCTGGCCGGGCGGGTGGCGACGCCGACGTGCGGCGCGGGGAGCTAGCGCGCACCCTCCAGGACGCTCGTCGCGTGCTCGGTGCGCTGCAGGTAGTCGAGGAGGGTGCGCCGGCTCTTCGTCAGGCACGCGATGCGCTCGTCGAGCCCGGTGAGCTCCTCCGCGAGCATCTCGGCGACCTGCCGGGTGCACGACGGGGCGAGGTCGTCGGCGCGGACGTCCTCCAGGTCGAGCAGCACCCGGGCCAGCCGGGTCGGGACCCCGGCGCGGACGAGCCCGACGACCTGCTCGACGCGGGCGACGTCCTGCTCGTCGTACGTGCGGTAGGTGTTCGTGGACCGGGCCGGGGCGATGAGCCCCTGCTCCTCGTAGTACCGCAGCAGCCGGGTCGAGACGCCGGTGCGACGGGACAGCTCACCGATCTTCATGCCGGTCCTCCGGTCCGCTTGACCTTCACACTGATGTCAAAGTCTAGCGTCGCAGACATGGCCCTCACCCAGACCTCCACCGCCCGCACCGGGCTGCCCTGGCCGAGCCTCGCCGTGCTCGGCGGCGCGACGTTCGTCATGGTCACCGGCGAGATGCTGCCCACCGCCGTGCTCCCGCAGATGAGTGCCGACCTCGGCGTCACCCAGGCGCGCACCGGCCTGCTCGTCTCCCTGTGGGCCGCGACCGTCGTCGTCGCCACGTTCCCGCTCGTCCGGCTCGCCCGCCGCTGGGACCGTCGCACCGTCGTCACCGGCGCGCTCGTCGTGTTCGCCCTCGCCTCCGCGCTCACCGCCGCCGCACCCGGCTACGAGGTCGCCGTCGCCGGGCGGCTGCTCGGCGCCGCCGTCTGCGGGCTGCTGTGGGCCACCGTCAACGCGCACACCGCCGACATCGTCGACCCGCGCCGGCTCGCCACCGCCGTGTCCGTCGTGCTCGGCGGGGCGACCCTCGGCACCGTCATCGGCGTCCCGCTCGCGAGCCTCGTCGCCCGCACCTGGGACTGGCGTGCGGCCTTCGCGGCGCTCGCCGTGCTCGGGGTCGTGGCGGCCGGGCTCGTGCGGGCCGTCGTCGTCGGCGCGGGGACCGCGGGCGGCGCGACCACAGCGCCGGACGACGAGCGCGCCGCCGCCCCCGCCGGGCAGCTGCGCCCCGTGCTCGTGGTCGCCGGGCTCGTCGGCCTCGTGCTCGTCGGGCACTTCGCCGCGTTCACGTTCGTCACCCGGCTCGCCGCCGACGCGGCCACCGCGCTGCCCGGCGGCATGAGCACCGCGCTGCTCGTGCTCGGGACGTCGTCGGCCGTCGGGCTCGCCCTCGTCGGGCGCGTCCGCGACGGGTGGACCGGCCCGGTGCTCGTCGCGGCGACCGGGCTCGTCGCGGCGTCCCTGCTCGCGTTCGCCGTCGTCGGCGGGCGTCCCGTGGCGGGGCTCGCCGTGCTCGTCGTCTGGGGCCTCACCTCCGGCACCCTGCCGCCGCTCGCGCAGACCCTGATCATGCGGGTCGCCGGTCCCGAGCACCGCACCACCGCGGGGACCGTCATCCCGGTGGTGTTCAACGGAGGGATCGCCGTCGGGGCCGCGCTCGGCAGCCTCCTCGTCGACCGGGCCGGGCCCGGGGCGCTGCCCGTGCCGTCCGCGCTCGTCGTCGCCGTCGCCGCCGTCGGGCTCGTCGCGGGGATCCGGCCGCGGCGGGACGTCGCCGGGGTCCCGCAGGCCCGCGTCGCGCGGCCGCTCGCCGAGCCGTGCCCGTCGTGAGCCGGGACCCGCTCGCCGAGCCGTGCCCGTCGTGAGCCGGGACGTCAGACGTCGAGGCGGCCCCGGCGAGGTCGTGGCACGGAGGCGGTCGCGCCGAGGAGCTGCTCGAGCTCCCGCGCGCAGCGGGCGAGGACCGTGCCGACGAGCAGGAGCAGCAGGGTCGTGCCGACCACGACGGAGCGCACGACGAACCCGTCCAGCAGCAGCCCGACGGCCACGCACGGCATGACCAGCACGAGCGCGAGGAACGACCACATCCACTGCCGGTCGCGCAGCGTCTCCAGCTCCGTGCGCAGCGTGACCGCCACGGCCGCCTCCTGATCACCTGTCCAAGTTCTCGGGCCTGACGATACGTCCGCATCCTGTGGATCCGCGAGGACGTTCGTCCCCGCAGCACGGTCAGCCGGCCGTCGACGCGCGCAGCCGGGCCGCCCGGGCGACCAGGTGCTCCCGCTCCGGCACGCTCGTGGCCCGGGCGATCGCCGCGCCGTAGTGCGCGAGGGCCTCCGGGACGTCCCCGGCCATCTCGTGCAGGTGCGCACGGACCGCGTCGAGCCGGTGACCGGGCAGGTCCACGCCGTCGAGCAGGGCCAGCCCCGCCCGGGGGCCGTCCACCATGGCCGTCGCCACCGCCCGGTTCACCGTGACGACCGGGTTCGCCGTGACCTGCTCCAGCAGCCCGTACAGCGCGGCGATCTGCGGCCAGTCCGTGTCCTGCGCGCGGGCCGCGTGGTCGTGCAGCGACGCGATCGCGGCCTGCAGCCGGTACTCGCCGACCACCCCGTGCCCGCTGCTCGCCTCCAGCAGCGCCGTCCCCTCCGCGATCAGTGCGCGGTCCCACAGCGACCGGTCCTGGTCGGGCAGCGGCACCAGGGCGCCCGACGCGTCGGTGCGGGCCGGGCGACGGGCGTCGTCGAGCAGCATCAGGGCGAGCAGGCCGGCGGTCTCGCCGTCGTCGGGCCGCACGGCGTGCAGCACCCGCGTGAGCCGGATCGCCTCGTCCGAGAGCTCCGCCCGGTGCAGCGTCGGGCCGCCCGTCGCGGCGTAGCCCTCGTTGAACATCAGGTAGAGCACGTGCCGGACGCTGCGGAGCCGCGCGGGGAGCTCGTCGGGTGTGGGGAGCTCGAACCGGACGCCGGAGACCGTCCGCTTCGCACGGCTGATGCGCTGCGCCATCGTCGGCTCGGGCACGAGGAACGCCCGGGCGACCTCCGCGGTCGTCAGCCCGCCGACCGCGCGCAACGTCAGCGCGATCGCGGACGCCGGGGTGAGCGACGGGTGGCAGCACAGGAGCAGCACGACGAGCGTGTCGTCCTGCTCCGACGCGTCCGGCCCCGGCGCATCCGACCCGTCCGACCCCTCCGGCCCCGACGCACCCGGCCCCGATCCACCCCGCACCGGGTCGCCCGCGACGAGGCGTTCCCGGGCCGCCCGCGCCTGGTCCGCGCGCCACGCGTCGATCATCCGGCGGGTCGCCGTCTGCGTGAGCCACCCGCGCGGGTTGCCCGGCACGCCGTCGCGCGGCCAGTGCGTCGCCGCCGCGAGCAGCGCCTCCTGCACGGCGTCCTCGGCCGACGCGAAGTCCCCGTACCGGCGGGTCAGCAGGCCGAGGACCTGCGGCGCGAGCTCGCGCAGCAGGCCCTCGACCTCGGCCGGGACGTTCAGCGGACCCCGTCCGCCTGCTCCAGCCACGTCTCCATCTCCGTCACGTCCGACGGCGAGTCGTCCAGCACCTGCCGCACGTGGATCGGCTGCTGCGTCGCCCGGCCGCCCGGACCCGGCACGGCCGACAGCTTCGCGGCGATCTCGACGGCACGGGCCTCCGACTCCACGTCGACGACCTGGAAGCCCGCGAGCCACTCCTTGAACTCCTGGAACGGCCCGTCCGTCACGACGGGCGCCCCGATCCCGTCCGACGTCACGATCTTCGCGACGTCCGGCCCGGCCAGCACCTCCGACTGGACCACCTCGCCGCTCGCGAGCAGCTCGCGCCGCAGCGCCGCGTAGTAGTCGAGGTGGGCCGTGATCTCCTCGGGCGCCCACTCCTCCATGGGCGTGTCCACGACGCCCGGCTGGAAGTTCACCGTGAGCAGGTACCTGGTCATCGTCGTGCCTCCTTCGTCGTCGGCCCTCGGCTGAGGGCCTCTCACCCGGAGAACGGAGCGGGTGACGCCGTCTCGACATCGTCGCCGACCGGAGCCGCATAGTGCAGGTTCTCGTCGTCCCGGACGAACCCCTCCGACGCGTACAGCGTCTGCCCGACGACGTTCGTCCGCTCGGTCTCCAGCGCCACGTACACCGCCCCGGCCGCCGCCGCCTCGGCCTTCGCCGCCCGGACCAGCGCGCGTCCCGCCCCCGTGCCGCGGGCGGACGGGTCGACGAACAGGTCGTTGAGCACCCACGCCCGCGCGAGGCTCAGCGACGACCACGTGGGGTAGCAGTGCGCCAGCCCGACGGGCGTCTCGTCCACCTCCGCGACGAGCAGGACGCCGTCAGTCGCGTCCATCCGGGCGGCCAGGAACGCACGGACCGCCGCGGGTGCGTGCTCGCGACGGTAGAACCGCAGGTACTGGCCGAACAGGGCGGTCGCCGCGTCGAGGTCGGCCGGGGTCGCACGTCGCACGGTGGTCATGGCGGACATAGTGCCGGGGCGCGGTCGCGTGCCGTGGGCGGTCTCACGCGTGTCGTCCTCACGTGCGTCGTCCTCACGCTCCGCGCGCACGCAGGTGAACGGCTCGGGACCGGTTCAGGGCACAGGCGCACGCGACCGAAGAGGACTCGACGGGGCTCCCTCTCGCGACCCCCACCACCCTCACGACTCGGAGAGCGGGCCCACGCATGAGCAGCATCGTGTCGAGCACCTCGGGAAAGGTCGCCGCCGTCGTGGTGGTCCTCCTCGTCGCCCTCGCTGCCGCCTCCGTCGTCGTCGGGGTGCGCGCCGGCGCGGCGGCGGAGGCCCGCGCGCACGCGGCTGCGGTGGCCGCGCAGGACCTGCTCCGGGAGCAGGAGGCCGCCGCCGCCGAGGCCGACGCGACGGCGGCTCGCGACGCGAAGCTCGGGGCCGCGACGAAGGTCGCGGACGACGCTGCCGCCGTGGTCGCCGCCGCCGCGGCCGGGAAGGTCGACGCGACGGCGCTGGCGGCCGCGGTCGACGCCCTGCGCGCCGCCATCGAGAGCGGGGCGCTGCCCGCGGTCGACGCCGCGTCCGACGCCGTCCGCGCCGCCCAGCTGGAGGTGTCCCGGGCCCTCGTCGAGGCCAACAGCGCGGGGTCGGCCGCCGAGGAGCCGCCCGCGTCTGCTGGCTCCAGGGGAGGGAGCTTTCCGCCGGACGGCTGGACGGCCACCGTGAAGGCGACGTGCACCCTGGAGACGTTCGGGTACGGCTCCTCCTGGACCGTCGAGTTCCCCGACGGGTCGATGAGCATGGGGTACCAGCTGGACGACCTCGAGAGCCTGGAGCCGATCCGCACGGTCAAGCGCAGGGTCGGTGACGAGACCCGTGAGTACGCGGTGCAGAACCCGGACGCGAACATCGCCGCGTGCGCCGCCCTGGGGTAGCCGAGCATCGGGTTCCCGGCACGCGTCGGTGGTCCGGCCTAGAGTCCCGGCCATGCCCCACGAGCAGCACGTGCTCCTCTCGGACGGCCGGGTGGTCGTCGTCCACGACACCGGCGAGGCGGGGGCGCCCGCCGTGCTGTGGCACCACGGGTCGCCGCAGACGGGTGCGCTGCTCGCACCGGTCGTCGAGGCTGCCGCCGCGCGCGGGATGCGGGTGCTGTCCGCCGCCCGGCCCAGCTACGGCGGGTCGTCGCCGCAGCCGGGGCGGGACGTCGCCTCGGTCGGCACCGACCTGGAGCGCGTGCTCGACGCGTGCGGCGTCGACCGGGTCGGCGTGATGGGGGCGTCCGGGGGCGGGCCGCACGCGCTCGCCTGCGCGGCGCTGCTGCCCGACAGGGTCTCCGGTGCGGTCGTCCTCGCCGGCATCGCGCCCTTCACCGACGAGGACGACTGGTGGGACGGCATGGCGGCGCCCGGCGGGCTGCGGGCCGCCGTGCACGGGCGCGACGCCCGGGCCCTGTTCGCCGAGACGGACGAGTTCGACCCGTCGATCTTCGTCGAGCCCGACTGGGCGGCGCTGTCCGGCGCGTGGGCACCGCTCGGCCAGGACGCGCAGCGGGCCGAGGCGGACGGCGCCGACGGGCTGGTGGACGACGACGTCGCCTTCGTGTCGCCGTGGGGGTTCGCGCTGCGCGACGTGCGCGTGCCGGTCCTCGTCGTGCAGGGCGGGCGCGACCGGGTGGTGCCGCCCGCGCACGCCGAGCACCTGGTGCGGGAGCTGCCGTTCGGGGAGCTGTGGCTGCGGCCGCGCGACGGGCACGTCGCGGTGCTCGACGCCGTTCCGGTGGGGCTGGACTGGTTGCTGGCCTTGCGCTGAGGGCGCCGGTGCGCGCATCGGTGCAGGTCAGGGTTGTGCGGGATGTCTCGGTTCGCGTAGAATCGAACACATGTTCGAATCTGCGCTCGCGCCGCCTGGCGATGCCGGCGATGCCGGCTGTGCCGGTGCGGTCGGGAGCGCGGAAGTCCTGGCGGCCCGTGCGGTGGAGAGCCTGGCGCACATCGAGACGCTCGCGCGGGACGCCCTGGGGCTCGCAGGTGCTGAGCGGCGCGGGGTCCTCGCGACGCTCGAACGGGTCGGCGGCGCGCTGACGGCGGCGCGGTCGGCCTGGCTCCTGGCGGAGCGGGACGCGGGGACGTCGGTCGTCGCGGGGGATCCGTCGTTCGAGGCCTCGCTGGCTCGGCACGGCAGGACCGGGCTGGGTGCGGCGACCCGGCGGGTGGAGCAGGCGCAGGCGTTGGCCGAGCTGCCCGCCATCGCGGTCGCCGTGCGCACGGGTGCGTTGCCGGGCGAGCACCTCGAGGTGATCGGGCGGACTCTCGCCGGCGCGTCGGGCGGGGTCGCCGACGCGCTGAGGTCGCCGGACGGTCAACAAGCCGCCCTGCGCCTCGCACGCGCGCATCCGGCGCCGGGGTTTCGACGAGCGCTTGCCCGCTGGGTCGCGGAGCGCGACCCCGACCGCGTCGAGGACGAGTACCAGGCCCAGCGTCACGCGCGGTACCTGCACGTCACGGTCCGGCCGGACGGGACGCGGATCTCGGGCCTGGTCGACGCGGTGGCGGGCGAACGGTTGCGCCGGGCGCTCGAGTCGACCGGTGAGGTGCCGTCGGACGGGAGGACGCCCGAGCAGGCGCGGGCCGACGCGCTCGATGCGCTCGCCTCGACGGTCCTGTCGCTGCCGAGCACCGCGTCCGGGGCGGCGGTGCGCCCGCACGTGTCGTTCCTCGTGCGCGAGGAGACGTTCGCGGCGCTGCGGCGCCGCCGGGGTGGCGCCCGCGCCGAGGGTGTGGCCGGTGATGGAGCGGCCGGCGAGGGTGTGGTCGGCGAGGGTGTGGCCGGTGATGGAGCGGCCGGCGAGGGTGTGGCCGGCGAGGTCCCTCCGGCGACGTTGGAGGACGGGACGCCGGTCGCGACGTCGGAGATCGCCCGGGTGCTCTGCGACTGCGAGCTGACCCGGATCGTCGTCGACGCCGCGGACGAGCCCGTCAACCTCGGGCGCACCGCTCGGCTCTACACGGGTGTGCAGCGGCGGGCCGTCATCGCCCGCGACCGCTCCTGCCGGTGGGGCGACTGCGACCGGGCCGCCCGCTGGGGCGAGATCCACCACATCGCCTGGTGGGACCGCGACGGAGGACGCACCGACGTGTCCAACGGGGTGCTCCTGTGCAGCTTCCACCACCACGAGGTCCACCGGTACGACGCCCGGATCGAGCGATTGACCCGGAGGCCACGTCGCCGTCACGTCGATCCGGGACCGGCGCTCTACCGCTTCGTCGCACCCGACGGGCGGATCCTGGCCGAGCCGCGCGGTGAGCTGCCCGACGAGGTGCCGCTCGGTCGGACGCCGGGCTCCGCGCGGGCGCGGGGGGTGCTGCAGGCGGTGGGTCAGTCGCCACCCGTGTCGACCCAGTACCGGCGCTTCGGTGTACCCCCCTCGACGAGCGCGACGTCCTCCAGCACACCGCCGCAGCGCTCGATGGTCCGGGCGGAGGCGACGTTGTCGTCGTCGCAGGTCACCAGCGCGGCGGCCACACCGACGGACCGGGCGACGGCGAGCGACTGACGCAGGATCTCGGTGGCGTACCCGCGCCGGCGGAACGCGGGTCGCACGGCGTAGCCGATGTGACCGCCGACACGGGTGAGCCACTCGTTGAGCTCGTGCCGGACGGACACGCGCCCGACGATCACGCCGTCGACGTCGGCGACGAGGAACGTGGCGGGCACCCAGCCCGGGGGCAGACCGACGCCGTCGCGCTCGCGGTCCAGGTGGGCCAGGTAGCCGGCCCAGTCGTCGCGACGCCCGCCGAGCAGGAAGTCGAACCCCTCCCGGGCGAGCTCGTCGTGCGCCTGCCACGCCTGCGCTTCGTCGTCGGTGGTCAGCGGGCGCAGCAGGAGTCGGTCCGTCACAGGTCTCAGGCTCGCAGAAGGGTCGTCCCCGCGATGACCGGTTTCCGCGTCGCGACGAGTTCGACAGTCACAACTGGACAGTCTGAACTGTCGAATCTACCGTGAAGGGGTGTCCACCGCCCATGCCGCCGACGTCGCCCGCGACCTCAAGGTGGTGTTCGGGCGCCTTCGCCGCCGGCTGCGCGAGGTGGCCGACGCCGACGACCTCACCCCGTCGCAGGCGTCCGCCCTGAGCCGGCTGCTGCGTGACGGTGCCGCCACCGCGAGCGGGCTCGCCGGCGCCGAGGGGGTCCGGCCGCAGTCGATGGCCGCGACGCTCGCGCCGCTCGAGCAGCGCGGGTTCATCCGCCGCGACCAGGACCCGGACGACGGCCGCCGCCAGCTCGTGCAGCTCACCGACAGCGGCCGGGAGCGGGCCGAGGGCACCCGGCAGGCCCGTGAGGAGTGGCTGACCCGGGCGTTGGGGGAGTACACCGAGGCCGAGCGGCGCACCATCGCGGACGCCCTGACCCTGCTGGACAAGCTGACGCAGTCGTGACGTTGCTGCACCGCGAGCCCCGCACGTCGGCCCCGGCCGGCGCGTTCGACCGCAGGCTGATCCCGCCGATGATCCTGGGGTCGCTGCTCAACCCCGTGAACTCGTCGATGCTGGCGGTCGCGCTCATCCCCATCGGGCTCGCGCTCGGGGCACCGCCGTCCGACACCGTCTGGCTCGTGTCGGCGCTGTACCTCGCGACGGCGGTGGGGCAGCCGGTCGTCGGGCGGCTGGTCGACGCGTACGGCCCGCGTCCCCTCTACCTGACGGGCGCTGCGCTCGTCGGGCTCGCCGGGGCGCTCGGCGCGGTCGCCCCCAACCTGCCGGTGCTGGTCGTCGCGCGTGTGCTCATCGGGCTCGGGACGTGCGCGGGCTACCCGGCGGCGATGTACCTCATCCGCAGCGAGGGGCAGCGCACCGGGCGGAACAGCCCGAGCGGCGTGCTCGCGGCGCTGTCCGTCGCCACGCAGGTCACGGCGGTGATCGGGCCGACGCTCGGCGGGCTGCTCATCGGCGTCGGCGGCTGGCGGACGATCTTCACGGTCAACGTGCCGCTCGCCGCCGCGAGCCTGGTGCTCGGCTGGCGACGGCTGCCCCGGGCGCGCGTCGCCGCCGACGCCGAGCCGTCCGATGCCGACGGCGCGCCGTCCCTCGCGCGTGGTGCGAGGCTCGACGTCCCCGGCGTCGTGCTGTTCGCCGCCACGCTCACCTCGGCGATGCTCTTCCTGATGGACCCGCAGGCCGCCCACGCGTACCTGCTGGTGGTCGCCGCGGCGGCAGGCGTCGGCTTCGTGCTCCGGGAGCGCCGGGCGGCCGACCCGTTCATCGACCTGCGGCTGCTCGGCGGCAACCGCCCCCTCATCGCCACGTACCTGCGGCAGGTCCTGACGTTCACGGTGTCGTACGCGTTCCTCTACGGGTACACGCAGTGGCTCGAGGCCGGCCGGGGGCTGAGCGCGTCGGCCGCCGGGCTGCTGCTCCTGCCGATGTTCGTCACCGGGATCGTCGCGACCAGCACGGCCGGCCGGCGGCCGAAGGTCCGCGGCAAGCTCGTCGTCGGGAGCCTCGCCCAGATCGCGGCGTGCCTCGTCCTGCTGCTCGTCGTCGGGTCGGCCACGCCGATCTGGGTGCTGGTGCTCGTCGCCGTCGTGGCGGGGATCCCGCAAGGGCTCAACGGGCTCGCGAACCAGAACGCGCTGTACCACCAGGCCGATCCCGCCCGGATCGGGTCCGCCGCCGGGCTGCTGCGGACGTTCACCTACCTCGGTGCGCTCGCGGCCGCGGCGGCGAACGCGTCGTTCTTCGCGGGCGGTGCCGACACGGCCGGGCTGCACGAGCTCAGCGTGTTCGTCATGGCGTGCGCCGCCGCGCTCCTCGTCCTCACCCTCGTCGACCAGTCGCTCGGCCGGATCGGCGTCCCGTCCGCACCGAAAGGCACGTCATGACCCTCACGACCCTCGACGAGCGCACCGCCCTCGTCCTCGTCGACCTGCAGCGCGGCATCGCCGGCGGCGCCACCCAGCCGTTCACAGGCCCCGAAGTCGTCGCCCGGGCCGCCACGCTCGCCGACGCGTTCCGCGCCCGCGGCCTGCTCGTCGTCCTCGTCCGGGTGTCGACGCGGCCCGACGGGTCCGACGCGGTGCCCGGCCGGACCGAGGCGCAGCGCCCGTCGAACCGCCCGGCCGGCTGGGACGAGATCGTCGACGAGCTCGCCGGGCACCCGTCGGACGTCGTCGTCACCAAGCGCAACTGGGGCGCCTTCTACGGCACGGACCTCGACGTCCAGCTGCGTCGGCGCGGCATCACGCAGGTCGTCCTCGGTGGCATCGCGACGAGCATCGGCGTCGAGTCGACCGCCCGCGCCGCCCACGAGCACGGCTACCACGTGACGCTCGCGACGGACGCGATGGCCGACCTCAGCGCCGAGTCGCACACGCACAGCGTGGAGCGGGTGTTCCCCCGCCTCGGCGAGCGCGGCACGACCGCGGAGATCCTCGACCTCCTGACGCGCTCGCATCCCGCCGCGGGACTCGACTGACCAGCGGCCCGGCGGGCTGACCTGCGGGCCGGCTGGCAGGCGGCCGATCCGACGGCCGACCCGACGGCCGTCGGGTCGGCCGCGGCCGTCAGGGGTGCCCGGTCACCAGGGCACCGGACCCGCTGCGTCGCGGTACGTCCCGGTCGGGGCGTCCGGCGCGGAGGTCGCCGCCGCGACGACGGCCTCGGCGCCCTGCTCGACCGTCTGGGTGCCGTTGTACCCGTTGAACGCCGTGGACGTGTAGCCCGGGTCGACGATCAGCACCTGGTATCCGTCGAGCGCCTTCGCGTACTGGCTGGCGACCATGTTGAGCGCCGACTTCGACGACGTGTAGACGATGTTGTGCAGGGTCGACTCGAACCGGGCGGGGTCGGTCGTGACGCCCAACGAGCCCATCCCGCTCGACACCATGACGACGCGGGGCTGGGCGGAGCGGTCGAGCAGCGGCAGGAACGCGTGCGTGGTCCGGACGGGCCCGAGCACGTTGACGCCGTACACGGACAGGAAGTCGGCGGGCACGGTCTCGCGCGGGCCGATCCACGGGCCCGCGATCCCCGCGTTGTTGACGAGCACGTCGAGCCGGCCGCCCGCGCCGTCGACGGTCCGGACGGCGGCGGCGACGGAGTCGTCGTCGGTGACGTCGAGCTGGACGACGCGGACGTCGGTGCGCACGTCGGTGACGGTGGAGCTCGCGCCCGTGCCCGTGCCCGTGCCCGTGCCCGTGCCCGTGCCAGTGCCTGCGCCCGGGCCGGCGGTGGCGATCTCGGCGCGGAGGTCGGCGGCGACCTTCTCCCCGGCGTCGACGTCGCGTGCGCCGAGCCACACGGTCCAGCCGAGCTCGGCGAGGCGGCGGGCGGTCTCCCGCCCGATTCCCTGGGTGGCCCCCGTGACGAGGGCGGTGGTGGTGTCCATGCGCTCAGCCTCCGTGCGTGGCGTCGGCGGCGACAGGGCCGGCCGAGCCTGGGACCGCCCGTCCTACGCTGACGCCCCCGCCGCGCGACCGCGGGGGAGCATGCTGGGCCGCATGGACCGTGCCGAGCTCGCCCACGTGCTGCGTCGTGCGCGCGGCCGCCTCTCCCCGCAGGACGTCGGGCTCGCCGCGGGGGAGCGTCGCCGGGTCGCGGGCCTGCGCCGCGAGGAGGTCGCCCTGCTCGCCGGCGTGAGCGTCGACTACGTGGTGCGGCTCGAGCAGGGGCGCGGTCCGCAGCCGTCCGCGCAGGTGCTCCGGTCGCTCGCACGGGCGCTGCGGCTGGACGACGACGAGCGCGCCGAGCTGTTCCACCTCGCGGGCTCGGCGCCGCCGCTGCCCGGCACGGTCGACGACGTCGTGCGGCCGAGCGTGCAGCGGCTCATGGACCGGCTCGTCGACCTGCCCGTCATGCTCCTCAGCGCCCGCGGCGACGTGCTCGCGTGGAACGCGATGGCGTCGGCGCTGCTCGGCGACTGGTCGGCGGTGCCGGAGCGGGAGCGCAACATCAACCGGATCCGGTTCCTCGGCACGTCGCGGTACGGGAACGGGTCGCGCGTCGCGATGACGCCGCAGGAGCGCGACGAGACGTCCGTGCAGTCGGTGGCGGCCCTGCGCGCGGCGACGGCCCGCTACCCGAAGGACGCGCCGCTGGCGGCCCTCGTCGACGAGCTGCGGCAGCAGTCGGCGGAGTTCGAGCGCCTCTGGCAGGCGGGCGGCGCGTCGACGTGGCGGAGCCACCGCAAGACCATCGAGCACCCGACGCTCGGGCCGCTTACCCTCGACTGCGACTCGCTGCACGTGCCGGCCAGCGACCAGGCGCTGATCGTGTACTCGGCCGCGGCCGGCAGCCCGGAGGCCGAGGCGCTCGCGCTGCTGCGGGTGATCGGCACGCAGTCGCTCGTCGTCTCGTAGGTCGGGCCGCTACTCGCCCGACGGACGGCCCTCGCCGTACCAGCCCGCGAGCCCCGCCAGTCCGGGCGCGTAGCGGCCCAGGTCGGTGAACTCGGCGTGGTTCGTGACGACGGTGAGCAGCTCGGCGACGGCCTCGTCGTCGCGCCCGAGCTCGCGGAGGGTGAGGGCACGGAAGACCCGGACGGAGTCGGACTCCGGGAACTCGGAGCGGCCACGGTCCAGGACCGCGAGCGAGGCCTCGTGCTCACCGAGCCAGCGCAGCGTGCTGCCGTACTGGCACAGGCAGCGCCGCAGGTCCTCGCCCGCGAGCCCGAGGCGGAGCGCCTCCTCGTAGCGCACCCGCGCGTCGGCTTCCTGCCCCGCGGTGTCGTAGGCGCCTGCGACCTCGTAGGTCAGGACCGGATGACCCGGGTGCTGCGCCAGCAGCTCCTCGAAGTAGGCGATCGTCGGCGCCATGTCGCCGCGGTCACGGCGCTCGTAGCCGAGTGCGATCGCGGCCTCGAGCTCGGGTGTCACGGTGTGCGCCATGGGCGCGATGGTAGAGCCGGACGTCGTGGCGAGCGGCGGGCTCGCGTGCTCAGGGAGCAGGTGTCGGACGGCGTCGGTACGGTGCCGAGATGATCGCGGACGGGACGTTCCAGGTGGACGGCTTCGCGCCGGTGGCGGTCGAGGCCGAGCAGGTGGTCACGGCGCTCGGGGTGGGGGTGGCGACGATGGTCAAGGAGTACGCGGGGGCCGTCCAGGGCCGCTCGACGACCCTGTTCACCTCGGCGTTCGACCCTGCCGCCGGGGTCGGGACGTACGTCGCGCTGGAGTCCTTCGAGGGGGCGCTCGGCGAGGCCGGCGGCACGTTCAACTTCGTCCACGCGGCGTCGACGAGCGGCACGGACCGGGTGGACCTGCTGTTCACCATCGTGCCGTCCAGCGGGACCGGCGGGCTCGAGGGGATCACGGGCGCCGGGTCCATGCGGATCGACGACGACGGCACGCACCGCGTGCGGTTCGACTACGACCTGCCTGGGAGGACGTCATGAGGTTCGGGTTCGTCGGGTCGTTCGGGTCGGTCGTCGAGGTCGTCGACATGGCGGTCGAGGCGGAGACGCACGGCTGGGACGGGTTCTTCACGTGGGACGGGATCTCGCTGGAGGGCCTGGAGGAGGCGTGGGACCCGTGGGTGGTGCTCGCCGCGGCGGCGGTGCGCACGTCGAAGATCCGGCTCGGGGCGCTGGTGTTCGCGCTGCCCCGGCGGCGGCCGTGGGTGTTCGCGAAGCAGGCGGTGACCGTCGACCACCTCTCCGGCGGCCGGGTGGTGCTGCCCGTCGGGCTGGGGGTGCCCGACGACCGTGCGGTGTCCGGCGTCGCGGCCGAGGCGCCGACCGTCCGTGAGCGCGCCGAGCTGCTCGACGAGGACCTCGCCATCCTCGAGCACGCGTTCAGAGGCGAGACGTTCTCGTACAGCGGCAAGCACCACACGGTCACGGACATGCGGCTCCTGCCGCGCCCGTTGCAGCAGCCGCGGATCCCCGTGTGGGTCGTGGGGTCGTACCCGAGCGAGCGGTCGATGGGCCGGGCGGCCCGGTGGGACGGCGTCGTGCCGCAGCTGCGGGGTGACCGGGCGATGGACCCGATGACGCCTGCGGACGTGGCGGAGGTCGTCGGGTGGGTGCGCGCGCACCGCGAGCCGGGGCCTGTGCCGTACGACGTGGTGATCCAGGGGGTGCTGCCCGAGGACCCGCAGGAGGCCGTGGCGGCGTCGCGGGCGCTGGCGGAGGCGGGGGCGACGTGGTTCATCGAGTCCCGGTGGGACCCGAAGACGGCGACGCCGGACGTGCTGACGGCACGCATCCGGCAGGGACCGCCGATCCTCTGACGCCGCCCGTGCGGTCCGCAGCTCGGCGGTGCCGAGCGCGACGCACGCTTTCCGAACACTTACCGCTCGGTAAGGGTTGACACGTGTCAAACGACGAGTACGTTTTGTCCTGCTCACTGGACAGTTGTCCGGTGAGCATCGGCGCCAATGGCGGTGCACCTTTTTCTTGCCGGCCGCCGCCATCGGCAGTGGACGCGGACAAAGGGGTTCCATCGTCATGCCCGAAACGCACATCAGCTCACGACGGTCGAGGGGTCGCCGCACGGTCGCGGCGGTGCTCGGCCTCGTGGTCGCCGGGACCCTCGTCCCCGCCACCGCGGCGTCCGCGGCACCGCTCGCCACCACGGCCCCGGGCGTCGACCTCGGCCCGAACGTGCAGGTCTTCGACCCGAGCATGCCGGTCGAGCAGATCCAGGCCGCGGTCGACGCGGTCGCCGCCCAGCAGGTCCCGTCCCAGTTCGGCGACGGCCGGTACGCCCTGCTGTTCAAGCCCGGCACGTACGGCACCGCCGAGCACCCGCTGAAGTTCCAGGTCGGCTATTACACCGAGGTCGCGGGCCTCGGGCAGAACCCCGGCGACGTCGTCGTCAACGGGTCCATCGAGGTCTTCAACCAGTGCTTCCCGACGGCGCCCGGTGCCCCCACCGACTGCACGGCGCTCGTGAACTTCTGGCGGTCGCTGTCGAACCTGACGATCAATGTCGCGGGGCAGACCGGCTGCCGTTCCGGCACCAACTTCTGGGCCGTGTCGCAGGCCGCCCCGATGCGCCGCGTGAACATCACCGGCGGGCAGCTCTCGCTCATGGACTACTGCTCGGCCGGCCCGCAGTACGCGAGCGGCGGGTTCATCGCCGACTCCACGTTCGGCAACGTCGTCAACGGCAGCCAGCAGCAGTTCCTGGTCCGCAACAGCAGCGTGACGGGCTGGACGAACAGCGTCTGGAACCAGGTGTTCGCGGGCGTCGAGGGTGCCCCGGCCGCCGACTTCGTGACGAACAAGTACACGACCCTCGACACGACCCCGGTCACCCGCGAGCGGCCGTACCTGTACGTGGACGCGAAGGGGAAGTACCAGGTCTTCGTCCCGTCGACGCAGAAGAACGCACGTGGCGTGACGTGGGCCGACGGGTCGACGCCCGGGAAGTCGCTGCCGCTGAGCAGCTTCTACGTCGCCAAGCCCGGCGACAGCGCGTCGAAGATCAACACGGCGCTCGCCCTCGGCAAGAACCTGCTGCTCACGCCCGGCGTCTACCACGTGAACAAGCCGCTCACCGTGCTGTACCCGAACGGGGTGGTCCTCGGTCTCGGCCTGGCGACGATCGTCCCGGACAACGGCGTGGTCGCGATGCAGACGCTCGACGTCCCCGGCATCGACATCGCCGGGATCATGTTCGACGCGGGCGAGAAGACCAGCCCGGCGCTGCTCCAGCTCGGCACCAAGCTGTCGTCGCTCGACGCGAAGCTCAAGCGGCCGCTGCTCAGCAGCCCGGACAACCCCACGGCCGTGCAGGACGTGTTCTTCCGGATCGGCGGCGAGCACGTCGGCCGGGCCACGAACAGCCTCGTCGTCAACGTCAACCAGGCGGTCATCGACCACACCTGGGCGTGGCGGGCCGACCACGGCACGGGCGTCGGCTGGACGGTGAACACGGCCGACACGGGCGTGGTCGTCAACGGCAACGACGTGCTGGCCACGGGCCTGTTCGCGGAGCACTACCAGAAGTACAACCTCATCTGGAACGGCGAGCGCGGCCGCACGATCATGTTCCAGAACGAGCTCCCGTACGACGCCCCCGACCAGGCCGCCTGGCAGCACGACGGCATCCCCGGCTGGGCCGCGTACAAGGTCGCCGACACCGTCAAGACGCACGAGGCGTGGGGGCTGGGCAGCTACATCTACACGAACGTCAACCCCACCCTGCACGCCCGCCGGGGCTTCGAGGTGCCGGTGACGTCCGGGGTGAAGCTGCACAACGCGATCACCATCTCGCTGAACAAGGCGGGCACGATCGACCACGTCGTGAACGACACCGGCGACGCCGTGACGCCCGACTTCCTCGGCCCGGCGGTGGTGGCGGAGTTCCCGTGAGCCGTCGCTGACCGGCCCCACGGCGAAGCCGGAGACGGGTGACCTCCACCTCCCGTCCCGGTGAACGGACGACGGCCCCGCGCTGCACGACGAGCGCGGGGCCGTCGTCGTGGGCGCCCGCCACCGACCGACGGTCCGGCCGCGAGACCGAAGACTTCGTCGCACCGGGCGCCACGACGTCTTCGCCGTCACCGTCTGGCAGCCCGGCGTCAGGGCCCGCGCCGGGTGTCGGCTCGCGTCGCGTCGCGACCGTCGCGCACGATGGCCGGCATGACGAGGACGTTCGACGACCTGGTGGCCGAGGCCGCCGCCGCGCCGATGGAGGGCTGGGACTTCTCGTGGCTGGACGGCCGGGCCACCGAGCAGCGCCCGTCGTGGGGCTACGCCCGGACACTCGCCGGACGGCTGGGCGGTGCGGAGGCCGTGCTCGACATCCAGACGGGCGGCGGCGAGGTGCTCGCGACGGCCCTCGGCGCGGCCTCCGCCCGGCCCGCGCTCGTCGTCGCGACCGAGTCGTGGCCGCCCAACGTCGTCACGGCGACCGCACGGCTGCACCCGCTCGGCGTCGCGCTCGTCGTCGACCCCGACGAGCCCCCGCTGCCCTTCGGCGACGCCGCGTTCGACCTCGTCGTGAGCCGCCACCCCGTGACCGTCTGGTGGGAGGAGATCGCCCGCGTCCTGCGACCCGGTGGCACGTACCTCGCGCAGCACGTCGGCCCGCACAGCGTGTTCGAGGTCGTCGAGCACTTCCTCGGCCCACAACCGGAGTCGTCCCGCAACGGCCGGCACCCCGACCGCGACGTCGCCCGAGCCGGTGCCGCCGGGCTGGAGGTCGCCGACGTGCGCGACGAGGAGCTCCGCATCGAGTTCCACGACATCGGCGCGGTCGTGTGGTTCCTGCGCAAGGTCGTCTGGATGGTGCCCGGCTTCACCGTCGAGGCCTACCTGCCGCAGCTCCACGACCTGCACGAGCAGCTGCAGGACGGCCCGTTCGTCGCCCACTCGACCCGGTTCCTCATCGAGGCCCGCAAGCCGGCCTGACGTGTGCGGGTCGGTACCGAGCTGTGACTGCACCGAGACCCCGCGGGCGGCGTCGTCCCCTACGGTCACCACCATGCGCCGCCGAGCCTCCGCCCTCCCGCCCGTCGGCGCGGTCGTCGTGGGCTGCCTGGCGCTGAGCGGTTGCACGGTGGAGGGCGGGGCCATCGCCGGTGTCGGCGTGGACGACCAGGGAAGGCCCGTCGGGTACCTCCAGGTCTGCGAGGGGCACATCGATGGCGCCACGGTCTATCACTCCGTCGAGCCGGACCCCGACGCCGACTCGGTGAGCAACCCGAGCGTGAGCGACGGATCGTGGGACGCGCCGTCCGCCGTCTCCGAGTCCGCGACCTGGTCGCTGGCGGCCCCGGACGATTGGCGCACGCAGACGCCGTTGAGCCCGCTCGAGCCGGGCGTCGAGTACTCGCTGTACGGCTGGACGAACGACAACAGCTGGTCAGCGATCGACGTCCCGTTCACGGTCGACGACCTCGCGGGCATGGAGCCCGGCCAGGTCCGGTACGAGGCCTGGACGGACGACGGCGAGCTGGGCGACTGGGCGCCCGTCGTGACGGACGTGGACGAGTTCGTCCGCGACGCGTGCGCGAGCCTGACCTGACCGGCGCGCCGAGGCGAGGCTAGGGGGCCACCCCGTCCGGCAGCACGGCCCCGGGCGCGGCCACCGTCCGTCGTCGGGCCGTCTCCGCGAGCACCACCCCGCCGAGCACCACGGCCCCGCCGACGAGCTGCACCGCCGTCATCGCCTCGTCGAGCACGACCCACGCGGCGGCGGACGCGGCGACGGGCTCGACCATCCCGAGCAGCCCGGCCCGGGCGGGCCCGAGGGACCGGATGCCGACGAGGAACAGCAGGTACGGCACGACGGTGCCGAGCACGACGATCCACACGACGAGCACCCACAACGGCGGCGTGACCGCGCCAGGCACCGCGACGGGCACGGTCAGCGTCCCGTACGGGTACGTCCACACGGGCTGCAGGACGACCCAGAACACGGCGGCGAACGTCATCGTCCACGCGTGCGTCGACAGCGGGTCACGCTCGGCGAGGAGACGGTCGCCGAGCAGGTAGTACGCGGCGAGCGACACGGCGGCGGCGCACGCGAACAGCAGCCCGACGACGTCGAGCACCACCCCCTCGCCGACGTGCGCGACGAGCGTCAGCCCGCCGAGGCACGCGGCGAGCGCCCACCACACGCGTGCGTGCACGGCCTCGTGGAGCACGAACCGCGCCCACAGCGCGACGAGCAGGGGAGCGGTGTACTCGATGAGCAGCGCGATCCCGACGGGCAGCCGCGCGATCGCCGACAGGTAGCACCACTGGACGAGCGCGACCCCGACGACCCCGAGCACGGCGAGCGAGACGAGCTCGCGGCGGTCGCGCAGCCGCAGCCGCCGCGCACCGACGACGAGCACCGCGGCGACCAGCACCACCGCGGACCCGACGCACCGGATCTCGACGAGCCGGGTCGGGGTGAGCCCGGCCTCCATGGCGAGCTTCGCGACGGTCCCGTTGACGGCGAACAGCAACGCCCCGACGACGACGGCGAGCACGCCGAGCGGCGCGGGGAGGCGATGCTGCACCCGGGCACGGTAACCGGACCAGCCGCCCGAAAGAGATCGCGTGCCCGTGTCGAAGACGGCCGGTCCCCGTTCGACGACGTGGTGAAGGCCCCGCTCCGGCACTAGCGTCGAGCGGGCGAACCCTGGAGGGAGCACCACCATGAAGGTCCTGGTCATGATCACGGGCAGCGGCGCGGACGAGGACAAGGTCGCCCCGACCGAGCAGATGTTCGTCGAGATGAACGCGTACAACCAGCAGCTCGCCGAGGCGGGCATCATGCTCGGCGGCGAGGGTCTGCAGCCGACGAGCAAGGGCGCGAAGGTCGTCTTCGAGCGCGGCGCGACGACGGTCGTCGACGGCCCGTTCACGGAGGCGAAGGAGATCGTCGCGGGCTACTGGATCTGGGAGGTCAGCTCGCTCGAGGAGGCCGTCGAGTGGGCCAAGCGGTGCCCGCACGGCGACGAGCTCACGAGCACCCTGCAGATCCGGCCGCTGTACTCGGTCGAGGACTTCGGCGCCGCGTACACGCCCGAGGTCGCCGCGCAGGAGGACAAGGTCGCCGCGACGATCCGCGACCAGCACGGCGAGTGACCCGACCGCCGGGGGAGCGGGGCGATGACGGACGCACGACGCACGCTCGACGCCGTCTGGCGCATCGAGTCGCCGCGCCTCGTCGCCTCGCTCACCCGGCTGGTCCGGGACGTCGGCCTCGCGGAGGAGCTCGCGCAGGACGCGTTCGTCGCCGCTCTCGAGCAGTGGCCGACGGTCGGGATCCCCGACAAGCCGGGGGCGTGGCTGTTCGGGACGGCACGGCACCGGGCGATCGACCTGATCCGTCGTGAGCAGAACCGCGACGCGAAGTACGCCGTCCTGGCCCGGACGCTGCCCGACGCACCCGCGGCGGACGTCGTCGTCGACGACCCCGTCGGCGACGACCTGCTCTCCCTGGTCTTCCTCACCTGCCACCCGGTGCTGCCACGCGAGTCCCGCATCGCGCTCACGCTGCGCCTGTTCGGCGGCCTCACGACGGACGAGATCGCCCGCAAGTACCTCGTGCCGTCCGCGACGATCGGGCAGCGCATCTCCCGGGCGAAGCGCACGCTCGCCGAGGCGCACGTGCCGTTCGAGGTCCCGCAGGCCGACGAGCTGCCCGCACGCCTCGGGCCGGTCCTCGAGGTCGTCTACTCGATCTTCACCGAGGGCCACAACGCGACGACCGGGGACGCGTGGGTCCGTCGCGACCTCGCCGAGGACGCGATGCGCCTGGCGCGGGTGCTCGCCGCGCTGCTGCCGGCCGAGCCGGAGGTGCACGGCCTCGTCGCCCTGCTGGAGCTGCAGGCGTCCCGGTTCGACGCCCGACGTGACGGCGTGCTGCTGCCCGACCAGGACCGCTCCCGGTGGGACCGGACGCTGATCATGCACGGGATCGCGTCGCTGGACCGGGCCGTCGCCCTGGGCCGCCCGCTCGGCCCGTACACGCTGCAGGCGGCGATCGCCGCGTGCCACAGCCGCGCCGCCCGGTTCGAGGACACCGACTGGGAGGCCGTCGTCGCCCTGTACGACGCGCTCGCGCAGGTCGCACCCTCACCCGTCGTCGAGCTGAACCGGGCCGTCGCGGTGCTGCACGCGGACGGTCCGCAGGCCGCGCTCGTCGCCGTCGACGCCCTGCGCGCCGACCCCCGGATGGCCCGCTACCACCTGCTCGGTGCCGTCCGCGCCGACGTCCTGCTCCGCCTGGACCGGCCCGGCGAGGCGGCGGTCGAGCTCGAGCGCGCCGCCCTGCTCGCCCCGACCCCGCACGAGCGCGACCTGCTGCGCGGCCGGGCGGCGACGGCCCGCGACGCGGCGGGCGCGGCCCGCTGACCGGCCGATCGGCTCGGCTCACCGGCTCGGCTGACCGGCCCGGCTGACCGGCCCGGCGGACCCGTCCGGCGGTCAGTCCAGGTGGGCGCCGGCGCCGACCGCGTAGGCCTCCCGGACCCACTCGGCGAACGTGTCGTCGAGGTCGGTGGTCGACCGGACCCGGAAGTGGTTGACGAACAGCCGGTGGGTGTACGGGGCGACGCTCGTGATCCGCGGGTCGGTGTCGACGGGGCGCATCAGGTCGAGGAACCCGACGACGCCGCCGGCGTCCGGCCGTGCCCCGGCGAACCCGCGCCGCGTCCCCTTGAACGTGATCGTCGTCTTGTGCACGACGACCTCGACGGGCCCGCACGCCTCGATGAGCCCGGCGACCTCCCGCCACAGCGCGACGTGCTCGGGGGACGCCCCGTGGAGATGGTCGTCGACGGTCCACACGTGCGCGTCGGTCATCCCCCCATCATCGTCGTCCGGCACCCCACGCCCCACCCCCGCCCCCGCAGCCACGGCGAGACCGTCGGTTCGGGGTGAGACCGGCACTTCAGAGTCACGTTCTCGCCCCGAAGTCACGGTCTCGGCCCCTGGTCGACGGCACCCGGCGCGGCTGGTCCGGGCCACCTAGCCTGGCGGGATGGCGACGCTGCCCCTCACGCCCGACGAGCTGCTCACCACGACCCGGTCGGTGCGCAAGCGCCTCGACCTGACCCGTGACGTCCCGCTCGACCTCGTCCGGGAGTGCCTGGACGTCGCGCTGCAGGCGCCGTCGGGCTCGAACCGGCAGGGCTGGCACTGGCTGGTCGTGACGGACGCCGAGAAGCGCGCCGCGATCGGTGACGTGTACCGGCGGTCCGTCGAGGCGTACGTCGCGTCCCCCGGCTACGCGGGGAGGCTGTTCAGCGACGACCCGGGCCGGGCGCCGGTGCAGGAGCGGATCGGCGACAGTGTCGCGTACCTCGGCGAGCACCTGGGCGAGGTCCCGGTCCTGGTCATCCCGTGCCTCACGGTCCGGCACCTGGGCGCGGGCAACCAGGCCGGTCTGTGGGGGTCGCTGCTGCCGGCGGCGTGGAGCTACATGCTCGCGGCGCGTGCCCGCGGCCTCGGCACGGCCTGGACGACGCTGCACCTCGCGCACGAGCAGGAGGTCGCCACCGTGCTCGGGCTGCCCGACGACGTCCGCCAGGGCGTCCTCATCCCGACGGCGTACTACACGGGCGACACGTTCCGTCCGGCCCCCCGCCTCCCGCTCGACGAGGTCCTCCACGTCGACGGCTGGTGACCCCGGCCCGAGGGGTCACGCGAGACCGTGACTTCGGGGCGAGAACGTGACTCTGACGTGCCGTTCTCACCCCGAGCTGACGGACTCGGCACCGGCCGCCGGGGTGGGTGGCGGCAGGGTGTCGCGTGTGCGGGTCAGGTGGGCGCGCTCGGCGGCGTTGTCCGTGGCGGCGATCGCGGCGGCGTACTCGTCGGCCGCCTCCGCGGACCGGCCGAGCCGGCGCAGCAGGTCGGCCCGCACGGCGTGGAACACGTGGAAACGGGTGAGGGGGAGGTCGTCGACCAGGGCGAGCCCCGCGGCGGGCCCGTCCACCTCGGCGACGGCGACCGCCCGGTTGAGCGAGACGACCGGGCTCGGCGCGAGCACGAGGAGCTGGTCGTAGAGGGCAACGACCTGCCGCCAGTCCGTGGCCGCCGCGGTCGGTGCGTCCGCGTGCACCGCCTGGATCGCCGCCTGCACCTGGTACGGCCCGGGCCGACCCCGCCGCAGGCACCGCCGCACGAGCGCCTGGCCCTCGGCGATCTCGGCCGTGTCCCAGCGTGACCTGTCCTGGTCGGCGAGAAGCACGAGCCCGTCCGGGCCGACCCGGGTGGCGCGCCGGGAGTCGACGAGCAGCATGAGCGCGAGCAGGCCGAGCGCCTCGGGCTCGTCGGGCATGAGCTCGACGAGGAGCCGTCCCAGCCGGATCGCCTCCGCGCACAGGTCCTCGCGGACCAGCGAGTCCCCCGCGACGGCCGTGTGACCCGTGGTGAACACGAGGTAGACGACGGCGAGCACCCCGGTCAGCCGGTCGGGCAGGTCCTCGTCGCGCGGCACCCGGTACGGGATGCGTGCGTCGCGGATCTTCGCCTTGGCGCGCACGATCCGCTGGGCCATCGTCGGCTCGGGCACGAGGAACGCGTGCGCGATCTCGGCCGTCGTGAGGCCACCGAGCAGCCGCAGGGTGAGCGCCACCTGCGCGGGGACGGCGAGCGCCGGGTGGCAGCACGTGAACACGAGGCGGAGCCGGTCGTCCTGCACGGGTCCCACCTCCGGCGGCTCGTCGCGGGCGTGCAGCAGGGCGGCCTGCGCGTGCCGGTCGGCCCGGGAGGACTCGCGGCGCAGGTGGTCGATCGCCCGGTGCCGCGCGGTCGTGAGGATCCAGCCGGCCGGGCTCGGGGGGACGCCGTCGGTGGGCCAGCGTCGCAGTGCGACGACGAACGCCTCCTGCACCGCCTCCTCCGCGACGCCGAGGTCGCCGAGCTGCCGGGTGAGGATCGCGACGGCCCGGCCGTGCTCCGCCCGGAACACGGCCGCGACCTGCCGCTCGGCGTCCGTCGGTCCGCCGCCCGGCCCGTCCGGCGCCCCGTGCGCGGTCATGACCGGAACGGTCGCACCTCGATCGGCAGGGTGGTCGCGACGGCGAGCCGCCTGCCCCACTCGAGGGCGGCGTCGAGGTCGTCGACGTCGATGACCGAGAACCCTCCGAGGTGCTCCTTGCCCTCGGCGAACGGTCCGTCGGTCACGACGACCTGCCCGTCCTGGGCGCGCAGCACGGTCGCGGTGCTCGGCGAGTGCAGCCCGCCCGCGAACACCCACACGCCCTCGTCGTGCATCGTCCGGTCCAGCGCCTCGACGTCCTGCACCACCTGCCGCAGGAGGTCGGGGTCGGGGGTGCCGCCCGTGGGTTCCATCACGCTGAGCAGGTACTGGGCCATGTCTCCTCCTGGTGCCGTGTCCCGGGCGGGTCCCGGTCCTCACCCTCTGTACGAACGGTGCGGGCCCGGATCGACACCGGCGGCGCAGCGGCCGCCACCGGCACGGACCGGACCAGTCTCCCGGTCGGGTCCCGGTCGCGCCGCACGTCGGCCGGCGCGACGCGTCGTGCCCGTGACCAGCGCAGGAACGACGACGAAACAGGTGCGCCGACGGTCCCGGCCCGACATCCTGGGACGACCGCCCCGCACCGACGACGGAGGGACCTGCATGGCCCGGCTGCTGTACACCGCGATCACCTCGCTCGACGGCTACGTCGCGGACCAGGACGGACGGTTCGACTGGGCCGCGCCCGACTCGGAGGTGCACGCGGCGGTCAACGAGCTGGAACGCCCGATCGGCACGTACCTGTACGGGCGGCGGATGTACCGGGTGATGGCGTACTGGGAGACCGCCCCCGACGACTCGCCCGCGGTGGAGCGTGACTACGCGCAGATCTGGCGGGCGGCCGACAAGGTCGTGTACTCGACGACGCTCGACGCCCCGGTGACGAGCCGGACGCGCGTGGAGCGCACGTTCGACCCGGTCGCGGTGGCGGAGCTCAAGGCGTCGTCGGCGCGCGACCTGTCGGTGGGCGGCCCCGGCCTGGCCGCGCACGCGTTGCGGGCGGGACTGGTCGACGAGCTCCAGGTGCTGGTCAGCCCGGTGGTGGTCGGCGGGGGCACGGCGTTCCTGCCCGGCGACGTCCGGCTGGACCTGCGGCTGGTCGACGAGCGACGGTTCGGCAACGGTGCCGTCCTGCTGCGCTACGAGGTGCGTCCGCCGGGGGCCGCGGAGGGCTCCTGAGGGGCCGGCGCGCTGCCCGAATCGATACGGCCCGTCCCGATACGCACATTTTCGCCCACTATGGTGTAGATCACATCGCGGTACGGCTGTCAGGATCGACCCCAGGGCGCCCACGCCGTCGAGGTCGGGGGGCTCAGGGGGTCGGAGGCTGTGATGGCGCAGGGGGGCCGTGCCGTCGTGCTGGCGAACGGGCCACGCACGCGGTCCGGCGCGCCCCAGAACGGCAGCGTGGTCCGCCGGGCACTCATGCAGCGGCTCGACGACGTCGTGACCAGCAGGTTCGGCCTCGTCGTCGGCCCGCCGGGGTCGGGCAAGACGACCGTCATGACGCAGTGGTCCCGCACGACCGGTCTCCCCGTGGTGTGGGGGCGGTGCACGAAGGCGGGGGTCGTCGTGCGGACACCCGGGGCGGGCGCCGCGATGTGCCTCACACCGGAGGAGCTCGGCCGGATGCTCCAGACGACCGGGCCGGACCGGATCGTCGGGCGCGCGACGGACCGGTCGGTGCTGCTGGTGCTCGACGACGCGCACGAGCTCATCGGCCGCCCCGCGGAACGCGACCTGGAGCACCTCCTGCTGGACGTCCTGCCCGCGGTCCACGTGCTCGTCGGCTCCCGGGTGCGCCCCACGTTCAACCTCGCCCGCTCCGAGATCAGCCCGCCCACGGTGCTCACGGCCGCCGACCTGCGGCTGCGGCCCTGGGAGGTCGACCGGCTGTTCCGCGACGTCTACGACGAGCCGCTGACCCTGGAGGACGTCGAGACGGTCTCCCGCGAGACGGACGGGTGGGCCGTCGCGGTGCACCTGTTCCACCGGGCGACGGCCGGGCTCCTGCCCGCCGACCGGCGCCGTGCCGTCCGGGGTCTGCGCGGCGACTCCTGGTACGCGCACGACTACCTGACCGGTGAGATCCTCGCGGGCCTGGACCGCCCGCTCGTCGAGCTCCTGCACTGGGGCGCCGCGTTCGACCGGATGACGGCCGCGCGCTGCGACGCCCTCATGGCGGCGACGGGCAGCCGCGAGCTCCTGCGCGACCTCGAGGTGCGCTGGTCGCTCGCCGCCACGGACGACGGGGTGCACTACACGCTGCCGCGCGTGCTGCGCCGGCACCTGCTGACCGCGCACACCGAGCACCTGGGCAGCGCGGCGAGCTCGTGGCAGCGCCGGGCCGCGCACATCCTGGAGGACGAGCACGCGTTCGCCGCCGCGGCCGAGGCGTACCGGCGGGCGGGCGACGACGCGGACGCGCAGCGGCTGCGTGACACCTTGCCGACCGCGGACACCGGCGGCCGGGTCGAGGCGTGGGTCGGGGCGGCCACCGCGTCGCTGTCGCACGGCGGGGGGCACCCGCAGGCGCCGACCGCCCCCGACGCAGAGCAGCCACAGGCGCCGACCGCCCCCGACGCGGAGCACCCGCAGGCGCCGGCGTCGTCGTGGGAGCCCGTCGTCCGCGCCGCCACCCGGAGGGACCCCCTGGGCGCGCTGCCCGCCGCGAGCGGGCTGACCGGTGCGGAGCGAGCGCTCGCCGACGGGCTGTGCCTGCTGCTCGCCGGCGACCAGCGCGCGGCGCGGGAACCGCTGCGGCGGGCGGCCGCCGACCCCGACGGCTCCGCGGGCGTCGTGCTCGGCGCGACGCTCGTCGACGCGACCCTCACCGGCACCTCGCGCGCCGCCATGCTGAGCACCGCGGACCGCGTGCACGCCGACGCCGAGCGCCGCGGCCTGACCTGGCTCGCCCGGCTCGCCCACGGCGTCGTCGTCGCGCTCGACGGCACCGAGCGGGCGCGCGCCGACGTCGCGGCCCTCGTCGCCCACTGCGACCGCATCGACGACCCGTGGGGCGCCGCGCTCGTCGCGTCGTGGAGCGGGCTCGTCGCCCTCAGCCAGGGCGTGGCCGACCCGGACGAGTGGGAGGCGCTCGTGCGGCGCTGGCACGCGCTCGACGCACCCGTCGCGGCCGTGTGGGCCCGGGCGTTCTACTCACTCGCCGCCGCCGAGCACCAGCTGCCCGAAGCCGTCCAGGACGCGCGCGCCGCCGAGGCGTTCGCCCGCTCGGCGGCCGTCCCGGGTGCCCTCGCCGTCGCGTACGCGGCGCTCGCGGCCGGGGCGCAGGACGGCGCCGACACCGGGGAGCTCGCGGCGCTGGCACGGTCCACCGCCGAGGAGCACGGCGTCGACCTGCGTCGGCTGCGCCTGGGCGTGACCGGGACGAGCGTGCGACGCACCCGGCTCCCCGGTCCGCGGCGCGGCACGCTCGACACCGGACCGGTGGACGACGAGCGCCCGGCGGTGCCGACGACGAGCCTGCGGTGCCTCGGTGAGTTCCGGGTCGTCGTCGACGACGTGCCCGTGGACCTGTCGGGCGTGCGCCCCCGGGCCCGGAGCGCGCTGCGGTTCCTCGCGCTGCACGCCGGCCGGCCCGTGCACCGCGAGCAGCTCGCCGACGCGCTGTGGCCGGACCTCGACCCGACCGCGGCCATGCACAACCTGCACGTCAGCATCTCGGCGGTCCGCCGCGCGCTCGAACCGTCGGTGCCCACCCGGTCCAGCCGCCTCATCGTCCGTGACGGCGAGACGTACACGCTCGTCCTCAGCCCCGGCTCGGTGTGCGACCACGTCGAGTTCGACCGCGCGTGCAAGGAGGCCACCCGGGCCCGCGTCCGCGGCGACCTCGACGTGGCGGCGGCCCGGTGGCGGGAGGCGCTCGACCTGTACGCCGGCGACCTGCTCCCCGAGGACGGGCCCGCCGACTGGGTCGTCGGGCCGCGCGACCGCGTGCGGACCCTCGCCGCCGAGGCGGCCGCGGACCTCGCCGAGGTCGAGCTCGAGGCGGGCCGGTTCGAGGCGGCCGGCGCTGCCGCGACCCGCAGCATCGAGCTCGACGAGTGCCGGGACCACGCGTGGCGGCTGCTCGTCGCGGCGCTCACGGCCGCGGGCGACACGGCGGCGGCGCACCGGGCGCACCGCGGCTACACCGCGATGCTCGACGACCTCGGGGTCCTCGACGTGGCGCGCCGCAGCGGCCCGGTCACGCTGACCTCGCGGGTCGCGACCGCCGCGCCGCCGGTGAGGGGCCGGGTGACCCGCAGGATCTCGCCCTCGGCCTGACGGCTCGGCGCACCGCGCCCCGCCGTCCGGCCCTGCCGTCCGGTCCGGCCGCGCCGTCACGTCCTGCCGCGGAACTCCACCTCCGCGATCGAGACGAACGTGTCCGGCGTCGCCCGGTACGTCGCGGCGATGGCCATGCGGATCGCGACCACGTCGTCGATCCCGAACGACGTGTTCTGCAGCCCCACCTTGTCCTGGAGCGGCACGTCGACGCTCTGCTGGGTACCGGCCGACGTGGTCACGACAAGCGACAACGTCTTCGGGCTCGACCCCGCGAGGTAGTCCTTCTCGACGTCGGACGCGCCCGGGGTCACGAGCAGCCGTGTCAGCCGGAACGGCTCGGCGAACGTGAAGTCGACGAACTGGCCCACCCCGTCACCGGGCGCCGCCGGGCTCCACGCCAGGTTGGTCGCGCCGTCGCGGATCTTGTCGGCCTCGTGGCCGGGCGCCTCGCTCGACGCGATCTCGCCGGTGGGGTTGACCGTGACGTTGCCCTGGATCCGGTCGAGCACCGTGATCCGGGCCTGGTTGATCTCGGGCCGGAACGAGAGCACGAGCGCGACGAGCGCACCGATCATGAAGATCGACACGACGGGCCGGGTGGGGAACCGGCGGCGAGCGCGCGGCCGGTACCCGGCGGCGGGGCCGTGCTTCGGCTCCGGCCGCCACAGGCGGCTCCACCAGGAGCGCCGGGCCTGCACCTTCGCGTCGACGAGGCTCGCGCCGCAGCGGCGGCAGAACTTGCGGTTCGGGGTGTTGCCCGCTCCGCAGCTCCCGCAGATCAGGTCGCCGGGCGCCGGCGGCGGCTCGTCGGCCGCGACCTTCTTCGGGGCGGGGGGCGGCTTGGGCACGCCCGGCCGGACGGCGGCCGGCTGGCGGGCCGCCGGGGTGCGCGGTGCGGGTGGGGGCGGCGGCGGGGCGACCAGGGCCGCGGCGGCCGCGATCCGTGCGTCGGGGGTCTGCGGGGGTGGTGTCGGGGTCGTCGGGCGGGCGGGGGCGTCGCCCGGGCGGGTCGCCGGGGGCGCGGAGGACGGCGTGACCATCGCTGCGGTCTCCTCGGCCGGACGCAGGCGCTCGGTGACGGGCGGACGGTCGACCGGGGTCGACGCGCCGCCGTGCCCGGAGCCCGCGCCCGAGCTCGGCCCCGTGCCCGACTCGGCGCGCGAGCCGGCGGTCACCGCGGCGGCGGCCGCCGTCGCCGCGTCCGAGGCTGAGGCCGGGGCCGACGCAGGTGCCGACGCCGTCGTGGATGCCGCGGGGCTCGCCGTGGCGGGGCCAGCAGCGGCGGGGCCAGCGCCGGCGGGGCCTGCGGTGGCCGGGGCAGCGGGAGTTGCGCCCGTGGGTGCGTCCGGTCCGGATCGCGACGTCGTCGGGCCCGACGTGGCCGCGGGCGGGGCGTCGGCGAGCGCGACGCCGGCCGCCTCGGCGCGGTGCGACGCGACGCGGGGGTGCGGCACCTCCAGCCCCGCGTCGGACGTGCCGTCCTCGACCGGGGCGACGACGGGGTCGGGGACGGCTGCTGCGCCGGCCACCCCGACGGCGTCGGGGCCGCCCGCCTGCGCGGCGAACGGTTCGGCGCGGACCGGCTCGGCGGCAGCGACGTCAGGAGCAGCGACCTCGGGACCAGCGGGTTCGGGACCAGCGGGTTCGGCCGCGACCCCCCACCGGCCCGCGGGCGCGTCGGTGAGCGGCGAGGCGCCCGCCGTGGGGGTCTCGACCGGCTCGGTGGGTACCGGCTCCGCGAGGGCGGGCTCGGCGGCGGCCGGCTCGGCGGCGGGCTCCTCGACGGGCGTCTCGACCGGTGCGCCCTCCTCGCCCCACTCCAGGTACGTGCCGCACTGACCGCAGAACAGCTCGCCGTCCTCGTTCCGGGTCCCGCACTCCGGGCACACGATCACTTGCCCACCTCCTGCACCTCGAGCGTGTGCGGCACGTGAGCCGCCTTGACCGCCGCGATCACGCGTTCGACGCGGCTTCTGTCCACGGGCCCCGACGCCCGTACCACCACGGTCATCGACGGGGTCGCGGAGCCGGGCAGGTTCCCGCCGGGCGCGGGCGACCAGGCCGATCCGCCGCTGTCCTTGACCTCGACCTCGCCGTCCACGACGAGCCCCACCGCCTCCGCGACCCCACGGGCGGTCCCGCGCCAGCGGTGCACGGCGGCCGCGCGCGCGACGATGTCGCGTCGGCGCTGCGTGCTCCACGTCTGGTCGGGCTCGATGCCGACCCACCCGCACAGCCACTCGAGGAAGTCGTCGGGCGCGAGCTGGGGGTCGAAGTAGCAGGCGAGCGAGTCGAGGGTGAGGTAGACGGGCGCGAGCATGTCGTCGAGCGCGCCGGTGAAGCGCTGCAGGAAGTCGTCGTCCTGCAGCACGACCGGGAGCCGTCCCGCGACGGGGACGGGCGACTGGAGCCCCTCGACCATGCCGCGCACGTCAGCTCGCCGCCACGACGCGCACCTGGTGCCGGAACGAGAAGCACAGGGCGTGCTTGTCGATGTCGATGCGCTGCACGGGGTCGCCGCGGCGGCCGGTGAGCGGGTCGGCGGCGAAGATCTTGACGTCCTCGACGATCTCGGTGCCGGGCAGCCGCTGCAGCACGGCGTACACCTCGCCGGCCTGCACGGGCCGCCCGAACGGCCACCCGTCGCCGTCGGGCCCGCCGCGCAGCGGGTCGAAGTACCGGTTGAGGGCGCGGACGGCCTCCGCCTCGAGCATCGGGACGGCCGCGCGCGGGCGGGGTGACAGCCGGGCGACGACGGTGACGCCCTGGTAGAACGGCGGCTCGACGATGACGCGGGCGCCGACGGGGCGGCGTTCCTCGAGGTGCTCCGCGATGGCGGCGAGCGAGTCGGGGGACGGGACGAGGTCCTCGAAGCGCAGGGACCCTTCGGCGTCGGGCTGGGCAGCGGGCACGACGAGCACCCGGATGCAGCCCGCGTCGGCCCCGTCGCCGGCGGCGACGGCCCGGACGCGGGCGACGTCCACGGCGGCGGCCCGGGCGATGTGCTCGTAGTCCTCCGCGGTCACGGCGCGGTCGCGCACGCGCAGCGCGAGGGGCCCGCGTTCCTTGGCCTCGTCGACGGTCTCGGCGGCGACACCGCCCGCGGCGGCCCGGCGGTTGGAGACCCGGTCGACGAACGGCAGCCCGCCGCGCAGCACCTGCACGGTGCCGGGGGCCACGTTGCCGTCGGGTCCGCCGCCGGTCCGGTAGCGCGGCAGCCGCAGCGGGGCGCCCTTCGGCGGGATCGCGCCGTACGCGCGCAGCGTGCCGTCGGGCTCGCGCACGGCGGGCCCGAACTGGATCTCGCCCGCGGCGCGGTCCAGCACGAACACCTCGTCGTCCGGCCCGTGGCCCGCGAACGACTCGACCTCGGTCCACTGCGCCCAGCCCGCCCCCGTGGCGACCTCGAGGATCGTCGGCGGCCCGGCGACCACGGGCCGGTGCTCCAGCGGGAACGCCTGCCCGGGCACCCCCTCCGACAGGCCGACGACCTCGTCGCGGACCGTCTCGGCGTGCACGGCGGCGACGGTGCCGCCGATGGTGAACGCCCCGGCCTCGCGGACCGTCGGGGACGCCCCGTACGTCGGGTAGCCCTCGTCGGGCTCGGTCACCCGGCACCGCAGCCACCCGGCCCGGGTGCCGCCGAGGACCGACGCGGTGTGCGTCGGCGGTACGTGCAGCACCACGTCGCCGGCGCGGTTGAGGCCGCCGGTGCCGTCGCTGTCGACGTCGCACGCGACCCACGTCTTGCCGTCCCACGCCTCCCACGCGAGCGGCGGCCGGCGGGGGTCCACGCCGACGCCCTGCACGCTGCAGTCGAACCGCAGCGCGACGACGCACGACGGTGCGGGGTCGTCGAGGCCGAGCAGCAGCAGGTCGTCGACCTGCGGCACGTCGGCGAACACGGGGAACGCGTCGCCCGAGCCGAGCTGGTCGTCGCGGTTCACCAGGTCGCCGCCGGGCCGTTGGGTCGCGACGTGGACGAGCCTGCGCGGCGGGATCTCCAGCGGGCGCACGGTCGTGAACACCACGGCCTCGTCGCGCTCGGTGCGGTTCGTCGCGGCCTCGGTGCCCTCGGGGACGACGACGACCTCGTCCTGCGGTGCGGACAGCCACATGACGACGTCGACCGTGGCGGCCCCGGCCGGGTGCAGGGTGACGCCGAGCAGCTCGAGGAACGCCACGTACAGGCGGTCGGGCACGCGGTTGAGCCGGTAGAACAGCTCGTCGGCCATGAACGCGACCGTCTCGATGAGCGTCACGCCCGGGTCGGACACGTTGTGGTCCGTCCACTCGGGGCAGCGGCGCTGCACCATGCGCTTCGCGTCGTCCACCAGGTCCTGGAACCGGCGGTCGTCGAGGTTGGGGGAGGGCAGCACGGTCAGGCTCCCGTCAGGGGTCGCTCGTCGGGGATCGTGTAGAAGGGGAAGACGAGGTTGCGCGGGTCGTTCGTGCCGCGGATCGAGTAGCCCACGTCGATGTAGAGGACGCCCCGGTCGACGTCGTCGAACCGGACCTGCACGTCCTGCAGCTCGATGCGCGGCTCCCACCGGTCGAGCGCGACCCGGACGGCGTAGGCGATCGCGCCGGCCGTCGTGGCGTCCGCGGGGGCGAACACGTAGTCGTGCACCGCGCACCCGAACTCGGGGCGCATCGGCCGCTCCCCGGGGGCCGTCGCGAGGATGAGCCGGATGCTCTCCTCGATCTCGTGCCCCTCCCGGGACAGCGCGACGCGCCCGGTGGCGTCCGACCGCACGGGGAACGACCATCCGGCGCCGATGAACTCCTGACCCATGGCGGCCCCCTAGTTGATCTTCACGATGGCGCCGCGGATGGTCGCCATGGCGTTGCCGGAGACCTCGACCTGCGCGTCGGCGGCGACCTTGACCTGGGCACCCTTGATGTCGGTGGTGGCCGTGCCCTGCACGGTGACCTGTGGGGCCTTGAGCGTGAGCGACTTCGTGCCCTCGACGGACACGTCGATCCCCTTGACGCTGACGTTGCCGGCCGAGGTCGTCACGGCGACGTTCTTCTTCGACTCGACCGTGACGTCCTGCTTCGCGACGACCTTGAGCGGCCCCTCGGAGAGGATCTCGATGAGGGCCTGGCTCTTCTGCACCATGCGGATCTTCTGCGCGCCGCTGCTGGTGGAGATCACGAGCTCCTCGGCGCTGGGCGTCTCGATGTACTCGAGGCGCATGCCGGTGCGCGAGAGGAACACCCGCTTCTGCACCTTGCCGTCGGGGTTGCCGTACTGCCCGGTCTCGGGCTTGTCCTTGCCGTTGTAGAGCCCGCCCAGCACGTACGGCCGGTCGGTCTCGCCGTTCTCGAACGCGACGAGCACCTCGTCGCCGACCTCCGGCAGCACGTACGTGCCACGGGTCTGCCCCGCGCCGAGCGCCACGACCCGCGCCCAGCCGCTCTGGTAGGTGTCGGAGTACATCGGCAGCTTGATCTTGACCCGGCCGAGGTTCTCGGGGTCCTTGATGTCGGTGACGATCGCCTGCATCACGCCCTGCTGGCCGCGGTGCCCGTTCACGGTCGCGCCGGTGACGGCGCCGAACAGCGACCGTTCGGAGGCGCCCGCGACGGTGAACGACGTGACGTACCCGGTGTCGGCCGAGAAGTCGTGCCGGACGGCGCTGAGCGTGTACTTCCCGTCGAAGGGGCTGCCCATCTGCCGCAGCGTCACGGCCTCGCCGGCCTTCATCTGCGGGTTGCCGTGCACTACGCCCTCCAGCTCGGCGAACCCGGACGCGAGCCGGTCGGCGAGCGACTCGGCCCGGCTCTTCACCTGCGCGGTCGTGACGAGGGTGGGCGCGGCCTCGACGAACTTCGGGCTGCCGAACGCGTTCGCGAGCTTGACGGGGGTGACGTCCGCGAGCTCGGCGCTCGACGTCTTCGCGGGGACGGCGACGACGACCTCCTTCTTGCTCTTCACGTCCCACCCGCGCACCTCGACCTCGGGCACCTGCCCGGCGGCCGTGACGGTCGCGCGCAGTGACAGCAGGTTGACCCCGCGCTCCAGCACCAGCGGGTTCTCGCGCGCCCCGTCGCTGCCGGACGGGGCTGTCGTCGCGAGGGTCGGCACCGCGAAGTTGAGCTTGCCGTCGACGACCCGGACGGTCGCGCCGATCTGCTCCGCGAGGGACTGCAGGAAGTCCCAGTCGTTCACGTTGTCCTGCGCCACGTGCTCCAGCACGCTCCCGGCGGTCACCGACCCGAGAGCGACGCCCGCCCGGCCCGCGACCTTCCTGACGATGTCGCCGGGCGTCATGTTCAGGTACGCCTCCATCCGGCGGCCGCGGAACAGCCGGTGCGACTTGTCGAGCCCGCGCACCACCGTGTGGAAGCCGTCCGGGTCGAGCTCCGCCTCGACGGCCGTGACCTCGCCCTTGAGCAGCGGCACCGGACCGCCCGGACCGCTCGACTGCACGGTGATCGCCACCTCGGCACCGATCTTGAGGCCCGCCTTCGTCAGCACCATCGCCTGCTCGTCGAGGAACCGCAGCACGAACATGTCGGGCACGTTCCGGCTCGAGTCGACGATCACGCTCGACAGCAGCGGTGCGATGTCGTCGGGCAGCGCCGTGCCGTCGACCTGCACGAGCGGTGTCGCGGCGTGCTCCTCACCGAACGGCATCGGCCACCTCCAGGGTGCGCGCGGGCAGGCCCGCGGTCGGCTGCTCGACGGGCCCGCTCGGTGTCGACGGCGGTGCCTGCTCGACCGGGCCGGAACGGCGCCCCGGGTCGTGCAGCAGGTCGCTCTGCGCCGGGAGCAGGAGCCGCCCGCCGGGCCGCAGGCGGGTCGGGTCGTCGATCCCGTTCGCCGCCGCGACGGCACGCCACAGGCCCGGGTCGCCGTACTCGCGGTACGCGATGGCCGGCAGGGTGTCGCCGGACACCAGCACGTGCTCGCGGTGCGGTGCCTGCCCGCCCGACGTCGGGTTCGTCTTCGGCGGCGCGCCCGCGAGCTCCTCGAGCGTCACCGAGCACGTGGCCCGGATGGGCAGCCCCTCCGCCGTGAACAACGTGTACTTCGCGGACACCGTCGACACGTACGCGAGGAAGCTCGTCAGGCCGCCCCAGCGGAACTGCACCCACGGCGGTGAGGCCTTCTTCGCGGCGAGCGACGTCGGCGTCGGCACGCAGCACTCGAACAGCTTCTCGACGTTCTTCACCACGCTGTCGTCGTGCGTGTCCGACGCGTCGAAGAACATCTCGATGGTCAGCTTCGACGGCTGCGGCCCCTGGAACTGCGGCGGCGAGGCCCGGTTGGTGCCCTTCGTCGTCGGCCGGGTCCACGAGACCGTCTTGGTGAGGGCCAGCTCCTTCGGGTTGAACTGGAACGCGATCTCGCCGAGCGACGGGCCGGCCTTGTCGAGCGCGCCGTCGGTCGACGGCTCGTTCATCTTGAGCGACGCGTGCACGAGGCTGCCGCCGCCCTTCGACGCGCCGGCGGCGCTGAACCCGACCGGGGACGGACTCAATTCTGGCCCCCCTTCGCCTTCGTGAACCCGTGGTGCGCGATCTCGACGGTCTCCGTGACGATCTTCGAGTTGTCCGGCTGCATCGACGGACCCGTCCAGCGCACCGGCACGATGCCTTCGAGCGACCACGTCGCGATGACGTCGCCGTGCGCGTTCTTCGCGACGATCGACCCGGTGTGCCGCGTGAAGCCCGTCGCCATCGACGAGATCCACGCCGCGACCTTCTCCGTGGACTTGCCCAGCGGCCGGGTCAGCTTGATGTTCGGGTACTTGATCCGCGTCGGGAGCTGCCAGACGAGCGTGTTGTTGCCGCCCTCCTCGCGCGTCTCCATGACGACCTCCGCGCCCAGGCCCTCGCACGACGTGAACTCGCCCAGGTCGGTCTTGTCGATCTTCACCTCGTAGCGGATGCCGATCGCGACGGCCGCCTCCTCGTCGATCATCGCGAGCACCTCCCCTCGGTCGTGCGTCGGCGGGTCGTGCGTCGGCGGGTCATGCGTCGGCCCTCATCCCGCGGCGTTCGCGGTCCACGAGGAGCTGCCCGCGCATCCGGCGCAGCATCGGCACCGTGAGCCGGCGGGCGAGGTCGTCCAGGTCGGCCGCGGACGCGCCGGCGAACGGCCCCCCGTGCGCGGCCCCACCGGGAGCTGCGGGCGCGCCGCCCCCGCCCGACGCCGGTGCGGCCGGCGGGGGCGGTGGTGCGTCGTCGACGCGCTGCACCGGGGCCGGCGGCTCGCTCGGCGGGGCAGGTGCGGGTGCGGCGGGCGGTGGCGGCGGCTGGACGACGGTCATCGACCCGGCGTCCGCAGCGCGCTGCACCGCGAGTGGACCGGCCCCGGGGGCGGCCAGGACGGCCGTCGCGGGGGCGGGCGGCGCCGTCGGTGCGAGCGGTCGGGCCGGTGCCGTCACGGGCGCGACGACGGGGTCGACGTGCGTCATGGCGACGACGGTCGGCGCCGGGCCCGGCCGGTGGGCGCCGAGCGGGGAGTCGCGCTGCAGGAGCGGGACGCTCGGTGCGTCGGCGAGCAGCGGCATGAGCTGGACGGCCCGCGCCGACGCGCCCGTCAGCGGGGTGCGGGCGACCGTGAGCAGGTCGCGGTGGTCGGCGAGCAGCCCGCCCGGTGACGCCGTCCGAGGCGCGGCCGACCCCGACAGCCGGCGCTGGACCGCCGGGGTCCCCGGGCCGGGGGTGACGTCCCCGGCCGACGTGGCGTCCGTGCTCGGGCCCGTCGCGACGACCGGGAGCTCGGCGACCGGTGCGGTGTGCGACCACGCGTCGCCGGCACCCACGGCCGGACCGGCAGCCGCCGGACCGGCAGCCGCTGGGGCGGCGACGGCCGGGGCGCGCTGGACGACACCCAGGTCCGGGCCCGGCGCCGAGAGGTCGCGCGGGGGTGTGCCCGTTCCGGGGACGGTCGCGGATCCCGGCGTCGACCCGCCCTGGATCGTGCGAGCGACGACGGGCGTGGTCGGCGACGTGCCGGCGGCAGGTGCGGGCGGGAGGGTCAGGGAGCCCGGCGTGCCCGGGGCGGAGGGCGTCGTACCGGTGGACGTGCCGGTGGACGTGCCGATGGGCGTGCCGGTCGATGTCGACGTGGGCGGGTGACGGGTCGGCAGGTCCGTGCTGGTCAGCGGGGCGCCGAGCCCGATGCGACGCTGCACGGTCGCCGGGCGGGCCGGGCCGGTGACCGCCGCGTCGGCGCCGGTCGGGCCGCTCGCCTGGCCGGTCGGTGCCTGGCTCACTGGGGCGTCGGCGGAGGTCGCGGACCTGCTGAGGCTCAAGGTGGGTGACGGCGTCGTCGTCGCGGTGGGGCCCGTCGGGGTCGTGACGCCCGTCGTCACCGGCAGGTCGGTCGGGGCGACGGGGACGTAGGTCGCCGAGCCGTCCGACGTGACACCGTCCGGCGTCGCCGACCCCAGCCACTCGTCGGGCGCGGACCACCCGTCAGCCGACCAGCTCCCGGGCGCGTCGGACGCACCCGAGGCGGCAGACGAGGCGCTGCCGCCGCTCGACGCGCCGCCCGACCACCCGTCCGCCCCGTCGTCGAGGCTCGCCCCGGCCGAGACGCCCGACGCGCCGCCCGCGGCAGCATCGGCCGACGACCCGGCCGACGACCCGGCCGACGACCCGGCCGCAGGCGGGACCAGGGGAAGCGGCTCGTCGGCGAGCCTCTGCACAGCCGGGACGTCACCGGCCCGCGCAGGCCCACCGGCCGACCCGTCGGCGAGCCTCTGCACACCGGGGAGCCCGGCGGCCCCCGCGCCTGCGCCTCGGCCGAGGATCGGCGTCGATCCCTCCGGCCCGGCGGACGGTCGGTCGGGCCGGTCGACCGCGCCGGTCCCGGCGGGCCCTGCTGCCGACGGCGACGACGTGGCGGACAGCCCGGGGACGCCCGTCGCGGCCGGCGGCGCCTCGATCGAGCGGGACACCACGGGAAGGTCCGACGAGCCGGCGGCATCGTCGACCGCCCGGGAGACGATGCCGCCGGTGGCCGGGACGCCCGGAGCTGCGTCGTCCGCTCCGGGCAGGAGCGGACCTGACGGGAGGTGGCTCGACAGGAGCGGGCCGGACGGGAGCGGGTCCGTGGGGGACGGACCGACCGGCGACAGGTCGGGATCGATCACCGGGACCGGGCCGGACGGGAGCGCACCGGTGCCGGCCGGCCCGGACGTCGACGAGCCGGGCAGGGGGGAACCGGACCCGGCAGCCCCTGAGCCCGTCGGGCCCGGCTCGACCGTGCCGGGGAGCGGGACTGCGGAGGCAGGGCCCGGACCGGCCGCGGGTGCAGCGGCACCGGGCTCGACGGACCTGAGCACGACGAGGTCGGGAGTAGACGCGCCGGGTGCCGACGGGGGTGCCACGGGGTGCGCCGGGCCGGCCGCCGACGCGTCGGCGGAGCGCGACACGACCGGGCCCGCGGCGGGGGAGGCGGTCGACGTGGCGGGGCTCGGCGCGGCCGCACCGGCGGGGTCGTCGGCGGGGCGCCCGACGGCGGCGCGCGAGACGACCGGCCCGGCCGCGGGGACCGACGACGGCGTCGTCCCCGACGCCGCCCCACCCGGCACCACCGCGCTCGACGCCGAGGAGGGGCCGTCGCCCGGCGCCCCGGACCGCCGGCCGGCGGCAGGGTCGGCGGCGAGCGGGAGGTCCGTGCCGACCGACGAGTCGGTGCTGCGTGCGACGACGGGGGCCGCACCCGACGAGGACCCGCCCGACGAGGCTGCGCCGCCCGACGAGGACGCGCCCGACGGGGCCGCACCTGACGGGACTGCGCCCGACGAAGCTGCGCCCGACGAGGCCGCGCCCGACGGGGCCGGGCCCGGGCCTGCGGAGCTCGACGTCGCGGCGCCCGGGCCGGTGTCGGCGGCGCCCGGGACCGCCGTGGGTCCTGGCGCGAGAGTCAGGTCGATGTCTGCCGGCGCCCCGTCGAGCGCAGCACGAGCCACCACGGGTCCGCCGCCGGAGGCACCGGAAGCGGACGAGCCCGACGCTGACGGATCTGTCCCTGACGCCCCCACGGCTGACCCGTGCGAGGACACCGATCCCGCGACGGCCCCACCGTCCCCCGGGGAACCGGGCTCCGACGCGGCGCTCGCGGCCGGCGGCACCTCGACGTGCGGTTCTGCGGCCGGCTGGAGGGTGGGCTGCACCCCGACGGGCGGTGCCCACGACGGATCGGGCTCCACGGCGACGGCCCGCACGGGGCGGACCCCGGCGGGCGCCTCGGCGAGCCGCTGGAGCGACCCGGTGCCGCCCGCGGCGCGGCGGGCGGGCGGCTCGGTGTGCGGGACGGGCGCCAGCACGGACAGGTCGACGTCGGCGGACCGCTGCACGGGTGCCGCGCCGCCGTCGTCCTCGGAGGCGACGACGCCGGACGGCGCCCGGGAGTCGACGACGTGCGACATCCCGGACGTGAAGGCCACCCCCTGCCGGGTGGGCAGGTCGGCGAGGAACGCGGTGGGCCGGCTGGTCAGCTCGACGGGGTGGATCGTGCGCTGCAGCGGCGGGAGGAACGCCCACCCGGCGCGCGACTCGGACGGCGGGGAAGGCGCAGCGGGAGCAGCGGGACCGGGGGCGACGACCTGACCGCCACCCCCCGACCCCTGCGAACCAGCGCGGCGTGCCGTCGGGTTCCCGGTGCCTTCGTCAGCACCGCCGTTCCCGCCGTCCCCCCGCTGCCAGGGCCACCGCACGTCAGCGCTCCTCGCTCATGCGCCGGTTGATCGCGGCGATCTCCCGCACGTACTGCAGTCGTTGGGGGTGCTCGAGGTCGAGGATGTCGTCCAGCGCCCAGTGGAAGTGGTAGGCGACGTACGCGACCTCCTCGTGGATCCGCTCGGGCGCGTACGTCACGATTCCCCCAGGCGCCCACCCGAGATGTCGACCTCGAAGCGGTGCTCGCAGGACGGGCAGACCACGGCCGCCCG
Organism: Cellulomonas chitinilytica; assembly: GCF_016862675.1. Classification (GTDB taxonomy): domain Bacteria; phylum Actinomycetota; class Actinomycetes; order Actinomycetales; family Cellulomonadaceae; genus Cellulomonas; species Cellulomonas chitinilytica. The sequence continues at coordinate 109,423 of NZ_BONK01000009.1, read as the reverse complement.
GGTGTGACCCTCGGCGTTGATGCGCCGGTACAGGTCCTGCAGGAACGCGACGTCGGACGCGAACATGTTCTCGACGACGTTCGACGTGATGCCCGGCAGCGTGCCGAGCGACGTGATGACGCGGCTCAGGAGCACCACCGTGGTGAACGCGGGGTTCTCCTGCACGCGCGCGTCGTACAGCGGGAGCAGCTCGTCTCGTGCGGTGGCGAGCCGCATCGTCCCGGACCGGTGCAGCACGCCGTCGCCGTCCAGGTACCCGCGGGGCAGCTGGAAGTCGAACTCGGTGCGCAGCTGAGGGCGCCTCGAGGGCGACGACGACGTGACCTGCACGTCGTCGTCGACCTCGGGCTCCCCGAGCGCGACCGGGACGGTCCGTCGCATCAGGCGAACTCCATCTCGTCCCAGCAGACCGTGAACGACTCGGACAGCGGCTCGGTGGACCCGGCCTTGAGGGTGCCGCCCAGCTCGACGTCCTTGACCCACACGTTGCGGAAGTTCATCCGCTTGAGGAGCTGGTTGTCGGACGTGTAGATCGCCACCTCGGCGGTCTTGCGGGCGCCCTTGATGTCACCGGCGAACACGGCCTTGAGCCAGTCCGTGACGGTCGTGGAGTCCGTGAGGCCACGCTTGACCTTGAACTCGCCGGCCTTCTGGCGGCCCATCATCTGCCGGGTGACGAACTTCCCGTCCTGCGTCTGCTGCTGGTACGTCACCTTGTCGACCTCGGCCTTGAGGCCGCTGACCTCCATGACGTGCGGGATCTGGATCCCGTCGATCTTCACGCTGAACGCGTACGCGGTGGCGAGGTCCAACGCATCTGCGAGTGCCATGACTCACCTTCTTTCGGGTGGGGGCGTCACTCGGACGCGAGGCTGGTGCCGCCGGAGAACTGCGACAGCTGGAAGATCACGAACTCGGCGGGCTTCACCGGCGCGACCCCGATACGACAGGTGACCTGGCCGGCGTCGATGGCCTCGGCGGGGTTGGTCTCCCGGTCGCACTGGACGAAGAACGCCTCGTCGGGACTGAGCCCGAACAACGCCCCCTTGCGCCACTCGTTGACCAGGAACGCGGAGATGGTCCGGCGGATCCGGGCCCACAGCGCGTCGTCGTTCGGCTCGAACACGACCCACTGGGTGCCCGTGAGGATCGACTCCTCCAGGTAGTTGAAGAGTCGCCGCACGTTGACGTACCGCCAGGCCGGGTCGGACGACAGGGTCCGGGCGCCCCACACGCGGACCCCGCGGCCGGGGAACGTGCGGATCGCGTTGATGCCGACCGGGTTGAGCAGCTCGTGCTCGGCCTTGGTGATCTGCGTCTGCAGGGTGATCGCCCCGCGGACCACCTCGTTGGCGGGAGCCTTGTGCACGCCACGCTCGTCGTCGTTGCGCGCCCAGATGCCGGCCATGTGGCCCGACGGCGGGACGAACCGGTTGGAGCCCGTCGACGGGTCGAACACCTTGATGTACGGCCAGTAGAGCGTCGCGTACTTCGAGTCGTAGCCGGCCGTGTTGACCCGCCAGTCCTTGATCTGCTGCGGGTTGAGCCCCGGCGGCGGGTCGAGGATCGCGAGCCGGTTGCCCATGAGCTCGCAGTGCGCGATGACGGCGAGCTGCACCGCCTGGTACGTCTCGAGGTCGATCGCGCCCTGCTCCAGCGCGGCGACGAGGTCCGGGACCGAGACGATCGTGACCTCGTCGATGGCCTCGAGGCCGCTGAAGCCGGTGCGGTCGGCGGCGTCGCCGATGTAGTCGTCGGCGCCCAGGTCGGACGTCTCGGGGACCTCGGGCTCGGGCGGCGGGATCGTGAGCTCGGCGGAGCCCTTGTCGGGCTTCGCGAGCGCGCTGCCCGAGGCCAGCTCCTCGATCGTGACGAGCTTCGACTCGGCGAGCTTCGTGACGACGTTGTTGTCGCCGCGCTTCGTCGTGACGTTGTCGTACGTCTCGGTGTCCTTGCCGTCGAGCTTGATGATCAGCTTGAACTGGTCGTCGGGCGGGTTCTCCCCGCCGGCGTCGGCCACCTCGATGCTGATCTGCTTCGTCTTCGGAGCCCTCTCGTGGGCCAGCACGCGGTACGCGCCGATCACGGCCTGCGCACCGGCGGGCAGGGCCTTGGGCGTCGCCCGCGTGACGGGCTCGTCGGGCTCGGCGTCGGAGCCGATGCGCACGATGTACGCGTTGTTCCCGCCGTTCAGGAAGTACCCGTAGACGGAGTGGGCGAGGTACGCGTCGGGGAGGAAGTCCCCGAACGTCTCGGAGAACTGGGTCCAGTTCGACACCAGCGTCGGCTGGTTGAACGGCCCCTTGGCGGCCATGCCGACGAACGCGGCGACGGACGTGCCGACCCCCTCGATCGGTCGAGCACCCGCCTCCACCTCCTCGACGTAGACGCCGGGCGACAGATAGGTCGGCATGTCCCCTCCTTGGGCACAGGGAGTCGTGGATTCAGAGTGCTGCCGTGCGCGTGGGCGGGGGGCGTCCCCCCGGACGCCCGCGAGGGCCGTGGTGGTTGCCCGATCGGGCGTCGGATCGTGCCCCCGCCGGGGTCACGTCGGACCGTGCCCGGACCGGTGCCCGGACCTGCGCCGGGACCTGCGCCGGGACCTGCGCCGGGACCTGCGCCGGGACCTGCGCCGGGACCCGCGCCGGGACCCGCGCCCGGACGCACGAAGGACCCGGCCGCACAGGGGTCGGCCGGGTCCTTCGCGAGGCGGGTCAGGCCTCGGGCTCCTCCTCGGGCTCCTCGCCCTCGCGCTGCACGGACGAGCCTCCCGGGGCCTCGCTGTCGAGCTCGTCGCGCTGCACCGACGGGGTCGCGAGCGCGCTCGTGCCCTCGGCGGACGCCCGCTGCGTGGTGGGTGCCGGTCCGGCCATGACGCGCTCGGCGTTCGCCTGGGCCGCCCGCTCGAAGCGGTCGCCGGGGTCGGACACCTGGATGCCGCCGCCCGCAGGCGTGCCGTCCACGGGGCCGCTGCGCTGCTGGACGACGTGGGTGAGCTCGTGCGCGAGCGTCGTCTTCCCGGCGCTCGACGACGTGTCCACGTCCCGGCCGAGCACCACGTCCGACCCGACGGTGTACGCGTGCGCGCCGACGGCCTTCGCGGAGTCGGACGCCCGCGAGTCGGAGTGCACCCGGACGTCGCCGAAGTCGGCGCCGAGCCGCGCCTCCATGTCGGTGCGCGTGTCCGCGTCGAGCGGACGTCCGCCGCCCGACGACAGGACGTCGAGCACCGGCGAGCGCTCCTCCTCGACGAGCCCGGTGGTGGACGCGTTGCCCGCGGTCCGTTGCAGGAACGTCATCCCCGCGGACCCGAGCATGTCGGGGCGCCGGTCGGCGAGTGCGCGGGCGACGGTCGGCGCCGTCCGCTCCTCGTCGACGCGGGACGCCTTGGGTCGCAGGCTGCTGTCGGCCTGCTCCAGGTGGTCGTGGCTGTGCATCGTCGGCCCCTCTCGACGGTCGTCCCTCACGACCGTGCCACTGTCCGGCCGTCGGCGACAGGTGCGGCGGGGATTCCCGATCGGGCAACCGGCAGGCCCGATGAGGCACGGCGGTCCGGTCAGGCGAGCGGGACGGTCCCGTGGCCCTCGACGGTGAACGTCTGGCCGGGGTAGCGCAGGCCGACGAAGTACGCGTTGACCTGCGCGACGATCTGCTCCCCGGTCACCGGCGCACCGGCGTGCTCGCCGCCCCAGGTGGTGTGGCAGTCCCCGACGAGCGTCACGTCGAACCCGAGGGCGGCGGCGCTCTGGCCGAGGGTGCGGACGCAGAAGTCGGACTGCGCCCCGGCGATCACGAGCCGGGTCGCCCGGAGCTCGGCGAGCACGTCCGCGAGGTCGGTCCCGGCGAACGCGTCGCGGTACGCCTTGAGGATCCGCTCCTCGTCGTCGTGCGGCTCCAGCACCGGGGCGAGCTGCCAGTCGTCGCTGCCGCGGGGGAAGTCCTGCTCGTCCTGCACCCAGACGACGGGCGTCCCCTCGGCGCGGGCCCGTTCGACGAGCGCGACGGTCCGGGCGAGGACGCCGTCGGCGTCCCACGCGTCCCGGACGACACCGACCTGCAGATCCACCACGACGAGTACGGAGGTCACAGGCAGCATCCTGCCAAGGTCTCAGGCCCGCAGTGCACGCCACTCGTCGGCGAGCAGCGCGTAGGTCATCCCGTCGACCCAGCCCTTCGTGCGGTGGAACGAGTCCCTCCGGCTGTGCTCCTCGCGGCGCATCCCGAGCCTTTCCATGAGCCGCCACGACGGCACGTTGTCGGCGAAGCACACCGCTCGCACCCGCCGCAGACCGAGGTCCTCGAAGCAGATCCGGACCACCTCGGCGACGGCCTCGGTCGCGTACCCCTGGCCGCCGTGGTCCGGGTCGAGCACCCACCCGAGCGTCGCCTGGACGAGGTGCGCCCGGTCGGCGACGTCGCTCTGCGCCCACCCGTCCTCGACGAGCAGCATCAGGTCGCCGACCACGCGGCCGTCGAGCTCGATCACGAGGGTGGTGGCCAGGCGGTCCGGGTCGAGGAGCCGCTCGACGCAGGTGTCGTGGTCGCTGAAGTCGTGGCCGAGCCACTCGTTGACGGCCGGGCGCCGGCGGATCTGCCAGATGCTCTCGACGTCGTCGACGGTCGCAGGGCGCACGGTCAGGCGGGCGGTGCGCACGGGCCAGGGAACGGGGCTGAGGTCCTGCGGCATGGAGCCAGTGTCGGGCCTCACGTGCCCATCAGCGCCCAGTACGGCCCGAACTCGCTCTCCAGCGTGAGCCGCCCGAGCTTGCGGTACTCCCGGTAGACGGCGGTGACGACGTGCCGCATCGCGACTGCCCCGCCGTCGTCGGCCGCGAGGTAGGCGGCGGTCACGGCGGCGGACCGGATCGCACCGCCGGCCAGCTCGAACGCCTCGCCGCAGAACGCGAGGTCCAGGTCGCCGACGCGCGGGACGCGCCGGCCGAGGCACCGGTCCCACAGCGCGGCCCGCTGACCGGCGTCGGGCACGGGGAAGTCGACGACCACGTCGAGCCGGCGGATGAACGCGTCGTCGATGTTGGCGCGCAGGTTCGTCGCGAGGATCGCGAGCCCGTCGAACGACTCCATCCGCTGCAGAAGATAGGCCGACTCGATGTTCGCGTACCGGTCGTGCGCGTCCTTCACCTCGGAGCGGCGGCCGAACACCGCGTCGGCCTCGTCGAACAGCAGCACCGCGTTGACGCCCGCCGCGCCCGCGAAGATCCGTTCGAGGTTCTTCTCGGTCTCGCCGATGTACTTGTCGACGACGGTGGCGAGATCCACGACGTACAACTCGAGCCCGAGGTCGTGCGCGACGACCTCCGCGGACATCGTCTTGCCGGTCCCGGAGTCGCCCGCGAACAGCGCCGAGACGCCGTGCCCGCGGCCGCCGCCGGGCCGCATCCGCCAGTCGCCGAGCACCTGCTCGCGGTGCCGGGCCCGCGTCGAGATCTCCCGCAGCGCGGTCAGCACCGGGTCGGGCAGCACCAGGTCCGGCCAGCCGACGCCCGGTTCGATGCGGCGCGCGAGACGTTCGAGCGCGGTGCCGTTCTCCGAGCGGGCGCCGACCCGCACGTGGTCCACCGTCAGGCCGCCGTCGAGCGTGGCCTGCTGCTTCGCGGCGCGCGCGGCACGGGTGACCTGCTCGGGCCGCAGCCGGAACGGGGCGGTCGCGGCGGCGGCGTCGATGCCGTGCTCGCCGAGCGAGGACGCCCACAGGGCGTTGCGCTCCAGGACGGTGCTCGCCGGCACGTCGAACAGGAGCGGCGGCCACTCGCTCCAGCCCGGGTCCCAGGTGCTGCGCCCGACGACGAGCACCGGCGGGCCGCCGTCGAGCACGCCGCGCAGCGCCAGCGGCCGCTCCATGAGCCCCTCGACGCCGGACACGACGATCCCCGCCCCCGTCAGCCGCGCCTCCCGGACGACCGTCGCCGACAGCCCCGACGGGTCGTACGCGGTGGCGAGCGCGGCGGCGTCGAGCACCAGCACGGGCCGGTCGACCGCGCGCAGCGCCCGCACCGCGAGCACCCGCCCGGAGCCCGTCGGCGGCTCGCGCAGGTACACGAGCCGCGCACCGCTGCGCAGGGCGCCCGCCAGGCGCGTCGGGTCGCCCCACGCGACGTCCTCGACGTCGACGAGCACGGGCGCGAGCGCCGGGTCGGGTGCGTCGTCGCCGAGCAGGTGCCCGACGACCCGGTCGGGCACGCGCAGCGGCCGGCCGGGGAGCGGACGGTCGGGGTCCTCCAGCACCAGGAGGCCGGCCGTGACGAGCGGGCCGTGCTCCAGCCGGTGCCGGCCGGCCGCCGACCCGAGCGGGACCCCGCACAGCGCGAGGGCCACCGCGACCGACGGGCGGCGCCGGGTGACGTCGTCGTTCAGGTACCCGAAGAGCTGCTCGAACCGGGAGTCGACCTCCGGCGCCAGGGCGACGAGCAGGAGCTCCACGTCGAGCGGCTCGAGCGCGAACTCGCGGGCGAGGTCCCGCAGCCGCAGCCGCGCACCGAGGTCCTCCGCCTGCGTCGCGACGGCCTCCACGTCCGCCGTCCGCCCCGCGACCGCGTCGGGCTCCGTCTCCGCCGCCGGGCCGGCGAGCAGGCGGTCCACGGTCTCGTCGCTGAGGTACAGCCCGCGGAACGGGTCGTCGGGCTGCGGGTCGTCGGCCCGGCGGCGTGCGACGAGCAGCCGGACCCGCTCCTCGACGACCGCGAGCCGGCCGAGCAGGTGCGCGGTGCTCGGGTCGACGCGGCGCCCGTCGTCGAGCGTCGTCCCGCTCACCGTCGTGTCCTCGCCCGGGACGCGGGCCGGGTGCCCTTGCGGGCGCCCGCCGCCTCCGGACCCCGCGGCGGCGGAGGCTCGTGCGCCTGCACCCCGACGTCGCTCGCGCCGCCGTGCCGGTCGGCCACGTCGATGACGAGCGGCTCCAGGACGGGAGGCCCGACGTAGGCGCTGACGTCGGTCATGACCGGGGTGTCGACGACGACGTCGATCGACGGCTTCAGCTCCCCGCCCATGGCGGTCCACACGTCCGCGAACCCGCGGTCCTCGGGCGGCGGCAGCCCCACGAACAGCGGCACCCGGGCGCCGGCGGACCGCAGCGGTTCCTCGAGCACGTGCTCGGGCAGCGCGTCGAACCGCAGCAGGTGGCGCAGCACCGAGTCGAGCAGCCGGTGCTCGTCCTCGGGCCGCTGCGTCCACGCCGTCACCAGGTACGACAGGCGGAAGTGCCGCGGCGGCTGGAACCGGTCGACGACCTTCCCCTCGACCCGGTTCTCCAGGAACCCGCGGGTGCGGCGGCGCAGGTCCTCGCGCAGGTCGTACAGGTACACGTCGACCGTCGGCGCGTTGCGCCGGGCCGCCCAGTCCTTCGTCGGCGCGTCGAGCACGACCTCGACGTCGGTGCTGCCCACCGCCTCGCGCACGAGCGCTCGGATCGCCTCGTCCACCTGACCGATCATCGGATCACTTCCGGAACAGGAACGTCGGTGCGTCCACGGATGTGGGGACCACGAGCAGCGGCGCCTGCACGTCGCCGAACGTGGGGGAGGGCTGGCCGTCGGTGACCCGCAGGTCCCGGCGCGTCAGGAGGGTGTCGCGGATGATGAGGATCGACTGCGACCACGAGCCGTCCGGGCGGACGACGACCGGGTTCCGGACGCTCAGCAGGCCCGACGACCAGCCGAGGTCCACGTCCTCACCCGGCGGGAAGTCGTGCCCGACGGCGAACACGACCTCGTTGGGCCGGGCCACCGCCGGGGCGAGCACCACGACGGGCTGGCGCACCTCGAGGGTCGCGGTCGCGGTGTTGTCCCCGGTCCCCGGGTCGGGCGACGTGGTCGTCACCGTGCCCGTCACGGGACCGGTCTGCGGCGGCCCGGTGAACGCGATCGTCGGGTCCAGCGTGGCCGTCAGCACCACCGCGGCACCGCCGGCCAGCGTCCCGATCGGGCACACGCCCGCCGCGACGAGGCACGGCGCGCCGCCGCTCGGGGCGACCGTGACGATCCCGGGGTACGTCGTCGCCAGGGCCACGTCCTGCGCGGGCAGGGCGCCCGCGTTGCGGACCGTGAACGTCGCCGTGACGGGCCGGCCGCCGACGAACGCGACGGGCGACGACAGTGCGAGCGTGACGCCGACCCCGCCTGCGCCGCCCACGTCGACGGACGCCGTGTTGTTCGTGACGACCCGCTCGGGCGTGCCGGTCTGCACCGTCCCGGGGATGGTGGACCTGGTGGTGTCGCTGATGCCCTGCACGGGGATCGCGAACGCCACGGTCTGGCCGGCGGGCAGCGGGTCGGTCAGCGCGCACGTGACGAGCGCCGCCGACTGCGTGCACCCCGGCGCTCCGGGAGTCGTCAGCCCGGCCGGGAGCTCGACGGTCACGGTGCCGTCGCGGACGAGCGCCGGGCCCGTGTTCGACACCGTCGCGGTGACCGTCGCGGCCCCGCCGGCCACCGGTCCCGCCGACATGGTGAGCACGAGGTCGGTGAACGGCTGGTAGGCGGGGGCACGCTGCGGCCCGGACAGGTCGACGACCTCGCGCACCGTCGCGGCGTCCGGCGTCACCCCCCAGATCGCGCGCAGCCGCGCCTGGCCCGCGGGCGACCCCGAGAACGTGATCTCCGTGCCGTCGGGGGACCACTCCGGGTCGTCGGACGGGTCGACCAGCAGCCGGGCTGCCGTCGGGTTCCCGTCCCGGTCGAACCCCGTCAGGGGCGCGACCGCGACCACGCGGGTCACGTCGCCGGGTGCGAGCGTGACCAGGCCGATCGCCCCGCGCGCGTCGATCGCGAGGTCCGAGTCGGCGGGGATGTCGGTGACCAGGTCCGCGATCGCGAGCTGCGTGCCGTCCGGCGACCACGACGGGGACCGGCCGAACACCGCCAGGCCGCCGCACCCGCACTCCGAGAGGATGACCTGGGTGGCCTCCCCGGTCGCCACGTCAACGGCCCAGATCTCCGACGCCGTCGGGTTGTCCGAGCCGAACCGGCTGATCCGCGAGAAGGCGACGTGCGTGCCGTCGGGCGACCAGGTCGGGCCGGTGTCCCAGCGTGAGGCGACCGCCTCGCTCTGCGTGAGCTGCCTCGTCTCGCCGAACGTGCCGTCGGGCTTCACGCTCACGAGCCACAGGTGCGGCGGCTGGTGCCCGCCGTCGCCGTCCGAGGCCGCCCGGACGAACACGATGCTCGTCCCGTCCGGCGACCAGACCGGGTCCACGTCGATGTCGTCGTCGTCCCGGTCGTAGTCGAACGGCACGTCGGTGAGGTCGTCGGCCCGTGCCAGCGTCAGCGCCATGCCGGTGTCGCCCTCGCCGCCGACGGGGGTGCTGTACGCGACCTGCGTCCCGTCCGGCGAGTAGTGCACGCCCGCCCCGGCCTCCGCGAACGACGACAGGGTGTCGCCCGACGGGAAGAAGCCCTCCGCGGAGACGGGCCGCACGTCGGAGCCGTCGTCCGCGACCACGTCGGTCACGTCGGCGGAGACCACCTCCGACGTGTACGCCAGGTCCGCGAAGTCCGTGCTCGACTCGCCCTCGTCGTAGTCGAGGATCCACGTCGGGTGGGACTCGGTGACGCCGACGACGTCGACCAGCGACCGCTCACCCTGGAACTGCGGCGGGTTGCCGGTGTCCCACACCCCGACCCAGACGCCGCCGGCCGGGTCGTCCTGCGTCGACGTGAACAGCAGGTCGAACGCGCTGCCCGGCGCCCACGCGGGTTCGGACCCCTGGACCCGGGAGCTCTCCGCACCCTGGTACGGGTCGATCGTGTACAGCGGGTTCCCGTCGGGGTCGAACATCGGCTCGCCCTCGCCGTCGACCCGCTGGACCGGCCGGCCGTCGTCGTCGAGCTGCATGAACTGGATCGACCCGTCCGGCCGGTACGCCGTGGTCGTGTACGCGAGGAGGAACGCCTCCGCCTTCCCGGTGGACCGGACGTCCGGCTGCGTGCTGCCGACGTCCCCCGACGTGAGCTGGACGGGGTCGAGGCGCGTGGCCCCGAGGTCGATCCGGTACAGCGCACCGAGCGGCGCGTCGGCGTTGGTCTGCGACACGATGAGGTGGCCGTCGTCCAGCCACGTCGGCCACGTGCTGTCGACGTCGTCCGCCGTCACCGCCTCCGGTGCCGCCGCCTCGCACGACCCGTCGCCCGCCGGCGGGACCTCCGCGACCATGACGACCCACCGGCCGCTCGCGTTCGACGCGTACGCCACGTGGTGACCTCCGGGGGAGACCACCGGGTGCACCTCCTGGGCGGCGTCGCACGTGATGCGGATGTCCGGACCGGGGGTGCCGCTGAAGATCGTGTTCACGTAGACGTCGCCGAACCGGGTCCGCACGTCGGTCTCGTCCGGGCCGGCGGCGGCCGCCGCGGCGGCACCGCCCGGGTCGGGCTCCTCGACGTCCTGCGTGCTCACCCACGCGACGAGCGAGTCCGAGTCCGACAGGGTCGTCACGTGCGCCTGGCCGTCCACGCGGTGCCCGTCGCGGACCGAGAAGTCCTGGCGGTCGGGGAAGGCGAAGATCGGCGGCACGGTGCCGAGGTCCGGCTGGGTGGCCGCGGCGAGCACGGCCGGGGAGCCCGTGCCGGCGGCCGCCTCGGGCTGCGCCCCGGCCGCCGCGATGCCGATGCCGCCGCCGTCCGTCGAGAGGTTGAGGCGCCGGAGCTCGTCCGACGTGTCGACGAAGCCGAGACGAGGCTGTGCGGCCGTCGGTGTCGGGAGGGCCGCGGCGAGCGACGCGGCGGGGACGGGACCGGCCGAGGCGGTGCCCGCACCCGGCAGCAGCAGGAGACCGACGACGGCGCCGGCGACCCACGTGCGCACCCGTTCCACCGGCACGCCTCCTCCCGCGGGCGCCCGTCGCCCCCGTCCGCTCACCGTGCCCTGGCCGGGCCGGGCGCCGGAGGCGACGGCGGCCAGACGATGGGGCACCGCCCGTCGCCCGAAAGGGCACGCCAGGGGTGGGTCGACCACCGACGCCCGCATCGTGCGGGAGGCCGCCGCCGGACCGCCGGCGACGCCTCCCGTGCTCACTTCCGGAACAGGAACGTCGGCGCGTCGACGGACGTGGGGACGACGAGCAGCCGGGCGCGTGCCGGGCCGTACGCGGGCGTGGCGCTGCGGTCCTCGACCTGCAGCAGGCGGGCGCTGAGCAGGGTGTCGTCGAGGAGCACGACGGCCTGCGACCAGGTGCCCGTGCCGGAGTCCGGGTCGCTGGCCACGCTCATGAGGCCCTGGGACCAGCTCAGCTGCACCGGTGCGCCGGGCGGGAAGTCCTGGCCGACGGCGAAGACGACCTCGCCGGGCCGGGCGGTCGCGGGCGTCAGGACGACGCTGGGCTGCCGGACCTCGAGGTTCGCGCTCGCGACGTCGTCGGCGGGGTTCGGGTCGGGCGACGTGGTGGCGACCGCGCCCGTGACGGGCGCCGTGAGCGCGGGCGTCGGCGTCGACAGCGCCGGCAGCGGCGGGGACGGCGGCGGTCCGACGCTCGCGGTGAGCACGAGCGCGGCCCCCGGGGCCAGCGTGCCCAGGGCGCAGGTGCCCGCGGCGTCCAGGCACGACGGGCCGCCCGCCGGGACGGGGACGAGCGGTGCGCCGAACCCGGTGGTCAGGGTGACGGCCTGCGCGGGCAGGCCGCCGGCGTTGCGCACCGTGTACGTCGCGCGCAGGGGCTGCCCGCCGGTGTAGACGATCCCGGGCGACTCGATCGACACCGTGACGCCGACACCGCCGGCCACGCCCAGCTCGACGCTCGCGGAGTTGTTCGTGACCACGCGCTCCGGTGTGGGGGTCGTGACGACCCCGGTGACGGTCGTCGTCGCGGCTCCGTCGATCCCGGTCACGGGGATCTCGAACGACGCCGTGTCGCCCGTGCTCATCGGCGCGTCCACCGCGCACGTCAGCACCGCGGCCGCCACGGTGCATCCCGTGGCGCCCGGCGACGTGAGGCCGGGGGGCAGCTCGACGGACACGGTCGCGGAGCGCACGAGCCCGGGGCCGGCGTTGGTCGCGACGGCCGTGACGGTCGCGCCACCCCCTGTCGGTGGGGAGGCCGACATGGTCAGCACCATGTCCGTGAACGGCTGGTAGGCAGGGCTGCGCTGCGGACCGGGACGGTCCACGATGCGACGCAGACCTGTCCCCTCGGGCGACACCGCCCAGATGCCGCGCGCCTCGGGCCCGGTCGCCGGGGAGCCGGAGAACGCGATCTCCGCGCCGTCGGGCGACCAGTCCGGCTGGTCCGCCGTCGCGACCACCCGGCGGCTGTCGGTGGCGGAGCCGTCCGGGCGGAAGCCGGTCAGCGCGGACGTGCCGGTCACCGCGATCCCGTCTGTGGTCTCGTCGATGTCGACGATCCCGATGTTCCCGGGCGTCGCGATGTCCAGCGGATCCGCACCGTCCGCGTCGAGCAGCAGCGACGCGACGGCGATCTGCGTGCCGTCGGGGGAGACCGCCGGCGCCCGACCGCGCAGGGGAACCGTGAACCGGCAGGTCGTGGTGCTGCTGCAGAACCGGATCTGCTCGGAGGTCAGCGTGCGGGTGTTGATCGTCCAGATGGACCGCAGGTCGAGGTCGTCCGTGTCGCCTGACGCGCGTGAGAACGCGAGCCGCTCGCTGTCCGGGAACCACGACGGGTCGAGGTCCGTGTACGGGGACGCGGCCGGCTCAGGCGTGATCTCGAGGACCTTGCGCATCCTCGGCTCGGTCGGGTCGGTCGCGTCCACGGTGACGATCTGCGCCTGGGCGTGGAAGCCGCCGGTGGCGACCTGCACCCAGGGCCGCCGGACGAAGGCGATCGTCGACCCGTCGGGGGACCACGTGGGGTTGAGGTCGATGTCCGGCCCGACCCGGTCGTACTCGAAGCTCTCGACGACCTCGAGCGTGTCGGCGCGGGCGATCTGCAGCGCCCAGCCGGTGCCGTCCTGGGCGCCGCGCTGCACGCTGTAGACGACGTACTGGCCGTCGGGGGAGTAGTCGAGGCCCGCCTGGCTCAGGTCGGTGGAGGGCGTGAGGTCGTCCGGGTCGAGCGGCAGCGCCGACCGGGAGATCTCACGGATGTCCGACCCGTCGTCCGCGACCGCATCGCTCACGTCTGGCGTCCCGACCTCGGAGGTGTACACGAGCCGGACGTCCTGGGCGGACCCCGTGTCGGTGAAGGACAGCCAGGTCGGGTGCGACTCGGCGCGCCGGAAGGTGCCGGCGACCGTGGTGTAGTCGACGAGCGCGGCCGCGTCCGGGGTGAAGGCAGCGACCATGATGTCGCCGGACGGGTCGGACCACGTCGAGGTGAACGCGACGGCCCACGGCGAGCCGGGCAGGCTCCACACCGGCTCCGACCCTTGCGGGGTCCCGAGGACGGCGTCGGCGAACGGGTCGCGCAGGCCGTCGGGACCCACCGCCGGGTCGGGCTTGAGGTCCCGGGTGAGCCCCAGGAGCCCGATCGAGCCGTCCGGCCGGTACCGCGTCGTCGTGAAGGCGACCAGCCATCCCGTCGCCGTCGCGCGGACGTCGGGCTGCGTGTCGGCGGACCCCGGGCCGTCGGTGAGGGGGGACGCCGACCCCGTGCCGTCGGCCGCGGCGACGAACAGGTCGCCGAGCTCGTCGTCCCGGGTGCTGGAGAACACGAGCGTGCCGTCGTCGAGCCAGGCGGGCCACGTGCTGTCGCCCTCGCCGTGCGTCACCCACGTCGGCTCCGCCTTCGGGCAGGTGCTGTCCGTGCTGACGGGCGCGACGGCGATGTCCCAGGTCCCGTGCGCGTTCGTCGCGTACGCGATGCGGGTGCCGTCGGGGGAGACCGACGGGTGCACCTCGGTCGCGGGGTCGCACGTGACCCGGGCGTCGGCGGCGCTCTGGGCGGTGAGGTCCCGGTAGTACACCTCGCCGGGGTCCTCCGGGCCGGTGGGCGCGGCGGGGTCGTCCTGCGCGGCCGTGCTGACCCAGGTGAGGTCGGCCGCGACGTCGGTGGGGTTCTCGTCGCCGACGACGGTGTGCGCGGTCGCCTCGCCGTCGTGGCGGTGACCGTCGACGTACGGGGTGTCCTCGGGGGTCGGGTCGAAGAACACCGGCGGCATGACGGGGGCGGCCAGGACGGCCAGCGGGGTGCCGCCGCCGGTCGTGCTGCCGCCGGTCGTGCCGCCGCCGAGGGTGGCCGCGCCGGTCGTGCCGCCGCCGAGGATGCCGCCGCCGGTCGTGCCTTCCCCGAGGACCTCGCCCACCAGCCCCTCGCCGACCGGCGCGGGCCCGGCCGGGGTGCCCCCGGCCAGGTTGATGATCACGTCCTGCCAGTCGAGGTGCACCTCGCGCAGCTCGTCCGTGCGGTCGGTGAACCCCACCCGCGGCGCCGCGGCGACGGGCACCGGCAGCGCCGCCACGACCGCACCACCGAGCGGACCCGCGGCCGACGCGCCCGCCGCCCCGGACACCAGCAACGTCCCGGCGACGAGGCCCGCGGCCCACGCTCGCGCTCCAGCCATCACGAACCTCCCCCTGACCGGCCCGCGACCGAGCGGTCGCGAGCGGTCCCGCGACCGCCGGTCGACCCGCCGGGACACGGCGGGTCCGACGGGCACGGCACCGGTGCCCGGACGGGCACTGCAAGGAGGAGTGCGCAGCGGCCCGTCACGGACATCGGCAGGTCGACTAGATGAGTCCTTCCCGCAGCGCGTACGCCACGGCGTGCGACCGGTTGCGCAGCTGCAGGCGCGTCGTCACGTCGTGCAGCACGTTCTTCACGGTCCGCTCCGAGTAGGCGAGCTCCCGGGCGATCTCGGACGTGTCGTAGCCGTCGGCGATGAGCCGGAGCACCTCGATCTCGCGGGACGCCAGGCCGGTGAACGTCAGCCCACGCGGCCGCAGGACCTGTCGCTGGAGGGTCCCCACCTGGTCGAGGAGCCGCCCCAGCAGGTCGGGCGGCACGCTGCCCTCACCGGTCGCTGCCCCGCAGATCACCCGGACGAGCCGGTCGGGCGTCGCCTCGCTGCGCCGCACGAGCCCGAGGACGCCCGCCTCGACGGCCGTCACCACGTCGCCGTCCTCGAGCCGGCCGGCCACGAGGACCGCCTGGCTCGGCGTCTGCCTTCGGACCATCCGCACGAGCCGCAGCGCGTCGTCGTCGACCGCGTCCGCGACGACGACCGCCACCTGGGAGGCCTCCGCCTCGTCGTGCCCCAGGACCCGGACCTCCGGCCGCGGCCGCAGCGCGCTGACCACGCCTGCCTCCGAGATCGGGTCCCGTGCGCTCACCCACACCGCCACTCGTTCCATGATGTGCCCCCTGCTCCTGGCATCCGGCCCCCCCGGATGCTCGTCCGGACAGCGTGCAGGGGCGCACTGATCGTGCAGTCAACATCGACTCAACGGGCAGCACCGCTGCCCGTTCGGCCCGCCCGGGGGACCGTCGTCCTGCCGGGCGTCGAGCCGTACGGTCGCCTGCATGACGACGACGGCCAAGCTGGACTCGCCCCGGGTGGAGCTCTCCCCCGGGACCGAGGCGGTCGTGCCGCTGCACATCCGTAACACGGGCACGACGGTGGAGGGCTACCGGATCGAGGTGCTCGGGGTGCCCGCGGCGTGGACGACGATCGAGCCCGCAGTGATCGACGGGCTCTACCCGGACACGTCCACGACGGCGACGATCCGGTTCGCACCCCCGCGTTCCGCGACGGTGCCGGCCGGCCCGCTGGACTACGGCATCCGCGTCGTCCCGTTCGAGCACGTCGACGAGACCGTGATCCCCGAGGGTGTCGTCGAGGTGCTGCCGTTCCTCGACACGACCGCCGAGCTGCTGCCCCGCACGTCGCACGGGCGGCGTGGCGCGAAGCACCGGGTCGCGTTCGACAACCGTGGCAACGTGCCCGTCACGGTGACGCTGCAGGCGGCCGACGAGCAGAACACCCTCGACTACCGGATCAACCCGCAGCTGCTGACCGTGGGTCCCGGCGAGGCGGCGTTCGCCGACGTCAAGGTCAAGCCGGCGAAGAGCCTGTGGCGCGGTCCGGACGTGACGCACCCGTTCACGGTGACCGCCGCCGCGGAGAACACGACGCCGGTGCTGCTCGACGGCGCGCACGTGCAGACGTCGATCATCCCGAAGTGGTTCTTCAAGGCCCTCCTCGCGCTGCTCGCCCTCCTGGCGCTGCTGGCGCTGCTGTGGTTCACGCTGCTGAAGCCGGTGATCGCGTCGGCCGCGAAGTCGTCCGTCGAGGACGAGGTCGCGCAGGCCAACGAGGCGGCCGCGGCCGCGCAGAAGTCGGCCACCGACGCCCAGGCGGGGTCCGCGCAGGCGGCCCAGGCGGCGGCCGCCGCGCAGGAGCAGACCGCGAAGGTCGAGGACCTCACGAAGAACCTGCCGGTGACGCCGACGGAGCTGTTCACGCCGACGCTGCAGCGGCTCTCCGTGACGGGCCTGGCGGAGGGCGCGTCGGACGACGCGACGTTCCCGGTGCCGACGGACCAGACGCTGCGCATCACGGACCTGGTGCTCAACAACCCGCAGGGCGACTTCGGCACGATGACGCTCGCGGTCGTGCCCGCCGGCGGCGGGACGGCGACGACGCTGCTCCAGGTCGCGCTCGAGAACTTCCGCGACAACGACTACCACTTCCAGACGCCCATCACGGTGCCGGGCGACGCCACGTTCCGGGTGACGGTGAACTGCCGGACCATCGGGACACCACCGGACGGCACCCCGAAGCCGGCGGCCTGCAACGACGCGCTCGTCTTCAGCGGCACGCTCGTCGTCCCGGTCCCGCCGGCGACCCCCTGACGGGTCCGACGCGATGCCGATGGGACCGGCGCTGCGGGTGGGTGACACCGCCCTGTGCCCGCTGTTCGACGGACCGAAGCCGCACGTGGGCGGGCCCATCACGCCCGCGGCGGCGGTCATGACGGTGCTCATCGGCGGTCAGCCGGCCGCCGTCGCGAACAACATCCCCGGCGGGATCCCGTGCGTCTCGCCCGCACCGAACGGGATCGCGATGGGCAGCCTGACGGTGCTGATCGGCAACTTCCCGGCCGCCCGGCTGGCCGACCTGAGCATGCACGGCACCCCGATCGTGCCGGGCCCGGGCTGCCCGACGGTCATCATCGGCGGCTGACCCGCTCGTCTCGCAGGGGGCGGTAGAAGGCCCGGAGGTCGTCGACCAGCAGGTCGGGGGCCTCCAGCGCTGCGAAGTGGCCGCCGCGCGGCAGCTCGGTCCAGCGGACGAGGTGGTGCTGGCGGCCGGCGGCGCTGCGTGTGGGCGGGTCCGTCGGGAACAGGGCGACGGCCGTGGGCACGACGCCCGGGGCACCCGGAGGCGGTGCCGCGACCCGGTTCTCGTAGTACAGGTTGGCCGACGTCGCGGCCGTCCCGGTGACCCAGAACAGCACGACGAGGTCCAGGACGTCGTCGAGGTCGACGCCGCCGAACGGCGGGTGGGCCGGGTCCGTCCAGTCGTGCAGCTTGTCGAGCACCCAGGCCAGCTGCCCGGCGGGGGAGTCCGCGAGCGCGTGCCCGAGCGTGTGGGGGCGCGTCTGCTGCAGGGCCGCGTAGCCGCCGTCGGTCCGCGCGCGCTGCCGGCCGGCGTCGACCCGGGCGCTCTCGGCGGGCGACTCGTCGGGCGCGTGCCTGGGGACGTCGAGGTTGCCGTGGAGGTGGACCCCGACGACGCGGTCCGGCGCGATCCGCCCGACGAGCGGTGAGACGACCGATCCCGTGTCGCCGCCCACCACCCCGAACCGTGCGTACCCGAGACGGGTCATCAGCTCCGGCCAGGCGCGCGCGATCCGGTGGTGGTCCCAGCCGGGGCCCGCGAGCGGGGTCGAGAACCCGAAGCCCGGCAGCGAGGGCGCGACGACGTGGAAGGCGTCGGCGGGGTCGCCGCCGTGGCGGGCCGGGTCGGTGAGCGGTCCGACGAGGTGCAGGTGGTCGAGCACCGAGCCGGGCCAGCCGTGGGTGAGGAGCAGGGGGAGCGCGGCCGGTTCCGGCGAGCGCGCGTGGACGAGGTGGATCCGTTGGCCGTCGACGGTCGTGACGAGGTGCGGCACCTCGCCGAGCCGCCGGCGCAGGCGCTGCCAGTCGTAGCCGGTGAGCCAGTGCCCGACGAGGTCCCGCAGGACGTCGACGGGCACGCCCCGGGACCATCCGGTGCCCGGGACGGTCCGGGACCACCGGGTGCGGCGCAGGCGGTCGCGCAGGTCGGCGAGCGCCTCCTCGTCGATCTCGACGGTGAACGGCTCCACGCTCGCCCTCCGATGCGCTGCGGTCCGTGCTCCCGGACAGTCTCCCGAGCCCCGCCCACAGCGCGCCTGTCGTCCCGAGGGCGATGCGGTGTTGACGGGCGACGGATGCGGAGGGATCCTGCCAACTAACCAGTTGGTTGTTCGAAGGAGCCGTCATGTACGCCGTCCCGGAGCAGCACGGCCGCACGTTCGTCGTCACGGGCGCGAACAGCGGCACCGGCCGGGCCGCGGCCGAGCAGCTCGCCGCCGCCGGCGCCCGTGTCGTCCTCGCCGTCCGGAACGCCGAGAAGGGCGAGAAGGCGCTCGCCGAGATCCGCGCGGCCCACCCGGGCGCGGACGTGGAGGTCCGGGTGGTCGACCTCGCCGACCTCGCCTCCGTCCGCCACTTCGCCGACACCCTGACGGCCGACCTCGACCGGCTCGACGTGCTCGTGAACAACGCGGGCGTGATGGTCCCGCCCACCCGGTTCGAGACGGCCGACGGGTTCGAGCTGCAGATGGGCACCAACTTCCTGGGACCGCTCGCGCTCACGAACCTGCTGCTGCCGCTGCTGCTCGCCGCGCCCGAGCCCCGCGTCGCGACGATGAGCAGCGGTGTCGCGAGCTGGGCCCGCATCCGGTTCGACGACCTGCAGTGGACCCGCGGCTACCGGCCGTGGCGGGCGTACGGCCAGTCGAAGCTCGCCGACCTGCACCTCGCACGGCACCTGGCGCGCGTGTCCGACGAGCGCGGGTGGCCGCTGCTCAGCACCGCCGCGCACCCGGGGTTCACGCGGACGAACCTGCAGACCGCCGGTGCGTCGCTCGGCCGGGACACGCCCCGCCGGTCGATCTTCTCGGGCGACTCGGTGATGCCGTCGATGCTGCCGCCCGAGGGTGCGGGCTCGATCCTGCTGGCCGCGACGAGCCCGCTCGCCGCGCAGGGCGGGTACTACGGCCCGACGGGCCGGTGGGGGCTCGTCGGCGACCCGGGCCCGGTGCACCTCAACCGGCGGATGCGGGACGGCGCGACCGCGGCCCGGCTGTGGGCGGTCGCGCAGGACCTGACCGGCACCGCGCTGCCGGCATGAGCGGTCCCGAGCCCGGGTCGACGCCGGCACGGATCCTCGCGGCGGCCGCGGACGAGTTCGCCGAGCGAGGTCTCGCCGGTGCCCGCGTCGACCGGATCGCGGAGCGGGCGGCCGCCAACAAGCAGCGCCTCTACGCGTACTTCACCAGCAAGGACGCCCTGTTCGACGCGGTCGTGGAGAACCGCATCGACCAGTTCGTCGACGCCGTCCCGTTCGACGCGGACGACCTGCCGGGGTACGCCGTCCGGCTGCTCGACTTCAACCTCGCGCACCCCGAGCTGGTCCGGCTGCTGCTGTGGCACACGCTCGAGCGACCGGGGGTGCTCGCCGGCCTGCCCGAGTGGCAGCACGCGACGACGGCGAAGGTCGAGGCGCTGCAGGCGGCGCTCGACCGCCGTCCCGGCGTCACCGGCGCGTCCGCCGAGCGGGTGCTCACGCAGGTGCTGGGCCTCGTGCACGGCCTGCTGCTCGTGCCGGGGGTCGCGCAGGGCGCGGTCCGTGACGACCTGCACGCCGCGGTGCGCAGGCTCGTCGAGGGCTGACGGCGCGGGACGTCAGTGGTCGGTGGGAGTCTGCTGCAGCAGCCCCACGAGCCCCGGTCCCGAGGAGGTCGTCCCATGCCGCACGCGCTGCAGCAGCACGTCACCGGCCCCGTCCTGACGCCGTCCGACGACGGCTACGACGACGAGGTCGCGTCGTTCTCCACCACCCTGGGCCACCACCCCGACGTCGTCGTCGGGGCGACGAGCGTGCAGGACGTCGTGGCGGCGGTCCACCACGCCCGGGCGCACGGCCTGCACGTTGCCGCGCACGCGACCGGGCACGGCGGACCTCCCGCGCGCTCCGGCGTCCTGGTGAGCACGCGGCGGCTCGGCGGCGTCGAGGTCGATGCCGCCACCAGGGTCGCGACGGTCGGCGCGGGCGCCCGGTGGGGCGACGTCGTCGCGGCGGCCGCGCCGTCCGGGCTGGCCCCGGTCGCGGGGTCGGCGCCGACGGTCGGGGTCGTCGGGTTCCTGCTCGGGGGCGGGCTCGGACCGTTCGCGCGCAGCCACGGGTTCAGCTCGGACCACCTGGTGTCCGTCACGGTCGTCACCGGGGCGGGCGAGGTCGTCGAGGCGAGCGAGGAGCACCACCCGGACCTGTTCTGGGCCCTGCGCGGCGGAAAGTGGGGGCTCGGGATCGTGACAGGGCTGCGGGTCCGGCTCGCGGAGGTGCCCGAGCTGTACGCAGGGTCGCTCTTCTTCGACAAGGAGCACGTCGAGGCGGCGCTGCGCGGCTGGATCGCGTGGACGGCCACCGCGGACCCGGCGACCACCACGAGCGCGGTCGTCGTCCGGTTCCCGCCGCTCGACGCCGTGCCGCCCCCGCTGCGGGGACGCACGGCGCTCGGCCTGCGGGTCACGCGGCCCGGGGACGCCGCGACGGGTGAGCGGGTCGCCGCGCCGCTGCGGGCCCTTGCCCCCGTGCTGCTCGACGGCCTCGGCCCTCTGCCGCTCGGCCAGGTGGCACGGATCCACGCCAACCCGACGGAGCCCGGGCCGAGCTGGGCGGGTGGCGGGCTGCTGTCGCACGCGGACGACGACCTCGCGTCGGTCTGGCTCGACCGGGTCGGACCGGACGCGGACCACCCGTTCGTCGCCGTGGAGCTCCGCCACGTCGCGGGGGCGACGGAGGTCGACGTCCCGGGCGGGTCGGCGGTGTCGGGGCGCGGCGCCGGGTTCACGTTCTCGCTCGTCGCCCTCGACCCGTCGACGTTCGACGACCTCCCTGCGGTGGGCAGGTCGCTGGTCGACGACCTGTCGCCGTGGGTCGCGGACGAGCTGAACCCGAACTTCGGCGGCGGTCTCGGGCCGCCGCGCTGGTCGGCGGCGACGAGCGCACGGCTCGACGAGGTCCGCCGCACGTACGACCCGGACGGGGTGCTCTGACCGCCCCGGGCGCCGTGGGGAGGAAGGGTGAAGGCTTTCCCGTACCGCCCACGGGCGGCGACGGTTCCTGGCACGCTCACGAGGTGCCCTGGCTGCCGACCGGGGCGGTGGAATCGGGTCGCGCCGACGTCGGTCGTCACGACACGATGCGTTCGCCCGTCCTGCGCGACCACGTGCGTCGCGGTGGGGCATCCCCGGCCGACGAGGGCCGGGCACGAAAGGACATGATGACGTTCGCAAGCCGTCGCCCCGGAGCCCGGGGTCACGTCGTACCGCAGGTCCGCGCCGGTGTCGTGCTCCCCGCACGTGGCCCGGCAGCCCGGCCCGGCTGGCGACGGTTCGTCGCGGTCGGGACCGTCGGCGTGCTCGCCGCCGCGGGGCTCGCGGCGTGCTCGTCGAAGCCGCCGGGCCCGGACGCCGCCGCGAAGACGCTGGCGGCCGCGCTCACGTCGGGCAGCTTCACGGCCGTCGAGTTCGCGGACGGCTCGGGCGACGCCGCCGCGGCGGCCGACGCGCGCACCGCGGCCTACGAGGGCCTCGACCCGCTCGAGCCGAAGGTCACCTTCACGTCCGCCGCGAGCCCGAAGGACGACCCCGACACCGCGACGGCCAAGTTCGCCTTCACCTGGGACGTCGACGACACGGACGACGACTGGACGTACACGACGACCGCGCACCTCACGCGCGACGCCGAGGACGAGTCCGTCTGGCGGGTGACCTGGTCCCCGGCGCTGCTCGCGCCCGACCTCGTGGCCGGCGAGAAGCTCACCACGACCCGGGTCCGCGCGGAGCGGGCCAACGTGCTCGGCGCGGGAGGCGTCCCGATCGTCGAGCCGCGCCCCGTGTGGCACCTCGGTGTCGACAAGACCCACACGGACGCGGCCGGCCAGGACGCCGCAGCCCGGTGGCTCGCCGTGGGTCTCGGCATCGACGCGGACGAGTACGCCGCGAAGGTGGCGGCGGCGGGGCCGAAGGCGTTCGTCGAGGCCATCACGGTGCGTCAGGGCGACCCCGCCTACGACATCCCCGCGCTCACCACGGCGGTCGGCGTGAGCGCCGTGTCGGACACGCTGCCGCTCGCGCCGACCCGCGTGTTCGCCCGTCCGATCCTCGGCACCGTCGGCCCTGCGACGGCCGAGATCGTCGAGAAGTCCGAGGGCGCGATCGCGGCCGGCGACACGGCGGGCCTGAGCGGGCTGCAGCGTCAGTTCGACGCCCAGCTGCGCGGGGTGCCGGGCATCACGGTGAACGCGGTCTCGGCCGACGGCGCGGCGAAGCGGGAGCTGTTCAGCAAGGAGCCCGTGGCGGGCACCCCGCTGGCGACGACGCTCGACCCGAACCTCCAGCAGGCCGCCGAGGACATCCTCGCGGGGGTCGGGCCCGCGAGCGCGATCGTGGCGGTCCGCCCGTCGACGGGTGACGTCGTCGCGGCGGCGAGCGGACCGGGTGGTGAGGGTCAGTCGACGGCGACGCTCGGCCAGTTCGCGCCGGGCTCGACGTTCAAGGTCGCGACGACGCTGGCCCTGCTGCGCGGCGGCCTGACCGCGGACAGCACCGTCTCGTGCCCGGCGACCACGACGGTCGACGGCCGCGTGTTCCAGAACTTCCCCGGCTACCCGGCCGACAAGCTCGGCGACGTGCCGCTGCGGACCGCGTTCGCGAACTCGTGCAACACGGCGTTCATCGGTTCCCGGGACAAGGCCGACCAGAACGCGCTGATCGACGCGGCCGGCTCGCTCGGCCTCGTGCCCGACGCCGACCTCGGCTTCGCCGCGTTCCTGGGCGCCGTGCCGGCCGACTCGGACGGCACGGACCACGCGGCGTCGATGATCGGCCAGGGCCGGATCCTCGCGTCGCCGCTCGGCATGGCGACCGTCGCGGCGTCGGTCGGGGCCGGGCACACCGTCACGCCGCACCTCGTCACGCCCGCGGAGGGCGCGACGTCGTCCGGCGGTGCGACCCCGTCCGCGAGCGAGGGCGGCGAGGGGTCGGCGTCGCCGAGCGCCACGCCGCGTCCCGCCGTCCCGCTCACCACGGCCGAGGCGCAGACCCTGCAGGGGCTCATGCGCGCGGTCGTCACGGAGGGTGGCGCGACGTTCCTGCAGGACGTGCCCGCACCGGAGGTCGCCGCGAAGACCGGCACCGCGCAGTTCGGCGAGGACGGGAACCTGCAGAACCACGTGTGGATGATCGCGACGCACGGCGACCTCGCCGTCGCGGTGTTCGTCGACGTGGGCGACTACGGGTCGACGACGGCGGGTCCGCTGCTGGAGCAGTTCCTGCGGGCGGCCGGCTGAGCCACGGCCGTGTGCCGGGCGACGACGTCCGGCGCGCCCGGGCCGTCGGGCACCGGCCGCGGCCGTGATGGGATGGGCGACACCCTGACGACGAAGGAGCTCGCGATGACGGAGGCGTGGATCCGCCCGCTCGGCAGGACCGGCCTGCAGGTGTCCGCCGTCTGCCTGGGCGGTGGGCCGCTCGGGAGCATGCCCCGCCTGTTCGGACGGGACACCCCGGCGGAGGACGGCATCGACACGGTGCTGGCGGCGCTCGACAGCCCGATCCGGTTCATCGACACGTCGAACGGGTACAGCGACGGCGAGAGCGAGCGGCGGATCGGTGCGGCACTGGCCCGCCACGGCGGCCTGCCGGACGACGTGGTGCTCGCGACGAAGGTCGACCCGTCGGGCGACGACTACTCGGGGGACCGGGTCCGTGCGTCGGTCGAGGAGAGCCGGGAGCGGCTCGGGCTCGACCACCTGCCGCTCGTGCACCTGCACGACCCGGAGAACTTCGACTTCGCCGAGCTGTCCGCGCCGGGCGGTGCGGTCGACGCGCTCGTCCGGCTCCGCGAGGAGGGTCAGGTCGGGAAGATCGGCCTGGCGGGCGGCCGGGTGCAGGAGATCGCGAAGTACCTGGACCTGGGCGTGTTCGACGTGCTGCTGGTGCACAACCGCTGGACGCTGCTGGACCGCAGCGCGGGCCCGCTCATCGAGGAGGCGCTGCGCCAGGGCATGGGCGTGCTGAACGCGGCGGTGTACGGCGGCGGCATCCTGGCCAGCCAGGACGGCGGCCCGACGACGTACGGCTACCGGCCGGCACCGCCCGAGGTGCTCGGCGCGGTGGAGCAGATGCGGCGCGTGTGCGCCGCGTACGGCACGGACATCGCGACGGCGGCGCTGCAGTTCTCGCTGCGCGACGAGCGGGTCGCGTCGACGATCGTCGGGATGAGCCGGCCGCAGCGGGTCGCCGAGACGGTGGACGCGGCGACGACGGCCGTGCCGGACGCCATCTGGCCGGAGCTCGAGGCGCTGCTGCCGCCCGAGCGCGTCTGGCTCGACGCCGACTGAGGGATACGGTCGACGGCATGGGTCGTGTCGTGGTGACGGGTGGCAGCGGGAAGCTGGGTCGGGCGGTCGTCGAGCACCTGGCGGAGCACGGGTGGGACGTCGTGAACGTCGACGTGGTCCCGCCGCCGCCGGGTCAGCCGGCCCGGTTCACGCTCGTGGACCTCACGGACCTCGGGCAGGTGACGGAGGCGCTCAGCGGGATCGACGACCGGTATGACGGCGTCGACGCGGTCGTGCACCTCGCGGCGATCCCGGCGCCGGGGCTGCGGCCGAGCGGGGCGACGTTCGCGAACAACGTGGTCGCGACGCACCACGTGTTCAGCGCGGCCCGGCGGGCGGGCATCCGCAACGTCGTGTGGGCGTCGAGCGAGACGGTGCTGGGCCTGCCGTTCGAGACGCCGCCGCCGTACGTCCCGGTCGACGAGGAGTACGCGGTCCGCCCCGAGAGCACGTACTCGCTGGGCAAGGCCGTCGAGGAGGAGATGGCGCGGCACTTCACGCGCTGGGACCCGCAGGCGAAGCTTATCGGGCTGCGGTTCTCGAACGTCATGGTCGACGAGGACTACCGGGCGTTCCCGCAGTTCACGGCGCAGGACCGGATCTGGAACCTGTGGGGCTACATCGACGCCCGCGACGGTGCGCAGGCGGTGCGGCTGGCCCTGGAGAGCGACCTGACGGGGTTCGAGGCGTTCATCATCGCGGCACCGGACACGGTGCTCGACACCCCGTCGGCGGACCTCGTCGCGGAGCACTTCCCGGACGTGCCGGTCCGCCGGGCGATCGAGGGCCGCGAGACGCTGCTCGGCATCGACAAGGCCCGCCGACTGCTCGGCTACGAGCCGACGCACACGTGGCGCTCGCGCCTGCCGGGCGCCGAGGTCTGACGGCACCTCACCCGGTCCGGGCGGTATCAGGAGCCCAGGTCAGGCCACCTGAGGGGTGCGACCCGCCAGGGGACGCACGCAGCCGACTCCCGCCTGGAGCCCTCATGAGCGCCCTCCCCTTCGCCTTCCTCGTCCATCCGCGCGCCCGCATCGCCGAGGACCTCGCGCGGGTGTGGCGGCCGCTCGGCCGGCTGCCGGAGGGTGTCGTCGAGCGGGCCGTGCGGTGGCTGCCGCTCCCGCCGTTCTCGATGGCCCGCGTGCACCTGCCCGACGAGGGTCCGGAGCCGGTCGGGCACGTGGTGCTCGTGCCGTTCGGGGCGCGGCACCTGCTCGGGGAGCCGCACGAGGGGCGGGCCCGGGTGGGCCGGGCGATCGACCACGCGGCGCGGCTCGGCGCGGGGGTCGTCGGGCTGGGCGCGCTGACGGCGACCGTGACCGCGGGCGGCGTCACGCTGCGGGACCGGACCGACGTGGGCGTCACGAACGGCAACGCGTTCACGGCGGCCGTCGTCGAGGACCAGCTCCTCACCCTGCTCGGCGACGCGGGCCGGCGACGGGTCGCGGTCGTCGGTGCGACGGGCAGCGTCGGCACCGCGCTCGTCCGTCTGCTGGCGCGTTCGCGGGCCGCCGACGAGCTGCTGCTGGTCGCCCGCGGGGCCGCGAAGCTCGGCACCCTCGCCGCCGAGACGCACCGGCGTGTCCCGACCGCCGTGTCGACGGACCTGCACGACGTGCGCGGCTGCGACGTCGTCGTCCTGCTCACCGCGTCCGCCGACGCCCTGCTGCGCGCCGAGCACCTCGCTCCCGGCGCGCTGGTCCTGGACGCGACCCAGCCGCGCAACACCTCACCGAAGCTGCTCGACGAACGGCCCGACGTGACCGTCGTCGACGGCGGTGTCGTCGCGGTGCCCGACATGCGGCTGCGCGGCGGGAACATCGGGCTGCCGCAGGGTCGCGCGTACGCGTGCTTCGCGGAGACCGCGCTCCTCGGTCTGGACGGCCATCAAGGCCACTTCTCCCTGGGGGTCCCGACACCGGACCAGGTCGACCACGTGCGTCACCTCGCGGGGCGGTTCGCCCGGCACGGGTTCGCGGCGGCCCCGGCCACGTCGTTCGGCCGGCCGCTCGAGGAGCGCGCGGCTGTCGTCGCGGGTGCGCGGTGAGCGTCGCGGCCGGCACGCCGAGGCGGGTCGTCCTGCTCGGTGGCGGGTACGTGACCCTGCACGCGTACGGCGCGATCGTCCGGCGGCTGCGCCGACGGGTCCGCCGCGGTGACGTCGAGATCGTCGTGGTCAGCGCCGACGACGTGCACAACTTCCACGGGTTCACGGGCGAGGTCGCCGCCGGCCGGCTGCCCGCGCACCTGACGCAGACGCCGCTCGTCGAGGCCATGCCGTACGCGCGGGTGCTGCACGCCCGGGTCCGGCACGTCGACCTGCACCGGCAGGCCGTCACGTACGCGCCCGCCGACGGGTCCGCCGAGGCGACCGTCCGGTACGACGCCCTCGTCGTCGGCACCGGCGCCGCCGAACCGCTGGACGACGTCGAGGGGCTCGCCGACCGGGGCGTCACGCTGCGCCGCCCGGGCGGGCTGCGGGCGCTCGCCGAGCAGGCCGCGGCCGCCGGTGACGACGGGCGGCCGGTGGTCGTCGTCGGCGGCGGCCTGGCCGGCGTCGAGCTCGCCGCCGCGCTCGCGGACCGGGTCGGGCCGACCCCGCCACCGTCCGTCGTGCTGGTCCACGGCGGTGACCGGGTGGTCCCGGCGTTGCACGACGAGCAGCCGCGGCTGGCGGCCCGCTGCGTCGCGGAGCTCGCCCGGCTCGCGGTCGACGTCCGCACGGGCACGCGCGTGGTGGCCGCCGACGCGCACGCGGTGACGCTGTCGGACGGCACGCGCATCCCCGCGGGCACCGTCCTGGCGACGACCGGCCAGCGCCCGGTGCCGCTGCCCGGCCTGGAGCCGCTGGCCCGTGACGCCCGGGGCCGGATCCTCACCCAGCGGGACCTGCGGGTCACCCCGGTCGCTGCCCGCGGCGCGTCGAACGTGTGGGCCGCGGGCGACGCCGCCGCCGTCCTGCACCCCCGCTCCGGGACGCCCGTCCCGGCGAACGCGCTGTGGGCGATCAAGGCGGGCGACCAGGTGGGCCGCAACGTCGCGCACACCCTGCGCGGGCGGCCCGGTCGGCCGTTCCGCTACCTCGGCCTGGGCGCGGCCGCGTCGTTCGGCACGGGCCGCGGCGTCGCCGACCTGTACGGGGTGCCGATCACCGGGTGGGTCGCGTGGCTGCTGCGGCTCGGGTTCTTCCTGCGGTTCATGCCGTCACGGTCGCGTGCCGTGCGGATCCCGTTCGCGCTCGTGCGCGCGGGGTCGGGCAGGGCCGTGCGCGGCGGCCGGCACCGTGCCGACGTCGTCCGGGCGTAGCGGGGGTCGCGCGCGCACAGGGTTCTCACCGACCCTGGGTGGATGGGGCTGGGGTCAGCGGGTGCGCGGCGGTGCGCACGACGAGCGCTCGACGAGCGCGGTCGGCAGCCGGCTGTGGGTCGAGCGCTCCTTGCCGTCGATGAGGTCGACGAGCATGCGCAGGGCCTCGGCGCCCATCTGCTGCAGCGGCTGGCTGATCGTGGTGAGCGGCGGTGTCGCCATGGCGGACTCGGGGACGTTGTCGAAGCCGATGACCGAGAGGTCCTCGGGCACGCGGAGCCCGAGCGAGCGGGCGACCTCCATGACGCGGATCGCGGAGAGGTCGTTCGCGGCGAACACGGCGGTGGGCGGCTCGGGCTCCGAGAGCAGCTGGTGGGCGGGCTGGTCCGCGGTCTCGGGCCGGTAGCCGCCGACGAGGACGAGCGCCTCGTCGACCGTCACCCCGGCGGCGGCCATCGCGTGCCGGAACCCGGACTCGCGCAGCGTCGCGGACTCGAGGTCGGGGCGTCCGCCGAGGAAGCCGATCCGCCGGTGCCCGAGGCGCAGGAGGTGCTCGGTGGCGAGCACGGCGCCGCCGAAGCTGTCGGCGTCGACCGTCGGGAAGCCGGACGGGCCGGTGTGCGGGTCGACGGCCACGACGGGGACGCCGGGCACTGCCTCGACGACCGTCGGAGTGACGATGACCGCGCCGTCGATGAGCGTGCCGGACAGCCGCGAGAGGTACCGCCGCTCCCAGCCGACGTCCGCGCCGCCCGCGCCGCCGCCCGAGTAGGCGAGCAGCTCGTACCCCGTCGGGCCGACCGCGCCGGAGGCGCCCTTGAGGAGCTCGGTGCTGTACGGCTCGAACTCCGCGACGAGGATGCCGAGCACGTTCGTGCGGTAGCTGCGCAGGCTACGGGCACCGAGGCTCGTCTCGTAGCCGAGCTGGTCGATGACTTCCTGCACGCGCGTGAGGGTGCTCTGGGCAACGCCGTAGCGTCCGTTGACGACCTTCGACACGGTCGCGACGGAGACACCGGCGATCTGGGCGACGTCGGCCATCTTCACGCGGGGGATCGGCTCCACGCCGGTGAGCATAACGCAACGGTTCGATAACGTTCTCGATAACGTTTTTGACATGCGACCAACTGGCTGCAACTCTTGCCGCGTCCATCCCTCTCAGTGACGACGAGGAGTTCGAAGATGAAGAGGACACCTGTCCTTGGCGCCCTGGCGCTGGGCATGAGCCTCGCACTGCTCGGAGCGTGCAGCTCCGGCGGCGACGCCGAAGGCAACGACGACTCGACCAGCGGTGGCGAGACGACGATCACCTGGTGGCACAACAGCAACACCGACCCCGGCAAGGGCTACTACGAGCAGGTCGCGAAGGACTTCGAGGCCGACAACCCCGGCGTGCACATCGAGATCTCCGCGATGCAGCACGAGGACATGGTCACGAAGCTCGAGGCCGCGTTCCAGTCCGGCGACACGCCCGACATCTACATGGAGCGTGGTGGCGGCGAGCTGAAGGACCACGTCGCCGCGGGCATCACCAAGGACATCTCCGAGTCGGCGAAGGAGTCCATCGACAAGATCGGTGGCTCGGTCGCGGGCTGGCAGGTCGACGGCAAGACCTACGGTCTGCCGTTCTCCCTCGGCGTCGTCGGCTTCTGGTACAACAAGGCGCTCTGGGCGCAGGCCGGCATCACCGAGCCCCCCGCCACGTGGGAGGACTTCGCCGCGGACATCGCCAAGCTGAAGACGACCGGCGCGTCGGCCGGCTTCGAGCCGATCTCCGTCGGCGCCGGTGACAAGTGGCCCGCCGCGCACTACTGGTACTACACGGCCCTGCGCGCGTGCTCCGAGTCGACGCTGCAGGAGTCGGTCAAGACGCTCGACTTCTCCGACCCGTGCTTCGTCAAGGCGGGCGAGAACCTCCAGACGATCCTCAAGGCCGAGCCGTTCAACTCCGGCTTCCTCTCCACCCCGGCCCAGACCGGCGCCACCTCCGCCTCGGGCCTCCTGGCCACCGGCAAGGTCGCGACCGAGCTCCAGGGCCACTGGGAGCCCGGCGTCATGCAGGGCCTCACCGAGGACGGCAAGGGCCTCGGCGAGAACACCGGCTGGTTCCCGTTCCCGACGTTCCCCGGCGACAAGGGTGAGGCCACGGCTGCTCTCGGTGGCGGCGACGCGTGGGCCGTGTCGAACGACGCGCCCGACGCTGCTGTCGACTTCGTGAACTACCTGCTGTCCGACAAGGTCCAGCAGGGCTTCGCGGAGCAGGACATGGGTCTGCCGACCAACCCGACGGCGTCGCAGTACGTCAAGGACCCGGCGCTGGCCAGCCTGCTCAAGGTCCGCGACGCGGCCCCGTACGTCCAGCTGTACTTCGACACGGCGTTCGGTGCGTCCGTCGGTGGCGCCATGAACGACGAGATCGCCCTGCTGTTCGCCGGTCAGGCGTCCCCGCAGGACATCGTCGACGCCACCCAGGCCGCGGCTGACTCGGAGAAGTGATCGACGTGGCAGACGAAGCGAACGCCCCCGTGGGCGCCTCCGCCTCGCCTGCGACGTCCACCCTGGTCGAGGTCGCCGGTCGCGCTCACGCGCGGCCGGCGGCCCCGGCCGCGGGCGGACGCCGTGGGATGGGCCCGGCCGTCCGCAAGCGCCTGGAGATCCTCTTCTTCACGGCGCCCGCACTCCTGCTGTTCCTGTTCTTCGTGGTCTGGCCCATCATCAAGGCCGTCCAGTTCTCCGTGTACCGGTGGAAGGGCTACGGCCCGCTGGTCGACTTCGTCGGCCTGAAGAACTACGTCAGCGTCCTGCAGAACGACGTCTTCATCGACGCGTTCAAGCACAACATCATCATCGCGATCGCCTCCATCCTCATCCAGCTCCCGCTGGGTCTGGCGATCGCGCTCCTGCTCAACCGCAAGATGAAGGGTCAGAGCGCGCTCCGGACCATCATCTTCGTGCCGTACGTGCTGGCCGAGGTCATCGCGAGCGTCATCTGGTTCCAGCTGCTGCAGCCGAAGTACGGCGTGGTCGACACGATCCTGGCGACCGTCGGGCTGCACGGCCCCGCGCAAGGCTTCCTGGGCGACCCGAAGTGGGCCCTCGCCACCGTCATCTTCGTCCTGACCTGGAAGTACCTGGGCCTGGCGATCATCCTCTTCCTCGCCGGCCTCCAGAGTGTGCCCGAGGAGCTCTACGAGGCCGCGCAGATCGACGGCGCGAGCTGGTGGCAGGTGCAGCGCCGGATCACGATCCCGCTGCTCGGCCCCACGATCCGCACCTGGGCCTTCCTGTCGATGATCGGCTCGCTGCAGCTGTTCGACATGGTCTGGATCCTCACCGGCGGCGGCCCGGCCAACTCCACGAACACGATGGCGACGTTCCTCATCATCGAGGGCACGAAGCGGTCCAACTACGGCATCGCGTCGGCGGCGTCCGTGATCCTCTTCGTCGTCTCGCTCGTCGCGGCACTGCTCTACCAGCGCTTCATCCTGAGCCGCGACAACCTGACCTCCGCTCCTGGAAGGAAGAAGCGATGAGCGCCGGAACCGTGTCGCCGTCGAAGCCGCCGCACGTCGCCATGACGGCGAAGGAGCAGGGCTTCCACAAGAAGAAGACCTCCCTCGAGGGTGGCAACCCGCTGGTCTGGGGCATCGCCCTCGTGGTGATCGCGCTGACGCTCGGTCCCGTGCTGTACGGCATCCTCAGCGGCTTCCGCACCAACGGGCAGCTCGCCGAGGACCCCGCGGCCCTGCCCGACCCGTGGGTGCTCAAGAACTACGTCGGCGTCCTGACCAACCCGAGCTTCTGGCGGTACGCGGGCAACTCCGCGGCCATCGCCATCATCACCACGACGATCGTGGTCGTGTTCGGGATCATGGCGGCGTACCCGCTGGCCCGCTACCGGTTCAAGGGTCGCGAGCAGATCTTCCTCGTCTTCGTGATGGGCCTGCTCTTCCCCGCGACGGTCGCGATCATCCCGCTGTTCATCCTCATCACCAAGGAGCTCCACCTCGGGAACACCTGGTGGGGGGTGGCGCTCCCGCAGGCGGCGTTCGCGCTGCCGGTGACGGTCGTGATCCTGCGGCCCTTCCTGCAGGCGCTGCCGAACGAGCTGGAGGAGGCCGCGCTGCTCGACGGCGCGTCCCGCATCGGGTTCTTCTGGCGGATCCTGCTGCCGCTGTCGAAGCCGGGCATGGTCACCGTCGGCGTGCTGGCGTTCGTCGGCTCGTGGAACGCGTACCTGCTCCCGCTGCTCCTGCTGCAGGACAAGATGAAGACGCTCCCGCTCGGCGTGGCCGACTTCTCCTCGGAGCACTCCTCCGACATCGCGGGCGTCTTCGCGTTCACGTCGCTGGCGATGATCCCGGCGCTGATCTTCTTCCTCGCGATGCAGAAGCAGATCGTCAACGGCCTTCAGGGCGCCGTCAAGGGCTGACGCCCGCCACGCCCTCTTCCGTGCGGCGCGCGGCCGATCGTCGCGCGCGCACGTGCCCCACCAGTGCTCACAAGGAGTCGATCCGTGACGGATCTCCAGCTTTCCCCTGACCACGTGGCCGACCGGCCGCGGCTGCTCCTCGAGCGCATGACGCTCGAGGAGAAGCTGGCCCAGCTCGTCGGGTTCTGGGAGAAGGGCGACGGCGAGACCGTCGCCCCCCTGCAGGGCGAGTTCACCGTCGAGCAGGGGCTGGACACCGCGACGCTGCACGGCCTCGGGCACCTGACCCGCGTGTACGGCACGCGTCCGGTCGACGCCGTCGAGCGTGCACGGACGCTGTGGGAGCAGCAGCGCAAGCTGGTCCGCGAGACGCGGCTCGGGATCCCGGCGCTCGTCCACGAGGAGTGCCTCACGGGGCTCTCCGCGTGGCGGGCGGCGACGTTCCCGACGCCGCTGGCGTGGGGCGCGTCGTTCGACCCGGAGCTCGTGACGGAGATGGGCGCCGTGATCGGTGGCTCGATGCGCCAGCTCGGCATCCACCAGGGCCTCGCCCCGGTGCTCGACGTCATCCGCGATCCCCGCTGGGGCCGGGTCGACGAGTGCATCGCGGAGGACCCGTACGTGGTCGGCACACTCGGCACGTCGTACGTGCGCGGCCTGCAGTCGGCCGGCGTGCACGCGACGCTGAAGCACTTCGTCGGGTACTCGGCGTCGCAGTCGGGGCGGAACTTCGCGCCGGTGCACGCCGGGCCGCGCGAGGTCGAGGACGTGCTGCTCGTCCCGTTCGAGATGGCGCTGCTCGACGGCCAGGCGGCGTCGGTCATGTCGTCGTACAACGAGATCGACGGTGTGCCGGTCGCGGCCGACCCCCGCTTCATCACCGGCGTCCTGCGCGACCGGTGGGGCTTCGAGGGTCCGGTCGTCGCCGACTACTTCGGGGTCGCGTTCCTGCAGATCCTGCACGGCATCGCGAGCGACCTCGGCGAGGCGGCCGGTCTGGCCCTCGCGGCCGGTGTCGACATCGAGCTCCCGACGGGCGACGCGTTCCTCTCGCCGCTCGCGGACGCGATCCGCGCCGGGAAGGTCGACGAGGCGCTCGTCGACCGGGCCGTGCTGCGCGCCCTCACGCAGAAGCAGCAGCTCGGCCTGCTCGACGCGACGTTCGACGACGAGCCGCCGACCGAGGTCGACCTGGACGGTCCCGAGCACCGCCGCATCGCGGCACGGCTCGCGGAGGAGTCCGTGGTGCTGCTGTCGAACGACGGCACGCTCCCGCTGGCCGCCGGACCCTCGACGATCGCCGTGATCGGCCCGAACGCCGACCGTGAGGCCGCCCTGTTCGGCTGCTACTCGTTCGTGAACCACGTCCTCGCGCACCACCCGGGCGTGGACAGCGGCATCGACGTCCCCACCGTGCGGCAGGCCCTCGCGGCCGAGCTGTCCGGCGCCGAGCTCGTGTTCGCGCCCGGCTGCGCGGTGGACGACGACGACCGCAGCGGCTTCGACGCGGCCGTCGCGGCGGCCACCGACGCCGAGGTGGCCGTGCTCGTGGTCGGTGACCACGCCGGGCTGTTCGGCCGCGGCACCGTCGGCGAGGGCTGCGACCGGGACGACCTGGAGCTGCCGGGCGTGCAGCGCGAGCTGGTCGAGGCCGTGCTCGCCACCGGCACCCCCGTGGTGCTGGTGCTGCTCACGGGCCGCCCGTACGCCGTCGACTGGGCGCTCGACCGGTGCGCTGCCGTCGTGCAGGCGTTCTTCCCGGGCGAGGAGGGCGGCACCGCGATCGCCGGTGTGCTCAGCGGCCGGGTCAACCCGTCGGGCCGCCTGCCGGTCAGCATGCCGCGCTCGGCCGGTGCGCAGCCGTTCTCGTACCTGCACCCGCAGCTCGGCGGCGACGGCGACGTCACGAACCTGCGCAGCACGCCCGCGCTCCCGTTCGGCCACGGCCTGTCGTACACGACGTTCACGCACACCGACCTGACGGCGGCGCCCGAGGTGCCGTCGGACGGCGAGGTCGTGGCCCGCGTGACCGTCACCAACACCGGTGAGCGCGCCGGCGCCGACGTCGTCCAGCTCTACGGCCGGGACGTCGTCGGGTCCGTCACGCGTCCCGTCGCGCAGCTCCTCGCCTACCGCCGCGTGCACCTCGAGCCCGGGCAGAGCGCCGTCGTCGAGCTCACGGTCCCGACGACGCGTCTCGCCTTCGCCGACCGTGACCTCGCGCGGGTCGTCGAGCCGGGCAGGGTCGAGCTCTGGGTCGGCCCGTCGTGCTCCACGCGCGAGACCGAGGCCGCCGTCACCGTCGTGGGCGACGTCCACCACGTGACCACCGCCGACGCGCGCTGGTCCCGTGCGGAGGTCCTGCCCGCCTGAGGCCCCGCGTGCTCGTCCGGCGGGCTGGCCGGACGAGCCGACCGGGGGTGGTCCGGATGGGCTGACCGGGCGGGTCAGCCCATCCGGGTCAGCCGCCCTCGGTCGTCATGCGGCTCCGGCCGCCTCCCGTGCGGCGGCGTCGATCCGGGCGCAGTAGGCCGCCCAGTCGTCGGCGGTCCTGCCCGGGATGTTCGGGTCCCCGGGGCCGTTCCCGACCGACCCGTCGATGCTCTCCCGCACGATGTCCGCGTGGCCCGCGTGCCGGGCGACCTCGACGACCATGTGCACGAGGATCTGGTGGAGCGTCACCTGCTCGCGCTCGGGCGGCCACCAGGCGACGTGCCCGACGGCGTCGAGCGGCAGGGCGTCGATCGTCGCGTCGCTGTGCTCGCACGAGCGGCGCCACAGGTCGAGGACGTCGTCGCGCGTCTCCGCGGCCGTCACCCACATGTCGCCGTCGGGATCGCCGCCCTCGACCTGCCACGGCAGCACGACGTCCGACGGGCGGCCGAACGTCTCGCCGAAGTAGCCGACCTGGACGCTCGCGACATGCTTGACGAGCCCGAGCAGGTTGGTGCCCGTGGGGGTCATCGGGCGCCGCACGTCGTACTCGCCGAGCCCGTCGAGCTTGCGCAGCAGGTCGTCGCGGCGGATCCGGAGGTACTGGTGGAGCGTCTCCTTCTCGTCCATGACGAGCCACTCTGCCGCACGCCTCCGACACGTCGCCCGTCGAGATCGTCGTCCCACGCCTCGGCCGGCGTGACGCGCCGCAGAGCGTGGGAGGCGACCGGGAGGCCCGCGACCCGTTACGGTCACGCGGTGATCGACCGATGAGCCTGCGCCGCACCGCCGCCCGCGCCTACTGGCGCCTGAGCCGGTGGAACCTCGTCACCGAGCGGCTGCCGCAGGACGGCGCCGGCATCCTCATCGGCGCCCCGCACACGTCGAACTGGGACTTCGTGCTGATGCTCGCGATCGGCGGCGAGGGCGACCTGCGGTTCCGGTGGCTCGGCAAGCACACGTTGTTCAAGGGCATCGCGGGCCCGCTGATGCGGGGGCTCGGCGGCATCCCGGTGGACCGTCGCGACCCGGCCGGGCTGGTCGACGAGCTCGTCTCGCGGATCTCGGCGGGGGAGCGGTTCTACCTGGTCGTCACGCCCGAGGGCACCCGGTCCGGGCACGGCTGGAAGTCGGGCTTCTACCGGATCGCGCGGGCGTGCGACCTGCCGGTGACGCTCGGGTACGTGGACCGGACGACGAGGACGACGGGCCTCGGCCCGACGATCCGGCTCACCGGCGACGTGTCGGCGGACATGGACGTCATCCGGGCGTTCTACGCCGACAAGGCCGGTGCGGTGCCGTCCCGCCGGACCGAGCCGCGGCTGCGCGAGGAGCTCCCGGGCGACTGAGAGCCCCTCGCACGGGCCTCAGAGACCCGCGAAGAACTCCACGACGTCGCCGGCGAGCACGTCGGGCGCCTGGTGGGCGGCGTAGTGGCCGGGGGTGTCGTAGACGTTCCAGCGGACGACGTTCGCGTGGTCCCGGTCGACGAAGCGGCGGATCGAGAGGAAGTCGTTGGTCGACCCGGCGAGGGCGGTCGGGACGGTCGTCGGCCCCGACGGGTGCGTCGTCGAGTGCGCCATCTCGCGGTAGAACCGCACCGACGAGCCAGTGGTGCGGGTGAACCAGTAGACGGCGGCGTTGGCGACGACGAAGTCGTCGTCGAGCCCGACGAGGAGCTGCCCGTTCCAGCCGAGCAGACCGGCGGGGGAGTCGGCGAGCGCGTGCGCGACGGTCTGCGGCGACTGGGACAGCATCACGTTGAACGCGCCGAGGTTCTCCCAGAACCACTGCAGGTGCTCGATCGCGGCCTGCTCGTCGGCGGTGAGGTCGGCGAGCTCGGCGGGGTCGCCGGACGGGAACGAGAACAGCTGCGTGACGTGCACGCCGACGACGTGCTCCGGGTCGAGCCGACCGACCTCGGGGGAGATCATCGAGCCGCCGTCGTTGCCGACGGCGCCGTACCGCTCGTACCCGAGGCGGTGCATGAGCTCGACCCAGGCGCGCGCGGTGCGGTGGACGTCCCAGCCGGCCTCGGTCGTCGGGCCGGAGAACCCGAAGCCGGGCAGCGACGGGATCACCAGGTCGTACCCGGCGGCCGTGAGCGGCGAGATCACGTCGAGGTACTCGACGACGGATCCCGGCCAGCCGTGGGTGAGGATCAGGGCGGTGCCCGACGGCTGCGGCGCGCGGACGTGCAGGAAGTGGATCTGCTGGCCGTCGATCTCGGTCGTGAACTGCGGGTACGCGTTGAGGCGGGCCTCGAGCGCGCGCCAGTCGAACCGGTGCTGCCAGTGGTCGGCCCACGCGCGGACCTGCCCGACGGGCACGCCGTAGGTGGAGCCGGAGCCGGGGATCTCGTCGGTCCACCGGGTGCGGGCGAGCCGGTCGGCGACGTCGTCGAGCTCGGCCTGCGGGACGTCGATGCGGAAGGGGCGGATCTCGGTGCCGGACATGGGAGCCTCCATCGACCAAATCGGAACGGAACACATCGTTCCGCGACACGTCCAGACTAACGGAACGAAGCATTCCGGTCCAGTGGTACGGTCGATCCCATGACGACGCCCCTCAGCGGCCGCCGCGCGCAGGCCGCCCGCAACGACGAGGTGATCCTCGAGGCCGCCCGCACCGTGTTCATGCGCACCCCCGACGCCCCGATCGCCGCCGTCGCGCAGGAGGCCGGCGTCGGCGTCAGCGCCCTCTACCGCCGCTACGCCGGCAAGGAGGACCTCCTCGCCACGCTGTGCGCCGACGGCCTGCGCCGGTTCATCCAGGCCGCCGACGAGGCCGAGCGCCTCGACGACCCCGCCGCGCAGCTCGACGCGTTCGTCCGCGGCGTCATCGCCCAGGACGTGCACTCGCTCACCGTCCACCTCGCCGGCACGTTCACGCCCACGCCCGAGCTCGGCGAGCTCTCCGCCGAGGCGACCGCCCGGGGCGACGCGATCTTCCGCCGCGCGCAGGACGCAGGCGCCGTGCGCGCGGACCTCGAGACGACCGACCTCGCGATGGTCTTCGAGCAGGTCACCGCCGTCCGGCTCGACGACCCCGCCCGCACCGCCGTCCTGCGCGACCGCTACCTCACGCTGCTGCTCGACGCCCTGCGCCCCCAGGCGGCCACCGGCACGCTGCCCGGCCCGGCGCCGACCGGTGCGGAGCTCGGCGCCCGGTGGGTCCCGCGCCGCTGATCCGGGACCCCCGTTCCGGCCCGCCGACCCGGTCCGACCTGTCACGATTCCGCCGTGACGATCCTCGACGAGCCGCCGGGCGACCTCCTGACGGGTGTCGACGTCCCGCAGTTCGCGTCGTGGACCCGCCGGGTCGTCGCGGCACTCCTGGACTCGGCGATCCTCACGGGCACGGCGTTCGTCGTGGAGGGCTACCTGCACGGGATCGCGTGGTGGGGCTCGTCCGGTGCGGCCGGTGCCACGCCTCCCGGGCGTGAGGTGCTCGTCGCCGGCGCCGTGCTGCTCGCGCTGCAGGCGTTCACCGGCGCGACCCCCGGGAAGCGGGTCGCCGGGATCCGCGTCGTCCACGAGGTGACCGGCCGGCCCATCGGCGTCCTGCGGACCCTGGGCCGCGAGGTCGCGCACATCGTCGACGCCATCTGCTGGATCGGCTATCTCCGCCCGCTGTGGCACGAGCGCCGCCGCACCATCGCGGACAGCGCCGCCGGCACCGACGTCGTGCTCGGGCGCCCGGGGCCGCGCGTCGGCGGCGTCGACGCCTGGACGGCCGCGGCCGCCGCGCTGTGCACGATCGCCGTCGGCCTCTCCACCGGCGGGTCGACGTCGTACTCCGGCGGGTCGACGTTCCCGTGCACCGCGTCGGACGGGTCCCGGGTGGACCTGCGCGTCCCGTCGACGTCGTCGACCACTCGCCTCGGGGTGACGCGGGCCGGCAGCCCGACGGACGACCTCACGGCGACCTGGACCTACCCGCCCGGCACCGTCCCGCCCGACGGCACGGAGCTGGCCTCGAGGATCACCGCCGACGACGGCTCCGAGACGAACCACACCACCACGGTGGACGGGGTGGCCGACGACGCCGGGGAGGCCGAGGGGACCTGGACGGTGAGCATCCCGCCCGGGGAGCTCGCTCGTGACGGGTCGGACTGGACGTGGCGGGCCGAGGTCACGACGCCCGACGGCGCCACCGTCCAGGTCTGCACGGTCCACCACGTCCTCGGCTGACGGGCGGCGGCGCGGTCGCGTGGCTACCGTCGCACGGAAGCCGCGCGCAGCCGGCGCCGGCCACGTCCGGACGGAGGACACCATGACCGAGACCTACGTGGCCCGCGCGCGGACGACGATCGCGGCGGGGGCCGACGAGATCTGGCGGACGCTCGTCGACCCGGACGCCCGGTTCTTCCTCGGCGCGACGATCACCAGCACGTACGAGGTGGGCACCCCGATCGTGTTCGAGGGCGAGTTCCAGGGCAAGCACTTCCGCGACCACGGCACCGTCGAGGAGGTCGACCGGCCCCGGCTGCTGCGCTACAGCCACTTCTCGCCGCTCGGCGGCCGGCCCGACGTCCCCGAGAGCTACCACCACCTGACGTTCACGCTGGACGAGCACGACGACGGCACGACCGTCACGCTCGTGCAGGACAACGCGGCCTCGCCGGAGGAGGCGGAGCACTCGTCGGGCATGTACCAGCAGATGCTCGGGGCGCTGGCGGAGGCCGTGACCGGCTGACCGTCGAGGGACCTCCGGATGCGACCTGCGCGGGCCCGACATAACGTCGAGACGAACTGGTGCGGGTCGAACAGCGGCCCCTCGACACGGTCGGAAGGTGCGACACATGGGTCTCGACGACAAGATCTCGAACGCCGCGGAAGAGGCGAAGGGCAAGGTCAAGGAGGGCGTCGGCAAGGCGACGGACGACGAGCGCCTCGAGGCCGAGGGCAAGGTGGACCAGGCCAAGGCGAACCTCAAGCAGGCGGGCGAGGACGTCAAGGACGCCCTCAAGTAGCAGCTGCAGCGCAGGTGACGGCCCCCGTCGGAAGGCGGGGGCCGTCGCGTGTCCCTGGTGCGTGGGCGGCGGTCCCCGTAGCGTTCGACGGGGCCGATGCCCGGCGCTGGGGCACGCCACGTCGACAGGAGGCGTCATGGACCGGGCCGTGTCGGTACCCGTGCTCGTCGCGCGTCCGGAGGTGACGTACGTCGGCATCCGCCGGCCGGTGACGATGACGACGTTCCACCTGGTCGCCGACCGCCTGCCCGACGTGCTCGGGTGGCTCGACGCGCACTCGCTCGCGCCGGCCGGTCCGCCGTTCTTCCGGTACCACGTGATCGACATGGAGCGGGAGCTGCTGGTCGAGGCGGGGGTGCCCGTCGACGAGCGGCTCGCGCACCCCGACGGCGACGTGACGCCGGGCGTCCTCCCGGCAGGCACG
This sequence comes from Cellulomonas chitinilytica, assembly GCF_016862675.1. Taxonomy (GTDB): domain Bacteria; phylum Actinomycetota; class Actinomycetes; order Actinomycetales; family Cellulomonadaceae; genus Cellulomonas; species Cellulomonas chitinilytica. The sequence continues at coordinate 69,289 of NZ_BONK01000009.1, read as the reverse complement.
TACGCGGTGACGACCCATGTGGGTCACCCGGACGAGCTCGTCCAGGTGACCGCGGACCTGCTGGCGTACGGCGACGGGCACGGCTGGGTGTGGGACCGGCGCGACACCCCGCAGGGCGACGCGTGGGGGTGCCGGCTCGAGCTGCTGCTGACCGACCCCCGCGTCGAGCCGGACATGTCCCGGTGGGAGACGCAGCTCGCGTTCCGGCTGGCGGACCCCCCGAGCGCCTGAGCCCGGACCGGCGGGCGTGACACGCTTCACCGGGCGATGGGCCGTCCGGGTGACATCCGATCGGGGGGTCGAGTGTCGACACCTGCACGCGAGGAGCGACGTCGCAGGTGGGACCGCGACCATGATCGGGCAGTTCGCGCATACCCCCAGGACACGGGCGCCATCCGCCCGAGCGGGTGAAAGTGGACGGATGTCCGACTTTGTCACGGTGAACCGCTTCCGCGCTGTCTCATCTTGCTCTAATGTCGGCTCTGTCAGCGAAACGGCAAACCCTCCGCGAGGAGGGGACGCAAAGCCACGGGGCCCTCAGGGTCAGCCGGGCTACCGAACAGGACAGGACGGTCTCATGGACCAGCGCGGCTTCTCCGTCGACCCCACCCCGAACACCCCCTTCGTCCTCCCGACGGCGCGCCTGCAGGCCTGGGCGCAGCTCGCGGCGCACCGCAGCGTCTCGGACCTCGTGCCGGCGCAGCGCGAGCACCTCGCCGCCTGAGGACAGCAGCACCCACCAGCACCGCAGAACGCCGGTCCCCGCTGTCGGGGGCCGGCGTTCTCGCATGTCTGACCAGGTCGGGCCAGGTCGGGCCAGGTCGGGCCAGGTCGAGCCGGCGCCGCGGACGCCGAGACCCCCGCGACGAGGAGTCTGCGTCGTCGCAGGTCAGCGCCCGCGGGACGCATCCGGGACGGAACCGGGGCGGCATTCCCGGCCGGGCTCCCGGCAGCCGTGGCTAGCGTCCCCGACGTCGGACGGGACCGCAGCTCGGCGGCCGCGACGAAGCACAAGGGGTGACGGATGAAAACTCTGCACGGCTCCCTCCTGCGGAGCCTCCTCGCGGTGGTGGTCGCACTGGCCGGCCTCACGGTCCCGGTCGCGGTCACGGCGAGCTCGGCACAGGCCGCCAGCATCTGCAGCGCCAAGTTCGGTTCCGACTGGAACGTCGGCGACCAGGCCCACTGGTGGGGCGCCGCCGCCGCCGGCCGGGCCGCCGAGCACCGCATGGTCATCGACATCAAGGGGCCGTCGACCGCCGACGGCACCCAGGCGCACATCTGGCACTGGTACGACGGGGACAGCCAGAAGTGGTGTCTCCACAAGAAGACGTGGGCCGACGGCTCCGTCTCGTACCTGTGGCGCAACTACTACTCCGGCAAGTGCCTGCGCGCGTGGGGCGCGACCGCCAACGGCACCCTCGTGAAGCAGAAGACGTGCAGCACGAGCGACACCTACCAGCTCTGGGACCAGGACTACCTGGGCACGGTCAAGACACCGGGTGGGACGGCGGACGGGTACCAGTGGCGGCTGGTCAACACCAACCAGTGCCTCGACGTCCAGGGACAGGGCACGACGGACGGCGTCCTGCTCCAGCTCTGGGGCTGCAAGGGCGGCGGCAACCAGGCGTTCTACTGACAGGTGGGCCCGGCGCCGCACCCCGCGGCGCCGGGCACCATCCGGTGCGTCCCCCTTGCGCCGTTCGTACGGTTCTCGGTTAGCCTCCGAATCACCGGGCTCGCCACTCGGGGCGGCTCGCAACCGAGAGAAGGTCGCATGGACAGCTTCTGGAGTTGGTTCTGGCTGCTGATCTGGTGGTTCGTGTTCTTCGCTTATCTCGTGATCCTGTTCCAGATCCTCACCGACCTCTTCCGTGACCGAGCCCTCAGCGGGTGGTGGAAGGCCGTCTGGATCGTTTTCCTCATCGTCTTCCCGTTCATCACGGCGCTCGTGTACGTGATCGCGCGCGGCAACGGGATGGCGGACCGCCAGCTCCACGCCGTGAAGCAGGCCAAGGCCGACACCGACACGTACATCCGCGAGGTGGCCGGCAAGTCGCCCGCGGAGCACATCAGCGACGCCAAGGCGCTGCTGGACGCCGGTGTGATCGACCAGGCCGAGTTCGACCAGCTCAAGGCCAAGGCCCTCGCCTGACCCGTCCGTCCGTGCCTCCGGGTCGGTCCGTCCACGACGCGCCGACCCGGAGTCGTGTCAGGGCCCGTCCGCGGGCAGGGTCAGAGGTCGCCCTGCTTCTGCAGGTAGCGCATCGCGGCCCACCCGAACGGGATGCGCAGCCAGTACGTCAGCGCGCGGAAGAGGAGCACGACGGAGAACGCCACACCGGCGTTGATGCTCGTGAAGCTCGACAGCGACGCGCCGAGCGCCACCTCGATCGCGCCCATCCCGCCGGGCGTCGGCACCATCGCCCCGGTGGTGTTGCCCGTCAGGTAGACGAGCGCGACCTGCACGAGGCTCGCGCTCTGGCCCAGTGCTTGCATGGCGGCCTCGAACGCGAAGATGTACCCGAGGGTCATCGCGAGGTTCCCCCCGACGGCGAGCGCCAGGCGCCACGGCTGGCCGAGCACCTCGATGAGCCGCGGCCACATCTGCTGCAGCGTCGGGAGCGTCTTGGACAGCACCCACTGCCGGACCTTCGGGATCAGCAGCGACGCCGCGACGAGTGCGGCGACGATGCCGATGACCAGCAGCACCACGGGGTCGACCGGCAGCGGCGACTCCGACGTGCCGGACAGCAGCGACAGCACGAGCAGCAGGCCCAGCGTCACGACGAACTGGCTGACCTGCACGAGCGCGACGGTCGCGGCCGACAGGCTCGTGCTGACGCCGCGCCGGGTCAGCATGCGCAGGTTGAGCGCGGCGGGTCCGATGCCGGCCGGGGCGGCGAGCGCGACGAACGTCGCGGCGGCCTGCACCAGCGTCGCGCGCCACAGGGACAGCTTGACGGGGGAGAACGCGACGAACGCGACCGCGGCCCCGACGAAGGTCGACAGCCCGAGCGCGAACGACAGGGCCGACCAGCGCCAGTCGCCCTCCGCGAGCGCCGCCTCGATCTGCTCGACGTTGATGCTCGTGAGGATGACGAACACCGCCACGACCGTGAGCCCGATCGTGATGACGGTGCGCGCCCCGAACCGGACGAGCTGCTGCGGCTCCACGTCCGCCTCGGGCATCCGGGCGACGAGCGCGGAGCGCAGCTCGGCGAGCACGGGCTTGTGGGCGCGCATCTCGTCGCGGGTCTCGCGGGGCAGCGTCATCGTCTGCAGGAGCGGACCGATCGCGGCGATGTCGGCATCGGGCAGGACGGCCACCGCGGACTCCAGCGCGCGGGTGGCGCCGACCCGCAGCGCGAGGAGCGCGACGAGCTGCGTGACGTCCATGCGGCGGGCCAGGTCGGACGACGCGACGTCGCCCTGCTCCCATCCCGTCAGCCACACCATGGGCTGCCCGACGACGGCGTCGACCAGCACGACGTCGCTGGTCAGCGCCCGGTGGGCGATGCCGGCGTCGTGCGCGAGCTGCAGCTGCGCCCAGACCTCCCGCAGCACGCGGTCGGAGAGGCGCTCGGCCGGGATGTCGGCGAGCGGCAGCGCGTTCCCCGGACGCTCCTGCACCAGCAGCATCGACTCGTCGGCCTCGGCGATGCTCAGCAGCTTCGGCGTGCGCACGCCCGCGGCACGGGCGGCGTACGACAGCAGGGCGGCCCGCTCGGTGGCCTGCCGCAGCGGCACGACCGACCGGCCCTCCAGCCCGCGCATCCGGATCGAGCGCCACAGCCGCGCGAGCGAGCCGACCACCTGCCGGTCGCGGTCGATGACGACGAGGTCGAGCTCCTCGCCCGTGGCCGTCGTCATCTGGTAGACGCGGTGACGCGTCGAGCGGTTCAGCGCGCGCGACTCGGGGTCGCCGTGCAGCTCCGGCGGCCGGCCACCCGCGCGGACCAGCCGCTCCGCCTCGGCCTGCGTGGTCTCGTCGGGCACGCGCTGCAGCAGCACCGGCTCGAAGCCCGCGCGGCGCACGCCGGCGACGAGGCTCGTGCCGTACGCGCGCTCGGACTGCACCCCGGACACGTACCGGACGGCCTGCCCGACGACCCGGCCGGCGAGCAGCGCGATCAGCAGCCCGGGCAACGACACCCGCGCCGTGATCGCCAGCACGCCGACGACGACCCACACGAGGTTCCACGACCACATCACCGTGCGGCGGCGGTCCCGCGGGCCCACGACCGTCAGGAGCGCCGCGAGCATCGCGAGGTACCCGGGGACGGTCAGGACCCAGTCGCCGCCGTGCCGGATCGACAGCCCGTGCACCAGGTCGTCCGACCCAACCTGCTGCACGAGCACGTACAGCAGGTAGTTGACGACGAGGGCGGCTGTCGCCGCGATCAGCCCCTCGAGCACCTGCCGGCCGAGCCGGCGGATCGCGAGCTCGCCGAACACGAGCAGCGGCACGGCCAGCGTGACGAGCCGTTCGAGCACCTGCACCGGGATGAACAGGATCCGCTGCAGCAGCGTCGCGAACCCCTGCACGTCCTCGGCGACGCCCGCCGTCGTGTGCTGCGCGTACGTCGCGAGGACCATCACCAGCACCACACCGACGGCCGCGACGACCATGCCGATGAGGTCGCTCGGGTGGTGGACCCGGACCGCCGGGACGTCGTCGATCCTGACCGCGTCCTCGGGTGCCTCCGGCTCCGGGCCGGGCTCGACCGGGACGTCGGACCCGTCCGCGACCGCGGGGTCCGCGGCCGCGCGACGAGCAGGCGTCGGCGCGGACATACGGGCGAGTCTAGGCAACCGGGTCGTGCGTGCCCGGGCGATACGGCGCGGTCGACGGTCGCGATCGCGTCACAGTCCGCGGCACGCTCCGCGTCACCGCCCCGAGCCGACGCGCCTGCGGGTGTCCGTGCTGGTCCCGAGCGCTAGCGTGGCGACGAGGAGCACCGTGGCAGGCGGGCGGGTCCCGCCCGGGGTTCCGCCGGGCGTGACGCCCTGAGGAGGTCCGATGACCGACGAGCTCGGCACCGACGTCGACGCCCGGCTGCGCGGGATCTGGTGGCTCCCGGTGGTCCGCGGGATCCTCCTGCTGGTCGTCGGGTTCCTCATGCTCGCCCACCCGTTCGACACCGCCATCGCGCTCGTGTGGGTCTTCGGCATCTTCGCGGTCGTCGACGGCATCCTCACCCTCGCGCAGTGGTTCTCGAACCGGCACGAGGAGGGCGGCATCTGGTGGGCCGTGCTCGGCCTGGTCAGCGTCGTGTTCGGACTGGTCGCCATCGTCTGGGCGCCGCAGACGGCGAAGACGATCTTCTACCTGATCGCGATCTGGGTGCTCGTCATCGGCGTCCTCGGCGTCATCGCCGCCGCGACCCTGTACCGGGCGCGCGACATCGGCTGGTTCTGGGTGCTGGCCTCCGGGCTCGTGGCCTTCCTCATCGGCCTGCTGATGCTCGTCAACCCGCAGGAGACCGTCGCCGTGGTCATGGTGATCTTCGGGCTGTTCGCGTTCGTCGCGGGCGTGCTGCTCGTGGTGAGCGGCTTCGCGACCCGCGCGTTCTCCCGGGCCGTGGGCCGGGGGTCCGCGACGATCTAGCAGCCCCGCAGCACCGCCGCGACGACGAGCGCGCACCCCTGCACGGCCAGCGCGCACCCGGCGGCCGTCCACGCGTCCCGACGCCGGTCTCCCCGCCCGACGGCGGACCGGACCCGGAGCACGACGGACACGACGAGCACCGTGACCGTCGGCGCCGCGCACGCCGCCAGCAGCGTCGCGGCCTGCCCGCCGGTCGTCGAGTCGTCCGGCAGCAGGGCGAGGAGCCACGCGCTCACCGCGAGCTGGAGCGTGAGGCCGAAGGCGGCGAGGGTCGTGAGGACCGCCGACCAGCCCGCGGCTCCGGGCCGGTCGGCGGCGCGTGCCGCGGCCCACGCAGCGGCCAGCAGCACCGTGACCGGGACCAGGGCGAGGGTCACGAACGCGCTCGAGGCGCCCCCGCTGCCCGCCGGCCGGCACACCGCGGCGCGCGGCAGCCAGACGAGCGCCGCCGTGGTCTGCACGGCGGCGCACACCAGCCACACGAGCACGAGCCCGGCCGGCGGCCACGTCCGGCCCGCCGGGCGCTCGGCGTCGGCGTTCGTCACACGTCCAGACCTCTGACCACCCGCTCGAACGCGTCCGCGAGGAGCCCGAACTCGCGGTCGAGCTCGTCCTGAGGCACGAGCGCCTGGTGGTCGGGCTCACCGGGCGGACGCTGGAAGTCCATCTTCCAGTACGTCGCGAGGCTCAGCGGGACGGCATCGAAGATGTGCCGCATGGCGCCGTGGAGCGCGTCGCGGTCGCTTCCGAACCGGTCCTCCCAGAAGTGGCGGTACCGCCACGTCGGGTCGGCGTCGCACTCGACGAGGATCTCGCGGATGACGTCGCTGACGTCCCGGTCGCCGAGCCGCCGGTAGGCGAGGTAGGCGTCGATGTCGGCGACCAGGTCCTCCCGGGAGAACAGGCTCTCCACCGAGGTGCAGAGCCGCTCCGCGAGGTACTGCTCGAGGTCCAGCTCCCCGGCGTTGCGCGCCACGACGTACTGCGCCCAGAACGTCGCCAGGTCGAGGCCCCAGCCGCTGAGGTCGCCGAGGTTGACGGTGTCGTGCGGGACGCCCTCACCCCACATCAGGTACGCGCGGGTGGTCGCCGCGAAGTGCGCGAGGTCTCCCTCGTACAGGGCGTTCGGCGGGGTCGGGGACGCGAGCTCGAGGAAGTTCGACCTCGCGGAGCCGAGCTCGAGGAGCTCCGAGTTCATGTACTCGGGCAGCGGGGTGACCCCCTTCCAGTCGGGGCCCCAGTACCGGTCGCGCTGCAGGTAGTGCAGCACGAGGTCGTGGCGGTACGGCCGCAGGAGCAGCTCCGTGACGGTGTGCTCGACGGCGACCTCGGCGAGGTAGGACAGCTCGGTGAGCTGCCAGAACAGCTCGTCGGCCACCCGGACCCCGACGCCGCCCTCGACCTTCGACACGATGGGCGTCGGCAGGACGTCGTTCGCGGACAGGGGCTCCGCGCGCGGCGACAGGACGTTCTTGTCGATGAGGATCGACGAGGTGCCCGACCCCAGGGTGAGGCCCTGGATCTGGTCGTAGGCCCAGGTGGTCGGGAGCGCGTACCCGAGGTTGCCGCTCCAACCGCGCGACATGCCGCCGACGAACGAGCTGACGGCGAGGCCGGCGTCGCACACGCGCTGGCAGACGTAGCGCGGGCCGTAGACGCCGACCCGGAACTCGCCCTCGCGCGCCCGGTCGACGCCCGACCGCACCTGCTCGAACCACGGGATGATCAGCGTGTCGATGTCGCCGGCGGTCGCGTCGAAGTCGACGGAGAAGTAGATGATGGCGCCCGGCTTGATGCCGAGCTGACGCGCGCGGAGCACCGCGGACCAGCCGTGCCGGAACCCGATGTCCTCCGTGAAGTACTTCGGGTCGTTGTTGTACTCCTGGAAGATGGGGAAGAACGACAGGCCCATGTCGTGGATGAGCTCGATCTCCGGCGCCTGGATCCGCTTCGTGACCCCGTTGAGGTACCGGCCGACGACCTTGTAGCCCGCGTCCTTCACGGCGGAGACGTTCAGCGTCGTGAGCGGCACGTTCGTGTCGCACGCCGCACCCGGCCTGTCGGGGTCGCCCGTGCTGACGAGCAGGGACGCCCACGTGGCGTAGTCGCCGCGGCCGGTGAGCGGCAGCTCGACGAAGGCCTGGAACTCCAGCACTGCCGACTTGGTGCCCGCGCCGAACTGGCCGTCGAGCGGCACCGGCCGCTTGTTGAACGTGAGCGCGCACTGGAACAGGCGCACGAACCGTCGGGTGGAGTCGACGTCGCCGACCTGGACCGTCGCGCGCTCCTTGAGGCCGGACTGCGTCGCCGGCCCGTACGTGCCGTTCGCGACGCCGTCCGCCATGCCGAGCTCGTACTGGATCGCGAGCATCAGGCCCTTCTGGACGTCTCGCGCGAAGATCCCGTCGCACGCGACGAGCGAGAAGTCCTTGCGGCCGATGTAGATGCCGTTGAGCCACTGCTGCGCCGCGCGGATCGACGAGTCGCCGCCCGGGACGAGCTTGTACGCGTCCATCGTCAGGAGGCTCTTCATGAGCTTGACCGTGATCCCGGGCGTCGGCGACGCCCCGAACCCCATGTCCCGCTTGACGTTGCTGCACGTGGCGGCGATGTCGTCGGTGTACTCGCCGGTCTTCACGTCACCGCCGTAGTACCCCTTGCACCACAGCGACGCCATGAGGATCTGCTTGACCCTCGTCTGCGTCGTGTCCTTCGTGATCGTCCCGACCTGGCTCTCGAAGCGCGAGGTCGTCGTGGGACCGAAGGCGTCGGACAGCGCCGTGATGCCGAGCTCGACCTGCAGGGCCCGGGTCAGCGCGAACATCGTCTTCCACCCGGTGCGGCCGTCCTCCTCGACCGTCGGGAAGCCCGAGACAGCCCCGTAGGTCTGGTTGAGCCACTTCTGGACGATCATGACCTGGGAATCCACCCGTTCGAACCCTTCGTCAGATGGAGCCGACGGCCACGCCGTCGGTCGTCGGAGTGCCCGCGGTGGTGAGGTCCACGGCCGTGTACCTGCCGGTGGTGCGGACCTGCCGCTCGTCGCCGGCGGGCGCGACCAGGGCCGCCGCGCCGAGCCGGAGGCCCTCGACGCGGGGTGCCCCGTCGACGGGTGCGGCGTCGAGCTGCAGGCTCATCACGGACCCGGCGGGCACCGCGACCGGGAGCGCCCACGTGCCGCGCAGCAGGTCGGTGTCGCGCGACAGGTCCGTCGCGGGGACCGCCTCGACGGCGACGCCGTCGACGGTCGCGCTGCGCACGGCCACGTCCGTGACGACGCGGCCGTCGAGGTCGACGACCACGAGAGCGCCCGCGGGCACCGGCTGCGGGCCCATGCTGCGGATGCGCATCGCGACCGGGGTGCGGTAGCCCGCCTCCTTGCCGTCGACGGCGACCGTGCCCGACGCCCACGCTGCGCTCACCTCCGCCCCCCACGGCGCCGCGGGCAGGGTCTGCGACGCGACCGACCAGGACAGGAGCCGGCGCTCGAGCCGGCCCGGGCGGTCGATCTGCACGGACAGCGGGAGGGGGGCGCCGATGTTCTCCGCGGGGTACAGGTCGAGCCGGCGCAGCGGCAGCACCACCGACGCGTCGAGCCGCCGACGGGGCAGGCCCTCCGGGCGGACCACGTCGAACGACACCGTCGCGGTGCCGTCCGCGCGGGAGCGGACCGCGGTCGTCGTCGCGACCCACGTGACCCCGCCGGACGCGACCTGCGCGACGGGCGTGGCCTCCAGCACGCGGGGGTCGAACCCGAGGGTGACGCTGATCGGCCCGGGGCCCGAGACGAAGCCGGCGACCCGCACCGCGAACGGCAGGTCGAGGACGTGGCGCACCGACCAGTCGGCGGCGTACGTCTGCAGGTCCGCGTGCTCGAGCGGCGTGAGCTCGAGGCGACCCGGCAGGCCGATCGGCCCGAGGCCCGGAGGCCGGGGAGCCGCGCCGGCCGGGGAGGACAGCAGCGCCCCCGCCACACCCGCGAGCGCCGTCGACAGCACCGTCCTGCGCGTCGGGCCCTGCCTGCGTCCTGCACCGGCCGTCATGGATCGCCTCACCCTCGTGTCGGTGGCCTTCCGGGGCAGCCACGGACACGTCCGACGCCCCCGGCCGCCCGAAACATACCGAAGAGTCGGACAGCGCAGGACCCGTTCGACGTGCGGAAACACATCTCCGTCGGCGGCCGCGGGCGAACCGTCCGGTCCGGGGCCGATTTCCGTCCTGCGGGCGGCCGCGTCTCAGTAGGCTCCGCGCACGGTCCTCGCGCGAGCGGCGCGCGCAGGGTGCGGCGCGGAGGATGGGCGATGACGACGACGGTCCGGGCAGCGGTGTCGCTGCTCCTGCTCGCAGGGTTCTACGTGGTGGCGTTCGGGCTGATCGCCGGGCTCGGGTGGCTGTCGGTGCTGGCGTTCCGGGCGGGTTCCGGGTCCGGCGGGGCGAAGCTCGCGTTCCTCGCGCTCGCGGCGGCCGTCGCCGTCGTCGTGGCGCTCGTCAAGGTCGCGCGGGCCCGGCCGCAGGCCGAGCCCGGGCTGCAGGTCTCGCGGGCGAACGCACCCGCGCTGTGGGCCGTGGTCGACGAGCTCGCCGTGCTCGCGCAGACCCGGGTGCCCGACGAGATCCGGCTGGTGCCCGAGGTCAACGCGGCGGTCTCGGAGGACGCCCGCATGCTCGGGCTCGTCGGCGGCCGTCGTCGCCTCTATCTCGGGGTGCCGCTGATGCAGGCGCTCGACGTGTCGCAGCTGCGGTCGGTCCTCGCGCACGAGCTCGGCCACTACTCGAACAGCCACACCCGCCTCGGCCCCCTGACGTACCGCGGCCGGGCGGCGATCGGCGCGACGATCGAGCAGCTGTCCGGGAACGTCGTCGGCTGGCTCCTGCAGGGGTACGCGCGGCTGTACCTGCTCGCGTCCGCGACGGTGAGCCGCCGCCAGGAGCTGGAGGCCGACGAGCTGTCGGTGCGTGTCGCGGGTCGCCCGGTCGCCCAGGGGACGCTGCGCGAGCTGCCGCTGATCGACCGCGCGTGGGGGTTCTACGGCGGGGCGTACCTCGACGCCGGCTGGGAGGCCGGGTACGCACCGACGGCCGCCGGGTTCTTCGGCGGCTTCGGCCTGCTGCTCGCGGCCCGCGGCGACGAGCTCCAGACGATGCGGCTCGACGCCCCGCCCGCCGAGCAGTCCCGGTGGGACAGCCACCCGTCGATCGCCGCCCGGGTCGCCGCGATGGAGCGGATGCCGGACGTGGCCGTCGCGCGTGACACCCGCCCGGCGACGGGCCTGGTGCCCGGGTTCGACAACGCCGCGGCGGCCCTCGCCGAGCAGGTCGTCGCGTTCGGCGACCGGGTGCGGCTCGACTGGGAGGCGTTCACCGCGACGTCGCGCGCGCAGTCGTCGCAGCGGACGGCGGACTCCGTCTACCGCGTCGCCGCCCGCGTGGCCGGGCAGCCCCGCGCGACGCTGGCCACCGTGCTCGACCTGGTCGCCGCCGGCCGCCTCGACCTCGTCCTGCGGGGCCTCGGGTTCGACCCCGCGGCCGGTCCGGACGAGGACGGGGACACCCCCGCCGGCCTCACGCTCGGTGTCGTGATCGGCTCGGCGGCCGTCCAGGCGGGGGTCGGGACGTGGCGCCACTCGTGGTCCGGGCCGGCGGTGCTCGTCGGGCGGGACGGGGAGCCGCTCGCGCTCGACGGCGTCGTCGCGCTCGCGGCCGTCCCCGGCTCGGTGCCGGCGGCACGGGCCGCGCTCGCCGGGCTGGGCATCGACGTCGACCGCGCCGGGCAGGTGTCGCAGGCCGCGACCGCGCACGGCGGCGACGTGATCGGCGGGCTCGCGACGGTCGACGTCGACGGGAAGCCGGCGGAGGTGCTGGTCCTGGACAACGGCCTCGTCGTCGTGCCCAGCACGAAGAACACGGACGGCGGCAAGGAGCGGCTCGTGCTGCTGGCGCGCGTGCCGGCCGTGGAGCTCGCCGCGCGGCACCGGTTCGTCTCCTTCGAGGACGTCGCCGCCGCGGAGGTGCACAAGCGCACCCCGGTGAAGGTGACCGTCACCCTGCACGACGGGACGACCCTCACGCTCAAGGAGCGGTGGTCCGGCGACCGGCTGACGAAGGACAGCGACGACGCGCTGATCGGCGCGCTGCTGTCGTCCGCCCGGTCGGCGTCCCTGGACGCCGACGTCCCGGCCTAGGACCGTCGAGCGCGAGACCGCTAGAAGTGGGGCAGCTCCGTGCCGGCGAGGCGCTCGCGCCTGCGGTAGGTGGCCCGGAAGACCGTCCAGACCAGCGTTCCCCAGCCGACCACGACCGGGAGGGCGAGCCACCACGGGATGCCGTAGCGGTCGTCGGCCTCGGCGCCGGCCAGGAGGATCGCGACGCCCCCGAGGACGGAGATGCCCGACCACGCTCGTCCTTCGACGAACCCCCGGTACGTGCCCGGCCGGTCCTTGAACTGCAGGGCGTACGCGTTCGACCCGAGCGCCTCCCACGTCTGCAGGGCCGCGTCGACCACGGCGGCGTCGTCGTCGGCGTGGACGAGCGCCAGGCTGGTCTGCCAGACGGTCCACGAGGTGTCGGGGCCGCGGCGCTCGAGGTCGTCCAGCCGGGCGAGGACGTCCGGTTCGGCGGCTGCTCGGGCCCGCACGAGCGCCCGCAGGGTGCGGTGCCGCTCCGCGACGACCGCGTCGGGCAGCCCGTTGCGGCGCGGCTCGCGGGAGCCGAGCGTCGCGGGGTCGGCCTGCACGAGAGCGGAGGCGACCAGCTCGTCGGAGCGCACGGGGATCTGCCAGGGCAGCCGCGGCGGGACCTCGTGCACGACGCCGAGACTACGGTCGGACGGTCGGAGGCAGCGCTACGACAGGTGCACCAACTCGCGCCGCTTGTCGGGGACCGATGCGGCGATATAGCAACCAGTGCTATCGTCGTCACGTGAAGGATCGCGGTGAGCTGCTGGGCCGGGTGATGCGTTCCACGGGCATCACCCAGTCGGAGCTGTCCCGGATCAGCGGGGTGCACCAGCCCAGCATCAGCCAGTTCCTCTCCGGCCGGGTCGAGCTCAGCGACGAACAGCTCGACAGGCTGCTGTCGTGCATGGGATACCGGCTCGAGGTCGTTCGCCGGCCGGTCGAGCCGGACCTGACGCGTTCCGAACGCCGGTCGTGGCTGCTCCACCGCAGGCTGTCGGGCCTGTTGTCGCGTGAGACGCTCCCGGTCTGGCTTCCCGTCGTCGAGCGCAACCTGCAGCGCATGCGCGACGGCATCACCGGGCAACCGCACGAACGGAACCTGCAGCGATGGGTCTCGCTCGTGGGCGAGCGCGACGTGCTCGGCATGAAGCGCGTGATGACCGGGCTCGACCGCGACTCCATCGAGATGCGGGAGGTCTCACCGATGGGGGGCCTCCTGCCGCAGGGGGATCGACTCAAGATCCTTGCGGAAGTGGCCTGATGCGGCGCGACCAGCTCGAGCACGCGATTCGGACCGCCTGCCAGATCATCGGCCGGCCGGAGGTCATCGTCGTCGGCTCGCAGTCGATCCTCGGGACGTTCCGCGAGGAGGAGCTCCCCGCGCAGGCGACGATGTCGGTCGAGATCGACATTCTCCCCATCGCTGACGACAACGACGAGACGGTGCGGCTGGCCGACCTGATCGAGGGAGTGGCGGGGGAGTTCTCGCCGTTCGAGGAGCTCCACGGCTTCAGCATCGACGGCGTCGACGCCGACACGTGCGCTCTGCCGGAAGGTTGGCGAGATCGGCTCGTCAAGGTCCAGAACGCCAACACCGCCGCACCGGCTGGCGAGCCGCGATTCACGGGATGGTGCCTCGACAAGGAGGACCTCTGTGTCGCCAAGCTCTGCGCGTTCCGGGAGAAGGACCGGAACTTCGTCGCAGGACTGGTGGACGCCGGCCTCGTCGAGCGGGCGGTGATCGCTACCCGGCTTTCGACCGTCGCTGACGTCTACCGCGACAGGGCCGACCGTGCGCTGATGTGGTTGGACTCGTCACACCCATGATCCGCCGTCCGGACATGAGGCGGCTCGTGTCGTCGTCTGCCTGGAGGGATGCGAGCCGGTCGTGGCTCGTGCCACTCACGTCGGTGCAGGCGGGAGCAGGTTCTTCGCGATCGCTACCAGCGCAGTGAGGTTCTCGTCGTCCACTGCGGTGGGATGGCCGCCCGCGGGACTGATGTAGACGAGTTCGTCGTTGTCCTCGAAGAAGGTGAGCTCCGTGACGTCGTCTGCACCCACGACGACCCGAGTGGTCCTCCATGCAGGCGTGGGTCGTTCCACGGTGACGTCGTTGCAGCCGGATGCGCGAAGCTCGTCGGCCAGCAGGAGCAAATGTGTCCTGACGGGTCGGCGGCGTCACTGCCGACGACGTCCGTCGTAGTGCGCCTTGTCGAGCAGGTCAGGGCCGACCCGGACAGGGGGCTCGATCTGCGACGGGGGCTGGGATCCGATGCTCGGATGCTGCGCACGAGCCGCGAGACCACCATGAGCGTCGACCAGGCGGCCCGTAGCGGCATCCATGGTGGTCTGGTGGGGCGCGAAGGCCGCAGAGGCCGCGCTACGACAGGTGCAACGCGTCGCGCCACTCGTCGGGGATCGAGGCGTAGCCGACGAACACGACCATGTCCATGATCGTGTGGGCGACGACGAGCGGCATGACCCGCCGTCGTCGGCGGTAGTACTCCGCGAACACGAGCCCCATCACGAAGTTGCCGAAGAACGGCCCCCACCCTTGGTAGAGGTGGTACGAGCCGCGGAGCAGGGCGGACGCGAACACGATCAGGGGTGTCCGCCAGCGCAGGTCGCGCAGCCGTTCCATGAGGTAGCCGACGGCGATGACCTCTTCGAGCAGCGCGTTCTGGATGGCCGCGAACAGCAGGACCGGGATGGTCCACCAGGCGGAGTTCAGGGCCTCCGCCTGCACCTGGACGGTGATGCCGACCGCGCGGCCGATCGCGTAGAGGCCGAGGCCGGGGATGCCGATGGCGGCCGCGAGGCCGGCGCCGACGCCGAGGTCGCGCCAGGGACGGGTGACGTCGAGGCCGATGCGGCGGACGGCCGAGCGGCCGTTCGCGGACAGCAGGTACAGCGCGAGCGCGACGGGGATGAGCGCGAAGCCGATCTGGAGCACCTGGTAGATGAGGTCGAGCCAGGGGCGGGGTGAGCGGCTGGGGTTGAGCGTGGTGGTCTGGTCGCCGAGCGGGGGGCCGGCGGTGAGGCGGTCGAGGATCGCGACCATCGCGTAGATGCCGGAGCGGCCCAGGGACAGCCCGAGGACGATCCAGATCTCGGTGGTGAGGCGGCGGCGGACGGCCCGTTCGCTCGGCGGGGGGACCGCGGACCGGCCAGGACCGTCGGGCCCGGGACCGTCGCCGCCGGTCGCGGGGTCGGCGACGTCGCTCGTCGTGAGGCCGGCTCCGGCGGGTCCCGACGAGGGCAGCGCGTGCTCGTCGGGAGCGCCCTTGGCCGTCATGCCGTCGAGCCTAGGACCGCCGCCTGGACGTGCGCTGGACGAGGCCTGGGCGGGGTCTTGCGCGACGCGGCGCCCGCAAACTACTTTGTCGGACAAACCAGACGAGAGGCGACCCCGATGGACGACGAGACCGACCCGGCCCCGGCCAGCGCGGCCGAGGCGCTGTCGATCATCAGCGCGCAGCGTCGCGTCGCCCGGCAGACGGTGCCGTCGAGCGCCCTGCTGTTCCTCGTCTGGGGTGCCGCCTGGCTCGTCGGCTACGGCGGCATGTGGCTCTCGGCGGAGGGCGACGGCGGCCCGACCGCGCCCGCCGCCGTGCTCGCCGGAGCGCTCGGCGTCGCGGCCGTCGTCACGACGATCGTGCACGTCGTCCGGCGCACCCGGGGGATCACCGGCGACAGCGCCCGGCAGGGCGCCCTGTACGGGTGGGCGTGGTTCGTCGGGTTCCTCGCGATGAGCTGGATCGTCGGCGCGCTCGGCGCCGCAGGGGCGTCCGACGAGGTCGTCGGGCTCGCCGCGAACTCCGTCGCCGCGCTCGTCGTCGGCCTGCTGTACCTCGCGGGCGGGGCCATGTGGCACGCGACCGGCATGTACGTGCTCGGCGCGTGGATCGCGCTCGTCGGCGCGGCCAGCGCCTTCGCCGGGCTGCCCGGGTCGTACCTGTGGCTGTCGCTCGCGGGCGGCGGCGGGATGCTCGCCGCCGGCGTCGTCGAGACGCTCCGCGGCCGGGCGGCGCCATGACCGAGCTCGACCCCGTGATCCACGCGCAGGCCCGCCTCCGGGTCGTCGCCACCCTGGCGGGCCTCGCGCACGACGACCGCATCGCCTTCCCGCGGCTGCAGAAGCTGCTCGACATGACCGCGGGCAACCTGTCCACCCATCTGCGCCGGCTCGAGGAGGCGGGGTACGTGACGATCACCAAGACCCACGAAGGACGCACACCGGCCACGTACGTCGCGCTCACGGGGGCCGGCCGGGTCGCGTTCGAGCAGTACACGACGACCCTGCGGACCGTGCTCGGCGGTGCGTCATGACGGTCCTCTCGCTGACGAACGTCACCCGGACGTTCGGGCCCGTGGTCGCGCTCGACGACGTGTCGCTCAGCGTCGAGGAGGGCGAGCTCGTCGGGCTGCTCGGCCCGAACGGCGCCGGCAAGACGACACTGCTGTCGCTGGTCAGCGGCCTGCGCCGCCCCGACTCCGGCGTCGTCCGGCTGTTCGGGGGCGACCCGCGCGACGCCGCGTCACGCATCGGGCTCGGCACCACCCCGCAGGACACGGGCCTGCCGCCCACGCTCACCGTCGGCGAGGTCGTCGACCTCGTCGGCCGGCACTACCCGGCACCCATGCCCCGCGCCGAGGTGCTCGCCCGGTTCGGGCTCGAGGACCTCGTCCGACGGCAGACCGGGGGACTGTCCGGCGGCCAGCGGCGCCGGCTCGCGGTCGCGCTCGCGCTCGTCGGGCGGCCGCGGCTCGTGCTGCTCGACGAGCCCACCACCGGGCTCGACGTCGAGGCGCGGCACGTCCTGTGGCAGGCGCTGCGGGAGTACCACGCCGACGGCGCGACCGTCGTGCTCACCAGCCACTACCTCGAGGAGATCGAGGCGCTCGCAGACCGGGTCGTCGTGGTCGGGGGCGGACGTGTGCTGGCCGACGACTCGCTGGCGGCCGTGCTCGGGCTCGTCGGGCTGCGCCGCGTGCTGCTCACCGTGCCGGCGTCCGTGCGGCTCGACGGGCTGCCCGGGGCGTCCGTCGTGCAGGACGGTGCGCCGTCCGGCGACGGGGTGCGGCGGACCGTGCTGGCGTCCGACGCCGACGCGTTCGTGCGGGCCCTCGTCCGGCAGGACGTGCCGTTCCGCGACCTCGAGATGCGGGGAGCGTCCCTCGAGGAGGCGTTCCTCACCCTGACCACCCGTGACGGCGTCACCGCGCCGGACCAGCCCGTCGAGGAGGCCGCCCGATGAGCACCCTGACCGTCCGCCCGCGCCCGTTCTGGACGCTCGCCGTGGTGCATGCCCGGTTCCAGTTCGTCGAGACGATCCGCATCCCCATCGCAGTGCTCGGCAACCTGCTGTTCCCGGCGCTGGCGCTGCTGTTCTTCGTCGTCCCGCAGCGGGCCGTCGCCGACGACCCGCTCGCCGCGACCGCCGCCGTCGCGCAGCTCGGGACGTTCGCGGTGATGTCGACGTGCCTGTTCTCGTTCGGCGTCGGGGTGTCCGAGGACCGGGCGATGCCGTTCGACCCGTTCCTGCGGACGCTCCCGGCCGGTGCCGGGCCCCGGCTCGCCGGGCGGGTCATCAACGGGGTCGTGTGGTCGTACTTCGCGCTCGTGCCGCTCGTGGTGATCGGCTGGCTGCTCACCGCTGCGACGATCACGCCTGTGCGGGCGCTCGCGGCGTTCGTGATGGTGCCCGTCGTCGCCGTGCCGTTCCTGCTGCTCGGGCTCGCGATCGGGTACCGGCTCACGTCGAAGGCCGCCATCGCCGTCGTGCAGGCCACCCTGTTCCCGCTCGCGTTCGCCGGTGGGCTGTTCCTGCCGCCGGAGATGTTCCCGACGTGGCTCGACGCGATCTCGAAGCTCCTGCCGTCCCGCGCGGCCCGCGACCTGGCCGTCCAGGCGGTCACGGGCGACCCGGCGTACGCGGGCGCGCTCGTGGTGATCCTGGCCTGGACGGCCCTGTTCGCCGCCCTGGCGGTCCTGGCCTACCGCCGCGACGAGGGCCGCCGCTTCCACTGACCGCGCCCGCCGGCCCCGAGCGCAGCGGCCAGGTCAGGTCTGGGCTGCTCGCACGACCCGGTCGAGGGTGCGCCGGCCCCAGGAGCTCATCGTCGGGTTGGACTCGACGTAGTACCAGACCAGTCCCATGGCCTGCTGGAAGGCCCACGCCATGCCCCGGCGCCACTGCACGTCGCCGCACCCGAGCGCGTCCCGCACGACCTCTCGATGGTCGTCGTCCAGCAGGTGCCACGCCCCGACGAGGTCGAGCGCCGGGTCCGCCGGGCCGAACCCGCCGCCGTCGACGACACCCGCCAGCCGGCCGTCCCTCACCAGCACGTTGGGCGGGGTCAGGTCGCCGTGGCACATCGCGTCGGCGTCGACCTCAGGCAGCCGCCGCAGCTCCGCCCAGAGCGCACGCAGGGGCGGCACGTCGAGCAGGCGCTCGCTGCGCCGGAAGCACTCCTCGAGCCACGTGTCGTGGTCGGGCAGGTGCCCGCCGCGCCCGGCGCCGGAGAAGCGCCGCCCTCGCGTGGGCACCGCGCGCAGCGACCCGATGAACGCGGCGAGGTCGCGCGCGAACGCCGCCGAGGCGGCGGGGTCCTCCACCGTCGCGTCGTGGCCCGGCAGCCACGTCTGGACGGTCCACGGCAGCGGGTAGCCGTGGCCGGGGTCTCCGAGCGCGACCGGTTCCGGCACCGGGACCGTCGCGGCGCGTGCCAGCTCGGACACCGCGTCGGCCTCGTCCTGCAGCCACGCGCGCGCACGGTCGGGATCCTGGGCGTCGAGCGGGAAGCGCGCGACGAGGTCCGGACCGACGCGGAAGACGGCGTTGACCGTGGCGGCGGTGCGCAGCTCGGACACGGCCAGACCGCGCCACCGGGGGAACTGGTCGTCGATCAGCGTGCGCACCGTGGCGGCGTCGACATGGACCTGGTCGTCGTGCATGGTCACGACGCCATGGTCACCGCTCCGGCACCGGGCCGCCACGCCCGTCAGGAGAAGCGGCGCAGCCGCAAGGAGTTCCCGACGACGAGGACGGACGAGAACGCCATCGCCGCGCCCGCGATCATTGGGTTCAGCAGCCCGAGCGCCGCGAGCGGGATCGCCGCGACGTTGTACGCGAACGCCCAGAACAGGTTCTGCTTGATCACCCGCAGGGTGCGACGGGACAGCCGGATCGCCTGCGCCGCGGACCTCAGGTCGCCGCGCACGAGGGTCACGTCGGACGCCTCGATCGCGACGTCCGTGCCCGTGCCCATCGCGAGCCCCAGGTCGGCCGTCGCGAGCGCCGCCGCGTCGTTGACGCCGTCGCCGACCATCGCGACGCGGGCGCCCCCGTCCCGCAGCCGCTCGACGACCGTGACCTTGTCGGCGGGCAGCACGTGGGCGATCACGTCGTCGTCGGCGATGCCGACCTCGGCGGCCGCCGTGAGCGCCGCGCCCCGGTTGTCACCGGTGAGAAGCACCGGTCGCAGGCCCAGGGCGCGCAGGTCCCGGACGGCCGCCGCGGACGACGCCTTCACCGGGTCGCGCAGCACGAGCGTGCCGCGCACCGAGCCGTCCCACGCGACCATCACGGCGGTGCCGCCGGCGGCCTCGGCGTCGTCGAACGGGGCGCGTGCCGCGTCCGTCGCGACGCCCTGCGCCTCCAGCCAGGCCGGGCGCCCGACGAGCACCCGGCGGCCGAGGCCGACGCCCGAGTGTGCCGCGCGGACGACGCCCGACACGCCGTGACCGGCCTCCGCGCGGAAGTCGTGCACCTGGTCCGAGCCGATGACCACGCCGTCGGCGCCCACGGCGACCGCGTCCTCGGTCGTCGCGCGGCCACCCGTCGGGACGGCTGCCGCGATCGCGCGGGCGATCGGGTGCTCCGCGAGCTGCTCGACGGCCGCCGCGAACCGCAGCACGTCGTCGCGCGGCGTCCCGTCGACGGGCAGCACGTCGACGAGCGCCATCCGGCCCTCGGTCACGGTGCCGGTCTTGTCGAGCACCACGGTGTCGACCGTGCGGGTCTGCTCGAGCACCTCGGGGCCCTTGATGAGGATGCCGAGCTGCGCACCACGGCCGGTGCCGACCAGGAGGGCGGTCGGCGTCGCGAGGCCCAGCGCGCAGGGGCAGGCGATGATGAGGACCGCGACGGCGGCGGTGAACGCGGCCTGCGTGCCGTTGCCCGACAGCAGCCAGACGACGAACGTCAGGCTCGCGAGCACCAGGACCACCGGCACGAACACGGCCGAGATGCGGTCGGCGAGCCGCTGCACCGGCGCCTTGCCGGTCTGGGCGGCGGCGACGAGGCGGCCGATCTGCGCGAGCCGGGTCTCCTCGCCGACGCGTGTGGCACGGACGACGAGCGCGCCCGACGTGTTGATCGTCGCGCCGGTGACCTCGTCGCCGGGGCCGACGTCGACCGGCACGGGCTCGCCCGTGAGCAGCGACGCGTCGACGGCGCTCGTCCCGGACACGACGACCCCGTCGGTCGCGACCTTCTCGCCGGGCCGCACGGCGAACTCGTCGCCGACCCCGAGCCGGTCCACGGGCACGCGCTGCTCGGTGCGGACCCCGTCCGGGCCGGTGACCAGCAGCGCGACGTCCTTCGCACCGAGGTCGAGCAGCGCCCGCAGGGCGTCGCCGGCCCGCCGGCGGGACCGGTGCTCGGCGTACCGGCCGGCGAGCAGGAAGGTCGTGACGACGGCCGCGACCTCGAAGTACAGCTCCGGCACCGTGCCTTCCATGCCGGTCGCCGGGACCAGCGTGGGGGTCATCGTCGTGCCGAGCTCACCGGCACCGCCGAGCAGCAGCGCCCACAGCGACCAGCCCGTCGCGGCGACGATCCCGATGGACACAAGTGTGTCCATGGTGGACGCCCCGTGGCGGGCCGCGCGCAGGGCCGCCCGGTGGAACGGCCACGCGGCCCACGCGGCGACCGGCAGGGCCGCCGCGGCGACGACCCACTGCCAGCCGGTGAACTGCAGCGCCGGGACCATCGACAGCAGCAGCACCGGGACGGTCAGCACGGCCGACACCCGCAGCCGTGCCCGCAGCTCGGCGCCGCGCGCGTCGGTCGGCGCGGACGTGTCCTCGTCGGCGTCCATGTCGTGCCCGGGCGCCATCGAGTGCCCGGACAGGGCGTGCTCGACGGGGTCCATGCCGTGGTGGCCGTCGTCGTGCGCGGCGTCGTGGTGGTGGGCCCCGTGGTCGAGGACGGTCGCGGCGGGGGCGGGGCGGCGCGACGACAGCACCGTCGCGTCGTACCCCGCGCGCCGGACGGCGGCCACGAGGGCGTCGTCGTCCGCCAGCGCGCCGTCCTCTCCGGACGGGACCAGCTCCACGTGCGCCCGTTCGAGCGCGAGGTTGACCGTGGCGGTCGCGCCCGGCACCTGGCCGAGCCGCTTCTCGACGCGTGCGACGCACGACGCGCACGTCATGCCCTCCACGGCGAGGTCGACGACGACCGGGGCATCCGGGGCGCGGGTGGTCACAGCAGCGACCGCCGGGGGGTGACGGCGTAGCCGGCCTCGACGACGGCGGCCGCGACGGCGTCGTCGGCGAGCGGTGCCTCGGACGTGACGGACACGGTGGACGAGCCGCCGACGACGAGGTCGACGGCGACGTCGGTGACGCCGGGCAGGTCGGACAGCTCGGTGGTGACGGCGTGCACGCAGTGGCCGCAGGTCATGCCGTCGACGCCGAACGTGGTGGTCTGGGACATCAGGGTGCTCCTCGGGTGGGGTTCAGCTGCGGACGAGGCGGGCGATGGCGTCGGCGGCCTCGCGGACCTTCGCGGAGCCCTCCTCGGGCGACCGGCGGGCGGCGTCGACGACGCAGTGGCCCAGGTGGTCCTCGACGAGGCCGATGCTCACGGCCTGCAGCGCCTTGGTGACGGCCGAGATCTGGGTGAGGACGTCGATGCAGTAGGTGTCCTCGTCGACCATGCGCGCGATGCCCCGCACCTGGCCCTCGATCCGGCGCAGCCGCTTGAGGTAGTCCTCCTTGGCGGCGTCGTAGCCGGGTGCGTGCTCGTGGTCGCTCGTCATGCTCACTCGAACAGCATACCCCTAGGGGGTATTCCGTCGTCCCACTTGGTGGACAATGAGCGCCATGCGCGTCTCAGCGAAGGCCGACTACGCGGTGCGGGCGTGCGCCGAGCTCGCCGCGAGCCCCCACGGCGACCCCGTGCCGGCCGAGATCCTGGCCCAGGGCCAGGACATCCCGACGGCCTTCCTCGAGCGCATCCTCGGCGACCTGCGCCGCGCCGGCATCGTCGTGAGCGTGCGCGGGAGGTCGGGCGGGTACCGGCTCGCCCGCGCCGCCGGGTCGGTGAGCCTGGCCGAGGTGATCCGGGCCGTCGACGGCCCGCTCGTCACGGTGCGCGACGAGCGCCCGCCGAGCCTGTCGTACGACGGGTCGGCGGCGTCGCTGCTCGACGTGTGGGTCGCGCTGCGCACGTCCGTGCGGTCCGTGCTCGACGAGGTGACGCTCGCGAGCCTCGTCGCGGGCGAGCTGCCCGACCACGTCAAGGCGCTCGCGGCCACCGTGGGGGCGTGGGACAACCCCTGACGGGTGTCCGGATCGTGAACTCGGGTCTCGACTGACGAGACGGCACTTGTATCGGGAGCAAGCTGGTCGGAATTATCGATCAATTGCTCTCGTCCCCTGCGCCTGGTGGTTCCCGTGCCCGCTCTGATCCTGCTCGCCCTCGTCGGGTTCGCCGCCCAGCTCGTGGACGGCAGCCTCGGCATGGCCTACGGGGTCACCTCGTCCACGCTCCTGCTGGCCATCGGCACCAACCCCGCCGCCGCGTCCGCCACCGTGCACCTGTCCGAGATCGGCACCACGCTCGTCTCCGGCATCTCGCACTGGAAGTTCGGGAACGTCGACTGGAAGGTCGTGCTGCGCGTCGGCGTCCCCGGCGCGATCGGCTCGTTCCTCGGCGCGACCGTCCTGTCCCGCCTCGCGACCGACGCCGCAGCACCCCTCATGTCGACCGTGCTGCTCGCGCTCGGCGTCTACATCCTCGTGCGGTTCACGCTCTTCGGGCTGCGCAAGGACCGTCTCCACCTGCCTCTGCGCAAGCGCTTCCTCGCCCCGCTCGGCCTCGTCGCCGGGTTCGTCGACGCCACCGGGGGCGGCGGCTGGGGACCCGTCGGCACGCCCGCCCTGCTCGCGAGCGGCCGGCTCGAGCCCCGCAAGGTCATCGGCTCCATCGACACCAGCGAGTTCCTCGTCGCCCTCGCCGCCAGCCTCGGGTTCCTCCTCACCCTCGGCTCGCAGGGCATCGACTTCGTGTGGGTCGCGGCGCTCCTCATCGGCGGCATCGCGGCCGCCCCGCTCGCCGCCTGGCTCGTGCGCCACCTGCCGCCGCGCATCCTCGGGTCGGCCGTCGGCGGGATCATCGTCCTCACCAACACCCGCACGCTCGTCCGCAGCGACGCCGTCGGGCTCAAGGGCACCCCGGCCGAGGGGCTGATCCTCGGTGCGCTGGCCCTCGTGTGGATCGCTGCGATCGCGTGGTCGGTCCGGGCCTACCGCGCCGAGCGGGCCGTCGAGCGTGAGGCCGCCCAGGCGCTCACGACCGACCTCGCCGAGCTCGACGACGAGACCGCCGCCCCGGTCGCGACCCCGACCGCCTGACCTCGCACCCGCCGCACGCCCGACCGGCGGCGCGGACCGGGAACCCCGGACGAGGCGACGCGCCCGAAATGTCGCATCCGACCGCTCCGTCCTCCATACTCTGACGCGGCGACCGGCCACGAAGGCCGGCGACGGCGCACCGGCGACGGCGACGGGGAGGCGGGGACATGGGCGGACGCGATCCGGAACGACCCCGCGACGAGCGGACCCCGCGGCCGGGTGCCGGCACCTGGAACGAGCGCATCGAGCCGCTGACCGTCGCGGCCGAGCGTGGACGCGCGGCGGCGTTCTTCGGGCTCGCGGAGCTCGTGCTCGGGCCGCCGATGTGGACGCCGACGCCCGCCGTGCCCTTCCCGCGGCCCGCGCCCAGCACCGAGACGGACCCGCCGACCCTGGCCTGACGCGCGCCGCCCGGTGACCGAGACGGCGCGAGGCCGCCCGGCTCAGGCTCCCGGCTGGGGCGCCTCGGCTGCGGCCCTCGCGGCGGCCGGCAGCGCCGACACGATCCGGTCCACGGCGGCGTCGTCGTGCGCGGCGGACACGAACCACGCCTCGAACGGCGACGGCGGCGCGTACACCCCGGCCTCGAGCAGGGCGCGGTGGAACGGCGCGTACCGCCACGACTCGGTGGTGAGCACCGTCGCGTAGTCCCGTGCACCGGCGGCCCCGGCGGCACCGAAGAAGGTGCTGAACAGGTTCCCGGCCCACTGGACGGCGTGCGGCAGGTCCTCGGCGGCCAGGGCGGACGAGATCTCGGTCCGCAGCTGCGCGGACACGGCGTCGACCTGCGCGTACACCGACGCGTCGGCGAGCCGCAGCGTCGCCAGGCCCGCCGCGGTGGCGACCGGGTTCCCGGACAGCGTGCCGGCCTGGTAGACGGGCCCGACGGGGGCGAGCTGGTTCATGACGTCCCGACGCCCGCCGACGGCCGCGACAGGCAGACCGCCGCCGATGACCTTGCCGAACGTGAACAGGTCCGCGGCCCAGCCCTCGCGCAGGCCCTCGAGCCCCCACCAGCCGGAGTACCCGACCCGGAACCCGGTGAGCACCTCGTCCTGGACGAGCAGCGCGCCGTGCTCGATCGTCAGGCGGCGCAGGGTCGCGTTGAACCCCGGCAGCGGCGGCACGACGCCCATGTTCGCGGGCGCGGCCTCGGTGATGACGGCGGCGATCCGGTCGCCGTGCGTGGCGAACGCCTGCTCGACGGCGGCGACGTCGTTGTACGGCAGCACGATCGTCTCGGCGGCGACCGCGGCGGAGACGCCCGCCGAGTCGGGCAGCCCGAGCGTCGCGACCCCGGAGCCGGCGGACGCCAGCAGCGCGTCGACGTGCCCGTGGTAGCAGCCGGCGAACTTCACGACGAGGTCGCGGCCCGTGAACGCGCGGGCCAGCCGCAGCGCGGTCATCGTCGCCTCGGTGCCCGTCGACACCAGGCGGACCTTCTCGGCGGCGGGGAGGCGGTGCCGGATCTCGTTGACGAGCTCCACCTCGGCGACCGTGGGGGCGCCGAAGCTCAGCCCGCGCGCGGCGGCGTCCTGCACGGCGGCGACGACCTCGGGGTGCGCGTGCCCCAGGAGCGCCGGACCCCACGACCCGACGAGGTCCACGTACTCGTGCCCGTCGACGTCGGTGACGTACGCGCCGCGTGCGGAGGCGATGAACGGCGGCGTGCCGCCGACCGACCCGAATGCCCGCACCGGGGAGTTCACCCCACCGGGGATCACGGCCTGGGCCCGCGCGAACGCCTCGGCGCTCGTCGTGCCGACCGCAGCCAGCTCCTCGACCCCGTTCGGGCTCATCGGTTCTCCTCCGCCAGCCACCCGGCCAGCTCAGTTGCGAAGTACGTGAGGACGTGATCGGCACCCGCACGCCGGATGCTGAGCACGGACTCCAGGATCGCCCGTTCGCGCTCGATCCATCCGTGCGCGGCAGCGGCCATGATCATGGCGTATTCGCCGGAAACCTGGTAGGCCGCGACCGGAACGGTCGAGACGGCGGCGACGTCGGCGAGCACGTCGAGGTACGACATGGCGGGCTTCACCATGACGACGTCGGCGCCCTCGGCGATGTCGAGGGCGACCTCGCGGGCGGCCTCGCGGCGGTTCGCGGGGTCCATCTGGTACGTGCGCCGGTCGCCGACCAGGGCGGACTCGACGGCGTCGCGGAACGGTCCGTAGAACGCGGAGGCGTACTTCGCGGCGTACGCCAGGACGGCGGTGTCGTCGAAGCCGGCGGCGTCCAGCGCGTCGCGCACGACGCCCGTCTGGCCGTCCATCATCCCGCTGAGCCCCACCAGGTGGGCGCCCGCGGACGCCTGCGCGAGGGCCATCTCCGCGTAGCGGACGAGCGTCGCGTCGTTGTCCACGGCGCCGCTCGGGGTGAGCACGCCGCAGTGCCCGTGGTCGGTGAACTCGTCGAGGCACAGGTCGGCCTGCACGACGAGCGCGTCGCCGACCTCGGAGATCACGTCCGCGATGGCCAGGTTGAGGATCCCGTCGGGGTCCGTGGCCTGCGACCCGACCGCGTCCCGGACCGTCGGGACCGCGAACAGCATCACGCCACCCAGCCCGGCGTCCGCGGCACTCGCAGCGGCCTTCCGGAGCGAGTCACGGGTGTGCTGCTCGACGCCGGGCATCGACGCGATCGGCCGCGGCTCGGTGAGCCCCTCGCGGACGAACAGGGGCAGCACGAGCTGCGCGGGGTGCAGCCGGGTCTCGGCGACGAGCCGGCGCATCGCGGGCGTCGAGCGGGTGCGGCGGAGCCGGACGCGGCCCGGGTGCGGGACGGGGCCGGGGGTGGGGGTGGTCACGCGATCTCCTCGGGTCCGGGGGCGCCGGGCTGCTGCGGGACGGACGGGGTGGCGGCGGGGGAGACGAATGTCCCGCCGGCTCGGGGCTGCGGCGGCGCAGCACCGGGTGGGGACGCGGCGTCCCCCGATCCGGTGACGGCCGAACGGGCGACGCGGTCGTCGGTGGCGCCGTCGGTGGCCTCGCCGGTGGTGTCGGCGGCCGGCGCCGTCCTCCCCTCGGCCACCGCCGCCGCGTCGACGAGCGCGGCGACCAGCCCCGCCATCGTCTGGGTGGCGGCGATCCCCGCGAGCGGCAGCCCGAGCCGGGCGGCCTCCGCCGCCGTCGTGGGGCCGATCGCGACGAGCAGCGTGCGGGCCGGCGGCGTGCCGAGCCGGTCGTGGAGCTCGCGGACGGTGCTCGCGGACGTGAGGAGCGCCGCCCGGATCTCACCGGACGACCACGCCGCACGCACGTCCTCGGGTGGCGGGGGTGCGGGGACCGTCCGGTAGGCGACCACGTCGTCGACCCGCCAGCCGCGGGCGCGCAGCCCGTCCGCGAACGTGGGGGCGGCGAGGTCGCCGCGCGGGAACAGGACGCGCGGACGTGCGTCAGGCGCGGGCCAGGCCGAGACGAGCGCGGCGGCGGTGGACTCGCCGCGCGGGACGAGCTGCACCTCGACGCCGGCCTCGCGCAGGGCGCGTGCGGTACCCGGTCCGACGGCGGCGACGGTGACCCCGCCGGTCGCCACGAGCGTGGCGAGCGTCGTCCCGCCGGCGGCGGCGCGTGCCTCCAGGACGGTGACGGCCGCGGCGCTCGTCACGGCGAGCCACCCGTACCAGCCGGCGCCCAGGGCGAGGAGGGTGTCGTCGAGGGCGGTGACGTCGTCCGGGGGGACCGTCGCGACGAGCGGCACGAGCACCGCCTCGGCACCGACCGCCGCGAGCGCGACGGCGGCCGGGCTGCTGCCGGCGACGGGCCGGGGCACGAGGACGCGCCAGCCGGCGAGCGGGCCCGTGGGTGGGCCGGCGAGTGCGGCGGGCCGGTCGTTCACCGGCGCGCACCGAGCTCGGCGAGGTCGGCCGCGCCGGCCTCCAGGAGCAGCTCGGCGAGGTTCTCGCCGAGGCTGCGGGCGGCGGCCTCCTCGGAGGCCCGGTCGGGCGCCGAGGACCCCGTGCGCTGCGCGGACGCCGAGCGTCGCAGCACCGCGGACCCGTCGGTCCGGGCCACCACGGCGTGCAGCGTGAGCGTGCCGGTCGCGTCGTCCAGCTCCGCGAGCGCGCCGACGGGTGCGGCGCAGCCGGCCTCCAGCCGGGCGAGCAGGGCGCGCTCGGCGAGGACGGCGAGGCGGGTGGGGCGGTGGTCGAGGGCGCGCAGGGCGTCGGCGAGCGGGCTGTGCGCGTCGACGCCGATGCCGGTGTCGCGCGTCTCGACGGCGAGCGCCCCCTGCCCGGGGGCGGGCAGCATGACGTCGGCGTCGAACACCTCGGTGACGGCGTCGAGCCGTCCGAGGCGGGCCAGCCCGGCGCGGGCGAGGACGACGGCGTCGAGGTCGCCCCGGGGCGACGGCTTGTCGGGGTCGGGCGCGGGCGTGGTCCGGGCACCGGCGACGCGGCCGAGGCGCGTGTCGACGTTGCCGCGGATGTCGACGACCTCGAGGTCCGGGCGGGCGGCGCGCAGCTGGGCGGCCCGGCGCGGTGAGCCGGTGCCGATCGTGGCGCCTGCGGGCAGGGTGGCGAGCGTGAGGCCGTCGCGCGCGCACAGGGCGTCCCGGGGGTCCTCGCGGGGCGGGACGGCGGCGAGCGCGAGCCCGTCGGGGTCGGCGGTCGGCAGGTCCTTGAGGGAGTGCACGGCGACGTCGCACCGTCCGTCGAGCAGGGCGTCGCGCAGCGCGGTCACGAAGACGCCTGTGCCGCCGAGCGTGCTGAGCGACCCGGCGAGGCGGTCGCCGTCGGTGCGCACGCGGACCGTCTCGATCTCGACGTCGCCGAGGCGGGCGATCGCGTCGGCCACGTGGCCGGTCTGCGTCAGCGCCAGCGCGCTCGCACGGGTGCCGATCCGGACGTTCTGAGGCATGCGCCCAGTGTCTCGCGGCGCGGCGGCCCGTGTCGAAGTTCGAAGGGCGCCCGGAAATGCGTCCGCAGAGGGGTGCCGATCTGTCCTGACAGCCTGTCAGAAAATATCCAGGAGCGACGTGCGGAAAATGTGACCCACGCCATTCTCGGTGCCCGATGGCGACACATTGTCAGATCATTTCCGCCGACAAAGGTGACCCATCTCTCGTGCGCCACCGGCCCTGTCAGACGAGCGAGCGGGCCGCCCGCCGGGCGTCGGGCACGACCGAGGCCAGGCCGTTGCCCGCGGCCCACGCGCCGCACACCGCCAGCCCTGCCAGCGCCCCGGCCTGCTCCCGGACGCGCGCGACCGCCTCCTGGTGGGCGGCGCTCGGCCGGGGCAGCGCCTCCGTCCAGCGCACCACGGCGTGCCCGACGACCGACCCGGGGCGCAGCGGGACGCCGAGGAGCGTCGACGCGTCCCGCAGCGCCAGGTCGACCAGCGCCTCCCGGCCGGTCGGCAGCGGGGTGTCGTCCCCCGCGCGCCCGAACGACAGCCGCACCACGTGCCGACCCGGCCCGGCGGCGTCCGCCAGCCAGCCCCACTTCGCGGTCGCGTGCGTGAGGGCCTTCGCCCGGACGTCCGTCGCCGCGGGCGTCACCAGCACGCCCGTGCCGCGCGGGGCGGCGTCGAGCGCGGGCTCGTCGAGCACGAGCGTCACGAGCGTCACGGCGGCGCCCGCGTCGAGGCGGGTCCCGCCGGCGTCCGTCCCCGGCGCCTCGCGGCCCGGGGTGCCGGTCAGCGCTGCGAGGAGGTCGGCCGCCGCGGGCGTGGCGAGCACGAGCCGCGCGGCGACGAGCTGCTCGGGTTCCCCACCCGTCGAGCGCGTCCCCACCGTGACCCGCCATGCGTCCGTCGAGTGCTCCACCGCCGTGACCTGAGCGGACGTCCGTACCTCGGCCCCCGCGGACGCCAGGTCCGCGACGAGCGCGTCGACGAGCACGTGCATGCCCCCGGCGATCCCGAGGATGGCGCTCCCGGCGGGCGCGGCCGCACGGACCTGCGCGACGGCCCGCGCGAGCGAGCCGCCCTCCGAGCGCAGCGCCGCCGGCAGGCCGGGCGCGACGGCGTCGACGGCCAGGTCGTCCGGGTCCGCCGCGTGCACGCCGCCGACGATCGGCCGGACCAGCCGGTCGAGGACGCGCCGGCCCATCCGGGCCCGCACGAGCCCCCCGAGCGTCGTCGCCCGTGCGCCGACCCGCGCCGGGAGCACGAGGTCGAGCCGGGCCCGCCACGCGCCGACCACGCCGAGCGTGCGGCGCACGTCCGGCGCACCCGGCTCCGACGGGATGCCGAGGAGGCCCGTGCGGGGCAGCGGCCCGTCACCCGACGGCAGGTGCACCCACGAGCCGTGCGGCTGCGGCGCGCACACCCGGTCCGTCAGGCCGAGCTCGTCGAGCAGCGCGGCGACGACACCGCCGCGGGTCGCGAACGACTCGGCACCGGCGTCGAGCGACAGCCCGGCGACCGTGTGCCCGCGGACCGACCCGCCCGGTGCGTCGCGGCCGTCGAGCACGAGCGTGCGCAGGCCCGCGTGCGCGAGCTCACGGGCCGCGACCAGGCCGGCGACGCCCGCGCCCACGACGACCGCGTCCCACACCTCCGGCGGTGTCGTCCCGGCGACGTCTACCCGTGCCGCGACGTCTGCCCGCGCTGCGTCGTCTGCCCGCGCTGCGCTCTCTGCCCGCACCCCGTCGCCGACCTGCGACCCCACGGCGTCAGATCGCGTGCACGAGGCGGACGACGCGCGTGAGCACGTCCGGATCCGTCTCGGGAGGGACCCCGTGCCCGAGGTTCACCACGTGCCCCGGCGCGGCCGCCCCGCGTGCGACGACGTCCCGGACGTGCGCCTCCAGCACCGGCCACGGCGCGGCCAGCAGGGCCGGGTCGATGTTCCCCTGCAGCGGCGACGACCCGCCGAGCCGGCGGTTCGCCTCGTCCAGCGGCAGCCGGTAGTCGACGCCGACCACGTCCGCGCCGACGTCCCGCATCGCGACGAGCAGCTCCGACGTGCCCGTCCCGAAGTGCACCTTCCGCACACCGAGGTCGGCGACGCTCGCCAGGGCCCGGGCCGACGCGGGCGCGACGTGCGCGGTGTAGTTGGCGAGGCCGAGCGACCCGGCCCACGAGTCGAACAGCTGCGCGGCGCTGGCCCCCGCGAGCACCTGCGCCCGCAGGAACGCCCCCGTGACGTCCGCCGCCCACTCGGTGAGCGCGGCCCACGTCGCCGGGTCGGCGTGCATGAGCGTGCGGGCCGCGAGGTGGTCGCGGGACGGGCCGCCCTCGACGAGGTACGCGGCGAGCGTGAACGGCGCACCGGCGAACCCGATCAGCGGGGTCGTGCCGAGGGCGTCGACCGTGAGCGCGACCCCCTCGGAGACCGGTGCGAGCCGCTCGGCCGTGAGGGGTCCGAGGTCCCGCAGCCGCGCGACGTCGTCGGCCGTGCGCACCGGCGCGCCCATCACGGGCCCGACACCGGGCTTGATCTCGACGTCGACCCCGGCCAGCTTGAGCGGCACCACGATGTCGGAGAAGAAGATCGCGGCGTCCACGTCGTGCCGCCGCACCGGCTGCAGCGTGATCTCGGAGGCCAGCTCGGGCGTCAGGCAGGCCTCGAGCATCGCGGTGCCCGCCCGGGCCGCGCGGTACTCCGGCAGCGAGCGGCCGGCCTGCCGCATGAACCACACCGGGCGGCGCTCGGGACGCTCACCGGAATATGCGCGCACCAGCGAAGAATTCGTGGTGCGGCCGTCGACGAGCGGGTGCGCGGAAGGAAGGGTCACCGCTCGATTGTGCCGGACAAATGTCGGGATGATTCAATCGGGGCGTGGTGCTGCTGTCCCTCGTCGCCAGTCACCACGACCTCGACCTCACCGTGCTGGAGCGTCTCTCGTCGGACGTGCACGCCGTGGGTCGCGAGCTCGTGGGCGCGACGTCCTCCGTGACGGGTGCCGTCGTCCTCGCGACGTGCAACCGGTTCGAGCTGTACCTGGAGACGGACGAGCCCGCCGCCGCCCTCGGTGCCGCCGGGGAGGCCGTCGCCGCCCGGTCGGGGTACACCCGCGAGCAGGTCATGTCGCACCTTCGGCCCCTCACCGGCACCGACGCGGGGGCCCACCTGTTCGGCGTCGCCAGCGGGCTGGAGTCGATGGTCGTCGGGGAGCGGGAGATCGCCGGGCAGGTCCGTCGGGCCCTGACGACCGCCCGCCGCGACGGCACCACGACGTCGTCGCTCGAGTCCCTGTTCCAGGCGGCGTCCCGCGTGTCGCGCAAGGTCGAGGCCGCAACGGGCCTCGGCGCGACCGGCCGGTCCGTCGTCGGGGTGGCGCTCGACATCGCCGAGCACGGCCTGGGCCCCTGGTCCGAGGTCCGCTGCGTGCTCATCGGCACCGGCTCCTACGCGGGCGCGTCGCTCGCCGCCCTCAAGTCGCGCGGCTGCACCGACATCCGCGTCTACTCGCCGAGCGGCCGGGCCGGCCAGTTCGCCGCCGCCCGCGGGGTCCGGTCCGTGCCCGCCGGTGCCGATCTCGCCGCCGAGCTGTCCGACGTCGACCTCGTCGTCGCGTGCAGCGGAGCGGCGGGTGCCGTGCTCGGCGTCGACGCCCTTGCCGCCGCTCGCACCGGTTCCGAGCGGCCGCTCACCGTCGTCGACCTCGCGCTCCAGCACGACGTCGACCCGGGCGTCCGGTCGCTGCCCGGTGTCCGCCTGGTCAGCCTGCACACCGTCGCCGAGCACGCCCCGGCGGAGCACGCGGCGGTCGAGACGGCCCGGGACCTCGTCGCGCGGGCCGCCGACGAGTGGGAGGCCGAGCGGCGGGTCCGCGACTGGAACCCTGCCGTCGTCGCCGAGCGCGTGCGCGTCCTCGGGGGTCTCGCCGAGCAGCTCGACGCCCTGCCCGACGAGCGCCGCGACGAGCGTCACGAGCGTGCGCTGCGCCGCCGCGCCCGCGCGGTGCTGCACGGGCCGACCGTCCGGGCCCGGGAGGCGGCGCGCAGCGGTGACGTCGCGTCCTACGCCGAGGCGCTGGCCGAGCTCGCGGCCATCCCCGTCCCCGCCGTGGCGGTACCGACGGCCTGAGCCGGCCGCCCGCGGCTTGCCCGACCGACGTCCGCGTCGGTCGGTGAGCGTTCACACAGATGCGTGCCGGGCCTGGACGGGGGGGAGGGCCAGGCCCGGCACGCGCCTCGCGGGGTCACGACGCCGTTGGCGTGCCCCTGGTTCGGGTGGGTCCGGTCAGCTGCGCACCGCGTGGTGCTGGTGGGCAGCGGGGCCGGGGGCCCACGTGTGCGGGACGACCTGGTTGGTCTGGATGTCCGTGAGCTCCGCGGCGTACACCACGGCCTCGTAGACACCCGCCTCGACCCGGTCGAGCTGCAGGTTCTCGGCGCGGTCGATGTCGTCGCCGAGGTGCGAGATGCGGGCGACGACGTACCGCTGCGAGTCCTGCCACTGGTCGACGACGCGGACGCTCAGGCCGTTCCAGCGGGCCGTGAGGTCCAGCTCGAACAGCTCGGTCACGTCCTCCCGGGCGACCCGGCGGTACCAGCGGCCCGAGGGCGCCTGGTGGAAGCCGGTCTCCGCGAGCGGCGGGTTCGCCAGCGCCATCACGACGGTGTGGCCGCCGTCCACGACGTCCGCCTCGAGGTACGCGCCGTGCCACTTGGCGACCGGGCCGACGCAGCGGGACAGCGACGCGAGCGCCGGGCGGGGGGCCCCGAGCTGCGCGACGGTCCAACCGGTGCCGACGTCGCCGTAGCGGGCGAGCAGCGTCTGCGAGCCGTTGTCGTAGATGCGGACGAGCTCCGCGCCCGGGGGGATGCGGGAGTGGCGGAGCCACCACAACGGGAGGATGTAGCCGGGGACGTCGCGGTACTGGAGCTGCGGGGACGACTCGAATCGCAGGACGTCGATGGAGCGGTCGTACGGGCTGAACGGCGAGCCGTAGTAGCCGAGGCCGTGGACCTCGAACAGCTGGGCAGGGGTGGTGGCGAACGCGACGTCCTCCGCGCGCACCACGTATCCCGCCACGCGGTCATGGCCTGCCGTGAGGATCGCCCTGGTCAGTGCCGGGGTGATGGCCTTCTGCATGAGGGTCACGATGGGCATCCTTGCGCCGAGATCGGATGGAACCGGAGGAACCAGACGGATCGGTGCACGATTGTGCAGCGTTTCCAGGGCATCTGTCCAGATTGCCTCACCCCTTCGAGTGAACGCGCAGGTCAGTGCCTATGAGAGCGTTCTTATCGAAGCGCTTCACCAACGTGCAGTGCTGGTACGCGGGTGGTCCCATGACCTGCGCTTGGGCGGTTCTGGACCACGTCGAGCAGCCTGCCACAGCGAAGTTTGTCCGAATAGCCCGATCGGGTGTCCGACTTCGCCCGGAAGGCGCCCCGAGGTCCTCGGAGGGGCGCGCCCGGAGGCGCCCCGACGTCCTGCGAAGGGCGCGTCCGGACGGCGTCAGGGCCGCCGCTCGGCGCCCCGCGCCGGCTCAGGCCTCCAGGTACTCCACGAGCTCCGCCGCGAGCCCCGTGTACGAGCCGGGCGTCAGCGCCGACAGCCGTGCCGCGACGTCGTCGGGCAGCCCGAGCCCCGCGATGAACACCCGCATGTCGTCGGCGGTGAGCCGGCGGCCGCGCGTGAGCTCCTTGAGCCGCTCGTACGGGTTCTCCATGCCCGTCACTCCCGCCACGGACGCGGCGCGCATCGCGGACTGCACGGGCTCGCCGAGCACCTCCCAGTTCTCGTCGAGCTCACGGGCGAGGAGCGCCGCGTCGACGTTGAGCGCCCGCAGGCCGCGACGCACGTTGTCGATCGCGAGCAGCGAGTGGCCGAACGCGGGGCCGATGTTGCGCTGGGTGGTCGAGTCGGTGAGGTCGCGCTGCAGGCGGCTCGTGACGAGCGTGGACGCGAGGGTGTCGAGGAGCGCGCTCGACAGCTCGAGGTTCGCCTCGGCGTTCTCGAACCGGATCGGGTTCACCTTGTGCGGCATCGTCGACGAGCCCGTCGCGCCGGCCACGGGGACCTGGATGAAGACCCCGCGGGAGATGTAGGTCCACACGTCCGTGGCGAGGTTGTGCAGCACCCGGTTGAACCGGGCGACGTCCGCGTACAGCTCGGCCTGCCAGTCGTGCGACTCGATCTGCGTGGTCAGCGGGTTCCACGTCAGGCCCAGGTGCTCGACGAACGTGCGGCTCACCACCGGCCAGTCGGCGCCGGGCACGGCCACGACGTGCGCGCCGTACGTGCCGGTCGCGCCGTTGATCTTGCCCAGGAACTCGTCGGACGCGATGCGGCGCAGCTGGCGGCGCAGGCGGTGCGCGAGGACCGCGAGCTCCTTGCCGAGCGTGGTGGGCGTCGCGGGCTGGCCGTGCGTGAGCGCGAGCAGCGGGACGTCCTTGTGCTCGTGCGCGAGCGCGGCGACCTCGTCGACCAGCGCCGTCGCGGCGGGCAGCCACACGTCCTGCACCGCGCCGCGGACCATGAGCGCGTACGACAGGTTGTTGATGTCCTCGCTGGTGCACGCGAAGTGCACGAGCTCGCCCACGTCGGGGAGCACCGTGCCGCCGAGCACGGACGGGGCGTCGGCGAGCCGCTTCTTGAGGAAGTACTCGACGGCCTTCACGTCGTGCACGGTGACGCGCTCGATCTCGGCGAGCTCGGCGACCTCGTCGGGCCCGAACGTCGCGACGACGTCCCGCAGGTACTGCTCGTCGGCGGGGCTCAGCGTCGGCGCGCCCGGGACCACGTCGTGCGACGTGAGGTGGATGAGCCACTCGACCTCGACGTGCACCCGCTCGCGGTTGAGGGCCGCCTCGGACAGGTGGTCCACGAGGGGGGCGACCGCGGCGCGGTACCGGCCGTCGAGGGGGCCGAGGGCGATCGGCGGGGTGGCCTCGGCGAGACGGACGCGGGCGGGCGCGGCGGCAGGCGCGGCGGAGGAGGCGGTCACGTCGGGGGAGGCCATGCGCCCATCATCCCAGAGCCCCGACCGGCCCCGTCGCGGCGGTCCGCGGGTGGGTCGGGCGTCAGTAGCCTGGCCGCATGCCCGGGTCCGACGAGCCCGGTTCGACCGTCCGTCCGAGGAGCGTCGTGGCCCAGCACAGCCGCCTGCCGGCCGCCGTCCTCGGCGTCGGCGCGCTCGTCGTGGTGACAGTCCTGGCCGCCGCCGCCTCGGGCCCGTGGTCGCTCGACGTGAAGCACGGCGGGGAGGTGGCGCTGCCCGCCCCGACGGCCGCGAGCCCACGGTCGAGGGCGTTCGGGCCGCGCTCGCTCGCCCCGCTCACGCCGTCGGACGAGGGGACCGCACCACCGTGGGTCACGTTCGTCGTGCTGGTCCTGCTCACCGTGGTCGTCGTCGTCCTGCTGCTCGTGCTCGTCCGGTGGCTCGCCCGGCTGCTCCGTGCGCACCTCCAGCCGCTGTCGGTGGACCACTCCCCGCCGGCCGAGGCGGTCGATGAGACCGCCGACCGCTGGGTCCCCGCGATGCAGGACGGCGTCCGGCGGGCCACGCAGGAGCTCGACGACGAGCAGCCGCCCGGCGACGCCGTGATCGCCGCGTGGGTCGCGCTGGAGCACGCGGCGGCGTCGGGCGGGCTGGTCCGCGACCGGGCGGAGACGGCCACCGAGTTCACCGTCGAGGTGCTCGACGCGACGAGCGCCGACCCGACGGCCACCCGCACGCTGCTCGACCTGTACCTGGCCGCCCGGTACAGCCGGCACCCGCTCACGGCCCGCGACGTCGCACGGGCCCGCACGAGCCTCGCGACGATCGCGAACGGGCTCGCGAGCCGCCGCGAGGAGGCGCACCGATGACCCCGCCGGCGCGGGCGGGTGCGCCGATGCCGTGGTGGGAGCGGCGCTGGCAGCCGGTCGCCGCGTTCGCGCTGCTCGCCGGCGGGTCCTGGTTCGGCGGCCTGCGGTCGTGGTCGCCGGTGCTCGTCGGGCTCGCGGGTGCCGCGCTCGTCGTCGTGCTGCTGCGCATCGACGCGGAGCCGGAGCCGCGGTGGGCGCGCCCCCCGCAGCCGCGCCTGCACGGCGTGCGCGGCGACGTGCAGGACCTCGCCTGGACGATGGTCGGTCGGGACAAGCGGGTCGGCGAGTGGGTGCTGCGCCGGCTGCGCGTCGTCGCGACGGCCCGGCTCGCCCGGCACGGCCTGCGGCTCGGCGCCGCGCAGGACGACGAGGCCGTCCGCGAGCTCGTCGGGCCGCGCGCGTTCGCCACGCTCACCCGGTACTCCTCGCCCCTGCCCACGCTGCCGGACGTCCGGCACACCCTCGACGTCCTCGAAGCCCTCGGCACCCGCCGCACCACGACCCCCGGGAGCACCCCATGACCGTCGCCCCCCTGTCCGTCCCCGACGTCGCCGAGCGCGGCCGGGCCGTGCTCGACGAGGTCGCGACGGTCGTCGTCGGGATGCGCGGACCCCTGGAGACGGCGCTCGCGGCGGTGCTGGCGGGCGGGCACGTGCTCTTCGAGGACGTGCCGGGCCTCGGCAAGACGCTCGCCGCACGGTCGCTCGCGACGGCCCTCGGGCTGGAGTTCCGGCGGGTCCAGTGCACGCCCGACCTGCTGCCGTCGGACATCACCGGGTCGTCCGTGTTCGACCCGGCGACCACGTCGTTCCAGTTCCGGCCCGGGCCGGTGTTCGCCGGGCTGCTGCTCGCGGACGAGATCAACCGGACCGCCCCGAAGACGCAGTCCGCGCTGCTGGAGGCGATGGCCGAGCGGCAGGTCACGGTCGACGGCCGGACGTACCCGCTGCCCGACCCGTTCCACGTCGTCGCCACGTCGAACCCGGTCGAGTACGAGGGCACGTACCCGCTGCCCGAGGCGCAGCTCGACCGGTTCATGGTCCGGCTCGCCGTCGGGTACCCCGGCCCGGACGCGGAGGTCGACGTGCTCTCCCGGCGGCTCGCCCGCCGCCAGGAGGTCGCGACCGTCCGGACCGTCGTCGACGCCGCGACGCTGCTGCGCATGCAGGCCGGCGTCGAGGCCGTCGACGTCGACGACGACATCCTGCGGTACTGCGTCGACCTCGCCGCCGCCACGCGCGCCGAGGAGGCCGTCGACATCGGCGCCTCGCCGCGCGGGTCGCAGGCGCTCGTGCTCGTCGCGCGCGCCCTGGCCGTCCTGCACGGCCGCGACTTCGTCACCCCCGAGGACGTCAAGGCCGTGGCCGTCCCGGCGCTCGCGCACCGGCTGTCCCTGACGCCGCAGGCGTGGGCCGCGGGGCTCGCGCCGCAGCGCCTCGTCGAGGACATGCTGCGCCGCGTCGCCGGCCCGACGACGACCCGGCACGCACCCGTCGGGGACGTCGTGTGAGCACCCGCTGGCCGCGGACGCGGGCGGCGGCCGGCTCGGTCGCCGTCGGGGCGCTGCTGCTCGTCAGCGGTGCGCTCACCGGGCGTGCGGACGTCGCGGTGCTGGGGGCCGCACCCCTCGTGGCCGGGGTGTGGGACTGGCGTCGACGACCCGCCGCCGACGTGTCCGTGCGGCTGGCCGCGTCCTCGGGCGTGCCGACGCCCGGGCAGATCGAGTCCGTGGTCGAGGTGGGCGCGCCCGACGACGTCCCGGGGGTGCTCGTGGGCGTGCGCCGCGGCGGGCGCGAGCTGGGCGAGGTGCTCGTCGCCGTGCGCGGGACCCGGCGGCTGCCCCTGCTCGTGCGGACCGTCCGGACGGGGCTGCAGGAGGTCGCGACGGTCGACGCCCAGGGCATCGGCGCGGGGGCCGCGAGCGTCTCCGTCCCGACCCGGCCCGTGGCGCGCGAGACCGTGGTGCTGCCCGCGCGCCGGGCGCTCGGCGCCCTGCCGCTGCCACCGCGCCTGCGGGGGCTGACCGGCGCGCACGAGTCCCGCCGGCCCGGCGAGGGCGGTGGCCTGCGCGACGTCCACCCGTTCACCCCCGGCGACCGGCTGCGCCGCGTCGACTGGCGGGTCACCGCGCGCCGCGCGCCCGACCTGCGCGAGC
Source organism: Cellulomonas chitinilytica (assembly GCF_016862675.1). Classification (GTDB taxonomy): domain Bacteria; phylum Actinomycetota; class Actinomycetes; order Actinomycetales; family Cellulomonadaceae; genus Cellulomonas; species Cellulomonas chitinilytica. Next base: position 30,989 of record NZ_BONK01000009.1, on the reverse strand, counting down.
TGTACGTGCGCCGCGAGCACGCCCTCGCGGAGGCCGTCGTCGTGCTCGTGCTGGACTCGCGCGACGACGTCGGCCCCGACCCGCTCACGTGGCGCGGCTCGAACCCGCCGCGCGCGCAGGACCCGACGTCGCTCGACCTCGCACGCGGGGCCGCCGCCTCGGTCGCGGAGGCCTTCCTCGGCCAGGGCGACCGCGTCGGCCTCGACGACCTGGGCGTGCGCCGCCGGCCGCTGCCACCCGGTGGCGGGCGGCGCCAGCTCGACCGGATCCGGCACGCGCTCGCCGTGACCCAGCCGCAGGGCGAGCCGGCCGTGCGCCTGCGTGCACCGCGGCTGCCGTCCGGTGCACTCGTGGCCGTGTTCTCGACGTTCCTCGACGACGAGGCGGCGCTCGCGGCCGCGCAGTGGCGGCACCTCGGCCACCGGGTCCTCGCGGTCGACGTGCTGCCCACCCTCCACGTGCGGCACCTCGGCGACCGCGAGCGCATCGCCGTCCGGCTCATCTCGCTCGCCCGCGAGGACCGGCTCGCGGACCTCGCGGACCGGGACGTCGAGGTCGTGACCTGGCGTGACGCCCCCGAGGTCGCCCTCGCGACGCTCGCCCGAGGTGCCCGGCGACGGGCGGGGGCGGGGGCGCGATGAGGCTGCGGCCCGGCGCTCCCGTCGCGCCCGAGGTCGACGTCCGGCTCGGGGCGTGCGTCTCGACGGTCGGGGTGCGTGCCGCGCTCGGGGTGCTCGGTGGGCTGCTCGTGCTGGTCGCGTTCACGACGACCGGGGCACCGCCGCCACCGGTGGTCGTGGGCGGGTTCGCGGTGCTCGTCGTGGCGACCGCGGTCCGGCCGCGTGCCGTGCTGCCGGGGCTGCTCGTCGGGCTCGTCGGCCTGCGGGTCCTGCTCACGCAGCCGCCGCCGCTGATCGCCCTCATGGCGCTCGTGCTGCTGGTGCACCTCGTCCTGTGGTGCGCGGCCGTGGCGGCGCGGACGTCGTCGCACGCGCGGGTCGAGGTCGCCGTGCTCGGGGCGATGCTCCGGGACGTCGCGTGGGTGCAGGCCGGGGCGCAGGTGCTCACGGTCGGCGCGGTCGTGCTGTCCGGGGCGACGCTGGCGGGTGGGGACGTGCTGCGGGTCGTGGCGATCGTGGGGGCGATGCTGGCGGCCGGGCTGGTGCGGTCGCGGCCCGCCGAGTCGTGGTGGCAGCGGCGGTAGAGCGGTGGGGCCGAGGGCGGCCCGCTGGTCGCGGCCTGGTGGTCGCGGTGCGGTGGTCGTGGCCCGGTGGTCGCGGTGCGGCGTGCGCCGAGGCGCCCACAGCCCTGCGCCGCCGTCGGTCGCGCACCGGTCGGGCACGTCCGGGCGCCGGCTCGTCGACGGCCTCCCTACCGTCTCCGCCATGCCACGAACCAGCCCCCTCCTCGCCTGTGCGCTCGACGACGTCGAGGCCGCCCGGCACGCGATCGCCGTCGCGCAGCAGGTGCCGTGGGTCTCCGTCGCCGCCGACCGCTACCGGGCCGCGCTCGACGACGCCGCGGCGAGCACGACGGCCGTCCGGGCGCGCGTCGAGAGGGCCACGGTCCCGGTCGCGGCGCTCGACCTGGTGGTCGGCGGTGGGCCCGTGCCGGGGACGTGGACCTGGTGACGGCCGGGTGCCCGGTGACGCCCGCCCCGGACTGGGGGACGGGGTACGACGTCGTCGGTGGCCGGGGACCGACCCGGGCCGACCTCGACGAGCTGGCACGAGCGGCACGCGCCCTGGAGACGGCCGCCCGACGGCTCGACGACGCGTCGTCCACGCTCGACGTCGCCCGGCAGGTCGCCGTCGGTCACCTGATCCAGCACCACGCGGAGGCGTCCGCCGCGGTGGACGCCCTGACCGCCACCCGGACCGGCACGGCCTCGCCGGCGCGCACCGCCGACCACCTGCGCGACCTCGCCGGACGGCTCCGGCACGTCGTGCAGGACTACGACGACGCGGAGTCCTGGGTGCACCGGCTGGTCCGGTCGGCGCTCGAGGCGGACGCCGTCGTCACCGGCTCGGCGGGGATCCTCGGCGCGGCCGGCGCCGCCGCGCAGGTCGTGGGTGGAGCTCTCCTGCTCGCGGACGGCGCCTCGCTGCACGCCGTCCTCGTCGCGCTGCGCGACCGGGACCCCGACGCCCTGCTCCGGGTGCTCCGCGAGGACCTCGCCCCGGGCCGGCTCGTCGCCGACGGCCGCGCGGAGCTCGCCCTCGACGTCCTCGCCCGCTACCTGGTGGCCGTCGGCGGGCACCTCGGGCTGCCGCCCCGCGACGCGGTCCCGTTCGTCGCCCGGGCGATCGCGTCGTTGCTCCCGGACGCAGGGCCGACGGTCGTGCTCACCCGGGACGACCCGCCGCAGCTCGCCGCCCCGCGCGACGCCGCCGACCTGCTGCGCCGCGTCGGCAGCACGTACCGAGCGCCGTACGGCGTCATCACGGTCCAGCGCCTCGACCACCCCGACGGGAGCCGGAGCTGGGCCGTCGAGATCCCCGGCACCGAGTCGTCGCACTTCAATGCCGACGCCCCCACCGACATGACCACGAACCTGCGCCTCGAGGCGGGCCTGCCCGACGACATGTCGACGGCCGTGATCGAGGCGATGCGCCGGGCCGGCATCCCGCCCGACGAGCCCGTCGCGATCGCGGGGCACAGCCAGGGCGGCATGGTCGCGCAGAAGGTCGCGGCGCTCGCGGTCGGGCTCTTCGACGTCCGTGCGATCGTCGCCGCCGGCTCCCCGGACATCCCCGTCACGGTGCCGACGGGTGTCGCGGTCCTGCACGTCCGGCACGACGAGGACGCGGTGCCGCAGACCGACGGCAAGCCCGACGACGGGTCCGACGACGTCGTGGTGCTCGGCCGGAACCTTCCCGTGACGGCCGGCGGGGTCGAGCCCGACCCCGTGGCGGCGCACAGCCTGGTGACCTACGTCGAGTCCGTCAAGGGCGGGTACGAGGCGATGGGCGGCAACCCGGGCCTGCGGGCGTTCCACGACGTGCTCACCGACGTGCTCGGACCCGACGGCACCACGGCCACCACGTTCCAGTTCCAGGCGACCCGGGACCCCGACCTCGTCCGTCACGACCCCGCGACCGGCCTGCCCCGGCCGCCCACGATCCGCCCGGTCCTCGAGCCGGTGTCACCGTGAGCGACGCCGCGAGCGCCGAGCGGTCAGTCGCGGCTCTCGGGGATCAGCACCGAGAGAACGAAGCTGACGACCGAGATGATCAGCGCGCCCAGCACGGCGGTGCCGAAGTTGTCGATGCGCAGGCCCCAGGACGTCTGCTCGGTGATCCACGCCGTGAGCATCAGCATCAGCGCGTTCACGACGAGCGTGAACAGGCCGAGCGTGAGGATGTACAGCGGGATCGAGATGAACGCGACGATCGGCTTGACGATCGCGTTGACGATCCCGAACACGAGCGCGATCAGCAGGATGATGCCGGCCGTCTCCCAGTTCGAGTCCCCGCCGATGATCTCCAGCCCGGACAGGATGAGCGTCGCGAGCCAGATCGCGACGCCGTTGATGAGCACGCGAAGCACGAAAGCCATGGCGCGATCCTGCCACGCCGCACGTCAGGCAGGGCGGGGGTGCCCGACGCGGGGATGGCATGCTGTCCCGGTGAGCCGCGTCCCCCTCCGCCGGGCATTCGCCGACCTCCCGCCGTACGTCCCCGGGGCTCGCGTCCCGGTCGGGGCCGCCGCGTACAAGCTCTCGTCGAACGAGAACCCGTACCCGCCGCTGCCGTCGGTCGTGGCGGCCGTCGCGGATGCCGCGGTCGACATCAACCGCTACCCGGACATGTACGCGACCGAGCTCACGGAGGCGATCGCCGCGTCGATCCTCGTCGCGCCGGAGTCGGTCGTCACGGGGTGCGGGTCGGTCGCCGTGCTCGGGCACGTGCTGCAGGCGGTGTGCGAGAGCGGCGACGAGGTCGTCATGCCGTGGCGCTCGTTCGAGGCGTACCCGATCGCGATCACGCTGGCCGGCGCGGTCGGCGTCCCCGTGCCGGTCGGTGCGGACGGTCGTCTGGACCTGCCGGCGCTCGCGGCGGCCGTGACGCCGCGGACCCGCGTGATCCTGGTGTGCACCCCGAACAACCCGACCGGTCCCGCCGTGCACGCCGACGAGCTCGCCGAGCTGCTCGCCGCGGTCCCGAAGGACGTGCTCGTGGTGATCGACGAGGCGTACGTGGAGTTCGTCCGCGACCCGCTCGCGGCCGACGGGCTCGCGGCGTTCGCCGAGCACTCGAACGTCGTGCTGCTGCGCACCTTCTCCAAGGCGTACGGGCTGGCCGGGCTCCGTGTCGGGTACGCGGTCGCGCGGCCTCGGCTGGCGGCGGGCATCCGGATGGCGTCGACGCCGTTCGGCGTCTCGCACGTCGCGCAGCTCGCCGCGCTCGCGTCCCTGCGGGCCGTGCGGGAGCTGATGACCCGGGTCGACAAGATCGTGGTCGAGCGCGCGCGCCTGCTCGACGTGTTGCGGTCCCAGGGCTGGACGGTGCCGGACAGCCAGGCGAACTTCGTGTGGCTCGCCCTGGGCGACCAGTCGTCGGCGTTCGCCGAGCGGTCGGCGCGGGCCGGGGTGCTGGTGCGGCCGTTCGCCGGCGACGGGGTGCGGATCAGCGTCGGGGAGCCCGAGGCCACCGACCTGCTGCTCGAGGTCGCGGCGGACTCCTCGCCGCGCTGACCTGCGCAGGTGCTCGCCGGTCCTCGCGGCGGCGGCGTTCCGGGTCGGCGGTGTGTCCCGGGCTTCTGACCTGCGACGACGCCTGGGACCTTCGACCCAGGCGCGGGGGCGACGCGCCTGCGAGGTTCGGCCTGGCTCCCTCGTCGTGCCTGTAGAGACCCCACAACCGGCTTCGTCGAGCATTGTGCGCGGGGTTCTGCAGAAACCTACGGTCGCGTAGCCTACGCTGACGTAGGTTCGCCCCTCCGGCCCCCGGCCGACGACGTCGCGGGGGAGCGAGCCACCGACCGGCACCACCCCGGAGCGGCCCCGGCCGCGGCACGCGAAGGAGATCCGCGTGGGCATCACCGGCCACAGCACCGGCCCCCTGACCGACGACGGCCTCGTCCAGCTGCTCACCCCCGCCGGTGAGCGCACGTCCCACCCGGACTACGACGCCCGCGTCGCCCACCTCGACGCCGACGCGCTGCGGGGCCTGTACCGCGACATGGTCCTGGTCCGCCGCTTCGACACCGAGGCGACCGCGCTGCAGCGTCAGGGCGAGCTGGCCCTGTTCGCACAGGGCCTCGGCCAGGAGGCCGCGCAGATCGGCTCCGGCCGCGCCCTCGCCGCGCAGGACCACGTGTTCCCGAGCTACCGCGAGCACGGCGTCGCCCACACCCGCGGCGTCGACCTCACAGACGTGCTGCGCCTGTTCCGCGGGGTCGACCACGGCGGCTGGGACCCGGTCGGCCACGGCTTCCACCTGTACACGCTGGTCATCGGCTCGCACACGCTGCACGCCACCGGGTACGCGATGGGCGTCCAGCGCGACGGCGCTGTCGGTACCGGCGACCCGGACCGTGACACCGCCGTCGTCGTCTACTTCGGCGACGGAGCCACGTCGCAGGGCGACGTCAGCGAGGCGCTGGTGTTTGCCGCGGTCAACAACTCGCCCGTCGTGTTCTTCTGCCAGAACAACCAGTGGGCGATCTCCGAGCCGACGACGAAGCAGGCGCGCGTGCCGCTCGCCGACCGCGGACCCGGGTTCGGGGTCCCGTCGGTCCGGGTCGACGGGAACGACGTCCTCGCGACGTACGCCGTCACGGCCGAGGCGCTGGAGCGGGCCCGGTCCGGCGGCGGCCCGACGTTCATCGAGGCCTACACCTACCGGATGGGTGCGCACACCACGTCCGACGACCCGTCCCGGTACCGCTCGTCGGCCGAGGAGGAGTCCTGGCGGCTGCGCGACCCGATCGACCGTCTGCGCACCCACCTCGAGGAGCGCGGCGAGCTGCCGACGGCCTTCGTCGAGGAGCTCGCCGCCGAGGCGGACGCGCTGGGTGAGCGCATCCGGACCACCGTGCGGGGGATGGGCCACCCGTCGCCCGCGTCGATGTTCGAGCACGTGTACGCCACCCCGCACTCCGTCGTCGAGGGTGAGCGGGTCTGGTTCGAGCAGTACGAGGCGTCGTTCGCCGACGGCGCCCGCGCCGGCGAGGGGAGCCACCGATGAGCACGACCACCGACGTCGCGGCCCCGCGCTCGACGGACCAGACGCCCGGCGGCGTGCAGCGGCTCACGTTCGCGAAGGCGATCAACCTCGGCCTGCGCCGGGCGCTCGAGCAGGACGACCGGGTGCTGCTCATGGGCGAGGACATCGGCAAGCTCGGCGGCGTGTTCCGGGTGACCGACGGGCTGCAGAAGGACTTCGGCGCGGACCGCGTCGTCGACACCCCGTTGGCCGAGTCGGGGATCGTCGGGACCGCGATCGGGCTCGCGATGCGCGGGTACCGGCCGGTGTGCGAGATCCAGTTCGACGGGTTCATCTTCCCGGCGTTCGACCAGATCACGACCCAGCTCGCCAAGATGCACTACCGCTCGAAGGGTCGGCTCACCCTGCCCGTCGTCATCCGCGTGCCCTACGGCGGCGGCATCGGGGCCGTCGAGCACCACAGCGAGTCGCCCGAGGCGCTGTTCGCGCACACGGCCGGCCTGCGGGTGGTCAGCCCGTCGAGCCCCGTCGAGGCGTACGCGATGATCCAGCAGGCCATCGCCTCGCCCGACCCGGTGCTGTTCTTCGAGCCGAAGGGCCGGTACTGGGAGAAGGGCGACGTCGACCTCGACGCCGCACCGGCCGGGCAGCTGCTCGACAAGGCGCGAGTCGTCCGCGCGGGCACCGACGTCACGCTCGTCGCGTACGGCCCGACCGTGCAGACGGCGCTCAAGGCCGCCGACACCGCCGCCCAGGAGGGCACGAGCATCGAGGTCGTCGACCTGCGCGCGCTGTCGCCGCTGGACACCGCGACCGTCGCCGAGTCCGTGCGGCGGACCGGCCGCTGCGTCGTCGTGCACGAGGCGCCCGTGCTGTACGGGACGGGCGCGGAGGTCGCCGCCCGGATCACCGAGGAGTGCTTCTTCCACCTGGAGGCGCCCGTGCTGCGCGTCGGCGGGTTCCACGCGCCCTACCCGGTCGCGAAGATCGAGCACGACTACCTGCCCGGGCTCGACCGGGTCCTCGACGCCGTCGACCGCGCACTCGCGTTCTGACGGCTCCTGCGTCGCCTCGCCACCACCCCCGGCGAGGCGGCGCAGGCTCCCTGCCTGACCGACCCGCCCCCGCACCTTGCCGAGGAGATCGCACGTGCCGACGTACCAGCAGTTCCCGCTCCCGGACGCCGGCGAGGGCCTGACCGAGGCCGAGATCGTCGCGTGGCACGTGGCCGTCGGGGACACCGTCGAGGTCAACCAGACGATCGTCGAGATCGAGACGGCGAAGTCGCTCGTGGACCTGCCGTGCCCGTGGAGCGGTGTCGTCAGCGCGATCCTCGTCGAGCCCGGCCAGACGGTCGACGTCGGCACGCCCATCATCGAGATCGACACGGACCCGTCCGGTGCCGCGCCCGAGCCGGGGGCCCCCGACGCCGCCGAGCAGGTGGTGCGCGCCGAGCACGGTGGGGCCATCGAGCACGGGCACCGCGGGAACGGGCGCCGGCACCAGGGCGTCGAGCCGGGCGGGGCCGACGAGATCGAGGCGGCCCGGGTGAGCACGCCGACCGCCCCCGCGGGCCGGGCCGGGTCGGGCGCGCCCGCCGCGCCGTCCGCACCGTCCGCACCGTCCGGCCGCGAGGGGGCACGCGCCGCCGCGGGCCTCGTCGGCCGCGCACCGCAGGAGGAGGCCGCGGCGGGCCTCGCCGGGCACGCCCCGAGCGGTGCCCGGGAGGCGGCAGGCCTCGCCGGCGCTGCGCCCGTGGCCGCCGCGGCGGGCCTGACGGCCGCGCCCGCCCGGGAGTCCGTGCTCGTCGGGTACGGCCTCGCGGAGCCCGGCGCCGGCCGTCGGCCCCGCGCCGGCGAGCAGTCCGCCGCCCCGACCGAGGCCGCAACGGCCGCGACGGCCGTAACGCCCGCAACGGCCGCGACGCCCGCGTCGTCCCGCCACGCGCTCGCCAAGCCCCCGGTCCGCAAGCTCGCGCGCGAGCTCGGCGTCGACCTCGACTCGCTGAACCCCACCGGTCCCGGCGGCATCGTCACCCGCGAGGACGTGCTCGAGCGCGCCTCGCAGGCGGAGGCCCGCACGCTCGCCACGTACCCGGGCGACGACCTGCCGTGGCTCGCCACGGGAACGGTCTCGGGCGACGGCCGCCAGACGCGCGTCCCCGTGAAGTCCGTGCGCAAGCGCACCGCCGAGGCGATGGTGACCAGCGCGTTCACCGCGCCGCACGTCACCGTGTTCCAGACGATCGACGTCACGCGCACGATGAAGCTCGTCGAGCGTCTGCGCGCCGACCGGGAGTTCGCCGACGTCCGGGTCACGCCGCTGCTCATCGCGGCGAAGGCCCTGATCCTCGCGGTGCGGCGCCACCCGGAGATCAACGCGAGCTGGGACGACGCGAACCAGGAGATCGTCTACAAGCACTACGTGAACCTCGGCATCGCCGCCGCGACGCCCCGCGGGCTGGTCGTGCCGAACGTCAAGGACGCGCACCGGCTCGGGCTGCTCGACCTCGCGAAGGGCATCGCCGAGCTCACCGCGACGGCTCGCGCGGGCCGCACGAGCCCCGCCGACATGGCCGACGGCACCATCACGATCACCAACGTCGGCGTGTTCGGCATCGACACGGGCACACCGATCCTCAACCCCGGCGAGGCCGGGATCCTCGCGTTCGGGGCGATCCGGCAGCAGCCGTGGGTGCACAAGGGGAAGGTCAAGCCGCGGCACGTCACGCAGCTCGCGCTGTCCTTCGACCACCGGCTCGTCGACGGTGAGCTGGGAGCCAGGGTGCTCGCGGACGTCGCGGCGACGCTCGCCGAGCCGGCCCAGGGCCTCGTCTGGGGCTGACGCCTGACGTGTCGGGTGCGATGCCGAAGGGGAGCGCATGACGTCGGCCGTCCCGCCCCCGGCGCCGGAGCTGCTGGCGATCGTCGAGGAGTGCGAGCGCCTCGGGTACGTCCACGGCGTGGACTTCTCCGTCCACGGAGTGCCGGCGTCGTTCGGCAGCGAGCTCGTCGTCCTCGTGCACGGTGAGGCGGGCTACGAGGTCCGCTACCGCGACATGGGCGAGGAGCGTGTCGTGACCGCCGGTGCCGACCTCGCGGTCGCCCGGGTCGCCTTCCTCGAGGAGGTCGCGTGGCTGGCTGCCGGACGGGGGCGCGGTCCGTACGTCGGTCGCCCCTCGCGGGCCGAGCAGATCGCGGCGCGGACGACGATGGACGAGGCGGCCGCCGCGTACTACCGGCGGATCGGCCGCGAACCGAGCTGACCCGGGCAGGTCTCCTGGGTGCCGACCGGCGGCCGCGCGCGTTCCCGGCCGACGAGGACGCCGACCGGCGACGCGCAGGGATGACGCCGGTCGGCGCCGTTCGAGCCGCCGACCGCGAGCGGTGGGCGAGAGGCGGACCGGTCAGGTGCGGGCCGGGCGCTCCACGAGCAGGCCGACGACCCCGAGCACGATCGCCCCGGCCTCGGACACCGCTGCGAGCCACACCGGGATGCCCGTCCAGCGTTCGTGCACGTCGAAGAACCCGCTCGGCGTCGTCGAGATGACGAACGCGGTGAGGGTCGCCAGGCCGAACCCGATCGCGCCGACGAGCGGCAGCCAGTGCCGCCAGACGAGCAGCAGGATGCCGAGCACGATCCCGCCGACCCCGTTGAGCAGGAACGCGGGCCCGACGACGGACAGCGCCTTCATGCCGCCGGCCCACAGGTCGAGGTGCACGACGGCGGACAGCATGACGCACGCGGCCGCGAGGCCCCGGACCACGTCGGACACGGCGGTCGGTCCGGTGTGCCAGGTCGAGGTGGTGCGTGTCGTCGTCGACGTGGTCATGGGTCAGGCCTTTCCCGCGAAGACGGCACCGTCCGTGACGTGCACGTCGAAGGGTGGCAGGGGTGAGGGTGCGGGGCCGCCGGTGTTCTTGCCCTCGAGGTCGTACGTCGACCCGTGGCACGGGCAGGCCAGCTGGTGGTCCTTGTCGTCGGGCGCGACAGTGCAGCCCTGGTGCGTGCAGATCGCCGAGAGGCCGACCACGGTGCCGGCCTCCGGCTGGGTGAGCAGGATCGGCTTGCCGTCGGCGTCCTGCGCCGAGATCGCACCGCCGACGGGGATGTCGGCGAGCTGGGCCAGCGACCCGTCGGCGGCGGGGGGCGCCTGCGACGCGTCGCCACCACCCCCGGACGAGCTGCTGCACGCCGCGAGGACGCCGGCGGCGGCGACCCCCATCGTGGCGAGACCGGCCCGGACGAGCACCTGACGGCGGTCGAGGCAGCCTGCGCAGTCGTGGCCGCCGGACGGATGGTGCCCGGGCGTGAAGGGATGTGCGTCGGTCGGCGTGCTCTCGGTCAGGGACATGTCGGCCTCCTCGTCGACGGCACGGCGCCGTCACTGGGAGAAACGACGCCGACCCGGCCAGGGTTCACCCCGCGGCGGGCCCGGGCGAGCCGTCGCGGACGTGACCCCCGGCCGGGTCTGTCGTGGACCTGCCGGGCGGGTCTCAGTCCGTCCCGCTGCGCGCCACCGCGTCCTGGTCGGCGTTGACCGCGGCCACGCCGCCGACCGCCGTCGCGGCGGCCGGGGCAGGACCGGCGGCCGTGGCACCGGCGGCGGTGGCCGCCGCGGCGTCCTCGGCGTCCTGTGCGGCACGGCCCTGGATGCCGGAGACGTTCCGCAGCGGCAGCTCGGGCAGCAGGAACGTCAGCACGATCCCGACGACCATGACGCACGCGGCAATGAGCAGCACGAGGTCGACCGACTCGGAGAACCCGTCGAGGAACGGGCGGGCGAGCCGTGGGTCGAGGTTGTTGATGAACGACGAGTCGTCGAGCGACGGCACGCTGCCGCCGGTGCCGTGGAGCATGTCCAGCACGGGGGCGTTCGCCGGGTCGGCCTGGACGGCGGGGTCGGCGACGGCGGCCTGGAAGTCGGGCGTCTGCGCGAGCCGCTGGAACGCACGCTGGATGTTGTCGCCGACCGTCGAGAACAGGATCGACAGGAACACGGCGGTGCCGAGCGTGCCGCCCATCTGGCGGAAGAACAGGGACGACGACGTCGCGACGCCCATGTCCCGCACGGGCACCGCGTTCTGCACGGCCAGCACGAGCGGTTGCATCGTGAACCCGAGGCCGAGGCCGAACAGGACCGAGATGCCGAAGATGGCCGCGAACGCCGAGTCGGTGCCGAGCTGTGCGAACAGCAGCGCACCCACGGCCATGAGGGTGGTGCCCGCGACGGGGAACACCTTGTAGCGGCCGGTGCGCGACGTCGTCTGGCCCGCGATGATCGACCCGGACATGATCCCGACGGTGAACGGGATGAGCGTGAGCCCGGCCTGCGTCGGCGACTGGCCCTTGACGATCTGCAGGTACAGCGGCAGCGTCGCGAGGCCGCCGAACATGCCGAGGCCGATGATCGTGTTGGCGGCCGCGCCCACGGAGAAGGTGCGGTTGCGGAACAGGTAGAGCGGCAGGATCGCGTCGCCCTTCGCGTACCGCTCGGCGAGCAGGAACAGCACGACGCCGAGCACGCCGATCGCGTAGCAGCTGATCGAGCGGGTCGACGTCCAGCCCCACAGCCGGCCCTGCTCGGCGACGACGAGGAGCGGCACGAGGGCGACGACGAGCGCGAGCGCGCCGGGCCAGTCGATGCGGTGCTGGACCTTGCGCAGCGGCGGCAGGTGCAGCACCCGCGCGATGACGATGATGGCGACGATGCCGATCGGCACGTTGATGAGGAACACCCACCGCCAGCCGGTGATCCCGAGGATCTCGTCGGCCCCCGCGAAGAACCCGCCGATGACGGGACCGAGCACCGACGACGTGCCGAACACCGCGAGGAAGTAGGCCTGGTACCGGGCGCGCTCACGCGGGGCGACGAGGTCGCCGAGGATCGTGATGGCGAGCGCCATGAGGCCGCCCGCGCCGAGGCCCTGCAGGCCGCGGTACATCGCGAGCTGGTACATCGAGTCGGCGGTGCCGGACAGCAGCGAGCCGACGACGAACAGCGAGATCGCGAGCATGTAGAACGGCTTGCGGCCGTAGACGTCGGAGAGCTTGCCGTACAGCGGCGTCGAGATCGTCGCCGTGAGCAGGTAGGCCGTGGTGACCCACGCCTGCAGCGACAGCCCGTTGAGGTCGTCGCCGATGGTGCGGATGGACGTCGCGACGATGGTCTGGTCGAGCGCCGCGAGGAACATGCCGATCATCAGGCCGCCGAGGATCGTGACGATCTCGCGGTGCGTCGGCGGGACGAACGTGGCCTGTTCCTCGTCGGGGAGGGTGGCGGTGGGGCTGCTCTGCTGCGACATCGGGCCTTCTCGTGGGGCGTGCGAGGGGGACGTGGTGCGGGCGAGGCGGAGCCGCAGGTCACGGCGGTGGTGCTGACGGCGCACGGAGGGTGCTCCGGCGGCGGACGCTACGGGACTGGTGCGACACACGCAGCGTGATTCCCGAGCAGACCACCTGGTGTCTGCAACATGCAGGGGTATCAGATGTGTTCCCTGCCACTCCTGGTCCGTGTGACGTGGGGGCGACCGGACGAATCGGTTCACCGGGTCGGGGACGTGCAGTCCGGCGACTACCGTGTCGGGGTGCCCTCGCCGACCACCGGACCGCTGCGCCTCGTGCGCGCGACCGTGGTCGCCCTCGTCGTCGTCGCCCTCGCCGGGCTCGCGCACGTGCTCGGCGGAGGGGAGCTGCCGCCCGTCGTCGTGCTCGTCGCGCTGACCGCTCTCGTGCTCGCGTGCACGGCGGTGCTCGCCGGCCGGCGGCTCGGGCCGGACCTCGCGTTCGTCGCCCTCGGCGTCGGGCAGCTGGTGCTGCACCGGGCGTTCGAGGCGTTCGCGACGACGACCTGCACCGGCGCGACGGTCGTGCCCGGGGGCCACGCGCACCACGCCGACCACGTCGCCGGGCTGGCCCAGGCGGCGGCCTGCACCCCGGCGGCCGTCCACGACCCCGCCGCGATGCTCGCGTCGACCGGCGGCTCCGCGATGCTCGTCGCGCACGTCGTCGCGACCGTCGCCGCCGCGCTGGTCATCGCCGGCGCCGACCGGGCCCTCGCCTGGCTCGTCGTCTGGCTGCGGCCCCTCGCCGGGACACCCGCGACGCCCGTCGTGCCCGCGCTCGGCACCCTGCCCGTCGCCGTCGCGGCCGCCACGCTCGCCCCGCAGACGTGGCGCGGCGTCGTGCCTCGGCGGGGCCCACCCGCGTGGCACACGCCCGTCGCCCCCTGACACCCACGTCCGTCCGCAGGTCGTCGTGCCGGGGCCGCGCCGGCGTGCCCGACGACGCCCGCACGGCGCCACGCCGCGCCGCCCTGCACCGAAGGACGACCCATGCCTGCCCACGACCCCCGCACCCCTGCCCCGCCACCTGCCGGACCTGACCGGCCGCACCGGTCGGCGGCCCCGCGGCGCGCGGCGCTCACGGTCACGGCCCTCACGGCCACGGCCCTCGCCGCCACGCTCACCCTCCTGCCGACCGCCGCGCAGGCCCACGTCCGCGTCGTCCCCGAGTCGACGACCGCCGGCGGCTGGACCGTCCTCACGTTCCGGGTGCCCACCGAGTCCGACACGGCGTCGACGACCGCGGTGACGGTCGACCTGCCGCTCGACACCCCGCTGGTGCACGTCGCGACGAAGCAGGTCCCCGGGTGGACGGCCACGGTCGAGGAGGCCGAGCTGCCCGAGCCCGTCGACGTGCACGGGACGACGCTCACGAGGGCGCCGGCCCACGTCACCTGGACGGCCGACCCGGGCTCCGAGATCGCCCCCGGCCAGTTCCAGGAGCTCGCCCTCCAGGTCGGGCCGCTGCCCGACGCCGGCACCGAGCTCGTCCTGCCCGCCCACCAGTCGTACTCCGACGGCACGGTCGTCGACTGGGACGACGCACCCGTCGCCGGGGGCGAGGAGCCCGAGCACCCGGCCCCGGTGCTCACGACGACCGCGGACCAGGACGCGCCGGACGTGGCCCCCGTGGCGGCGTCGACCGGCACATCGAGCACCTCGGCGGCCCCCGACGACCTCGGCCGCGTCCTCGGCGCCGCCGGGCTCGGCCTCGGGGTCGTCGCGCTCGTCGTGGCCGTCGTCGCGGCCCGTCGCCGCGGGGGTGCCGCGTGAGCCGGCTGCTCCGCGCGAGCGCCGCCCTCCTGCTGGCCGGGGCAGCGGCGCTGGCGGGCGCGTCGGCGGCCCAGGCCCACGACGTGCTCGTCGGGACCAACCCCGCCGACGGGTCCGTCGTCGAGGTGCCCCCGCACCACGTCACGCTCACGTTCACCGAGCCCGCGGTGGCCCTCGGCACCGAGATCGTCGTCACCGGGCCCGACGGGACCGTCGCGAGCACGGGACCCGCGGAGCTCGTCGACGACGACGTGAACCAGTACCTGCTCGAGCAGCTCCCGAAGGGGCTCTACACCGTGCAGTGGCGGGTCACGTCGGCGGACGGGCACGCCGTGGACGGGACGTTCACGTTCACCGCCCAGAACGCGATCGGGCTGCCGCCGGACTCCACGGCCGTGCCGGTCGCGACGACGCCCGCGGCCGAGCCGACCACTGGGCCCACCGTGGCGCCCACCACCGAGACCGCGACCCCGACCGCGTCGACCAGCCCGACCCCGGTCGCGGCCCCGTCGCCGGACGACCAGGCCGTCGCACCCGGTGTGCTCGTCGGGATCGGCGCGGCGCTCCTGCTCGTCGGCGGGGTCGTGGCGTGGCTGCTCCTGCGACGGCCGTCGGCCGGCACGGGTGCGGTGACCGCGGGGCCGACGCTCGACGGGCCGACGGCGGGGCCGATGGCAGGCCCGGCTCGGGACCCCCGTCCCGACGACCTACCCTGATCCGATGAGCACCGGCGGCACGAGCACGGCGGCCGGTCGGACGCCGGGACCGTGGGGCGTCGTCGCGCTCGCGGTCGTCGCGGCTCTCGCGGCCGTCGCCGGCGTCGCGTTCTCCGGTGCGGTCCTGCCCGCGGTGGTGAGCGACCCCGGGGCGCTCGTGCGGTGGGGGCTGCCCGTCACGTCGAGCCTGGCGGAGCTCGCCGGCGCGGTCACGCTGGGCGCGCTCGTCCTGGCCGTCGGCGTGCTGCCGCGCGTCGACCCCGCGGCCCGGACGGCCCGGGCGGCCCGGCGGCCCTCCCGGGCTCGCGCCGACGGCATCGAGACCGCGGCCGGGACGGCGTACCCGCGCAGCACGGTCGTCGCGGCGGCCGCCGCGGGCACGTGGACGGTGCTGTCGATCGCGCACCTTGTGCTCACGTACGCGAACGTCGCCGGGCGGACCCTGGACACGCCGTCGTTCGGGCAGGAGCTCGGCGTCTTCGTCACCCAGATCGACCTCGGGCGGACGCTGCTGCTCGTCACGACGGTCGCCGCCGTCGTCACGGCTCTCTCCCTCGTTGTCGCGACCCCCACCGGTGCGGCGTGGACGGGCCTCGTGGTGCTCGTCGCGCTCTGGCAGCAGGCCCAGCTGGGCCACGCCGCGGGCGCGTCGGGGCACGACATCGCGACGTCGTCGATGGTCGTGCACCTCGTCGGTGCGGCCGTGTGGATCGGGGGGCTCGCGGCGCTCGCGGTGCTGGTGCGGCGCATCGGCACGGACCTGTCGGCGTCGGTCGCGCGGTACTCGGTCGTCGCCGGGTGGTGCTTCGTCGCGATCGCCGTGTCGGGGCTGGTCAACGGCATGCTGCGCATCGACACGTGGGCCGACCTCACCACGGCGTACGGCGTCCTGCTGCTGACGAAGGTCGCGCTGTTCGGTGTGCTCGGGCTCCTCGGGCTCGCGCACCGGCGCTCCGTCGTGCCGCGGCTCGCGGGCGGGACGACCCCGGCGACGCGCGGCGGGCCGCTGTTCTGGCGTCTCGTGCTCGTCGAGCTCGCCGTGATGGGGGCTGTCTCCGGTGTCGCCGTCGCGCTCGGGGAGACGGCGCCCCCGGTCCCCGAGACGACCCCGCCCGACCCGTCGCCCGCCTACCAGCTCACCGGCCATCCCCTGCCGCCCGAGCCGACCCTGCTGCGCTGGCTCACCGAGTGGCGTTGGGACCTCGTCCTCGCGTTCGCGGCCGGCGCCGGGCTCGTCGTGTACTGGCGGTGGGTCTGGCGGCTGCGGCGGCGGGGCGACGCCTGGCCGTGGGCCCGGGCGGCGTCGTGGACCGCCGGCATGGCGCTGTTCACGTGGGCGACGAACGGCGGCCCGAACCTCTACGGCCACGTCCTGTTCAGCGCGCACATGCTGCAGCACATGGTGCTCGCGATGGTCGTGCCGATCTTCGTCGCCCTGTCCGCACCCGTGACGCTCGCCCTGCGGGCGCTGCCCGTGCGGTCCACGCGGTTGCGCGACGACGAGTCCCGCGGTCCCCGCGAGTGGATCCTCGTGCTGGTGCACAGCCGGGTCGGCACGTTCCTCGCGCACCCCGTCGTCGCGGCGGCGAACTTCGTCGTGTCGATGATCCTCTTCTACTACACGGGTCTGTTCGAGTGGTCGCTGCGCAGCCCCGTCGGGCACCTCGCGATGGTCGTGCACTTCACCGCCGTCGGGTACCTGTTCGTCAACGCGCTCGTCGGCATCGACCCCGGGCCTCGGCGCCTGGCCTACCCGCAGCGGCTCCTGCTGCTGTTCGCGACGATGGCGTTCCACGCGTTCTTCGGCGTCTCGCTCGTCTCGGGGGAGACGTTGCTCGTCGCCGACTGGTTCGGCCTCATGGGCCGCCCGTGGGGACCGTCCGCGATCGCCGACCAGCAGGCCGGCGGTGCCGTCACGTGGGGCATCGGCGAGATCCCGACCCTCGCGCTCGCCATCGGGGTCGCGGTCGCGTGGGCCAAGGACGACGAGCGGACGGCCCGCCGCCGCGACCGCCGCGTCGACCGCGAGGGGGACGTCGAGATGGACGAGTACAACGCGATGCTCGCCGGCCTCGCGGCCCAGGACACCCGCGAACCGGCCCCCGGCCACCCCACCCCGGGCCGCCCCCAGCCGTAGCGGCCGTGCCCGCCCGACGCCGACCGGCGGGCCCCTTGAGTGAAGACTTCGTACCACCAGGTGCGACGAAGTCGTCACGCCGCCGCCTTCGCCCGCCCCACCGGCGGGTGGTGGGTCTGCCACCGGGAAGCGGCGGCGTGGGCGTGGTGGGATGGGGCGGTGAGCGACGACACGACGACCACGCCCTTCCACGACCTCGACGACTACGTGGCGATCCCGCGGCTGTCCGGCCTGGTGCTGTCCCCGGACGGCACCCGGCTGGTCACGGCGGTGGCGACGCTCGACAGCAAGAAGACGAAGTACGTCACGGCCCTGTGGGAGGTCGACCCGGCCGGCGAGCGGCCGGCGCGGCGCCTCACCCGCAGCGCCAAGGGGGAGGCCAGCGCCGCCTTCACCCCGGCCGGTGACCTCCTGTTCACGAGCGCGCGCCCGGACCCGGACGCGAGCGAGCCCGACGACGAGGCCCGACCGGCCCTGTGGCTGCTCCCGGCCGACGGCGCCGAGGCACGGGTCGTGGCGACCCGCACGGCGGGCGTCGGCGGGGTGCAGGTCGCGACGGACGCGCCGGTGCTGCTCGTCACGTCGGACGTGCTGCCGTCCGCGACGGACGCCGAGGCCGACGAGAAGCTCCGCAAGGAGCGCAAGGACAAGAAGGTCGCCGCGATCCTGCACGACTCGTACCCCGTCCGGTTCTGGGACCGGGACCTCGGCCCCGACAGCCCGCACCTGTTCACGGCTGAGGTCGGCACGGACGTCGTCGCGCCGCTCGCGGGCGCCACGGACCCGCGGCTCACGTTGCACGACGCGACGCCCGACGCACGTGCGGCCCTCGTCGAGCAGCACGCCGCGATCAGCCCGGACGGCCGCACGCTCGTCACCGGGTGGACCCTCCCGCTCGCGCGCGGCGACCAGCGTGTGCGGCTCGTGGCCGTCGACGTCGCGACGGGGGAGCGCCGCACGCTCGTGGACGACGACGGCGCCGACGTGGGCGGCCCGGTGATCAGCCCCGACGGCCGGTGGGTCGCGTACACGCGGGAGACGATCTCGACGCCGCACGACGCACCCCGGGTGGAGCTGTTCGTGGTGCCGCTCGCGGGTGGCGGGCCGAAGCGCCTCGGGGAGGGCTGGGACCGTTGGCCGCACGACCCGGTGTGGCTGCCGGACTCCGGGTCGCTGCTGGTGGTCGCGGACGACGACGGCCGCGCGCCGGTGTTCGTCGTCGACGTCTCGACGGGTGCCGTCACGCGGCTGACCAGCGACGACGCGGCGTTCTCGGACGTACAGGTGAGCCCGGACGGCCGGACCGCGTACGCGCTGCGCACGTCGTACCTGGCCCCGTCCCACCCCGTGCGGATCGACCTCGCGCGGGCCGCCGAGACGGGTGCCCCCGTGCCGGCGACGCCGCTGGTGTCGCCGGTCGCGGACCTGCCGCTGCCGGGGACGCTCACGGAGGTCGAGACGACCGCGGAGGACGGCCGCCGGGTGCGCGCGTGGCTCGCGCTGCCGCACGGCGCCGGCCCGCAGGACCCGGCTCCGCTGCTGCTGTGGATCCACGGCGGTCCGCTGGGGTCGTGGAACGCGTGGTCGTGGCGGTGGAACCCGTGGAACCTCGTCGCGCTCGGGTACGCGGTGCTGCTGCCCGACCCGGCGCTGTCGACGGGCTACGGCCAGGAGTTCGTGCAGGTCGGCTGGGGCGCCTGGGGTGCGGCGCCGTACACCGACCTGATGGCGGTCACCGACGCCGCGGAGGCCCGCGACGACATCGACGAGACCCGTGTCGCGGCGATGGGCGGCTCGTTCGGCGGGTACATGGCGAACTGGGTCGCGGGGCACACGGACCGGTTCCGGGCGATCGTCACGCACGCGAGCCTGTGGGCCCTGGACCAGTTCGGCCCGACGACCGACGGCGCCTACTACTGGGCCCGCGAGATGACGGACCGGATGGCGCTCGACAACTCGCCGCACCGGTTCGTCGACCGCATCGTCACGCCGATGCTCGTGGTGCACGGCGACAAGGACTACCGGGTGCCGATCGGGGAGGGGCTGCGTCTCTGGTACGAGCTCCTCGCGAAGTCCGGGCTGCCCGCCGACGACGAGGGCCGCACGCCCCACCGGTTCCTGTACTTCCCCGACGAGAACCACTGGGTCCTGAGCCCGCAGCACGCGGTCGTCTGGTACCGGACGGTCGAGGCGTTCCTCGCGGAGCACGTGCTCGGCGGGACCTCGAAGGGGTACCCGGAGGTGCTCGGCTGACCCTCTCGAGATGCGGGGTGCTTGTACTCCCGACAGACTCCGTCAGTCAAGAGTCGGACGAGTCCTCGTCCGGCCCGACGGAAGGAGCCAGCATGGGTATCGGAGGCGGCATCGCCCTTATCGTCATCGGCGCGATCCTCGCGTTCGGCGTCCGGGACAGCATCGACGCGATCGACCTCACGACGATCGGGTACATCTGCATGGGCGCCGGTGCGCTCGCGCTGATCCTCGCGATCGTCATGAACGCCCAGCGCAGCAACACCTCGCACCGTGAGGTCATCGACCAGCGCGTCGCCCCCGCGCCGGCGGCGGCCACCCCGCAGACGCCGCAGACCCCGCAGACGCCCCAGGCGCCCGCAGCCCCGGTCGTCCAGCAGGCGCCCGCCCAGCCCGTCCAGCAGGTCCCGGCGCAGCAGAACCCGCCGCAGGCGCCGCCCGCGGTCTGACGCGTCCGGCCGGATCGGACGGCTGCCCCGGCGGTACCACCGCCGGGGCAGCCGCACGTCCGGGGCCGTGCGCGGGCGGCACCCGCGCGCGGAGGACCCGAGCGCGGCGGCGCCGCGTCAGTCCCGGCGAGCCTCCTCGACGAGCACCGCGGCGAGGTCCGCCGGCCGGGAGAACATCGCCCAGTGGCCGGTGGGCAGGTCCACGTAGGTCACGTCGTACCGGCCGAGCTCGGTGTGGAAGGGCGGACCGCCGCCGGCCACCGAGCGCAGCATCTGCGACGGGACGCTCGTGCACACGGCCGTCACGGGCACGTCGAACCGGCGCGGGTCGGTCACGTGGACCGGCTCCCGGGCGACCCTGGCCGGGTGCGGGACCGCGAGCCGCCGGAACCGGGCGAGCCCCGCCTCGTCGACGCCGTCGAGGCTGCTGCCGGCCGCCTGCAGCTCGTCCCACGCAGGCAGGTCGAGCGCGGCGACGTCGTCGGGCAGGTCCAGCGCCAGGGACGCCCCGTCCTCGAGGGGTCCGCTGTCGAGGAACACCGCCCGGCGCACCCGGTCGGGCCGCCGGTCGAGCACCTCGCCGACCACCGCCCCGCCGCCGCTGTGCCCGACCACGACGACCTCGCCGTCGAGCCCGTCGAGCACGTCCGTCACGGCCCGCGTGTGGTCCGCGCGGCGCACCGCCGCCACGTCGTCGCCCGGTGCCAGGCCCGGCAGCGTGACGGGTACGGGGTCGAGGCCCGCCGACCGGAGCGGGTCCAGGACGTCGTCCCAGGCCCACGCACCCAACCAGAACCCCGGGACCAGCACGATGTGAGTCATCCGGACACCCTCTCGCCCACCACCGACACGCGGGAAGCCGCACGTCGGACGAGCAACGGATGTCGGCGTCGCACGGCAGACTGGCCCGCGACCGGGAGGAACCGGTCGGGACGAGCAGGGGGCGACGGATGGACAAGAGCAAGGCACGGGAGCTCAAGGCCCAGGTGCTGGACTACGCGCGTGAGCTGGCCGGGCGGACCGTGCACCCGGCGGAGGTGCGGGCGGCGGACACGGCGCACGAGCCCGTGCTGTTCGTCGGGCTCGCCCCGCAGCCCGACGGCTCGTACGCGCTGGCCGTGCGGTACCGGCTGGGGGTGCCGAGCGTGCGCAGCATCGCCCGCAAGGTCGCCGAGCAGGTCGGCCCGACGGTCGACGTGCGGCGCACGGGTCGCATCCGGACGCTCGCGACGACCGGGACGCCGACCGGTCGCAGCGCCGACGGCGCGGACCGGGTCCGTCCCCGTCCTCCGGTCATCACGGCCCGGTCGCTCGGCGAGACGGGCCGGGTGCGACCCCTGCGCCCGGGCGTCTCGATCGCGCACCACGCCGTCACCGCCGGCACGCTCGGTGCGTTCGTCGAGGTCGGCGGCGCCGTGCACGCCCTGTCGAACTACCACGTGCTGTCCGGCACGCCGAAGGCGCGGGTCGGCGACGTCGTCCTCCAGCCCGGGCCGGCCGACGGGGGGCGGGAGCCGCGGGACCGCGTCGGCACGCTGGCCGCCCGCGTGGAGCTCGCGCCCGGCTCGACCGCCAGGGTCGACGCCGCGATCGCGCTGCTCGACGACCCGGTGGTCGACCCGACGTACCCGGTGGGCCGGATCACCACGACCGCGGCCGCCGTCGGCGGCGAGGTCGTCGGGAAGATCGGGAGGACCACCGCCGTGACGCGGGGGCGGGTGTCGGCGATCGAGGTCGACGGTGTCGTCGTCGGGTACGGCCGCCAGCTCGGCGAGCTGAGCTTCGACGACCAGATCGAGGTCGAGGGGTTCGACGCCGAGCCGTTCTCGCGCGGCGGTGACTCCGGCTCGCTCGTCTACCGCGAGGACGGGGTCGCGATCGGGTTGCTCTTTGCCGGTTCGGAGACCGGGGGCGACAATGGGACAGGGCTGACCTACCTCAACCCGATCGATGCCGTCCTGGACGCCTTCGGCGCCACCTTCGTCCGCTGAGTCGCACCGAGTCTCGTCGGGCCCCGTGGCCTGGGCCGGGAGACGGCGGAAGGCGGTGCACGATGGCGGACCTCGCGCAGGCGCGTGCGGCGAAAGAACAGCTGCGCGTGGCCTTGGACGGCAGGTCCGACGTGCGGGGCATCGGGATCACCGCGTCAGGTGACGGCTACGGGCTGCAGGTGAACCTCGAGCGAGGGTCCGCGGACGGCGTGCCACCACGGGTCGACGGCGTGGACGTCCGCGTCCGTGTGGTCGGCGCCATCCACGCGAGCGCGTAGCCCGCACGCGCGCACCGCGCAGGCTCTCGCCGCTGGACGTCCGCCCACCTTCTGGACGTCCGCTGCCCACTGGTCGGTCGTCCAGGTGTCCATCCCCGGAACGGTCCGGGGCCCGGCCGCCGCCGCGACCGAGCCCCGGTGTCATGCGTCCGACCGTCAGGCGAGCGTGCACGCCGTCCCGTTGAGCGTGACGCCGGTCGGTGCCTTCGGGGTGCCGGTGCCCTGGAACCCGAACGACACGGACCCGTGGTGGTCGATCGTCGAGTTCCACGCCGCGTTCTTCGCCGACACGGCCGTGCCCGTCTGCGTCGTCACGCTGTTCCAGGCCTGCGTGACCTTCTCACCGTTCGTGAACGTCCACTTCAGCTCCCAGCCGCTGATCGCGGTCATGGAGTCGTTCGAGACGCTGACCTGCCCGACGAAGCCGCCGTTCCACGCGTTCGACACGTCGAACTTCACGGAGCACCCGGCCGCGTCGGCGGCGCCGGAGCTGAACGTCAGCGTCGGCGAGTGGGCCGACACGTTCCCGGAGACGTCGGACGCCGTCACGTAGACGGAGTACGAGGTGCTCGGCGTCAGGCCGGAGAGGGTCACCGAGTTCGACGTCGGGTTGGCCAGGACGGCGTCCGTGGTCGCGTCCCGGACCGTGTACTTCTGGACGCCGACGTTGTCGGTCGACGCGGTCCAGGTCAGGGACGCGGTGGTGCCGGCGGCAGCGGCGAGCACGGGCTTGCCGGGCGTCGACGGTGCCGTCGTGTCGGTGACGGGGCCGGTGTTCGTCGGCGTCGGGGTCGGCGTGGGCGTCGCGGTGGATGTCGGGGTCGGCGTGGGCGTCGGCGTCACGGTGCCGCCCTGGAACACGACGTCGGCGCAGTTGTAGAACGACTCCGGGCTGTCGGTCCGCTCCCAGACCGAGAAGAGGATGTGCCGTCCCGACTTGTTCGGCAGCTTCGCGCTCCAGTAGTACTCGGGGCCCGCCGGCCCGCCCTGCCGCACGGGCGGGTTGAGCACGCGGTCGAAGTACGCCGGCTCGAGGTCCGCCCAACCCAGCGGCTTCGTCTGGTCCCAGCCGTCCTTCGTGACCCACGTCGTGAACGACCCGGGGTGCGGCACGACGGCCGCGTACTGGAACGTGATCGTCGACCCGGACTGCAGCGTCGTCGTCGGCCAGCCCGAGGCGGGCGTGTTGAACGTGTCGAACTTCGAGTCGGGCCCGCAGAGCTTGCCGTCGGGGATCGTCTGGTGCTGGCCCGCGATCAGGCTGAGCAGGTCGCCGAACCAGTTGTAGAACGGGTAGTTGCTCACCGCCAGCGCGTCCTTGCAGCGCTGGTTCGTGGGCAGCACGTTGCCGGCCTGGCCTGCGGCCGCGCCTCCGGCGAGGCCGTCCTGGTAGCAGGCGTAGGTGCGGGTCTGCGGGAACGTGAGGCCGCCGTGGGCCTCGGCGCCGGAGGTCGGCAGCGCGACGACGAGCGCCGCCGCGAGCCCGGCGATCGCCGCGCCGACGAACGCTCGTCGGCGCAGGGCATGCGTGGTGGACATGGGGCTCTCCCTGATCGGAAGGCGGCGACGTTGCCGCGCAGAGGGCTGCTGAGCACCACGAGCCGGGGTCGGCGGAGCCCGGGCGCGGGGATGCGCAGTGCCGGGGACGGGCTCAGGGTCGCGATACGCCGAACGGGTGACAAGGCTCCGAACCGTTTCGGCGGCGCTGTGCTGGCACGACGCTCGACCGAGGCTCGCGACGGGTGATCTCATGGACCTCTCATGTCCCGGGGTCGTCGGGTGTCAGCCGGAGGGTCGATGATGGGCGCGTGACGCGCCGGACCACCGCCGAGGGGACACGCAAGGACCAGGGGTCCGATGCGTCGTTCGGCGGTGTCCGCGGGCTCGCGCTGGCGGCGCACCGCCTCGACCGGAACCGCACGCTGGAGGACGTCGTGCAGGCTGCCGCGGGCATCGCGGTCGAGGTCCTGGGCGCGCGCGGAGCCGGCGTCTGCCGCATCGAGCAGGACACGTGCCGCATCCTCGTCGTCGAGCCGCCCCCGCCCGACGCACGCGTCCGGTGGCTGTCCCGTGCGTCGTACCGGGCCGACGACCGCCCCGCCCTGCGGGCCCTCATCCGTGACCGGACGAGCTGGGTCGCGCACTGCGTCACGCCCGACGGGACACCGACGGCCCCCGGCGACCCGGAGGCCGGCGACGAGGTCGAGGTCGAGATGCTGCGCGAGATCGGCGCGGTGTCCGGGATGGCGGTCCCGCTCGTCGTGAACGGCGCGGTGTGGGGCCAGCTCATCGCGACCCGCGCCCAGGGGCGGCCGATCTTCCACGTCGACGACGTCGCCCGGGCGGAGGTCCTCGCGGCCCTCGTGTCGGGCGCGATCGCGCGCGTGGACCTCGAGGCCCAGGTGCGTCACCTCGTCGCCGACGACCCCCTCACGGGCCTCGCGAACCGCCGGGTCGCCGACACCTCCGCGGAGGCCGCGCTCGAGTCCGGCCAGGAGACGTGCATCGTGATGTGCGACGTCGACGGCCTCAAGCGCGTCAACGACCAGCTCGGGCACGAGACCGGCGACGACCTGCTGCGCTCCGTCGCGGACGTGCTGCGCCGCACCGCCGACGCGCTGCCCGGCGCCACGGCCGCGCGGATCGGCGGCGACGAGTTCTGCCTCATCACCGCGGGCCGGCGGCGCGCAGAGGTCGCCGAGGTCATGGCGGCGACCATCGCGGAGTTCCCGCTGCCGCACGGTGCCGCCATCTCGTACGGGCTCGCGTCGACGGCCGTCGCGGGCGCGGTCTCGGCACGGCAGCTGTTCCGTCAGGCCGACATGGCCCAGTACCGCGCGAAGCGGGCCCGTGCGCGGGCCCGACGCGCCGCCGCACCGGCCACCGCCGACCCCGCCGTCACGGCGGAGCGTGTCGTGGTCGCCGGGTCCGCCGCGATCGTCGCCGCGCAGTCCGGCATCGTGCCGCGCCTGTGCGCGCTCGCCGCGGCCGCCACCGAGACGCTCGGCGGGTCGGGCTGGGCGGTCCTCATGCGCCGGCCCGGTGCACCCGACGACGAGGCGCCCGCGGCGGTCGCCCGCGGCGGCGGACCGGCGGAGGTCGGTGCCGAGTCGTTCACGACCGTCGTCGGGCACGGGCCGTGGGTCGTCGAGGTCGGGGTGTCGGGCACGGCGGCGACCGGCGAGGTCGTCGACACGTCGCTCGACGCGCTCGTCGCGGTGGCGGTGCTCGGCGCGGGCTGACGGCCCGCCGCGTCAGCCGTGCAGCGGGAGCGTCAGCTCGGCGGGACCGTCCGCGACGAGCCGGACCGGGACACCCCAGTCCTGCGCGTTGAGGTGGCACGCCGGGTACTCGGTCGCCGGGTCCGCGTCGCAGCTCGCCGCGTGCGCCGTCACGTGCAGCACACCCTCGGCGACGTCGGGGTTGAGGCGCAGGGTGCGGTGCAGCGGCACGTCGTCGCCGGCGCCGTCGAGCAGCAGCTCGGGCGGGGTCGACGAGACCTGCAACCTGGTCGACGGCCCGTAGCGGTCGTCGTACTTCTGCCCGGCGGCCGGGGTGAAGACGACGTCGAGCGCGACCGTCCCGGCGGCCAGCTCGGTCACGGGCCGCTGCGTGCGGTGCGCGCCGCCGTCGACGACCTGCCCGACACCGTCCGCGAGCGGGACGCGGGTGAGCCGGTGCGCCGCGGACTCGACGACGAGCAGCACGAGCCCGTCGTCGCCGGTCAGGGCCACCAGCCCGCTGGGCTCCGCGAGGCCCGTCGCCAGGGTCGTCACCTCGCCGGGTGTGCCGTCGTCGACCGCCGGGACGAAGCGGCGGACCGCGCCGTTGTACGTGTCGGCGACCGCCACCGACCCGTCGGGCAGCACCGCGACGCCGAGCGGGTGCTGCATGCGGGCCTGGTCGGCGGGGCCGTCGCGGTGCCCGAAGTCGAACAGCCCCTCGCCGACGGCCGTGTGCACCGTCCGGGCGGCGGGGTCGACCCAGCGCAGCGCCGACGTCTCGGAGTCCGCGACCCACACGCGCCCCTCGGCGTCCACCGCGAGCCCCGACGGCTGCGCGAACCACGCGTCGGCGAGCGGCCCGTCGAGCAGCCCCTCGTTCTCGGTGCCGGCGAGCGGGTCGACGGCGTCGCCGTCGAACGACCACAGCGTGTGGTTCCCGGCCATCGCCACGACGAACGTCCCGAGCGCGGGCGACCAGACGACGTCCCACGGCGACGACAGCTTCTGCCGCCGCGCCCCGGCCCGGACCGTGGGCACGCCGACCACCGGCTCGACGGCCGGCACCTCGTCGGGCTCGTCGTCCCAGCCCAGCACGTTGTCCACCGCGCCGACCATGTACTGCGCGCCCGTGCCGGCGACGGTCGTCACGACCCCGTCGGACAGCCGCACACCGCGCAGTGCGTGGTTCACGGTGTCGGCGACGAGCACGTCGTACCCGAGCCGCGCGCGCAGCTCGTCGGGCACGAGGCACAGACCGTTCGGCTCGGCGAACGACGCGTCGGCGGGGCCGCCGTCGTCGAAGCCGCGCGCCCCCGAGCCGATCCGCCGCACCAGCGTCGACCCGTCCGGCTCGAGCTCGACGAGGCTGTGGTGCCCGGCGTCCGCGACGAGCAGCCGCCCGCCGGGCAGCGCGACGGCCTTCGCCGGGAAGCGCAGCGTCCCCGCGCGCGGCTCCGGCGCGACGTACGGGCCCGAGCCCCGGTGCAGCGTCCCCTTCGCCTCGTGCTCGGCGATCAGGTCCCGGACCAGCACCTCGACGTTGTGCCGGTGCCCCTCGCCCGCCATCTGCGCGACGACGTACCCCTCCGGGTCGATCACGACGAGCGTCGGCCACGCCCGGGCCGTGTACGCCGACCAGGTGACGAGCTGCGGGTCGTCGAGCACCGGGTGGTGCACCTCGTACCGCTCGACGGCGGCGGCGAGCGCGACCGGGTCGGCCTCGTGCACGAACTTCGGCGAGTGCACCCCGACGATGACCAGCACGTCGCGGTGCCGCTCCTCGAGCTCACGCAGCTCGTCGAGGACGTGCAGGCAGTTCACGCAGCAGAAGGTCCAGAAGTCGAGCAGGACGATCTTGCCGCGCAGGTCCGCCAGGGTGACGTCCCGGCCGCCGGTGTTGAGCCAGCCCCGGCCGACGAGCTCGGAGGCACGGACACGGGGCAGGCGGGCAGACGAGTGGGTCACGGGTCAAGTGAACATGACGGCGGCGTCCCCACCGGAATCGGCAGCCGGCCGGTGAGGGGGTGCCGCCTCAGCAGGGGCGGGGATCGGCGACGTCCTCGACCCAGCCGATGCGTAGGCGAGGATCCGGGTCGACGGTCTTGATCGTGTACGTCTTGGTCCAGACGTGGCACTCGCCGTTGACGGTGGGGTCTCCGATGCGCTTGATCTCGGCGGTGGCGAGGTAGGCGCCGTCGTCCCGGGTCTGCACGTCCAGGACCACGACGGTGCGCCAGTGGATGCCCGCCATCGAGGCCGCCCACCCCGCCTCGCTGCCGACGTACTCCTGCAGCTTCGGTGTGAAGTCCTCGTACGCGCCTGCGTAGTCGGCCGAGTTGATCCGCATCCCGTGCTGTCGCAGGAAGATCGAGACCTCGAGGGTGCCGGGAGCGTCCGTCACGGCTGTCACCGTGGGGTCGGGGATCCCGGCCGGCGCGGCGCGCGGTGGCGACGCGGAACCCGGATCCACGACCGGCTCGGGGACGGTGGCGCGGGCCGGAGAGCCCCCCGACGGCTGGGACGCGGAGGACCCGTCTCCGTGCCCGCCCGACGTCGACCCGGTCGAGGTCCGTCCCGGGCCGGAGCTCGCGACGTCGGCCGACAGCTGCCCCGGCCACGCGTCCTCGGGCGCGCGTGCCGCCTGTGCGGCGGCCTCTCGCGCGGCACGCCGGTCGGCGAGCGTGGACTCGACCTGGCAGCTGACGAGCAGCGTCACGGACAGGGCGGCCAGCGTGAACCGTGACCAGAACCGCCATCGCCGCTGCGCGCGCTCCTGTGCCTCGACCCGAGCGAGGTACGCGGCTGCCGCCTGCTCCTCGCGACGCAGGGCGGCGGCCGCCGCGGCACGCTTCCTCGCGACGGCCGACGTGACCGAGCGCTGCGTCGCCAGGGCGGGATGACGGCGACCGACGGGCCAGCGCACGGCACACGTCGGGCACGCCCACATCTGTGCGCCGACCTCGCGCCGCGCGACGTTCCCGCACGCGGGGCACGCCTTCCGCGTGGCCGGCGACCCCGGCGTCGGGCGCTGGCTGGAAGGACCTGTCACCCGAGGAGTCTGACTGCTCGATCGCCGCGGCGGTGTCCCCGTTCGGGTGATTCGTCCCGGTTGCGGCGCCCCGGGCGCCGGCCGGCACGCGACGCCGTGCCGCGCCCGGGGCGCTGTGTCACGATCCGTGGGTGACGGTCGGGTACGTGCTCGGTGGGGGCGGGGTCCGGGGCGCCGTGCAGGTCGGGATGCTCAAGGCCCTGTTCGAGGCCGGTGTGCGCCCGGACACCGTGGTCGGGACGTCGATCGGGGCGATCAACGGCGCGGCGATCGCGAAGGACCCGACCCCCGCGGTCGTCGACCGGCTCGTCGACGCGTGGGCGTCGCCTGCGGCGGCGGCGATCTACGGCGACTCGTGGGCCAAGCAGCTGCACCGGCTCGCGAAGTCCCGCACGCACCTCAACTCCCCGGCTCCGCTGCGGGCGCTGCTCGTCGACATGCTGGGGGAGGGGGTCACGTTCGAGGAGCTGGCCGTCCCGCTGGCGGTCGCCGCGGCGAGCATCGAGAGCGCGGGCGAGCGGTGGTTCGACAGCGGGCCCGTCATCGAGGCGGTGCTGGCGTCGTCGTCCGTGCCGGGGATCCTGCCGCCCACCCTCATCGACGGCGAGCACTACGTGGACGGCGGCATCGTGAACTCGATCCCCCTCGGCGAGGCCGTGGCGCGCGGTGCGACGACGGTGTACGTGCTGCAGGTCGGGCGCATCGAGGAGACGCTGAGCGCGCCGGGCAAGCCGTCCGAGGTCGCGCGGATCAGCTTCGAGATCGCCCGGCGGCACCGGTTCACGCGCGAGATCGGCCTGGTGCCGGACGACGTCACGGTGCACGTGCTGCCGAGCGGCGGTCCCGCGAAGGGCGACGAGAAGCTCGGCTCGTACCGGCGGATGGACGCGACGCGGGCCCGGATCGACGCCGCCTACGCCGCGTCGACGGCGTACCTCGAGGGTGTGCGGGCATGACGTGGCGGCTGCCGCCGCGCTGGGTGCGCCGGGTCGTGCTCGCCCCCGGGATCGTCGTCGTCGCGGTGCTGCTCGTGCCGACGAGCCTCCTGCTGGTGATCTTCCTGCTCGGTGCGCTCGCCTGGCTCGTGCCCGGGCGGCTGCGCGTCCCGCGCATGCTGTGGATGGCCAGCTTCTACATCCTGTGGGACGCCGCCGTGATCCTCGCCGCGTTCGGGCTGTGGCTCGCGTCCGGGTTCGGCCTGCTCGTGCACCGCCCGGGGTTCCTGCACGCGCACTACCGGCTGGCCGACCGGATGCTCACGGTCCTGTTCTGGCAGGTGCGGTGGACGCTGCGGCTCGACATCGACGTGGTCGACGCGGACCTCGGGGTGGTCCTCACGGGCACGCCGGTCGTCGTCGCGAGCCGGCACGCGGGCCCCGGCGACTCGTTCATCCTGGTCCACGCGCTGCTGAGCTGGTTCGACCGGGAGCCGCGCATCGTGCTGAAGGACACCCTCCAGTGGGACCCCGCGATCGACATCCTGCTGAACCGGCTGCCCGCGCAGTTCGTCACGCCGCGGGCGAGCCGGCGCGACGGTGCCGCGGGCGGCTCGGACGCCGTCGGACGGCTCGCGGAGGACCTCGGCCCGCGGGACGCGCTGCTCATCTTCCCGGAGGGCGGGAACGTCACGCCGCGGCGACGGCTCGCCCGCATCGAGGCCCTGCGCAGCGCGGGCCGGCACCGGCTGGCGGCGGACGCCGAGCAGATGCAGCACGTGATGGCACCGCACTCCGGGGGGATCCTGTCCGCGCTCGACGAGGCCCCGCAGGCGGGTGTCGTCTTCGTCGCGCACACCGGGCTCGACCGGCTCGTGACCGTCGCGGACATCTGGCGGGAGCTGCCGATGGACAAGCGGATCGTCATGAAGGGCTGGTCGGTGCCGCCCGACGAGGTGCCGCGGGAGCGGGCGGCGCAGGAGGAGTGGCTGTTCGCGTCGTGGCTGCGGATCGACGAGTGGATCTCCGACAACGAGGTGCCCGCGGCCGCACCGGCACGGGTCCCGCCCGTCGCGCCGGACGCCCCGGTCGTGCACACGACGCCTGACGCGCCGGTCGTGCGCGCTGCGCCGGACGCGTCGGGCGACGTGCCGCCGACCTGACCGCCGGCACTCTCCCCCGGCACCTTTCCCGGCCCCTTTCCCGGCCCCGCCCCCGGCACGCACGGAGGGCCGCCCGCGGCTACGAGCGGCCCTCCGGTCCCGGGTCGACGGGGTCAGTGCGTCAGCGACTCAGGGGTTGACGACGCCGCGCACGTCGCCGTCAGCCCCGAGGTGCTGCCGCTGCCGATGTACCCGGCCTGCGCCGTCCCGGCGGCCGCGAGGCTGCCGTTCCAGGCGGCGTTGGTGATGGCGTTCGTGCCGGACAGCGTGCCGTTCCACGCCTGGGTGATGGTCGCGCCGTTGACGGTGACCTTCCAGCCGCTGATCGGCTTCGAGCCGGCCGTGACGAGCACGTCACCGACGTAGCCGCCGTTCCAGCTGCTCGACACCTTGACCGTCGCCGTGCAGCCACCGTTGCCGGTCGGCTGCGGGGTGGGCGTGGGGGTGACCGTCGGGGTGGGGGTCGGCGTCGGGGTCGGGGTCGGCGTGACCGTCGGCGTCGGCGTCGGG
>NZ_BONK01000008.1 GCF_016862675.1 Cellulomonas chitinilytica | reverse complement strand
GCTCGGGGCCGACGACCACCTGGTCGCCGGCCCCGGGCCGGTGAGTCCTCCCGCACCGCACGACCGCGCCGACCGCCGGGCCGACGCGCCGCCCGGGAAGTCCCGACGAGCAAGGAGAGCCGGTGGACGACGGCTACCTCAGCCAGTACCTGTCGTTGTTCGACGAGTTCGACGTGGCTGCCGCGTTCTGGGTCAACATCCAGCTCACGTTCTTCGCCGGCGTGCTCGCCCTCGTCGCCGGCACGATCCTCGCGGTGATGCGCATCTCCCCCGTGCCGAGCCTGCGCTGGGCGGGCTCGACGTACGTGACGCTCCTGCGCAACACGCCGCTGACGATCATCATCGTGTTCTGCGTGCTCGGGCTGTGGGGCCAGCTCGGCGTCACGCTCTCCAAGGACTTCCAGACGAACTTCTTCCGGCTCGCAGTGATCGGGCTCGCCGCCTACCACGCGGCCTTCGTGTGCGAGGCGCTGCGGTCCGGCGTGAACACCGTGCCCGTCGGCCAGGCGGAGGCCGCCCGCGCCATCGGGCTCGGGTTCTGGCCCGCCGCCCGGCTCGTGATCCTCCCCCAGGCGTTCCGTGGCTCGATCGCGCCGCTCGGCAACGTGCTCATCGCCCTCACGAAGAACTCCACGGTCGCGGCCGCCGGGTCCGTCGCCGAGGCGTCCGGGCTGATGCGCACCATGATCGAGTTCCGGCCCGACGTGAGCCTCGCGATCTTCCTGACGTTCGCGTCCGGCTTCACGCTCATCGTCGTGCCGATCGGCCTGGCGACCACCGCGCTGTCCCGCAGGCTGGCGGTGGCCCGATGAGCGGCTCGGTCCTCTTCGACGCACCCGGCCCGCGCGGTCGTCGGCGCATGCGGTGGGCCAACGTGGTCGCCGGCGTCGTCGTCGCCGGCATCGCGCTGGTCGTGCTCGCGCGGCTCCAGGCCAAGGGACAGCTCGAGGCGTCACTCTGGACGCCGCTCGTCACCGGCGACGCCTGGACGAACTTCCTCATCCCCGGCCTCCGGTACACCCTGCGCGCCGCGGGCATCTCGATCGTGACCGCCGGGATCTTCGGCATCGTGTTCGGGCTCGGCCGGCTCTCCGCGTCCCGCACGATCCGGACCCTGAGCGGCGCGGTCGTCGAGTTCTTCCGGGCCGTCCCCGTGCTGCTCATGATGATCTTCTTCTACCTCGGGCTCGCCCGGCTGCACGTCGTCGACCCCACCGACCTGCCGCTCGTCGCGGTCGTCCTCGGCCTCACCCTGTACAACGGGTCCGTGTTCGCGGAGCTCGTGCGCTCCGGCGTGCACGGCCTGCCACGCGGCCAGCGCGAAGCCGCCCTGGCCGTCGGTCTGCGCCGCTCCCAGTCCCTGCGGATCGTCGAGGTTCCGCAGGCGCTCATCGCGATGCTGCCCGCGCTGGCCAGCCAGCTCGTCGTCATCCTCAAGGACACCGCGCTCGGCTACATCATCACGTACCCCGACCTGCTCGACGCCGCACGACGGCTCGGCTCGTCGAACGGCAACATCCTGCAGGCACTTCTCGTCGCCGCCGGGATCTTCGTCGTCATCAACTACGCGCTGACGCGGCTCGCCGGCCTCCTCGCCGGCCGGGTGGGACGTCGCACCGCCGGACGGGCACGAGCGGAGGCCCCCACGCTGGTCGTCGCGACCCGCGACGACTGACTCGGCCCACGGACCGACTCAGCCTGCCGTGGCGCTCGCGCGGATCTCCCGGACGACCGTCACCTTGATCTCGCCCGGGTAGGTGAGGTCCGACTCGATGTGCCGCGCGATCGCGACCGCGAGCTGCGGCAGGGCCGTGTCGTCGACCTCGGACGGTTCGACGACCACCCGGACCTCGCGGCCCGCGGACATCGCCAGGGCACGCCGCACACCGGCGTGCGCGGCGACGAGCTGCTCCAGCTTGTCCATCCGCTCGACGTACTGGTCGAGCTCGTCGCCGCGCCGAGCGCCCGGACGGGACGCCGAGATCGCGTCCGCGACCTGCACGAGCACCGCCTCGACCGTCTCCGGCGGCACCTCGTCGTGATGCGCCGCGATGGCGTTGACGACGGCGTCCGACTCACCGTGCCGACGTGCGAGGTCGGCCCCGACGATGGCGTGGGTACCCGCCACCTCCGCGGTCAGCGCCTTGCCGAGGTCGTGCAGGAGCGCACCGCGCCGGGCCACCTCGACGTCCGCGCCCGTCTCGGCCGCGACACCGGCGGCGAGGAGCGCGCACTCGACGACGTGCTCGAGCACGTTCTGCCCGTACGACGTGCGCAGGCGCAGCCGTCCGAGCGTGCGCACCAGCGTCGGGTGCAGACCACGGACGCCGGCGCGCTCGGCGGCGTCGTGCCCCGCGGTCTCGGTGCGTTCGTCGGCGCCGGCGAGCGCCTCCGCGTAGGCGGCCTCGATCCGCTGCGGGTGGATGCGCCCGTCCGCCATGAGCGCCTCGAGCGCGACCTGCGCGACCTCGCGGCGCTCGGGGTCGAAGCACGAGAGGACCACCGCGTCGGGCTGCTCGTCGACGAGCACGTTGACCCCGGTGAGCGCCTCGAAGGCCCGGATGTTGCGGCCCTCCTTGCCGATGATCCGGCCCTTCATCTCCTCGGACGGCAGTGCGAGCACCGTGATCGCGCTCTGCGCGCTCGTCGGGACGGCGGTGCGCTGCAGCGCGGTCGCCACGATCCGGCGGGCACGTGCGTCCGCCGTGCGGCGGGCCTGCGCCTCGGTGCGCCGCACCTGGGCCGCGGCGTCGTTCTGCGCCTGGTCGAGGAGCCGCCGCGTGAGCTCGGCCCGGGCGTCGTCGACCGACAGACCGCTGACCTGCTCGAGCTCGGCGAGCGCACGCCGCTCGGCGTCCGCGAGCCTCGCGGCGACCGACCGCTCGGTCTCCGCGGACAGCCGCTCGGCGTCCCGGCCCGCCGCGTCACGGAGACGCTCGCCCTCCCGGCGCGCCTCGGCCGCCTCGTCGGACCGGGTGCGGGCCTTCCCCTCCAGGTCCTCGACCAGGAGCCGCTCCGCTGCGACGGCCTCCTCACGCTCGACGACCCGACGCTCCCGCCGCTCCACGTCCGCGAGGAGCGTGCGCGCGTCCTGCTTGATGGATGCCACGTCCTCGGCCGCACGGGCCCGCTGGGCGGACGCCTCGCGGCGTGCGACGAGCACGAGGATGAGCGCGACCAGGCAGGCGCCGAGCAGCCCGATGACGGTGGCGATGGGGCCAGCCTCCACCTGTTCCTCCTGATCCCCGTGGAGAGCACCCCCACGACGGCGGCGGGCCCGACCCCTCGGGCCCGTCCACGTGCACGACCTGCCATCGGGTGACGGCGTGTCGCCACATTGTCACCCACGGGTGCGTCCGAGTGGGCGACCTCGGCAGCCGCTCCGGGCGGCGGATGTCGGCGACCGGGCCCGAGCATCCCGGTACGCCCCGATTCGCCCGTCGTGACGGGCCCCGCGCGCCTACCGGAGCCCGTCGTCGTCCTGCTCGAGGCCCTCGGCCGCGAGCGCCTCGCGCACGAGCCGCGCCACCAGGCCCGGCGGGTAGCCCTTGCGACCGAGCGCCGCGTACGTGCGGCGGGCCCGCACCTGGGCGTCGAGACCGGCGGTGGAGGCGAGCCGGCGACGCACGAGCTCGCGGGCCGCGGTCTCCTCGTCGTCGTCGTCGACCTGGGCGAGGGCGTCGTCGGCGAGGTCGTCGGCGATGCCGCGCCGGCGCAGCTCGACGGCGATCGCACGTCGGGACAGCCCGCGCTCCGCGTGGCGGGTACGCACGAGCGTGCGGGCGTAGTCGGCGTCGTCGACGAGCCCGACGTCGGTGAACCGGTCGAGCACGCGATCAGCGACGTCCTCGGGAACGTTCCGCCGGGCCATGGCCTCCGCGAGCTGCGACCGGCTCCGGGGCGCTCCCGTGAGCAGCCGCAGCGCGATCGCCCGCGCCACCGACTCGTGGTCCGGCTCCGCGTCCTGCGCGGCGGCACCCGTCGGGGGCGGCTCGTCCTGACGCCACCCCCGACGGCGTGCCGTGCCTGTCACGTCCTTCCCCGACGTGCTCAGAAGTCGACCGGCGGCGGCACGTCCGCGGGAAGGTCGACACGCGCACCGACCCCGAGCTTCTCCTTGATCTTCTTGTCGATCTCGTTCGCCAGGTCGGGGTTGTCCTTGAGGAACTTGCGGGCGTTCTCCTTGCCCTGCCCGAGCTGGTCGCCCTCGTACGTGTACCAGGCGCCCGACTTGCGCACGAAGCCGTGCTCCACGCCCATGTCGATGAGGCTGCCCTCGCGGGAGATGCCGACGCCGTAGAGGATGTCGAACTCCGCCTGCTTGAACGGCGGCGCCATCTTGTTCTTAACGATCTTCACGCGGGTCCGGTTGCCGACCGCGTCGGTGCCCTCCTTGAGGGTCTCGATGCGGCGGATGTCCATGCGGACCGAGGCGTAGAACTTCAGGGCCTTGCCACCCGTGGTCGTCTCCGGGGAGCCGAAGAACACGCCGATCTTCTCGCGGAGCTGGTTGATGAAGATCGCGGTGGTGCCGGACTGGCTGAGGGCACCGGTGATCTTGCGCAGCGCCTGCGACATGAGCCGGGCCTGCAGACCGACGTGGCTGTCGCCCATCTCGCCCTCGATCTCGGCCTTGGGCACGAGCGCGGCGACCGAGTCGATGACGACGATGTCGATCGCGCCGGAGCGGATCAGCATGTCCATGATCTCGAGCGCCTGCTCGCCGGTGTCCGGCTGCGAGACCAGCAGCGCGTCGGTGTCGACGCCGAGCTTCTTGGCGTACTCGGGGTCCAGCGCGTGCTCGGCGTCGATGAACGCCGCGATGCCGCCGGCCTTCTGCGCGTTGGCGACCGCGTGCAGCGCGACCGTCGTCTTGCCGGAGGACTCGGGGCCGTAGATCTCGATGACCCGCCCGCGCGGGAGACCACCGATGCCGAGCGCGACGTCCAGCGCGATCGAGCCGGTGGGGATCACCTCGACGGGGGCGCGCCCCTCGTCGCCGAGACGCATGATCGAGCCCTTGCCGAACTGGCGGTCGATCTGGCTGAGGGCGGCCTCGAGGGCCTTGGCGCGGTCCTGGGGTGCGGGCATCGTTCCCACCTGTCGTCTCGTGCAGCCGATCGGCTGCGTCTACGGGGGCTGGTCTTCGTCATGGGTGACGCTATGTCCGACCACCGACACGACCTCCGGCCCCTCGCACCCCGCAGGTCCGGCAGGACGCCGATGCGGGCTGTGGGCGGCTCGGAGGCGGTCACCCGAGGACCACAGTAGCCGAACACGTGTTCGATGCCAGCGACACGCCGCACCGCGTGTCGCGCGGCGTCCCCAGCGCCCCCCAGCGCCCCTCGGCGCCCCCTCAGTCCACCGCCACGCCCTCGCCCGGCGCGAGCACATGCACCCGGCACCCCGGCGCGACCCTGTCCGCGGCGTGCGCGAAGGCCGGACCCGCCCGGTCCATCCACCCCGGCGGCAGCCGCCGGGACACCGGCGGGTGCAGCGTCCCCCAGTGCACCGGCACCGCCGCACGTGCCCCGACGACCGCGCACGCGCGCGCCGCCTGCACGGGGTCCATGTGCCCGCCCGACAGCCGCGGGCCCCAGCCACCCACCGGCACCAGGGCGAGGTCGATCGCCCCGCCGGCCAGCGCCGGGAGGTCACCCATGGACGCGTACGGCGCCGTGTCGCCCGCGAACCACACCCGGATCGACGGCGACCGCACCAGGAACCCGTGCGCGGAGTTCGGCCGGTGCGGCATCGGCCGGTCGCCGTGCAGCGCGGGGATCATCCGCACCTCGACGTCCGTGCCCGGCACCGTCCACCACGCGCGCTCCCCGAGGCCGAGCGCGGACGCCACGCCGTGGCCGCGCAGCCACCGCGCGTTGGCCAGCGCGGTCAGGACGGGGACGCCGTCCAATAGGTGCAGCGAGCCCAGCTCCGCGTGGTCGTGGTGCAGGTGCGAGACGAGGACGGCCTGCGCACCCTGCCAGTGCTCCTCGAGCGGCGGGTCGCCGCGTCGCCGCAGCAGCCCCGCGTGCCGCCGCAGCAGCGGGTCGGTGAGCACCCGGACGCCGTCGACGTCGAGCGCGGTGCTCGCGTGACCGAGCCAGCGGACGAACGTCGTCACGGACGCAGCCCCGCGGCCGCGGCCCACTGCACGAGCTGCGCGTGGACCTGCTCGGCGCCGACGAGGAGCCGGTCCGGTCCGACGTCCTCGCGCAGGTCGTCGTCCACCGGCCACTGCGTCGGGTGCAGGAGAAACGCGAGGTTCTGGTTCCCGCCGATGCCGCCGTGCGACCCCACCTGCCCCTCGAACGCGTGGACGTGCCCTCGCGACGACACGACGGACACGAGCAGCAGGTCGCCGGTGTGCTCGAGCCTCGCCGCGCGCAGCAGGTCCGCCCCGCCCCGAGGGCCGTACGGCGCGAGCGGGTCCTCCCCCTCGACGTCGTCGTCCCGCTCCAGCAGCCGCAGGCCGCGCGGACCGATCGCGACGAGACCGCGCTCGCGCGTGTCGACGACGACGACACCGACCCCGGGACGCGCCGCGAGCCCCGCGACAAGACCGGGCCACCGCTCCTGCAGGTCCTCGAGCACCAGGCGGCGTGGCGACCTCGGGAACCACACGAGCCCGAGGTTGCCGGAGCCGACCACGACGACCTCCGGCAGCTCCTCGTCGGACTCGGCGGGCCCGGGCCGGGACCCGTCCGGGCCGAGCACGGGCGTCGTGAACGCGCTGGTCAGCAAGGCGTTCAGCGGGCCCCAGTCCTCCGACGTGCTGCTCTCGACGCCCGCCGCCCCGGGGTCGGCCATGAGCTCGCGCACGGTGTCGAGCAGCGTGCGTCCCTCGAGCTGCTCGTACGTCGCGCCCAGCGCCTGACCGTGGTCGGACAGCACGCAGAGGCGGTAGTTGCGCGGCGCGACCTCGCACACCTGCTCGAGGGTGCGCAGCACGCGGTCGAGCCCCTCGAGCGAGCGCAGCGACTCCGGCCGGGTCGGGCCGGCGTGGTGCGCGATCTCGTCGTAGTCGACGAGGTCGACGAAGACCGCGGGGTCGCCACGCATCAGGGCCTCCGCCACGAGCGACGTCGACAGGTCGCGCATCATCACGTTCGTCACGCCCCGCAGGACCACGTACCAGCCGCCGCGCGAGATCCGCGGCTCGACGGCGCGCAGCCGCTGCCGGCGAGCCTGGTAGAGCTCCTTGACCATCTCGCCGAGCGACAGGCTCACCGCACGGGCCAGCACGAACGGGCTCGCGAAGAACCGCAGGAACGAGGGGCCGGGGCCCAGCCCGCCGCGGGTGCCGTCCGGGCCGGGGCTGCGGGTGCGGCTCATCACGAGGAAGCTCGTCGCCGCGTCGCCGGAGAACATCGTCGACACCGCCGTGCCCCCGCCTGCCAGCAGCCCCTTGCCCGTGGTGAGCCGCTGCTCGACGAGCGCCGCGTCGGTCGGGTGGTTCGTCACGACGAGCCGTCGTAGCCCCCGGTCCCACCACCGGAACGCGGGGATCTGCGTCGAGTCGCCGTGCAGCAGTCCGGCCTGGCTCGCGGGCGTCGTCGACGGCACGCGCGCCCACCACGTCTCGAGGCCGTGGCTGCCGCTCGTCAGCCAGCGCTGCACCGTCGGCGCCAGCCCGGCCTCGATGGCCTCCTGCAGCACCGGTGCCGCCACGCCGTCGAGCTGCACGACAAGGAGCCCCGCCTCCCGCACCGGACCCGCGACGGGTGCCCCCGGCCGGTCCGGCTCGGCGCGCCGCGCACGCCGGCGTGCCCGTCGCAGGACGTCCGCGATCACGTAGTCGCTGTCGTTCGCCCCCCAGACCCAGCGCCCGGCCGCCATGACGACCGCCGCGACGACGAGCACCTGCACCGCCGCCCAGGGCGACGCCACGTCGATGCCAGGGACCACGGCGAGCGCGGCCCAGGCGACCCCGACCTGCACGGCGAGCCCGGCGGCGAGCGCGCCCATCGCCCCGGCGAACCGGGCGAACACGCGCAGGGGCGCGCGCAGCAGCAGGTCGCCGACGGCGACGACCACGGCGACCGCGACCACCGACGCCGGGACCGGTGCGCTCACGCCGTCGACGAGCCCGATCGCGATGCCCAGGCCGAGCGCCGTGGTCGCCAGGCTCAGCGCCGCGTCGCCGAGGTCCGCGAGGGTCGGCCGCCAGGCGCGGGTCGTCGGCACGGGATCAGCGCCGCGGCGGGGCGACGCGGTGCGGGTCGCTGCCCCACCGCTGCGAGTCCGGGATCCCGAGCTCGTCGCAGAGCGCGTGCCAGACGTCGCGCGGCTCGACACCGTCGTCGAGCGCGCGCTCCGCCGTCGTGTTGCCGAGCGCGCCGATGACCAGCTCGTGGGTCAGCGCGCGTCCTTGCGCGGGTCCGAGCACGTCGTCGACCAGCAGCCAGAACTCGCGCATCCTCACGGGGGCCAGCCTGCCATCTGACGCGGGTGCGGCGCGTGTCGGTGCGGCCGGACACAATGGCCGCGTGGTGATCAGCCGGTTCTCGGACCCGACGCGGTCGTGGTTCGAGGGTGCGTTCGCGGCGCCGACCGCCGCGCAGCTCGGTGCGTGGTCCGCGGTGAGCGGCGGCGAGCACGCCCTCGTCGTCGCGCCCACGGGCTCCGGCAAGACGCTCGCGGCGTTCCTGTGGGCGCTCGACGGGCTCCTCACGGGCGACGTCCCGGCCGACCCGGTGCAGCGGTGCCGGGTGGTGTACGTGTCGCCCCTGAAGGCTCTCGCGACGGACGTCGAGCGGAACCTGCGCTCCCCGCTGGTCGGCATCCGGCAGGCCGCCACCCGCCTCGGCCGCACGCTTCCGGACGTCACGGTCGGCATCCGTACGGGTGACACGCCGCCCGCCGAGCGTCGGGCGTTCGCGACGAGGCCCCCCGACATCCTGATCACGACCCCGGAGTCGCTGTACCTCGTGCTGACGTCGGGCGCACGCGCCGGTCTGGCCGGGGTGCGCACGGTGATCGTCGACGAGATCCACGCGGTCGCCGGCACGAAGCGGGGCGCCCACCTGGCACTGTCCCTCGAACGGCTCGACGCCCTGCTCGACCGGCCCGACGGTCCGGGTCCCGCGCAGCGGATCGGGCTGTCGGCGACGGTGCGGCCCGTCGAGGCCGTCGCGGAGTTCCTCGGCGGTGCACGGCCCGTCGCCGAGCGCGGTCGGGAGGTCGTCGTCGTGCAGCCGCCGTCGACCAAGAAGATCGTGGTGGACGTCGTCGTCCCGGTCCCCGACCTGTCCGACCTGCGCGCGGCCGGCGGCACGCAGGGGCTCGACGACGGGTTCGACCTCGCCGGCAAGGCGGAGGCGCCGCTGCCGCGCCCGTCGATCTGGCCGCACGTCGAGGAGCGGGTCGTCGACCTCGTCGCCGACCACCGCTCGACGCTCGTGTTCACGAACTCCCGACGCGGCGCCGAGCGGCTCACCTCCCGGATGAACGAGGTGTGGGCCGAGCGCTGCGGCGTCGACGTCCCGGACCCCGGCACGCTGCAGCCTGCCGCCGTGCCGGCCCAGTCGGGCACGAGCGTCGGCATGGACACGCGCGACGCGGCGACCATCCTGGCGCGGGCCCACCA
This sequence comes from Cellulomonas chitinilytica, assembly GCF_016862675.1. GTDB lineage: Bacteria > Actinomycetota > Actinomycetes > Actinomycetales > Cellulomonadaceae > Cellulomonas > Cellulomonas chitinilytica. The sequence goes on along the minus strand of NZ_BONK01000008.1, from coordinate 236,169 downwards.
CGGGTCGATGAGCCGCGCGGAGCGCACCCGCACGGAGTCCGAGCTCAAGGCGGGGCAGCTTCCCGCGGTCGTCGCGACGAGCTCGCTGGAGCTCGGCATCGACATGGGCGCCGTCGACCTCGTCGTCCAGGTCGGGTCGCCGCCGTCGGTGGCGTCGGGACTGCAGCGGGTCGGGCGGGCCGGGCACCAGGTGGGGGCCGTGTCGCGCGGCGTCGTGTTCCCGACGTTCCGCGGCGAGCTCGTGCCGGCCGCGGTGACCGCCGAGCGGATGCGCTCCGGCGCGCTCGAGTCGCTGCACGTGCCGCACAACCCCCTGGACGTGCTGGCCCAGCAGGTCGTGGCGATGGTGGCCGTGGAGGACTGGGAGCTCGACGAGCTCGCGACGGTCGTCCGGCGTGCGTCACCGTTCGCCGCGCTCGGCGACGCGACCCTGCGGGCCGTGCTGGACATGCTGGCGGGCCGGTACCCGAGCGAGGAGTTCGCCGAGCTGCGCCCCCGCATCGTGTGGGACCGGGTGCGTGACGTGCTGACCGCCCGTCCCGGCGCGCTGCGGCTCGCCGTCACGAGCGGCGGGACGATCCCGGACCGGGGCCTGTTCGGGGTGTTCCTGGCGAGCGGTGCGTCGACGAGCGACGTGCCCGTGGACGCCGAGCGCGCCGCGGGGCGGGTGCGCGGCGGCAAACGGGTGGGCGAGCTCGACGAGGAGATGGTCTACGAGTCCCGGGTCGGCGACACGTTCACGCTCGGGTCGAGCACGTGGCGCATCGACGACATCACGCCGGACCGGGTGCTCGTCACGCCCGCGCCCGGCGTCCCCGGCCGGCTGCCCTTCTGGAAGGGCGACTCCCCCGGCCGGCCCGCCGAGCTGGGTGCCGCGATGGGCGGCTGGGTCCGGGAGCTGGGGTCGCTGCCCGACGCGGCGGCACGGGCCCGGGTCGAGCAGGCGGGCCTCGACGGCTGGGCGGCCGACAACCTGCTGGCGTACCTCGCCGAGCAGCGTGCCGCGACCGGTGAGGTGCCCACCGACACCGTGCTGGTGCTCGAGCGGTTCCGCGACGAGCTCGGCGACTGGCGGGTCGTGCTGCACTCCCCGTACGGCGCGCGGGTGCACGCACCGTGGGCGATCGTCATCGGTGCCCGGCTGCGGGAGAAGTACGGCGTCGACGCCGCGGCGATGCACTCGGACGACGGCATCGTGCTGCGGCTGCCGGACGTGCTCGACGCCGGGGACCTGGCGACCGCCGACCCGTGGTCGGACGCGGCCGGCCCCGAGATCGACCTCGCCGACCTGCTCGTCGAGCCAGACGAGGTGCTGGACGCGGTCCGCGCCGAGCTCGGCTCGTCCGCGATGTTCGGCGCACGCTTCCGCGAGGCCGCGAGCCGCGCCCTGCTCCTGCCGCGACGCCGACCGGACCGCCGGCAGCCGCTGTGGCAGCAGCGGCAGCGCTCCGCCCAGCTGCTCGCCGTCGCCTCGCAGTTCCCCGACTTCCCGATCCTGCTCGAGGCGGTCCGCGAGTGCCTGCAGGACGACTTCGACACCGAGTCGCTGACGTCGCTCATGCGCGACGTCGCCGCGCGGCGCGTCCGGGTGGTCGAGGTGACGACGTCGCAGCCGTCGCCGTTCGCGCAGTCGCTGCTGTTCGGCTACACGGCCCAGTTCCTGTACGACGGCGACGCACCGCTCGCCGAGCGCCGGGCGGCCGCGCTCACGCTCGACCCGACCCTCCTGGCGGAGCTGCTCGGGCAGGGCGGCGAGTCGCAGCTCGCCGACCTGCTGGACCCGCAGGCGGTGCTGCGCACGGAGGCCGAGCTGAGCGGCCGCGCCCCGGAGCGTCAGGCGGGCACGCTCGAGCAGCTCGCCGACATGGTCCGCCGGCAAGGGCCCCTCACGCTCACCGAGGCCGCGGAGCGGGTCCAGCCGCAGGCCGTGACGGAGGTGGCGGGCTGGCTGGTCGAGCTCGAACGGGCGCGCCGCCTGATCCGGGTGCGGCTCGGCGGCGTCGGTCCCGACCGGGCCGAGCAGTGGGCGGCCGTCGAGGACGCGGGACGGCTGCGTGACGCGCTCGGGGTGGCCCTGCCCGTCGGGGTCCCCGAGGTCTTCACGGAGGTCGTGCCCGACCCGGTCGGCGACCTGTTGCGCCGGCACGCCCGTACGCACGGCCCGTTCACGGCGGCGCAGGCCGCGACGCGGTTCGGGTGGGGCGTCGCCGTGGTGCACGACGCGCTGCGCCGTCTCGAGTCGGCGGGTGTGCTCGTGCAGGGCCGGCTGCGGCCCACCGAGCTGGGCGGCACGGGTGACGAGTTCTGCGACGCGGAGGTCCTGCGCACCCTGCGCCGCCGGTCGCTGGCCGCGCTGCGGGCCCAGGTCGAGCCCGTCGCCCCGCAGGCCCTCGGCGTGTTCCTGCCGCGCTGGCAGGGCGTGCAGCCCGTCGCCCGGACCGGGCACGCGTCGGCGACCGGGACGCTGCGCGGCGTCGACGGGGTCGCCCGCGTCGTCGAGCAGCTCGCCGGCACGGTGCTGCCCGCGTCCGCCTGGGAGACGCACGTGCTGCCCGCGCGGGTGAGCGACTACTCCCCCGCGATGCTCGACGAGCTGACCGCGGCGGGCGAGGTGCTGTGGGCCGGTCACGGCGCGCTCGCCGGTCACGACGGGCTCGTGTCGCTGCACCCGACGAGCGTGGCCGACCTGACGCTCCCCCCGGTCGACCCCGACGCCGGACCCGTCGACCAGGCCTTGCACGTGGCCGTGCTCGACGCGCTCGGCGGGGGCGGCGCCTGGTTCCTCGGCGCCCTCACCGACCGGGTGCAGGCACAGCTCGAGCCTGACGGCACCGACCCGACCTCCGCCCCCTGGACCGCCGCCGACGTGGCCGTCGCTCTCTGGGACCTCGTGTGGGCGGGCCGGGTCACGAACGACAGCCTCGCGCCGCTGCGCGCCTGGCTCGGCACGGGGCCGACGGCGCACCGCAGCCGCGCGGCCGCACCGCGGAGCCACCCGCTGCGGCCGCGGCTCGGGCTGCGGGCGCAGCTCCGGGTCGCCGGAGCAGCGGCAAGCGCCGGCGGGCGGCCCGTCCGCGACGGAGCCGCGACGGCGGGCGGCGGGCGGTGGTCGCTCCTGCCCGGGCGGGAGGCCGACCCGACGTTGCGCGCGCACGCGCTCGCCGCCCAGCTCCTCGACCGGCACGGCATCCTCACGCGCGCCGTCGCGCCCGCCGAGGGACTCGGCGCCCGGTTCGCGGACGTCTACCGCGTGCTGTCCGCGCTCGAGCAGGGCGGGCAGGTCCGCCGCGGGTACTTCGTCGAGCGGCTCGGCGGCTCGCAGTTCGCGCTGCCGGGCGCGGTCGACCGGCTGCGGGTCGACGCGCAGGTCGTCGAACGGGCCACCGACGTCGACGGGACGCCGGAGCGCCTCGTCGTCGTGCTCGCCGCGACCGACCCGGCCAACCCGTACGGCGCCGCGCTCGCGTGGCCGGACCCGGGCGGCCCACCGTCCGAGGGGACCACCGGCCGGCACCGTCCGGGCCGGAAGGCCGGTGGGCTCGTCGTGCTCGTCGACGGGGCGCTCGTCCTCTACCTCGAGCGAGGCGGGCGGACCCTCCTGTCGTTCGACGGCGACGTCGACGTCCTGCGCGCCGCGGCCGACGGCCTCGCCGCGACAGTCCGCACCCGGCACGCCGGCCGGCTCACCGTCAGCCGCGTCGACGGCGTGGAGGTGCTCGCGGGCGGTGCGCTGCACGGTCCGGTGGGACAGGCGCTGGTCGCGGCCGGGTTCGGGCCGACGCCGCGCGGCCTGCGCCTGCGGAGCTCCTCGTGACGGGCGCACCTGCGACGGCGCGGTGCCCGCACGGACGACGAGTGCCCGACGAGGCCGGTCGTGCCCGAGGGTGACGTGCTGCGCCGGACCGCCGCGCGGCTCGACCTCGCGCTCGTCGGCTCCCCCCTGACGCTCTCGGACCTGCGCTGGCCCACCGCCGCGACGGTCGACCTGGTCGGACGCACCGTGCTGGGCACACGCCCCTACGGCAAGCACCTGCTGACCCGGTTCGACGACGGCCGCACCCTGCACACGCACCTGCGCATGGACGGCTACTGGCGGGTCCACCCCACCGGACCGTCCGGGTCACGGGACCGCTCACCGCAGGTCCGTGCGGTCCTCGCCACCAGCCGATGGACGGCGGTCGGCCACCTGCTCGGGATGCTGGACGTGGTGGCGACCCGCGACGAGGGCACGCTCGTGGGTCACCTCGGCCCGGACCTGCTCGACGACCCGTTCGACGCCGCCGAGGCACTCGCCCGCTGGGTCGCCCGGGGCGCGACGCCGGCCGCGGAGGTGCTCCTCGACCAGACGGTCGTCGCGGGGATCGGGACGATCTTCATGGCCGAGTCGCTGTTCGCCGAACGCCTGTGGCCGTGGCTCCCGGCCGACCAGGTGCCGGACCCGGGACGACTGCTGCAGGTCGCCCGCCGGCTCATGCAGCGGTCCGTGCTCAGCGGCCGGCCACCGGGTCGCGTGCACGGCCGAGTCCGCCAGCCCTGCCCCCGGTGCGGCACCCCGGTCGCCCGCGGTGAGGCACGGCAGCCACCGATGCAACGCCCCGTCTTCTACTGCCCACGGTGCCAGCCGGCACCGGCCCGCACCGCCGCGCCGCCCAGGTGAGCCGGCGGTGCCGAGCCGGGGACGGCGCGAGGCCCGTACCCCCTGAGGGGCACGGGCCTCGTCGACGTGGTGCGGGCGTCAGCCGATCGGTGCGAGCTCGGCACGAGGCCGGGCCCAGCCGCCGTCCGCGGTACCACCCAGCGATGCCGCGAGGTCCGCGGGCACCGTGTCGGGGATCAGCAGCCCCTCGGCGACGGCGACGCGGTCGCTCACCTCACGCAGCACGAGCGACATCGGAACGGCGAGCGCGTCGCAGATGCTGCTGAGCAGCTCCGACGACGCCTCCTTCTGACCTCGCTCGACCTCGCTGAGGTACCCGAGCGACACACGGGCGGCCGACGACACCTCGCGCAGGGTCCGCCCCTGGCGCTGTCGCGCGTCCCGCAGCACGTCGCCGATCTCTCGGCGGAGTACAACCATCCGGGCTCCCCCCCTCGCGTCGCGTCCCTGCCCGTCGACCGGCGTCGCTGCCTGCGCCGGGCTCTTCACCGCCCCCGGCATACCCTTGACCGGGAGAGTTCCACCGTACCTTGCACCGCCCGCGCGCGTGATCATCCCGCGGACCGGCGGTCGAGTGCTCATCACGAGCGTTCCAACGATCCGGCTGGTCCCGGTGTTCCCCGTGGCCTGTGACGCACCCCACGAGCTCCGAGGAATCACCCGCTGCGACCAGCCGGTCAGCCGTCGAGGACGTCCTGTGTGAGCGCGAGGACCGCGTCGACGGCCGCGGCCCGGACCTGGGACCGGTCGCCGTCGAGCGTCAGCGACCGGACTGCGACGCCGTCCGCCGACGCGACCGCCACGTGCACGGTCCCCGGCGGGTGGCCGTCCTGGTCCGTCGGGCCGGCGACACCGGTCGTCGCGAGCCCGACGTCCGCGCCGAGCCGCTCGCGGACCCCGACCGCCATCTGACGTGCGACGTCCGCGTCGACCGGGCCACGGGACTCGAGCAGGGTGCGGTCGACGCCGAGGAGCTCGGCCTTGAGCGCGGTGGCGTACGCGACGACCGCCCCGCGCAGGACCACGGACGCGCCCGGCACGCCGACGAGGGTCGCCGACACCAGTCCACCCGTCAGGGACTCGGCGACCGCGACGGTGCGGTGCCGCTCGGTGAGCAACGCGACGACGGTCGCGGCGCGCTCGTCGGGCACTCCGGCGCGCTCGTCGTGCACGGGGTCAGATCCCCGCGCCGGGCGGCACCACCGCGGCCCGGCGGATGCGCACCGCCGCGCGGACGTAGTCGAGCCCGGTGACCACGGTGACGAGCACGGCGGCCCCCATGAGGACCGCGGCGACGACCGACACGAACGCGGGCAGCTCGTCGAGCGGCAGCAGGTACAGCCCGATCGCGAAGGACTGCAGGACGGTCTTCAGCTTGCCGCCGCGCGAGGCGGGCAGGACGACGTAGCGCAGGAGGAAGAACCGCATCGCGGTGATGCCGAGCTCGCGGACGAGGATCACGACGGTCACCCACCACGGCAGGTCCCCCAGCGCGGACAGGAGCACGAGGGCGGTGCCGACGAGCAGCTTGTCCGCGATCGGGTCGAGGAGCTTGCCGAGGTCGGTGATCTGCCCGGACCTGCGTGCGACCCACCCGTCGAGGCGGTCCGTGAGGGCGGCGACCACGAAGATCGCGGTCGCGGTCAGCCGGCCCGAGACCGTGTGACCGCCGTCCACGAGCATCGCCCAGGCGAAGAACGGGACGAGGACGATGCGCAGCACCGTGAGCACGTTCGCCAGGTTCCAGGCGGAGGGAGCGGCATCGATCACCCGGACAGCGTAGAGCGGCGCGCACCGCTCGCCGTGCACCCGTGCGGCGGTCACGCAGATGGACGAACGTCCATTACCGTCCCTCCGTGACTCGCCACGCGCGCGGCCGTCGGAGATCACCGTGGCGCTCGGGTCTCGCCGCGGTGCTCGTCGTCGTCGGCACCGTGAGCGGCGCGCTGACGGGCGCCGCCACCGAGCACACCCGCTCGACCGCGCACGGCGACGTGGAGCACGCCGTGGTCGGCGCCACCACCGCACCGGCACCGCCGGCCGCACCGAGCACACCGGCGCCTGCGGCACCGGAGCCCGCGCCCACGTCGGTGGCCGCACCCCAGGCGGCGCCCGAGCCGGATCCCGAGCCGGACGCCGAGCTGACGATCGTCGCCGCGGGGGACGTGCTGCCGCACCTGCCCGTCGTCGGGTCGGCCCGCACGGCGGACGGGTACGACTTCGGGCCGCTGCTCGCCCCGCTCGACCGGTGGGTCGGGCCGGCCGACCTGGCGCTGTGCCACCTCGAGGTGCCCGTGGCGCCCGCGGGGACACGACCCAGCGGGTTCCCGGTCTTCGGCATCCCGTCGCAGATCGCGGCAGGGCTGGCGGCGCACGGCTGGGACGGCTGCTCGACCGCCTCCAACCACGCGGTCGACCGAGGCTTCGCCGGTGTCACCGCCACGCTCGACGCGCTCGACGCCGCGGGCCTCGGCCACGTCGGCACGGCCCGGACCGCCGTCGAGCAGACGCAGCCCCAGCTCTACCGGCTCGAGCGGGCGGGCCGCCGCACGATCACCGTGGCGCACCTGTCGGCGACGTACGGCACCAACGGCATGCCCGTCGACCCCGACAAGCCGTGGTCCGTCGACCGGATCGACGTCCCCGCGCTCGTCGCCCAGGCGACCGCCGCCCGTGCGGCCGGGGCGGACCTCGTCGTCGCGAGCATCCACTGCTGCGTCGAGTACCGGACGGACCCGACCCAGGAGCAGGTCGCGATCGACCAGGCGATCGCCGACTCCGGGGTCGTCGACCTGGTCCTCGGGCACCACGCGCACGTGCCGCAGCCGGTGGTCCGGCTCGCCGGCGGGCCGCGGGGCGAGGGCATGTGGGTCGCCTACGGGCTGGGGAACCTGCTGTCGAACCAGGACGGCGCCTGCTGCTCGCCCGACACCGCCTCCGGGCTGCTGCTCACGGCGCACGTGCTGGCCACCGGCGCGGACCCCGGCACCGGCCGGCCCCCGGGACCCGCACGCGTCACCGGCGTCGAGTGGACCCCGGTCACCGTCGACCGGACCGGCGGGCACCAGGTGCACGCGCTCGCCGACATCCCCGACGGCACCGGCACGCTCCCGGCGGCGCAGGTCGCGGACCGGGGTGCCCGCGTGCGGGCCGCCGCGGGGACGCAGGCGCCGGAGCGGTCGGCGCCGGTGACCTCGACCGGCCCGCCGCCGGTCGTGGTCCCCCGCACCCGCTGACGGTCGTGGTCCCCCGCACCCGCTGAAGGCGGAGACCTCAGCCGCGGGTCAGGGGATCGACTCGCCCGGCTGGGCTCCGCCGAACAGCCACCCCTGGCCGTAGCGCCACCCGTTGCGGTGCAGGTAGTCGGCCTGCTGCTCGTTCTCGATGCCCTCGGCGATGGTGACCATGGCGAGCTCACGCGCCAGCGCGCCGAGCGCGCGCGCCACCCGCCCGGCCGTCGGGTCCTCGGGGATCCCCGAGGTGAACGACATGTCGAGCTTGACGCCCGCGACGGGCAGGTCGCGCAGGTACGACAGCGGCGAGACCCCCGTGCCGAAGTCGTCGAGCAGGATCGGCACCCCGGCGGCCGAGAGCTGCGTGAGCTCGTGCCGGATGCGCGTGCCCGACGCGACGAGCGACGACTCGGTGAGCTCGACCACGATCCGGCCCGGCGCGACACGGTGCCGCGAGATCTCCGCGAGCAGCGTCGTCGCGAACTCCCCGTCCCCGAGCTGGTCCGCGGACACGTTCACCGACACCCACCGGGTCTGGTCGCTGGTGTGCGCGACGAAGTCGACGACCTGGGTGGCGACGAGCTGGCCGAGGGGCACGGACAGCCCGGCCTCCTGGATCGACGACAGGAACGCCCCGGGCAGCAGGAGCCCCCGGTGCGGGTGCTGCCACCGGACGAGCGCCTCGTACCCGACGACCTGCAGGTCGGTGAGGTCGACGATCGGCTGGTAGTGCACGACGAGCTGGTCGTGCTCGATCGCGGCGATCAGCTCCCGGTGCACGCCGGCGGTGGTCGCCTGCTCCATGGACGGCTCGTACACCTCGGTCCGCCCCCGCCCGGCGCCCTTCGCGCGGTACAGCGCGGCGTCGGCGGCTGCCAGCAGCGACGGCGCGCCGCCCTCGATCAGGTCCGGAGAGGCGAGCGCGATGCCGATGCTCGCGGCGACCGTGAGCCGTCGCCGGGCCACCCGGACCGGCTCGTGGAGCGCCGCGTGGATGGCCGTCGCGACCTCGAACACGGCGCGCGGCCCGTCCGGGTCCTGCACGACGACCACGAACTCGTCGCCGCCCAGCCGGGAGACCGTGCCCCGGCGGGCGGTCGCCGCCCGGAGCACACCCGCGACGTGCACCAGCACCTCGTCGCCCGCGGCGTGCCCGTACCGGTCGTTGATCTCCTTGAACCCGTCGAGGTCGCACGCGAGCACCGCGACGCGGTCCACGACCCCTGGCTGCTCGAGCACCGACTGCAGGACCTCCTGCAGGAGGGTGCGGTTCGCGAGGCCCGTGAGCGGGTCGTGCATCGCGCGGTGCGTGAGCATCTCGGCCTGCAGGCGGGACTCCGTCGAGTCGCGGACCTGCACGACGAAGTGGTCGGGGTCGCCCGCCGGCGTCCGGACGAGCGCGGTGTCGAGCACCACCCAGACCAGGTGGTCGTCGGCGCGCTGGTAGCGCTTCTCGAGGGAGAACCGGTGCTGGCCCCCGCCCAGCAGCCGGTCGACCTCGAGGCGTTCGGCGGCGCGCTCCTCGGGCGTCGACAGGTCCTCCATGAGGTAGCCGCGCAAGGCCCCGACGCTCGTCCCCAGGAGCTCGGCGAACGCCGCGTTGGCCTCGACGATCCGCCAGTCCAGGTCGACGAGCGCCATGCCGATGGGCGCGTTCTCCATCGCGACCCGGAACTGCATCTCCGACCGGGTGAGGGCCGCCTCGACCTCACGCCGACCGGTCACGTCGACGAGCGTGGTGAGCACGGCGGCGGACTCGCCGTCAGCGCCGGGCACGAGCTGGCTCGACACCTGCACCATCCGCGGCGGCGTGCCCAGGGCCCCGGGCAGCGCGACACCGACGAGCTCGGACTCCTGACCGCCCCGGGCGGGCAGACCGCTGTGACCGAGGACCGCGGCCGGGTTCATCGCGAGGCCCTGCTCGTTGACCAGGACCATCGGCAGGTTCGCCACCCGCAGGCCCACCGACGTGGACGCGTCGACCCCGAGGATGGCGGCGGCGCGCTCGGAGATGTCGAGCACGTGACCGCCGAGCGACTGGACGAGCACGCCCTCCTTCGTCACCGACTGCAGCGCGTCGTACCGGTGGCGCAGCTCGCGGGAGATCTCGACGAGCTCGTTCGCCTGGCGCACCTGCGCCCGCTGCCTGCCGAGCAGGACGAGGACCGTGACCAGCGCGATGACGGCGACGACGGCGATGCCGAGACTGACCACACCGAGCGGCGCCGCGACGGCTGCGATCACCGAGCCCCGCCGGACCAGCGGCCGGCGTCGTCCTCCTCCGCGTCGTCGAAGTAGTCGGTCGCGACGGGCGGGTCGCCCGGCATCGCGCCGTCGTCCGCGGCGTACCGGTCGCCGGCGCCGCCGTCCGTGCCACCGCCCTGGTCGCCGCGCAGCATCGCCAGGGTCGCGGCGAGGTCGTCGGGCTGCACGAGCACCTCGCGCGCCTTCGACCCCTCGGACGGGCCGACGATCTCGCGGGACTCGAGCAGGTCCATCAGGCGGCCGGCCTTGGCGAACCCGACCCGCAGCTTGCGCTGCAGCATCGACGTCGACCCGAACTGGGTGGTGACGACGAGCTCCGCGGCCTGCAGCAGCAGGTCGAGGTCGTCGCCGATGTCCTCGTCCACCTGCTTCTTGGCGGCCGCGACCGCGACGTCCTGCCGGTACACGGGCTTGAGCTGCTTCTTGACGTGCTCGACGACCGCGTGGATCTCGGACTCCGAGACCCAGGCGCCCTGCGTGCGCATGGGCTTCGCCGCGCCCATCGGGAGAAACAGCGCGTCGCCCTGGCCGATGAGCTTCTCGGCGCCGGGCTGGTCGAGGACGACGCGCGAGTCCGTGAGCGAGCTCGTCGCGAACGCGAGCCGGGACGGCACGTTCGCCTTGATGAGACCGGTCACGACGTCGACCGACGGCCGCTGCGTCGCGAGCACCAGGTGGATGCCCGCGGCGCGCGCGAGCTGGGTGATGCGCTGGATCGACGCCTCGACGTCCCTGGGGGCCACCATCATCAGATCGGCAAGCTCGTCGACGATCACAAGGAGATACGGGTAGGTCGCGATCTTTCGCTCCGACCCGGGCAGCGGTTTCACCTTCCCGGCCCGCACCGCGACGTTGAAGTCGTCGACGTGCTTGAACCCGAACATCGCGAGGTCGTCGTACCGCGCCTCCATCTCCCGGACCACCCACTCGAGGGCCTCGGCGGCCTTCTTCGGGTTGGTGATGATGGGGGTGATGAGGTGCGGGATGCCCTCGTAGATCGTCAGCTCGACGCGCTTGGGGTCGACGAGCACCATGCGGACCTCGTCGGGCGTGGACCGCATGAGGATCGAGACGATCATCGAGTTCACGAAGCTGGACTTGCCCGCGCCGGTGGCGCCGGCGACGAGCAGGTGCGGCATCTTCGCGAGGTTCGCGGTGACGTACCCGCCCTCGACGTCCTTGCCGACGCCGATGACCATCGGGTGCTCGGTGCGCTTGGCGGCGCTCGAGCGCAGCACGTCGCCGAGCGAGACGGTCTCGCGGTCGGTGTTCGGGATCTCGATGCCGATCGCGGACTTGCCGGGGATCGGGGACAGGATCCGCACGTCCGCGCTCGCGACGGCGTAGGCGATGTTCTTGCTCAGGGCGGTGACCCGCTCGACCTTCACGGCCTGCCCGAGCTCGACCTCGTACCGCGTGACGGTCGGCCCGCGGGTGAACCCGGTGACCTTCGCGTCGATCTCGAACGCCTCGAGCACGGACGTGAGGGACTCGACGACCCGGTCGTTCGCGGCCGACCGCACCTTGTGCGGCGCCCCCTTGGCGAGGCTGTCCTCGGACGGGAGCGTGTAGAGCACGTCGCCCTCGAGCATGGGCTGCTCGCCGCGCGGGACGCCCTTCGGCTCGGGGGCGACGAGCTCCTTCACCCGGCGGGGGGTGACGACCTCGGTGGGCGCGGTCACCGGGGCGGCGGCCTCCGCCTCCGCCTCCTCCTCCGCGCGGCGGGCCGCGTCGACGAGAGCGGCACGCTCGAACGCCTCGTCGCCGACGTACGCGTCGAGGCGGGTGGGGTCGGCGTCGTCGACGCTCTCGGCGCGGCGGCGCCGGCCGAGCAGCCCGCGCTTGCGAGCGGGCGGCTCGACCTCCTCGACGGCGGTGTGCCCGGCGTTGATGACGAGGGGCGCGTCGTCCTGATCGGCCTCCTCGGCGGTGCGGTGGTTCCCCGTGAGCCGGTCGTACACGCCGCGCAGCCGGGGCACGATCTGGTGCACGGGCGTCGCGGTCACGACGAGCACGCCGAAGAACGCGAGCAGCAGCAGGAGCGCGACGGCGACCCCGGTGGTGAGCAGGCTGGCCAGCGGGGTGCCGACGAGGTAGCCGACCATCCCTCCGGCGGTGCGCAGGGCCGGGAAGTCGTCCGTGCCCGGCAGGCCCTGCCCGAGGTGCACGAGCCCGCAGACGGCGAGCGTGATCGCGGTGATCCCGATGGTGATGCGCGAGTTGGCCTGGACCCGGTCGGGGTGCCGCATGAGCCGGACGGCGAGGCCGAGCAGGACGACGGGGACGGCGACCCCGACCCGGCCGAAGCTGCCGGCGACGATCGCGTGCACGGCGGTGCCGGCGGTGCCGGACAGGTTCCACCACTCGCGCGCCGCGACGACGATCGCGAGCCCCAGGAGCGTGAACGCGAGCCCGTCACGGCGGTGCGACGGATCGAGGTCCCGTGCGCCGTGGCCGAGGTGGCGCGCGGCGCCACCGACGAGGTGCGCGGAGCCCATCCAGACGCCGCGGATCATGCGCAGCGGCAACGCCGGCCGGCGCGGTGCGGGTGCCGGTGTCCGCGCGCCCGGGCGTGTCGAGCCGTTGCGCGCCGCGGCCGGACGACCCGAGGACCGAGGGCTGGCGGCGGCACCGGACGCGCCGTTGCGCGGCCGTGGGGAAGACGTACGTGTCGCCATGGTCCTCAAACTAGCCGGGGTCGGTGCCGCAGGACGGCGCCCGGGGGTGCGTGTCGTCGCACCTCATCCGCGGATCAGCCCGACGCCCAGCGTCACGACGCCTGCGGCGAGGACCGCCGCGCCGACCGCGAGCAGGGCGACCCACCGGTTGGGCCGCTCCCGGCCCCGGCCGATCGCCGACAGGAAGAACCCCGCGGGCAGCAGGACGGCCGCGACGAGGACGCCGGTCTGCGCGAGCCACCGCCATCCGCCGCCGAGCGTGGTCGCCTCGCCGAGCAGCACGCAGACCAGCCCCAGCGTGACGAGCACCCCGGCGTGGGCGTGGCCGGCGCGGTAGAAGGCGCGCTGGAAGTCGGTCGCCTGCTCCCGCCCGGTCGTGACGCGGAACAGGAACCATCCGCCGGACTCGATGCCGACGACGGTCAGCGCGACGATCCCTGCGGTGACGCGTGCGGCGTCGGTGAGCTCGAGCATCTCGCCTCCTCGGTTTCCAGACGTTGTTATGGAACACCGTTCGCAAACCCTCGTCAACACTTCTACACTCGCGGGATGGGACGGCCTCGACTGCACGACGACGCGCTGCGGTCGCGGCTGCTCGAGGCGGCGTCGGCCGCGCTGGCCGACGAGGGCGTCGGCGGCCTGACCGTCCGTGACGTCGCCGCCCGGGCCGGGACGTCGACGTCGGCCGTGTACTCGCTGTTCGGCGGCCGGCCCGAGCTCGTGCGGGCGGTCGGCGACGAGGCGTTCGCCCGCTTCGCCGACCGCCTCGCGGCCGTCCCGCGCACGGCCGACCCGGAGGCCGACCTGATGGCGCTCGGCCTGGCCTACCGTCGCTACGCCCGCGACGAGCCGCACTTCTACCGTGCGATGTTCGGCACCCCCGGCGCCGGCGCGCAGGACGGCTCGCGGGGGCCGATGACGCAGGCGCCCACGTTCGTCGTGCTGCGCGACGCGGTCGCGACCGTCCTGGTCGCCCGCGGCGCACCCGTTGACGGAGCCGAGCGCGCGGCCCTCGGCCTGTGGGCGCTCGTGCACGGGCTCGTGGAGCTCGAGCTCGACGGGCTGGTCCCCGGCGACGAGACCGTCGCCGGGGAACGGTACGCGTCGACGCTCCGCGCAGCCGGGCCCGGCCTCCTCGCCCCCACCTGACCGGCGCGGGGCCGGTGCGCGCCGGCCGGTGCGCCAGGCCGGTGTCGGTGGCTCGTGCCACGGTGGCGGGGTGGCCTCGCGAACACCAGGACGGGACGGCGCGGCGCGCACCGCGACACGCAGCCAGGTGCTGCGCCACCGGGTGCGCGTCCAGCAGCTCGACCGCGCACCCGGCGCGGCCCGTGCCCCGACCGACGTCGTCACCCTCGACCTCGGGGTCCAGGACACGGGACCCGACGGGTCGCTGTGGGCGCTCGCCGTCCGCGGCGCGGACGTCACGTCGCAGCACTGGCCCGACGACCTCGCGCTCGCCTGGACCCTGCGCGGCGCGCCCCACGCGTACCGCCGCCACGACCTGCCCGCGGTGCAGCGGGCCGTGCGGCCGTACTCCGACGCCGACGCCGGCAAGCGACTCCTCAACGCCACCACCCCGTTGCGCGCCGCGGGCATCGACCCGACCGACGCGCTCGCGCACGTCGCGCGGACCATGCGGCGCGTGGTGACGCACCCGCTCGACAAGGGCAGCCTCTCGACGCGCATGACCGCGGAGCTCACCGAGCCGTACCTGCGGTGGTGCGGGCCGTGCCACGCGACCCACATGTACGAGATGCCGTTCCGCCTGGCCGCCCTGCACGCCGGTCTCGAGCTCGAGCCCGGCACCTCACCCCCGGTCGTCCGGCGCGCGCCCGGGTTCCCGACCGCGCAGGTCGCGGTGGTCGCCCGCTCCGACGACGACCGCGACGACGGGCCGTTCGACCTCGTCCGGCTCGTGCTGCACCTGCTCGGACCGCTGACCCCGAAGCAGGTCGCGTCCTTCCTCGACGCACCCGTCAAGGACGTGGCCGCACGCTGGCCGGCGGACGTCGTCCCGGTGGCGGTCGCGGACGTCGGGACGGCCGACCTCCTCGCGGACGACGTCGAGGCGCTCGACGCCGCGGCGGACGCCGACGGGCCGCCGGCCGTCCGCCTCGTCGGGCCGTACGACCTGTTCCTGCAGGCACGCGACCGGACGCTCCTCGTGCCCGACGCCGCCCGGCACAAGGCCCTGTGGCCTGTGCTCGGCCGGCCGGGCGCCGTGCTCGTCGACGGCGAGGTCGCAGGCACCTGGCGGCCCCGGGCGACGGGCGGGCGGCTCGCGCTGGAGCTCGACGAGTGGGTGCCGTGGGACGCAGCGACGCGGCGCGCCGTGGCCGCCGAGCACGAGCGGCTCGCCGCGTTCAGAGGCGCCGCTCCGGCCTGACGCCGGCGCGCGGGACCCGGGTGCGCGACCCACGCCGGGTCCCGCGAGCGCCGACCGACGATCAGACGGGCGTCGGCTCGCCCCGCCCGAGGACCACGAGCCTGTCGCTCGCCCCGACGGCCGCGAACCGGTCCTGCACGGCCGAGAGCGGGTCGACGAAGTGCGCCCAGTCGGTGTGGTGCACGGGCAGCACCGTCGCGAGCGGCAGGAGCGCGGCGGCGGCCGCGGCCCGGGGGGCGTCGAGCGTGAGCGGCTCCGCGCCGAAGCGGCCGACGTTCGCGCCGCCGACGAACAGGACCGCGAGCTCGATCCGGTCGAACCGGCGGGCCACCTGGTCCAGCACGTCGAGCGAGGCGTTGTCGCCAGAGACGTAGACGGTCCGCTCCCCCGGCGCCTCCAGGACGAAGCCCGTGACCTCGCCGCTCAGCGCCTCCGCGCCCTCGGGACCGTGCCTCGCCGGCACGGCCGTCACGCGGACGTCGTCGCCGAGGGCGACCTGCTCCCACGGCGCGAGGCCACGCACTCCCGGGATCCGCGCGGCCGCGTCGGGCGTGGAGAGCACCGTCGGGACCGACGGGAGCAGGGCGCGGCCGGCGACGTCGAGGTTGTCGGCGTGCTGGTCGTGCGAGAGCAGCACCACGTCGACGTGGCCGAGGTCCTCGACGGGCACCCCGGGGCCGACGAGCTTGTGCAGGGTCGCGCCGCCCGCGTAGTCGGCCGGTGCGTCGTCGAACGTCGGGTCGGTGAGGAACGTCAGGCCGGCGTAGGTGAACCGCAGCGTCGGGCCGCCGACCCAGGTCGCGGTCGTCGTCCTGCGGGTGGTCTCGCGCTCTGTCGTGGTCATGGCTCCACCCTGTCGCGCAGGTCACGAGCCCGCCAGTGGCCCGCAGGACACCTGTCGCTAGAATCGGGCCATGGCACACGTCGTGGCTGTCGTCGCGTTCGAGGGCATCAGCCCGTTCCACCTCGCGGTCCCCTCGGCCGTCTTCACGGCCCGGTACGGGGGCGCACCGGGACGGCCGTACGAGGTCGTCGTGTGCGCGCCGACGCCGGGCCGTGTCCCCACCGCGGCCGGGTACGACCTCCACGTGGAGCACGGGCTCGACGTGCTCGCCCGCGCCGACACCGTCGTGCTGCCGAGCTGGGACGCGCACCGGGAGCCGCCGACGGCCCTGCTCGACGCCGTCCGGTCGGCGCACGCGCGCGGCGCGCGGGTCGTCGGCCTGTGCCTCGGTGCGTTCGTCGTCGCCGCCGCCGGGCTCGTCGACGGCCGCGAGGTCGCGACCCACTGGCACGCGGCCGCAGAGCTCGCCCGGCGCCACCCGACGGTCCGCGTCCGTGCCGACGTGCTGTGGAGCGACCACGGCGACGTCCTCACCTCCGCGGGCGTCGCCGCCGCGCTGGACTGCTGCCTGCACGTCGTCCGGACCGACCTCGGCGCCCGGGTCGCCACCGAGGTCGCCCGCTCGCTCGTGCTGGCACCGCACCGCGACGGGTCGCAGGCCCAGTTCATCCCGGCCCCGGTCGCGCCCGCCCCGGGCGGGGACCCGGTCGACGACGCGATCGCGTGGGCGCAGACCCGCCTCGACGAGCCCGTCGACCTCGACACGTGGGCCGGCGCCGTCCACCTGTCGCGCCGCACGTTCACGCGCCAGTTCCGGGCCCGCACCGGCACGAGCCCGACCCGGTGGCTGCTGCACCAGCGGCTCACCCGGGCACGGGTCCTGCTCGAGACGACCGACGACCCGATCGAGACGGTCGCGCGCCGTGCCGGCTTCGGCAGCACGGCGACGCTGCGGCAGCACTTCGCCGACCGGTTCCGCACGAGCCCGCACCAGCACCGGGCGATGTTCCGGACAGAGCCGGCCGCATCGCTCTGACCTGCACGATCACCCTGCCGGGGGACACTGGCAGGAGGTCGACGGTCGGTGGCGGTTATCCCTGCGGCCGATGTCGGTGCTCGCGCCTACTGTGACGCCATGCGCACCCACCTCCCCCGGACGGTCGAGCCATGAGCCGTCGCGGATGGATCCTCCTGCTGTCCATGGGCCTCATCTGGGGCGTCCCGTACCTGCTGATCAAGGTCGCCGTCGGCGAGGTCACCCCCGCGACCGTCGTGTTCGTCCGCACCGGGCTCGGCGCGCTGCTGCTGGTGCCGTTCGCGTGGCGTGCGGGCGGCCTGCGCGTGCTGCGCCGGCACTGGCCGGCGGTCACCGCGTTCGCGGTGCTCGAGCTCGTCGGCCCGTGGATCCTGCTGTCGAACGCCGAGCGCACGCTGTCGAGCTCGCTCACCGGGCTGCTGATCGCCACGGTCCCCATCGCCGCGGTCGTCCTCGGCCGCATCGTCGACCGCGAGCGGGTCGCCCTCGTCCGGTGGGTCGGCCTGCTCGTCGCGCTCGGCGGCGTGGCCCTGCTGCTCGGGCCCGGCGCCGGCGCGGACGACCCGTGGGCCGTGGCCCAGGTGCTGCTCGCCGCTCTCGGGTACGCGACCGCACCGATGATCGCCGACCGCTACCTGCGCGACGTCCCCGCGATCCCGCTGACCACCGCATGCCTCGGCCTGACGGCGCTCGTCTACCTGCCCGTGGTGCTGCTCACCGGCCCGCACCCGTGGCCGACCGCCGACGCGGTGCTGTCGCTCGCGCTCCTGGGCGCCCTGTGCACGGCACTCGCGTTCGTGCTGTTCTTCCAGCTCATCGCCGAGGTCGGTGCCGCACGCTCGACGCTCGTCGCGTACCTGAACCCGATCGTGGCCGTCGGGCTCGGGGCCCTCGTCCTCGACGAGCGGATCACGATCACGGTCGTCATCGCGACGGCGCTCATCCTCGTCGGCTCCGCCGCCGCCTCTCGTCGCGGCGGGCCGCGGAGCGTGGCGGCACCCGCGGGCGAGGTCACCGTCGCCACGAGCGCCGACGACGAGGCCGAGCGCGTCCGGGACGGCCTCGCCGCTCCTGGCCGCACCGAGGTCGAGGACCGCGCGGCCAGCCGGCCGAGCTGACCACCGCCTGTGCCGGTCGGCCGGGCGCCAGGGAGCAGCACTCCCCTGGCGCCCGACGGCTGACTACGCCTCGACGACGACCGGGATGATCATGGGCCGGCGGCGCAGCCGGTTGGAGACCCACCGACCGACGACCCGGCGCATCACCTGCTGCAGCTGGTGCGTGTCGGTCGCGCCCGTGAGCGCCGCCTCCTCGAGGGCCCGCGTGAGCTCCGGAAGGATGTCCTCGAACACGTGGTCCTGCTCGGCGAACCCCCGGGCGTGGATCTGCGGGCCGGCGAGCACCTTGCCGTCGGCCGAGCTCACCACCGCGAAGATCGAGATGAACCCCTCGTCGCCGAGGATCCGACGATCCTTGAGCTCGGCCTCGGTGATGCCGCCGACGCTCGACCCGTCCACGTACACGTAGCCGCACGGCACGGCGCCGACGATGGACGCCTTGCCGTCGACGAGGTCGACGACCACGCCGTCCTCGGCCAGCACGACACGGTCGGCCGGCACCCCGGTCTGCACGGCGAGGGCCGCGTTCGCGACGAGGTGCCGGACCTCCCCGTGCACGGGCATCACGTTGCGCGGCTTGAGGATGTTGTAGCAGTACAGGAGCTCGCCGGCGCTGGCGTGCCCGGAGACGTGGACCTTCGCGTTGCCGGAGTGCACGACGCGCGCACCGAGCCGGGTCAGCCCGTTGATCACCCGGAACACGGCGTTCTCGTTCCCCGGGATGAGGGACGACGCGAGGATCACGGTGTCGCCGGGGCCGACGGACACCTTGTGGTCGTTGTTCGCGATCCGCGACAGGGCCGCCATCGGCTCGCCCTGCGACCCGGTGCACATCAGCACGATCTCGTCGTCGGGCAGCTGGTCGACCTGCTTGAGGTCGACGAGCACGTCCTGCGGGATCTTCAGGTAGCCGAGGTCGGACGCGATCGCCATGTTCCGCACCATCGACCGGCCGACGAGCGCGACCTTCCGACCGTGCGCGTGCGCGGCGTCGAGCACCTGCTGGACGCGGTGCACGTGCGACGCGAACGACGCGACGATGATGCGCTTCGTCGAGTCGGCGAACACCCCGTCGAGCACCGGACCGATGCCGCGCTCCTGCGCGACGAACCCGGGCACCTCGGCGTTGGTGGAGTCCACCATGAACAGGTCGACGCCCTGCTCCCCGAGCCGCGCGAACGCCCGCAGGTCGGTGATCCGGCCGTCGAGCGGCAGCTGGTCCATCTTGAAGTCGCCCGTGTGCAGCACGGTGCCGGCGGGGGTGCGCACCGCGACGGCGAGCGCGTCCGGGATCGAGTGGTTCACGGCGACGAACTCGCACTCGAACACGCCGAACCGCTCGGTCTGACCCTCGCGGACCGCGAGCGTGACGGGCGCGATCCGGTGCTCCTTGAGCTTCGCCTCGACGAACGCGAGCGTGAGCTGCGACCCGACGAGCGGGATGTCCTGACGAAGCCGCAGCAGGTACGGCACGGCACCGATGTGGTCCTCGTGGCCGTGCGTCAGGACGATGGCCTCGATGTCGTCGAGCCGCTCCCGGATGTACTCGAAGTCCGGGAGGATCAGGTCGACGCCGGGCTGGTGGTCCTCGGGGAACAGGACGCCGCAGTCGATGACGAGCAGACGGCCGGCGAACTCGAGGACGGCCATGTTGCGGCCGACCTCACCGAGCCCTCCCAGTGCGACGACGCGCAGGGCGCCGTCGGCCAGCGCCGGCGGCAGGGTGAGCTCGAAGTGCGGGTGACTCAATGGGTCTCCTGGGGTCAGCGGAGCGCGATGTCGAGCAGCCCGGCGGCGCGCAGGCCGGCCCGGATGGTCTCGAGCTCGTCGTCCGAAGCGGCGACGAGCGGCAGGCGCACGGCGCGGGTGGGCAGGTGTCCCGTGATCTCGAGCGCCGCCTTCGCGGCGACGGCCTGGAAGCCGGCCCCGTTGAGGGCGTCGATCGCGGGGATGATCGTGCGGGAGACGCGCAGCGCCTCCGCGTGGTCGCCGTCGCGCCAGGCGCGGGTGACGGACGCGAGCTGGCCGGCGGCGACGTGGCCGACGACGCTCACGATGCCGACGGCACCGACCGCCAGGAGCGGCAGCAGCAGGCTGTCGTCGCCGGAGTACCAGGCCAGTCCGGTGCGCGTGATCGCCTTCGACGACGCGTACGGGTCGCCCGCCGCGTCCTTCATCGCGACGACGCGGGGGTGCTCCGCGATGGCGTCGATGGTGGCGGGGGCGAGCCGGACGCCGGTGCGGCCGGGCACGTCGTAGAGCATGACGGGCAGGTCGGTCGCGTCGGCGACGGCCTCGAAGTGGCGCAGCACGCCCGGCTGCGACGGCCGGGAGTAGTACGGAGCGACGACGAGCAGCCCGTGCGCGCCCGCCTCGGCGGCCTGCTCGGCCATCCGGACGGCGTGCGCGGTGTCGTTGGAGCCGGCGCCCGAGAGCACGTACGCCCGGTCCCCGACGGCCTCGACGACGGCCTGGACGAGCTCGGCCTTCTCGGGGGCGTGCGTCGTGGACGCCTCGCCGGTGGTGCCCGACAGCACCAGGCCGTCGTTGCCCGCGTCGACGAGGTGCCGCGCGAGGCGGACGGTGGCCTCGAGGTCCACGGCTCCGTCGGCGGTCATCGGCGTGACCATCGCGGTCAGGACGCTCCCGAACGGGCGCGTGGTGTCGGTGACGTGCGGCATGGGGCCACGGTACCGCCCAGCCACCCGCACCGACGTCGCTGCCCACGCCGCAGCGGCGCGCCCGTCAGGCCCCGGCCGGCTCGTACGACTCGAAGCGGAACCGCAGGCCGTCGGACGACGAGGTGCGCCAGCCGTCCTCCGGCTCGGAGCCGACCAGCCGCCAACGCCCGTCGTCGAGCGGCGGCGCCCACGTGTCGCCCTCGACGGTCGTGTCGACCACCGTCACCTCCACACGGTCCGCCCGCGGCAGTGTCGCGGCGTAGACCGCGCCGCCGCCCATGACCCAGGCGTCCCGGTCAGCGACGAGAGCGAACGCGTCGTCGAGAGACGCGACGACCCGTGCGCCCTCGGCCACGAACCCCGGCGTGCGCGACAGCACGATGTTGTCCCGGCCCGGCAGGGGCCGGAACCGGGCGGGCAGCGACTCCCACGTCGCCCGGCCCATGATCACCGGGTGCCCCTGCGTGAGGGTCCGGAACCGGGCCAGGTCCTCCGGCAGCCGCCACGGCAGGGCGCCCTCCCGGCCGATGACGCCGTCCGGCGTCTGCGCCCAGATGAGCCCGAGCGTCACACCGCCACCGGCGCCTTGATGCCGGGGTGGTGCTGGTAGCCGACGACCTCGATGTCCTCGAACGTGTAGTCGAAGATCGACGGGGCCTTGCGCAGCTCGAGGGTCGGCAGCGGGTACGGCTCCCGCGAGAGCTGCTCGCGGACCTGGTCCACGTGGTTGTCGTACACGTGGCAGTCGCCGCCGGTCCACACCAGGTCGCCGACCTCGTGCCCGGTCTGCTGCGCGACCATGTGCGTGAGCAGCGCGTACGACGCGATGTTGAACGGCACCCCGAGGAACAGGTCGGCCGAGCGCTGGTAGACCTGGCACGAGAGGCGCCCGTCGGCGACGTAGAACTGGAAGAACGCGTGGCACGGCGCGAGCGCCATCGAGGGGATGTCGGCGACGTTCCAGGCCGAGACGATGTGCCGCCGCGAGTCGGGGTCCCGGCGCAGGTTCTCGACGAGCTGCGCGACCTGGTCGACGTGACCGCCGTCGGGCGTCGGCCAGCTGCGCCACTGGACGCCGTACACGGGTCCCAGCTCGCCGTCGTCGTCGGCCCACTCGTCCCAGATGGTCACGCCGTGGTCGCGGAGCCACGCCACGTTCGACTCGCCGCGCAGGAACCACAGCAGCTCGTACGCGACGGACCGCAGGTGCACCCGCTTCGTCGTGACGAGCGGGAACCCGGCCGACAGGTCGAACCGCATCTGGTGCCCGAACACGCTCCGGGTGCCCGTCCCTGTCCGGTCCGACTTCGGCGTCCCGGTCGCCATGACGAGCCTCAGGAGGTCCTCGTAGGGGGTCTCGACGACGGGCGTGGTGTCGGTCATGGCGCCCAGGATAGGTCGGTCCGCACGACGCGCCGACGGCGACTCACGGACCGGTCGGAAGTTCGGCAGGTGCGGCTGCCGGGTGCGCGCGACACTGTGCGGATGACCACGTCGCTGCCCCCGACAGTCGCCGCCCACGTGCCCACCGAGATCCTCGTCGACGGGTCCTGGCGACCCGCCCGGAGCGGGCGCACGTTCGAGGTCGCCGACCCCGCGACGACGCAGACCCTGTTCGACGTGGCCGACGGCGGCGAGCAGGACGCGCTCGACGCACTGACGGCCGCCGACGGCGCGTCCGCCGAGTGGCGGGCCGTCGCCCCTCGTCAGCGGGCCGAGCTGCTGCGGGCGGTGTTCGAGACGATCACGGCGCGCACGGAGGACATCGCGGCGCTCGTCACGGCCGAGGGCGGCAAGCCCCTGGCCGAGTCGCGTGCGGAGGTCGCGTACGCCGCCGACTACGTCCGGTGGTACTCGGAGCAGGCCGTCCGCCTCGACGGCCTGGCCCGCCGGGCGCCGTCGGGCACCAACCACCAGCTCGTGCTGCGGCGGCCCGTCGGCCCGGCGCTGCTCATCACGCCGTGGAACTTCCCGATCGCGATGATCGCGCGCAAGGTCGCGCCCGCCCTCTCCGCCGGGTGCCCCGTGGTCGTCAAGCCCGCGCAGCTCACGCCGCTGACGACCGCGTTCGTGGCGGAGATCATCCGGGCCGAGCTCGTGGAGCGCGGGATGCCCGCGGGCGTCATCAACGTCGTCCCGTCGTCCTCCGCGCGGTCCGTGTCCGGGCCGCTGCTCGCCGACCCGCGGCTGCGCAAGCTGTCGTTCACCGGGTCCACCGAGGTCGGCGCGAGCCTGCTCAAGCTGGCCTCGGAGCACATCCTGCGGACGTCGATGGAGCTCGGCGGCAACGCGCCGTTCCTCGTGTTCGACGACGCGGACCTCGACGACGCCGTCGAGGGTGCCGTCGCGGCGAAGATGCGCAACGCCGGCCAGACGTGCGTCGCCGCGAACCGGTTCCTGGTGCAGCGCGGGGTCGCCGACGAGTTCACGACCCGGCTCACGGCGGCGTTCGAGCGGCTCGTCGTCGGGCACGGCGCCGAGACGGGGACGACCGTCGGGCCGCTCATCGAGAAGTCGGCCGTGGACCGGGTCGAGGAGGTCGTCGCCCAGGCCGCCGACGCCGGCGCACGTGTCCGCATCGGTGGTGACCGGCCCGACCGGCCCGGGTACTTCTACAACCCCACGGTGCTCGACCGCGTCGACCCGGCGCTGCGCCTCGTCACCGAGGAGATCTTCGGGCCCGTGGCACCGGTGGTGACGTTCGGGTCGGAGGCCGAGGGCGTGGAGCTGGCGAACGGCACGCCGTTCGGCCTCGTCGCGTACGCGTACACCCGCGACGTCGCCCGGGTGCTGCGGCTGGCCGAGTCCGTCGAGACGGGCATGCTCGGCGTGAACCGCGGCATGGTGTCGGACGCGAGCGCACCCTTCGGCGGGGTCAAGGCGTCCGGGCTCGGCCGCGAGGGCGGCGAAGCAGGCATCGAGGAGTACCTCGAGACGACGTACGTCGCGCTCTGACCCTCAGGCGGCGTCGCGCTCCCCCGGCACCTCCGTCGCGCTCTGACCCCGACATCTCCGTGGGGCACCGACCGTGCGCCGACCCCGCGCCGCCGCGCCCCGACGGCCTGCGGGGCGCGCGTGTGCGACAGTGGCCGGCGTGAACCGCCCCGACGACACCGCTCGGCGGGGCGCCGTCCGTCAGGCGGTCTCGGTGTCGGTCGCGACCGGCCTGTACGGGGTCTCGTTCGGGGCGCTGTCCGTCGCGGCCGGCCTGTCGATCCCCCAGACGGTCGCCCTCAGCCTGCTCATGTTCTCCGGCGGCTCCCAGTTCGCGTTCGTGGGCGTGCTCGGCGCGGGCGGGGCGGCCGGCGCCGCCGTCGCGACGGCCGGGCTGCTCGGTGTCCGCAACGGGCTGTACGGCCCGCAGGTCGCGCCCCTGCTTCGCGCTCGGGGCTGGCGCCGTCCGCTCGCCGCCCAGCTCACCATCGACGAGTCGACCGCGGTCGCGACCGCCCAGCGGGACCCGGCGGTCGGCTGGGTCGGGTTCTGGTGGACCGGGGTCGGCGTCTTCGTGATGTGGAACCTGTTCACGCTCGCCGGGGCGCTCGTCGGCGACGCGCTCGGCGACCCCCGCCGGTACGGCCTCGACGCCGCCGCGGCCGCCGCGTTCCTGGCCCTCGTCTGGCCGCGGGTCACCGGACCGGGGTCCCGCGTCGCGCAGGTCGTGGCCGCCGGTGCGGTCCTCGTCGCGCTCGCGGTCACGCCGTTCGTGCCCGCGGGCATCCCCGTGCTGCTCGCCGCGGTCGTCGCGATCGTGGCGGGGTTCCTCGTGCGCCCACCCGCGCCGACCGGCCACGACGGCACCGACGACGCCCGGTCCGATGCCGACCTGCCCGATGCCGACCATCCCGACGCCGACCTGCCCGACGCCGACCGTCTCGACCCGGAGGGATCCCCATGAGCGACGCCGTCACCTGGGTCGCCCTCCTCGTGGCCTGTGCCGTGTGCTTCGCGCTCAAGCTCGCCGGCCACCTGGTGCCCGAGCACTGGCTCGCCAAGCCCCGGGTCGCCCGCACGGCCGCCCTGGTCACCGTCGCGCTGCTCTCCGCGCTCGTCGCCGTGCAGGCCGCGACGACCGGCCGGGCGCTCGTCGCCGACGCCCGGCTGCCCGCGCTCGCCGTCGCGGCCGTCGCGCTCGCGCTGCGGGCGCCGTTCGTCGTCGTCGTCGTGCTCGCCGCCGTGACGGCGGCGGTGCTGCGAGCGATGGGCATGCCGTAGCCTCGCCCGGACCCGTCGCTCGACTCCCCGGAGACCCCCATGACGCTGTTCCGTGAGACCGCCGACGTGTCGGTGCGCCCCGCGGTGCCCGGCGACGAGACCGCCGTGGTCGACGTCCAGCTCGCCGCGTGGCGGCACACGGGTCTGCTGGGTCCGGCCGTGCTCGACCTCGTCGACCCGGCGGCCATGACCGCGCAGTGGGCGCGCGCCATCACCACCCCGCCCGCCGCCGGCTACCGCGTGCTCGTGGCGTGCCGCGGCGCGGACGTCGTCGGCGTCGCGTCCGTCGCCCCCGTGCCCGCGCCCGAGGACCGGCCGTTCGACGCGCCCGGCGGCGTGATCCTCGCCCTCGAGGTCGCGCCGGACTCCCAGCAGCGCGGTCACGGCTCGCGGCTGCTCGCCGCGGTCGTCGACCTGCTCCGGCAGGACGGCGCCGACCAGGTGCACACGTGGGTGCTCGACGGCGACGAGGCCCGGGCGCGGTTCCTCGGTGGCGCAGGGCTCGGGCCCGACGGCGGGACGCGCGACCTCGCGACCGGTGCGATGCCGGACGGGTCGGAGGCGACCGTGACGGAGCGTCGCTGGTCGGCGTCGATCTGACCCGCCGGGCGGCCCGGCGGACCTGACCTCAGGCGGGACGGGCGCGGTGCAGCCGGCTCGCGGTGCGCAGCGACGCCCGCGCCTGCTTGCGGTCGCCCGCGGCGTCGTACGCGAACGCCAGGTGGTACCACGACCGCCAGTCGTCCGGGTCCGCCTCGGTGCGGGTCCGGAACTCGTCGAACGCCGCGCGCGCCGCGACCCGGTCGATCCGGCCGCCCGGCGAGCGCGGGAGGTCGTCGACGGGCAGCTCGTCGGCGTCCGCCAGCTCGTCGGCCATGCGCTGCACGTCGATCGCCAGCCACCACTCGCGCGCGACCAGCCAGATCACGAGCAACGGCAGCAGCCAGAACGCCAGGCCCAGCACGACGCCGACAGGTTCGCCGCTCGTGACGAGCGCGCTGGCCCGCAGAGCGACGAGCCACACGTACACGCCGAGGAGGGTGGTCAGCGTGACGGCGGCGAGCAGCGACGTACGGCGCACCCGCTTGGACGAGCCGGCCACGTCAGGCGAGGTCGAGCAGGTGCTCGAGCCCCACGGTCAGGCCGGGGCGCCGGCCGACCTGACGCACGCCGAGCAGCACGCCCGGCATGAAGCTCACGCGGTCGAACGAGTCGTGCCGGATCGTGAGCTGCTCCCCCGCGTTGCCGAGCAGGATCTCCTCGTGCGCGACGAGACCTCGCAGCCGCACGGCGTGCACGCGCACCCCGTCGACGTCGGCCCCGCGGGCACCGTCGAGCCCCTCGCTCGTCGCGTCCGGGCTCGGCCCGACCCCCGCCGCCGCACGCGCGGCGGCGACGGCCGACGCGGTGTGCCGTGCCGTGCCGGACGGCGCGTCGATCTTGTTCGGGTGGTGCAGCTCGACGACCTCGACGGACTCGAACCACCGGGCGGCCTTCGCCGCGAACGTCATCGCGAGCACGGCACCGAGCGCGAAGTTCGGGGCGACCAGCACCCCGACCCCCGGCCGGTCGGCCAGGTGGTCCCGCACGCGGGCGAGCGACTCGTCGTTCCAGCCCGTCGTGCCGACGACCACGTGGATCCCCGCGTCGACGAGCGCGTGCACGTTGCCCTCGGTCACGGCCGGCACCGTGAAGTCGACCGCGACCTGCGCGCCGGCGGCTGCGACCGCCGCGAGGTCGCCGTCCGCGTCCAGCGCCGCCACGAGCTCCAGGTCGGGCGCGTCCTCGACCGCCCGCACCACCGTCGCACCCATGCGTCCCGCCGCGCCCAGCACGGCCACCTTGATCGGTTCGCTCACGGGGTACGACCCTAGCCGCCGACGGCCGTCCCCAGCGCCTCCGCGATGCCCCGCTCGAGCCGCCGCAGCTCCTGCAGGCTCTGCCCGGTGAACCGTTCGACCTCCCGCGGCGGGTAGGCGGCCTGCACGTACCACCGGATCGCCCCGAGGACGTCCTCGGGGCGCACCGGCCCGGGGCCGACCGCGTCCCGGACGAACGCGCTGAACCGCACCGCCGCGAGGAACACGTCCGGGGCCACACCGAGGTGCTCGACGACCCACCGGTGCAACGTGCCGACGGCGAGACCCGCACCACGGGCGACGTCCGACGACCGGACCAGACCGTCCGACTCCAGCACCTCGCGGACGACCGGCTCGAGCAGCGCGAGCGTCGGGTCCTCCGCCTCGGGCCGGAACCGTGCCGCCAGACCGCCGCCCAGCAGCCACGCCGCGTCCTCGTCCTGACCGGCGTCCAGGGCGGCGGCGCACGCCGCGGCGACCTCGGGCGACAGCAGCGTCTCGACCGGGTCGACCCGGTCCGTCACCGGGTGCGCGACGCCGAGCCGCGCCAGCGCCAACGGGTCGAGCTGGGCGCCGAGCCGGGCCGCGGGACCCCGCTGCTCCCGCACGACCGCACGCGTCGCGAGGCCGCGTACGCCGGACCCGTCCGGCGTACGCCGCTGCGTGAGCGGGTCCACGTGCACACCGGGCGTGCCGACGGCGACGACGACCAGGCCGTGCCCGTCGGGCAGCAGCACCTCGTGGCTCACGGTCCCCGCCGGGTGCCGGACCACCCACAGGTGGTCCACGAGCTCGTGCGCCCCGGGCGGGGGCGTGAACCGGCGGTACCCGATCTCGTCGACGGTCATGCCTCATCATCGCGCCCGCACGGGCTCGCGAGCATCACCCGCGGAGGGGAGGCGTGCAGGTCACCGCAGGGCTGCGCCGGCCGGTCGCCGGGCTGCCGGACGCCGAACGGCCGGTCGGCGAACGGTCAGTCGCCGAACGGTCAGTCGCCGAACGGTCCGACCCGCACGACCGAGCGCGGGCGCGACGCCAGCTCCGCGGCCAGCTCCTGCACGTCGGCGGCCGTGACCGCACGGATACGGTCGAGCGACTCGTCGACGCTGAGCAGCTCCCCGTGCACCAGCTCGGCCTTGCCGAGCCGGCTCATCCGGGAGCCGGTGTCCTCCATGCCGAGCACGAGCCCGCCGGCCAGCTGACCGAGCGACCGGTCGAGCTCCGCCTGCGTGATGGGACTGTCCGCGAGGCGCTCCCACTCGGCGATCATCAGGGCGACGACCTCGTCGACCTTGCCGGGCGTGCACCCCGCGTAGAGCCCGAAGATGCCGGTGTCGGCGTGCCCGGACGCGAACGAGTACGTCGAGTACGCCAGGCCGCGCTTCTCGCGGATCTCCTGGAACAGCCGCGACGACATGCCGCCGCCGAGCACCGCGTTGAGGACCGACAGCGTGAACCGCCGCGGGTCGGTCGCGGTGAGCGCCGTGCCGCCGACGATGACGTTGGCCTGCTCGGTGTGCCGGCGGATCGTCGTCTCGACGCCCAGCGCGGGCAGCCCGGACGTGCCCGCGAGGGCGGCGACGCTGGTCGGCAGGCGTCGACCGGTGGGCTCCTGGGCGCCGTCGAGGTCCCAGCCGCCCGTCGTCAGCGCCTCGGCGACCTGCGCGCACAGCGTGTCGTGGTCGACGCCACCGGCCGCCGTCACGACGAGGGTCGACGGCTTGTAGTGCCAGCGGTAGTGCTGCCAGACGGCGTCGCGCGGCACCGCGCGGATCGTCTCGGGCGTGCCGCCGATCGGCCGGCCGAGCGGGTGCTCGCCGAGCACCACGGCCGTGAACTGCTCGTGGACGACGTCGCTGGGGTCGTCGTCGTTCATCGCGAGCTCTTCGAGGATCACGCCGCGCTCGGTCTCGAGCTCGTCGGTGTCGAGGCGCGCCGAGGTCACCATGTCCGCGATGACGTCGACCGCCATCGGGAGGTCCGTGTCGAGCACCCGCGCGTAGTAGCAGGTGTGCTCCTTGCCGGTGGCGGCGTTGGCCTCACCACCGACGGCGTCGAACGCCTCCGCGATGTCCATCGCGGTGCGGCGAGCGGTGCCCTTGAAGAGCAGGTGCTCGAGGAAGTGGGTCGAGCCGTGGTGGCCGTCGGACTCGTCGCGAGACCCGACCCCCACCCACGCGCCGACGGTCGTCGAACGCAGGCCGGGCATGCTCTCGGTGAGCACCCGGACCCCGCCGGGCAGGACGGAACGACGCACGAGGGCGTCGCCGTCCTGCCCGACGGCCTGCTCGGCGCCCGGGAAGCCCGGGCGCACGAGCGGCAGGTCCAGCGGCACGTCAGGCGTCGACGGACTCGGGCGCCTCGGCGGTCTCGCCGCCCTCCGCACCCTCGTCGATGACCGCGTGCAGCGACAGCTTGCCGCGCGGGTCGATCTCGCCGATCTCGACCTGGACCTTCTGGCCGATCGAGAGGACGTCCTCGACGTTCTCCACGCGCTTGCCGCCGACGAGCTTGCGGATCTGCGAGATGTGGAGCAGGCCGTCCTTGCCCGGCGAGAGCGAGACGAACGCGCCGAACGTGGTGGTCTTGACGACCGTGCCCACGAAGCGCTCGCCCACCTCGGGCATGTGCGGGTTGGCGATCGCGTTGATCGCCGCCCGCGCGGCCTCCGCCGACGGACCGTCGGTGGCGCCGATGTAGACCGTGCCGTCGTCCTCGATCGAGATGTCGGCGCCGGTCTCCTCCTGGATCTGGTTGATCATCTTGCCCTTCGGGCCGATGACCTCGCCGATCTTGTCGACCGGGACCTTCACCGTGATGACGCGGGGAGCGAACGGGCTCATCTCGTCGGGCACGTCGATCGCCTCGGCGATGACGTCGAGGATCGCGAGGCGAGCCTCCTTCGCCTGGGTGAGCGCGCCGCCGAGCACCGAGGCGGGGATGCCGTCGAGCTTGGTGTCGAGCTGGATGGCCGTGACGAACTCGCGGGTACCGGCGACCTTGAAGTCCATGTCGCCGAAGGCGTCCTCGGCACCGAGGATGTCGGTGAGCGCCGCGTAGCGGGTCTCACCGTCCACCGTGTCGGACACGAGGCCCATCGCGATGCCGGCGACCGGGGCGCGCAGCGGCACACCGGCGTTGAGCAGCGAGAGCGTGGACGCGCAGACCGAGCCCATCGACGTCGAGCCGTTGGAGCCCAGCGCCTCGGAGACCTGACGGATCGCGTAGGGGAACTCCTCGCGGCTCGGCAGCACGGGCATGAGCGCCCGCTCGGCGAGCGCGCCGTGGCCGATCTCGCGCCGCTTCGGCGAGCCCACGCGGCCCGTCTCACCGGTCGAGTACGGCGGGAAGTTGTAGTTGTGCATGTAGCGCTTGCGCGTCTCCGGGGAGAGCGTGTCGAGCTGCTGCTCCATGCGGAGCATGTTCAGCGTGGTGACACCCAGGATCTGGGTCTCGCCGCGCTCGAACAGCGCCGAGCCGTGCACGCGGGGCAGCACCTCGACCTCGGCCGACAGCGTGCGGATGTCCCGCAGGCCACGGCCGTCGATCCGGAAGCCGTCCGTGAGGATGCGCTGGCGGATGAGCTTCTTCTGCACCGAGCGGTACGCGGCCGACAGCTCCTTCTCGCGACCCTCGAACTGCGCGGAGAGCTGCGCGACGACCTCGGCCTTGATCTCGTCGAGGCGGTTCTCGCGCGTCTGCTTGTCCGCGATGCTCAGGGCCTCGCCCAGCGACGCGGTCGACGCGGCCTCGACGGCCTCGTACGCGTCGGACTGGTAGTCCGGGAACGTCGGGAACGTCTGCGTCTCCTTCGCGGCCTTGGCCGCGAGCTCCTGCTGCGCCTGCACGAGGGCCTTGATGAACGGCTTCGCCGCCTCGAGGCCCTGCGCGACGATCTCCTCGGTCGGCGCGACGCCGCCCTCGAACTGGATGATGTTCCAGCTCTTCTCGGGCGCCTCGGCCTCGATCATCGCGATCGCGACGTCGTCACCCACGACGCGGCCGGCGACGACCATGTCGAACGTGGCGCGCTCGCGCTCGGAGTAGCGCGGGAACGCGACCCACTGGCCCTCGACCAGTGCGATGCGGACGCCGCCGACCGGGCCGGAGAACGGCAGGCCGGAGAGCTGCGTCGACAGGGACGCCGCGTTGATCGCGAGCGTGTCGTACGCGTCGTCCGGGTGGATCGCCAGGACCGTGATGACGACCTGGACCTCGTTGCGCAGGCCCTTGACGAACAGCGGGCGCAGCGGGCGGTCGATCAGGCGGCAGGCCAGGATCGCCTCGGTCGACGGGCGACCCTCGCGGCGGAAGAACGAGCCGGGGATCTTGCCGGCGGCGTACTGCCGCTCCTCGACGTCGATCGTCAGCGGGAAGAAGTCGAACTGGTCCTTGGGGTGCTTGCCGGCCGTCGTGGCCGCCAGGAGCATGGTGTCGCCGTCGAGATAGGCGGCGGCGGAACCCGCTGCCTGCTTGGCCAGACGGCCGGTCTCGAAGCGGACGGTGCGGGTGCCGAAGCGACCGTTGTCGATCACGGCCTCGGCGAACTGGATCTCGGGACCCTCCACGGGTGCCCTCCTTGTCCTCGAAGGCGCCGGCCGGCCGCGGCGGTCTTCGATCGAGGTCCCCGGACCCTGAGGGTTCCGGAGGCCACTACCGAGGACCGGACGAGCGGGTCGGCGCGGTGGATGGTGCTGTGGTGCGGTGTATCAGCTGCGGTGCGTGGCGCCCGGGGCGGGCTCCACGCGGAACCAGCCCGGACCCGAGGTCGGGTCCGGGCTGGTCCGGGTGATCAACGGCGCAGGCCGAGCCGCTCGATGAGGCTGCGGTAGCGGTTGATGTCGACCTTCTGGAGGTAACCCAGCAGGCGACGACGCTGACCGACGAGCAGCAGCAGGCCGCGGCGGCTGTGGTGGTCGTGCTTGTGGGTCTTGAGGTGCTCCGTGAGGTCCTTGATGCGCTGCGTGAGCATCGCGATCTGGACCTCCGGCGAACCGGTGTCACCCTCGT
The DNA here is from genome assembly GCF_016862675.1 of Cellulomonas chitinilytica. Taxonomy (GTDB): domain Bacteria; phylum Actinomycetota; class Actinomycetes; order Actinomycetales; family Cellulomonadaceae; genus Cellulomonas; species Cellulomonas chitinilytica. The sequence continues at coordinate 204,184 of NZ_BONK01000008.1, read as the reverse complement.
GGGTGGCGTACTCGGTCATGATGGACTGCTTGACGGCACTTTCGAGCGGCACGGTTCTCCAGGTTGTCTCGTTGCGCGGTGCTCCGGGGCATGTCCACCCGGGCTCTCTCGGTCCGCGGCCGTTCGTACGGCGACCACAGACTATCAGGCGGCGGGCGCTCCCCCGGCATCGGCCTCGTCCGGCGCCTCGGAGGGGGCCTCGGTGGACGGCTCGGCCGCCACCCCGTCGAGCACCTCGCGGACCCGCGCGACGTCCTCGTGCATGCGCACCAGGAGCTCGTCGACCGAGTCGAACCGGAGTGTCGGCCGCAGCCGCTCGACGAGCTCCAGCACCACCTGCTGGTCGTACAGGTCGAGGTCGGTGCGGTCCAGCACGTACGCCTCGACCCGGCGCTCGTGCCCGTCGAACGTGGGGTTCGTGCCGATGGACACCGCGGCGGGCAGCACCGTGTCGGGCTCGCCGACGCCCACCGGCGCGCCGTCGGCCCGGCGCGTGCGTCGCAACCATCCCGCGTAGACGCCGTCGGCCGGCACCATGCCGGCGAGGTCGGACCCGAGGTTCGCCGTCGGGAACCCGAGCTCGCGCCCGCGCGCGTCACCGTGCACGACGGTCCCGCGAACCCGGTGCGGCCGACCGAGCACGCGCGCCGCCTGCACCACGTCGCCCGCGTCGAGCAGCTCGCGGACCCACGTCGACGACCAGCGGCGACGCAGCGGGTCGGCGGCCTGGTCCTCGGCGCTCCCGGGGTCGGCGGCCGCCGCGGGCGCGACGTCCTCGATGACCTCCACCTCGAACCCGTACCGGTGGCCGAGCTCGACCATCGTGCCCAGGTCGCCCGAGTTCGCCCAGCCGAAGCGCACGTCCCGCCCGACCACGACCGTCCGCGCGCGCAGGCCCTCGACGAGGTACCGGCGGACGAACTCCTCGGGCGACTGCCGGGCGAAGTCGAGCGTGTACTCGAGCATGAGCACCGCGTCGAGGCCGGTGAGCTCGAGCAGCTCGAGCCGGTCCTCGTCGCCCGTCAGCAGCGGCGGGGCGGTGTCGGGGCGGTGCACCTGCAGCGGGTGCGGGCTGAACGTGACCGCGACCGAGCGGGCACCCACCACCCGCGCGTCCGCGCACATGCGCGTCAGGACGCTCACGTGCCCGCGGTGCACCCCGTCGAAGTTGCCGAGGGTGACCACCGAGGGGCCGAAGTCCGACGGGACGTCGGCGAGGTCGTTCCAGCGCAGCACACGAGGATCATGCCACCCGGACGGGGCGCCCAGCCCGCGACGTCCTACGCTGCGGCATGCGCTGGGAGACGTTCGGGGAGACGACCGTGTACGACAGCCCGTGGATGCGGGTCACGCTCGTGGACGTCGACGTCCCTGGTCACGGGCGCATCGACCACCACGTGCTGCGGATGCCGGGCGCGGCGGCGGGGGTCGTGGTGCACGACCCCGAGCGCGGGGTCCTGCTCCTGTGGCGGCACCGGTTCATCACCGACGGCTGGGGCTGTGCCTCACCCTGACCGCGTTGCTGCGCTTCCTGCTCGACACCGACCTGCGTCCCTGACCCGCGGCGGCCCGCCCGCGGTCACCGCAGCTGCCAGGGCAGGACGACCGTCATGGACGCGGCGCGTGTCGTGGCGCTGCCCGCCGGGTTGGTGAACACCGCCCGGTACTCGCTGGCGACGCCGAGCAGGGTCACCGGGAGCGTCAGCGTCGGCTTCGTGGCGCCGGGGATGGTCACCCACCGGCCGCGGCACCAGCGGACCTGCCACCTCACGGTCGGCGCCGGGGTCCCGCTCGCCGCCGCCGTGAACGTGACGGTCGCGCCCAGCCGCCCTCGCACGTCCTTCGGCTGCTGCGTGATCGCCGGGGCGACCTGCACGGGCTCGCCGCCGTCCTGGTCGGCGAGGAACGACGCGACCCAGGAGATCGCCGACTGCCAGTTCACCGCGACCTCGTTGGTCGACCAGGCGCCGATCTCGTCGATGTAGCAGGCCGACGGTGCGCAGCCGGCGGGGAACGCCGCCTGCGTCGTCGGGTCCCACGAGCCGGCCTGGGAGTTCGGGCCGCCCGCGAGCGACCCGACGGGCGGGCTCGGCAGCGACGGGTCGAGCTCGTGCGCCCACCACCGGTTGTGCTGCTGGTGGGAGGCGACCTCGCCCCAGCCCGTGACGTACGACTGGTTGAGGGCGTTGCGGCCCAGCAGGTAGTCGACCCCCTCGAGCACGGACGTCCGGTACTTCTCGTCGCCTGTCAGGTCGAAGGCCGTGCCGACGACCACGAGGTTGTTCGCGACCTGCGAGCTGGAGCCCCAGACGTAGTCGCCGGACGGCGAGTAGACCGAGCCCCACGGCTGGGCGGCCTGGCTCGCCACGTACCCGTCGGCGCCCGCGACGACCGAGGCCACGACGCTGTCGCGACCCGGCAGGTCGCTCGGCACGGTCGCCAGGTCGAGACGCCCCAGCGCGGCGGTGCTCCCCCAGCCGAAGCCGTCGGCCGTGAACACGTCGGCGGTGTGCTGCGGGCTGGCGAGGACCGCCTGCTCGTACTCGGAGCCGCCCGTGGTGAGGAACAGCTCCGCGGCCGCCCAGTAGAACTCGTCGCTCACGTCGCGGTCCCCGTAGGCGCCGCCACCGTCCGCGCCCGCCGCGTCCGGTGCGTACACCGCCGGGTGCGCGACGGCGGCCTCGTAGGTGGACCGGGCCGCGGCGAGCAGCATGTCCGCGAACGCGGGGTCCAGGTCGCGGAACAGCCGCGCACCCTGCGCCGCGACGGCGGCCACGTTGAGCGTCGCCGCGGTCGACGGACGCGCGAGCGACCGGGGCTGCGCGTCGTCGGACGGGAGCAGCGGCAGGCCGGTCCACCCCTCGTCGTGCACCTTGTGGTGGACCATCCCCGCGTACTCGCCGGACGGGGCGATCATCTTCAGCATCCACTCGAGCTCCCAGCGCGCCTCGTCGAGCACGTCGGGCACGTGGTCGCCGTGCTCGGGGATCGCGAGGGTGCCGTCCGCGAGCGCACCCGCGTCGGCGGACGCGGCCCGTGTCGAGCGCTCGTACGTGCTGAGCAGCTGGGAGACCGCGATGCCGCCGTTGACGACGTACTTGCCGTGGTCGCCTGCGTCGTACCAGCCGCCGGAGACGTCGAGGCGGTAGTCGCACGTCCAGCCGTCGTAGTAGTCGCGCGGGCCGATGCAGGGCACGTCGGTGTCGCCCTGGTTCGGTGCGACGCCGACGTGGCCGGCGGGGCGGGCGTAGTCGTCGCCGGCGATCGCGCCGTCGATCGCGATGCCCGAGCGGGCCGGGTAGAAGTAGTCCAGCGTGTCGTAGCGGAGCTGCTGGTAGAGGTCCGCGTCGATGTCGAACGGCCGGCTGGTCTCGCCGTCGGCGACGAGCGTGAGGCCCTCGCCGGGGTCGGTGACGTCGGAGAAGTCGATCGTGTGGACGTTGAGGCGTGATGACGCGTCGAGCCCGGCGGGCGTCGTCCTGCCGTCCGCGACCACGTCGCCGTCGGCGTCGTGCAGCTCCCACGGCACGGCGACGGTCTCGTCGGTGACGAGCGTGGCCCGCTTCGGTCCGAGCGGGAGGTAGCCGACCTGGTTCACGCGCACGCGCGGGCCCGTGTCGGGCTGGTAGACGGGCGGCGGCGTGGCCGACGTGGTGAGCGAGACCTCGGAGATGCAGAACGTGTACGCCGAGGACTTGCCGAGGTGGAACGCGAGCTGCCCCGGCGCCGTGCCGTCCGCGGGGAACGTCAGGCCCGCCGTGAACGGGTACTCGTACGTGGCGAGCTCGGTCGTCAGCGGCACCGCGGACTGGTCGAGGACCGTCCGGTAGGCGCCGCCGCCCTCGCCGACGAGCGCCCGCACCGGGGTGGCCGGGCTGCTGCTCGCCGTGAAGGACAGGACGTAGTTCTGGGCCTCGTCGACCGGCAGGCCGTTGTAGACGAGCCCCGCGTCCCACGGGTTGACCTGGCCGCCCGGGAGGTCGACGCACATCCGTCCGTCGGCGAACACCGGGTCGCTCGTGCCGTACAGCGACCAGGGTCCGAGCGACTCCGCGAACGACGTGTGCGTCAGGAGCTCGGACTCCGAGGAGAGCGAGACGTCGTCGAGGCAGAACGTCCAGGCGTCGGCGGTGAACCCGCCGAGCTGGAACGCGATCTGGCCGCGCGGGTCGCCGTCGCCGCTCTCCGCCGGGTACGTCGCGGCGGCCGTGAAGGCGTACGACGTCGCGGTGGGCTTCGTCGTGAGGGCCGGGCTCTTGTCGAGGACGGTCCCGTACGGTGCACCGTCCTGCCCGACGAGCGCCCGGATCGTGACGTCCGTGCTCGCCGTCGCGGTGAACCCGAGCGTGTAGGTGGTCCCCTCGTCGATCGCGACGCCGTTGAGCACCACGCCGACGCCGTACTGGCTCGAGCCCGCGGGCACGTCGACGCACAGCGCGCCGCTGCTGGTGTCGAGCGGCCCGTCGGTGCCGTACGCGACCCACCCCTCGGCGCCGGTCTCGAACGTCCCGTCGCCGATCTGCGACGCGGCACTGACCGGCCCGACGCCGCCGAGCGTGAGCGCGGCGGTCCCGAGCAGGGCCGTCGCTGCGCCGACCCACCTCCGTCCCGCCGACCGGCGGTACCCGTGCGGTGCGGTGCGAGAAGCCACGTCGTCTCCCTCGGTCGGACGGCCACTGCCCTGTGAGCCGCCTGTGGAACCGCGGGCAGGCTATGGGAGGGAGCCGTGCGGCCGGACCGGTACGAATCGATTCGGTCGGATCGATTCGCTCGAGCACGTGCCCCGTGGAGGGACGCGCCGCGTCGGGACCGGGGGCTCAGGCCGGGGCGAACACCAGCGTCGGCCGCACTGCCGGCCCGCGCGTCTCGACGAGCGCGACGAGCTCGCCGTCCGGGGCGAGCGCCGCGACCGGGCCGGTGGGCGCGTCGACCACCGGGGCGATGGCCTGCCCGTAGGACAGCGCCCGCGCCTCGTCGGCGGTGAGGTCCCGGACGGGGAACGTCGCCCGCGCCGCGTCGGCGAGCGGCAGCACGGCCAGCGGCACGTCCTGCGGGGTCGCCGCGAGCTCGTCGAGCGTGCGCGCCCCCGCCAGCGCGTACCCACCGACGCGGGTACGCCGCAGCGCCGTGAGGTGCCCCCCGACGCCGAGGGCGGCACCGAGGTCGCGTGCGAGCGCCCGCACGTACGTGCCCGACGAGCACACGACGGTGACGTCGACGTCCACGACGGGCGTGCCCTCGGGGCCGTCGGCGCGGCGGAGCTCGCCGACGTCGAACCGCGACACCGTCACCTCGCGGGCCGCGAGCTCGACGGTCTCCCCCGCCCGGACCCGCGCGTAGGCCCGCTGCCCGTCGACCTTGATCGCCGAGACGGCGCTCGGCACCTGGGCGATCGTGCCCGTGAGCGCGGCCGCGGCGGCCTCGACGGCGGCCGGCGTGACAGCGGACGCGTCGACCACGTCGAGCGTCTCGCCCTCGGCGTCCTCCGTCGTCGTGGTGACCCCGAGCCGGATCGTCGCCGTGTACTCCTTGTCGGCGCCGACGACGTACGTGAGCAGCCGGGTGGCCCGCCCGATGCCGACGACGAGCACGCCGGTCGCCATCGGGTCGAGCGTGCCGGCGTGGCCGACCTTGCGGGTGCCCGCGAGGCGGCGCATCCGGGCGACGACGTCGTGGCTCGTCCAGCCCTGCGGCTTGTCGACGAGGACGACGCCGTCGGGCGCGGTGGGGCGGCGGGGCTGGTCGGACCGGGGCCGGTCGGTGCGGGCGCGGGGACCGCCCGTCACGCGTTGCGCTCCTCGATCGCCTCGATGGTGCACTTCACCAGCGCGTCCATGCCGGCGTCCTCGCCGGCGTGGTCCGCGGCGCCGACGGCGAGCAGCACGTTGATGAGCATGCCTTGCGCGACGAACCGGCGCGCCTCGTCCTCGTCCGCCCCGGAGGCGTCACGGAACAGCCGGAACGCCTCCCCGAGCGTGTGCCGGGCGATGCGGCCGACCTCCTCGTCGGTGCCCGCGATGAAGCCGTGCATGAGGAGCAGCAGGAGCTCGCGGTCGGTCAGGAGCCCGACGTAGGCGTCGCCCATGCGCCGCCCCGCGTCGGGCCCGGGCTCGACGGACCGGAGCGCGGTGAGCACCTGCGCGCTCGCCTGCCGGTAGGTCTCGACGAAGAGCTCGCGCTTCGACCCGAACAGGCGCACGACGTAGGGCTGTGACACCCCGGCGGCGCGGGCGACCTCGTCGGTGCTGGCGGTGTAGCCGCGTGCCGAGAAGACGGTGCGGGCGGCGGCGAGGATCTGGTCCCGCCGGGCGGCGCCGGTCATGCGCGGGGCCACGACGGGTTCGGCGACCACGTTCTGCTGCGACATGTTGACATGTTATCAGCCGATGCCTACGGTCGCTCTTGTTAGTAATCACTCAATGCCAACAAGGAGCCACCGTGACCATCGCGCCCTCCGCCCCACCCCGGTCCGCCGTCACCGACGCGCCCGGCCGGGTCCGGGCCCGCCGCACCGTGCCCGTCGCCGTGGCCCTCGTCGCCGCGTCGCTCCCGATGTTCATGGCGACGCTCGACAACCTCGTCATGACGACCGCCCTGCCCGTGCTGCGCACCGAGCTGTCCGCCTCGCTCGAGCAGCTCCAGTGGATGGTGAACGCCTACACGCTCTCCTTCGCGAGCCTGATGATCGCGGCCGCGACCCTCGGCGACAGGTTCGGCCGCCGCCGGGTGTTCGTCATCGGGATCACCGTGTTCGCCCTCGCGTCCATCGCGTCCGCGCTGTCCAGCAGCGCTGAGATGCTCATCGCCGCACGCGCCCTCCAAGGTGCGGGCGCCGCCGCCGTCATGCCCCTGTCGCTCACGCTGCTCGCCGGCGCCGTCCCCGCCGCCAGGCGCGCCATGGCCATCGGGATCTGGGGCGCCGTGTCCGGCCTCGGCGTCGCTCTCGGACCCGTCATCGGCGGCGCCGTCGTCGACGGCATCTCGTGGGAGGCCATCTTCTGGATCAACGTGCCCGTCGCGATCGTCGCGATCCCGCTCGTCCGGTGGGCGCTGCCCGAGTCGCACGGGCGCCGGCAGTCCCTCGACGTCCTCGGCCTCGTGCTCGCCGGCACCGGCGTCCTCTCGCTCGTCTGGGCCATCATCCGCGGCAACGACGACGGCTGGGGCTCGGCCCGCGTCGTGGGCGGCATGGCGCTCGGTCTGGCGCTGCTCGCCGGGTTCCTGCTGCGCGAGCAGCGCACCGACCACCCGCTCGTCCCCCTGCGCCTGTTCCGCGTCCGCTCGTTCAGCATCGCCAACGCCAGCGCGCTCGCGTTCTCCATCGGGGTGTTCGGCGTCGTGTTCCTGCTGTCCCAGTTCCTCCAGATCGGGCTCGGCTACACGCCGCTGGAGGCCGGCGTCCGGACCCTGCCCTGGACCGCCGCACCGATGCTCGTCGCCCCGGTCGCCGGCATGCTCGCCCCCCGCATCGGCGTCCGGCCGCTGCTCGCCTCCGGGCTCGCCCTCCAGGCGCTCGGCCTGGCGTGGCAGGGCCTGCTCGTCGGCCAGGGCGGCGTCGTGTACGTCGACCTCGTCCCCGGTCTCGCCATGGCCGGCATCGGCATGGGTCTGACGTTCGCCCCGTCCGCGACCGCGGTGCTCGCCGACATGGCACCCGACGACCACGGCACCGCGAGCTCCGTCAACGCGACCATCCGCGAGATCGGCGGAGCGCTCGGCATCGCCGTCCTGGTCGCGGTGTTCCAGGCCGCCGGCGGCACCCTCACGCCCGAGGGGTACGCGGCCGGGCTCGAGCCCGCGGCGTACGTCGCCGCAGCGATCGTGGGGCTCGGGGCGCTCGTCACGCTCTGGATGCCCCGATCGACCGGACGGGTGGTGCCGTCCACCACCGTCTGAGCCCGGGCACGACGGAGCCCCGAGGACCATCGCGGTCCTCGGGGCTCCGTCGTCGTCGTGCAGGGGCGAGCCCGGCCGGTCAGGCCTCGGCCGCGTCCTCCTCGTCCGGGTGCCGATACGGGTCGGCGTCGCCGGCGTACGACGCCTTCGACGCCAGCGCGGCGACCTCGGCGTCGCGGCGGGCGGCCTCGACGAGCGCGGCGTCGAGGTGAGCCGCCGTCTCGGGCACCGCGTCCAGGTGGAACGCGAGCGTCGGCGTCAGGCGGATGCCCGTCTGCTTGCCGACCTCGGACCGGATGATGCCCTTGGCGCTCTCCAGCGCCTTCGCGCTGTCCGTGCGGGCCTCGTCGTCGCCGTAGACCGTGTAGAACACGTCCGCGTGCTGCAGGTCGCCCGTCACGCGGACGTCCGTGACCGTGACGAACCCGAGGCGCGGGTCCTTGATGCGGGTGTCGAGCATCTGCGCGACGACCTGCTGGATGCGCTCCGACAGCTTGCGGGCGCGTGCGGTGTCAGCCATCTGAAACCGTCCTTCCTTCCGTGGTGACGCCGCGGGGCGGGCAAGGTCGATGCCTCACCCGCCCCGCGGTCAAGCCGTCCGGGATCAGGCGCGAGGCTTCTCGCGCATCTCCCACGTCTCGATGACGTCCTCGACCTGCAGGTCGTTGAACGACCCCAGACCGATACCGCACTCGAAGCCCTCGCGGACCTCGGTCGCGTCGTCCTTGAACCGCTTGAGCGACTCGATCGTGAGGTTGTCCCCCACGACCTTGCCACCACGCAGCACGCGCGCCTTCGTGTTCCGGCGGATGAGCCCGGAGCGCACGATCGAGCCCGCGATGTTGCCGAACTTCGAGGAGCGGAAGACCTCGCGGATCTCCGCGGAGCCGAGCTGCACCTCCTCGTACTCCGGCTTGAGCATGCCCTTGAGGGCCGCCTCGACGTCGTCGATCGCCTGGTAGATGACCGAGTAGAAGCGCACGTCGACGCCCTCGCGGTCCGCCAGCTCCTCGACGCGCTCCGCGTACTTGACGTTGAACCCGATGATGATGGCCGAGTCGACCGTCGCCAGGTTGACGTCGTTCTGCGTGATCGCACCGACGCCGCGGTGGATGACCCGCAGGTCGACCTCCTCGCCGACGTCGATCTTGAGCAGCGCGTCCTCGAGCGCCTCGACGGCACCCGACACGTCGCCCTTGAGGACCAGGTTGAGGGTCTCGACCTTGCCCTGCTGCAGCGCCTGCGTGAAGTCCTCGAGGCTGATGCGCTTGCGGCGCTTGGCCAGGAGGGCGGCACGCTCGGCGGCCTCGCGCTTCTCGGCGATCTGCCGCGCCGTGCGCTCCTCGGGAGCCACGAGCAGCGTGTCACCGGCGCTCGGCACCGACGCCAGGCCGAGGACCTGGACCGGACGGGCCGGGCCCGCCTCGGCGACGGCGTTGCCGTGCTCGTCGAACATCGCCCGGACGCGGCCGTGGGCCGTGCCCGCGACGATCGCGTCGCCGACGCGCAGCGTGCCCGACTGGACCAGCACCGTCGCGACGGCGCCGCGGCCCTTGTCGAGGTTCGCCTCGATGGCGACACCACGCGCGTCCTTGTCGGGGTTGGCCCGCAGGTCGAGCGCCGCGTCCGCCGTCAGGAGGACGGCCTCGAGGAGCTGGTCGATGCCCTGGTTCTGCTTCGCCGAGACGTCGACGAACATCGTGTCGCCGCCGTACTCCTCGGCCACCAGGTTGTACTCGGTGAGCTGCTGGCGGATCTTGGCGGGGTTGGCCCCCTCCTTGTCCACCTTGTTGACCGCGACCACGATCGGCACACCGGCCGCCTGGGCGTGGTTGAGCGCCTCGATCGTCTGGGGCATCACGCCGTCGTCCGCCGCGACCACGAGGATCGCGATGTCGGTGACCTGCGCACCACGGGCACGCATGGCGGTGAACGCCTCGTGACCCGGGGTGTCGATGAACGTGATGGCCCGGTCGACACCCTCGTGCTCGGCGCGCACCTGGTACGCACCGATGTGCTGCGTGATTCCGCCGGCCTCGCCCGCGACGACGTCCGTCTGGCGGATGGCGTCGAGGAGCTTGGTCTTGCCGTGGTCGACGTGACCCATGACGGTGACGACCGGCGGGCGCGCCTGCAGGTCGTCGTCGCCCTCGGCCTCGAGCTCGGCGTCCAGGTCGATGTCGAAGGCCCCGAGCAGCTCGCGGTCCTCCTCCTCGGCCGACACCATCTCGATGATGTAGCCGAGCTCGGCGGCCAGCGTGCCGAACGTGTCCTCGTCGAGCGACTGCGTCGCCGTGGCCATCTCACCGAGGTGGAACAGCACCGTGACGAGCGACGCCGGGTTCGCGTCGATCTTGTCGGCGAAGTCGTTCAGGGACGAGCCGTGCCGCAGACGGACGACCGTGGAGCCGTTGCCGCGGGGGACGCTGACGCCGCCGAGCGACGGCGCCTGCATCTGCTCGAACTCCTGACGCTTCGCACGCTTCGACTTGCGGCCACGGACGGGACGACCGCCCGCACGACCGAAGGCACCCTGCGTGCTGCCGCGACCGGCGCCACCCGGACGGCCACCGCCGCCACCGGGACGACCGGCGAAACCGCCGCCGCCACCGGGAGCGCCACCGGCGCCAGGAGCGCCGCCGCCACCGGGACGACCGCCGAAGCCGCCACGACCGCCGCCGGCACCACCGGGACGGCCGGCACCGGCCGGACGCTCACCGGGACGACCGACACCGCTCGAGGTGCGGCCCGGCATCATGCCGGGGTTGGGACGCGGCCCGCCGGGACGCGGACCACCCGGACGGGGACCGCCGGGACGGTCGCCGGCCGAGGCCGCCGGAGCGCCCTCGGGCGCGGGACGACGGTCGCCCGGACGCGGCATGCCCTGGGACGGCGCGAACGGGTTGTTCCCCGGACGCGGGCCACCGGGGCGCGGACCGCCCGGACGCTCGCCCTGGCGGGGCATGCCCTGTGACGGCGCGAACGGGTTGTTGCCCGGACGCGCGGCGGCGGGCCGCGGCGCGGGACGGGTGCCCGGTGCCGCCGGAGCCTGCGCGGCGGCCGGGGCCGGACGAGCAGGGGCCGGGCGTGCCGGTGCAGGTGCAGGTGCAGCCGGCGCCGGGGACGGCGCGGCAGGAGCAGGGGCAGCAGCAGCCGGGACCGCGACGGCCGGAGCCGGGGCGGGCGCCGGGGCAGCGGCCGGTGCGGGCACGGCAGCCGGCGCCGGTGCGGCGGCGGCAGGGGCCGCGGGTGCGGCCGGTGCAGGCGCGGGCCGGGCCGGCGCCTTCGGGGCGGGTGCCGCGGCGGAGGCGCCGCCACCCACGGGGTAGGTGTCGCGCAGCTTGCGCACGACGGGCGGCTCGATGGTCGAGCTCGCCGAGCGGACGAACTCACCGAGCTCGTTCAGCTTGGTCATGATGGTCTTGCTGTCGACCCCGAGCTCCTTGGCGAGCTCGTAGACGCGGACCTTGGCCACATCTCTCCCTGTCTCGGCCCGCCCGGACAGGGTCGGACCGTCGTTAGTACGGCGTACTCATCGCTGGGTACTCATCGGTGCGTGCTCATCGGGAAGCCATCGGCCCTAGACCCGCTTTCCGTCTCGACGATCTGTCTCGTCACCGGGAGGACCCGGTGACGCCGTGCTGTTCGTGCTTCTCATGCCCCTCGACGTACCGGCGGACCGCGTCCGTCCCGGGCTGACCCTGCGTCCGCAGGGCCCGCCCGAACGCACGTCGACGTTCGGCGAGCTCGAAGCATGTGATGTCGGGGTGCAGCCACGCTCCCCGTCCCGGCATCGAGCGGCGCTCGTCCACGACCAGCACGGGAGTCCCCGTGCCGTCCGCTGACACCACCACCCTCAGCAGGGCCGACCTCGGGCCGGCGACTCGGCACCCCACGCACGTGCGCACCGGACCCTGGGGACCCGACGTGCCTACTGACACGACAGGTCCGCTCGAGGGGTCGGGGGTGCGCCTTGACGGCGAGGAACGCCGGGCGTCCGGCCCAGCCGCCGCAAGTCTACCGCGTCGGGTCACCGCTCGGGACCGGACGTGTCCCCCGTCACGGGAGCCGGCTGCTCGAGGGCCCCGGTCGCGGCGCCGGGCTCGGCGTCGGTCTCGGCGTCGGAGCGGATGTCGATCCGCCATCCGGTGAGCTTCGCGGCGAGCCGGGCGTTCTGCCCCTCCTTGCCGATCGCGAGCGACAGCTGGTAGTCCGGCACCACCACGCGCGCGGCCCGGGCCTCCGGGTCCACGACCGTCACGGAGAGCACCCGCGCAGGCGAGAGCGCGTGCGCGACCATCTCCGCCGGGTCGTCGGCGTGGTCGACGATGTCGATCTTCTCGCCGTGCAGCTCCGCCATGACGGCACGCACGCGGCCGCCCATCGGGCCGATGCAGGCGCCCTTCGCGTTGACGCCCGGGACCGTCGCCCGGACCGCCATCTTGGTGCGGTGGCCGGCCTCGCGGGCGATCGCGGTGATCTCGACCGTGCCGTCGGCGACCTCGGGGACCTCGAGCGCGAACAGCTTGCGGACCAGGTTCGGGTGGGTACGGGACAGCGTCACCTGGGGGCCGCGAGGACCCCGGGCGACCTCCAGCACGTAGCCGCGGATGCGGTCCCCGTGCACGTACTCCTCGCCGGGCACCTGCTCGTGCGCGGGGAGGACGGCCTCCGTGCCGCCCACGTCGACCAGCACCGTGCGCGGGTCGCGCCCCTGCTGGATGACGCCACCGAGGACCTCGCCCTCCTTGCCGCGGAACTGGCCGAGCACCTGGTCGTCCTCGGCGTCGCGCAGCCGCTGGACGATGACCTGGCGCGCCGTCGCCGTCGCGATCCGGCCGAAGCCCGCGGGCGTGTCGTCGAACTCGGGCGTCTCGACGCCCGTGGCGTGGCCGTCCTCGTCGACCGGTGCGGGCTCGCGCGCCCACACGGTCACGTGCCCCGTGCGGCGGTCCACCTCGACCCGCGCCCGCTGCGAGGCACCAGGCGTCCGGTGGTACGCGGAGAGCAGGGCCTGCTCGATCGCGGAGACGAGCACGTCGAGGCTGATCTCCCGCTCCCGCTCGAGCAGCCGCAACGCCTGCATGTCGATGTCCATGTCAGCTCTCCTGTCCGGCAGAGCCGGCCTCGTCGTCGTCCACAGGTCCGTGCTCGTCGTCCACCGGACCGTGCTCGTCGTGCACCGGACCCAGACCGCTCAGGTCCACCTCGACCCGGCCGTCCCGCACACCCGCGAGCGGGACGTGCACGGGGTCGCCGAGCTTGGGGCGGCGACCCTTCTGGCCAGGGGTCACGGGGACCACCACGAGCGTCCCGCCGCCGCCGCCGTCGCCCTCGGGCTCGACGGCCGTGAGCCGACCGCCGAGCGTGCCACCGTCGAGCAGGCGGAGGGTCACGGTACGACCGACCGCACGCACGAAGTGGCGACGCTGGGTCAGGGGCCGGGACACCCCGGGGCTCGACACCTCGAGCGTGTACTCCCCCGCGACCACGTCCCGCGCGTCCAGCGCGTCGGAGACCGCTCGCGTGGCGTCCGCGACGCGGTCGAGGTCGAGCTCGCCCTCGTCGTCCTCGCCGAGGTCCACGACCACCCGGACGACGGACCGTGCACCGGCCCGCGTGACCGCGACGTCCTCGAGGACGAGCCCGGCCGAGACGACCGCGGGCTCGACGACCTCCCGGACCCGCTGCGCGGGTGCTGGCGCGACCATGTCCGTCTCCTGTCGGCTCGAGCGGGTCACGACGCTACGGACGGCTCGACCCTGTGATGTTGTGACGACCAGCCTAACGAGTCCGGCCGCGCCCGTCGGTCCACCGCCCTGCTCATGGCAGGATCGCGGGCGATGAACGACCCCCGCCACCCCCGTCAACGCCCCGCATCCACGCGGCTCGCGGCCTCCCGTGTGATCTTCGTCGTCCTCGCGTGCGCGGCCCTCGCCGGGTGCGGCGTGCGGCTCGAGACGCCTCCGCCGGCCGAGCCGTCGCCCGACGCCGTGGAGCAGGTGCGCGCGCGCACCGTCGACGACGCGCTGCAGCTCGAGGCCGACGCGACCGCGCTCCTGGCGGCCGCACCGCCCCAGCCCGTACAGGCCGTCCTCACGGACGTGGCGGCGTTCAGCACCCAGCACGCCGAGCAGCTCGGCGGCGAGTACGTCTCCGGCCTGCCGACGCCGACGGCGACGACCACGCCGTCCGCCCCGCCGGCGCCGACCGTCGAGGCGTTGCTCGCCGACCTGGCCGGCTCGTGGTCGACCGCGGCCACCGACGCCGACGCCGTGGCTGACGCCGACCTCGCCCGGCTCGTCGCCTCGGTCGCCGTCGCACGCAGCGAGCTCGCCGCACGCCTCTCGGCCGCGACGTCCCTGCCGGTGCCCCAGGAGACCGCCGACGACACGACCCCGGCACCCGCCCCCAGCCCGGCCGCGGACGGTCCGAGCGCCGCCGACCTCGACGCGCTCGCCCTCGTGCACGACCAGGCCGGGTTCGGGTTCGAGGTCGTCGCCGCCAAGCTGTCGGGCGACCAGCGGTCCGCCGCGACGGCGTCCGCGGACCAGCACCGGCGCGCGGGTGGCGACTGGGCACGGGCCGCCGGGTCCGCGGGCACGCCCCAGGACCCCCGACGGGCCGCGTACACGCTGCCGACGGGGATGGACGACCCCGCGGTCGCGCAGGGCACGGCCCGATCGCTCGAGACGAGCGTCGCCGACACCTACGCGACGGTCGTCGCGCGCGTCCCTGCGGGTAAGCGGGCACCGTACGTCGACGGGTTGCGCCGGGCGACGGTCGCGGCGCGTGCGTGGGGCGCGACGCCGGTCGCGTTCCCGGGCCTGCCCGAGCGGGCCCAGCCGGCCCCGGCCGGCTGAGACGGCCGGCTGACGACGTCAGCCGGCCGTCCGACGGACGGTCGCCTCAGTCGGCGAGGAGGTCGTCGACCAGCTCCGCGACGCGGTCCGGGGCCTCGGCGAGCGGCACCTGCTCGGCGGTGCCGCCGACCCGCGGCCGGACCTCGACGACGCCGTCGGCGAGCCCCCGCCCGACGACCACGACGAGCGGGACGCCGAACAGCTCCGCGTCGGCGAACTTCACACCGGGCGTCGCCTTCGGGCGGTCGTCGTACAGCACCTCGACGCCACGGCCCGCGAGCGTCGTCGCGATGGACTCGGCGGCCTCGAAGACGGCCGGGTCCTTGCCGGCGGCGACCACGTGCACGTGCGCGGGGGCGACGTGCGCGGGCCAGGCCAGGCCGCGCTCGTCGTGGTTCGCCTCGGCGAGCGCCGCGAGCACCCGCGTGACGCCGATGCCGTACGAGCCCATCGTGACGACCTGCGCCTTGCCGTTCTGGTCGAGCACGGTGAGGCCGAGCGCCTGCGCGTACTTGCGGCCGAGCTGGAAGATGTGGCCGATCTCGATGCCGCGCGCGAGCTCGAGCGGGCCCGAGCCGTCCGGCGCCGGGTCGCCGGCGCGCACCTCGGCGGCCTCGACCGTGCCGTCCGCGGTGAAGTCGCGGCCGGCGACGAGGTCGAACACGTGCCGGCCCGGCTGGTTCGCGCCGGTGATCCAGCGGGTGCCGGCGACGACGCGCGGGTCGAGCAGGTACCGCACGGCGGTCCGCTCGGCGCCCTCGGCGACCTCGACGTTGGGGCCGAGGACGCCGGGGCCGAGGTAGCCGCGGACGAGCTCGGGGTGCGCGGCGAAGTCGGCGTCGCCGGCCGGCTCGACCTCGGCGGGCGCGACGGACGCCTCGAGGCGCTTGAGGTCGACCTCGCGGTCGCCGGGCAGGCCGACGACGACGAGCTCGCGCTCACCGGTCGGCTGCACGAGCGCGAGCACGACGTTCTTCAGCGTGTCGGCCGCCGTCCACTCCCGGTCGGGGCGCGCGAACTTCGCGTTCGCGAGCGCGACGAGCGTGTCGATGGTCGGCGTGTCCGGGGTGTCCTCGACGTGGGCCGACGGCGCGTCGGACCAGTCGACGGCTGCGGGCGCGACCGTCGTGACGGCCTCGACGTTGGCGGCGTACCCGCCGGCCGAGCGGACGAACGTGTCCTCGCCGATCGGCGTCGGGGTGAGGAACTCCTCCGACCGCGAGCCGCCCATGGCCCCGGACGTCGCCGCGACGACGACGTACTCGAGGCCGAGCCGGTCGAAGATCCGCTGGTAGGCGGCCCGCTGCGCCGCGTACGACGCGTCGAGCCCGGCGTCGTCGACGTCGAACGAGTACGCGTCCTTCATGACGAACTCGCGGCCGCGGATCAGGCCGGCGCGCGGACGCGCCTCGTCGCGGTACTTCGTCTGGATCTGGAAGAGCTGGAGCGGCAGGTCCTTGTACGACGAGTACAGGTCCTTGACCAGGAGCGTGAACATCTCCTCGTGCGTCGGCGCGAGGAGGTAGTCGCCGCCCTTGCGGTCCTTGAGCCGGAAGATGTTCGGGCCGTACTCGCTCCAGCGGCCCGTCGACTCGTACGGCTCCTTGGGCAGCAGTGCCGGGAAGTGCACCTCCTGGGCGCCCGCGGCTGCCATCTCCTCGCGGACGACCTGCTCCACCTTCGCCAGCACCCGCAGGCCGAGCGGCAGCCAGGTGTAGATGCCGGGGGCGGCGCGACGGATGTAGCCCGCGCGCACGAGCAGCCGGTGGCTGGCGACCTCGGCGTCGACGGGGTCCTCACGCAGCGTGCGGACGAAGAGCGTGGACAGGCGCAGGAGCATGGGCCGCAGCCTAGTGTCGGCGACGCCGTCGTCCGGAATCCGTGGACGATCTCGGTGCGGTTGTCGGTGCGGTGCGCCACGATGGTGCGCGTGCCGGAGCTGCCCGAGGTCGAGGCGCTCGCGCAGTTCCTGCGCGGGCGCGCGGTCGACCACGCCGTCCAGTCGGTCGAGGTGGGCGCGATCAGCGCGCTCAAGACGTTCCGCCCTCCGCCCGACGCGCTCGTGGGCGCGACGGTCGTCGACGTCACCCGGCACGGCAAGTGGCTCGACCTCATGGTCGCCACCCCGACCGGCGAGCCGCTGCACCTCGTGTGGCACCTGTCCCGGGCCGGCTGGGTGCGCTGGTCGGACCAGCTGTCGGACCGGCCCGTCCGTCCCGGGAAGTCGCCGATCGCCCTGCGCGTCCGGCTCGACGACGGCTCCGGGTACGACCTGACGGAGGCCGGCACCCGCAAGCGGCTCGCCGTGCACGTCGTGGCCGACCCGGCCGACGTGCCCCAGATCGCGACTCTGGGCGTCGAGCCCCTGTCCGACGAGTTCACCGTCGACCGCCTCGCCGAGCTGCTGGCAGCCCGGAACCAGCAGGTCAAGGGCCTGCTCCGCGACCAGGGCACGATCGCCGGGGTCGGCAACGCCTACTCGGACGAGATCCTGCACGCCGCACGGATGAGCCCGTTCGCGCCGACCCGGTCGTTCGACGCGGCGAAGACCGCGACCCTGCACGCGGCGATCCAGCAGATCCTCACCGAGGCGGTCGCGGCGGCGTCCGGACGCCCGGCGGCCGAGCTCAAGGACGCCAAGCGGCGGGGCATGCGCGTGCACGGCCGCACTGGGGAGCCGTGCCCGGGGTGGGACGGGGTCCCGTGCGGCGACACCGTGCACGAGGTCTCGTTCGCCGACTCGTCGCTGCAGTACTGCCCCACGTGCCAGACGGGCGGCAAGCCGCTCGCCGACCGGCGCCTGTCGCGCCTGCTGCGCTGAGGAGCGCCGTCAGAACAGGACGGTCGCGTACGTCCCGACCTGCCGGAAGCCCACCGCGCGGTACGCGGCCAGCGCCCGCTCGTTGTAGGAGTTCACGTAGAGCGACACCACCGGGGCGACCTCCGCCCGGGTCAGCTCGACCACCGCCGCCATCCCGCGCTCCGAGAGCCGCTCACCGCGACGTTCCGGCGTCACCCACACGCCCTGCACCTGCGCGACCCCGCCCGCGACGGCGCCGAGCTCGGCCTTGAAGACGACGTGCGACCGCACGCCCGCCCGCTCGTCGAGCCGCACGAACGACCGCCCGGCCGCGACCAGCCCGTGCACGCGCGTCTCGTACGGCCCGCCGGGGCCGCTGGCCGGCGAGTAGCCGACCTCCTCGGTGAACATCCGGATGCACGCGGGCAGCACCACGTCGAGCTCGTCGAGCCGCGAGCGCCGCACCTGCGTGTCCGGGGCGACCAGCGGGGTGTGGTCGATCACCATCGACGGCTGGTCGGGCCGCAGCTCACGGGCCCCCGGCCACGCGTTCCGCAGCCGGTCCCACAGCCCGAGCACCGCCGGGGCGTCGCCGACGATCGACGAGCAGCGCCTGCCCTGCGAGCGCGCCAGCATCGCGAAGGCGTCGAGCGCCCGCTCCCGCACGGGCCCGCCCGCGATCGGCACGACCGGCACCAGGTTCGCGCCCGCCCAGCACAGCGCCAGCAGCTCCCCGTCCTGCTCGAAGCCCCACAGCGCACCGCCCGCCGCCCGCAGGCCCGAGCGGGTCGCCGCCTCGACGCGCGTCGTCGCGAGCACCGCGGCCACGGCGTCCTGCGCGCACACCGCGAGCGCCGGCGCGAGGTCGTCGTCCCCCAGGACTCGTCCCCCCGCCCGACCGTCGAGCAACATTGCACGGCGTGGACCCATGATCGGATTCTGCACCCCCGAGCCCGTCCGGACCGGCCGAACGGACCTGTGAGTGCTCGCGAGCCTCGTCAGCCGACGCTGACGACCGGCGCTCCCGAGCCCGACTCGACGGGATCCATCGACTCGGCGAGCCGCATGGCCTCCTCGATGAGGGTCTCGACGATGAGCGACTCCGGGACGGTCTTGATGACCTCGCCCTTGACGAAGATCTGCCCCTTGCCGTTGCCCGACGCGACGCCGAGGTCGGCCTCGCGGGCCTCGCCGGGGCCGTTGACGACGCACCCCATGACGGCCACGCGCAGCGGCACCTCCATGCCCTCGAGGCCGGCGGTGACCTTCTCGGCGAGCGTGTAGACGTCCACCTGCGCGCGGCCGCACGACGGGCAGGAGACGATCTCGAGCTTGCGGGGCCGCAGGTTGAGCGACTGCAGGATCTGGATGCCGACCTTGACCTCCTCGACGGGAGGCGCGGACAGGGAGACGCGGATGGTGTCGCCGATGCCCTTGCTCAGCAGCGCGCCGAACGCGGTCGCCGACTTGATCGTGCCCTGGAACGCCGGGCCGGCCTCGGTGACGCCGAGGTGCAGGGGCCAGTCGCCGCGCTCGGAGAGCAGCTCGTACGCGCGCACCATGACGACGGGGTCGTTGTGCTTGACCGAGATCTTGAAGTCGTGGAAGTCGTGCTCCTCGAACAGCGACGCCTCCCACACGGCGGACTCGACGAGCGCCTCCGGGGTGGCCTTGCCGTACTTGGCGAGCAGCCGCGGGTCGAGCGAGCCGGCGTTGACGCCGATCCGCAGGGAGATGCCGGCGTCCGTGGCGGCGCGGGCGATCTCCTTGATCTGGTCGTCGAACTTGCGGATGTTGCCCGGGTTCACCCGGACGGCCGCACACCCGGCGTCGATCGCGGCGAACACGTACTTCGGCTGGAAGTGGATGTCGGCGATCACGGGGATCTGCGACTTGCGGGCGATCGCCGGCAGGGCGTCGGCGTCGTCCTGGCTGGGCACGGCGACGCGCACGATGTCGCAGCCCGCGGCGGTCAGCGCGGCGATCTGCTGCAGCGTCGCGTTGATGTCGGTCGTAGGCGTCGTGGTCATCGACTGGACGCTCACGGGGGCGTCACCGCCGACCTCGACCTTGCCGACGCGGATCTTGCGGGTGGGGCGGCGCGGGGCCAGCACGGGTGGCGGGGCGTCCGGCATGCCGAGGCTGATCGGGGTGCTCACCCGGTCATCATCGCATCGCCGCGGTGTCGCTCCTGCCCCGGACCGGCCCGTCGCCCGCAACCCCGCACAGAACCCCCACGCCGTCCGCGTCCGGTGGTCAGATCTGGACCGGGTTGACGATGTCCGCGTACACGAGCAGGAGCCCGACGGCACCGAGCAGCACGAACACCGAGTACGCGAGCGGCACGAGCTTGGCGGTGTCGAACGGTCCGGGGCGCGGCAGCCCGCGCAGCCGGGCGACCTGGCGGCGACCGCCCTCCCAGAGGGCCGCGGCCACGTGACCGCCGTCGAGCGGCGGCAGCGGGATGAGGTTGAACGCGAAGAGGGCGATGTTGAGGCTCGCGAGCATGTCGAGCAGCGCGAGCGTCTTGATCTGCCAGTCGAGCCCCTCCGTCGAGGCGATCTCCCCGGCGAACCGGCCGATCCCGACGACGCCGACGACGCTGTCCGTGTCACGCGGCGTGCCGTCCACCTCGGCCTGGACGAGGTCGACGACGCGGGCCGGCAGCGTCGCGACCACCGCGACGGTCTGCCACGTCCGGTCGGCGACCGCGCCGGGGACGTCGAGCACGGACTGGCGCTCGAGCTCCTGCTGCGGCGCCACGCCGACGAAGCCGACGCTGCGGGTCTCGGGCGTGCCGTCGGCACCGACGACGACCTCGCCGTTCTCGTCGACGACCGGACGGTCGGCGACGACGGGCGTCAGGGACAGCGTGAGCTGCTCGCCGTCGCGCTCGACGACGACGGGGACCGTCTCGTCGCCGGAGGCGCGGATGAGGGGCGTCAGCTCCTCCCACGAGTCGACGGGGGTGCCGTCGTAGGACACGACGGTGTCGCCGGGGCGCAGGCCCGCCGCGGCACCGGGTGCGGCCTCGTCGGACGCCGTGCAGGTGCGGTCCGCCGGGGCGTCCGCCGGGATGATGCACTGGTTGACCGTCGCGAGGGTCGTGCCGTAGACCGGCAGGCCGAAGCCGACGAGCGTGATGCCCATGAGGACGACGGCGATGAGCAGGTTCATCACCGGTCCGCCGAGCATCACGACGAGCTTCTTCGGCGTCGACAGGTGGTAGAACGCCCGGCCGTCCTCGCCGGGTCGGATCTCCTCGGCGCTCGCCTGCCGGGCGTCGCGGGCCAGCCGGCCGAGCCACGTGCGCGCCGGCGGGTCGCCGACGGCCTCGCCGGGCGGGTACATCCCGACGAGCCGCACGTAGCCGCCGAGCGGGATCGCCTTGAGCCCGTACTCGGTCTCGCCCTTGGTCCGCGACCACAGGGTCGGGCCGAAGCCGACCATGTAGTGGCTCACGCGCACGCCGAACCGCTTCGCGGGGACCATGTGCCCGATCTCGTGCAGCGCGATGGACAGCAGGAGCACGACGACGACCACGAGCACGCCGACCAGGTATTCCATGGACCCTCCGACACCGCGTGCAGGGAGCGGCGCGCCCACCCGGTCGGACGCACCGGGCACGACATTGTCGCCGATCCGGCTGGGCGTCGGCTGACAGTCGCGCACCCTTCCCACGGTCGGCCCATGCCGCTACGGTTTCCTTCGTCTGAACGCCCCGAGACGCAGGAATGCGACCCCGAGGCGCGCACGTGCAACGGATCCCATGGGTTCCCCCGCCGGATGCGCCGCCCCGCAGCCGGCCTGACCGATGCGAGGTTCCATGTCCGTCACCCCCACCGCCGACGCCGCGCCGCTCGGCTACCCCGAGACCGCGAGCAAGGGACTCAAGGGCGGCGCCCTCGGGCTGCTGTCCAGCGTCGTCGTCGGCACCGCGTCCACGGCCCCCGCGTACAGCCTGGCGGCCAGCCTCGGGTTCGTCGTCGCCGGCGGCGGCGCGCTGCTCGCCGGCGTCAAGGCACCCGCGATCATCCTGCTGGCGTTCGTCCCGATGTTCCTCATCGCGCTCGCGTACCAGGAGCTCAACAAGGCCGAGCCCGACTGCGGCACCACGTTCACCTGGGCGTCGCGCGCGTTCGGCCCGCTGACCGGGTGGATCGGCGGCTGGGGCATCATCGCCGCCGACGTGATCGTCATGGCGAACCTCGCCCAGATCGCGGGCATCTACTCGTTCACGTTCGTCGGCGACCTCGGCTGGGACGCCGTCGGCGAGCTCGCGGACAGCACCCTGTGGACCACGGTCGCGGGTCTGCTGTGGATCGCGATCATGACGTGGATCTGCTACCGCGGCATCGAGGTGTCGGCGCGGATCCAGTACGTGCTGCTCGCGATCGAGGTGCTGGTGCTCATCATCTTCTCGGTCGTCGCGCTCGCGAAGGTGTACTCGGGCAACGGCGAGGACGGCTCGATCCTGCCGGCCTGGTCGTGGTTCTGGCCCGGCGGGCTGAGCATCTCGGACGTCATCGCGCCCGCCCTGCTCACCGCGGTGTTCATCTACTGGGGCTGGGACACCGCCGTGTCGGTGAACGAGGAGTCCGACGACCCGTCCCGCACCCCCGGCCGTGCCGCGATCCTGTCCACGGTGCTGCTGCTCGTCACCTACGCGCTCGTCTCGACGTCGGCGGTCGCGTTCGCGGGCGTCGGCACCGAGGGCATCGGGCTGGCCAACCCCGCCAACGCGGACGACGTGTTCGCCGCGATCGGCCCGGCGCTGTTCGGCGACACGGCGCTCGGGCACCTCGGCCTGCTGCTCCTGTCGGCGTCGATCCTCACGTCCGCGTCCGCCTCGACCCAGACGACGATCCTGCCGACCGCCCGCACCACGCTCTCGATGGCCGTGTACAAGGCGATCCCCGAGTCGTTCGCGAAGATCCACCCGAAGTACCTCACGCCGGGCGTCTCGACGATCGCGATGGGGATCGCGTCCATCCTGTTCTACGCGGTGTTCACGCTCATCAGCCCGAGCCTGCTCACGGCCCTCGTCGGGTCGGTGGGCCTGATGATCGCGTTCTACTACGGGCTCACCGGGTTCGCGTGCTCGTGGTTCTACCGCCGCACGCTGCACCACACCCGGCGCGACTTCTTCATGCAGGGCGTGCTGCCGTCGCTCGGTGGGCTCATCCTGCTCGCGGCGTTCGTGTACGCGCTCAAGTCGTACGCCGCGACGGACTGGCTGCAGGACGAGGACGGCAACGACGTGACGATCCTCGGCTTCGGCGCGGTCGCCGTCGTCGGGATCGCGGCGATCCTCATCGGCGTGGTGCTCATGATCATCTGGCGGCTGCGGGCACCGGCGTTCTTCCGCGGCGAGACCCTGCCGAAGCGGGGCGCCCACGACCTGGTGCTGGTCGGGCCGCAGACCGTCGGCGAGCCCGTGTTCCGGTTGCCCGACTCGGGCCTGCCGGGCATCGTCGTCGCGCAGGACCTGTCCAACCTGCCCGACGGGGCGACGGCCGTGAACGTGGCGACCGGTGAGGAGGCCGACGTGGACGACGCCGAGGACGGCCGGACGACGTGAGCGCGGACGTCGCCGAGGGTCTCCCGCAGAGCCGCCTGCTGCGCACCGCGGTCCCCGGACCACGGTCCGTCGAGCTGGCCCGCCGACGCGCGGCGACGGTCTCCGCCGGGGTCTCGTCCGCGCTGCCCGTCTACGTCGCGCGGGCCGGCGGCGGGGTGCTCGAGGACGTCGACGGGAACCGGTTCGTGGACCTCGGCGCCGGGATCGCGGTGACGTCGGTCGGGGCCAGCGCGCCGTCGGTCGTCGCGGCGGTCGCGGCGCAGGCGGCCGACTTCACGCACACGTGCTTCATGATCGGCCCGTACGAGGAGTACGTCGCCGTGTGCGAGGCGCTCGCCCGCCTCACGCCCGGCGCGCACGAGAAGCGGTCCGTGCTCGTGGGTTCCGGGGCGGAGGCCGTCGAGAACGCCGTCAAGGTCGCCCGCCGGGCCACCGGCCGGGACGCCGTGCTCGTGCTCGACCACGCGTACCACGGGCGGACCAACCTCACGATGGCGATGACCGCCAAGGCGATGCCGTACAAGACGGGGTTCGGGCCGTTCGCGGGCGAGGTGTACCGCGTCCCGACGTCGTACCCGCTGCGCGACCCCGCCGGGATGACGGGCGAGGAGGCCGCCGCGCGCGCGATCGGCGTCGCGCAGCGCCAGGTCGGGGCCGACCGGGTCGCGGCGCTGGTCGTGGAGCCGGTCCTCGGCGAGGGCGGCTTCGTCGTGCCCGCGCCCGGGTTCCTGCCGGCGCTGTCCCGCTGGTGCACCCAGAACGGGATCGTGCTCGTCGCCGACGAGGTGCAGACCGGGTTCGCGCGCACGGGGGCGATGTTCGCGTGCGACCACGAGGGGGTCGTGCCGGACCTGGTGACGACCGCGAAGGGCATCGCGGGCGGGCTCCCGCTCGCGGGCGTCACCGGCCGCGCGGACCTCATGGACGCCGTCCACCCGGGCGGGCTCGGCGGCACCTTCGGCGGCAACCCGGTCGCGTGCGCCGCCGCGCTCGCCGCCATCGCGATGTACGAGGACGACGACCTCGCAGCAGCCGCCCGCGCGATCGAGGCCCGTGTCGTGCCACGGCTGAGGGCCCTGGATGCGCCCGGGGTGGCCGAGGTGCGCGGCCGGGGTGCGATGCTCGCGGTCGAGCTCGTCCGGCCCGGTGGCATGGAGCCCGACGGGGCCGCAGCGGCACGCGTCGCCCGGGCGTGCGCCGCCGAGGGCGTGCTCGTCCTGACGTGCGGCACGTGGGGCAACGTGGTCCGGCTGCTGCCGCCGCTCGTCATCGGGCACGACCTGCTCGACGACGGGCTGGACGTGCTCGGACGGGCCCTGCTGGCTGGCTGAGCCCTCAGCCCGGCGTGCGCTCCTGCAGGCCCCACGGCGACCCGTACGCACCCGCGAGGAGCTCGAGGAACGGCACAGCGTCGAACGCCTCGGGACCGAGCACGCCGGACCCCTTCCATACGCCCGTCGCGAGGAGCTCGAGCGCGACGACCGGGTTGACCGCGGTCTGCCACACGACGCACTGCGCCCCGAACTCGGCCATCGACCACGCGTTGTCGACGACGTGGTGCAGGTACACCTCACGCGGCGCGCCGTCCTTGCCCGTGCCGGTGACGAGGACGCCCGCGCACGTCGAGCCCGTCATCTGCGGCCCGAGCGTCGCCGGGTCGGGCAGGACCGCCGCGACGACGTCCCGCGGGCTCACGTCGCCGCCGCGCACGTGCACGGGGGTCGTCGAGTCGAGGTGGAGCTGGTGCAGCGTGCGCAGGACGCCGATGAACTCCTCCCCGAGGCCGTACTTGAACGTCACGCGGCGGGCGTCGACCCAGCGCGGGACGAGCAGCACCTCCTCGTGCTCCACGTGCACGCACTCGACCGGGCCGATCGGCTCGGGGAAGTCGAACACCTCCGGCTCGTGGAACGGCGGCACGGTGTACCAGCCGGCATCCAGGCCACCACCGGCCTCCGCCCGGTCCGCGGACCAGATCACGGGCGGGTTCAGGCACTCCTCGATCGTCGTCCAGATCGAGAACGACGGCGCGAACACGGGGTCGCCGTGCTCGTCGTGCACCACGAGGTTCGCGCCGTCGCGCACGCCGACCTCGTCGATCTGCTCGAACAGGTGGTCGGCGGCGTAGCGGGCGAACACGTCGGACAGGCCCGGCTCCACGCCCATCCCCACGAGCGCCAGCCGGCCGGCGCCGGACCACGTCTCCGCCTGGGCGAACTGCTCGTCGCCGAGCTTGACGCCGGGCAGCTCGTAGGGCGCCTCCGGGTGCGGGTGCGACAGCGACATCGCCATGTCGAGGTAGTCGGCCCCGGCCGCGAGCGCGCCGGTGAACACCGGCATCACGAAGCGCGGGTCGACGGCGTTGAGCACGTGGGTCGCCCCGTGCTCCCGGGCGAGCGCCTCGACGGCCTGCGCGTCGGACGCGTCCACCGTGGCCGCGACGAACCGGTCCGGGCCGACGTCGTGCTCGGCCGCCGCCGCGACCGTCCGGGCGGCCCGTGCCGCATCCATGTCCGCCACGACCATCCGCTCGAAGAAGCCACGCCGGGCGGCGATCCGGGCGACCGCGTCGCCGACGCCGCCGCTGCCCACGACGAGGACGCGCATCAGGCGCCGAACGCCGACATGACGTGCTTGATGCGCGTGTAGTCCTCGAACCCGTACATCGACAGGTCCTTGCCGTACCCCGACTGCTTGAAGCCGCCGTGCGGCATCTCCGCGACGAACGGGATGTGCGTGTTGATCCACACGACCCCGAAGTCGAGCGCCCGCGACATCCGCAGCGCGGTGCCGTGGTCGGACGTCCACACCGAGCTCGACAGCCCGTACCGGACGCCGTTGGCCCGGGTGATCGCCTCGGCCTCGTCGGTGAACGTCTGCACGGTGATGACCGGGCCGAAGATCTCGTCCTGCACGGCCTCGTCGTCCTGCCGCAGCCCGTCGACGACGGTCGCCTCGACGAAGTAGCCGACGTCGCCGACCCGGCCGCCGCCCGCGACGACGTCCGCGTGGTCGGGCAGCCGCTCCAGGAACCCGGTCACCCGTTCGAGCTGGTGCGCGTTGTTGACCGGCCCGAACGCAACGTCCGGGTCGTCGGGCGGTCCGGTGCGCTGGCCCCGGGCCGCCTCCGCGAGCGCCGCGACGAACTCGTCGTGGACCTTCTCGTGCACGAGCACCCGGGTGGCCGCGGTGCAGTCCTGGCCGGCGTTGTAGTACCCGGCCGCCGCGATCCCCTCGGCGGCGTTCGCGAGGTCGGCGTCCGGGAAGACGATCACGGGCGCCTTGCCGCCGAGCTCCAGGTGCACCCGCTTGAGGCCGTGCGACGCCGCCTCGGCCACCTGCGACCCGGCGCGGACGGACCCGGTGATCGCGACCATGTCGGGCCGGGGGTGGGAGACGAGCGCGCGACCGGTGTCGCGGTCGCCGCAGATCACGTTGAGCACGCCGGCGGGCAGGACCTCGGCGGCGACCTCGGCGAGCAGGAGCGACGAGGCGGGTGTCGTGTCGGACGGCTTGAGCACCACCGTGTTGCCCGCCGCGAGCGCCGGCGCGATCTTCCAGATCGCCATCATCAGCGGGTAGTTCCAGGGCGTGACCTGCCCGACCACCCCGACCGGCTCGCGACGCACCCAGGACGTGTGGCCGGCCATGTACTCCCCCGCGCTGAGCCCGTCGAGCACGCGGGCGGCGCCGGCGAAGAACCGCAGCTGGTCGACGCACGGCGGCACCTCGTCGGTCGCCGTCAGGTGCAGCGGCTTGCCCGTGTTCCGGGACTCGACGGCGACGAACTCGTCCGCGCGCGCCTCGACGGCGTCGGCGAGCCGGAGCAGACCGAGCTGCCGCTCGGCCGGTGTCGCACCACCCCAGCCCGGGAACGCGGCGGACGCTGCCGCGTAGGCGGCGTCGACGTCGGCGGCGCCGCTCAGCGGGGCCTGCGCGTAGGCCTGCCCGGTGGACGGGTCCACCACGTCCGTCGTCCGTCCGTCGGCGGCCGGTCGCCGTTCTCCGCCGATCACGTTGAGCATCACGTCGGGCAAGGGCTTGCTCACGGGCACCTCCATCGCACGGGACGGTCCCGCCTCGTGGGGCGCGGCCGCTCGGCCGCGCCCGGCGACGACGGGTCGGTGCGGGGCACGCTACGCCGCCCGGCACCGTCGCGCGAGGGTCGACGGCGGCTTTCCCCGTCGCGGAGCCGCGACATCGCCGGAATCAGAAGTTGCGCGCGTTCCCGACGACGGAATCCCTTGCGGCAGACCCCGGCGGCACGACACGATCGGCAGGTGGAGACGCGCAGACCGCCGGCCGGGCCAGCGGCGCTCGACGACCTGTCCAAGGCCATCGTCGAGCAGCTCCAGGAGGACGGCCGACGGTCGTACGCCGCGATCGGCAAGGCCGTCGGCCTCTCGGAGGCCGCCGTGCGGCAGCGCGTGCAGCGGCTCACCGACTCCGGGGTCGTGCAGATCGTCGCCGTCACCGACCCGCTCCAGGTCGGATTCCGCCGTCAGGCGATGATCGGCCTGCGGTGCGAGGGTGACCTGGAGGACGTCGCGGACGCGCTCGCCGAGCTTCCCGAGGTCGACTACGTCGTCATCACGGCGGGCGGCTTCGACCTCCTCGTCGAGGTCGTGTGCGAGGACGACGACCATCTCCTCGAGGTCCTCAACCAGAAGATCCGCGGCCTGCCGGGCGTGCGGACCACCGAGACGTTCGTCTACCTGCGTCTGCGCAAGCAGCTCTACAACTGGGGGACGCGATGACCGGTACCACCCCGGCGGGCACCGACCGCGGCGACGCCGCACGGGCGCACCTGTGGGGCCACTTCACGCGGCAGAGCGCGTGGGCGCACGGGGTCCCGACGATCGTGCGGGGCGAGGGGCACCACATCTGGGACGATGCGGGCCGCCGGTACATCGACGGGCTGTCCGGCCTGTTCGTCGTGCAGGCGGGGCACGGGCGCACCGAGCTCGCCGCCCGTGCACGTGAGCAGGCCGAGCAGCTCGCGTTCTTCCCGCTGTGGTCGTACGCGCACCCGCAGGCGATCGACCTGGCCGAGCGGCTCGCCACGTACGCGCCCGGCGACCTGAACCACGTGTTCTTCACGACGGGCGGCGGCGAGGCCGTCGAGACCGCGTGGAAGCTCGCCAAGCAGTACTGGCGCCTCGTGGGCAGGCCCGGCAAGTACAAGGTGATCTCGCGGTCCATCGCGTACCACGGCACCCCCCACGGGGCGTTGTCGATCACCGGGCTGCCCGCCCTCAAGGAGCCGTTCGAGCCGCTCGTCCCCGGCGCCCACAAGGTCCCGAACACCAACCTGTACCGGGCGCCCGAGCACCTGCGCGACGACCCGAAGGCGTTCGGGACCTGGGCGGCCGACCGCGTCGCCGAGGCGATCGAGTTCGAGGGCCCGGAGACGGTCGCGGCCGTGTTCGTCGAGCCCGTGCAGAATGCCGGCGGCTGCTTCCCGCCGCCCCCGGGGTACTTCGAGCGGCTGCGGGAGATCTGCGACCGGTACGACGTGCTCCTCGTGTCGGACGAGGTGATCTGCGCGTTCGGCCGGATCGGGTCGATGTTCGCGTGCGACGACTTCGGGTACGTGCCCGACATGATCACGTGCGCCAAGGGCATGACCTCCGGGTACTCCCCCATCGGCGCGCTCCTCGCGTCCGACCGGGTGTACGAGCCGTTCGCGTCGGGTGACGCGATGTTCCCGCACGGCTACACGTTCGGCGGGCACCCCGTGTCCGCGGCGGTCGCGATGGCCAACCTCGACCTGTTCGAGCGGGAACGGCTCAACGACCACGTGCGCGAGACCGCCCCGGCGTTCCGGCGGACGCTCGAACGGCTCCTCGACCTGCCCATCGTCGGCGACGTGCGCGGCGAGGGGTTCTTCTACGGGATCGAGCTCGTCAAGGACAAGGCGGCCCGGACCACGTTCGACGCCGACGAGAGCGAGCGCCTGCTGCGCGGGTTCCTGTCCGGCGCGCTGTTCGAGGCGGGCCTGTACTGCCGGGCCGACGACCGCGGCGACCCCGTCGTCCAGCTCGCCCCGCCGCTCACCTGCGGTCAGGCGGAGTTCGACGAGATCGAGCAGATCCTGCGCGGCGTCCTGTCCGAGGCCTGGACGCACCTGTGACCGAGGTGCGCGGCCTGTCCCTGTGGTTCGACCAGCTCGACGACCGCGAGCTCGTCGTGCGGGAGCCCCTCGACGGCGACACCCAGGCGGACGTCGTCATCGTCGGCGCCGGCCTCACCGGCCTGTGGACCGCGTACTACCTGCTGGAGGCCGACCCGTCGCTCGACGTGCTGCTGGTCGAGCAGGTGGTCGCCGGGTTCGGCGCCAGCGGGCGCGCGGGCGGGTGGTGCTCCGCGCAGCTCCCCGTGAGCGGCGACGCCCTCGCGCGTGCCCACGGCTGGGAGGCCGCCGTCGCGATGCGTGCCGCGATGCGGGACGCCGTCGTCGAGGTCGGGGGCGCGGCGGCCGCCGAGCTGATCGACTGCGGGTTCGCGTACGGCGGCACCGTGACGCTCGCCCGCAACCGCCCGCAGCTCGAACGGGTCGCGTCGGAGGTGAGCGCCGGGCTCGCCTTCGGGGACGAGGCGACGATGCTCGACGCCGACGCCGTGCGGGCCCACGTCCGCGCCGACGGGGTCCTCGGCGCGGCGTACTCGGCCGACTGCGCGCGCCTCCAGCCCGCCCGGCTGGTGCGCGGGCTCGTCGACGTGGTGCTCGCCCGGGGCGCGCGGCTCGCCGAGGGCACGCGCGCGATGCGGCTGTCGCCGCGGGCCGTCGTCACCGACCACGGCACGGTCCGCGCCCGGTACGTGGTCCGCGCGACCGAGGCGTGGTCCACCCAGCTGCCCGGCTCCCGGCGCAGCGTCGCCCCCGTGTACTCGCTAATGATCGCGACCGCGCCCCTGCCCGACCACGTCTGGGACGAGATCGGGCTCGGGCAGGCCGAGACGTTCACGGACGCCCGGCACCTGCTCGTCTACGGGCAGCGCACCACGGACGGGCGGCTCGCGTTCGGCGGGCGGGGCGCCCCGTACCACCTCGGGTCCGCCATCCGGCCGTCGTTCGACACCGACGCGCTCGTCTCCGAGCACCTGCGCCGCGAGCTCGTCGAGCTGTTCCCCGTGCTGCGGGACGTCGAGGTGACGCACCGGTGGGGCGGCCCGATCGGCGTGCCCCGTGACTGGCACCCGTCGGTCGGGCTCGACGAGGACGGCATCGCCTGGGCGGGCGGGTACGTCGGCGACGGGATCGCGACGAGCAACCTCGCCGGCCGCACGCTCGCCGACCTGCTCACCGACGCCGACACCGCACTCACGCGGCTGCCCTGGGTGGGGCACCGGTCGCCCGAGTGGGAGCCGGAGCCCGTGCGGTGGGCGGGGATCACGGCCGCACGACGGGCCGCGGTGATCGCGGACCGGACCGAGAGCCGCACCGGGCGGACCAGCCGCCTGGCTCCGGTGCTCGACGCGCTGCTCGGCGGGTCCGACGGGTCCTGACCCGGGCCGCGTCGGTCAGCGGCGCGCGAGCACCTCGTGGGCCCTGGCCCGCGCCCAGTCCTCCGCGGCGAGCACGGCGTCCAGGTCGAGCGCGTCCGCCGGGGTGCCGGTGTGCTCGTCCAGCACGCGCGCGACCGTGGACACGATGTCGAGGAAGCCGATCCGCCCCGCCAGGAACGCCGCCACGCACTCCTCGTTCGCCGCGTTGTAGACCGCCGGGTGCGTCGCGGACGCCGCGACGGCCTCACGGGCGAGCCGGACGGCCCCGAACACCTCCTCGTCGAGCGGCTCGAACGTCCAGGACGTCGCACGGGTCCAGTCGCACGGTGGCGCGACGTCGGCGACCCGGTCCGGCCACGACAGGCCGAGCGCGATCGGCAGCCGCATGTCGGGCGGCGACGCCTGCGCGATCGTCGAGCCGTCGACGAACTCGACCATCGAGTGCACGACGGACTGCGGGTGCACGACGACAGTGATGTCCTGCACGGGCACGTCGAACAGCAGGTGCGCCTCGATGAGCTCGAGCCCCTTGTTCATCAGCGTGGACGAGTTCACCGTGACCACCGGACCCATCGACCAGGTCGGGTGCGCGAGCGCCTGCTCGGGGCCGACGGTCTTGACGGCGTCGAGCGACCAGCCGCGGAACGGGCCGCCGGACGCGGTGAGGACCAGGCGCCGGACCTCCCCGCGCGCGCCGCCGCGCAGGCTCTGCGCGATCGCGGAGTGCTCGGAGTCCACGGGCACGATCTGGTCCGGCCGGGTGCGGGCGGCCTGCACGAGCGCCCCGCCGACGACGAGCGACTCCTTGTTGGCGAGCGCGAGCGTGCTGCCCGCGCGCAGCGCCGCGAGCGTCGGGCCGAGCCCGACGGACCCGGTGATGCCGTTGAGCACCACGTCGGCGCGCCGGCCCGCGAGCTCGGTGGAGGCGTCCGGGCCGGTGAGCACCTCGACGGGCCCGCCCGTCCAGGCGTCCCGGAAGGCACCTTCGGCGGCGGGGTCCGCGAGCGCGACGGCCTCGACACCCAGGGCGGCCGCCTGGCGTGCGACCAGCGCGGCGTCGCGACCGCCCGCGCTGAGCCCGGTCACCCGGAAGCGGTCCGGGTTGCGGGTGACGACGTCGATGGCCTGGGTGCCGATGGATCCCGTGGACCCGAGGAGGAGGACGCTGCGCTGGCTCACCGGCCCATCATCGCGGACCGTGGCAGGATCGCCGCATGCCCGCTCCTGTCCCCGCCGCCGGCTCGTCGCAGGGGTCGTCGACCCGCCTGCTGGTGCTGGGCTGCGTGCGCATCTTCCAGCCGGTGCACGGCTACTTCCTGCGGCGTGAGCTGCTGAGCTGGGAGGTCGACCAGTGGGCGCACGTGCACCCCGGGTCGATCTACCACGCGTTGAAGTCGCTCACGAAGGCGGGGCTGCTCGACGAGGTCCCGACGCCGGCGTCGGACACGCGACCGGCCCGGACCGCGTACCGGCTGACGCCCGACGGCGAGCGGGAGTTCCTCACGCTCCTGCGCGTCGGCCTGCTCTCGGTCGACGACCCGACGCTGTTCATGACCGCGATCAACATGGCCCCCGCGCTGGCCCGCGACGAGGTCCTCGGGACGCTGACGACGCGCGTCGGGCTGCTGGAGGCGGCCATCGCGTACGCCGAGGCGCAGGTCGAGCAGATCGTCGCCGCCCCGGACGTCCCCGACAGCGCGTCGGAGGTCGCCAGGATCCTGGCCGCCCGGCTGCGCGGCGAGCTCGTGTGGGCACGGGACTACCTGGAGCGCGTCGGTGCCGGCGCGTACTCGTTCGTCGGCGAGCCGCCGACGTGGACGCCGACGCAGGCCCAGGTCGACGCCGCCCGGGAGGCCGGTGTCGGGGTGGGTGTCATCGCGGCCGGCGAGCCGCCGTTCGCCCGCGTGGTCTGATCTCTCCCCCCGTGCCGCCGCGCGGTCGACGAATCACGTAATAGTCAAGGTTGACGAGTAATAGTCACTCTTGAATACTGGTGGCCTCAGCCCCGAAGGAGAACCCGCATGATCCATGCCCGCGGCCTGGCCCGCACCTACAAGACCCGACGAGGTGACGTCGACGCCGTGCGCGGCGTGGACCTCGACGTCGAGGCCGGCGAGATCGTCGGCTTCCTCGGCCCCAACGGAGCCGGCAAGACGACCACCCTGCGGATGCTCACCACGCTCCTGGCCCCCACCCGCGGCGAAGCCACCGTCGCCGGGGCCGACCTGCGCGGCGACCCCGGCGCCGTCCGCCGCCGCATCGGGTACGTCGCCCAGTCCGGCTCCACGTCCGGCGAGGCCCGCGCCGGCGAGGAGGTCGTCGACCACGCCCAGCTGTACGGCGTCCACCGCGCCGCCGCCGCCGCCCGCGGCCGCGAGCTGTTCGGCCAGCTCGAGCTCGACGGACTCTGGGACCGCAAGTGCTCCACCCTGTCCGGCGGGCAGCGCCGCCGCCTCGACATCGTCATGGGCCTCATCCACACGCCACGGCTCGTGTTCCTCGACGAGCCCACCACCGGCCTCGACCCGCAGGCCAGGGCCAACCTCTGGACCCACGTGCGCGGGCTGCGCGACGAGCGCGGCAGCACCGTCTTCCTCACCACCCACTACCTCGACGAGGCCGACGCGCTCTGCGACCGCATCCTCGTCATCGACCACGGCACGATCGTCGCCGAGGGCACCCCCGAGGAGCTCAAGCAGCAGGTCAGCGGCGACGCCGTCGTCCTCACCGCGTCGACCGCGTCCGACGCCGCACGCGTCGCCGCCATCGCCGCCCAGCTCCCCGGCGCCTCCGCACCGACCGTCGACGGCACCCTCGTCGAGGTCCGCGTCCCGCAGGGCCGCACGCTGCTCATGGGCCTCCTGCGCACCCTCGACGCCGAGCAGCTCGAGCTCGACGGCGTCGAGCTGCGCCGCCCGACGCTCGACGACGTGTTCCTCACCCTCACCGGTCGCTCGCTGCGTGACGGCGAGCAGCCGAACCCCGACCCCGACGCCCAGGACGGAGCCGCCGCATGACCACCACGACGTCGACCCCCGCCACGTCCGCTCTCGCCGACGAGGCCCGCGGCCGCAGCACGTTCGTCCGCGACACGCTCACCGTGTTCCGCCGCGCCATGCGCATCTCGCTGCGCAACCCCGTGTGGGGCGTCATGGGGCTGCTCCAGCCGATCCTGTACCTCTCGCTGTTCGGGCCGCTGCTCGAACCGCTCGCCCCCGCGCTCGGCGCCACCAACGCCTACCAGCTGTTCGTGCCCGGCCTGCTCGTGCAGCTCGGGATGTTCGGCGCGCTGTTCGTCGGCTTCGGGCTCATCGGCGAGTGGCGCGACGGCGTCATCGAGGCCGAACGGGTCTCCCCCGCACCCCGGTCCGCGCTCGTGCTCGGCCGCGTGCTGCGCGACGTGCTCGTCGTCCTCGTGCAGGGCATCGTGCTCGTCGCCGTCGCGTTCCTGTTCGGGCTCGAGGCACCGTTCTGGGGCATCGTGCTCGGCGTCGTCACCGCGGCGCTGCTGGCCGCGTCGTTCGCGTCCTTCTCGTACGCGGTCGCGCTCAACCTCAAGAGCGAGGACGCCCTCGCCCCGCTCATGAACGGCGTCGCGCTCCCCCTGCTGCTGCTGTCGGGCATTTTGCTGCCCATCACGGCCGCATCGGCGCCCGCGTGGCTCAACACGCTGTCGAACCTCAACCCGATCAAGCACGTCGTCTCGGGCATCCGGGCGCAGTTCGACGGGCAGATCGGCACACCGACCGCGCTGTGGGGCTCCGCGCTCACGCTCGCGCTGGCCGCGGTCGGGCTCTGGTTCGGGACCCGGACGTTCCGCCGCGAGGACGGCTGACCTCGTCCCCGACGACGACGGCCGCGCACCCTCGCCCGGGTGCGCGGCCGTCGTGACGTCCGGGTGCGTTCACTCGACGCCGAGCAGCACCTCGACCGCACGCGCGAAGAAGGCGTCCACCGCGGGCTCGCCGTAGCCGTTGGCGCCGTTGCGCCGACGGAACGTCGCCGCCCGGACCTCGCCGGCCGTCAGCGGCGCGCCCTTGTCGAAGTACGCGACGAGCCGGTGGCACAGCGCGTCGACGTCCGCGGGCTCGTACCCCTGGTGCCGGCCCTCCGGCGGCGCGAAGCGGTCCCCGTCCGGACGCCCCAGCCGGCCGTACAGCGTGCGCGCCTGCTCACCGAGCCGGGCCATCCACGCCTCCTGCCCCCGCTGCGCGACGAACTCCGCACGCGACCGGGCGACGAACGCCGCCTCCAGCCGGTCGAGCGCCGCGTCGACGGCCGACGTGACGTACCCGCCGCGCACCATGTCGAACGCGACGGCGCGCACGTCCTTGCTGGCCAGCGCGCCCGCGGGACCCTTCTCGTACACGGCACGCGCGTGCGAGAAGAACTCGTCCACCTCGTCGGGGTCGTAGCCCTGCTTGAACCCCGTGACGGTGCGGAACATGCCGTCGCTCACTCGTCCTCCTCCGCTGCGAGCTGCCCGCAGGCGCCGTCGATCTCACTGCCCCGGGTGTCCCGGATCGTCGTCGGGATGCCGTGCGCTCGCAAGCGTGCCACGAACTCCTGCTCGACCCGGGGATCGCTCGCCGTCCACTTGGAGCCGGGCACCGGGTTCAGCGGGATCGGGTTGCAGTGCACCCAGCCGCGGCCGCGCGCGTTGAGCTTCTCGCCGAGCAGGTCCGCCCGCCACGCGTGGTCGTTGATGTCCCGGATCAGCGCGTACTCGATGGACACCCGCCGCCCGGTCTTCTCGAAGTAGCGGTGCGCCGAGTCGAGCGCCTCGTCCACGTTCCACCGGGTGTTCACCGGCACGAGCTCGCTGCGCAGCTCGTCGTCCGGCGCGTGCAGCGACAGGGCCAGCGTCACCGGGATGCCCTCGTCGGCGAGCTTGTCCATCGACGCGACCATGCCCACCGTCGAGACGGTCACGTTCCGCGCCGACATGCCCAGGCCGTCCGGCGTCGGCGCGACCAGCCGGCGCACCGTCTCCATGACCGCCTTGTAGTTGGCCAGCGGCTCACCCATGCCCATGAACACGACGTTCGTCAGGCGCGTCGGACCACCGGGAACCTCACCGTCCGCCAGCGAGCGGGCGGCCGACCGCACCTGCTCGACGATCTCCGCCGTGGACAGGTTGCGCGTCAGGCCGAGCTGGCCCGTCGCGCAGAACGCGCACGCGAGCCCGCAGCCCGCCTGGCTCGAGATGCACAGCGTCGTGCGGTTCGCGTACCGCATGAGGACCGACTCGACCTTGGCGCCGTCGAACAGGTGCCACAGCGTCTTGACCGTGGTCCCCTGGTCGGCCGTCTGCGTGCGGTGCGCCGTCAGCAGCGTGGGGAACAAGCCCTCGACCAGCTTGTCGCGGCTCGCCTTCGGCAGGTCCGTCATCAGCGCCGGGTCGGACGTCAGGTGCGTGAAGTAGTGCGTCGCGAGCTGCTTGGCGCGGAACGGCTTCTCGCCCAGCTCCGTCACGGCGGCGACCCGCTGCTCCGGCGTGAGGTCGACGAAGTGCTTCGGCGGCTTGCCGCGGGGTCCGCGGGTCGGCGACGACAGGTCCAGGCGGACGGGTGTGCCGGTCATGGCGTCCCCCTCCTTCGGGTCGGGGTCACGCAGGGAGCAGGACCGAGAGGATCAGGTAGACGGCGGGGCAGGTGAGCAGCAGCGAGTCCAGCCGGTCCAGCAGACCGCCGTGACCCGGGATGAGCCGGCCCATGTCCTTCAGCTCGAGGTCGCGCTTGAGCAGCGACTCGGCCAGGTCGCCGAGCGTCGCTGTCACGACCGTCGCCAACCCGAGGAACACGCCGACCAGCGGCTCGCCGCCGAACCCGACCTGCACACCGACGACGCCGACCACGCAGGCCAGGACGATCGAGCCGACCAGGCCCTCCCACGACTTCTTCGGGCTCACCGACGGCGCCAGCGGGTGCTTGCCGAGCAGCGTCCCGACGACGAAGCCCCCGGTGTCGCTCGCGACGACCAGGAGGATGAACAGCATCACGCGCGCAGGCCCGTCCGGCGCCGCGAGCATCAGCATGACGAAGCCGGCGAGGAACGGCAGGTAGGCGGCGGCGAACGCACCCGCGCTCGCGTCCCGCAGCGCCGCCTCGCCGTTGCCGTCGAGCACCCGCCAGATGACGACACCGCCGACCGTGAGCATGAACGCGACGAACATCGCCTCCGGCCCGGCCGTGTACGCCGAGACGAGGATGCCGACCGCGCCGACGATCAGCGGCACGAGCGGCAGGTGGATCGCTCGGCGCGTGAACGCCTGGGCGAGCTCCCAGAGGCCCGCGCACACGGCGACGACCGCCACGACGGCGAACGCCTCCTTGCGGATGAACAGCGACGCGACGACGCCGATGAGCAGCGCCACGCCCACCACGATCGCGACGGGGAGGTCCCTGCCCGGTCGCGGCGTGCGCGGTGCGGCGAGTGCGGTGTGCTCCGACATCAGACCTCGAGGAGCTCGCTCTCCTTGGACGAGAGCAGGTGGTCGATGAGGTCGACGTGCTTCTTGGTGAGCACCTCGAGCTCCTTCTCCGCCCGCGCGACCTCGTCCTCGCCCGCCTCGCCGTCCTTGACGATGCGGTCCAGCTCCTCCTTGGCGCGGCGGCGCACGTTGCGCACCGAGACACGCGCGTCCTCGGCCTTGCCCTTCGCGAGCTTCACGAAGTCGCGGCGGCGCTCCTCGGTCAGCGCCGGAAGCACCACCCGGATGACGTTGCCGTCGTTCGACGGGTTCACCCCCAGGTCGGAGTCACGCAGCGACTTCTCGATCGCGACCATCGACGACTTGTCGAACGGCGACACGAGGATGGTGCGCGCCTCGGTCACGTTGAACGACGCCAGCTGCTGCAACGGCGTCGGGCTGCCGTAGTAGTCGACGAACACCTTCGAGAACATCGCGGCGTTGGCGCGGCCGGTGCGGATCGTCGCGAAGTCGTCCTTGGCGACCTCGACCGCCTTGTCCATCTTCTCCTCGGCCTCGAGGAGGGTCTCGTCGATCACCGGTGCTCCTTCGTGCGTGCGGTCTGGGGGGTCAGGCTGGGGGCGTGCAGGACGTCAGCCCGCCGTGACCAGCGTGCCGATCTTCTCACCCTGCAGGGCGCGTGTGACGTTACCCGGCTCCTCGAGCCCGAACACGCGCATCACCACGTCGTTGTCGCGGCTCAGGCTCAGCGCCGTCTGGTCCATGACCGCGAGGTCGCCGACCAGCGCGTCCGTGTACGTCAGGGTGTCGAGCTTCACGGCCGTCGGGTCCTTGCGGGGGTCGGCCGTGTAGACGCCGTCCACGCCGTTCTTGCCCATGAGGACCTCCTGGCAGTGCGTCTCCAGGGCGCGCTGCACGCACACGGTGTCCGTGGAGAAGTACGGCATCCCGGCGCCCGCGCCGAAGATCACCACGCGGCCCTTCTCGAGGTGCCGGATGGCCCGCAGCGGGATGTACGGCTCGGCGACCTGGCCCATCGTGATGGCGGTCTGCACGCGCGTGCTGACACCCGCCTGCTCGAGGAAGTCCTGCAGCGCGAGGCAGTTCATGACCGTGCCGAGCATGCCCATGTAGTCCGCACGGGCCCGGTCCAGGCCGCGCTGCGACAGCTCGGCGCCCCGGAAGAAGTTGCCGCCGCCGACGACGATCGCGACCTGCACGCCTGCCCGGACCGCGATGGCGATCTCGGCCGCGACGCGCTGGACCACGTCGGCCGCAAGGCCCACGTCACCGCCACCGAACGTCTCGCCGGACAGCTTCAGCAGGACGCGTCGGGCCGGGGCGTTCTCGTCGGTCGCGGTCACGTCCTGGCTCACGGTGTCTCCCTCGATGCGTCCTGCACGGGTGGGCACCCGCGGGTGCCCGGTTGCGATGCCCGGTTGCGATGCCCGTTGCGACGGTGGCCCCGACCCTGCAGGGCCGGGGCCACCTCGTCACATGGGGTCAGGCTCCCACGCGGTAGCGCACGAAGCCCGTCAGCGTGCCGCCGGCCTCGGTGAGGACCTGGGCGACCGTCTTCTTGTTGTCCTTGGCGAACGCCTGCTCGAGGAGCACGTTCTCCTTGAAGAAGCCGTTGAGGCGACCCTCGATGATCTTCGGGAGCGCAGCCTCGGGCTTGCCCTCGTTGCGGGCCGTCTCCTCGGCGATGTGACGCTCGCTCTCGACCGTCTCGGCCGGGACGTCCGCACGCGTGAGGTACGTCGGCGAGAACGCCGCGATGTGCGTCGCGATGTCACGGGCCACCGTGGCGCCCGCCTCGTCCGTCGCGACGAGGACGCCGACCTGCGGGGGCAGGTCCTTGTTGACCTTGTGCAGGTACACCTCGACGTGCTCGCCGGCCAGACGGGCCAGACGACGCACGACGACGCGCTCGCCCAGCGTGGCGGCCGTCTCGTCGACGATCGACTGCACGCTGGAGCCGTCGACCTCGGTCGCGAGCAGGGCGTCCGCGTCGCGGGCCGGCGAGCCGACCGCGGCGTTGAGGACGCGCTCGGCGAGCGCGACGAAGTTCGGGCTCTTCGCGACGAAGTCCGTCTCGGAGTTGACCTCGACGAGCACGCCCGTCTGGCCCTCGCCGTCCGCCGTCGGGCCGACGTGGGCGGCCACGAGGCCGTCCGACGCCGCGCGGCCCTCACGCTTGCCGACGCCCTTGAGGCCCTTGACGCGGATGATCTCGAGCGCCTTGTCGGCGTCGCCCTCCGCCTCCTCGAGCGCCTTCTTGACGTCGAGCATGCCGGCACCGGTCTTCTCGCGCAGCGCCTTGATGTCTGCGAGCGAGTAGTTCGCCATCAGTGATTCCGTTCTGGTCGAAGTGGAGTTCAGGGACGGACGCGTCACTCGGACGCGGCGTCACCCTCGGCCGGCGCCTCGGGCGCAGCCTCGACGGTCTCGGTCGCCTCGGCGGCGGCCACGGCCTCCTCGGCCGGCGCGTCCGTCGTCACGACGTCGGCGGCGGTGGGGGCCTCGGCCTGCACGGCGGCCGGAGCGGCAGCGGACTCGCCCTGCTGGAGGTCGGCCTCGGCACCGGCGAGCAGCTCGCGCTCCCACTCGGCCAGCGGCTCGGCGTCGGCCTCGGCGCCCTCGGCGGCCGCGGTGCGACCCGAGTGACGCTTGAGCAGACCGTCGGCGGCGGCGTCGGCGATCACGCGGGTGAGCAGCTGGACGGCGCGGATCGCGTCGTCGTTGCCCGGGATCGGGTAGTCCACGACGTCGGGGTCGCAGTTGGTGTCGAGGATCGCGACGACCGGGATGCCCAGCTTGCGCGCCTCGTCGACCGCGAGGTGCTCCTTGTTCGTGTCGACGATCCACACGGCCGAGGGGACCTTGGCCATGTCACGGATGCCGCCGAGCGTCTTGGCGAGCTTGTCCTTCTCGCGACGCAGGACGAGCAGCTCCTTCTTCGTCAGGCCCGAGGCCGCGACGTCGTCGAAGTCGATCTGCTCGAGCTCCTTGAGGCGCTGCAGACGCTTGTGCACGGTGGTGAAGTTGGTGAGCATGCCACCGAGCCAGCGCTGGTTGACGTACGGCATGCCGACGCGGGCGGCCTGCTCGGCGACGGGCTCCTGCGCCTGCTTCTTGGTGCCGACGAACAGGATGCTGCCGCCGTGGGCGACGGTCTGGCTGACGAAGTCGTACGCGCGGTCGATGTAGGACAGCGACTGCTGCAGGTCGACGATGTAGATGCCGTTGCGCTCGGTGAAGATGAAGCGCTTCATCTTGGGGTTCCAGCGGCGGGTCTGGTGCCCGAAGTGGACACCGCTCTCGAGCAGCTGGCGCATGGTCACGACGGCCATGGCACGTCCTTCCGGCGCGCACCGCGAGGTGCACGCGTGCAGGCGGACCCGGCGAACGGGCCCGCATCTCGGTTGTCGGCCCGACCACGTGGTCGGAGCCCCTGGCGCCATGCCGGTGGCTGCGCCGGGCGTCGCACGTGATGTGCGGTGCCCGGACCGGTGCAGCGTCCGACCCCGAGCCTGTCCTCGCCGTGAGGCGAGGCGGACATCGGGAAGATGGCGCGCGATGTCGACCGGCACGGACCGGTCGCACCCGAAGTCTAGCCGATCGGGTGGCGTGCCTCCGACGCCCCCGACTCGAGCCGCCCACAGCCCCCTGGCGGCCGCGCGTCTTCCACGACCCGGGGTGACCCCCGCCACGACCCCCGGTCGGGTTTGCCACGGTGCGTGCCATGACCTCGACGACGACCCGCTCCCCCTCGACACCCGCGACGACGGGGTCCGGCGCACGCCCCGGCCCGGCGGACGCCGGCAGACACCCGCGCCGGACGGGCTCCCGCGTGCAGCCGGGCTCCACCGGCTCCCGCGTGCAGCCGGGCTCCACCGGCTCCCGCAGGCACTCGCGCGCGGCAGGCCAGGGCGCACGACGGCCGCCCGACGTGATCCTGCCGTCGGCGCGCGCCAGCGTCGCGCGTCGGAGCCGTCGCCGTCGGCAGGTCGCGCTCGCCGGTCTCGGCGCCGTGCTCTGCTGGCTCGCCGTCGTGATCGCGGGCAGCGCCGCGGCGCCGCAGTCCCTCGACGGCGTCGTCACGTTCCGGCCTCCCGTCCCCGCACCGCTGCACGTGAGGGATCCGTTCCGGTCCCCACCCGCACCGTGGGCCGCCGGGCACCGCGGCGTCGACCTCGCAGCCGACGCCGGGACGCCGCTCCTCGCGCCGGCCGCCGGCGTCGTCACCTTCGCCGGCGAGATCGCGGGACGCGGCGTGGTCGTGGTGACCCATCCCGGCGGCCTCCGCTCGAGCCTCGAGCCCGCGGTCGCCACCGTTCCCGTCGGCACCGCCGTCGCGGCCGGGGACCCGGTCGCCACGCTCGCCGGCACCGGGTCGCACTGCGCGCCCGCGTCGTGCGTGCACTGGGGCGTGCGCCGCGGCAGCGTCTACCTCAACCCGATGGGCGTCCTCGGCGCCCCCGGCCCGATCGTCCTGCTGTCCGACGGCCCGCTCGACAGCAGCGCTGGTCCCGACGAGGCCAGCCAGGCGGCACAGCCCGCCCGCGGGGCGGTGCAGACGGGCGCAGCCATGCGACACGCGCGGCGGTGAGGACCGGCGCGGCGGTGCTCACGGACGAGCGGGCCGGCCTGCCGCCCTCGGTCGGTCAGACGCGCTCGGCGTCCAGCAGCCGGGTGCGCAGCCGCAGCATCGCGGCCGTGTGCATCTGCGAGATCCGCGACTCCGTGACACCGAGCACGCGGCCGATCTCCGCGAGCGTCATGCCCTCGTAGTAGTAGAGGACGACGACGATGCGCTCCCGCTCGCCGAGCTGCTCGATCGCACGGGCCAGCAGGTACTTCGTCTCGGCGGCGTCGATCGCCCCCGCCGGGTCGAGCGTGCGCTCGTCACCCAACGTGTCACCCAGCGAGGCACCGCCAGGACGGTCGTCGCCGCCACCGAGCAGCTCGTCGAGTGCCGCCACGTTCACGGTCGCGAGCTGCGAGAAGACCGCACGCAGCTCCCCGACCGACATCTCCAGGTGCGCCGCCGCCTCCTGCTCGGTCGGGGCGCGGTGCAGCGTCGCCTCGAGCTCGGCGTAGGCACGGTCGACCGCACGGGCCTTCGTGCGGACCGACCGGGGCACCCAGTCCATCGCCCGCAGCTCGTCGATGATCGCCCCGCGGATGCGGGAGGACGCGTACGACTCGAACTTCACCGCGCGGTCGGTCTGGTACTTCTCGATCGCGTCGATCAGGCCGAACATGCCGTACGACACGAGGTCGGCCTGCTCGACCGTGCTCGGCAGCCGCATCCCGACACGGCCCGCGACGGCGGACACCAGCGGCGCGTAGTGCAGGATCAGGCTCTCCCGAGCACGCGCAGCACCCGTCGACTTGAACGCGTCCCACATCGCGGCGACGTCCGGGTCGTCGAAGACGGCGCCGCGCTGCGACGGCACTCCCTCGAGCACGAGCTCGAGGTCCGCGTCGAGCACGGCGACGTCGCCGTCCTCCCCGAGGTCCGAGGCGTCGGAAGCGATGCGCTGCTGCGGGATCACGCCCTCGGCGGCGGTGCCCGCAAAGCGGGCGCTCAGGACGTGGACCGCATCGAGTGAGGACGCCATCGTCGACTCCGTTCGTACCTTCATGCGCGGGGGTGCGCCAGTTCGAATGCCGAGCGGAGCCGCTCGGCCGAGACATGGGTGTAACGCTGCGTCGTGGCGAGGCTCGCGTGGCCGAGGAGCTCCTGCACGCTGCGCAGGTCGGACCCGCCGTCGAGCAGGTGGGTCGCCGCGGTGTGGCGCATCCCGTGCGGGGCGACGTCCTCGACACCGGCGAGGGCCGCCGCGTCGTGCACCGTCGCCCGGACCTGACGCTGGTCGACCCGACCGCCACGACGACCGAGCAGCAGCGCCGGCGGGGAGTCGGGACGCGCGAGGAGGGGCCGGCCACGCTGCAACCAGGCGGACACCGCGATGCGTGCAGGCCGGCCGAACGGGACGACGCGCTCCTTGTCGCCCTTGCCGACGACGCGGATCAGGCGCTCGTCGAGGTCGATGTCGTCGACGTCGGCACCGC
Organism: Cellulomonas chitinilytica; assembly: GCF_016862675.1. GTDB lineage: Bacteria > Actinomycetota > Actinomycetes > Actinomycetales > Cellulomonadaceae > Cellulomonas > Cellulomonas chitinilytica. The sequence continues at coordinate 161,021 of NZ_BONK01000008.1, read as the reverse complement.
AGAGCTCGCCGACCCGCACACCGGTCGCGTAGAGCAGCTCGAGCGCCGCCCAGTCCCGCAGGTGCGCCGGCTCGTCGTCCTGCGCACGGTCCCGAGCGGCGTCGATCATCCGCGCCACCGGTCCCAGCTGGAGAACCGTCGGCAGCAGCTGCGAGACGCGCGCCGTCGCGAGGCGCAGCGAAGGGTCCTGCTCGATGAGGCCGTGGTGCACGGCCCACGCGAAGAAGGTCCGGACCGCCGCGCTCCGGCGTGCGATCGTCGACCGGCTGCGGCGCGCCTGCGCCATCGACGCCAGCCACGCCCGCAGCACACCCAGGTCGACCGCACCCAGCGAGTCGCGGCCGTGCCGGGAGGCGTAGGCGAGCATCTGCTCGACGTCGCCGAGATATGCCCGCACGGTGTGCTCGGAACATCCCCGCTGCGCGCTCAGATATGCCGAGAAATCACCGAGCAGGCGCGCACGAGATGCGCCCGTCAGAGTGACCTCGGTCATGTTCATGGGCCTACGGTGACCTGAAACACATCACATAAACAAGCGGGACTCTCACCCAAGAGGCCTAGTCACGGGGGATTCCGCCGTGCATGTCCGATTCGCGGGCCATGAATTCCGTCGAACGAACCTCTTTTCACCCGCTGTGCGGCTCACCCTCGCGTCCCCATGCGCCAGCCGGCACTCGAACGTACGGCCGAACCGTCGAGCTCGAGCAGTCCCAGCGCGGCTCGCGCCTCCGCCGTCGTCACTCCCGCGGAGGACGCGACCGTCGCCAGATCGGTCGGAACCCGGCGAGGGAGCGCCTCGAGCACGCGGCGAGTCACAGGGTCGAGGCCGTCACCCGGTCGTGGCGCCTCGACCCGTTCGTCGACGAGGTCGCACCCAGCGCTGCCGGCGAGCTCGGCGACCTCGTCGGCATCCGTGACGCACACCGCGATCCCGTCACGCAGGAGCCGATGACATCCCGCGGACGCCGCCGAGGTGACCGGCCCCGGCACCGCCCCGACCGGCCGCAGCAGCCGCGCGGCGTGGTGAGCCGAGCTCATCGCCCCGGAACGCCACGCCGCCTCGACGACGACCGTCGCCCTGCTCCCCGCCGCGATCAGCCTGTTGCGCTGCAGGAACCGGCTCTTCGTCGGCACCCGGCCCGGACCGAGCTCCGCGACCACCGACCCGCCTGCGCCGACGACCGCCTCGAAGAGCCGCGCGTTGCCGAGCGGGTAGGCCCGGTCGACACCCCCGGCGAGCACGACGCTCGTCGCGCCACCGGCCGAGAGCGCCCCCCGGTGCGATGCCGCGTCAACGCCGTACGCGCCGCCCGACACGACCGTCACGCCCCGCGCGCCCAGGCTCTCCGCGAGGTCGAACGCGACGCGCTCGCCGTAAGTGGTCGCCGCCCTCGACCCGACGAGCGCGACACCACGCCGCCAGGCCCGGGCGAGATCGGGAACGCCGCGGACCCACAAGCAGAAAGGACGCTCGTCGCCGAGGTCGTCGAGCCCGACAGGCCATCGGGCGTCGTCCGGGACGAGGACGGAACCGCCCATGCGGGTCAGCACCTCGAGGTCGCGCTCGGGCTCGACGGTCGGCAGTCGCGTCGCCCATCGCCGCACGGAACGCTCGAGCCGGCCGCGCTGCGCGGTCGGCAGCGGACCGACGCGCTCCTCCAGCGGGCCCCACGGCACCGGCCGGTCGTCGCCCGACAAGCTGAGCCACTCGAGTGCGTCCGCGGGACCGAGCGCCCTGACCAGCGCCCCGGCGATCCGGTCGCCGGGCTCGGCGAGCCCGCTCCATGCGACCCGCGCCTTCAGCTCGCGGTCAGCGACGTCCGGCAGCGGACCGATGCGCGGCTCGGCCACCGCCGGCGCAGCGACAGGCGGTCCGGCCACCGCCGGCGAACCGACACGTGGTCCGGCCACGGCCGGCGGACCGAGATGTGGTCCGACCACCGGCGGCGAACCGACACGTGGTCCGGCCACCGCCGGCGGGCGGACACGTGGTCCGGCCACCGCCGGCGGACGGACATGCGGTTCAGCCTCGGTCGGCGTACCGACGGGCGGCGTGGCGGCGGTCGTCATGCGCCGTGCCCGCGAGTGCGCAGGAGCAGCGCCTGCCCGACGTCCGTCCGCGCCGGCGCGTCCCGGCCGGCGAGGTCGGCCAGCGTCCACGCGACGCGCAGCACCCGGTCGACGCCACGCAGGCTGAGCGTCCCCCGGTCGACGGCGCGGTCGAGCTCGGTCGTGAGCGACCGGTCGGCGCCCAGGCGGGCGCGCAGCCACGCGCCAGGCACCTCCGCGTTCGTGCGCCACGGCGTTCCGGAGAGCCTCACCGCCTGAGCGGCCCGGCAGGCTGCGACGCGTGCCGCCACGGCGGCGGACCGCTCCCCTGCTTCGCCGCCCGGCCGTGCGGGTCCCAGCTCGACCTGCAGGTCGACTCGGTCGAGCAACGGCCCGGAGAGCTTGCCGAAGTACCGGCGGCGCTGCTCCGAGCGACAGGTGCAGCCCAGCCCCTTGCCCACCGCCTTGCCGCACGGGCACGGGTTCGCGGCGAGCACGAGCTGGAACCGCGCCGGGTACCGGGCGGCGCCGGCGGCACGGTGCAGGACGAGCTCACCGTGCTCGAGCGGCTGCCGCAGCGTCTGCAGCACCGCCGTCGTGAACTCCGGCGCCTCGTCGAGGAACAGGACTCCCCGGTGCGCGCGGGACGCCGCACCGGGGCGGGGCACACCCGACCCACCGCCCACCACGCTGGCGGGGGTCGCGGTGTGGTGCGGGTCCTCGAACGGAGGTCGACGGAGCAGACCCTCCCCCGGGTCGAAGGTGCCGGCCACCGAGTGCACGGCCGTGACCTCGACCGCGTCCGCCTCCGAGAGGTCGGGGAGCAGGCCGGGCAGGCGGGCGGCGAGCATCGTCTTGCCGGTCCCGGGCGGGCCGACCATGAGGAGGTGGTGCCCACCGGCGGCGGCCACCTCGAGGCTCTGCCGGGCGTCGGGCTGACCGATCACGTCCGCCAGGTCCAGGCCGGGACGCGGCGCGGACGACGCGTGCTCGGCAGCGACCGGGACGACGTCGGGGACCTCGACGTCGGCGCCGTAGCCGGCTGCGACCTCGGCCAGGCTGTCCGCACCGATCGCCTGCGCGCCGGGCACGAGCTGCGCCTCGGCCAGGTTGCCCCGCGGCACGACGACCCGGGGATGGCCCGCGGCGACCGCGGCGGCGACCGCCGGCAGCACTCCCCGGACGGGCCGCAGCCGTCCGTCGAGGCCGAGCTCGCCGAGGTGGACCACCCCGACGGCGCGCAGCGGGTCCACCGCCTCGGCGCCGGCGAGCATCGCGACGGCGATCGCGAGGTCGAACGTCGACCCGGACTTGGGGAGCGTCGCCGGCGAGAGGTTCACGGTGATCCGCCGCTGCGGCCACGCCAGGCCCGACGACGACACCGCGGCGCGGACACGGTCACGCGACTCCGCCAGCGCCGCATCGGGCAGCCCGACGAGGGTGAACGCCGGCAGCGACGGAGCGAGGTGCGCCTCGACCTCGACGACGTGTCCGCGCAGTCCCACCAGGGCGACGGCGAGCGTCCGACCGAGCACCACTCAGACCACCCCGACGAGGTGCTCGACCTGAGCGGCCCCCTGTCGCGGCAGGAGCACCGCGATGACGTCGACCCGCACCGACGCGGGCCGGGTGTCGTGCGACGCGAGCCACTGCGCTGCAAGACGCCGGACGCGGGCGAGCTTGTGCCGCGTCACCGCCTCGGCGGGGTGGCCGAACGCTGCCGAGCGCCGCGTCTTGACCTCGACGACGACGAGCTCGTCCCCGTCGAGCGCGATCAGGTCGAGCTCACCGGCCACGACCCGCCAGTTCCGCTCGAGCACCTGCCATCCCTGCGCGGTGACGTGCGCCGCAGCCACGTCCTCGCCGTACCGTCCCACCGCGTCCTTCGCACGCACCGGACCACCTCCCGGCACGAGAGTGCCCGGTGGCGGCACGTGGCCGTCGACCTGCGTGCGCGGACGGTGCGGGCTGCGCGCCGGCGCCGGGCTGTGGGCGGCTCGCCGAGCGGGGCGCCGCTACCGACCGAAGCCGGCGCTGCCACCGAGGTCGAGCTCCGCCTTCGCGAGCTCCTCGACGTTCACGTCCTTGAACGTGACGACACGCACCGACTTCACGAACCGCGCCGACCGGTACACGTCCCACACCCACGCGTCCGCGAGGCTCAGCTCGAAGTACACCTCGCCCGCGGCGGACCGCACCTGCAGGTCCACCTGGTTCGCGAGGTAGAACCGGCGCTCCGTCTCGACGACGTACGAGAAGAGCCCCACGACGTCCCGGTACTCACGGTAGAGCGCGAGCTCCATGTCGGTCTCGTAGTTCTCCAGGTCCTCCGCACTCACCGGGCCATCATCCCCCATGGGCGGCCGTCCGGGGCCGCAGCGCGGCGTTCCCGGAGTGCCGTCAGTCCGTGTCGTCCGACTCCGCCCGGTCCGTCACGTCGTCCAGGTCGAGGTCGTCGAAGGTCAGGTCCGACTCGTCGTCGCCGGGCACGAGCCCGTCGTCGTCGAGGCCGACGCCGGGCAGTCGCCACGAGCGTCGGTGCAGCTCGCTGGGGCCGAGCTCGCGGAGCGCGGCCAGGTGGTCCGGCGACGCGTAGCCCTTGTTCTCGTCCCACCGGTACGCGGGGTGGTGTGGGGCCAGCCCGACCATGAGCGCGTCCCGCTCGCACTTGGCCAGCACGCTGGCCGCCGCGACGCTCGCGCACGTCCGGTCCGCCTTGACGCGCATGCGGACGCGCGGCACGGGCGCCGCGACGACGTCCTCGACGGCGGCGAACAGGTCCGGCACCGCGGCGGGCGGGGTCAGCCAGTCGTGCGAACCGTCGAGGAGCACGACGTCCACGTGGCCGACGACCTCGACGACCGCCGACAGGGCCCGGGACCCCGCGAGCCGCAACGCCGCGATGATGCCCAGGTCGTCGATCTCCGCCGCGCTCGCGTGGCCCACGGCCCGCGCCAGGCCCCAGCGACCGAGAGCGGGCAGCAGGGCCGTCCGGGCGGCCGGCGTCAGGAGCTTCGAGTCCGCGACGCCACGCGGCGCGGACCGGGTGCCCGCGTCGACCACGACGACTCCGACGCTGACCGGCCCGGCCAACGAGCCGCGGCCCACCTCGTCCATCCCCGCGACGAGCGTCGCGCCCTCACGCAGGAGCAGGCGCTCGTGCCGCAGGTGCGGTCCAGGGCGGGTGACGGGCCGTGCGGCCGTCCGGGAGCGCGTCCCGGGCGTGCGGACCGGTCCCGGCTCGTCGACCGTGCCGGGACCGACGGGGTCGACGGTCAGGGTCATGACGGGTCAGGCACGTCCTCGAAGGTCGCCTTCGGGTTGCGCAGGATCGTGGCCCGGTCCAGCGGCCACACGGTGACGAACGCGACGCCGACGACGTTCTTGATCGGCACGGAGCCGCCACCGGGCTTGCCCTGGTTCCAGCGCGAGTCCGCGGAGTGCTGCCGGTTGTCGCCCATGACCCACAGACTGTTCGCCGGCACGACGACGTCGAACGTCATGTCGCTCGGCACCGCGCCCGGCGCCAGGTAGGGCTCGTCGAGCGGGACTCCGTTGACGGTGATCGGCTGCCCGACCTCGGCGCACGCCACGTGGTCGCCCGGGAGCCCGATGACCCGCTTCACGAGGTGCTCGCCGGCGTCCTGCGGGTACAGGCCGACCCACGTCAGCGCGTCGTTGACCACCCGACGCACCCCGACGGCGTCCGCCTCGCCGCCCGGCGGCAGCCAGCCCCCCGGGTCCTTGAACACGACGATGTCGCCGCGGTGCAGGTCGAACGGGCCGGGAGTCAGCTTGCTCACGAGGATGCGGTCGTCCTCGATCAGCGTGTCGTGCATCGACGGGCTCGGGATGAAGAAGGCCTGCACGAGGAACGTCTTCACGACGAGCGACAGCACCAGCGCGCTGACGAGGATGATCACGGTCTCGCGCAGCATCGCCATCGCGCCGCTGCGGGGCTTCGACTCGGCGTGCCGGTGCGAGGCGGTCCGACGCGACCGCCGGCCCTCGGGCTGCTCCGGCTGCTCCGGCGGCGTGGTCGCGCCGTGCGGGACGTCGCCCGACGCCGCGGGACCGGCCGGTGCGGCACCGCCGATCGCGGGCCAGGTGAAGGGCCTCGTCGGGTCCTCGATGTCCTCGGACGGGCGCTCGATCACCCGCACACTCTCGCACGCGGGCGCCGTCCGCGGGTAACGAACCACCATGCGGTACCGCCCAGAACGGACATTCACAGAAAGCGACGGGCGGCCACCCTCAGGGTGACCGCCCGTCGACGTGCGGAGAAAGGCTCAGGCCTTCTTCGCGGGGACGCTCTCGCGCTTCTCCTTGATCTTGGCCTTCTTGCCGCGGAGCTTGCGCAGGTAGTACAGCTTCGCGCGACGGACGTCACCGCGGGTGACGACCTCGATCGAGTCCAGCGTCGGGGAGTGCACGGGGAACGTGCGCTCCACGCCGACCTGGAAGCTGATCTTGCGGACCGTGAACGTCTCACGGACGCCGTCGCCCTGACGGGCGATGACGACACCCTGGAACGCCTGGATGCGGGAGCGGTTGCCCTCGACGACCTTGACGTTGACCTTCAGGGTGTCCCCGGGGCGGAAGTCCGGGATGTCGCTGCGCAGCGAGGCTGCGTCGAGCTGGTCGAGCGTGTGCATGGTGAGTCACTTCCCCGCCCTGCCACAGGTCAGGAACGTCGTCGAGGGCGCCGCGCACCACGGTGCAGGCGTCCCGATGGTCTGGTCCGGTGCGTTCGGGGACAGGTCGTGGACCTGTTCTCTGTGGTCGTGGGTCGTCTCCCCTGTGGCAGAGACGCGACCGGCGCGCACCAACGGGCAAGTCTGCCACAGCGGGAGCGCACGCCACCAATCCGGGGCTGCGGCCGCCGGCGCCCGCAGCCGGGCGCGCACCCGGTCGAGGGTCAGGGTCCGACGAGCCGGCCGTCCTGCGCGACCCACCCGAGCTCCGCCAGCGTCGCGAGATCGGCACGGTCCAGCGCCGCGACGTCGAGCGCTGCCACGAGGTCCGGCCGGCGCCCCGCGGTCCGGCGCAGCGCCTGGTCGCGCCGCCACCGGGCGATGCGACCGTGATGACCGGACAGGAGGACGTCGGGCACGTCGAGCCCCGCCCACTGCGGCGGCTTCGTGTACACGGGGTACTCCAGGAGGCCCGCAGCGCCGTGCGACTCCTCCACGAGCGACTCCGGGTTCCCCACGACCCCGGGGAGCAGCCGTGCGACGGCCTCGACGAGCACGAGCGCCGCGACCTCACCGCCGTTGAGCACGTAGTCACCGATCGAGAACTCGCTGACCCGGACCCCCGGTCGCGCCCGGTAGTGCTCCGCGACCCGGGCGTCGATGCCCTCGTACCGGCCGCACGCCACCACGAGGTGCTGCTCCTCGGCGAGACGCTCGGCGGTCCGCTGCGTCAGCGGTGCGCCCGACGGGGTCGGCACCAGCAGGTGCGCACCGTCGTCGAGCACGGAGTCCAGCGCGGTCCCCCACACGTCGGGCCGCATCACCATGCCGGCACCCCCGCCGAACGGGGTGTCGTCGACGGTGCGGTGCCGGTCCGTGGTCCAGTCCCGCAGGTCGTGCACCCGCAGGTCGAGCAGCCCGCCCGTGCGCGCCTTGCCCACGAGCGAGAGGTCCAGCGGTGCGAGGTAGTCGGGGAAGATCGAGACGACGTCGATGCGCACGTCAGTCCTCGGCACCCGGCTCGTGGTCCGGCTCGCCCCGCGTCTCGTCCGAGACCACGAGGTTCTCGGCGTCGGACGCGAGCAGGCCGCCCGGCGGGTCCAGCACGACACGGCCGCCGGGGACGTCCACGACGGGCACGATGGCCCGCACGAACGGGACCAGCGTGCGGGCCCCGTCGGGCTCGCGCAGGACGAGGACGTCGTGCGCGGGCAGGTGCTGCAGGCCGACGATCTCGCCGAGCACCCGTCCGTCCGTCGACTCCGCCCGCAGGCCGGCGAGCTCGTGCGGGTACCACGCGTCCTCGTCATCGTCCACGCTCGCCTCGGCGACCAGCTCGACGCCGCGCAGCCCCTCCGCCGCCGTCCGGTCGGCGATCTCCTCGAACGTCACGTGCCACCGCCCCTGCTGGACCCGGGTCCGGGCCACGGTGAGCGGCCCGGCCGACGCCGGCTCGGTCTGCAGGCGCGTGCCGACGGCCAGCCGGTCCTCGGGAGCGTCGGTCCGCAGGTCGAGCGCGACCTCCCCGCGCAGGCCGTGCGCACGGCCGATCCGCGCGACGGTGAGCAGCATGGGGATCCTCTCGGGAGGGACGGGATGACGGCGAAGGCCCGGCCCCAGGGTACGGGGCCGGGCCTTCGTGAAGCCTGGACGGGCGAACCCGTCAGCGGCGGTCGACGTCCACGACGTCGATGCGGACCGCGCCGTCCGGCGACAGCGCGCCGACGACCGTGCGCAGGGCCCGGGCGGTGCGCCCGCCGCGCCCGATGACGCGACCGAGGTCCTCGGGGTGCACCCGCACCTCGAGAAGCTCACCGCGACGCAACGACGAGGCGTTCACCCGCACGTCGTCCGGGTGGTCGACGATGCCCCGCACCAGGTGCTCCAGCGCGTCGGCGAGCATCAGGCCTGCTCGTCCTCGGTGGCCTCGACCTCGGCGTCAGCGGCGGCCTCGGCCGGAGCCTCGACAGCGGCGGCCTTCTTCTCCGACGCCTTCGCCTTGACCTTCTCGGCGTCCGCGGCGGCGGCCTCGATGGCGGCCTTCGGGTCGACCTTGTCGCCCTTGGTCCGCAGGGTGCCCTCGGCGCCCGGCAGGCCCTTGAACTTCTGCCAGTCACCCGTGATCTTGAGGAGCACGGCGACCTGCTCGGTCGGCTGCGCGCCGACGCCGAGCCAGTACTGGGCACGGTCGGAGTTGACCTCGATGAACGAGGGCTCCTCGGTGGGGTGGTACTTGCCGATCTCCTCGATCACGCGACCGTCGCGCTTGGTGCGCGAGTCGGCGACGACGATGCGGTAGTACGGCGCACGGATCTTGCCGAGACGCTTGAGACGGATCTTGGTGGCCACGGTGTGGTCTTCTCCTGAGGTCTGCTGTGGTGGTCTCTCGGCGCTCGCCCCGTGGGGTGGGGCGCGCCGGTCTGACCGAGGACACGACGGGCGCAGGTAGAGGGGCTGCATCCGTCGGGTACAGCGGACCATTGTGCCAGATCGCGCAGGGCGGCCCAACCACGACGACCACCGGCGGCGCGTCAGCCCGTCGTCGTCGGGACGCCCCGCAGGACGACCGCGGTCGGGTGCCCGAGCACCTCGATCTGCGCCCGCGGGTCGGCACCGTAGACGACGACGTCGGCGCTCGCCCCCTCCTCGAGCCCGGGAGCACCGAGCCACGCACGCGTCCGCCAGCTCGCTGCCGCCACGACGTCTCGCGCAGGGATGCCCGCCCGGACGAGCTCCGCCGCCTCGTCGGCGATCCGGCCATGACCGATCGTGCCGCCCGCGTCGGTCCCCACGAGCACCGGGACACCGGCCTCGTGCAGGCTCCGCACGAGGTCGTAGCGGTGGGCGTGCAGGGCGCGCATCCGGGCAGCGAACCGCGGGTAGCGGTCGGCTCCCTGGGCGGCGATCGACTCGAACTGCGCGATCTGCAGGAGCGTCGCGGTGACCGGGATGCCCGCCGCCGCGATCCGGTCGACCTGGTCCGGGGTCGCGCCGGTCGCGTGCTCGAGGCAGTCGACACCGGCGTCGAGGAGGTCGTCGAGCGACTCGGTGGCGAACGTGTGCGCCGTGACCCGGGCCCCGGCGGCGTGCGCCGCGGCGACCGCCTCGACGAGCACCTCGCGGGGCCACAGGGGGCGCAGGTCGCCGTCGGTGCCGAGGTCGCGGTCGATCCAGTCGGCGACGAGCTTGACCCAGCCGTCGCCGCGCGCGGCCTCCTCGCGGACGGCGGCCGGCAGGTCGGCGACCGACGCGAGCTCGCGGCCGTAGTTCCGCAGGTAACGCTTCGGCAGGGCCAGGTGGCGGCCGGCGCGGATCAGCCTCGGCAGGTCGTCCCGGTCGTGCACCCAGCCGGTGTCGGCCGGCGAACCGGCGTCGCGCACGAGCAGGACGCCCGAGTCGCGGTCCGCCAGCGCCTGCTTCTCCGCGGTCCCGTCGTCGACCGGGCCGTCGGCAGCGAGGCCGATGTGGCAGTGCACGTCGACGAGACCGGGCAGCACCCAGCCCTCGAGGACGGCGGTGACCGGGGCGGCCGGACGTGCGAACGTCAGCCGGTCCCCCACCACCCACGCCTCGCCGACCTCACGCTCGTCGTCGAGGACGACGGTGCCGCGCAGGTGCAGGACGGACACGGGTCAGCGACCGAGGAACTTGTCCAGCCCCGCGGGCAGCTGCAGGGCCGACGGGTCGACCTGCTCCGGCTCCTGCGGTGCACCGAGCCCGAACGCCGAGCCGGGGGCGCTCGCCGGGGCCGCCGCCGAACGGTCGAGCGCGGCGCGCTCCTGCTCGGCCCGCTTCGCGGGGTTGCCGGACTTGCCCTTGGCGCGACGAGGGGCAGGCGCGGCGACCCGGCCGCGGGACTTCTTGCCGGTGCCCGGGAGGCTGCCCATCCCCGGCATGCCCGGCATCGCGCCGCCCTTGGCCATGTGGCGCATCATCTTCTGGGCGCTGTCGAACCGCTCGATGAGCTGGTTGATGTCCGTGACGGTGGTGCCGGAGCCCTTGGCGATGCGCGAGCGGCGCGAGCCGTTGATGATCTTGGGGTTGTGCCGCTCGGCGGGCGTCATCGACTGGATCATCGCCTCGATGCGGTTGACCTCCTTCTCGTCGAACGAGTCGATGGCCTCCCGCATCTGGCCCATGCCGGGGAGCATGCCGAGCATGTTCTTCAGCGGGCCGAGCTTGCGCAGCTGCTGCATCTGGACGAGGAAGTCGTCGAGCGTGAAGTCCTGGCCGGAGGTGATCTTGCCGACCATCTTCTCGGCCTGCTCGGCGTCGAACGCCTTCTCGGCCTGCTCGATGAGCGTGAGGACGTCACCCATGTCGAGGATGCGCGACGCCATCCGGTCCGGGTGGAACACCTCGAAGTCGGTGAGCTTCTCGCCCGTGCTCGCGTAGAGGATCGGCTTGCCGGTGACCGACGTGACGGACAGCGCCGCACCGCCGCGGGCGTCGCCGTCGAGCTTCGAGAGCACGACGCCCGTGAAGCCGACGCCGTCGGCGAACGCCTGCGCCGTCGTCACCGCGTCCTGGCCGATCATCGCGTCGATGACGAACAGGATCTCGTCGGGCTCGACCGCGTCGCGGATGTCCGACGCCTGGCGCATGAGCTCCGCGTCGACACCCAGCCGGCCGGCCGTGTCGACGATGAGGACGTCGTGCTGCTTGGTCCGGGCCGTCTCGAGGCCCTGACGGGCGACCGCGACCGGGTCGGCGCCGAACGGCATGACGTCGTCCGAGCCCTGGTTTCCCGGGTGCGGCGCGAACACCGGCACGCCGGCGCGCTCGCCGACGACCTGCAGCTGCGTGACCGCGTTCGGCCGCTGCAGGTCCGCCGCGACGAGGAGCGGGGTGTGCCCCTGCGACTTGAGGTGCAGCGCGAGCTTGCCCGCGAGGGTCGTCTTGCCGGCACCCTGCAGGCCCGCGAGCAGGATGACCGTCGGCGGCCGCTTCGCGAACGTCAGCGGGCGCGTCTGGCCGCCGAGGATCGCGACGAGCTCCTCGTTGACGATCTTCACGACCTGCTGGGCAGGGTTGAGCGCGCCGGACACCTCGACCGACAGCGCGCGCTCGCGGACCGCGCCCGTGAACGAGCGGACGACCGGGACCGCCACGTCGGCGTCGAGCAGCGCACGACGGATCTCGCGCACGGTCGCGTCGATGTCCGCCTCGGACAGACGGCCCTTGGTGCGCAGGTTCTTGAAGGTCGACGTCAGTCGGTCGGACAGGGTGGCGAACACCGGGCGGTCCTCACACGTCAGGGATCACGGACGGTCCAGGGTACCTGCCAGCGTGCGCCGGGCCCGTGCGGCGAGGTCGTCGACGAGCGTGCCGCGCCACGCGCTCCACGCCGCAGGCCCGGCGGCGGACGCGTCCGCCTCCGTGAGGGCACGCAGCACCTCGAGCAGGTCGGCCCGGTGGTCGACCGCGTCGAGCAGGCGGGCGAGCGTCGCCGGGTCGTCGGGGTCGGCCGTCGTGGCGAGGTCCACGAGCGTGAGGTGCTCCCGGACCAGGCGGGCGACGTCCGCCGCCACGTCCTCGCCGAAGCCCATGCGGACCACGATCGGACCCGCCAGCCGGGCGCCCTCGACGGAGTGGTCGCCGGCCCCGGCCCGCTTGCCGATGTCGTGCAGCAGCGCCGCGAGCAGCAGCGTGTCCCCGAGCTCGACCTCGCGGCGGACCCGGCCCGCCCGGGCGACCGTCTCGACGAGGTGCCGGTCCACGGTGTGCCGGTGCACGGGCGACCGCTGCGGCCGGTTCCGCACCGCCGCCCACTCCGGGATCCACGTCGTCACCACACCGGCCAGGTCGAGCGCCTCCCAGATCGGCACCTGGGCCTGCTCCGAGCCGAGGAGCTGCAGCAAGTAGGTCCGCGCGACCTTCGGCCACGGCGTCGGCAGCGGCGGTGTCGCCGTCAGGCTCGCGACCGTCACCGGCGACAGGGCCAGACCGGTGCGGGCCGCGGTCGCCGCCGCGCGCAGCGACAGCAGCGGGTCGTCGGCGGGTCGGGCGTCCACCGCCAGCACGATCTCGCCGTCGTGCTCGACGAGGTCCTCCGCGATGGCACGCAGCCGCGGCGCCGTCCGCCGGCCACGCACGAGCACGGGCTTGCGGGCCGGGCGCTGCAGCGCCTGGCGGGCGTTGCGGGCCGTCGTGTCAAGGGCGTACGAGATGACCCGTCCCGCCTCCGCGATGCTCGCCACGAGGTCGTCGCGGTCGTCGAAGCCGACGAGCGCCGCGACCTCGTCCTGGTCGGCGAGCAGCAGGCGGTTCGTGTGCCGCCGCGTCGCGACCTGCACCGTGTCGCGCACGTCGAGCAGGTGCGCGTACGCGCTGTCGACGGCCCCGTGCGGTCGGTCCGTGAGCCAGGTCGCCGCGAGCGCGCTGAGGACGACCGCGTCGCGGATCCCGCCGCGGGCCTCCTTGAGCTCGGGCTCCAGCAGGTACGCGAGCTCGCCGTGGCGGTCCGCGCGCTGGCGCGTCGAGCCGAGCAGCTCCGGCAGCCGCCGGCGGGCCGCGTCGCGCCAGTCCTCCAGCAGGGCGGACCTCGCCCGGGCGATCACGACCGCGTCGCCCGCGACCGGCTGCAGGTCGAGCAGGCCGACCGCCGCCGGCAGGTCCTTGGACGCGACCTGGCGGCACTGCGCGAGCGAGCGCACCGAGTGGTCGAGGTCGAGCCCGGCGTCCCAGATCGGGTACCAGAGCCGTTGCGCGATCGCCTGGAGCTGCTCGGGCGGGTGTCCCCGCCCCTCGTGCACGAGCAGGAGGTCGAGGTCGCTCACGGGGCTCGCGTCGCCGCGCCCGATGCTCCCGACGGCGCCGAGCGCGACTCCGGAGACGTCCTCGCCCTCCGTCGCCTCCTCCCAGAGCTCGGCGAGGCGGGCGCGGACGAGCTCGACGATCGCGGTGCGACGGGCGACCCCGTCGGCGTGCGGGCCCGTCAGGCGGGCCGCGAGCTCGAGCCGCTCGGCACGCAGGTCCCGCACCCCGGTGGTGTCGGGGTGCGGGACCTCGGTCGAACCGTGCTCGGCCGCGCCCCCCGCGGGCGGCCGTTGCTGTGTCATGCGGTGCGTGCGACCGTCCTGGTCAGAGCGCGTCGTCGCCGTGCTCGCCGGTGCGGACGCGAGCCACGTCCTCGACCGGCACGACCCAGACCTTGCCGTCGCCGATCTTGCCGGTCTGCGCCGCCTTGATGACGACCTCGGTGACGCCGTAGGCGTCCTCGTCGGCCACCAGGACGTCGATCTTGACCTTCGGCACGAGGTCCACGGTGTACTCCGCGCCGCGGTAGACCTCCGTGTGACCGCGCTGACGGCCGTAGCCGCTCGCCTCGCTCACCGTGAGACCGCGCACACCGGCGGCCTCGAGGGCCGACTTCACGTCATCCAGCCGGTGCGGCTGGATGACCGCCGTCACGAGCTTCGTCATCAGTTCACCTCCGTCAGGACCCGGGAACCGTCCAGGGTCTCGTACGCCGTCTCGCCGTGCAGTGCCAGGTCGACCCCGGAGACCTCGTCCTCCTCGCTCACCCGCAGGCCGGTGACGGCCTTGATGATGCTGCCGATGACGTACGTCAGCACGAAGGAGAACACGACAGCGATCGCGGCGACCAGGATCTGCGTGATCAGCTGCGTCGCACCGCCACCGTAGAGGAGGCCGTTCTGCGCACCGTCGGGGTACCAGCCGCCCTGCTTGTTCGTGGCCAGGAGACCGATCAGGACGGTGCCCGTGATGCCACCGACCAGGTGGACGCCGACCACGTCGAGCGCGTCGTCGAAGCCGAACTTGAACTTCAGGCCGACGGCCAGGGCGCAGACCGTGCCGGCGATGGCGCCGATCGCGATGGCGCCGAACGAGTCGACCGCCGCGGCGGCCGGCGTGATCGCGACCAGACCTGCGACGACACCCGAGGCGGCACCGAGCGACGTGGCGTGCCCGTCGCGGATCTTCTCCGTCACGAGCCAGGTGAGCATCGCGGCGCAGGTGGCGACGAACGTGTTGATCCACGCGCGGCCCGCGGTGCCGTCGGCGGCGAACTCGGAGCCGGCGTTGAAGCCGAACCAGCCGACCCACAGGAGCGCGGCGCCGAGCATCACGTACGGCAGGTTGTGCGGGCGGATCGGGGACGTCGGCCAGCCCTTGCGACGACCGAGCAGGAGCGCGAGCGCGAGGCCTGCGGCACCGGCGTTGATGTGCACGACCGTGCCGCCGGCGAAGTCGATCGGCGTGGAGAGCCACTCGGAGACCTTGCCGCCGACACCGAGGAAGCCACCGCCCCACACCATGTGGGCGAGCGGGAAGTACACCGCGGTGACCCACACGACCGTGAACGCGATCCAGCTGCCGAACTTGATCCGGTCCGCGATCGCGCCCGAGATCAGCGCGACCGTGATGACGGCGAACGTCGCCTGGAACGCGACGGCGACGAGCGCAGGCACGCCGGACGCCGCCATCAGGCTCTTGTCGTCCGTCAGACCGACGAGGCCGAAGTACTCGAACGGGTTGTCGACGAACTGGCCGACGCCGGTGGTGCTCCCACCGAACGTCATCGAGTACCCGTACAGGATCCAGACGAGGCCGACGGTCCCGACCGCGATGAAGTTCATCATCAGCATGTTGAGGACCGACTTGCCGCGGACCATGCCCCCGTAGAAGAACGCCAGGGCCGGCACCGTCATCATGAGGACGATCACGGACGAGATGAGCATCCAGGCCGTGTTGCCGGTGTCCAAGGTGAAGTCCATCGTTCACTTCTCCACTCTCCGACCGGGCGGCCGGACGTGGACAACATTCGGGGAGGCCGGTTACTCGCGAACACGTGCGGCGTTACGGGCGTGTGACAAGGCGCACATCCGTGTAAACAGTCCGTTTCGGCCTGGGCGGACGTCCAACGGTGCGGGACAGACCGTCCCGGTCGCCGGACCGTCAGCCCTGCAGGATCCCGTCGACGAACTCCTCCGGGTCGAACGGCGCGAGGTCGTCCGGCCCCTCGCCCAGACCCACGAGCTTCACGGGCACGCCGAGCTCACGCTGGACGGCCACGACGATGCCGCCCTTGGCGGTGCCGTCGAGCTTCGTCAGGACGATGCCCGTCACGCCCGCGACCTCGCCGAACACACGCGCCTGGTTGAGGCCGTTCTGCCCGGTCGTCGCGTCCAGCACCAGCAGCACCTCGGCGAGCGGCGCCTCCCGCGTCAGGACGCGCGTGATCTTGCCGAGCTCGTCCATCAGGCCGGCCTTGTTCTGCAGACGTCCGGCGGTGTCGACGAGGACGACGTCCACGCCCTCGGCGCGGCCCTGCCGAGCCGCGTCGAACGCCACCGCCGCCGGGTCGGCGCCGTCCCGGTCCGACCGGACCGTGTGCACGCCGACGCGCGACCCCCACGTCTGGAGCTGGTCGGCGGCCGCGGCGCGGAACGTGTCGGCCGCGCCGAGCAGCACCGTGCGGTCCTCGGCGACGAGGACGCGGGCGAGCTTGCCGACCGTCGTCGTCTTGCCGGTGCCGTTCACGCCGACGACGAGCACCACCGCGGGCACGTGCGACCCGTCGGCCGCCGTCGACGGCGTGGTGCTCAGGGTCCGGTCGAGGGACGGGTCGACGAGCGCGAGCAGCTGCTCGCGCAGCAGGGCACGGACCTGGGCGGGCTCGCGCAGGCCCTCGACGCGGACCCGGGTGCGCAGCGCCTCGATGAGGTCCGACGTCGGGCCGGCACCGACGTCGGCCAGCAGCAGCGTCTCCTCGAGCTCGTCCCAGTCGTCCTCGGTGAGGTGGTCGCGGGACAGCACGGCGAGCAGGCGCGCACCCAGCGGGGAGCCCGAGCGGGCGAGCCGGCCCCGGAGACGGGCGAGCCGCCCCGCGACGGGCGCCGGGACCTCGAGCTCGGGCTCGACGGCGGCCTCCGCCGCCGGCACCTCGCCGGTCGGCACCTCGACGGGTGGAACCGGCGGTGCCACCTCGACCGGCGCAGCCTCCGCGGCAGGCGCCTCGGCGACACCCGGGGCCGGCCGGTCGAGGACGGCGGTCGACGTGGCCGCTCCCTGCGCCTCGGTCGGATCGGACGGCCGGGTCGGTCCCTCCGGGCCGATGCCCGACCCGGAACGGCGTCGGACCACCGCGGTGACGACGGTGACAGCGAGGGCGATCGGCACGCCGGCCGCGAGCAGCCAGGTCAGGGTGTCGGGGTTCACCGGGACAGTCTGTCGTCCGTCCGGTCGCCCGCGCGAGCCGGTCCGTCGTCCGGCGCGTCGACGCGGCGGCGCCCGAGGTCGTCGGGCCCCTCGGCCGGGTGGGCTCGGCCGGGGTGAACTCGGCGGACTCGGCCGGGTGGCCTCAGCCGCGGCGCGTCAGCGGAAGCACGCGGGCGGCGCGCTCGCGCGCGCGGTGCAGCGTGGCACCGAGCTCGTCGACGTCCAGGTAGGCGGCGCCGTGCTCGGCGTTCGCGCTCAGCAGCTCGTCGAGCGAGACGTCGACCGGTTCCGCGGACGCGGCGATCGCCGCCGCACGCTGCTCCTCGTCGGGGTGCCGGCGCGCGGCGAGCCCGGCCCGGAAGCTGCGCAGCGGGCCGCGTCCGTCGTCCGACGCACCCCCGGCCACCGCGCTGGCGACGAGCAGGACGGCGGCGGCGACGACGAGGGCGACGAGAACAGCGACGAGAACGGGCACGTCCCCAGTCTCCGTCGCCGGGCGGCCCGAGGCGCCACGGCCCACCCGTCCGCCCACCAAGCCGCACACAATCTCCACAACGGCCCGACGAGGGGTCAGACGGTGACGTCCTCCCGCATGCGCTGGCTGATCACGGTCGTCACGCCGTCACCCCGCATCGTCACGCCGTACAGCGCGTCCGCGATCTCCATCGTCCGCTTCTGGTGCGTGACGACGATGAGCTGCGAGTCCTCCTGCAGCTCGCGGAAGATCTCCAGCAGGCGACCGAGGTTGGCGTCGTCGAGCGCGGCCTCGACCTCGTCCATCACGTAGAACGGGCTGGGCCGGGCCTTGAAGATGGCGACGAGCATCGCCACCGCGGTGAGCGAGCGCTCCCCGCCCGACAGCAGCGACAGCCGCTTGACCTTCTTTCCCGCGGGTCGGGCCTCGACGTCGATGCCGGTCGTGAGCATGTCGTCGGGGTCGGTCAGCACGAGGCGTCCCTCGCCGCCCGGGAACAGCCGCGGGAACACGACGTCGAACGCCGCGGCGGTGTCGCGGTAGGCGTCGGCGAACACCTGCTCGACGCGCTCGTCGATCTCCCTGACGATCTCCAGCAGGTCGAGGCGGGACTTCTTGAGGTCCGCGAGCTGCTCGGTGAGGAACTGGTGGCGCTCCTCCAGCGCGGCGAACTCCTCGAGCGCCAGCGGGTTGACGCGGCCGAGCAGCGACAGCGCCCGTTCGGCGGCCCGGAGGCGCTTCTCCTGCTGCTCGCGCACGTAGGGCACAGCCGTGGGTGCGTCCGGGTCCACGTCGGCGCCCGGCGCGTGCACGACCGGCACGTCCTGGTGGGGACCGAACTCCTCGAGCAGCACGACGGGGTCCAGCCCGAGCTCCTCGACGGCCCGCGTCTGCAGCTGCTCGATGCGCAGACGCTGCTGGGTGCGGGCGACCTCGTCGCGGTGCGCGACGTCCGTGAGCCGGCCGAGCTCCGCGGCACGTGCGTCGGCCTCGGTGCGGGTGGCGGTCAGGAGGGCGTCCCGCTCGGCGCGCGCCTGCTCGGCGGCGTCCCGCTCGGCCGACGCCCGGCGCAGCGACTCGTCGAGCACCGTGAGCGCCTGCTGCGCGCCGTCCCGGACCGCGAGCGCGACCGCGACCTGACGGGCGCGGGCACGTTCCCGCTCGGCGGCCTTCTCGCGTGCCGCACGCTCCGCGCGAGCCGCCCGTTCGAGCGACTCGGCCCGGCCGGACAGCGCCCGGGCGCGCTCCTCGCTCGTGCGCAACGTGAGGCGTGCCTCCGTCTCGCGGCTGCGGGCACCGGTCGCGAGCTCCGCGAGCCGGTCCCGCAGCGCTCCCCCGTCGACGATCGCGGCCTCGCTCTCGGCGGGCTCCACCTCGGCGGCGGCGAGCCGTGCGGTGAGCTCGGCGAGGTCGGCCGTGTCGGACTCGAGCGTGCGGGAGGCGGCCTCGAGCGACGCCTCGACGCGCTCGGCCTCGGCACGCGCCGCACGGGCCGTGGAGCCGAGGTGCCCGAGCTGCTCGGCCACCGCGGCGAGGGCCGCGTCCGACTCGTTGAGCCGTTCGAGCGTCGCCTCGTAGGCCGCCTGCGCCTGCGTCTGCGCCTGGGTCGCCGCCGCGATCTCGAAGCGCAGCCGCTCGGCGGTGCTGGCCGCCTCCTGGGCACCCGAGCGGGCCTGGTCGAGGGCGGCCTGCAGGTGCAGCGCGCTCGGCGCGGTCGCCGAGCCGCCCGCTGCACGGTGGCGGGACAGGACGTCCCCGGTGCGGGTCGCCACGACGAGGTCGGGGCGGGCCGCGACGACCGCGCGCGCCGTCGCGAGGTCGTCCACGACGACGACGTCGACGAGCAACGTCTCGACGGTCGCCCGCACGTGCGCCGGGGCGCGCACGAGGTCCGTCGCACGGTCGGCGCCGTCCGGGACCGGCGGCCGGGGTGCGGCCGTGTCGCCGCCCGCGACGAGCAGGGTCGCCCGGCCGGCGTCCTCGGTCCGCAGGTAGCGCAGCGCGTCGACGGCGGCGTCCACCGACTCGACGGCCACGGCGTCCGCCGTGGCACCGAGCGCCGCGACGATCGCCTCCTCGTCGCGCGGGTCGACCTGCAGGAGCGCCGCGACCGAGCCGATCGTGCCCGTCAGGCCGTCCGCGGCGAGCAGCGCGCCGGCACCGTCCTTGCGGAGCAGGCTCAGCTCGAGCGTCTCCGCCCGTGACGTCAGGGCCGACTCGTCGCGGTCCGCGGCGGCCAGCTGCTCCTGCAGCGACGTGAGGTGCGCGGACGCGTCGTCGAGCGCCTCGGCCGCGGCCTCGTGCTCGGCGTCCAGGCCCTCCTCGCCCTCCTCGACACCGGCGACCTGCGACTCCAGGGCGGTGAACTGGGTGGACGCCTCCTGGCCGCGTCGCTCGGCGGCCGCCAGGGTCTCCCGGAGGCGGCCGAGCTCGGCCTGGGTGGCCTCGACACGGCTGCGGCGCGCGGCGACCTGCCCTGCGAGCCGGGCGACACCCTCCCGGCGGTCGGCCGCGCCCCGCAGTGCCGTCGCGAGCGCCTTCTCGGCCGCGCCGGCCTCCTGCTCGGCCTCCTGGCGCGCCGTCACCGCCGCCTCCAGGGCGACCCGCGCGAGCTCGACCTCGGCCGCGAGCTCGGCCTCGGCCGCCCGCACCCGCTCGGCCTGGCGGGCGAGGTCGTCGGGGTCCGACCCGCCGCCGCGCTCCGCACCCGCCGACCCGAGGAGGCGCACCCGGTCGGCGGCGAGCGAGGACGTGCCACGCAGGCGCTCGCGCAGCGACGACAGCCGGTACCAGACCTCGCTCGCCTCGCTCAGCGCGGGCGCCGCCTCCGCCGCCTGCCGTTCGAGCGTCGCCAGCAGCGCACGCTGCTCCGACAGGAGCCGCTCGACCCGCTCACGCTCCGCGAGTACGGCCGTCTCGTCGGCGATCTCCTGCTCGAGCGTGGCGGTGAGCTGCGCGAGGTCGTCGGCGAGGAGCCGGGCACGCGCGTCGCGGAGGTCCGCCTGGACGACCGCGGCCTTGCGCGCGACCTCCGCCTGCCGGCCGAGCGGGCCGAGCTGGCGGCGGATCTCACCGGTGAGGTCGGCCAGGCGCGTGAGGTTGGCCTGCATCGCCTCGAGCTTGCGGAGGGCCTTCTCCTTGCGCTTGCGGTGCTTGAGGACGCCCGCGGCCTCCTCGATGAACCCGCGACGCTCCTCCGGGGTCGCCCGCAGCACGGCGTCGAGCTGTCCCTGCCCGACGATGACGTGCATCTCGCGGCCCAGGCCCGAGTCGGACAGCAGGTCCTGGATGTCCAGCAGGCGGCAGCCCTGGCCGTTGATCGCGTACTCGGAGCCGCCGCTGCGGAACAGCGTCCGCGAGATCGTCACCTCGGAGTACTCGATCGGCAGGGCGCCGTCGGCGTTGTCGATGGTGAGCGACACCTCGGCCCGGCCGAGCGGCGGGCGGCCGGACGTGCCGGCGAAGATGACGTCCTCCATCTTGCCGCCGCGCAGCGACTTGGCGCCCTGCTCCCCCATGACCCACGCGAGCGCGTCGACGACGTTGGACTTGCCCGAGCCGTTCGGCCCGACGACGCAGGTGACACCCGGCTCGAAGTTCAGCGTCGTCGCCGAGGCGAACGACTTGAACCCCCGCAGGGTGAGGGTCTTGAGGTGCACCCACGCAGCCTAAGGCGCGGGCGGTGCGCCTCCGGGGAGGCCCACCCGGTCGGCGGTGCGGCTCAGGTCCGGTGCGCGCCCGGGTCGGGCAGGTCGAGCCGGTCGGCGAGCTGCCGGCGTGCCCGGTCACGGACCCGCCGGACCGTGGCGTCGGGCTCGGGAGCGGCGGAGGCGAGCGCCTCGAGGTCGTCGTGCTCGCCGACGACGGCCAGCGCCCGCGCCGACGCCGCGCGGACCCGCGGCACGTCGTCGTCGAGCAGGTCACGCAGCCCCTCGGCGGCCTCGCCGAGCTCGTGCTCGCGGACCAGGGCGGCGGCGTGCTCCCGGACCCGCCACTGCGGGTCGCGCAGCGCGGCGACGACCGCTGCGTGCACGCCCGGCGCGTCGTCCCAGGCGTAGCGCAGAGCCCGGGCGGCCCAGATCCGGGCCCAGTGGTCGAGCCCGCCGGGGGTCTGCGCGTCGTGGACGAGGCGGGCGGCGCCCGGACCGCCGATCAGGTCGAGCGACAGGCCGTCGTCGACCGGCCGCCCCGCCAGCAGCCCCGCGCACCAGTCGACGACCGCGGCGGTGCCGTGGGCGGCGCAGGCGTCGGCGACCCGGTCGGCGGGGCGCCCGGTCATCGGCTCAGAGGGCGGGGAACCAGAGGGCGATCTCGCGGGCGGCGGACTCCTCGCCGTCGGACCCGTGCACGAGGTTCTGGATGACCTTGAGGCCCCAGTCCCGTGCGAGGTCGCCGCGGATGGTGCCGGGGAGGGCGACGGTCGGGTCGGTCGCGCCGGCGAGCGAACGGAAGCCCTCGATCGCACGGTGGCCCTCGACGACGAGCGCGAGGACCGGGCCGGAGCGCATGAACTCGACGAGCGGCGTGAGGAACGGCTTGCCCGCGTGCTCGGCGTAGTGCTCGGCGAGCAGCGCCTCGTCGGCCTCCCGCAGCTCGGTGGCGACCAGCGTGTAGCCCTTGGCCTCGATCCGCCGCACGATCTCGCCGACCAGGCCGCGGCGGACGCCGTCGGGCTTGACGAGGACGAGGGTGCGCTGCGTGGCGGGTGCGTCAGTCATGGCGTCACCCTAACGGGCCCCGCGTGAACCCCCGGTGGCCGTCCGGCGTCGGGTCGGACGCGCGCTCAGGGGCCGACGGCGCCCGGGTGGGCGGCGTCGTACTCCGCCCGCTCGCGGTCGATGCGCCCGCCGAGCCGCAGGGCCACGACCCACAGCACGACGAACACCACGCCGACCACGTACATCATCGGGACGACCAGCCCACCGGCCAGGACGAGCACCTGCGCCACCGACCCGGCGACGTAGCCCCCGGGCCGGGACACGAACCCGGACAGGACGATCAGCAGGAGGGTGAGCCCGCCGCCGACCCACCACACGGTCGCCACGTCGGACACCCGCAGGCCGTACGCCACGAGCGTCGCGAAGAACACCAGCACCGCCTCGAGCACGAGGATCGTCTGCGTGAACTGGGGCTTCGCGGGTCGCTTGCGGCGCACGGCCGGCGGGGTCGAGCTCATCGGGCCAGGTTACCGGCGGGCCGCGGTGTCGCCGTCCGCGACGTCGTCGCCCTCGAGGGCCGCGAGCTCGGCGTCGAGGTCGTCACCTGCGGCGTCGTCCGGTGCGGCGTGCGGGCCGGGCACGTCCGTGACGTCCGCCTCGTGGGCGGGCGCCGACAGCGTGTCGACCACGACCGCTCCGTCGACCTCGGCACCGTCGACGACCGGCGCACCGGAGCCGTCGGCCGCGAGCGCCTCGCCGCGCGCCACCATGCCGGCGACGTCGGAGAGCTTGACCTCCTTGAGGAACAGCGCGAGCACGAGCCCGACGAGCACGATCGGCACGACGTACCAGAACGCCGGGGCGAGCGAGTTCGTGAACGCGTCGACCACGCCGGTCCGGAACGGCTCCGGCAGCTCCTGGACCGCCGCCGGCGTGAGGCTCGACGCGTCACCGCCGGAGCCCGCCGGCAGGTCCCGGAACACGTCGGCCAGGTTGGACGTGAGGCGCGACGTGAACATGGTGCTGAACACGGCGGTGCCGACCGCAGCGCCGATCTCGCGGAAGAAGTTGTTCGAGCTCGTCGCGGTGCCGATCT
The DNA here is from genome assembly GCF_016862675.1 of Cellulomonas chitinilytica. GTDB lineage: Bacteria > Actinomycetota > Actinomycetes > Actinomycetales > Cellulomonadaceae > Cellulomonas > Cellulomonas chitinilytica. The sequence goes on along the minus strand of NZ_BONK01000008.1, from coordinate 137,864 downwards.
CGTGCGGGTCGACCGAGTTCTGCACGGCCAGCACGATCGTCTGCATGACGAGGCCCATGCCGGCGCCGAGCACGAAGATCATCGCGCCGAACAGCCACATCGACATGTCACCGGTGATCTGGGTGAGCCACGCGACGCCTGCCGCCGTGATGGCGAGGCCCGCGACCGGGTAGATCTTGTAGCGGCCGGTCTTCGTGATCGCGACACCCGAGCCGATCGCGGTGAGCATGACGCCGACCATCATCGGCAGCATGAGGAAGCCGGACTCGGTGACGCCCGCGCCCGTCGACATCTGCAGGAACGTCGGCAGGAAGGCCAGGGCCGAGAACATGCCCGCGCCGAGGATGAGGCCGATGAGCGTCGCGATGGTGAACGTCGGGTTCTTGAAGAGGCGCAGCGGCAGGATCGGCTCGCTCGCGCGCAGCTCGACCAGGATGAACGCCGCGATCGACACGAGCGTGCCTGCGACGAGCGCGATCAGGCCGGCATCGCTCCAGTCGTAGACCTTGTTCCCGGTCCAGCTGGTCCAGCTCGTCGCCAGCACGAGCCCGGACGTGGCGACGACGAGGAAGAACACGCCCGCGACGTCGATCTTCTTCTCCGAGCGGTGGCTCGGGAGCTTGAGCGTGAACCACGCGACGACGAACGCCGCGATGCCGATCGGGATGTTCAGCCAGAAGCACCAGCGCCAGTCGGCGTGCTGCGTGAACAGGCCGCCGAGCAGCGGGCCGATGACGGCCGCGATGCCGAACAGCGCACCCATCGGACCCATGTACTTGCCGCGGTCCTTGGCGGGGACGATGTCGGCGATGATCGCCTGCGACAGGATCATCAGGCCGCCGCCGCCGAGGCCCTGGATGCCGCGGCCGGCGACGAGCCAGCCGAACGACGGCGCGAAGCCCGCGACCGCGGACCCGGCGATGAACAGCGCGACGGCGACGAGGAACGGCCAGCGCCGCCCCCACAGGTCGCCGAACTTGCCGTACAGGGGCATGACGATCGCGATCGCCAGGATGTAGGCGGTGACGACCCAGCCCTGGTGCTCGACGCCGTTGAGCTCGCCGACGATGGTCGGCATCGCGGTGCCGACGATCGACTGGTCGAGCGAGGACAGGAACATGCTCGCCATGAGCGCACCGAAGATGAGCCAGACGGTGCGGGGCGTGAGGACGATGAGCGGCTTGTCGGGCGCGCTCGTGTCGAGTGTGGCGGTGGCCATGCGGATTCCTTGCGTGGTGGGGGCGGTGCGGTGGGGGATGTCGAGGGCGTGCGGGAGGTCAGTCGGTGAGCAGGCTGCGCAGCTCGCGCACGACGGACGCGACGTGGTCGGGCGCCCGGCCCTGACCGCCGGCGGCGTCCCAGCGCATGAAGGTCGCGTGCGTGAGGAACATCGCGAACGCCGCGACGACGTCCGGCGGGTGGCCGGGCTCGTCGCCGAGCCGGCGCTCGACGAGCTCGACGAGCTGGCCCTTGTGCTGCTCCATCCACGCGAGGTGCTTGGCGAGCAGCCGCGGCTCACGGCTGGCGAGCTCGAGGGCGCGGGCCAGGCTCTGCCGGCCCATCGGCGGGTCGTCGAGCACGGCGGCGACGAGGTGCTCGAGGTCGGCGAGCAGGTGCCCGGTGGGGCCGCCGGCCGCGAACTCGTCCGCGGCCTCGGTGCGCAGCGGCCACGGCGTGTGGCCGAGCACGGCGTCGTCCTTCGAGTCGAAGTAGTTGAAGAACGTCCGGACGGAGACGCCTGCGGCCTCGCAGATGGCCTCGACGGTCACGGCGTCCAGCCCGTCCCGCTCGACGAGCCGGTGCGTGGCCTCGATGAGGGCCTCACGGCGTGCGCGCTTCTTGCGTTCCCGCAGGCCGAGGGCGCCGGCGAGCTCGGCGAGCGTCGGTCGCTCGTCCTGCTCGGGGGCGTCCACGGACACGTCGGCTTGCTGCACGAGGTGCAACATTACACCCAATGCAACTTTGCAGATCGTGCAAATTGCCCAACGCGACCAAGATCACCCCGGCGTGGCCGTCAGCCCAGCCGGCGCTTGAACCCGACGTGCGACGCGACGAAACCGAGACGCTCGTAGAACGCGTGAGCCCGGTCGCGCGTACGGTCCGAGGTGAGCTGCACGAGCGTCGCCCCCTGCCGCTCCCCCTCCTCGCACGCCCACCGGACCAGCGCCTCACCGATCCCCCTGCTCCGGTGCTCCTCGTCGACCCGCACCGCCTCGACCTGCAGGCGCGTCGCACCCGCGCGCGCCAGACCGGGGATCCACGTCAGCTGCATCGTCGCGACGACCGGGGCGTCCGGCAGGTCCGCGACGACGAGGAGCTGGGCCGGGTCGGCGTCGATGCGGTCGAACGCGCGCAGGTAGGCCGACGCGTCCACGACGTCCTCGTAGTCCCCTCGCGCCCGGGCGACGGGATCCCGCTCCAGGAGAGCGACGACCGCGGGTACGTCGGCGGCCGCCGCGCGGCGCACGGTGAGGTCGACGCCGCGGGCCGACAGGATGGTGAGCGTCACGCCCGGCATCATCTCCCACCGGCGACGTGCCTCGACCCGTCAGACCTCGCCGAACCCCTCGTCCACCGCCGCGACCAGGGCGTCGCGGGCCTCCGCGGCCTGCGGGCCCTCCGCCTCGATCCGGAGCTCGGCACCCTCGGTCGCGCCCAGCTTCATGAGCTCGAGGACGCTCGCCGCGTTCGCGCCGTTGACCCGGACCTTCGCGTCGAACCCCGCGAGCATGCGCGCGACGATCGCCGCCGGCCGCGCGTGCAGGCCCAGCGGGTTGCGCAGGACGACCGCCCCGCGCACGACACCGTCGTCCACCGCACCCTCGAACGCGCTCGCCGCCGGCGGCGCGTCCCCGCCGAACATCGTGCCGGCGTGCTCCGCCGCGGCCAGCACGCGCTCCAGGTCGGCCCCGCCGTGGGCCGTCACCGCGGCCGCCACGGCGCCCTCCACGAACGGTGCGTCGGCGACCCGGACCCGGGCGGCCACGTCCGGGTCGGCGAGGTCGAGCACCGACTCCGCCGTCAGCACCGCGGAGCCCAGGTCGGCCAGCACCACCGCGGACCGGCCGTCGGCGACGGCCTGCGTGACGGCGGCCTCGACGGCGTCGAAGCTCGTGCCCAGACCGCCGTCCTCGGTGCCGCCCGCGGCCAGCAGCAGCACGCCGGGCGCCATCTGCCCGGCGAGCTCGACCGCACCCTCGGCGAGCGTGCGGGAGTGCGACACGAGCACCAGGGCGACGGGGGCGGGCTCGCGCTCGCTCACGCGGCCGCCTGCGCCGCGGCCTGCAGGATGAGCTCCGTGGAACGCGCACCCGGGTCGAGGTGCCCGGCCGACCGCTCCCCCAGGTAGCTCGCCCGGCCCTTCGTCGCGACGAGCGGGATCGTGGCCTGCGCGCCGTCGGCCGCCGCCTGCGCGGCCGCCTCGAGGGCCTGCGCGGGCGACGCCCCGGCGTCGGACGCCGCCGCGGCGGCCTCGGAGGCCGGGGTCCACGCGTCGACCATCGTCTTCTCGCCGGTCCGGGCCTTGCCGCGCACGACGATGCCCTCGAGGGCCGCCTCGAGGAGCGCGACGACACCCTTCGTGTCGAGCTCGGGGACGGCCGTCGCCTTGGCCGCGCGCAGGAACGCCGTGCCGTACAGCGGGCCGGCCGCTCCCCCGACGGTGGACATCAGGGTCGTCGCGACGAGCTTGAGGACGTCGCCGATCTCGGCCGGCGTCTCCTCGAGCGCGTCGAGCTTCGCCACGACCGCGGTGAACCCGCGGTTGAGGTTCTCGCCGTGGTCGCCGTCGCCGATCTGCCGGTCGAGCTCCACGAGCTCGTCCCGGTGCTCGGCGACCGCCTGGGCGGACCGTCGGACCCAGTCCACCGCCCACGCCACGTCCAGCGTCATGCCCACGCTCCCTCGCCCGTCGTCGACCAGCCCGGCCGGCCTGCCGTCGTCACCAGCGCAGGGCGGTCGTATGGACAGGCGCGTCCCACAGGGCCGTCAGCTCGTCGTCCAGCCGCAGCACGGTGACCGACGCGCCCTGCATCTCCAGTGATGTCACGTAGTTGCCGACCAGCGAGCGGGTGACCTCCACCCCGCGCTCGGAGAGCAACGCGCGTGCCCGACGATAGACGACGTACAGCTCGGACGCGGGCGTGCCTCCCATGCCGTTGACGAAGAGCAGCACCTTCTCGCCGCCCTGCAGACCCAGGTCGTCGGCGACCGGCGTGAGCAGCGCCTCGGTGATCTCGTCGGCGCTCGCCAGCGGGATGCGGTGCCGACCGGGCTCGCCGTGGATGCCGATGCCGATCTCGATCTCGTCCTCGGGCAGGTCGAAGCTCGGCCTGCCCGCGTGCGGGACCGTGCACGCGGTGAGCGCGACGCCCATCGACCGCACGTTCGCGATGACCTTCTCGGCGACCGCGACCACCGCGTCGAGGTCGTCGCCGCGCTCGGCCGCGGCACCGGCGATCTTCTCGACGGCGACCGTGCCGGCCACGCCGCGACGGCCCGCGGTGTACAGCGAGTCCTCGACGGCCACGTCGTCGTTGACGACGACCGACCGGACCGTGACGCCCTCGGCGTCGGCGAGCTCGGCGGCCGTCTCGAAGTTGAGCACGTCGCCCGTGTAGTTCTTCACGATCGCCAGGACGCCCTTGCCGCCGTCGGCGGCCTGCAGCGCCGGCGCGATCTGGTCGGGCGTCGGGGAGGTGAACACCGCCCCGGGGACGGCCGCGTCGAGCATGCCGACGCCCACGAAACCGGCGTGCAGCGGCTCGTGCCCGCTCCCGCCGCCGCTGACGAGCCCGACCTTGCCGGCCGTCGTGCCGCCCGCACGCGTGACGAACGGCGGGTCCGTGTGGACCGCGACGAGGTCGGCGTGCGCCGCCGCGAAGCCCTCCAGGGACTCGGCGACGACGTGCTGCGGGTCGTTGATGAGCTTCTTCACGCTGGTTCCCTTTCTCCGGGCTCCCCTGCGAAGCCGTCGGGACGACGACGTCCCCGACGTACCTCACCCTCACGGGGGGTCACAGGGTCGTCAAGGGGAGGACGTGCGTGGCGGCTGCACGTTCGTGCAGCCGCCACCGATGCCCGTCAGGGACGGCCCAGCAGGATCCTCGCCTCCGCGACCAGCACGATCGAGCCCGTCACGAGCACCGCGGCGCCACGCTCGACGTCTGCCTCCGCACGGGCGGCCGCGAGGTCGACGGCCTCGTCGAGCCGCTCGACCACGTGGACGCGGTCCTCGCCGAACACGTCGCGCGCGACCTCCGCCAGGTCCTCGGGGTCGAGCGCCCTGGACGTCGACGCGCGAGTCACGACGATCTCGTCGAGCACCGGCTCCAGGACCGACAGGATGCCCTCGGGGTCCTTGTCCGCCATCACACCGACCACTCCGACGATGCGCTGGAAGTGGAACGCCTCCTCGACGGCCTCGACGAGCGCCTCGACGCCGGCCGGGTTGTGCGCGCCGTCGACGATGATCGTCGGGCTCGACCGCACGATCTCGAGGCGGCCGGGCGAGCTGGCGTCGCCGAACGCGGCCTCGACCACCGACCCGTCCAGCGCCGCTCCGCCGGTGAGGAACGCCTCCACGGCGACGAGCGCGAGCAGGGCGTTGTGCGCCTGGAACGCGCCGTGCAACGGCAGGAAGACGTCGGCGTACACGCCGCCCATGCCGCGCAGCGTGAGCAGCTGGCCACCCACCGCGACGGTCCGTTCGAGGACCGCGACGTCCACGCCCTCGCGCACCACCCGCGCGCCCCGCTCGGCGGCGGCCGTGAGCAGCACGCCCTCGACGTCCTCCTGCTGGGTCGCGAGCACGAGGGTCGCGCCGTCCTTGACGATGCCGGCCTTCTCGGACGCGATCTCGACGAGCGTGTCGCCGAGGTAGCGCTCGTGGTCCATGGCGATCGGGGTGACGACCGCGACCTCGCCGTCGACGACGTTCGTCGAGTCCCATCGGCCGCCGAGCCCGACCTCGATGACGGCGACCTCGACGGGTGCGTCGGCGAAGGCCGCGAACGCCATGACGGTGAACACCTCGAAGAACGACAGCCGGGGCTCGCCACGCTCGGCCGACTGCGTGTCGACCAGGTGCACGTACGGCGCGACGTCCTGCCACACCTCGACGAAGCGCTCGTCGCTGATGGGCTCGCCGTCGATCGCGATGCGCTCGTTGACGCGGGTGAGGTGCGGCGACGTGAACCGGCCGGTGCGCAGCCCGTGCTCGCGCAGCAGCCGCTCCACCATCCGGCTCGTGGACGTCTTTCCGTTCGTGCCGGTCAGGTGGATGGTCCGGTACGCCTTCTGCGGGTCGCCGAGCAGCTCGCAGACGGCCCGCACGCGGTCGAGCGTCGGGTCGATGTCGTGCTCGGGCGCACGCGCCAGGATCGCCTGGTAGACCTCGTCGGCCGCCGTCCGTGCCTCGCGCGCCTGCTGGGCGTGCAGGTGGTCGGCGCCTCCGCCGTGGTTGCTCATGCCTCGTACCCGCCTGCCTCGACGGCCGCCACGCCGACCTGCAGCGTGGCGGCGGTCGCTACCTCGATGGAGACCGCGAGCGTCTCGCGGCCGATGAAGTCCCGGTGCGTCTCGACGGCGGCGACGTGCTCGCCGGGGACGTCGAGGGTCAGCACGATGCGGTCGCCGACCTGCAGGCCGGCGGCCTTGCGCGCGTCCTGGACGGCACGGACGACGTCGCGGGCGTAGCCCTCGGCGCGCAGGTCGTCGTCGAGCGCCAGGTCGAGGACCACGAACCCGCCGCCGGCGAGCACCGCGGCCGCTGCCGTGGGCTCGGCGCCCTCGCCGGCGGACGCCACGACGGTCGTCAGCTCGTACTCGGCCAGCTCGAGCGGGACGTCGGTGCCGTCCTCGATGGTGACGACGACGCCGCCCTGCGCATCCGTGCGCCATGTGCCGGCCTTCGCACCCTTGATGACTGCCTGCACCCCACGGCCCAGGCGGGGGCCCGCCGCACGGGCGTTCACCGCGAGCCGCTGCGTGATGCCGAACCGCTCGGCGGCACCCGCGTCGGCGGGCACGAGGTCGACGGCCTTCACGTTGAGCTCGCCGAGGAGCAGCGCGACGTACGGGTCGAGGGCCGACGGGTCGTCGACCGCGACCGTGAGGGTGCGCAGCGGCTGCCGGACGCGGACGCCCGCGGCCTTGCGCAGCCCCAGGGCGGTGGACACGACGGCCCGGACCTCGTCCATCGCGGCGACGAGCGCGTCGTCGTGCACGAGGCCGTCAGGCGTCGGCCAGTCCTCCAGGTGCACGCTGCGCCCGCCGGTCAGGCCGCGCCAGACCTCCTCGGTGACCAGCGGCGCGAGGGGCGCCATGACGCGCGTGAGCACCTCGAGGCTCGTCCAGAGCGTGTCGAACGCGTCCGCGTCCTCCGCCCAGAACCGGTCCCGCTGCGTGCGGACGTACCAGTTGGTCAGCACGTCGAGGTGCTCGCGGACCGCCTCGCACGCCGCCGCGATGTCGTACGCGTCGAGATGCGTGGTGACCTGGGCGACGAGGTCGCGGGTGCGGGCGAGCACGTAGCGGTCCATCGGCGGGAGCTGCTCGGCGCGCGCGGCGTCGACGGGCTTCGCCTGGTAGCCCGCTCCCCCGCCCGCGGCACCCGCGTACAGCGTGAAGAAGTAGTACGTGCTCCACAGCGGCAGCAGCACCTGGCGGACGCCGTCGCGGATCCCCTCCTCGGTGACCACGAGGTTGCCGCCGCGCAGGATCGACGACGACATGAGCGACCAGCGCACCGCGTCCGAGCCGTACACGTCCCACATCTGCGCCGGGTCCGGGAAGTTGCGCAGCGACTTGCTGGCCTTGCGGCCGTCGTCGCCCAGCACGATCCCGTGGCACAGCACGTTGCGGAACGCCGGCCGGTCGAACAGCGCCGTGGCCAGCACGTGCAGCGTGTAGAACCAGCCGCGGGTCTGCCCGATGTACTCGACGATGAAGTCGCCCGGGTAGTGGTGCTCGAACCAGTCCGCGTTCTCGAACGGGTAGTGCACCTGCGCGAACGGCATCGACCCGGAGTCGAACCACACGTCGAACACGTCCGCGATGCGGCGCATGGTGCTCTGCCCGGACGGGTCGTCCGGGTTCGGGCGCGTGAGGTCGTCGATGAACGGGCGGTGCAGGTCAGGCTCGCCCGCCTCGTTCGTCGGGAGGCGCCCGAAGTCCGCCTCGAGCTCGGCCAGCGAGCCGTACACGTCGACGCGCGGGAAGCGCGGGTCGTCCGACACCCACACCGGGATCGGCGTGCCCCAGTACCGGTTGCGGCTGATCGACCAGTCGCGCGCGTTGGACAGCCACTTGCCGAACTGGCCGTCCTTGATGTGCTCCGGGGTCCAGGTGATCTCCTGGTTGAGCTCGACCATGCGGTCGCGGAACTCCGTGACGCGCACGAACCAGGACGACACCGCCTTGTAGATCAGCGGGTTCCGGCAGCGCCAGCAGTGCGGGTAGGAGTGCTCGTACGTCTCGTGGCGGACGAGCACGGCGCGGTCCTGCGCGCTGACGCGCGCGAGCGGGCCCGTGCCGTTCTTCAGGTCCGCGATGATCGGCTTGTTCGCCTCGAACACCTGCTGGCCGGCGTAGTCGTCGACCTCGGTGGTGAACCGGCCGCGGGAGTCCACGGGCACGACCGGGGCGATGCCGACGGCCTCGCACGCGACCATGTCGTCCTCGCCGAACGCGGGGGCCATGTGCACGATGCCCGAGCCGTCCTCGGTCGTGACGAAGTCGCCGACGATCACCTGGTGCGCGTTCTCGCGCCCGGCGAAGTAGTCGAACGCGGGCGTGTAGCGGCGACCCGCGAGGTCGGCGCCGAGGACGGTCTCGACGACCGTGGCCTCGCCGAGCTCGCGGGCGTACGCGGCGAGCCGTGCGTGGGCGAGCACGACGCGCTCGCCGGGGTTGGCCTGGGCGAACGGCGAGTCGGGCGCGGGCTCGACGACGACGTACTCGACGTCCGGACCCACCGCGATCGCAAGGTTGCTGGGGAGCGTCCAGGGCGTGGTGGTCCAGATGAGGGCGAGCTCGCCGGTCTCCAGGCGCAGGCCGACGGTGAGCGCCGGGTCCTGCCGGGAGGCGTAGACGTCGTCGTCCATGCGCAGCTCGTGGTTCGACAGCGGGGTCTCGTCGACCCAGCAGTACGGCAGCACCCGGTAGCCCTCGTAGGCCAGGCCCCTGTCGTACAGCTGCTTGAACGCCCACAGCGCCGACTCCATGAACGTGGTGTCGAGCGTCTTGTAGTCGTGGTCGAAGTCCACCCAGCGCGCCTGCCGCGTCACGTACTCGCGCCACTCGCCGGTGTACTTGAGCACCGACGCGCGGCACGCGTCGTTGAACCTCGCGATGCCGAGGTCCTCGATCTGCGCCTTCTCGGTGATGCCGAGCACGCGCTGCGCCTCGAGCTCGGCCGGAAGGCCGTGGGTGTCCCAGCCGAACCGCCGCTCGACCCGGTGCCCGCGCATCGTCTGGTAGCGGGGCACGACGTCCTTCGCGTACCCGGTGAGCAGGTGCCCGTAGTGCGGCAGGCCGTTCGCGAAGGGCGGGCCGTCGTAGAAGACGTACTCGTTGCTGCCGTGCTCGCCCGCGGCGCGCTGGTCGATCGAGGCCTGGAACGTACCGTCCAGCTCCCAGAACTTCAGGACGTCGCGCTCGAGGTTCGGCAGGTCCGGCGACGCCGGGACGGGCGAGTCGGGGTTGTGCAGCGGGTACTTGGCGGCGGGAGTCACCGAGGGTCTCCTGGTCGATGTCGCTCACGGCCGCGAGGACGATCGCCCCCCGGTCAGGGGACCACCGCGGTACCACCTCGCTTGCCGGCTCCCCCGGATGCTCGATCCCGGGTCGTCGACCACTCTTCGACGGCTGTGACGGGCCTGCCCCGTCCGGTTCTACTGAGGCCGCGAGCGCGGCCCGTTCTTCCGGAGGCTCGCCGGTGATGGCCGGGTCGACGCCTGTGCGGCCCAGGGTAACGCACGGGTGCCGCCCGGACCTCGGGCCGGGCGGCACCCCGCGGGTCACCGGACGGTCACCGTGACCGGCGCGGTCGGGGTCGACCCGGCGGCGTTGCGCAGCTCGGCGACCAGCACGTGCGTCCCCGGGGCGACGTCGGTGAGGGTCGAGCGGACCGTCTGGCGACCGGGCGTCGCGGGCACGAGCGCCTGCCGGTCGACCTCGACGCCGTCGAGCGTGAGCACGTACTCGTCGCCGTTCGTGCCCCACCAGAGCGTGGTGGTGACGACGAGGCCGGCGCCGGACCGCGTCGCGGACACGACGGCGCGCCCGGGGGCCGCGTCGCGCACGACGACCGTGTGCGGGCGGGACCGGGTCTCGCCGTACGGGTTGAGCAGTTCGACGACGTACTCGTAGGTCCCGTCGACGCGGCCCGTCACGGGGAACGCGACGTGCTGCGGCGCGGGCGACGTGCCGGTGAGGCGCTGCGCGGCGACGAGCACGCCGTTCTCGTACAGCTTCGCGACCGTGCCGTTCTGCCCCCACCACAGGTCGGCCGACACCGTGTAGTCCCCGTCGCGCAGGCCGGTGTCCCAGCCGTCGTCGTCGCGGACCACGGGCGTCCCGGGTGGGCCGGACGCGACGGGCGTGCCCGAGTCGAGGACGCCCGCACCGGCCTCGGCCCGGACAGTCGCGGCCACGTCGGCGGTGGCGTCGAGCGTGTAGGCGTAGGCGTCGGCGGGGTCCCAGCGGACGTCCGGCGACAGGGGCGCCGTCGTCGTCGCGTTGAACGCCGCGAGCAGGTCGACGGGCTCCCCGTTCACCAGCGAGCCGGTCTCGCGCAGCTGGGTGCCGCCCCAGCCGGCGACCACCGTCGCCGGGTCCGAGCCGTCGAGCAGCTCGAACGCGTTGTTCTCCGCGACGATGCTGCTCTCCTTGCCGGCGCCCAGGTAGTACTGGAAGAACGCCTCGTCCGGCGCGTACAGCTCGGCCCGGACCTGCTCGTACAGGTTGTTGTACACGTGGACGTCGCCGAACCGTACGCGTGGCGCCCGCTGCCCGATGTCGGTCCACCGGTTGTGGTGCAGCGTGACGCGGTGCTGGCCACGGTCCTGCGTGCGCGAGTCCGACGAGCCGATGAGGTCCGTCTTGTCGTGCTGGTCGAAGTGGTTGTACGAGATCGTCACGAGGTCCGCGCCGTGCGTCACGTCGAGCAGGCCGTCGTGCACCTCGAACGGCCGCCCGTACACCGTCTCGAGGCTCGCAGGCGGGTGCTCGCCGTCGTCGAACGTGCTGTGGTCGACCCACACGCTCGTCGACGTCCAGACGGACAGGTTGTCGTACGCGGAGTTCCAGTTGCCGCCCGAGTCGTTCGCGTCCCACTGCGGGAAGCAGTCGTAGGCGTCGCGCAGGGTGAGGTTGCGGACGACGACGTTCGACGCGTCCCGGATCCGCAGGGACGCGCCGACCACGGTCGCGTCGTCGCCGACCCCGACGAGGGTGACGTTGGAGCCGACGTGCTGGAGCGTGCGCTCGGCCTGCAGGGCGGCCGCCGCGACCCGGGCCTGCTCGAGCGGCCCGCTCGGGTCGACGCCCGGTCCGAAGGCCGCGACGTAGTCCGCCATCGAGAACGGCACCCCCGTGCCCGGCACGGTGACCTGCTGCTCGAGGTCGTGGCACGTGAGCCGGGTGCCGTCGGGCCGCACCCACGGGTCGAGCGTGCCGACCACGTAGACGATGCGCGGCACGGTGCTCGTCCGGGCGTCCGTCTGGGTGCCGCCCGGGCGGCCGGCGAGCACGTCGCGCAGCTCCTGCCAGGTGCGCACGACGTCCACGTGGGCGGCGTCGGCCGCCGACCCGCCCGTGGTGGACGTGGCCTGACGGAGCACGCCCTCGGGGCGGGTCGGCCCGGACCAGGAGGCCCACCCGTCGCCGGAGGCGACGACCTCGCGGCCGAGGTCGACGGCGCGCGCGGGCGCCTCGTGGCTCCCGGTGCTCCCGGCCGTGAGAGGCGGCGCGGCGGCGGCGGGGTCGGCCCCCGCACCGGCGGCGACGGTCGCGGCGGCGAGCAGCGCGAGCGCCGCCGTCCCGACCCGTCGGTGCCGGCGCCGCAGCCCGGGCGTGCGGTCGGGGTGGTGGCGGATCGTCGAGCGCATGGAACTCCCTCGTCCCTGCCGCCGGGCTCGCCGTCGTCGTCGGCCCGCGGTGCCTGACCTGAGAAACCGGTTTCTCACCGGTCGGGGATCAGCCTCGCAGACTCCAGGGGGAAAGCGCAATCCCGACGGAAGGGCGGGTCAGCCCACCGGATCCACGACGGCCGGCCGGCCGACCACTCCGACCTCCGCCGCGGCCGTCACGGGCGGCAGGGCCGACCACGGGAACGTGATCCACCGGTCGGTGCGCCGCCACACGTACGTCGGGTCGACGATCGACCGCGCCTTCGCGTACAGCACCGCCGTCCGCACCTCCGCGCAGTGCTCCGCCATGAGCTCCTGCACGAGCGCGAGCGTCTCGCCGGTGTCCGCCACGTCGTCGACCACGAGCGCCCGCAGGCCGGTCAGCGCGTCCGTGTCGAGCAGCGGCGGCAGCACCACCGGATCAGGCAGCCGCTCGTCGACGCCGGTGTAGAACTCGACGTTGAGCGTGCCGACGGCCTTGGTGTCCAGCGCGTACGCGAGCGCGCCACCCGGCGGCAGTCCCCCGCGCGCCACCGCGACCACCACGTCCGGCACGAACCCCGAGTCGGCGACCGACTGCGCGAGCTCCTGGATCGCGACGCCGAACAGGTCCCAGCCCAGCACCTCGCGGTCGTCGGGGAGCTCCTGGTCCGGGCCGGTCTCCATCGTCGCCATGGTCGGCAGGCTACGTCGCGAAGGTTGCCGACGCGTTGCGGGGCGGACACCGGCCACGACCGACGACGTAACCCGCGACACTCGTCCGCATGACGCCCCCACTCGTCCTGCTCGACCTCGACGGCACGCTGATCGACTCGGGGCCGACCATCACGGCGTCGGTCGCGGCTGCGTACGACGAGCTCGGGCTGCCGGTGCCGGCACCGGCGCTCCTCCGGTCGTTCGTCGGCCCGCCGCTCGCCGACGTCTTCCGTGCGCACGGCGTCCCGCCGGCGAGGGTCGCGGACGCGGTCGCGGCGTACCGCCGGGTCTACGTCGGCGGGGCGATGCTCGGCGCCACGGTGTTCGACGGGATCCCCGACGCGCTCGCCGGCCTGCGCCACGCGGGCCTGCGGCTCGTGGTGGCGACCGCCAAGCCGGAGGCCTACGCCTCGACGCTCTGCGACCACCTCGGCCTGTCCCCGCTGCTCGACGGCCTCGCGGGCGCGTCCCTCGACGGGACGCGGTCCTCAAAGGCCGCCGTCGTCCGTCGGGCGCTCGACGGTCACGGCGGCGTCCCGAGACGCACCCTCATGGTCGGCGACCGCGAGCACGACGTGCACGGCGCCCGGGCGCACGGCATCGACTGCCTCGGCGTCGCGTGGGGGTACGCGGCGCCGGGCGAGCTGACCGCCGCCGGGGCCGTCGGGCTCGTCGACCAGCCGGCCGACCTCGCCGCCGAGGTGCTCGCGAGCCTGGAGCGGCTCGCCGCTTGACGTTGACGCTGCGTCAACTCCTACCGTGGAGGTCACACGGAAAGGGAGGGCGCGGATGGAGGCCTCGATCCAGGAGGTCGCCCGGCTCACGGGCACCACGAGCCGCACGCTGCGGCACTACGACGCGATCGGGCTCCTCGAGCCCAGCCGGGTCGGCGACAACGGCTACCGCTGGTACGACGAGCGCTCGCTCGTGCGCCTGCAGCGCATCCTGCTGCTGCGCGGGCTCGGCCTCGGGCTGCCCGAGATCGGCCGCGTGCTCGACCGCGAGCAGGACGAGTCGGCGGCGCTGCGCCGCCACCTCGACTGGCTGCGCAGCGAGCAGCACCGGCTGGCCCGCCAGGTCGCCTCCGTGGAGCGCACCCTCATCGCACGAGAAGAAGGAGGTCGGCTCATGGCCGAGGACATGTTCGACGGGTTCGACCACACGCAGTACAAGGCGGAGGTCGAGGAACGCTGGGGACCCGACACGTACGCCGCGTCGGACGCCTGGTGGCGCGGGATGAGCGACGAGGAGCGCGCCGCGTGGAAGGCCCGGACCGCGGAGCTGTCCGCCCAGTGGGCGCAGGCGGCGCAGGCCGGGACCGACCCCGGGTCCGAGCACGCCCAGGACCTCGCCCGACGGCACGTCGCGTGGCTGTCGTCGATCCCCGGCACGCCCGGGCACGGGTCGACGCCGGTCCGGGAGTACATCGAGGGGCTCGCCGACATGTACGTCTCCGACGCCCGCTTCGTCGCGTCGTACGGCGGCGAGCAGGGCGCCACGTTCGTCCGCGACACGCTGCACGAGTACGCCGCCCGGCACCTGTGAGGTGACCGCCGCCCGGCCCGGGCAGGGTCGGGCGGCGCAGGCCCGTCGGCGCGGGCCCGTCGGCGCGGGCCGTCGGCGCAGGCCCGTCGGCGCGGGTCACCCGTCCCGGTGCAGCGACCGCTGCCACTCCTCGTGCAGGTCCGCGAAGCGGCCACCCCCCGCGACCAGCTCGGCCGGCGACCCGTCCTCGACGACGCGGCCGCCGTCGACCACGAGCACCCGGTCCGAGCCCATGACGGTCGACAGCCGGTGCGCGATGACCACCGCCGTCCGGCCGGCGAGCAGCGTGCGCAGGCCCTCCTGCACGAGCGCCTCGCCCGGGACGTCGAGCGAGCTCGTCGCCTCGTCGAGGATGAGCAGCGTGGGGTCCGCAAGGAACGCCCGCGCGAACGACACGAGCTGGCGCTGCCCCGCCGACAGCCGCACGCCGCGCTTGTCGACCTCGGTGTCGTACCCGTCCGGCATCGACGCGATGAGGTCGTGCACGCCGACGGCCCGCGCCGCCGCCTCGATCTGCGCGGCCGACGCACCCGGTCGACCGAGCGCGATGTTCGCGCCCACCGACCCCGAGAACAGGTACGCCTCCTGGGTCACCATGACGACCGCGCGACGCAGGTCGACCGGGTCCACGTCCCGCAGGTCGACGCCGTCGAGCAGCACCGCCCCCGCGCGCACGTCGTAGAACCGGGCGAGCAGCTTCGCGACCGTCGACTTGCCCGCGCCGGTCTCACCGACGAGGGCGACCGTCCGACCGGCGGGCAGGTGCAGGTCGAACCGGGGCAGCACGGTCGGGCCCGAGCCGTAGCCGAACTCGACGCCGTCGAACCGCACGTCGCCACGCGGCCGCGCGAGCCGGACGGGCCGCTCCGGGTCCGGGACGGTGGGCTCCTCGGCGAGCAGCGCGGCGAGCTTCTCCAGCGCGGCCGTGGCCGACTGGAACGCGTTGTAGAACATGCCGATCTGGGACAACGGGTTGAAGAACCGCTTGGCGTACAGCACGGCCGCGACGAGCACCCCGACGTCGAGACCGCCGTCGAGCGCCCGCAGGCCGCCGACCAGCAGCACCGCCGCGACGGTGACGTTGCCGATGAGCGTCAGGCTCGTGTCGAACACGCCGTTGACGCGGATCGCCTCGGCGTTGATGCCGCGGTAGTCCTCGGAGAGGTCGTCGTACGTCGCGGCCACCTGCGTCTCGCGGCGGAACGCCTGCACCGCGCGGATGCCGGTCATCGTCTCCACGAACCGCACGATGAGCCGCGCCGCCGCGGTGCGCTGCCGGCGGTACTGCACCTGGGAGCGGACCTGGAACCAGCGGGTCACGACCAGCCCGGGCAGGAGCGCCGCGAGCAGCAGGAGGCCGCTGCGCCAGTCGAGCAGCGCGAGCGACACGGCCGTGAGCACCATCGCGAGCGCGCTGCTCGCCAGGGTCGTGACCCCGCCGTCGAGCAGCTCGCGCAGCGCGTCGAGGTCGGACGTCTGGCGGCTGATGATGCGGCCCGACGTGTACCGCTCGTGGAACTCCAGGCTCAGGCGCTGCGTGTGCCGGAACACCCGTCGGCGCAGGTCGAGCAGGATCGTCTGGCTGACCCGGGCCGTCGAGCGCACGGCCGCGGCGGTGAGCAGGCCGCCGAGCAGCGCGGTGACCAGGTACGCGCCCGAGGCGAGCGTGATCGGCACCGCGTCGCCGTCGGTCAGGGCGGGCAGGGCGTGGTCGATGCCGTACGCGACGAACGCGGGACCGGCCACGGCCGCGAGCTGCGACCCGACGACGAGCGCCACGGTCCACCACGTCGGCCGGGAGACCGGCCGCAGCAGCGAGCGGAGCAGGGCGAGCGACCGCCGCCGGATCCGCCGCGACTCCTCGCGGGGGACGTCGGGCCGCTCGGTGGGCAGCTCGGTCTGGGCGGTCATCGGGCCACCTCCGTGCCGATCCCGTGCAGCACGTCGACGTCCTCGTCGGACGCGTCCCGCGGCGAGCGCATCGCGGTGAGGACGTACCGGTAGTGAGGGTGCTCCGCGAGCAGGTCCTGGTGCCGGCCGACGCCGGTGATCCGGCCGTCCTCGAGGACCGCGACCCGGTCGGCGAGCGCGACGGTCGAGGGGCGGTGCGCGACGACGAGCGTGGTGGTGCCGGTGAGCACCTCGCGCAGCCGGGCCGTCACGGCGGCCTCCGTCGCGACGTCGAGCGCGGACAGCGGGTCGTCGAGCAGCAGCACCCGGGGCCGCACGGCGATCGCGCGGGCGAGCGCGACGCGCTGCCGCTGCCCGCCGGACAGGCTGAGACCCTCCTCGCCGATCACGGTGTCGAGCCCGTCGGGCAGCGCGTGCACGAACCCCGCGCTGGCGACCTCGAGGGCCTGCGTCACGACGGCGTCGGCGTCGCCGGGCTCGTCGACGCCCATCAGCACGTTCTCGCGGACCGACGCCGAGAACAGGATCGGCTCCTCGAACGCGACCGCCACCGCCCGGCGCAGGTCGGTCCGTGCGAGGTCCCGCACGTCGACGCCGTCGATGCGGACCGACCCGGCGGTGACGTCGTACAGCCGGGGCACGAGCTGCAGGAGCGTCGTCTTGCCGCTGCCGGTGAGCCCGACGAGCGCAATCGTCTCCCCCGGCTCGAGCGTGAGGTCGACGCCGGCGAGCACGTCGTCCACGCGGCCCTGCTCGGGGACGGGGCGACCCGCGACGACCGCGGGGTGACGGAACCGCACGCCTGCGAGCTCGACGCGCGAGCCCGCGGGGTCGGCGGCCGGCAGGGTTGCGGGCACCGCCGGGTCGCGGACCGTGGACCCGGTGTCCACGACCTGCAGGAACCGGTCGGTCGCGGCCTTCGCGTCGAACGTCATCGCGAGCAGCTGGCCGAGCCGCTCCACGGGGTTGTTGACGGACGCCGCCGTGGCGAAGAACGCGACGAGCGCGCCGACGCTGAGCTCACCCCGCGCCGCGAGCGACACCCCGATCGCGAGCGCGACCGCGAGCACGGCCTCCGGGATCGCCCCGAGCGCGAACGACACGCGCGACAGGGTGCGGGCCTTGTGCACCTCCGTCTCGCGCAGCTCGGACGCCTGCCGGGAGAAGTCGTCGAGCGCGTCCTCGCCGCGCCCGAACGCCTTGAGCACGCGGATCCCGTGCACCGACTCCTCGACGGCGGTCGCGAGGTCGCCCGCCTGCTCGCGTGCCCGCCGCGCGACGACCTTGTAGTCCTCGCGGAACCGGAACCCGAGCCACACCATGGGCACGGCGCCGACGAGGTAGACGAGCCCGAGCTGCCAGCTCGTGAGAAACATCAGGACGGTGCCGACGACCACGGTGACGGCGCTGACCACCAGCATGACCAGCCCGAACACCGTCCACCGGCGGATCGTGCCGAGGTCGCCCATCGCCCGGGACAGCAGCTGCCCGCCGGACCAGCGGTCGTGGAACTCGACGGGCAGGTCGAGCAGGTGACGGAACAGCGACGTCCGCATCTCGCGCTCGACGGTCGTGCCGGGCGTGGCGATCAGCGCACGGCGGCACCACACGAAGAACGCCTCGAGCACGCCGAGGACGAGCACCAGGAGCGCACCGAGGACGACGCCCTGCCGGGACCCGTCGCTCAGCAGCGGACCGTTGACGATCGCGCGCAGCACCTGCGGCACCGCGAGAGCGAGCAGGCTCGCGGCGAGGGCGGTCAGACCGCCGACGAGCACGCGCGGGAGGGCAGGTCGCGCCCACGCGACGAGGCGGAGCAGGACGCGCGTGGTCGACTCGCCGTCGCGGCGGGTGAGGGGTGGGGGCGGGACAGGGCGTGCGGGCGACGCTGAAGGCACACCGTTACCCTACGTAATGATTTCGCCGCTCGCCCGCGGGTGTCCGCGATGCGACCCTCAGACCCCCGTGCGCGCCGTCTTGGTGTTGCTCGCCTGTGCGCGCGGCCGCACCACGAGGGTGTCGATGTTGACGTGCGACGGGCGCGTCAGGGTCCACACGATCGCGTCGGCGATGTCCTCCGCCACCAGCGGCTGGTACCCGGCGTACACGGCGGCCGCCCGCTCGGCGTCCCCGCCGAAGCGGACGAGCGCGAACTCGTCCGTCGCGACCGCACCCGGCGCGATCTCGATGACGCGGATCGGCTCGCCGACGATCTCCCAGCGCAGCGTCGTCGCGAGCATCTGCTCGGCGGCCTTCACGCCCGTGTAGCCCGCTCCACCCTCGTACGGGCCGAACGCGGCGGTCGACGTGACGACCACGACGTCCGCCTCGTCGCGCTCCCGCAGCACCGGCAGCAGCGCCTGCGTGACCTGGAGCGTGCCCAGCACGTTGAGCTCGTACATCGCCCGCCACTGCTCCACGTCGCCCGACTCCACCGGGTCGAGGCCGAAGGCGCCGCCGGCGTTGTTCACGAGGGCGTCCGCACCCCCGGTGTCGCGCACGTGCGCCGCGAGCCGGGCCACGTCCGCGGGCACGGTGACGTCCGCGACCACGGTGTCCGCGCCGGTCTCGCCCGCGAGCGCGGCCAGCCGGTCGCCACGGCGGGCCGTCGCGACGACGTCCCACCCCTGCGCCCGCAGGCTGCGGACGGTCGCGGCACCGATGCCCGACGAGGCCCCGGTGACGACGGCGCGGCGAGGGCGGGTGGCGGTGGTCATGCGGGCTCCTGGGGTCCGGAGGGGCGGGGGGCCCATCATTCCTCGACGTGACCCCTACGGTGGACGACGACCAGCAGACGAGGAGACCGACGCGTGCGCATCCCCCTGTTCCAGCTCGACTCCTTCACGACGACGCGGTTCGCCGGCAACCCGGCCGCCGTCATGCCGGTGGGCTCGTTCCCCGCCGACGACGTCATGCGTGCGCTCGCCGCCGAGAACAACCTCTCGGAGACGGCGTTCCTCGTCCCCGACGGGGACGGCTACCTGATGCGCTGGTTCACGCCGACCGTCGAGGTCCCCCTGTGCGGGCACGCGACGCTCGCGAGCGCGGCGGTCGTCATGGAGCGGCTCGAGCCGGGGCGGCAGAGCGTCGTGTTCCGCACGGCGAGCGGTCCGCTCACGGTCCGCCGCACCGACGGCGGCTACGTCATGGACTTCCCCGCCCACCGCAGCACGCGTGTCGAGGAGCCGCCCGGGCTGGCCGACGCGCTGGGTGCGGCGCCCGTCGAGGTGTGGCGGAACGCGTCCAACCTGCTCGCCGTGTTCGAGGACGCCTCGACGGTCCGGGCGATGGTGCCGGACCACGGCGCCGTCCGCAGGCTGACGCCTGGCACGACAGGGCTCGTCGTCACCGCCCCGGGCGACGAGGGGTACGACTTCGTGAGCCGCTACTTCGCCCCGGCCAAGGGCATCCCCGAGGACCCGGTGACCGGCGGCGCGCACTGCACGCTCACGCCCTACTGGGCCACCCGCACGGGCGGCACGCGCTTCTCGGCCTACCAGGCCTCGGCGCGCGGCGGGTCGCTGACCTGCACCCTCGTCGGCGAGCGTGTGGAGCTCGAAGGGGCCGTCGTCTTCTACTCCGAGGGCCACGCCGAGGTCTGACGGGTTCCGATCCGGCCGGCCGCGACCTACGCTGTGCCACGGAACCCGGCCGGACGTGGCCGTGGTCGTGCCGCCCGGACGTGGGCGGTCCTCCGGGGTGCGACGTGCACCCGCCCCCGTTCGTGCGCGTAGGCCGCGCCGTCCCCGTCCGAGCGCCCGGTCCCGTCCGGGTGCCGACCCCCGGAGCCCACGCATGCCCTTCCGCGTCCGTCCTGCCGTGTCCGTCCTCGCCGGTGCCGCCGTGCTGGCGCTCGCCGGCTGCGCGCCCGACGACGGCTCGACGGCCACCGCGGCGGTGAGCGCACCTGCGTCCGCGACGTTCGCGCCCGTCACGCTCGACAACTGCGGCACGCCGGTCACCGTCGACGCGCCGCCCGAGCGGGTCGTGACCATCAAGTCGACCGCCACGGAGATGCTGCTCGCGCTCGGCCTGCAGGACCGGATGGTCGGCACGGCGTTCGCCGACGGACCCGTGCCCGACGAGTACGCCGCGGCGTACCGGTCGGTCCCCGTCGTGTCCGACAAGGTGCCCGGCCAGGAGGCGGTGCTCGCCCTCGGCCCCGACCTCGTCTACGGCGGGTGGGAGTCGAACTTCTCCGCCGACGGCGCGGGTGACCGGCCGACCCTCGCCGACCGGGGCATCGCCTCGTACGTCTCGCCCGCGGCGTGCAAGGAGAAGGGGTACATGCCGGACCGGCTCACGTTCGACGACGTGTTCGACGAGATCCGTGAGGTCGCCGCGATCTTCGGGGTGACCGACCGGGCCGAGGCGCTCGTCGCCGACCAGCGCGACCTGCTGGCGTCGGCGCAGCAGCCCGCTCGGCCGACGACCGCGCTCTGGTACAGCTCGGGCGGCGACCAGCCCTACGTCGGCGCCGGCATCGGGGCACCGCAGATGATCATGGACGCCGCCGGGCTCACGAACGTGTTCGCGGACGTGCACGACACCTGGACGTCGACCGGCTGGGAGCAGGTCGTCGCCGCCGACCCCGACGTCATCGTGCTGGTCGACGCCACGTGGAACACCGCGGACTCGAAGATCGCGCTGCTCGAGGGCAACCCGGCGACGTCCCAGCTCACCGCCGTGCGCGAGCACCGGTACCTCACGGTGCCGTTCGCCGCGTCCGAGGCCGGGGTCCGCAACGCGGAGGCCGTGGTGCGGCTCGACGAGCAGCTCGCCGAGCTCGGCGGGTGACCACCTCGCTCCCCGCGACGCGGGGCACCGCGCGCGACGCCGACCCGGCCACGCCTCCGGGACGCCGCCGCGCCCCCCTCGCGATCCTCGTGGCGGCCGGCGGCGCGCTCCTCGTCGCGACCGTGCTCGTCGCGGTCACGATCGGTCCCGCCGACCTCGCCGTCACCGAGGTGGCCCGCAGCATCGCCCACCACCTCGGCCTGGACGTGACGCCGGTCCCCCGGCTGCACGACGCGATCGTCTGGGAGCTGCGCCTGCCGCGGGTCCTGACCGCCGCCGCGGTCGGCGCGGGCCTCGCGCTCGCAGGCGCGGTCATGCAGTCCCTCACGCGCAACCCGCTGGCCGACCCGTACCTGCTCGGGCTCTCGTCGGGCGCGTCGCTCGGCGCGGTCGCGGTGCTCGTCGTCGGCGTCGGCCTGCTGCTGCCGGTGGCGGCGTTCGCCGGGGCGCTCGCGGCCCTGGTCGCGACGCTCGCCCTGGCCCGCACGGGCGGCTCGCTCACCCCCGCGCGGACCGTGCTCGCCGGGCTCGCCGTGTCGCAGCTGTGCGCGGCGGGGACGTCGTTCGTCATCTTCTGGACGGCGACGGGCGACTCCTACCGCGAGATCCTCAGCTGGCTGCTGGGCTCGCTCGCCGGCGCCACCTGGCAGACCGTCGCGATCGCCGGGGTCGCGCTGGTCGTCGTCGGGGCCGTCGTGCTCGCGAGCGCTCGCCGGCTCGACGCGTTCACGTTCGGCGACACGGCCGCCGCGGCGCTCGGCGTCGACGTGGACCGCACGCGGTGGGGGCTGATGACCGCGGTCGCGCTGCTCACCGGTGCGATGGTCGCCGTCAGCGGCGCGATCGGGTTCGTCGGGCTCGTGCTCCCCCACGCCGTGTCGGTGCTCACCGGTCCCGCGCACCGGCGGCTGCTGCCCGTCGCGGCCCTCGTCGGCGCGACGTTCCTGGTGTGGGCGGACACCCTGGCGCGCACCCTGTTCGACCCGCGCGAGCTGCCCGTCGGCATCGTCACCGCCCTCGTCGGGGTGCCGGTCTTCGCGGTGCTGCTGCGCCGGGGACGGGGTGCCGCATGGAGCTGACCCTGGACCGCCTGAGCGCACGCCTGGGCGGACGCTGGGTCGTCGACGGGATCGACGCGACCCCGCCCGCCGGGCGTCTCACGGGCCTCCTCGGCCCCAACGGCGCCGGCAAGACGACCCTGCTCCGGCTCGTCGCGGGCGTGCTGAGCCCCGAGCGCGGTGCGGTCCTCGTCGACGACGGCACCGCCGTGCACGACCTGCCACGGCGCACGCGCGCCCGCCGGATCGCCCTGCTCGAGCAGGAGTCGACGAGCACCGCGCCCCTCACGGTCCGCGAGGTCGTCGCGCTCGGACGCATCCCGTACCGCACGCTGTGGGGCCGCGACGAGGACGACGGCGCGGTCGACCGTGCCCTGGCCTCCGCGCAGGCCGCCGAGCTGGCCGACCGCGCGTGGTCCACGCTGTCGGGGGGTGAGCGGCAACGGGTGCACGTCGCGCGGGCGCTCGCCCAGGAGCCCGACCTGCTGCTGCTCGACGAGCCCACCAACCACCTCGACGTCAGCGCCCAGCTGAGCCTGCTCGCGTTCGTCCGCGACCTGGGCACCACGACGGTCGCCGCCCTGCACGACCTCAACCTGGCGGCGGCGTTCTGCGAGCACGTGCTCGTGCTGTCGCAGGGGCGGCTCGCGGCGGCCGGGCACCCACGCGAGGTGCTGCGGCCGCCGCTCCTGCGGGAGGTCTACGGCGTCGAGGCCGACGTGCTCGAGCACCCGCGCACGGGGCGGCCCGTGATCGCGTTCCACGAACCTGCGAGAGGTGTGTCTGCATGAAGGTCACCGTCCTGTCCGGTGGTGTCGGCGGCGCCCGGTTCACCCGCGGTCTGCTCGCGCTGCTCGCGCCGTCCGCGGAGGTCACGGTCGTGGCGAACACCGGCGACGACCTGTGGCTGCACGGCGTGCGGGTCTGCCCCGACCTCGACACGCTCATGTACACGCTCGGCGGCGCCGTGCACGAGGACCAGGGCTGGGGGCGGCGCGACGAGTCGCGGCGCGTGTCCGACGACCTGGCCGCCTACGGGCTCGGCTGGGAGTGGTTCACGCTCGGCGACCTCGACCTCGCCACGCACCTGGCCCGCACGGAGCTGCTGCGGTCCGGCCTGCCGTTGTCCCAGGTCACGGCCCGCCTGTGCGAGCGGTGGGCGCCCGGCGTGACGCTGCTGCCGATGTCCGACCAGGAGGTCGAGACGCACGTCCGCCTCGCCGACGGCCGCCTGATCCACTTCGAGGAGTGGTGGGTCCGGCACCGTGCGGCGCTCCCCGCCGTGGGGTTCGAGCAGGTGGGGCTCGCGTCCGCGACGGCCGGTCCCGGGGTCGTCGAGGCGCTGCGCGACGCGGACGTCGTCGTGCTGCCGCCGTCCAACCCCGTCGTCTCGGTCGGGACGATCCTCGCGGTCCCGGGGATCCGGGACGCCCTCGCCACGACCGCAGCCCCGGTGGTCGGGGTCAGCCCCGTGGTGGGCGGGGCACCCGTGCGGGGCATGGCGGACGCCTGCCTCACCGCGATCGGGGTCGCGACGGACGCCGCCGCCGTCGCCCGTCACTACGGCCGTCGGGCCGAGGGCGGCGTGCTGGACGGCTGGCTCGTGGACGACGCCGACGCCGCGGCCGCGGACGTCCTGAGGGCGCAGGGGTGGACGGTGCGCGCCGCGCCGACGCTCATGACGGACGTCCCGACGACGGCCGCCATCGCCGCGGCCGCTCTCGGGCTCGTCGACCGGCTGCCCTGATCCGGTCAGCCACGCGGCACCGGTCAGCCACGCGGCGCGACGTCGCCGAGCACCGCCCGCGTCCGCGGCCCCGCGTCGTGGGCCGCCCTCGCGAGGTCCACCGGCACGTCCACGTCCCGCCGCAGGCTCGACGTCCCCGGCACGTCGAGCCGCACGTGGCCGAGGGCCTCGTGCGCGGCGGCCGAACCGGCACCGAACCGCGGTCGCAGGTCGAGCCCGGGCGCGACCGTGAGCAGCGTCGTCCCCGTGCCGCCCAGGTCGGCGACGACCGTGCGCGGACGGTGGGCGGCGAGGTCGAGCGCCGCCGCGAGGTCGTCCGGGCGCAGGGCGGGCAGGTCGCCGAGCAGCACCGCGACCCCCGCCCCGGGGTCCAGCGCGGCCGCGCGGTCGGCACCGGCGAGCACGGCCGCGTCGAGGCCCGGCTCGACCGCGCCCGCGGGTCGCGTGGTCGGCGACGGCTCGTCGACCGCCTCCGCACCGGTAGGCAGACCGAGCCGCACGGGCTCGTCGGCCGTCACGACGAGCACGCGCACCACGCCACGCGTCGCCACGGCGGCGGCGACCGTGTCGAGCGCCATGGCCCGCACGAGCGCCTGACGGTGGCTCTCCGGCAGGACGCCCGCGAGCCGCGTCTTGCCGGCCGTCGCCGTCTTCACGGGCACGACGACGACCCAGCGGGTCACCGGCACGTCGCCACGCGGCGCCACGAGTGCTGCGGACCGCGGGGCCCGGGGCCGCCGGCGAGGCGCAGGACCGGCGGGCACGTCGACATGCCGCGACCCTACCCACCGCCCGCCGACCGCAGGACGAGCCGTCCGACGACGCGAGAGGATGACCCCCATGACGCTGTGGCTCACGGGTGACCCCTCCGCCGACCGCCTCCTGTCGGAGGACCCCTTCGCGCTCCTCGTCGGGATGCTCCTCGACCAGCAGGTGACGATGGAGAGCGCGTTCGCCGGCCCGTCGAAGATCGCCGACCGGATGGGCGGCCTCGACCCGGGCCGCATCGCGGCGGCCGACCCCGACGAGTTCGTCGCCCTCTGCTCGACGCCGCCCGCGGTGCACCGCTACCCCGGCTCGATGGCGGGCCGCATCCAGGCGGTCGCCGCGGAGGTCGTGGGCACGTACGGCGGTGACGTGACGCGGCTGTGGACCGACGGCGTGCCGGACGGCGCGACGGTGCTGCGCCGGCTCAAGGCGCTGCCCGGGTTCGGCGACCAGAAGGCGCGCATCTTCCTGGCGCTGCTCGGCAAGCAGGCCGGGGTCACGCCCGACGGGTGGCGCGAGGCCGCCGGGGCCTACGGCGACGTGGACGCCCGCAGGTCCATCGCCGACGTCACGGACCCGCAGTCGCTCGCCGAGGTGCGGGCGACGAAGCAGGCGGCGAAGGCGGCGGCGAAGGCGGCGCGCGGCTGAGCGCACCCGCCCGGGTGACGTCCGCCTCTGCCCGGGCCGTCGTGTGGAAGCATCGGCCGCGTGATCGTGGTGACGACGAACGAGGTCCCGGGCTACCGCATCCAGGCCGTGCTCGGCGAGGTGATGGGCCTGACCGTGCGCGCGACGAACATCGGCCAGTCGTTCACGGCGGGCCTGCGCGCCATCGGCGGCGGCGAGCTGCCGGAGTTCACGAAGATCATGTACGAGAGCCGCCACGAGGTGATGCGACGGATGGTCGCCGAGGCGCAGCAGCGCGGCGCGAACGCGGTCGTCGCGATGCGGTTCGACACCGACTCGCTGCAGCAGTTCTCCGAGGTGTGCGCGTACGGCACGGCCGTGGTCGTCGAGCCGATCCCGGCCGGCGAGCCGGGTGCCACGCCGCAGTCGGCGAGCGTCGCCGCGACACCGCCGCCCGCCTGAGCGCGGCCGGTCAGGGGCCGGGCGGCCACTGCCCCTTCGTCTCGAGCACGCGCCGCGCGGCGGCCTCCACCTTCGCGCGGAACGCCGCGTCGGCACGGGCACGGCCCAGCACCGCCGTGACCATCGCGTGCGCGACCGTCGGGTCCTTGGACACGAGCACCAGGTCGACCCCCGCGTCGAGGGCCAGCACCGCCCGGTCGCCGGGAGACCACGCGGCGACCTGCTCGGCGCCGGACAGGTCGTCGGTGACGACGAGACCGTCGAAGCCCAGGTCGCCGCGCAGCATCCCGCCGACGACGGTCGACGAGAACGCCGCGGGCGTGCCCGGGTCGATCCGGCTGTAGACCGCCGTCGACACCATCACGCACTCCGCACCCGCCTCGATCCCGGACCTGAACACGTCGACCGACGCGTCGTCGCGCGTCGTCACCGTGTCGGTCACCCCGTCCGCCGAGTCGGTGTCCTCGGTGACCCGGCCGAGGCCCGGGAAGTGCTTGATCGCGACGTCGACGCCGGCGGCCCGCATCCCGTCGGCGAACGCGTTCGCGTGGCTCGTCACCGTGCCCGGGGTGAAGCCGTAGCTCCGGCCGAGGGCGCCGACGGGCGGGTTCGAGCCCGCCGTCGCCTGGTCGGGCACGAGGTCCATCACGGGGGCGAGGTTCAGGTCCACCCCGACGCCGGCCAGCTCGCCGCCCCACGTCGTGGCCTGGGCGCGCAGGTCCGCCGGGTCCAGCTGCGCCTGGTCGACGGCCGCCGGGATCGTCGAGAAGCCCGGGCCCTGGAGCACCTGCACCTGCCCGCCTTCCTGGTCGGTGGCCACGAGGAGCGGGGTGCCGTGCGTGGTCGCGTCCGAGACGAGGGCGGTGAACGAGTCGACGAGGGTGCGGGTGGGCGCCGCGCCGGCGTGCGTGCGGTTCTGCAGGAACAGGTTCCCGACGTGGTCCTGCCGGATCGCGTCGGTGCTCACCTGCTGCGGCGACGCGACGTCGACGCCGACCATGAACACCTGGCCGACCTGCTCCTCAAGCGACCACCCGGCCCACGCGTCGTCGGACGGGGACGGCGTGGGCTCCGGGGTCGGCGCACCGGGGACCACCGGCGCCGGGCCGCCGCCCTCCACGGGGCGCAGCGCGAACCACACGGCGACGGCGGAGGCGCCGAGCAGGACGAGAATGCCCGTGACCACCACCCACCCGGTCGCCGACCGCCGGCCACCCCGTGCGTGCTCGGGCGTCACGCTCACTCCCGGGGCGCCTCGTCGGGCCGTTCGAGCGCGTCCTTCCAGCCCTGCGCGTACGCCTCGGCGCTGCCCAGGTGGAACATGTCGTCGTCACCCGTCCGCACGAGCACCCGGGCACCGGGTCCGTCGTCGACCGTGACGAGGTGCGCCAGACCGCGGACCACCGCGAGGGGCCGCCCGGCGGCCTTGCCCTTGACGAGCTCGGCGGCGGACGCGATCTCGTCGGCGACCGCCGCGACCGTCATGACGAGCGGCCGGCCGAACGAGTCGACCTGCCCGCGCAGGTCGTCGAGCACCTCGACGCCGGCGGCACCGATCGCGAGGTCCGTGACGCCCTGCCGCCACGGCCGCCCGGCGGTGTCCGTGAGGACCAGACCGAGCCGCACCCCGAACGCGGCCTGCAGCGCGGCGCGCAGGTGGCGGGCCGTGCCGTCGGGGTCGAGCGGCAGCAGGAGCACCGTGCCCGCAGGGGTGTTGCTGGCGTCGACGCCGGCCGCGGCCATGACGAGCCCGAGCCGGTTCTCCACGATCCGTGTGACGCCCGTGGCGTGCTCGCGCGTCGCGACGACGCGGACCGTCTCGTCGGTGATCGCCTGCTCGCGGTCGTCGGCGGCGACCACCCTGCCCTCGGCCTTGGACACGACCTTGCTGGTGAGCACCAGGACGTCGCCGTCACGCAGCGCGTGCTCGGGCGCGGCGTCGGCGTCGTCCCGCAGCAGGGCGACGAGCAGCCCGGCGAGGTCGTCGCCGGGCGCCACCTCGGGCAGGCCGGTCGGCGCCCACACCCGCACCTCGGTCGCCGTCATCGGACCAGCTTCGGCAGCACCTGCTCGCCGAACGTCTCGATCCACTCGCGCTGGTTGCGCCCGACGTTGTGCAGGTAGATCCGGTCGAACCCGAGGTCCACGTACTTCTGGATCTCGGCGCGGTGCACGTCGGGGTCGGACGAGATGACCATCCGGCCCTCGAAGTCCTCGGGACGCACGAGCTTGGCCATCTGCTCGAAGTCGAACGGCGACCGGATGTCGGCCTTCGGGAACTTCATGCCGCCGTTGGGCCACTCGTGCATCGCGTTGGCGAGGGCCTCCTCGTCGGTGGCCGCCCACGACATGTGCAGCTGCAGCACCTTCGGCAGGTCCTCCGGCGAGCGGCCGGACTCCCGCACGCCCTCGTCGAACTTGCCGAACAGCCCGGAGATCTTCTCCAGCGGCGCGCCGACCGTGATGAGGCCGTCGGCGTGCCGGCCGGCACGCTTGGCGGTCACCGGGCCGGCGGTGGCCACGAGGATCTCGGGGGCGACCTCCGGCATGGTCCACAGCCGGGTCGACTCGAGCTTGTAGAACTGGCCCGCGTGCTTGACGTCCTTGCCCGCGAGGGACGAGGTGAAGAGCTTCTTGATGAGCTCGATCGCTTCGAACATCCGGTTGATGCGCTCGGGGGCCTCGGGCCAGTAGCCCGCGACGATGTGCTCGTTGAGCGCCTCCCCCGAGCCCAGGCCGAGCCAGTGCCGCCCGGGGTACATCGCCGCGAGCGTCGCGGACGCCTGGGCGACCATCGCCGGGTGCCACCGGAAGGTCGGCGCCGTGACGCCGGGGCCGATGTCGCCGACGGTCCGCTCACCCAGCGCCGAGAGCACGTTCCACACGAACGCCGCCTGCCCCTGAGCCGGCACCCACGGCTGGTAGTGGTCGGCCGCCATCACTCCCGAGAAGCCGTGCTGCTCCGCGTGCACGGACAGCGCGACCGCCTCGGTGGGGTGGAACTGCTCGAGCATCGCCGCGTACCCGACCGTCAGTCCGCTCGCACTCACACCGCTCACCGCGTCGCACCCCTTCGTCGTCCCTGCTCACCAGGCCACCGGCACCGGCAGCCTTCCGCGACCCTAACCTGCACGGGTGCCGGCGGTGTTCCCGGCGGCACAGGCCTCAGCCGAGCACGACGACGGTGCTGTCCGCCGTCGGCAGGCTGTACGCGAGCTGCCCGGCGGGAGTCACGTTCCACCACCCGTCGCTGTAGGGCGCCGAGACGTCCGCGGTGGGGTCGTCGGTCGCCATGCGCTGCAGCGTGTACTCGCCGTCACGTTCGACGAGCTGTGCGGACCACCGCCGCTCCCCGTCGTCGATCCCGTACGCGCGGACGACCCTGCCGTTCGGCACCAGCACGACCCGGCCGTCGGTGAACAGCTGGTCGGCGGGTGCCGGCAGTGTCGTCTTCCACAGCACGTCGCCGTCGTCCGCGTCGACGGCGGCCAGCTCGCTGCCGCCCGCGACGACGACCGTGCCGCGCACCAGGAACGACCACGACCCGAGCGTCACGTCGGCCTTCCACAGCACCGCCCCGGCCCGGTCCCGCCGGACGAGCGGACCGATGCTGCTGTCGGTCGTGAACGTCGCCCCGGGCCGGCTGCCGTCGTCGACGTAGATCGGGGCGGGGTCGAAGCCGGTCATGTCCCTGCTGGTGCCGTCGGCGTGCCAGAGCACGCCCCCGCCCTCCTGGGCGCCGTCCTGGTCGTACCGCATGATGAGCACCCCGTCCGGCACGAGCGAGACCCACCCCGGTCCGGTCCCGCCGCCGAGCCGATGCCCGGGGGTGCCGTCCGCGCCGAGGAGCCACGCCGTCGTCCCGAGGCTGAGCACCGTACGTGTGTCGTCGGCCATCACAGCCGGCGTGGTGTCCTGGTCGAGCTCGGCGGGCGCGTCGACGTGCGTCGACCAGTGCTCCGCGTCGTCGTACCCGCGCTCCACGACCTGGACGCCCCGGCGGTCGGGGTCGATGCTCGCCACCCAGTACGCGTCGTCGCCCACGAACAGCTCGGCACCCAGCGGCTCGTCCCGCCGCTCGACGACCGACCCGTCGCTCGCGTCGAGCACGACGAGCGCACGTACGGCGACCTCGTGCCCGAACCGGCCGTCGTCGGACTGCCAGCCGTAGCTGCGGCTGACGACGCACGCGACGCGCGACGGCTCGCCCTCGGGCGCCGTGCACCAGGTGGTCCCCGAGGGCTCGCTCCCCGCCTGGACCTCCGGCTCCGGCTCGGCCGCCGGAGGCAGGTCGACGGTGACGTCCCAGACCACCGCGCCGGTCGCCGGGTCGACCGCGAGCACGTGCGGACCGACGGCGACCGGCTCGTACGTCCCGCCGACGAGCAGGTCACCGACGCGGACGCCGTTCTGCACGGCGGAGGCGGCGTCGCCGTCGGCGACGAAGACGGATCGCATCGGCAGCTCGACCGGTGCCAGGAAGCCCGGCTCGTCGGCGAGCGCGGCGAGCTGTGCCCGCTCGCGGGCGTCGACGACCAGCTGCGCGACCACCGCGCCACCGACGACGACGACCGCGACGACGGCGGCGGTGAGCGCGCGTGCGGGGTGGCGGCGCACGACGTCGACGAGCCCGGAGCGGTGCTCCTCGTCGGGTCGCAGGTGCTCGTCGTCCTCGACGAGCTCCACGTACGTGCGGGCCATGGCCGAACGCTAGTCCGCCGCGGCGGGGAGCGGGGGCAGCGCGCGTGTGAACAACCAGGTCGTGATCAGGCCGTCGAGCGTCATGCCGGTCACGTGCGACGCCGTCTCGACGAACATCGCGGTGCTGACCGACCCGTGCGCGTACCGCCGTGTCCACGCCCGCAGGGCCGCGAAGAAGGCGTCGTCGCCCACGACGAGCCGGACGGCGTGCAGCGCGAGCGCGCCGCGCTTGTAGACACGGTCGTCGAACATGTGGTCCCGGCCGGGGTCGCCGACCAGGAGGTCCTGCGGCAGACCGGCGAGCCGGGCGTGCGCGGCCCGCGCCTGCGCGTCGGCGGTGCGCCCGCCCGACGCCTCGGACCACAGCCACTCGGCGTAGCAGGCGAAGCCCTCGTGCAGCCAGATGTCCCGCCAGCTCGCGACGGTGAGGCTGTTGCCGAACCACTGGTGCGCGAGCTCGTGCGCGACGAGCCGCTCGGAGCCCCGGACGCCGTCGACGTGGTTGGCGCCGAACACCGACAGGCCGTGCGCCTCGAGCGGGATCTCCAGCGGGTCGTCGGTGACCACCACGGTGTACTCGGGGAACGGGTAGGGCCCGAACCGGTCGACGAACAGCGCGAGCATCTGCTGCTGGCGGCCGAAGTCGCGCCAGAACGCCTCGCGCAGCCGAGGCGGCACGGACGCACGCTGCGGCACCGGGTCCGTGCCGCTCGTCAGCCGCTCGTACCGGCCGATCTGCACGGTCGCGAGGTAGGCCGCGGTGGGCTCCGGCTGGTCGAACACCCAGCGCACCCGGCTGGACCTGGCGGTGCGGGACCGCAGGACGCCGTTGCACACGACGTCGTACCCCGCCTCCGTGGTGATCTCGACGTGGAACGCGGCCTTGTCCGACGGGTGGTCGTGGCAGGGGAACCACGACGCCGCCCCGTCGGGCTGGCCGGCGACGATGACGCCGTCGCTCAGCTCCTCCCAGCCGACGTCGCCCCACGTCCCGTTGCGCGGCCGCGGGTGCCCGGCGTAGTGCACCTCGACGACGAGGCTCGCCCCCACGGGCACGGGCCGCTCGGGACGCACGACGAGCCGGCCCTCGCGATGCGTCCAGCGCACGGGGCGCCGCCCGTCGACGAGCACCTTGGACACGCGCAGGTGGTCGAGGGCGAGGGTGATCCGGTCGAGCGGGCGCTGCGCGGTCCCGTGCACCCGGGCCTCGCCGCTGAGCCGGTTGGTCGCGACGCGGTAGTCGAGGTCGAGCTCGTAGCGGGAGACGTCGAGGCCGCCGTCGACCCAGGCCGGCAGGTACGGGTCGGGCCCGGCTGCCGTCATGCGGCGCCCACGGGCACCACCGGGTTGCCGGTCCACGCGGAGCCCGCAGGGATGGCCTCGCCGCGCAGCACGAGCGAGGCAGGTCCGACGGCCGAGCCGTCGCCGAGGCTCGCCGCGGGCAGCACCACGCCGTGCGGGCCGAGGCTCGCGCCCGCCCCGAGGGTCACCGTGTCCATGCTCATCACCCGATCATGGAACAGGTGCGTCTGCAGCACGCAGCCACGGTTCACGCTCGCGCCGTCGCCGAGCTCGACGAGGTCCGCCTCCGGGAGCCAGTACGTCTCGCACCACACGCCGCGGCCGATCCGGGCGCCGAGGGTGCGCAGCCACACGTTGAGCGCCGGCGAGCCGACCGTCGCGGGCCCGATCCACGGCACGGCGACCGACTCGAGGAACGTGTCGGCGAGCTCGTTGCGCCAGATGAACGAGCTCCACAGCGGGTGCTCCCCCGGGGTCAGCCGACCGACGAGGAGCCACTTCGCCGCGGTGGCCAGGGCGCAGGCCACGGTCGCGGCGGCGAGCACGACCAGCGGTGAGGCGGCCGCGGCGACCAGCGGCCCGGCCTCGTGGACGACTCGCTGCAGGACGAGCAGGACGAGCACGCCGAGCCCGAACGTGCAGATCACCGGGACCACCCGGCACACCTCGACGAGCGCCCGTGCCACACGCGGGCGCACCGGCGGCTCGAACGTGCGCTCCTCGTCGACCTCGGCCGCGGCCCGACGCAGCTTGACCGGTGGCGACCCGAGCCATGAGGTGCCCGACTTCGCACGCTCGGGCGTCGCGGACAGCACCGCGACGAGCCCGCGCTTCGGCACGGCGCGGCCGGGCGCGATCATCCCCGAGTTGCCGAGGAACGCCCGTTTGCCGACCTTGGCCCCCTCGACCCGCATCCACCCGCGGCCCAGCTCGTAGGACCCGATGAGGGTGTCGTCGGCGAGGAACGCCCCGTCCCCGACGGTCGTCATGGACGGGAGCATGAGCACGGTCGACGCCTCGACGTCACGGCCCACGTCGGCCCCGAGGGCGCGCAGCCACCACGGCGTCGCGGTGCTCGCGTACAGCGGGAACAGCGTCGTGCGGGCGTCGTCCATGAGCCGCTGCGTGGCCCAGACCTGCCACCCGGAACGGCTGCGCACCGGGTGGTACCCCTCGCCGACGCCGATCGACAGGAGCCGGACCCCGACGAGGGTGGAGAGCGCGAGGACGACGAACGCGGTCACCGCCCCGAGCGGCACGGCGCGCAGCGCGTCGACGACCCCCTCGCCCCAGGAGCCGGACCCGCGCATCCCGAGCGCGACGACGACGAGCCCGCACCCGACGGCCACGACGGGCGTCGCCGCGAGCACCGCGGCCGTCGCCGCGTAGACGCCGACCCAGGCCCGCCCCCGGGGCGCCCGGGGCCGCGGCCACCCCTCACCCGCGGGCCCGTCGAACTGCGCCGGGGAGCCCGCCCACAGCTCACCGGGCGGCACCGACGACAGCACCGCGGAGCCGGGCGCGACCTGCGCCCCCTGCCCGACGCGCGTGCCGGGCGCGAGCGTGCTGCGGGTGCCGACGGTGGCCCGCTTGTCGATCCGGATGCGCCCGACGTGCAGCACGTCGCCGTCCACCCAGTGCCCGGACAGGTCCACCTCGGGCTCGACGCTGCACCCGTTGCGGAGCGTGAGCATGCCCGTGACCGGCGGGAACGCGTGCAGGTCGACGTCCTTGCCGACGTCGGCGCCGAGCGCCCTCGCGTAGACGACGGTCCACGGCGCGCACGAGAGGTTGCCGGCGCCGGCCGCGGCCGCCCAGCTCTCGGCGAACCAGAGGCGCAGGTGCACCGACCCGCCGCGCGGGTACCGGCCGGGGCGCACCCCGTGCAGGAGCCACCGGGCGACGAGCACCGTGGTCCCCATCCGACCCATCGGGCTGATGAGCACGAGCCACCCGGCGAGGACCCACCACCACGCACCGTCGACCTGCGGCGCCCAGGTGACGGTGCCGGTCCACCGCAGCACCGCGTCGGCGGCGAGGAGCCACGTCAGCCAGCGCAGGCCCACGAGCAGGGCGAGCGGGACGGCCAGCACGGTCTGGATCACCTGGGCGCGGCGGGGGGTCGGCAGGACCGTCCGGGCGTCGGCCGGCTCGGGCGCGTCGAACTCGTCGAGGCGCTGCACGAGAGCACCCAGCCGGGGGTTGTCGTACAGGTCGGCGACGGTGACGGTCGGGAACCGCTCGCGCAGCGCGGACACGAGCTGGGCGGCGACGAGGCTGCCGCCGCTGTCGGCGAAGAAGTCCTGGTCGGGGCCGGTCACGGCCGCGCCGAGCGCCGCGGTCCACCGGGTCGCGACCCAGGCGGCGGTGCCGGTGAGCGTCACCGCGGGCGCGTCGTCCGCGCCGACCCGCTCGAGGGGCCACGGCAGCGCGTCGCGGTCGACCTTCCCGGAGCCCCGGGTCGGCAGCGACTCGACGACGGCGAGCAGCGGGACGAGCGCGGGAGGCAGCACGTCGCGCAGCGCGGTCCTCGCGGCGTCGAGGTCCAGCTCGGCGCCGGGCGCCGCCATGAGGTACCCGACGAGCACCGCGGTCCCGGCCGGTGTGCGGCGCACGGCGGCGGCCGCCCCGGCGACGCCGGGCAGCCCGGCGAGCGCGCTGTCCACCTCGCCGAGCTCGATGCGCCGCCCGCCGACCTTGACCTGGTCGTCGGCCCGGCCGAGGAACACCAGCCCGTCGCTCTCGTTCCGCACGAGGTCGCCGCTGCGGTACGCCCGGTCCCACCCCAGCGCGGGGGCCGGCGCGAACTTCTCGGCGTCCTTGACGGGGTCGAGGTACCGCGCCAGCCCGACGCCGCCGATGACGAGCTCGCCGACCTCCCCCTCGCCGACGGGCGACCCGTCCGCGGCGACGACAGCCAGGTCCCACCCGTCGAGCGCGTGCCCGATCCGGACAGGCCCGTCACCGGTCATCCGGCTCGCGCACGCCACCACGGTCGTCTCGGTCGGCCCGTACGTGTTCCAGACCTCCCGGCCGTCGGCCACCAGCCGAGCCGCGAGCTCGGGCGGCACCGCCTCGCCGCCGAAGATCAGCAGCCGCACACCCGCGAGCTCGTCGGGCCGCCACAGCCCGGCGAGGGTCGGGACGGTGGAGATCACGGTGACGCCCTGCGCGACGAGCCAGGGGCCGAGGTCCATGCCGGTGCGGACGAGGGCCCGCGGCGCGGGGACGAGGCATGCGCCGTGCGCCCACGCGAGCCACATCTCCTCGCAGCTCGCGTCGAACGCGACGGACAGCCCGGCGAGCACGCGGTCGCCGGGGCCGAGGGGCGCGTCCCGCAGGAACAGCCGGGTCTCGGCGTCGACGAACGCCGCGGCGGAGCGGTGCGCGACCGCGACGCCCTTCGGCGCACCGGTCGAGCCGGACGTGAAGATGATCCACGCGTCGTCGTCGAGCCCCGGTCGTCGCGGCTTCGCGGTGCCTGCGCGGGCGGCCAGCGCGGGCAGGTCGCCCTCGGTGAGCACGCGGGCGACGGCGGCCTCCCGGAACACGGTCCGGGCGCGCTCGTCGGGGTCGTCGACGTCCACGGGGACGTAGGCCGCCCCCGCCGCGAGCACGGCGAGGATCGCGGTGTAGAGCTCGGCGGTCCCGGACGGGATCCGCACGCCGACCCGGTCGCCCGGTCCGACACCGGCCCGCACCAGGCCGGCCGCCCCCGCACGCACCGCGTCGGCGAGCTCAACGTAGGTGAGCACCGTCGTGCCGTCGTCGATCGCGGGAGCGTCGCCGTGCGCGGCGACCGTGGCGTCGAGGACGTCCACGAGGGTCCGCGGCTGCGCCGCGAGCCCTGACCTGCGGAAACCGTCTGCTTGAGTCACGTGCCATCCGGTCCGCCGGGCCCGGGACCTCCCCGTGCCGGCGTCGCCGGCCTCCCGTCGTCGTCCTGCGCACGCGTCGTCGACGACGTGTGCGACCTGCGAGCCTGGCACCACGCCGCAGCCCGACACGCAGGGCTGATCACCTGTTCATCGCGACGTCACCCAATGTTCGCCCGTAGGCGGCCCCGGCGCCGGGCGGGGACCCGGGGGCGTCCCGGCGACGCGACGTCGGACCGGCCGCCGGACGGTGCACCGGGGAGCCCCGCGCGATCTGGGAAGATGTGTGACCATGAGCGACCTGCGCCCGGATCCTGCCCTGTCCACGCCGAGCACCACCGGCGCGCGCGAGGTACCGGACCGCGTCTCGCTCGACGGCGTCGAGGAGCGCTGGGACGCCGCGTGGTCCGCGCAGGACCTTTACGGGTTCGACCGCTCGAAGACGCGCGACGAGGTCTACTCCATCGACACGCCGCCGCCCACGGTCTCCGGATCCCTGCACGTCGGCCACGTGTTCTCGTACACGCACACCGACGTCGTCGCGCGGTTCCAGCGCATGCGCGGGCGCGAGGTCTTCTACCCGATGGGCTGGGACGACAACGGCCTGCCGACCGAGCGGCGCGTGCAGAACTACTACGGTGTGCGCTGCGACCCGACGCTGCCGTACGTGCCCGACTTCGTGCCGCCGCACAACGGCACCGACGGCAAGGTCGTCAAGCCCGGTGACCAGGTGCCGGTGAGCCGCCGCAACTTCGTCGAGCTGTGCGAGGTGCTCACCGTCGAGGACGAGCGCCAGTTCGAGGCGCTGTGGCGCCGGCTCGGCCTGTCGGTCGACTGGTCCATGACGTACCAGACGGTGTCCGCCGAGTCCCGGGCCGTCGCGCAGCAGGCGTTCCTGCGCAACCTCGCACGCGGCGAGGCGTACCAGGCCGAGGCCCCGGGGCTGTGGGACGTGACGTTCCAGACGGCCGTGGCGCAGGCCGAGCTCGAGGCGCGCGACTACCCGGGGGCGTTCCACAAGGTCGCCTTCCACCGCGAGGACGGCGCTCCTGTCTACATCGAGACGACGCGTCCCGAGCTGCTGCCCGCGTGCGTCGCGCTCATCGCGCACCCCGACGACGAGCGCTACCAGCACCTGTTCGGCACCACGGTCACGTCGCCGCTGTTCGGCGTCGAGCTCCCCGTCCTCGCGCACCCGGCCGCCGAGCCGGACAAGGGCGCGGGCATCGCGATGTGCTGCACGTTCGGCGACCTCACCGACGTGCAGTGGTGGCGCGAGCTGCAGCTGCCGACCCGGTCGGTGGTCGGCCGTGACGGCCGGATCGTCCGCGACACCCCGGACTGGATCGGGTCGGAGGCGGGCCGGGCCCTGTTCGGCGAGCTCGCCGGCAAGACGACGTTCTCGGCGCGCGAGGCCGTCGTCGCGGGCCTGCGCGAGTCGGGCGACCTGGACGGCGAGCCGACGCCCACGCAGCGCAAGGCGAACTTCTACGAGAAGGGCGACAAGCCCCTCGAGATCGTCACGAGCCGCCAGTGGTACATCCGCAACGGCGGCCGCGACGAGCAGCTGCGCGAGGCCCTGCTCGCCCGCGGCGCCGAGCTCGGCTTCGCCCCCGACTTCATGCGGGTGCGCTACGAGAACTGGGTCGGCGGCCTCAACGGCGACTGGCTGGTGTCGCGGCAGCGGTTCTTCGGCGTGCCGTTCCCGGTCTGGTACCCGCTCGACGAGCAGGGCGAGGTCGACCACGACTCCCCGATCCTGCCGTCCGAGGACCTGCTGCCGATCGACCCGTCGTCCGACGTCCCCGCGGGGTACACGGCCGACCAGCGCGGCGTGCCGGGGGGCTTCGTGGGCGACCCCGACATCATGGACACCTGGGCGACGAGCTCGCTGACCCCGCAGATCGTCGGCGGCTGGCGCTCCGACCCCGACCTGTTCGCGCGCGTCTTCCCGATGGACCTGCGCCCCCAGGGCCAGGACATCATCCGCACCTGGCTGTTCTCCACGGTGGTCCGCAGCCACCTGGAGCACGGCTCGCTGCCGTGGACGCAGGCGGCGATCAGCGGCTGGATCCTCGACCCGGACCGCAAGAAGATGTCGAAGTCCAAGGGCAACGTCGTCACGCCCATGGGTCTGCTCGAGGAGCACGGCTCGGACGCGGTCCGCTACTGGGCGGCCTCCGCCCGGCTCGGCACCGACGCGGCGTTCGAGATCGGCCAGATGAAGATCGGCCGCCGCCTCGCGATCAAGGTGCTCAACGCGTCGAAGTTCGCGCTGTCGTTCGGCTCGCCGACCGAGCCCGTGCTGCTCGACCCGGCGCTCGTCACGAACCCGCTGGACCGCGCCATGCTCGCCGGGCTGGTGGACGTCGTCGAGAAGGCCACCGCGGCGCTGGAGTCCTACGACCACACGCGCGCGCTGGAGCTGTCGGAGACGTTCTTCTGGACGTTCTGCGACGACTACCTCGAGCTCGTCAAGGACCGCGCCTACGGTGCGGGCGCGACGGAGGTGAGCGCCGAGACGGCGTCCGCCCGTGCCGCCCTGGGCATCGCGCTCGACGTGCTGCTGCGCCTGTTCGCCCCGGTGCTCCCGTTCGCGACCGAGGAGGTCTGGTCGTGGTGGCGGGAGGGCTCGGTGCACCGCGCGCCGTGGCCGGACGCCGCTCCCCTGCGTGCGGCCGCGGGCGACGCGGACCCGTCCGTCGTCGCCGCCGCGGGTGCCGCCCTGGCGGCGCTGCGCAAGGTGAAGTCCGAGGCGAAGGTCTCGATGCGCACCGAGATCAGCGCGGTCCGCCTGGCCGTCCCGACGGCGCTGCGTGCGGGTGTCGACGCGGCGCTCGAGGACGTCCGGGCCGCCGGGCGCGTGGTCGGCACCCTGACGCTCGCCGACGACGACGGCGAGCAGGTCGTCGCGCACGACGCCGAGCTCGTCCCGGCGGCGGCGGTCTGACGATGCGCGAGTTCCGCTCGGAGAGCCTGGTGGACCCGGACCCGCGGTCCAGCATCCCCGGGCTGCTCGCCGAGCGGCTCGCGCGCGACCCGGACGGCGTGCTCATCGAGCGCTCCGCCGGGCCGGGCGCGCCGTGGACCCCGGTGAGCGTCGCGACGTTCGTCGCCGAGGTCCGGGCCCTGGCGAAGGGCTTCGTGGCGCGCGGCATCGAGCCGGGCGACCGGGTCGCGATCATGTCGCGCACCCGGTACGAGTGGACGCTCGTCGACTTCGCGGTGTGGGCGGCGGGCGCCGTGGGCGTGCCCGTCTACGAGACGTCGTCCGCCGAGCAGGTGCGGTGGATCTGCGCGGACGCCGGCGTGCGGCTCGCGGTCGTCGAGACGGCGACGCACGCCGCGGTGGTCACGCAGGTCCGGGACGACCTCCCGGGGCTCGCCCACGTCGAGGTCATCGACGGGGGCGGCCTCGACACGATGGCCGCCGACGGCGCGGACGTCCCCGACGAGGAGATCGACCGTCGCTCGGCGCTCGCGGGCATGGACGACCTCGCGACGGTCATCTACACGTCGGGCACCACGGGCCGGCCGAAGGGTGTCGAGCTCACGCACGGCAACTTCGTCGCGCTCACGCTCAACGGCGTCGACGGCCTCGGCGAGGTGTGCGCGCAGCCGCACTCCCGCACGCTGCTGTTCATGCCGCTCGCGCACGTGTTCGCACGCTTCATCCAGGTGCTCTGCGTCCCGTCGGGCGCGGTGCTCGGCCACACGCCCGACACCCGCAACCTCCTGCCGGACCTCGCCGCGTTCCAGCCGACGTTCATCCTGGCCGTGCCGCGGGTGTTCGAGAAGGTGTACAACTCCGCGGAGCAGAAGGCGGGCGCCGGCACGAAGCTGCGGCTGTTCCGTTGGGCCGCGAAGGCCGCGGTCGAGTTCTCGCAGGCCCTCGACACCGAGCGCGGACCGGGCGCGGCCCTGCGTGCGCGTCACCGGGCCGCGGGTGCGCTGGTGCACCACCGCCTGCGGGACGCGCTCGGCGGGCGCGCCGAGTTCGCGATCTCCGGCGGCGCCCCGCTCGGGGAGCGGCTCGGCCACTTCTACCGCGGCATCGGCGTGCACGTCCTCGAGGGCTACGGGCTCACCGAGACGACCGCCCCCACCGCGGTGAACCGTCCGGGCCTGACGAAGGTCGGCTCGGTCGGTCCGGCGTTCCCCGGCACCGCGCTGCGGGTCGACGACGACGGGCAGATCTGGGTGCAGGGCCCGCACGTGTTCCGCGGGTACCGGCACGACGAGGAGGCGACGAAGGCGGCGCTCGTCGACGGCTGGTTCCGCACAGGCGACCTCGGCACCCTCGACGACGACGGCTACCTGCGCATCACGGGCCGCACCAAGGAGATCATCGTCACCGCCGGCGGCAAGAACGTCGCCCCCGCCGCGCTCGAGGACCGGCTGCGCGGGCACCCGCTGGTCAGCCAGGTCGTCGTGGTCGGCGACCAGAAGCCGTTCATCGGCGCCCTCGTCACCCTGGACGCGGAGATGCTCCCCGGCTGGCTCGCGAACCACGGCCTGCCGTCGATGGACGTGGCCGCCGCCGGGGCCGACGAGCGGGTCCTGGCCGCGCTGGACCGTGCCGTCGACCGCGCGAACGAGGCCGTGTCCCGTGCGGAGTCGATCCGCAAGATCCGGGTGCTCCCGGAGGACCTCACCGAGGCGAACGGGTACCTGACGCCGTCGCTCAAGGTGAAGCGGTCCCTGGTGCTGCGGGACTTCGCCGCCGAGATCGACGCGCTCTACGTGGACACCCGCCCGGAGCACGCCGCCGGCTGACCTCACCCGGCGTCCGTCTTGTGAGACCAGGACGAACCGGCGCATTCTGGACACCGGGCGGGCTGTCGGGGGCCACCTGCCCGTCCAGCCGCCGCCCTCGTGACCGGTTCCGACGCGTCGCCGCCCGTCGGGGCCTCGGCGACGACGAGCCCGCGCCCGCCCCCACCAGCGAGGGGGAGTCATGCCCAAGAAGAACGACGGCGGCGGCCACATGCCCAACGAACCGGAGCACCCCGCCGCCGCACCACCGCCGGCGCCGCTGTCGCGCGGCTGGTGCGGCACCATGGACGAGCACCGCAAGCTGCTGTCGACGTCCGAGATGTACGCCCGCGCCCGGTCGTCCATCGAGAACAACGCCCGGGCCCGGCGGACCGCCCGGTTCACGGGCGTCGTGCACATCCCGGTCGTCGTGCACGTGGTGTACAGCACGGAGGCGCAGAACATCTCGGACGCCCAGGTGCAGTCCCAGATCGCGGTGCTGAACCGGGACTACCGTGCGACCAACCCGGACGTCGCGCACGTCCCGCCGGTGTTCGCGCCGCTCGTCGCCGACTCCCGCGTCGAGTTCCACCTCGCGACGTCCGACCCCGACGGGAACCCGACGACGGGCATCACCCGCACGTCGACGACGACCGCGTCGTTCCCGCAGGACGGGAACCCGATCAAGTTCACGGCCCACGGCGGGCACGACGCCTGGCCGTCGGACCGGTACCTCAACATCTGGGTCAGCACGATCCACAGCAGCCAGGGCGGCCTGCTCGGGTACGCCCAGTTCCCGGGCGGCCCGGCGGAGACCGACGGCGTCGTCATCGCGGACACCGCGTTCGGCGACACGGGCACGGCCGCGGCCCCGTTCGACCTCGGCCGCACGGCCACGCACGAGGTCGGGCACTGGCTGAACCTGTTCCACATCTGGGGCGACGACGGCACGGGCTGCGCCGGCTCCGACGAGGTGGACGACACCCCGAACCAGGCGAGCGAGAACTACGGCACGCCGGCGTTCCCGCACGTGAGCTGCAGCAACGGGCC
The DNA here is from genome assembly GCF_016862675.1 of Cellulomonas chitinilytica. Taxonomy (GTDB): domain Bacteria; phylum Actinomycetota; class Actinomycetes; order Actinomycetales; family Cellulomonadaceae; genus Cellulomonas; species Cellulomonas chitinilytica. Next base: position 96,439 of record NZ_BONK01000008.1, on the reverse strand, counting down.
CAACGGCGACCTGTTCATGGACTACATGGACTACACGGACGACGCCGCGATGTTCATGTTCACGCACGGCCAGGCCGCCCGGATGGCCGCGACGCTCGAGGGTGCCCGCGCGTCGTTCCTCGACCTGGGGGCACCCGTCACGGTGATGCCCGAGCCGGCCGGTCCCGTGGTCTCGTGGGACGCCGACCGCATCGACGCGTTCGTCATCGGCACGGACCGGGCGACGTACCACAAGTGGTGGGACGGCACGCAGTGGGGGCCGTCGACCCAGGGGTACGAGTACATGGGCGGCGTGTGCCTGAGCCCGCCCGAGGTGGCCGCGTGGGCGCCCGGACGTCTCGACGCGTTCGTCCTCGGCACGGACCGGGCGATGTACCACAAGTGGTGGGACGGGACGGCGTGGGGTCCGGGCGTCACCGACTGGGAGTCGCTCGGCGGCACGTGCCTCGAGACCCCGAAGGTCGTCACGTGGGGACCGAACCGGCTCGACGCGTTCGTCGTCGGCACGGACCGGGCGCTCTACCACAAGTGGTGGGACGGCACGGCGTGGGGGCCGAGCGTCGACGGCTACGAGTCGATGGGCGGCACGGTCGTGGGCCGCCCCGAGGCCGTCGCCTGGGGCTCGAACCGGCTCGACGTCTTCGTCGTCGGGACCGACAGCGCGCTCTACCACAAGTGGTGGAACGGCTCGGCGTGGGGGCCGAGCGTCACCGGCTACGAGTACATGGGGGGCATCTGCAGCAGCGCGCCCGCGGCCGTCGCGTGGGGCGCGAACCGGCTCGACGTCTTCGTCGTCGGGACCGACAGTGCGCTTTACCACAAGTGGTGGGACGGCTCCGCGTGGGGACCCGGCGTGACGGACTACGAGTACATGGGCGGCGTCTGCACGAGCCCGCCGACGGTGGTCTCGTGGGGCGACGGACGGGTCGACGTGTTCGTCATCGGCACCGACAGCGCGCTTTACCACAAGTGGTACGACCGGGCCGGGGGCTGGGGGCCGTCCGTGACGGACTGGGAGTTCATGGGCGGGGCGTGCGTGTCGCCGCCGCGCGTCACGTCGTGGGGCCCGAACCGGCTCGACGTCTTCGTCGAAGGGACCGACGGCGCGCTGTACCACAAGTGGTGGGACGGCTCGGCGTGGGGTCCCAGCGTCGACGGCTACGAGTCGCTGGGCGGGGTCATCAGCAACATCCGCACGGCACAGGTCCCGCACTCCCCCGCCGACCTCGAGAAGGTCAAGTCCGACGCCCCCGCCGGCCGGAGGTCGAGCCGGCGCCGGTGAGGCACGCTCGGCGCGTGCCGGTGAGGCACGCTGGGAGCACCGACGACACGCTCGAGGAAGGTCGACGACATGGGCGACGACGCCCGGGTGACCGGCAGCTGGATCCGCACGCCCGAGGAGGACCACGACGGGGTGGCGGTGTACCGGGCCCGCGGCAGCAACCTGCCGCCCTCCCGGCTGCGCCGCGGCCTCGAGCTGGCCGACGACGGCACCATGACCGAGCTCGGCATCGGGCGCGACGACACCGAGACCCGGCGCACCGGGCGGTGGAGCGCCCCGTCGCCGGGCCGTCTGGTGCTGACCGGGGAGGGTGAGGCGCCCGGTCGGACGCTGCGGGTGGTGCGGCTCGAGGAGGACCGGCTCGAGGTCGTGGAGGAGCTGTGAGCGGGGTCAGCTACGTGGTCGTCGACTCCCCGGACACCGCGGACCTCTCGGCCGCCGGGCGTGGCGAGCGCGGCCCGGCCTTCCGGGCTCGCGTCGGGGGCCGGGAGATCCGGTGGGACGTGGCGCCCGACGGCGACGCCGGCGCACGCGCACCGGGCACCACCCGCACCGCCGCCCTGCGGCTCGTCACGCAGGTCGGTCGTGCGTTCGAGGACGCGCACCCGGGGGTGCGGCCGATCGTCGCGCACGGCCGGCACCTCGTCGTCGACGGGTCGGTGGACCTCGGCAGCACCGACCACTGGCGGGTCATGCCGCTGCCGAACGGCATCGCGATCGCGGAGCCGTCGACCGCGGCACCCGCCCGGCTCGACGACTCCGCACGCGCCCTCGCGGACGCCGTCGACGCCGAGGCGTTCCGGTCCGACGTCGCCTGGCTGGCCGGCCTGCCGACCCGGCACTCGCTCAGCGACGGCTTCGCGCAGGCGCTCGACGAGTCGCAGTCCCGGCTCGACGCCCTGGGCTACGCGACCAGGCGCGAACCGGTCACGGTCGGGGCGGGCGGCTGCGAGAACCTCGTGGCCGACCGCAGCGGTGACGGCGGCGGCGGGCTCGTCGTCGTCACCGCGCACCTGGACTCCGTCAACCTGGCGGGCGGCCCGTCCGCCCCCGCCCCGGGCGCGGACGACAACGGCAGCGGGTCCGCCGGGCTCCTCGAGCTCGCGCGCCTCCTCGCGACCCGCACGTGGCAGCACGACCTGCGCCTCGTCCTGTTCGGCGGCGAGGAGGAGGGGCTGTTCGGCAGCACCCAGCACGTCGCGGCCCTCCCCCGGGCCGACCGGCTCCGGATCCGGGCCGTGCTCAACATGGACATGATCGGCACCCGGAACACCGCCACCGCGACCGTGCTGCTGGAGGGTGCCGAGCTGTCGTCGTCGCAGATCGCCGAGCTGTCCGCGGCAGCGGCGGCCGTGACGGACCTCGCGGTCGAGACCTCGCTGTCCCCGTTCGCGAGCGACCACGTGCCCTTCATCAACCGCCGCATCCCCGCGGTGCTCACCATCGAGGGCGGCGACAGCGCGAACGGCCACATCCACTCCGCCGCGGACGTCGCGACCCACGTCGACCCGTCGTTCGCGCGGCAGATCCTCCGGATGAACGTCGTGGCGCTCGCCGGGTGGCTCGTCGCGGTCGTCGTGCCCGGCGAGCCCGACCCGCCCGACGACTGCTGAGCCCCTCAGACCACCGACCGCAGCCGCCGCTGGTCGGCGGACTGGCTCGGCACCGACTCGCTCGGCGTCGACCCGTCCGACCAGCGCAGCACCGCGCCCACCCCGTCGACGAGCTCCACCGTGCCGTCGTCGGCGAACGTGACCCCGGCGTCCTGCCCGAGCGCGGCCCGCAGCAGCGCGACCCCCGCCGGCATCCGTCGCCGGTCGTCACCGACCCCGAGCGACGACAGCTCGTCCGCGTCGAGCGCGACCTGCAGCGGCTCCGGCCCCACCCACAGCTCGCGCTCGCCGAGCCCCGTGATCGCCGAGGTGTGCAGGACCAGCTCGTCGACCTGCCCCCGTCGCAGCACGTCGATGACGTCGTCGAGCGCGGTCACGGCGCCCTCGCCGCGGCCGAGCTGCTGCCGGAAGCGGTCGAGCACCGTCTCCCGCCGGCGCCGCCGGAACTCGGCGACGACCTCTGCGACCTTCCCGTCGAACGCGTCCTGGTGCACCCCCTCGCCTCGCGTGCCGCCGAGCACCTCGACGACCAGCTCCGCGGCGGGACGCCCCAGGGCCTCCTTGACGAGCGCGACCGCCCGCACGTCCCCCGTGAGCACGACGACGTCGGGCGCCTGCTCGGCGACCCGGCGGTCCAGCGCCTCCGCGACGGCCTCGGCGTTGCGCTGCCACGAGTCCTCCGCGCGCGTCTGGCTGCGCCGGTCGAGGCCGCCCTCACGCGTCTTGTGCACGTCGTCGTGCCCACCCTCGACGTGCTCGACGTCCACGGCGCCGGCAGGCCGTGACCCGTGGCTCGTGCGCACGAGGTCCGCGCCGTTGCGGTCCACCCGGACCACGACCAGGTCGACCGTCTCGTCCGCCGCCCGCACCGCAGGCAGCAACGCCGGCGCGGGACCGTGCACCGCGCTCGACTGCGCGGGCGGCTCGGCCAGCACCCGGTCCACGACCACGCCGTGGGCGTCCGCGACGACGACCCGGCCGTGCGGTCCGCGCACCCCGGTGGGCGTGGCGACCAGGTCGCCGATCTCGTCCAGCACACCGCTCGGCGCGCCGTCGCGCTCGAGCGTCCGCCGCAGTGCACGCCAACGGTCGACGGTCTCCGTCTCACCCGCCGACTCGGCGCGGGTCGCGTCGAGGTACACGGTGGTGAACGGAGCCGGGCGTCCGAGCAGCGGCTTGAGCCAACGAAGATCCATGGGCAGCACCCTCCGGGTCGACAGGTCCCCGGGCGACCGCTGAGCACGCTCCGCCCCCGCGCGTCCTGCCGGGGCTGACCCCCCTACAGTCGCCCACCGGGCGAGCGGGCGCCACTCCTGCGCCAGAGCCGCCGGTCAGCCCGACCGTCAGCCTCGCGCGGCGTGGTCCTGCGCGATCTCCTCGTGGTGCCGGATGACCTCCTCGACGATGAACGCGAGGAACTTCTCCGCGAACACGGGGTCGAGGTCCGCCTGGTGCGCGAGGTCCCGGAGACGGGCCACCTGCTGCGCCTCACGCCCCGGGTCGGACGCCGGCAGCCCGCGCGACGCCTTGAGGACACCGACCTGCTGGGTCGCCTTGAACCGCTCGGCGAGCAGGTACACGAGCGCCGCGTCGATGTTGTCGATGCTCCCCCGCAGGCGCGCGAGCTCGGCGGGGATCGGGGCCGGCAGGTCGCTCACGTGCGTGATCCTAGGCGCAGCGGCGCGTGGGCCGACGAACCGTCCGGGGACCGACCGTCAGGCGCTCTTCTCGCGCGGCGTCCGCTTGTCCTGCGGGGTCTCGCGCGGCACGAGCGTCGGGTTGACGTTGTCCAGCACCACGTCGCGGGTGATGACCACGCGGGCCACGTCGTCGCGGCTCGGCACCTCGAACATCACCTGCTGGAGGACCTCCTCCATGATCGCCCGCAGACCGCGTGCGCCCGTCCCCCGCAGCAGCGCCTGGTCGGCGATGGCGGCGACGGACTCGTCGTCGAACTCGAGCTCGACGCCGTCGATCTGGAACATGCGCTGGTACTGCTTGACGAGCGCGTTGCGCGGCTCGGTGAGGATCCGCACGAGCGCGTCCTGGTCGAGGCGGGCGACCGCCGCGACGACCGGCAGGCGACCGATGAACTCGGGGATCAGGCCGTACTTCTGCAGGTCCTCGGGGCGGACCTCGGAGAACAGGTCGCCCTCGTCGTGCGCCTCGAGCAGCGGGGCGCCGAAGCCGACGACACGCTTGCGGGCACGGGCCGCGATGATGTCGTCCAGGCCCGAGAACGCACCGGCCACGATGAACAGCACGTTCGTCGTGTCGATCTGGATGAACTCCTGGTGCGGGTGCTTGCGGCCGCCCTGCGGCGGGACCGAGGCGGTGGTGCCCTCGATGATCTTCAGCAGCGCCTGCTGCACGCCCTCGCCGGAGACGTCGCGCGTGATCGACGGGTTCTCGCTCTTGCGGGCGATCTTGTCGATCTCGTCGATGTAGATGATGCCCGTCTCGGCCTTCTTGACGTCGTAGTCGGCGGCCTGGATGAGCTTGAGCAGGATGTTCTCGACGTCCTCGCCGACGTAGCCCGCCTCGGTGAGGGCCGTCGCGTCCGCGATCGCGAAGGGGACGTTCAGCATGCGGGCCAGGGTCTGCGCGAGGTACGTCTTGCCGGTGCCCGTGGGGCCGACCAGCAGGATGTTCGACTTCGCGATCTCGACGTGGTCCTCGGCCGACGCGCGACCGGCCTCGCCGGCCTGCACCCGCTTGTAGTGGTTGTAGACGGACACCGCGAGGGCCCGCTTCGCCGACTCCTGGCCGATGATGTACTGCTCGAGGAACTCGAAGATCTCCTTCGGCTTCGGCAGCTCGACCATCCCGACCTCGGTGGCCTCGGCGAGCTCCTCCTCGATGATCTCGTTGCACAGCTCGATGCACTCGTCGCAGATGTAGACGCCGGGGCCCGCGATCAGCTTCTTGACCTGCTTCTGGGACTTGCCGCAGAACGAGCACTTGAGGAGATCGGCTCCGTCCCCGATACGAGCCACGCGCGTCCCCTTCCTGTGTCGCCCTCCGCCCGGCGGGCGGTGCGTCGTCCGTCCTCACCCCCCGAGGGGGTGACGTCTCCCCCATTGCACACCACGCCAGCCGCCGTGTCAGCCGAACCGGCCCGCGTGGCGACGGCGTGTCCCCCGTCCGGACCTCGGCGTGTCGCGTTTTGCGGCCGCCGGCGGCCCGAACGGGGGCCGCCGCCGGGTCCGTGGGGACCCGGCGGCGGCGCCGCGTCAGGTGGGCTGGACCACCGTGGGGACGACCCCCTTGCGGCTGGCCAGCACCTGGTCGACGATCCCGTACTCGGCCGCCTGCTGGGCCGTGAGGATCTTGTCGCGCTCGATGTCCTTGCGGACCAGCTCGAGGTCGCGGCCCGTGTGGTGGGACAGCGTCTCCTCGAGCCACTCGCGCATCCGGATGAGCTCGTTCGCGTGGATCTCGATGTCGGACGCCTGCGCGTAGCCGCCACCCTCCATCGCGGGCTGGTGGATGAGCACGCGCGCGTTCGGCAGCGCGAGGCGCTTGCCGGGCGAGCCCGCCGCCAGCAGGACGGCGGCGGCCGACGCGGCCTGACCCAGGCACACCGTGACGATCTGCGGCTTGATGTACTGCATCGTGTCGTAGATCGCCGTCAGCGCCGTGAACGAGCCGCCGGGCGAGTTGATGTACAGCGTGATGTCACGGTCCGGGTCCGTGCTCTCGAGCACGAGCAGCTGGGCCATGACGTCGTCCGCCGACGCGTCGTCGACCTGCACGCCGAGGAAGATGATGCGGTCCTCGAACAGCTTGGTGTACGGGTCCTGGCGCTTGAAGCCGTAGGCCGTGCGCTCCTCGAACTGCGGCAGCACGTACCGGCCGGACGGCGACGACGGGGCCAGGCCACCGGGACCGGCGAGAGCGCCGGCCCGGGCCATGAACTGGGACTCCATGCTCACGGGATTCTCCTTGGGTTCAGATGGGGTCGGGTGGGGCGGGCGCCGCTCAGGCGGTGCCACCGCCGCCGGCGACCGACCCGGCGCGCTCCACGACGTGGTCGACGAAGCCGTACTCGAGCGCCTCGGGCGCCGTGAACCAACGGTCGCGGTCCGCGTCGGCGTTGATCTGGTCGACGCTCTTGCCGGTCTGCTCCGCGGTCAGCTCCGCCAGCACGCTCTTCATGTGCAGGATCAGCTGCGCGTTGATGCGCACGTCGGTCGCCGTGCCGCCGATGCCGCCCGACGGCTGGTGCATCATCACGCGGGCGTGCGGCAGGGCGTAGCGCTTGCCCTTCGCACCCGACGAGAGCAGGAACTGGCCCATCGAGGCGGCCATGCCCATCGCGATCGTCGCCACGGCCGGCTGGATGAACTGCATCGTGTCGTAGATCGCCATGCCGGCCGTGATCGAGCCGCCGGGCGAGTTGATGTACAGCCAGATGTCCTTGTCGGGGTCCTCGGCCGCGAGCAGCATCATCTGCGCGCAGATGGCGTTCGAGTTCTCGTCACGCACCTCGGAGCCGAGCCAGATGATGCGCTCGCGCAGCAGCCGGTTGTAGATGTGGTCGTTGAGGCCGAGGCCCGGGGAGTCCGCCCGGGCGATCGCCGGCATCTGCTCGTTCACGAAGGCTCCTTCGTCTGACGTCCGCTGCTGGTCCTGCACCGCGCCACCGGGTCTCCCCGCCGCGCGCTGCAGTGACACTAACGCCCGGGCACGCCCGCCCATGGCGCGCCGCCCGGGGTTTTCGCTGTCGGCGCAGCACCGACGACGAGGGCCCCGCACCGGTCGCGGTGCGGGGCCCTGCGTCTCGTGCCGGAGAGGTCAGACCGCCGGGATGGCGGTCGCCGCGTCGGAGCCCGCCACCGGGGCCGACTCCTGCTCGGCGGCGGCCTCGGCCGCGTCCTCCTCGTCCGAGCCGATGAACTCGGACAGGTCCACCGCCCCGCCCTTGCCGTCGGTGACGGCGACGTGGCGCAGCGCGACGGCGAGCGCCTTCGAGCGGGCGACCTCGGCGACCATCGCGGGGATCTGGCCCTGCTGGTCGACGGTCTGGATGAACGTGTTCGGGTCCATGCCGTACTGGCGGGACGCGCTCACGAGGTAGTCGAGCAGCTCCTGCTGGCTGATCTTGATCTCGAGCTGCTCGGCGAGCGTGTCGAGCAGGATCTGGTTGCGCAGCGCCGTCGTGGCCTGCTCGCCGACCTCGGCGCGGTGCTCGTCGTCCTCCAGGCGGCCCTCGCCCTCGAGGTGACGGTGCACCTCGGCCTCGACGACGCCGCTCGGCACGGGGATCTCGGTGCCGGCGAGCAGCTGCTCGAGCAGGAGGTCGCGGGCCTGGACGGCCTGGTTCGAGGCCTTGATGCGGCCGGCCTGCTCGCGCAGGTCCGCCGTCAGCTCGTCGAGCGTGTCGAACTCGCTGGCCAGCTGCGCGAAGTCGTCGTCCGCGTCGGGGAGCTGGCGCTCCTTGACCGTGCTCGCGGAGACGGTGACCTGGGCGGTCTCGCCGGCGTGCTCGCCACCCGCGAGGGCGGTCTCGAACGTCGTCGACTCGCCGCCCGACAGGCCCGTGAGCGCCTCGTCGAGACCCTCGAGCATGTTGCCCGCACCGATCTGGTAGCTGACGCCGCTGACCGAGTCGACCTGCTCGCCGTCGATCGCGGCGACGAGGTCGAGGACCACGAAGTCGCCCTCGACGGCCGGGCGGTCCACACCCACGAGCGTGCCGAACCGCTCGCGCAGCGCGTCCAGGCGACCCTGCACGTCCTCGTCGGAGACCTCGACGTCGTCGACCGTGATCGCGAGGCCGTCGAGCGCCGGGACCGTGATCTCCGGGCGGACCTCGACCTCGGCGGTGAAGTGCAGCTCACCCTGGTCCTCGCCGGGGACGAGCCCGGGGACCTTCGTGACCTCGACCTCGGGCTGGCCGAGCGGGCGCAGCTTGTTCTCGCGGACGGCCTCGGCGTAGAAGCCGGACAGGCCCTCGTTGACGGCGTGCTCGATGACCGCGGGGCGGCCGACGCGCTGGTCGATGATGCGCGGCGGGACCTTGCCCTTGCGGAAGCCCGGCACCGTCACCTGCTCGGCGATGTGCTGGTAGGCGTGCTCGATGCTCGGCTTGAGCTCGTCGTACGTCACCTCGACGGTCAGCTTGACCTTGGTGGGCTCCACGGTCTCGACGGCGCTCTTCACTTCGATGCTCTCCAACTGATTGGGGCCGGCGCCGGCGACTTCCGGCTGATGGCACGCTCTGAGGGCTGCGCGCAACCGATCCGGGCGCGCACACGCGACCCTCGATGCTACGCCACCGCGAGGATCTCCCGCCAAAGCCGCCGGTGGGGCCACCGCCGCGCGAAGGCCCCACCGGGAAGACGCGTCATGCCGCCTCGGCGTGCTCCTGCTCGGCGGGCGACGTGGCGGCAGCCGCCACGAGCTCCTCGATCACCTCGACGGTCCGGGTGACTCCGTCGTACCGCGCGTACTCCTCGGCGAGCATCCGGGCCACGCCCCCGTATGACGGCTGCCCGAGCACCTCGCGGACCCCGGCGCGCACCGCGGCCGACGTGGTGACGTCCGTCAGCCGGTCCGTCGGCAGCGCGACGCCCGCGCCGGACCACACCACCCGGGCCCCCACCTCGGCCTTGTCCTCCGAGCGCCCGGCGATGACGAGCGGGACGCCCGCGGCCAGCGCCTGCTGCACGCCGCCGAAGCCGCCGTTCGTCACCATGACGTCGACGAGCGGCAGGAGCCGGTCGAACGGCACGAAGCGCGCGGCCCGCAGGTTCGCCGGCGGCTGCTCGGGCAGCACGTCCTGCGGCTCGGCGGTCGCCGTCGTCGCCACCACGAGCACGTCCTCGCCCGCGAGGGCCTCGATCGCCGGCCACAGCAGCCGCTCGGGATCCGTCGCGATCGTGCCCTGCGTGACGAGGACGACGGGCGTGCCCGCGGCACGGGCGGCGAGGACGTCGCCCCACCACGCGGGCGGGACGAACAGGTCGATGCCGGCGGGCAGGAGCGGGCCGACCAGCTCGACGTTCTCGGGCAGGTCGCTGCGCGGGTACTCGAACGACGGCACGGACGGGTGCAGGACCCGCGTCGTGAGGCTGTGGATCCAGTCCATGAAGAACCCGTCCGGCACCGGCAGCCCGGCGTCCAGCACGACCTGGCGGGCGGCGCGCTGCGCCTCGCGGAACAGCACCTTCTGCGTGAACCACCCGAGCACCGCGTAGCGCAGCGCCTGCATCCCGGTGCGCGGCGGCTGCAGGCCCAGCCCGAACGGCGCCGTGTCCTTGCTCGAGATCGGCAGCGGCGTCACCGAGATCAGGACCGACGGGATGCCGTGCCGACGCGCGACGATGCCGCCCGCGACGAAGCCGTTGTCCAGGACGACCACGTCGGGCCGCTCGTCCTCGACGAGCGCGTCGAGGTCGGTGAGGAACCCGGGGACGGTGCCGACGAAGTGGTGCAGCACGTCCCACTGCAGCCGCTTCACGCCCGGAGCGGGCGCGCCGTGCGCGAGCGACCAGGCGTCGATCTCGGCATCGTCCAGGTCGCGGCCCACGACCATCGGCGCCGCCTTCGCGCCCGCCGCGACGACGGCGTCACGGAACTTCGAGCCGGTGTAGACGACGACGTCGTGGCCGTCGTCGACGAGCCGGCGGACCAGCGGCAGCGCGGGTCGCACATGACCGGTGATGGGGCTGAGGGTGAACAGGATCCTGCTCATCGGAACGTCTCTCCAGGGGTGCGTCGGGACAGTCCCCGATCAGGACACCCGGCGGTTCCTCCTGATACGTCCGCGTCGGACAGGCGTCCGGAACGGCTACCCGACCGGCACGCCCTCGACCGCCGCGACGACCCGCCGGGCCGTGCCCGGCCGCCACCCGAGGTTCATGCGCAGCAGCGGCTCGCCGTCCGACCGCATCCCGATGCTGACCTCGGCGAGGATGCGCTGCTTGCGGCTCGCGGTGACCTCCGCGAGCGGCACCTGCATCAGCAGCTCGGGGTCGGCGAAGTCCGGCCGCGACAGGACGAAGACCCGCCGGCTCGTGACAACCAGCCAGGACGGCGCGGTCGACGTGACCACCGTGAACGAGCCCGCCGTGGCGATCCCGAGCGCGAGCGAGCCGGCCGTGCGGGCCAGGGTCCGCTTCGCCTCGTCGCGCGTCTTCAGCTTCTTGACCTGCATCCCCGTCTGGACGACGACCGTCTCGTCGTGCTCCAGGATCGTCGACAGGACCTTCTGCAGCCTGCTCTTCGCTGACATGTGCCACGCACCTCACGGGGTCGGACGGCCGGATCGCGGCGCGACCGTATCGCGAGGTTCCGCACCGTTTCGGCGGAAAGCCACCCATGTCCCCCGGACGAGTGAACGCACGCCCCTGACGTGCACCGTCACCAGGTCGGGATGGCGGGATTCGAACCCACGACCTTCCGCTCCCAAAGCGGACGCGCTACCAACCTGCGCCACATCCCGTGCACACCTCACGACGACCCTCGGGCCGCCCTTGGTGAACGAAGCGCCCGCTCGCACCCGGTACCCTGGGTGCCGCGGTCCGGGCTGCGCATGCACTGCATACGCGGCTCGACCTGTGCGGACGTAGCTCAATGGTAGAGCCCCAGTCTTCCAAACTGGCTACGCGGGTTCGATTCCCGTCGTCCGCTCGCACTAACGCCGCAGGTCAGGTGCGTATCGGGCACGTGTCGCCCCCCTGGCCGGGTGCAGGAGGTCTCACCCTGCACCCTCATGCACCCTCAGGGTGCGCAGGAGACACGACGTGAGCCCCACCGCCACCGCCCGACGCATCTACGGCAACGTCCGTGAGAACCGCTCGGGGACCTTCCTCGCCCGCTACACCGGCCCTGACGGCAAGCGCCGGACCGTGGGCACGTTCCCCACCCGCACCGAGGCCGACTCGGCTCTCGCGGTCGTCCTGTCGGACGTCTACCGCGGGACCTACCACGCCCCCGAGCGCGGCGCCCGCGCCCTGTCCGACTACGCCCGCGGCTGGCTCGTCCGGCGCCACGAGCTCGCGCCGCGCACCCGCGAGCTGTACGGGCGGCTCCTCGAGCGCTGGCTGCTGCGTCCCCTGCCGCTGCCGGGCCCGGGGCGCCGTGCGCTCGACCTCGGCTCCTACGAGCTGCGGGCCCTGTCGGTCGGCGTCGTCGCCGAGTGGCACGACGCGCTCGTGCACGCGGCGCACGACGCCGCTCTCGAGCGCGCCGAGCAGACCGCGACCGCTGCGACGGACGCCGAGCACGCCCGGGCGTGGTGCCTTGCGCGCGGTCTGCGGGTGCGCACGCAGCGCTCGGGCGAGCAGGGCGTGCCGGTCAAGGCGACCGGGCGACTGCCCGCCGAGGCTCTCGCGGCCTGGCGCGCCGCCGGGCGCCCGCGGGCCGCGACCACGGCCCCAGCGGCGCACGACGCCGGGCAGACCGTCGCGGCGCAGGCGTACCGGCTGCTGCGCACGATCCTCGGCGACGCGGTGCGTGAGCAGCTCATCGACGCCAACCCCTGCCAGGTGCGCCGGGCCGGGCACGTCCGTCCGCACGAGCGGGTGCTGCCGACCCCTGAGCAGGTCGACGCGCTCGCCCGCCACATGGGGGCCGCCGACCGGTACGCCGCGGCCGTCGTCGTCGCGGCCTGGTCCGGGCTGCGCGCCGGCGAGCTGTTCGCGCTCGAGCGCCGACACGTCCAGGTGTCCCCGAACGGCTCGGTGCGGCTGCGCGTCGAGCAGGCGCTTGTCGAGCTGCCGGGCAAGCCCGTGACCTACGGCCCCCCGAAGTCGGACGCCGGACGCCGGACGGTGCACCTGCCGCCCGCCGCCGGGCAGGCGTTGCTCGAGCACCTCGAGCGGTTCGACGTGCACTCCCCCGGAGCTCTGGTGTTCTCGACGAGCTCGGGCCGACCGCTGCGCCGCGGTCCGCGGACGGCGATGTTCGCCCGCGCCCGACGCGCGGCCGCGCTCGAGGGCGTCTCGTGCGAGGGCGTGCGCTGGCACGACCTGCGCCACCTCGGCGCCACGCGCGCCGCCGAGGCCGGGGCGACCCTCGCCGAGCTCAAGCGGCGCCTCGGTCACTCGACAGTCGTCGCGGCGATGATCTACCAGCACGCGAGCGACGACGGCGACCAGCGTCTCGCGCAGCGCATGGCCGCGCTCGAGGACGCCCACCGCGCCGAGAACGTCGTGCACCTGTCGGCCCGCCGCTGACCACTACGAGCGACGCGTCGTCGAGCACCACGGCGGCGCGTCGCCGACCGTCTCTCCCAGGCCCCCGCACCCACCGCGGCCACACCACTTCCGACAAATAGGATTCCGCACATGCGAGCAGCGACGACGCATCGCCGCCAGCAGCGACGGCGCGCGCGACGACATCGTGCAGCGGCGCGCGAGCAGCAGCGGGCCGACGCAGCCACCGAGCGCTGCGGCGCGTTCCTGGCCTCCGTGCCGGTCGTGGAGCGCCGGCAGTGGTCGAGGAGCGGAGACTGGCACTCGGTCAGCCCAGAGGGACGCCCCACGGGCGAGCTGCGCCGCGTCAGCCGAGTCCGGGTCGTGATCGGCGCCGACGGTGTCCGCCGTGAGCGCGGCACGGCGACCCTGCGGTTCGCGGACCTGGACCTCGCTCGGCACCCCCAGGCACGCAGGACGACGCGAGCGAGGACCGCCGCACCTGCCGTGAGGTCGACCATCGCCTCGCACTCGCTTCGGACACGTCGCCTCCACGGGAGCGGCGACGAGCTGCTCGAGGCAATGTACGGCGAGCTGCTCATTCCGCTGCGCGAGATGGCGCACATCGTCGAGATGCTCACGACGGCCGACGAGCGCAACGCCCTCGACCTCGTCCGGGAGGGCCAACTCGCCCCGGACCCGCTCGTGACGGTGAGGGCCGACCGGGAGCGGTTCGACGACCCCGATCCACCCGTGCAACTACTGACCCTGACGGACGCCGTGCTGACCGCCGCTCCCCCGCACCCGCGGGCGCGAGCGACGCACGCCGCCTGACGACCCCCGGCCTCGCAACCGCGGCCCGTCGCCGTTCGCCCCCCGCCCCTGGGCCGGTTCACCCGAACCGAAGGGCACCACCATGAGCACGACCAAGCGCACCCCGGCGCGCCCCGCCGCCGCACCCGAGGAGATGCTGACCGTCCCGCTCGGCGCCGCGGTACTGGGCACGAGCCCGGACACCGTCTACCGGATGATCGCCGACGGACGACTGCCGTCCGTGCGGTACAGCCCCCGGCGCATCCGGCTGCGCCGCAGCGACCTCGAGGCGTTCATCAACGCCTCGTCCGTCGCGGCCACCCGGGCGCCCGGCGCATGAGCGCCCTGACCACGCACCACGACGGGCCGCCCGTCGTGGTCGTCACCGGGACCGGCGCCGCCCGACACGTGCGGACGGCCGCGCGTCGCGGCGACGTCACGCTCGACCTGGACACGCTCTGCGACGTTCTCGGCGGCGCGGACCAGCCGCACGTGCGTCTCGTCGCGCTCGTCGCGCTGTCGAGCGGGCTCGAGCGTGCGAAGCGGCTGCGCGACACCGGCGTGCGCGTCTGGCTCGTACACCCGCACCCGACCCCCGAGCAGCTCGCGGCGTACCGGGCCGCCGGCCACGCGGTCGAGTCGTCGTGACCGGATGGGACGGTGGCGCGCTCCAGGGCGCGGAGCGCGCCACCCGTGTCGAGGTGCTCCCAGCGACAGCGCGAGTGTGGCAGACGGACCATCGGCCGGGCCGTCATGGGTAGGGGGAAGCCGCTCCCGGGGGTGATGGTCGACCTCGTTCGGGACGGCGCCGACCTGGCTGGCGGGCGCAACGCCGTCGTCAGGGCGCTGCGCCGAGTGATGCTCTCGGCCCACCGTCTCGGCTGGACGTTCGCCGACTTCCACGAGCTGCTCACGCAGCCCGGGAGCGCGCTCGGGCGCCAGGTGTCGACGGGCCGGGGCGGTCGGCCGATGCCTCGTCAGCGGTGCAGCGACTTCGTGCTCCGACACTGGAACGAGACAGCTCAGGTCGTCGCGGAGCGCGGACCTTGGGACCGAGACGACGTGCTCGAGTTCCTCGACTTCGTGCGCAAGGAACTGGACGGCGCGACGATGGACGAGCGCAGGCGGCAGGTCCTGCGAGCCGTCGTCGACATCGCGCTCGAGAGGGGCACGTCGAGACCGGCAGCCACCTGTCGGGACGTCGGGGAGCGCGTGGGGATCTCGCACCGCGCAGCCAACGAGACGCTGAACAGGCTCGCGGCCGAGGGCGAGTGGTTGCAGCTGGTCAGGCGCGGGAGCTATGAGCCACGCAGGGCGAACCTGTACGCCGTCGCACCGCGCCTCGCCGTGACATATGGGGGGGCTAAAGCCCCCTATGTCACACCCCCACCTATGTCACACCCACCTATGTCACACCCCACCGACCAAGGAGAAGCCCGCATGAGCGCCACCACCGACCCGCCCCGAGGCGGCTCGCTCACCATGTCCCTGACCGCCGAGGAGTCCGTCGAGGTCGCCAAGTTCGTCGCAGCGATGCGCGCCGCGCCCGAGCCGGCAGGTCGCCCGTCGACGGCCTCCGAGGCAGCCGTCGTGCCGCTCGACGCGCGACGTCGAGCGAGCGGCGCGCGCTGACCTGGACGCTGCGGCGAGCGGTGCGACGAACACCGCTCGCCGCAGCGTGCGACCCGGCCCGGTGCACCACGCTCGGTCACGCTGCACTCGGCGTGCATCGGAGTGTCGGCGCGCAGTGGTATCCCGGAGCCGTGGCAGCACGGTCGGGCGAGTGCGGCGCCGAGGGCTGCACGCGCGCGGTGCTCACGGGGGGCCTTTGCGGGTCGCACTACATGCGTCGGCTGCGGTACGGCGACCCGTTCGGCGTGCCGCCGCCTCGGTGGGTCGACCTGACCGGGCGCCGGTTCGGTCAACTCGTAGTTGTCGAGCGCGATGGGCACCGATGGCGCGTCGAGTGCGACTGCGGCCGCAGCGTCTCGGTCACGGTCGGCAACCTCAACGCGGGCAAGTCCCGTTCGTGTGGAGACCGGCGACGCCACCGTCGCCGAGCCGTCGCGGGCTATGGCGCGGCGCACCGCCGTGTGCGCACCGACCGCGGCCCAGCGCAGGCGCACCCGTGCGTCGACTGCGGACTACCGGCCCGGCAGTGGTCCTACGCGCACGCCGACCCCGAAGAGCTCATCCAGGACGGCAAGCCCTACTCGCTCGACCCCTGGCAGTACGTCCCCCGGTGCGTGCCCTGCCACGTGCGCGTCGACCTGGCCGAGCTCGCGGGTCGGCACCTCAACCCCCCGTCCAACCCGCCCGAGCAGCCCGACCTGTTCCCCACCGCCGACCCGGCGGACGACCCGTGACCGACGCGCCACCCGGTGTGGGTCTCGGCCCGCCCTCGCTCGCCTCCGGTGCACCGAGCGCCGCCCTCGAGAACTCGCTCGTCCCGGCACCCTCGAACCGCCCGCAGGCGCCTCGCGCCGCCCTCGACACCACGCTCGTCCCGGCACCCTCGAACCGCCCGCAGGCGCCTCGCGGCCCGCGCAGGTGGACGCCGGCGACGGGCGCCGCCGCGTGTCCCGTTCCTGGTCAGGGGCCCCTGACCCGGGGCGCTCCGGTCGGTCGTGTGGGCGGGCGGTCCTAGCGTGGCCGAGGTGGTGACGGACAACGAGGCAGCGCGCACGGAGCTGCGCGCGCTGGCCGAGCGGCGGGCCACGGTTGAGCGGCGCCTTGCGGTGCGTGAGTTCGAGGCCGTGGCCCGCTACCGGCGCCTTGGTGTGCCGTGGGGGGTCATCGGCGCCGGGCTCGGCATGACCAAGCAGTCCGCCCACGAACGGTGGGCCGCGTCGGTGCGAGCCGGGCGACCGCCGATCCCTGAACCGCCGGCGTCCCCTCCGGTGGCCGAGCAGGGTGCGCTGCCGTGAACGGCGAGCAGCGCGCCCCGCTCGTGTTCGTCGATTGCGAGACGACCGGGCTCGACCCCGATGCCCAGCCGTGGGAGGTGTACGCGCTGCGCCGCGACCCCGACGGCACCGACCGTGAGCTGCACCTGTTCGTGCGGCACGACCCCGAGCGCGCGGCCCGCCTCCCGGCCCGCTTCCGGGAGGACTACGCCGCCCGGTACACGCCCGCCGACGCCGTGCCGCGTCCGGACGCCGCCGGGCTGCTCGCACGGTTCCTGCACACCGGCCCGGACGCACCCGCCCCGCACCTGGTCGGGGTGAACCCCGCGTACGACGCGGCCGTGCTCGGCCGACTACTGCTCGCGCACAGCCACCCGCTGCCGTGGTCGCACCACCTCGTCGACGTCCTGGCCCTGGCAGCGGGGTTCCTCGCCGGCCGCGGGCACCCCGCCCCGCCCCCGTGGCGCTCCGACGACCTCAGCGCCGCCGTCGGGGTCGACGTGCCCACCGAGACCCGGCACACGGCCCGAGGGGACGCTCTGTGGGCCCTGGCCCTGTACGACGCGATCACCACACCTGACCCCCTGCCGCTCGAGCCCACCGCCACCGCCACCGCCACCGCCACGAAGGAGCCTGCCCCGTGTCCCCCAACTTCCCCCGCCTGACCCGCCCCGCCGCCGACGGCGCCCGCCCGGGCGGCGACACGCTGCCGCAGTCCCCTCACTCGCAGTGGCCCGACGACCCGGACGATCCGCTGTTCGTCCCCGACGAGCTGCGTCCCTACTACTCCGCCGACCGGGCCACGGAGATGCAGCTCTGGGAGTCCGGGCCCAAGCACGGCACCTCGAACGGCACCCCCTACCGGTACGCCGCCGCCGTCGACATCTACCGCGCCACCATCGCCGAGCGGGACGGTAGGGACCGGGCTCCTGAGACTGGCGGCCTGGGGGACGGCACAGCGTTCCGCGCCGGGGTCGAGCAGATCGCCGCCACCCTGGACGACACCGACCGAGAGGCGTACTTCCACCCCGCCCGGCTCGCTGCCGCCCGCCGGGCGCTCAAGCACGCGCAGGACCGCCAGGCAGCGCAGGATGCCCGGCACCAGCAGACCGTGTGCCAGGCGTGCCACGAGTCGACGACCACGACCCAGGAGACGTGGCTCGTGCTCGACGCCGGTCTCATCGCGTTCGGCCGGAGCAACGTGCCGATCGGTCCGGGCGGCATGGGGATGGGCGTCGCGGCCCGCCTGTGCCACCCGTGCGCCGCCGCCGTCCAGCTCGAAGCCCAGCACCGTGCAGCAGCACACGCCCTGCCCGACGGCAGGACCCGCGCCGAGGCCGCTGCCGCCTGGCTCGACGCGAACAGCTGAACGACGACCCGACGACCGCGGCGAGACTGCGACGCGAGGGCCTCGACCACGCACGACGACGAGGGCCAGCGCGAGCGGTTCTTTGACAGGGCTGGAAACCCACGCGAGCCGTCCGCTTCACTTTCCCTCTCGCAACCCCCTGACCAGGACGAACGAGCCGGAACGGGCCCGATTCGTCTCTCGTGCGCCCTGTTCGACCCGACGCGCCCGGCTCCGTCATGAGCGCATGAACGGGGCCCACGACCCGGCGCCCTCAGCCGATCATCACGGCGCCGTCAGGATCGTTCTGGGGTTTCGAGGTCGTCGTCGTCGGTCGCCAGCCGGCGCGGCCCGGGCCCGAGTCCCGAAAGCGTCTAGGCCGACTTGCCTAGCGGTGTCTAGCCGCGCTTGACTATCCTCGTGATTGCAGAGCAACCGACGCGCAAGGTCCAGCGCGAACTGCGTGACGCCGGGTTCGCGCCCGTCCGGACCGTGGGCTCACACACGTGGTGGGAACACTCAAGCGGGATCGGCGTCGCGGTTCCAGACGGACACCGCACGATCAGTCCGGGCGTGTATCGGAAGATCGCCAAGGCCATCAAGGAGGCGCAGTGAGTACCACCACGACCTACACCGCGACAGCGGTCCGTGAGGGCCGTTGGTGGACGATCACGGTCCCCGACGTCGACGGGGTCACTCAGGCGCGTCGCCTCGCGGACGCACCGACCATGGCACGCGAGCTCGTCGCGGTCACGCTTGCCGTCCCGCTCGACACGGTCGAGGTCGCACTCGCGGTCGCGCGCGTCGACGGGCTCGACGTCGGTGCCGAGCTCGACGCGATCCGCGCGGAACGCGAGCAGGCTGCTGCGCTCGAGCGCGACGCGTCGCAGCGGGCCCAGCGTCTCGCGCGCGACCTCGCCGCGGCTGACGTCACGCTCCGCGACGTCGGCGCGATCCTCGGCGTCTCCCACCAGCGCGCGCACCAGCTGGTCAGCTCGTAGGGACCTCACGCGGACAGGCGACCTGACACGCCATGACTGGCATGCCGTTGTCATGGCCTGTCAGGGGTCACAGGCCAGCGAGCTCGCGCAGAGCTGACTGCGGGATGACGAGCGCGCCGTTCAGGCCCCAGCGGCGCCCACCGAGCTCGTCCGCGTGCCGGCGGACCGCGTACGGGCTGATGCCGAGGAGCTGGGCCGCGGTGTCGACGTCGACGTAGATCGGCAGCGTCTCGAGCGCGCCGACGAGCGTCGTCGCGGGCCGTGGTGCCCGGGGCGCGACGGCGTCTCTCGACACGTCGGCGACCGCCTCGGGAAGCCGCTGCACGCGGACCGCGTCGGCGGGGATCTCCCAGCGCCGGGCCACGAGCTCGGCGGCCGGCAGCTCACCGTCGGCCAGCCAGCGGCGCACGCTGCGCTCGGACGCGCCGACGTGTTCGGCGTAGGCGGCTGGTGTCAGTGTCGAGGCCATGACACGCACCGTAGGTGGCAGGTCTGTCATGCCTACGAGAGCACCCCTCGACCACCGCCGGAGGCTCATGTCTGCACCCTCATGCACCCTAAGTCAGCGCGATTAGCGCGTCTTAGCGCGGTTGCCGCGAAAACGTCCGCTAGTATCTGCGCAGGTCAGGGCGCTAAATCCCTGGTCACAGACACCCGTAAAACGGTGCAGAACGAGTCTTCCAAACTGGCTACGCGGGTTCGATTCCCGTCGTCCGCTCCGGGGGTGGTTCCGGTTTGAACCGGACACTGGTTTCGGAAATGGGGTCACTGCACCTCGCTGCGGACCCGTTTCGACCTGTGGTCGTCATCATGCGGCTGCGACCGCTCGGACGGGCAGGCATCGCGCGGCCGTTGCCCGAGATTGGGGCTGGCCGGACACGCCAACCAGCCCCGTCACCGGTGGCGGTGCGGGGCTTGTCGAGTGGCTGTTCAGGTTCGGATTCGCGCGGCGTCTATTGCCGTGACGCTGCGACCCGTGCGGCGGTCCGAGATCGCCCCGTCGGCGCAGTGGGCGCGGCGGTGGCCTTCCGGGCGCGCTTCGCTTCGCGGTAGCGGCGCTGTCGAAGCACGTCGGCCGAAGGTGGCGCGGCCGCAGGCTCGCCTCGAAGCTGGGCCTCGTAGGCGGTCGTCTTGCGCTGCCACTCCTCGCGCGCTGATTCCTTCGCTTCCCAGGCCTGTGCGATCTTGCGGTTCACTCCTGCGAGCAGGAAGGCGAGGACGAACTTGCGCTTGGCCAGGCCCATGAGCTTTGTGTAGCCGCGGTCGAGCCTGGCGTACTTGTCGTGCAGGAGGTTGTTCGCGTTCTCGACGAGCGCCCGCTGACCGTAGACAACCGTGTGCGCGGTGGTTCCCCACAGCATCCCGAATGCCTGCTCCATGTGGACCGCGTCGTCGGGGAGGGTGACGATCCCGTCGCAGCAGGTCTCGCCCTCGGGAAGCTCAACCAGCGTTGCGTTGACGGCGATCGTGACGTTGGCCTTACGCGCCACCCGGTCGGCGATTGCGAGGCGGCCTGCACAGAATGGGCAGATCCAGCGACGACGCGCACCGTCACGCGCGGTGCCGTGCGGGGTGAACCGCCAGATGGCCCGTCGGTCGAAGGCCGCGGTCTTCGCCGCACGCTCTTCGGGGGTGTCGTCTCGCTCGGGGCGCGGCAGGTCACGAAGTTCCTGCGGCATGTGCTTGGAGAACGGGACACCGTCAATGAAGTCGATACTGGGATAGATCGCCTGGAGCGTGCGCTGACGAGTGGCCAGGTCGAACACGATCCCCACGCCGGCCGCACGGAGCGCACCCTTGCCTCGGGTGTAGTCGAGGATCGAGTAGCCGCGGTCCCACACCACCGTTTCCAGCGACGTGCCACTTGCTCCCGGCGTCCAGGGAGTGCCGGGTGATGGCACCTGCTCGGCGATGAGGCCGGGTACCACCGCGTCGAGACGATGTGCGCCTGCAGGTGTGAGACGCGCCATCGTGATGAAGCCGGGGACTTCCTGACCGAGAACGACCTGGTCTGGCTTGCCACCGTACGAGGCGTCGGGAATCTGGACGCTCAGGTGCAGTTCGTAGCCGATGTAGAGCCCGGAGCTGTGCCGGTTGTTCGCGCTGCGGTGCCCCGCGCGCGCGTCGCAATCTCTCGTGTAGATCGGCCGGTCGTCGGCGCCGAAACTGACGAGCTTGCCCTTGCGGAGTTCCTTGCGGACCTTGGAAATCTCCTTGAGGTGGTCGTCGACATCACCGTCGGTGTCCGTCGGGACGTATCCCTCGTACTGCCGGTTTGAAGAGACGAAAGTGCCACACGTCTCCCAGTCGGTTCCATCGACGGCGCGTGTGCGGCTGGTGGGCAGGTGCACGGGGATGGCGCAACGGGCGAGTGCGTCGACGAACCAGTCGAGATCCACTGGGGCTACAAGTGCGCCACTGCCGATGGTGAAGCCCTCGTCGAGTGCCTTGATGATCTCGTTGGTCTTGTCCCACACCCGGGCGTAGGCACGATTCGCGGGAATCGCCGGCAGGCCGATGCGCTCACGCTGCTCGGCGCTCAAGGCCAGGAGGTTCTCGGCGACCCGGGTATGGGCGGCCGTGGCGGCTGGCTCGTAGGTTGTCAGCAGCCAACCGATCAGGACGTTACGAGCCCGCACGGACGCGTGACGGCCGCGGTTCTCGCGGATCTTCGCGACGAGCGCCTCGTGAAACGCCTCGCCGAGAGAGTCAACGATGCCGATGGCCCAGTCGAGCTCGGCGGTGGTCGGCGTCCGCACGCCCGTCAGGTCGCGCGGGGCACGCAAGCGCGGAGCGTGCTTGAGGATGCGGGCGCTCATCGCGACTCACCGCCACGGCGCAGCATCGCGAACGCGTCATTGTGGGGGAGGTCGGGGAGGAACGCCGCGAGGTCACTGATGGGCGTGAGCGTCTTGAGGCCGGCCGCACGCATCAGCACCTTGACGTCGACGCCCGCAGCCAGGTGCTCCAGGATCCACGTGTTCCGCATTCGCCCGGGCTCCAGCGCAGGCCCGCCCTCAGCGATCTTCACCCGTGCCGCGGCCGCGTTCACCGCGTTCTTGTTCCGTGCCTGAGAGCCGAGCAGGATGTCGTCGGGCTCGGCGTGCTCGAGCAGGTTGAGCAGGCGCCCCTCGTACCGAGCGAGCACCGGAACGTGGCGGCCGTCGACCGTGATCTCGATACCCAGCGCGCTCAGCTGGCAATCGCGCGCGCGAACGAGGGCGTCTCGTCCGGCGAGTCCAGCGCCGAGGCCCAGCACGAGGAGTGCCTCACCGTTGACGCGCGCCAGGCCCTCGTTGCGCGTCACGGAGTCCTCGAGCCACGCGATTTCGTGCGGCGCGTAAGGCTGCGTCACGAAGCGACGGTGGGTGGCAGGCTCCGGTCCCCACCCACCTCCCGGGTTCACGACTCGACCGATCCTCACCAGGTGGCTGTGCTTCGTGCCGCTGCTGGCCTCGCGCTTACCGAGCGTCCCGGTGCGCGCTGCCTTCGGCCCGGCGTCGGCGGCCTGTCGGGCTGCCCGACCGCGCTCCTTGTCGAACTGCTGCAGCGTGACGGTCGTGAATACGGTCCGGATGGTGAGCTTGGCCCTGCCGTGCTGGAAGGCGGCGATGTCCACGATCGGCCGTACGACCGCAAGGGCGGCGCTCTTGGTCTTCGACGGCTTGGCTGCGAAGTACGCGGACGCGGCGTCTCGGACGAACGACTCGATGCCAGCCCAGTCTTGGACCTGCTTAGGCTTGTAGCCCTCAAGCCACGGTGCCCAGTCAAAGGCGCCTTCGGGCTCGGCGTTCATCGCCGTCCGCCCAGGAAGCTGCGTGCTCGGGACACGGGGGGCAGTGCTGCGGCGGGCCTTGCTCGTTCGGTTTGCTGTCGGCATGTGGCTGGACAGTCAGCCACCGGCGATCGGCGGCAATCGCCTCGCAGAACCCAGCGCGCGGTGAGCGCGAACCGCGTGGGTACGTAGATCGGGAGTCACCTCCGGCGCTGGGAACCCTCGTCCCAGGCGACCGGCACCGTGCCCATCAGGGCAAGTCGTGCAATGGCACGCTCGCGACGTCGACGCGCTCTTCGCCTGCCCGTGGCAGACCGCGCTCCGCGCGAAGCTCGGTGTGTCAGGCGTGTGCCCCGTCCGCCGCTGGCCGGCGGAACTCCTCGTACATCTCGCCGAGGTACTCCACGACGAGTTGCTGGAAGCCAGGCTTGTTGAAGAACAGGTCGAACATCTTGGTGTTCTCCCCGTGCCGGGCAGCGACGTGGTGCGGAAGACGTTCGCGCAGGATGAGATCGAAGGCGTCTCGGGTGTTGTGCAGCGCGACGACCCGTAGCTCGTCGTCAGCCATGACCTCCAGACGCTGCTGCTCGAACCAGACCTTGTCGGCGTCGGTGGTGCCGATGCCGAACTTGTCGTTGAGCCGTTCGACCAGGGCGGAGAGCTTGTCGACCAACGGGTCCTGCCCACCCTTGCCCTCCCCAGGAAGGACCTCGCCGGGAGTGTCATCACCCTCTGTCAGAGCGGCGTTCTCTTCCTCGGCGGTCAGGGCGGTACGCAGGTGCGTGAGCTCGACCTGGTCAGAGACCAGCGGGATCGGCTCGTCCTCGCCCCTGGGGAGCTGGGTGGCCAAGGCCTTGCCGAACAGGTAGAGCCGTTCGAGCTCGCGGTCGGTCCAGGTCATGATCTGCGCCATGAACGCGTACGCCCGCACGTAGGCGGTCAGCGTGCCCCGGAACCCCTCCTGCCCGTCCTCTTCCAGCGCGACGAACCGGTCGACCGCCTTGGTCAGCTCCGCGTAGACGTACTTCTGCTGGGACTGCTGACCGGACAGCAGCGCCCGCACTGCGACGTCCATCTCGTGCTCGTCGAGCACGTGGGCGGCCATCAAGGTGTGCTGCAGGTTGTAGATGTCGTTCGGTTCGGCCGCCAACGCGCCGGTGGACTCATAGAACGGGGCGAACGCGTCCTGGATCTCCTCGACCGTATTGGCGAAGTCGAGGACGAACGTGTCGGTCTTGCAGGGGTGGATGCGGTTCAACCGGGACAGCGTCTGCACGGCTCTGACCCCGGCGAGCTTCTTGTCCACGTACATCGTGTGAAGCAGCGGCTGGTCGAATCCGGTCTGGTACTTCTCCGCCACCACCAGCAGGTGGTACTCATCCCCGCCGAACTTCTTCGGCAGCTCGCCCTCCCCGAAGCCGTTCATCATCGCCTCGGTGTAGGTGACGCCCTCGTCTTCCAGGGACCCGGAGAACGCGACCAGGGCGTGCAGCGGGCGCGAACCCGTGTCGTAGCCCTTGGCCTTGATGTACGCGTCGACCGCGAGCTTGTACCGGACCGCGTGCTGACGGGATCGGGTTACGACCATGGCCTTGGCCTGGCCGTTGATCTTGCCGCGAGTCTTGGCCCGGAAGTGCTCGACGATGATCTCGGCCTTCGCGCCCAGGTTCGTCGGGTGCAACGAAACGAATCGGGCAAGCTCGGCGCGCGCCCTGTCCACCGGGACCTCGGGGTCGTCCGGGGCCGTGGTCGCGAGCTTGAAGTACGTGGAGTACGTCGTGTAGCTGGCCAACACGTCCAGGATGAAGCCCTCCTCGATGGCCTGCCGCATCGAGTACAGGTGGAACGGTTCGAACGTGTCCTTCTCCCCACCCACGCCGGGGACCTTCTGCCCGAACAGGTTCAGCGTCTTGGGCTTGGGGGTCGCGGTGAAGGCGATGTAGGTCAGGTTCTTCTGCGCCCGCCGCGCAGCCGCGGAGTGCGCGATCACGTCCGTGCCCAGGTCCACACCCTCGTCCGCAGCGGACTCCTCAGCCTGCAGCTCGTCGATCTCGTTCGACGAAAGCACCTGCTGCAGCTGCTTGATGGACTCCCCCGACGTCGAGGAGTGCGCCTCGTCCACCAGCACCGCGAAATTGCGCCCGACCACATCGGCGGCCAGCTCGGCCACGACTGGGAACTTCTGCAACGTCGTGATGATGACCCGCGCCGCATGCCCGGACAGGGCGTCCTTCAGCTGTGCCGAGTTCTTGTCGATCCGCACAATCGTGCCCGGTGTGTGCTCCAACCCGGCCACCGTGTCCTGCAACTGCCGATCCAGCACGACCCGGTCAGTGATCACCACGACCTTGTCAAACACCGGCCGGTTCTGAGCGTTGTGCAGGCGCGACAAGGCGTGCGCAGTCCACGCGATGGTGTTCGACTTACCCGACCCCGCCGAATGCTGAACCAGCCGGTTGACGCCGGCCCCGTCCTGAAGCGTGGCGGCGATGATCGAGCGGACCGCGTGCCACTGGTGGAACCGTGGGAAGAGGAACCGTCCGTCCTCGGCGTGCACGAACGACCCGATCAGGTCCAGCCACGCATCACGCTGCCAAACCTGCTCCCACAGGTACGCCGTGGCGTACCCGTCTGGGTTCGATGGGTTCCCGTCGCCTCCCCGGGCGCCCGGGCCACCGGTGCCCTGATTGAACGGCAGGAACCGGGTCTTGTCCCGCTCCAATTTCGTCGTCATGTACGCGCGGTGCGGGTCGACCGCGAAGTGCACGAACGCTCGCGCCCGGAATATGAGGTCCGACGGATTGCGGTCCGTGCGGTACTGCTGCATCGCATGCTGCACACCCTGATGCGTGAGAGTGTTCTTCAGCTCCGCTGTCGCCGTGGGGATTCCGTTCACCACGAGCGTCATGTCGACCGATTGCGCCGTCACCGACTCGCTGTGATGCAACTGCCGCACGACCGCCGTGCGATTCGCGTCGTACCGCGTCGTCAGCGCCTCGGTCAATGTGTTCGCCGGCTTGAAGAAGCACGCGTGAAAGGTGACACCGTTCAGCTTGATCGCGTCGCGCAGCACGCCGATCGTCCCACGGTGGTCGATCTGCGACGCAACGTGCTGCGCCACCTTCGCCCGCGCGATCCCGTCGCCACCGAGGCGATTGACGAGCTGCTTCCACTGGTCCGGCTGGGACTGTTCGATGAACGTGATCAGCTCGTCAGGGAACAAACCGAGGGCTCGGTCGTATCCGGAGGGCGCGAGCGTGTCCCAACCATTGCTCAGCAGGTGCGTCTCGATGCTCGATTCGAACGCATTCTCGGTGTGCACGCTCACGCGGGGAGACTCCTCGAGGACGCCGTCGCTACGTCGAACTCCCCCGTGACTGTCGCGGTGATCAGTGCCTGCTTGTACTCCGCCAGCGCGCGCGATTGAGCCAGCAGCTGTTCTGACCATCGGTTCGCGTCAGCAGCTCGCAGTTCGATCTCGCGCACGATCCGCTCCTGCGCATCTACGGGCGGGACAGGGAGGAGTAACGACCTTACGACCTGCTGGCTGATGTTTGGCTGACCGCCACCAGCGGCCAGACCCAAGATCTCGGACCGATGCGCGACCAGCCAGTGGAATGCGAACACTGGGTCCAGTTCGCCAGTCGGTCTCAACGCGCAGCACGCCTGATTCGTGCATGCCTCGGCCTGCAGAATGCCCGCGCGGCCAACAGTCGCCCCGTACATCGCCACTACGAGCGTCCCGGCCGGGTACAACTTCAGCGCCGAGTGATCCCGGAGGGCGGCCGCTGTCACCTGCGCCCCTTCAATGGCGATGGGGCCGTCGCGAAGATCTCCGGACGTTACCCATCGGCGACCGCCGCCGTAGTATTCCAGTCGGTCTGAGCGGGGGGTTGTCCCACTCCCCGTTGCAAAGAGTCCGGCGAGTCGCCGCACGGCCCACTTCGACTGAATCTCCGGCATCCACGCGATCCCAGTGGGTCGCGTCGCCGCACCGAACCCGCCTGTGGTTGTCATCACCCGCCGGTACTCGAGTTCCAAGTCCGTGATTAGTGCAAGTTGCCGTGAACGAGCTGCTATCGCGCCGTCGAGGCCGGCGACCTGGCCATCGAGGAAATCAGCGATCCGCCGCTGCTCGTCAATCGGCGGAATCGCGACGTTCATTGCTCGGAGTTCGTCGAACGGCAAATCCCATTGGTTTGGGCGAATCCCCTTCGATGCGGCCGCGAATCTCGCGGTCGTGTAGCTCGAGCGCAGGAGATGGTGCACAAACCGGCCGTGCACGGCTGGCGAAAGTTCACACACGAAGTACGCCGGGCTCACAATGCCGTCGTACTCAGATACACCGAGAGAACCTTGCCACGTCTTCATCTTGTTGAGAACAAGATCGCCTCGACGGACCAGTTTGTACGAACTGAGGTCGTCGCTCGCCACATTGAAGTTGTCGTCACGGTCGGCGCGCCTGACGACGCCCCAGTCGCGGTAGACGCTAAGCAGTTGCTCATCAGGAAACCCTGATCGCTCGACGCGGCGGGCAAATGTCCAGAGTGGAACTCGACGCCACCCGAGCGGGGCTGTCGGCTCATGGATCACAACCCGAGTCCCTTCATCCACTCCTGGATCTGAGCCTCGAGGTCGCGAATCTCATTGGCGATCTCTTCTACGTGCCGGGGCGGCATGTAGACGTAGAACTGGCGCGTTAACGGGACCTCGTAGCCGATCTTCGCCTTGCCGTGGTCGATCCAGGCGTCGGGGACGTACGGATGGATCTCGTCGTGCAGGTGGGTCTCGGCCGCTTCGTGCAGGGCCTTGGCACGCTGCTCGTCGGACATGGCGATGTACCCCGCGGGCAGTGGGATGTTCTCGAAGTCACGCAGGTCCGCGTCGGGCTCGGGCGCTCCCTTTTTGAGGACCGGGGCTGCGTTCTCGTCGTACACCGCGGCGGCCTTCAGGATCGCTCGCTGGGTCTTGGCGTCCAGACCGCCGGCGACAGCGGCCATGCCGTCCACCAGCACCTTGAACTCACGCTCGGTCGCGACGGCAGTCCCCGCCGAAGGCGCGAACACGGCACGCGCCTTCTCGGGCAGGAAGTCGAGGACCTCGTCGGTGAACTCCCACCGCCGACGCAGGGGACGTTCGACCGTGATGCGCTGGAACCCAAACGTCTCGTTTGGCAGCAACTTGACCCGAGGGTCGTCGGGCAGGTCGTCGTACAGTCGCACGATCTGGTCGATGGCGTCGTCGGTGACGTACTTGCGCTTGTCTCCCAGGGACTTCCGCATCTTGGTGAACAGCTCGCGTCCGTCGACCAGTGCGACGTGCCCTGCACGGTGGGTAGGTTTGGTGTTGGTCAGGATCCACACGTAGGTGGAGATGCCGGTGTTGTAGAACATCTGGTCGGGCAGGGCGACGATGCCCTCCAGCCAATCGTTCTCGATGATCCAGCGGCGGATCTCCGACTCTCCCGACCCGGCCGCACCGGAGAACAGCGGGGACCCGGACAGCACGATCCCAACCCGCGAGCCTGACTTCATCTTCGAGAGCATGTGTTGAAGGAACAGGAACGATCCATCGGAGACTCGGGGCAGGCCGGCGCCGAACCGGCCGGCGAACCCGTGGGTGTCGGCCTCGTCCTGGATGGGCTTGGCATAGCTCTTCCAGTCCACCCCATACGGGGGGTTTGCAAGCATGTAGTCGAACTTGGTGTGCGGGTAGGCGTCCTGGGTCAGGGAGTTACCGAACGCCATGTTGTCCGCGCCGACGTCCTGGATGAGCAGGTCCGAGCGGGCGATGGCCCAGGTCTCAGGGTTGAGCTCCTGCCCGTAGACCTGCACCTTCGCGGTGCTGTTGAGGTCTTGGATGCGTTCCAGCGCTGCGGTGAGCATGCCGCCGGTGCCGGCAGCCGGGTCGTACACCGTGCGAACGGGCACGGTGGCTCCCTCGATCGCGTGCGCCGTCTGCCCGGAGAGCAGCAGATCGACGACCAGGCGGATGACCTCTCGCGGGGTGTAGTGCTCTCCTGCGGTCTCGTTGCTCATCTCGGAGAACTTCCGCAGGAGTTCCTCGAAGATGTGCCCCATCGCCTCGTTTGAGACCTCACCGGGGCCGACGTGCAGGTCGGCGAAGTCCGACAGCACCCCGTAGAGGATCCCGGCGGCGTCCATGCGGGCGACCTTGCCGGTGAAGTCGTAGCGCTCGATGATCTCGAACGCGGCCGGGGACAGCCCACCGATGTAGGCGTGCAGGTTCTCTGCGACGTTCTTGTCGTCGGCCAGCATCGTGCGGAACGTCAGCGGCGACAGGTTGTAGAACGGCACGCCGGCGATGCCCTTTAGGACGAAGTCCTCCCCCGGGCCGAGCGACTTGTCGCCGTAGGACTGCGCCTGGCGCAGCACCGCTGACTTGGTCGGCTCCAGGACGGCGTCCAGGCGTCGCAGGACGAGCAGCGGCAGCATGATCGAGCCGTACTCGTGCTGCTTGAACGAGCCGCGCAGCTTGTCGGCGACCTTCCAGATGAACGCGACCTTGTCCTGGAAGCCCTGCGGCTGCGACATGCTGCTCCTTTGCTGGTCAAGCACCTCAGCGCCTGCGGCGCTGACCCCACGCAAGCCGTGCCGCGCGTCCGTCCGATCGTAGTGACGGCAGCGGGCCGGCACGGCCGGGACCCGCGGGGTTCACCCCGGCCGGCTGACCGACGTAGCGAAGGATGGGATCATTTGCGTGATCCCGTCCTCCTCATCCATCACGGCCGGCCCAGGCGGCCCGCCCGAGCAGCACAAACGCTGCGCCCGAAGCGGGAACTACCACTTGAGATAGTCGTCGGACCAGTCGAAGTTGGCCGGTCGTCCGTACGCCCACTTGGGCTCGTGGAACCTCGCACTCGGGACCCACGCGATGTGTGTCACGACGTAGACCTGCGTGCCATCCTCGAACTCGATACCGCCGATGGGGATGGTCATCCCCAGAGCATCGACGACCGCCTCGCAGGCATCGCGCCAGTCGCGGTCAGTGCCCGGCAGCGCGAGCGCGAACTCGGGTTCGCCGACTGGCCGGTCCTCGTCAGAGTCTGTCCAGCCCCGCACGATCCAACCTCCATTGGTTCGCTCGGCGGTCAGGACTTCGAGCATGAAGTCGTTCTCAGGGAAGGGCAGCAGAGCGTCCTCCTCATGCTCGGTTGACACGCGAAGAGTCCACGCGCCCCGGGTGTGATCCACCGTTCCGTTGCTGGGGCGGGTGACGGGGTGGCGGCGCGGGTCGAGGGTGATGGTCATGTTGCTCGTTCTCCTGGGGTTCTCGTGGGCCGCCGGGCGGCGGGCCGTTGACACCAGACTGCGTGAGGCACCGGCCGCGGCACATCGGAGGTTCGTCCAGTTCGGCATGGGATGTTCGACCCACGCCATCGGACATTCGGGGGATGCCGGACCGCCCGCGACGTCCCCCGGCGGGCACCAAGCGGCCGCCCGGCGTTGCACGCGTCGCGCCGTTGGAGAGACGTGAAGGAGGGCGGGATCATCGATCCCGCCCTCCTCGTGCGTCACGGTTAGGCAGCCTCGAACGGCCCACCCAATGCGACACAGACGCTGCAGTCCCCGCGCCACTGGGCCGGGTCGTGCAGCTTCGTGGCGTCAGCCACGATCCACTCACGCATCCACACCTCGATGTCGCCGGGCCACTGCTCGGCGATTGCCAGCTCCACCAGCAGGAGCTCGGTGGTCAGGTCCTCGACGCCGGACAGGTCGTGCGAGATCCGCTCCGCCCAGGCCGAGCCGACCATCTGACGCCAGTCGAGCAGCGCCGCCAGTCGAAGCTGCTTGGCGGCGACCGGGTCGCCGACGATGGGATTGGTTGTGGACATGCGCCCTCCGAGGGGCTTGGCACCCCGACGGCGGTCTTGCCGCCGGTCGTGCGAAGCGCGCGAACGCGCTCACACATCACCACTCGCGGCGGCAGTCGGTGTCACAAGGCCGGACGTTCTCCGGGTGCGAATGCCACCTGGATTGCGTCGAACACGTTCCGTTCATGAGTAACGAAGAACAGGGCACGCCGCCCCCGCAGACCGTCCCGGACTGGGCCCGACGCATCGTGCCGGGGACGTTCGACCGCCGCGTCCTTCAGCACACGTTCTGGCTCAGCGTGCGCGGCGAGGTGCAGGCGCTCGACGAACTCTCGACCTCCGACCTGCTCTGCATCGTGGACGGGCTCGGCAAGCAGGCGGTGTGGTTGTACGGGTGCGAGCTCATCGACACCTACATCGGGCTGCGCATCGCCCACGAGCAGGGCCACGCAAGCCGCGAAGAACTCCTGGCGGACCTCGGACTGCCGACCATCGTCGACCTTTCCGCATCAGAATGGCTCGAGACGACGACGCTCATCCGTGCCGTCCGACGCCACCTGCAAGACAGAGAATGAACGAGAGGTGGGCCGGGCGAACACGCCCGACCCACCTTGCGATCAACCCACTTCCGGGAACGTACCCGCGTAGTGACAGCTACACGGACTTCCCACGGGACGGCTCGCTGAAACTCTCGACGCGCGAGCGCGCGTCGTAGAACAGTCCGAACGGCAACCCGTCGATCATCGGAACGATCGAGCGTCGCGAGAAGCCGCGGTCCCACATGATCGTGTCCGGCCGTGCGTCAGCGGCCTCGAGGTCGAGGCCGCAGCTCCTTGGCGCGTCCGGCCGCGGCACGGCGAGGTGCAACTCGTAGCCGACGTACACGGGCGCCCTGCGGCTGTTCGAGCCGCGATGGTCCGACCGGACGTCCGGGTCGGTGGCAAAGACGGGCCGGCTGTCGGGCGGCCACGGCTCCCGGCGCTCGCGCCACTCGGGAAGCGTCGCCTCCTTCTTCTGGCGCCCTCCAACGTCCTTGCCGGCGGCGTGCGACGCGTCGTCATGGCAGTTCGGCGCCACAAGCCCCCCGCAGACTTCCCAGGCCGTGCCATCCACCGCGAGCGACCGGTTCGTGCGCACATGGGCCGGGACCGAGCTGGCCAAGAGCGCATTGATGAGGACGCAGAGGTCCTCTTGAACCCTCTCGTCACCCACGATGAGTGAGACGCCGCGTACGTTCTCGGCCGCCACGGAGCGGGAGGCCTCGGAGGCGGTTGCCGGTCCGGTTTCGGTGGGCCGGTCGAGGAGGCGGTCGGCGTGCGTCCGTCGGCTAACGGGCTTGGGGCGCGATGTGCGGATGGTGGACATCCCTTGGTTCTCCATGTGTGCTGGATTTCGTTCCGCCGGGCGGCGGGCCGCGACTCAAGGCTGCGCGAGACGGCGCGAGCAGCACATCGGATGAACTGCCAGTTCTGCATCGGATGTTCGACCCATGCCCACCGGACCAACGGGGAGTGCCAGCGTCCGACGATCGACCGTCCCGAAGGGTCGGAACGGCTCGTCGTCAGGCCCAAGAAGGCCATTCGAGCGCGGCGAGCACCTGGGAGGCGCGACAGCCCGGAGGGTTGCAACACCGAGCGCCGACCTCGATGTGTGCAGCCCCAGACTGGCCACAGGGCGCGTCGGCTCTGCCCTCAATCCGATTCCGAGAGCGCGTCCGCGACGTCCCGGTCGACGCGGTCGATGCGGCTGCACATCCTCGGGATCCAGAACCTGTAGGACGCTGCCCACCCGTCCGGGTCGGTCAAGAACTCATTGCGCGCCCCGACCCTGACCACCTCGTGTTCGCCACCCAGGGTCGCGAAGCTTACGAGTGGAACCCAGCACCCGTCGTACGGTCCGGCGGGGCTCCCCACGCCCCGCAGCCGCAGCAGGCGGCGTCGGTCGAGGTCCAAGTAGTAGACCGTGGTTGAGGTGCTGCGCACGGCCCACACACCCGTCGCGTTGGCATGCAGTTCATCAACACTGTCCTTGGGAGGCTCGGACGTGTCGCCTGGCTCTGTCTGCGTGGTCATCACGCGTGCAAGGTGTCCGACTCAAGCTCTGTGACAGTGCCCTCCCGACAGCGTCACCGTCGCCTCCGATTACTCGCCGTAAGTTCCCACGCTGGGCCTGATTGGCCGCCTCTCTCGCGTTGCCGGCGCTGGGCCGGTCGCTTAGCGACCTTGATCGGTTGCGTACGCGTCGACAACGGGACGACGTTCGAGCTCCGCTGTGAGCGAGTCCAGGTCGTCGAGGGTGAGTCCGGCCTCGTTGGCCAACGTCTCGCGCTCGACACCCGACTGTGCAGCCACCTCGACCGCGAGCGCGAGAAGACGAGGATGCTCCCGACCTGGCAACGGGTATGGCTCGGCGCTTCGCCCGAAGTCACGACTGATCGTCATCACCGAACGCCGGTATGCAGCCTCGGTGATGACTTCGAGTTCGCGGGCGCGGTAGAGCAGCGCTTGGATGCTGACGCCCCACTTGTGCTTCAGCCGCGCGTAGGCGTCGAGGTCGAAGCGTCGTGGCAGTTCGCGGGCGATTAGCACGCGGGGCATCAAGAACTCAGCAGCAAACGTGTTCGCTTGCTTCTCTTGTGCGCCGCCGGGGTCCGCATCGGGGTGGCACACCAGGTGACCCACCTCGTGTGCAGCATCGAACCGGGCGCGGCCAGCATCACCCTTTGTCGAGGTGAGTACGACGACTGGGCGCGACCCCTGAAAGTGGGAGTAGCCGTCGATCGTCCGGTCGTCCAGTGGGAGCAACGTGACAACGACCCCGCGGCTCTCCAGCAACCGGATCACGTTCGACACGGGCCCCTCGGGCAGACTCCAATGCTCACGCAGAGCCTGTGCTGATCGCTCGATCTCGGACGTGCGCGCATCACCGGAGACCGGGTAGGACGGAACGTCCGGGCGCGGCAGCTCGACGTGACCGTCAAGAGCCTCCGACAGATCAAGCGCGGCCTCGGCCCAGTAGAACGCGCGCCCGCGCGCCTGCTTCGTTGTGGACCGCAGGCTTCGGAAGTGGGTGCCATCCATCCCGTTGGGCGAGATCTGCCGGCCCAGGGCGTCGAAGTAGGCAACCGGAACTCCACATGCCAACGCGAGTGCGGCAGCGACGGCGGCGGTGGGCTTTGCCCTACCGGTCTCGAACTGAGAGATCGCCGAAGGCGTGACACCGACCCGCTCCGCCAGCTCGCGCGCCGTCAGGCTCGCACGGAAACGCGCGAGCCGGAGACGCTGGCCGGAGAACGGGCCGACTCCCCTACTTGCCATCCTCAGACCGCTCCGTAGCAGTACGGCGTGGCTTGACGTCGAGCTCCGGCTCGGGCTGCGACGCGTACGTCGTCTCCACGATGTCCTGGTCGTCACCGAGACCCACCGGCTCGGCGTCGTAGACGACTCGAACCTCGGCCCACTCCGCCCGCCCCCCGGTGAGCTTGACGAGGCAGCCCGTGAACACACCGGTCAGGCCCTGCGTCGGCGTGCCGCACCAGACGTAGTGGAACACCCTCGGCAGCTTCAGACCGAGGTCGAGACCGTCCTGGAACGCGATTGAGTTGACGACCGATGCGTCCCGACGCACCTGCGAGCTCTCGGTGTCGAAGGTGACGGGCCCGTCGGAGACGCGACCCCGGGCAGTCGCGAAGGCGAGGGTGAGGTTGCCGCGTCGGCCCATGAGCCCGGCACCGTTCTGGATCAGGTCGAAGCCGTGGTCCTCGAGAGGGCCGCGTGCGAGTTGCCGGGCGCGGTGGTACCGCTCCGCGCCGAACGTGAAGCCGTTCGAGCCCCGCAGCGCGTGGTTGTCGACGGCGATGCTGTGCGCGACGTCGCCGGCGTGCAGAAGAGCGTCCGCGAGCGAGTCCTCGATGGTGTAGCCGGGAGCCAGGTCCATGCCGCTACAGTAGCGGATGGTCGCAAGTTGTGGCGGAAAATTTAGTAGCGAGTCGCGTTTTGCGCCGTCGCATGCAGTGGGTGCGCCGGTGACCACCGCAGCAGAAAGCCGGACACATGTACTTCACCTACGTCGACGAGACTGGCATCGATGGCAAGAGCCCGGTCCTCGTGATGGTCGGGATCGTCGTGGACGCGACGCGCCTTCGCCTCACCCAAGAGGAGTTCGGCGAGATCGCGAAGAACCTGACTGCAACGGCTTCGGGAGCGTTCAGGGAACTCAAGGCCAACGACCTGCTGCGCGGCAACGGCGCGTGGAACAGGGTGCCGGCGTCGGAGCGGATCGCCGTGACCCAGGCCCTCTGTGAGTGGCTCGGGGAGCGTCGACACAAGCTCGCGCTGGCCGCGATTCCTCACGCGGCCATCCTCGGCACGCCACCGGGCACGGCCGAGCTCCGCGACGCCTGGCAGGCCGCGGCGTGGCACATTGCCTTGCAGGTTCAGCGCTCCCACCAGAAGAAGCCGGGCGGCAAGGGTCGGACCGTGCTGGTCTTCGACGACAACCAGCGCCAGCTCGCCGCGCTCGTCGAGTCCATGTTCGCACCGCCGGCGTGGACCGACGGCTACTACGAGCGGGCGCGGAAGCAGCGGCAGATGGACCAGATCGTCGACACGCCGTTCGCCGTCCGCTCGCACCACGTTGGCCTGGTGCAGGTCGCGGACCTCTACGCGACGATCTTCCGCCGCTACGCCGAGGTGAGCGACTTCGACGAGCCGGAGCGGTATGAGGGAGAGCGTGACGAGATCGCGGGGTACGTCGCACTGCTCGAGCCCCACCTGCTCCCCCGCGCGTCGCGGTGGACGCGACAGTCCAGCGACCCGTGCGCCCGGTGGTACACCGCGATGGCACCCGCATCGCTCGCGGCGCTGGGCTGAGCCATCGCACGCGGCGAGGGCATGCGCGTGACCCACTTGGGCGAAGTTTGTCCCTTTTGACCCTATTTGGTGGGCGGCGAGTGCAGGATTCGGTCCATGACCACCGCCGACGAGCCCGCCGGAACCGGCACGCCGCGCTGGGCGCTGTTCGTCGGTGCCGCAGTCCTGGGACTTGCGGCCCTCGGCGTCTGCGCGTTCGTCATCCTCAACTCCTGGACCAACGGGTGGGCAGCCGGCCAGGAGGACGCCGACCACGAGCTCGAACGAGCCCAGATCGCCGAACAACAATGGCACCAAGCACACCCCGACCCCACCGAACCGGTACTGCCCGACTACGCGGAGTACTTCAGCCAGGTCGCCGACGAGGTAGCCGCGCCATGACCGTCGCCACGGTCCAGGTCCCACCTGCACCCGACGCCCGCCGCCACCCATGGCGGGCCGCGGCCGTGATCATCCTGATGCTCGGCTTCCTCGCGGCCGGAACGGCCTGGGGCGCGTCGTACACCCGCGAAGCCGCATACGAACAGGCTTACGACGCCACACCGCACACCGTCCGTCACGTCGCGCAAGCAGAGCCGCCGGCCGCGACCGCCGACGACCACGCCAACGCCGCACTCGCGACCCTGTACGCGACAGACCCCGCCAAGCTGTCCACGCTGCAGCACGCCCTACGGCGCGCCGGAATGCTCGAGACAATCCGAAACGACGGCATCCCCGACCAGAACACCCTCGACGCCATCGAGGCGCCGCTTCGGGCATTCAGCACGGCCGACGGAGCCGCAGCACCGGCGACGCTCGCGCAGTTCATCAAGGAACGGCAGGTCGAGTACCTCGCCTCCATCGCGCACCTCGTCCAGCCGCACACCGAACGTCATGAATCCCACACGGAGATCAGTGAGTCGGTCGCGCGCGCCCAGATGTGGGACATCTGGCGACAGAACCTCGGGCGCGCCCCGACGGACGCCGAAGTCACGGACTACATGAACGACTACAACGCGGCGTCCGCAGCGAACCCCGAAGTGACGGAGACCGAGTACGTGCCCGCCGTCGACGAGGACGGCCTCCCGGTCTACATCGACGGTCAGCAGCAATACGTCAGCACGACCACCACCTCGAGTGGAGGCATCGGGTAGTAGTGAGCCCGAAGCCCGGAGGGATCGGTTTAGCCGGGGTGGTGGCCGGCCAGGTGGCGCGCCGTTCTGAACGACAGGGCGTAGCAGCAGCCTTCGCGCAGTGGACCCGCCACCCACCGAGGGTTCAGGTGGGCGCCGATCGGAGGTACGCCGCGAGCTCGGCGTCCGAGTACGGTCACCCCATGGCAGCGTCCGCAACGTCCGAACCGTCAATTCAAACGCTGAGGATTCACGTCGTGTCCTGCGGCGGCATGCGGGATTTGATGAGCGATCAGGAGGCGTCGTTCCTCGCCAGTTCGCTCGGGTTGTACCGAAACAGCCCACAGCAGGGACGAGCGATGCCGAGGGCCAACGTCTCGGTGAGCCGTGCGTTCACCAAGACAGAGCTTCTCGGTATGACGACCCAGACGGCACACGTCCTCCACGTCATCGCTCATGGACAGGGCGACCGAATCCAGACCGGAAACGGGAAGTCGAACACAACGTCAGCGGATTTCACGCTGTTGGGCCAGAAAGGGGGCATCCTTCCCCAGATAGTTGTCAGCACGGCGTGCACTTTCTACAACGAACACTGGAAGGCCGCCCTCCAGGCGTGCGGCGTCAAGATCCTGATCGCCTCGCCTCAGGAGGTGACGCCCGCGAACTTGGTTGCGTTCGACATGTCCTTCTATGCCGCATTGCTTTCCTCAACACGTCGCGGGAAGTCCACGCTGGCCCGCGCCGAGGAGTCATTCGCGATGGCCCAGGTCTACTACGAGTCCCTCTGGCCGATCGGAACTCCCCACGCGAAGTTCCAGATCGCCCACCTGTAGACACATGCGTCCAGAGACTGCTCGAAGACGCGAACTGAACCAGTAGATCAGTTGCCGGCCGCCGCTTCGTCGGCGCCAGCCCAAGTTGCACGAGCGCCTTGGTGCACCAACTTCTCGGGGCGTGGAGAGGGCGGCGCGATCGGTGCCCCGGCGGCGATTACGCCTGTAGACGTGAAGGTCATCGGTCGGCTATGTCGAGTCCGTGGATTCGTCGTGCGGCAAGGTGGACTGCGACGGCCCCTGCCCTGAGCGGGACGACATTCGCTTGGGCCGCGGGCGATACGTCGTTGAGCATCAGGCCCATCGTGCTGACCAAGTGGGCGCTACCGAGAGCTGTGACATCGAGTGCCAGAGCGAACATCTCGCTACTGAGCTCATTGGGCTCCCACTCGTCCCGGTAGCGCAGACAGTGGAGGTGTCCGAGCGGCGTCGCATGGGTGACCTGGCTCAGAAGCGCGTACGCAGCCTCAAGCCAGCCCGGCTTTTCTGCGTCAGCGCTGAAGGACCTCAGCATCGAGGCGAGGCTCGGGACCGGCAAGCGGTTCTTGGCGATGTCGTTTACGCCAGGCGGCGTGACCACGTGAGAGGGCAGGTTGAACAGCCTCGCAGCGTCGGCCGATTTGATGCCGTGGCCGGCGAGCGTTCGGATCGTCTTGCGTTGTCTGTACCGGTGCTCATCGAAGTACTGCTTGGCTCGCGCCATGAGCGCCTCGTCTCCCTGAACCGAGTATCGCCAGTGGAGGCGCGCCGCTTCTTCGAGCAGTGCCCTGGCGGCGAAGACACTCAAGACGCCAGCGCCAGGCTGAACGTAGGTGGAGAAGACCGTCTCCAGATTTGAGAGTGCAGCGCCGTACGTGAGGAACGCGTGAAGCGGAGTGCCATCTGCTGGCAGCGTCGTGATCTCAGGTGATGCCTTCACTCGACGGACGTAGGCCTCGAACGTGAGTGTGAGAAGCGCGAAGCGATCCTCGATGTCGACGTACTCCGTTCGGACATCGTCGTTCTCAACAAGTGACGAACCGCGAACGAGCGACGGCGACCGATTGCGCGGTGGTTTGGTCGCGCGGCCACCGGTTCTGGTCTTCGCTTCCAGTCCGTGGATGGACGTGGCAGCCGCAGCCACCTCAGCCGTCAGAGCGGCGGCGGCGGTGAGGAAATCGCTGCGGTCGACGTCGTGAGGCCACGCGTCGGGCGTGGCGACGCTTGAGCCGACCAGAACGCAGTACACGCCGACCGCGGCAGCGTGCATGAAGAGAGCTTCATGGTCTGCTCGCAGGTCAAAGCCCGGAGTTCCGTCTTGGGTCAAGGTGCTGCGCTGGCCGAGGTAGTTACCGTGACCGGCGTGGGCGAGCACCATGGCTGCGCCCCGGAGGCCTGCGAAGTCGAGCAACTCCTGGGCCTGCTTGAGAAAGGGCGAAGGATCGTCGTCGGTCGCCGATGAAGCGCCCTCGTACTGGATGGTGAGGAACTCGTCGAGCAGTGCGTCCTCACCAGGCAGGCAATCTGCATCGAGCCAGCTTCGGGAGGCGCCGGTGAGATCGGCGACCGGCGGAACGGGCATGAGCCAGCGGGTCATCGTCGAAGCGTCGGTGTCCAGGACTGCGGCGACGCGGCTCCGTTCCTCGAGAAGGTCGCCGAGGATGCATCGACGTCTGCTGGCTGGATCCTTCGCAATCCAGAGCCACCGAAGTCCTTCGGTCAGGATGCTCCGCGCGATCGCCCCGATGACCGTACCGCCGAAGCCCGCACCAATCATCGACTCAGCACATGCGTACCGATTCCTTGCGAACATGAACGCCATCCCGGCGAGGAATCGGTCTGGCGGAACCGCATCGCTGTAGTCGATCGGCAGCTCGTCGAGGTGGAGCCGCAAAGCCCGCGTCGCGGCGCGCAGCCGCAATGTCTCCGGCGTCGACGCACGTCCGTCGGGCCGCGTGTCGTCGCCGGTACTCACGCCGAGCAGTCTCTCGTGAACCGCTGCCATTCATGCGCGCTTCCACCGTGGCAGCCGCGAAGTGGGTCGATCAGTGGCCGTGGCCAACAGTGAACCCGGCCGGGGCGGTTTCTGACGCCCCTACGCTGTCCCCCTGTCCACCGCCACGGGGACGGCGCACACCGAACGGACGACATTGCCGGCGTGGCTACTGCTCGCGCTGGTAGCGCCAGATTGCGTGGTCGAGCAGGCGCGCACCCACGCCCATGAGCTCAGCCGCGCCTTCAACTGCCAGGCGAGCTCGCTCATCAGTCACTGCCTGCTCACCGATCGCAGTGGCGACGAAGCGCCGCACCATCACGTCAGCCTTCACACCGTCCGCACCCGTAAGCATGAGGACGTAGGCCCAGGAGACGCGGCCCAGGCCGCGCACGCTCAGCCACTCCGCCTTGGCGCTGTCCGTGTCGTCCTGCAGGTCGGCGATGGTGTCGATGCCGACCCCATGGAGCTTAGTTGCCACCTCGTACACTGCTGCGGCCTTCAGCACGCCGGTCTGCCCACGTTTCGCGGTGCCAGGTGTGTACGCACGGTTGTCGAACAGCGCGGAGCCGGCCGCGGCGTCGACCCCACCCGCGACCTCGACTGCGGCGATCAGGTCGGCGAGCCCGTCACGGTTCGGGTCAGCTCCCGCCGCTCGTCTGACTCCCCGGTATCGGGCGAGCACGTGCACGGTGGACGCATACGAGGCTCGGAGCGAGAAGATCGAGTCGAGCACGCACATCGCGAGTGAGTCGCGGTAGCCGGCGGGGTCCGTCCATCCCGAACGATCCGGCAGCTGCGCCTCGGCGCGGACGCGGACCGCCTCGGCGTCTGCGCTCATCGCGATGGGGTCTCATCCTCGGCGCTGGCACGCTCGAGGGCATCGAGGATCGTATCCATCTCGTTGTCGTCCATCGCGCCGTAGACGAGCCGGTCAAGCGGGTCGTAGCGGTCCATGCTGCGACCGTAGCCGTGACCCCCCGTCGGCTGCGACGACGGCCACCCGAACGGTCCAGCGACTCAGCGCCGAGGATCTGCGCGACCGTGCCAAAAGGTCGGACGAGGACCGCGCACCCACCTGGCTGAGTCGCTGCCCACGAACCGTGTCAGTCTGTGGCTGCCGCCTCGACCTGGGGACGCGGGCTTTGGACGAAGGCATCGCGTTCGTTGTCTGGGATTCCCATCGATTCGGCCAGGACCGCGGCAAGCGCGTCGACCTGGGCCGCCTTGATCTCAGTCGGGAAGACCCAATGGAGGTCGGTGGTGCGGGTGATGAGATCGAGCTCACCTCGAGCCGACTTGGCCCGCACGTAGCGCACATCCTCGAGCGGGAACCGTCGATCGATCGCCGCTTCCCGAACGAGGTCGTTCGCCCCGGACACGAAGATGCGGCGATCCGTGACTGCGACCACGGTCGCCCACTTCTCTGCGTCGATCCGACTCAGCACGTCTTTGCGCACGCGATCGGCGATCGCTGTGTCGCGCCCGTAACCGACGGCGATGCTCCGAAGGGTCTCGCCACTCCCGATGATCCATCGCAGGGCATCAAGGTACGGCTGGAGTTCCGTGCCCTCGGGTGCGCAGACCAGTTCGGGCGCCTCCAGCTTCTCGACCGGCGGGCGCAGCGCGTCGGCAAGCGGCTCGATCTGCGTGAGCAAATCGGCACTGCGGCTGCGGGTCAGCCGCGTGTCCTTGCGTGTTCGGCCCAGAGTCTTCGGCCCCGGCAGGTCGGCCAAGATGTGAAGCTCGCGCGCGAGGGCGTCCACGAGTCTGGTCGTCTCGGCGAGTGCCGGTTCGAACTTCTCGCGCGTCGTGCGAGCGATGATCTCGACAAGTCGTGCCTCATCGGGATCATCGCTTCCGGCAGTTCGCGCTCTACTCGCTCGTAGCGCCTGGTAGCCAGTCCACGCCTTGAGCGAGGACAAGAGTGACCACGAGTCGAAGATGATCGCCTCGGCGTTCGTATCGAGGTACTCGCGGCGCTGCCGCCTGCCGAGTCGGTCGAGTTGGCCGATGTGGCCGTCGACGTGGCGGCGGTAGAGGTCGAGCTGCTTCTGGAGGACTCCCTCGCTTCCGGAGATGTTCTCCCACAGCGACGAAGGGACCGACTGGACCTCGCGAGCCTCGTTAAGAACGCCCTCGATAGCGTTGAGGTGGCCCGTCAGCTCGGCCCACTGCTCTTTGCGGACGGTAGTGAGGACCTGGGTGGTCAGCGCGATGTTCGTCCTGACGAGGCCGGCGATCTGCTGCAGTTGCATCTGCATGGCGACCATCGCCACCGCTGGCCCGATCGCGGCTGCCAACGCGGCTGCGCTGAGCGCGGTCACTGGAATGAACCGGGCCTGGGCGACGAGGTCGCCATTGATCCACATCGAGCCCAGGTTCGCGCCGTCCTTGACCGCGAGTACGGCGCCGTTGTTGAGCAACGCTTGGGTCGCGGAACTCACCCGGTAGAGACCCTGGGCGCCGCCGATCGCAGTGGCGAGGTTGCCTCCGATTGTGGCCGAGTTCCCCACGATCGACATGAGATTCGTGGTCAGCAGTGCGCGGTCGCGCTCGGGAACGATGCCGAAGTCGATCAGATCCAGCTTGAGGGCCTCTGGGACCTCGCCGAAGACCACTACGACCCCAGGAAGCACCTCAACGAGCGTGGTCGAGGGCTCTGGGTCAGCGTCCGGATCAGGTGCCCGACCGTCGACGACTTCCGAGTCGGCCACGCCGTTGACATTGTCGTCAGGCCCGCCTGTCGGGACCGATGCGTGCTGCATGGCTTCCTCCTTCGTGCGGAGCGCTCGGCGGTCCGGGTACCAACCTGCCGGTAGTCGTCCCGCTCCGTTCATCGGCGGGCAGCGAGAGCCTGTTGAGGGTTCGCCGCCTCCGCGCTTCGCACGCGCACGCCCCAGACCGGCCAATCGCGGTCAGGCCAGCGGCGAGGGCGCCCAGAGCACAGGCGACGTCGTGGCCCGTTCGACGGACCATACCCGCAGGTCAAAGGTCATGTGTGGAGGGCGTGACACCCTGGGTGTGGAGGACCTCGCCGGATGTCACAGTCTCAGCAGGTCAGACCCTTTCCGGAACCACCCTCCGGCATCTTGCTAGGTCACCGCCCCTTGTGCGGTGCCTGTCGCACGTTCGGCAACGAGTACGTTCGGCTCTGCCAGCGCCGATGCGCCCCTCATTTCAGGCCGTCGATTCCTGTTCACCGAAAGCCGTACCCGACGAACGCATGGTCACGCTCGACGCAACCACTTCGTCCGCGACAGCCTGCTGTGTGACGGCTGGTCTCACATGGCCTGCAGGCTGTGACGCGAGCCTCCAGGGGATGACGCGGACATTGCGCGGCTGAGCCGCGCTCGACGCCGCCCTCTTCACTCGGCCGAGACGACCTGTGGGGCGACGGTCGGCAGCCCGGCCTCAGCCCACGCCGGGAACCCGCCGTCCACGTGGGCGACGTCCGTGAACCCGCGACGACGCAGCTCGCGCGCGACCGGACCTGAGCCGTTGACCGACCCACACACGACGATGACCGGGGTGTCGAGCGGGACGAGTGCGACGCCGGTGGCGTCGACCAGGGACTCCAGCAGGACGCGGTCCGTGGCGCGCGCGCCCGGGATCTCTCCCGCCGACGCCCGGCCGCCCGCACTGCGGACGTCGATCAGGAGCGCGCCTGCCTCGACCCGGGCGCCGGCCTCGGGGGCGGACAGCACGGGCGCCCGGTCGTTCCATGCCTCCGCGAGCAGGGTGAAGGATCGCTCCCGGTCGGCGGGAGCGTGCACCTCGGTCGTGATCAGGAGCTCGTCGGCGCCGGTCACTCGGACGAGCGCCTCGAGCCGGGCGACGACCTCGTCGGGCGAGCCGACGAACCGGGTGTCGACGCGGTCTGCCACGAGCTCGCGGTCTTCGTCGGACCACTGCGCGTACGGCGTCGTGGTCCCCGGCGCCGGGAACGCGATGGCGCCGTCCACCCCGCTGCGGATGGAGCGCACCCAGTCGGCGAAGGGCTCACCCAGCTCGCGCGCGCGGTCGCCGGTCTCGGCCACCAGGACGTCGGCGGAGACCACCACGTAGGGCTCGGCGAGCACACCGGGCCGGAACGCCGCCCGGTACGTGGCCACGGTGTCGAGCACGTTGCCGGGTGCCACGTGGTAGTTCGCTGCGAGCGG
Organism: Cellulomonas chitinilytica; assembly: GCF_016862675.1. GTDB lineage: Bacteria > Actinomycetota > Actinomycetes > Actinomycetales > Cellulomonadaceae > Cellulomonas > Cellulomonas chitinilytica. The sequence continues at coordinate 52,774 of NZ_BONK01000008.1, read as the reverse complement.
CAGTCCGAGCTCACCGGCCACTCGTGCGCTCTCTCCCCCGGTGGAGGCGAGCACCCACAGGTCGAACGCCGCCGCATCGACCGGCGGGCTGGTGAACGCGAGGCCGTCGAAGGCGTACGTGCCGTCGCGCAGCGCGAGGATCTGCTCGAGCTCGGCGCGGAAGTCGCCACCCTCGCGGGAACCGACGACCTCGCGGTGGGCCAGAAGCCGCCGCTTGAGCACCGGGTTCGACAGGTCGAAGCGTGAGGGCTTCGGGACGACGAGGCCGTCGAGGACACGCGTCGCGGGCTCGCTGTCACCGGGCACGCGCTCGCGGGGCACGCCGTCGGTGCTCGGGTTGAACGCCCGGCCGACGCCGAGGTCGACGCGACCCGGGTGGGCGGCGGCGATGGTGCCGAACTGCTCGGCGCCGACCAGCGGCGTCGTGCTGCCGAGGAGCACGGCGCCCGACCCGACGCGGATGCGGCTCGTGCGCTCGGCGGCGAGGGCCGCGAGGACTGCGGGCTGGGCGGACGCGACACCGGGCGACAGGTGGTGCTGGGCGAACCAGATCCGCTGGTACCCGGCGTCGTCGGCGACACGGGCCAGTTCGAGCGAGGCGCGGATCGCCTCAGCGCCGGACTGGCCGACGCTGACCGGTGCCAGGTCGAGGATCGAGAGGGGGATGTGCTTGGGCATGGCTGAGCTCCTGGATCAGACGAGGACGGCGGCGCTGACCTCGGCGCTGCGCTCGGGCGTGGGCGGGTCGGGGATGAAGCGGTCGAGCTCGGGTACGACCGCGGACCGGAACAGGCGGAGGCTGGCCTCCCACTGCTGCTGCTCGAGCCCGCCGCGGTTGCCGTTGATGTTGATCACCCGGTGGCCGAAGGCCTCGTGGTAGGTGGCGACCTTGTCGATCACCTGCTGCGGGCTGCCGATCAGCCACGAGCCGCGCGCGAGGAAGTCCTCGTACGAGTCCCAGTCCGTCACCGTGCCGGGCAGGTTCGTGTTGGCGCCCCGCAGACGGGCCGTCAGCGACTCGTACACGGGACGGAACGCCTCGACGGCGTCCTGCGACCGCTCGGCGACGTACACGAACCCGTGGCCGGCCCCGACGAGCGCATCCTGCGGGTCCCGGCCGCGTGCCGACCACGCCCCGCGGTAGTGCCGGACGAGCCGCGCGTAGTACTCGAGCGGGTTGAAGCCGTTCGCCGAGAAGATCGGGTCGCCGAACTCGGCCGCGAGCTCGACCGAACGCTCGGCGGTCGCGGATCCGTGCCACACGCGGATGCGGCGCTGGACCGGCGCCGGGAAGACGGTGACGTCGCGCAGCGGTGACCGGCGGATGGTCGGAAGTCCCTCGGGCGGGTCCCATGTCACGGGCTCGCCGGACCAGAGCCGGCGGAGCAGTCGGTAGTTGGCGTCGAGCGTGTCCCACGCCTCGGTGCGGCCGATGCCGAACAGCTCGGCCTGCTCGGGGCCGTTGCCCTTGCCGATGATGAGCTCGAGCCGCCCGCCCGCGAGGTGGTCGAGGGTCGCGTAGTCCTCGGCGACGCGCACCGGGTCGAGCACCGACAGCAGCGTCACACCGGTGAGCAGCCGGATGCGCGAGGTGCGCGCCGCGATGTAGGACAGGACGACCGGGGGCGAGCTCGACACGAAGGGCGCGTGGTGCCGCTCGCCCACCGAGAAGCCGTCGAAGCCGAGTTCCTCGAACAGGACCGCGTTGTTCACGACCTCCTGGAGCCGTTCGCTGATCTGGGCGGGTGAGGCGTCTTGTGCGGCGTCGATGAGGTCGAGACCGATGATGGCGACCACGGGTGGTCCTTTCGTGCGAGGGACGTCGGAGGGCTAGGCGCCCAGTGCGGGCAGCGCGCCGACGAGGGTGCGGGTGTACTCGTGCGTCGGCCGGTGGAACACGTCGTCGACGCCGCCCTGCTCGACCACGCGCCCGCCGGTCATGACGAGCACACGGTCGGCCACGTGGTGGACGACGCCGAGGTCGTGCGAGATGAACAGCACCGAGGTGCCGGTCTCGGTCTGCAGCTCGGCGAGCAGATCGAGGATCCCCGCCTGCACCGAGACGTCCAGCGCCGAGACGGGCTCGTCGGCGACGAGCAGGGCCGGGTGCGGGGCGAGCGCGCGGGCGATCGAGACCCGTTGGCGCTGACCGCCGGACAACGTTCGCGGGTGCCGACCGACGTAGGACGCGCCAAGCTGCACCCGGTCGAGCACCTCGAGCACCCGCCGGCGGCGCTCGTCTCCCCGGACCCCGACCGCGTCCAGGCTCTCGGCGACGATCCGCCCGACCGTGTACCGCGGGTCGAACGAGCTGAGCGGGTCCTGGGCGATGAGCTGGACGTCCTTGCGCAGCCGCCGCCGCCGCGATTCGGGCACGCCCGTCCAGGGCTGCCCGTTCACCGTCACGGTCCCCGCGTCGGGCTCCACGAGCCCGAGGACGATGCGCGCGACCGTCGTCTTCCCGGAGCCCGACTCCCCCACGATCCCGACCGTCTCGCCGCGCACGACCTGGAGGCTCACGTCGTCGACGGCGACGATCTCGCCGTGCCGGCGCTCGGCGTCCTGCCTCGCTCGGGGCGCACGGCCGTGCGACCGGAAGGTCTTGTGCAGGTGGTCGGCGGACAGGACGACCGCCGATCGGTCCGGCGCCGGCCGCACGAGCGGGACCCGGGCGGTCACGCTCGTGCTGGACGTCGCCTCGCTGCCGAGCCGGAAGCCCCTCGACGCCGCGGACGGCACGGCGTGCAGGAGCTCGCGCGTGTACGCGTGGGCGGGCCGCCGCAGGACGTCCTGGGCGGCGCCCTGCTCGACGACCTCCCCGTGCCGCATCACCAGGACGCGGTCCGCGATGCGCGCGACGACGGCCAGGTCGTGGCTGATCAGCAGGATCGTCACGCCCCGGGTCTTCTCCAGGGCCAGCAGGTCGAGGATCTGCGCCTGCACGGTGACATCGAGCGCGGTGGTCGGCTCGTCCGCGACGAGCAGCGCCGGCGAACCGGCCAGGCCTGCGGCGATGAGCCCGCGCTGACGCAGGCCGCCCGACAGCTGGTGCGGGTACTGGCGCGCCCGGACCTCGGGCTGAGGGACCCCTACGGACGCCAGCAGCTCGTGCACACGCTCGCGCACGGCGCCGCGGCCGCGCACGATCCGGTGGGTGCGCAGGGTCTCGCCGATCTCTGCGCCGAGCGGCCGCAGCGGGTCGAGCGAAACCAGCGCGTCCTGCAGCACGAACCCGACGGTGCGACCACGCAGTCGCCGCCACGTGCGTTCGCCCGCGGACCGCACGTCCTGGCCCGCGACGTCGAACCGGTCGGCAGACCACGCGGCGGTCGCCGGCAGCAGCCCGGCCAGCGCCCGCGCGGTCACGGTCTTGCCCGAGCCCGACTCCCCGACGATCGCGACGCACGTGCCGGGCTCGACGTCCAGGTCCAGCCCGTGCACGGCCGGTACCGGTCCGTCCGTGCCCGGGAACGCGATGCGCAAGTTGCGCACACTGACGACCGGCGCGTCGTGGCCCGAGGCGGTGCTGGTCATGACTGCTCCCGGTGCTCGAAGTGCCGCTGCAGCCGGCGCCCGACCACGGACACCGCGACCACCACGGCAACGATCGCGACCCCCGGGAAGACCGAGATCCACCACGCGAGCTGCAGGTAGTTGCGGCCGTCGGAGAGCATCGCGCCCCACTCCGGCGACGGCGGCTTGGGGCCGAGGCCGATGAAGCTGAGCGACGACGCGGCGAGGATGCAGGTGCCCAGACCGATGGTCGCCAGGATCGGCACCGACACGACGGCGTGCGGCAGGACGTGCCGGACCACGAGCGTGGACCGACGCAGCCCGAACGTCACCGACTGCTCGACGTAGCCGGACCGGCGCACGACGTGGGTCTCGGCTCGCACGATCCGTGCGTACCGCGGCACGGACGCGATGCCGAGCGCGACGATGACGGTGGGGATGCCGGGCCCGACGATCGTCACGAGGACGATCGCCAGCAAGATCGCAGGGAAAGCCGCGACGACGTCCAGCCCGCGGGTGGTGACCTCGTCGGTGACCCGGCCACCCAGCCCGGCGGCGAGACCGATGGCGACCCCGACGAGGACCCCGACGACCGTGGCCGCCACGGCGATGAAGATCGAGTAGCGCGCACCGTACGCGACGCGCGACCAGACGCTGCGGCCGAGCTGGTCCGTGCCGAGCAGCCCACCCTGCCCGGGCGGCAGGAACGCCTGCAGCGGGTCCGCCTCAAGCGGGCCGCGCGAGGTGAACAGGCCGGGGAACGCGACGACGAGCAGCACCAGGACGAGCACGGCGGACGCTGCGACGACGCCCCACGGCACCGTCCGTAGCCGCGTCCTGCCCGACCGTGGCCCCCGCACGACCGCTGGCCGTGCGGCGGCGGCCGTCACGACCTGCTCCGCAGGCGCGGGTCGATGAGCAGGGCCAGCAGGTCCACCGCGGTGTTGACCGTCACGTACACAAGGGCGCTGAGCAGTGCGATGCCGAGCACGACGGGCAGGTCCCGCGCCTGCGCGGCCTGCAGTGCGACGACGCCGATGCCTGGCCGGCCGAAGACCTGCTCGACGATGATGACGCCGCCGAGCAGACCCCCGACGAGCCAGCCGAGCAGCGTCACGACGGGCAGGGACGCGTGCCGGAGGCTGTGCCGCAGCCGCAGGCCGGTCTCGGAGACCCCGCGCGCCCGGACGCTCAGCGTGTAGGGCTGCTCGAGCGAACGCTCGACCCCCTCGCGCAGCACCTGGGAGATCAGGCCGACCAGCCCGAGTCCGAGCGCGACTGCCGGCAGCACGAGCGAGCTCACGCCGCCCGCACCGGCCACGGGGAACCAGCCGAGCGAAAAGCTGAACACGAACAGCAGGACGATGCCGAGCCAGAACTCGGGGATGGAGACGATTGCGAGCTCGGCGCCGCCGGCGATCCTGCTCGCCCACGGTCGGCCGGCGGTGCTGACGGCGAGGATCACGGCGAGCAAGACCGCGACGCCCAGACCCGCCGTGGCGAGCTGGACGGTCGGGCCCATCTGCGAGCCGATCACGTCGATCACCGGGCGGTGCAGCTGGTAAGAGGTGCCGAGGTCGCCGTGCAACAGGCGCACGACGTAGTCCCCGTACTGCTGCACCAGCGGACGGTCGAGCCCCCACTCGGCGGTGACTGCCGCCAGCGCCTCCGGCGTGCGCACCGTGGGTGGGACGAGCGCGTCAACCGCTGAGCCCGGTGCGAGCTGGAGCGCGACGAACGCGACTGTCACGCTCGCCCACAGGACGAGGACCGTACCCAGCAGGCGCCGGCCCACGACCCCGGGCGTGCCCGTCCGGCCACCGACGCGAGCCCTGGAGGGCGCGGCGTCGACGGTCGGGGCGAGTGGCGCGTCGACGGTCGGGGCCGCCTGGGTGTCGAGCGCTGTCATCGCGGGATCACCTGCTCAGCCACACGTCGTACGCGCTCTCGGGGAGCTGGTAGTACGTGCGGAACCCGACGCCGTGGACCTTCGCCTGGGCCGCGATCTGGTCGGCCGGCTCGTAGAGCGGGAAGCTGTACGCCTTCTCCGTGATGACGAACTTCTGCAGGTCGCTGTAGCTCTCGCTCCGCGCGGCGACGTCGGTCGTCTGCTGCGCCGCGGTGAGCCACGTCAGCAGCTGCGGGTCGGACGCGTTGGACAGGTTGATGAACCCGCCCTTGTCGTTGGGCAGCCAGTGGTACTCGATGTCGACGCCGTCGGGGTTGGTGTTCGAGTTGTCGTAGGTGCCGTAGTCCTTGGCCTTCTGGTGCTGGCCGGCCACCCCCGTGTCGACCAGCTGGACGTCGAAGTCGATTCCGGCGTTCTGCTTCACCTGCGCCTGGATGGCCTGCAGGAGCGTGTCTCGCTGGTCGCGGACGTACGGCTGCGCCTGGTAGTCGCTGATCGTGAGGCGCTTGCCGTCCTTGGTGCGGTACCCGTCGGCGTCCCTGCCCGTCCAGCCGGCCTCGTCGAGGAGCGCGTTGGCCTTCTTGACGTCGTTGCCGTAGGAGCCCTCGAGGCTCTTGTCGTAGAAGTTGGGGTCCTGCGGCGAGACGGCACTCCAAGCCCGTGTGCGCTGTCCCGCGTAGACCGACTGGAGGATCGCGTCCAGGTCGACGGCGTCGCGGAACGCTTCGCGGACCTTCTGGTCGGACGTCGGTGACGCGAGCGTGTTGAAGTACAGCGAGTACGGGGTGCCCGTGTTCAGCGCCGTCAGGTAGGTGAACTTGTCGGTCTTCTGGAACTGGGCGGCCTGCGTTCCGGGCACACCCTCGATGACGTCGACCTGACCGGACTGCAGCGCGCCGAGGCGCACCGACGACTCCGGCAGGAACCGGTAGGTCAGCGCGTCGAGGTAGGGCGCGCCCTGGTGCGTCGCGGTGGCGGGCGCCCAGTCGTAGTCAGGGTTCTTGGTGAAGTCGAGCGACTGGCCCTTGCTGTAGCTCTCCAGCACGAAGGGACCCGTGCCGGCGACGTCCGGGCCACCCGCCTGCACGTCCGCCTTGCCGAAGGCGTCCGGGGAGATCAGCGGCAGGCTGCCGATGTAGTCGAGGAACGGTGCGTACTTCTCCTTCAGCACCAGGGTGACGGTCGTCGCGTCCGTCGCCGTCGCCGAGGCCAGGTGCGACAGCGGACCACCGGCGCCGTACGGGTTGTACTCCGGGTCGATCTGCTGGTTGATGTTCGTGACCACGGCCGACGCGTCGAGCGCCTTGCCGTCCCAGAACGTCACACCGTCACGCACGGTGAACGTGTAGGTCAGCTCGTCGTCGGACACCTTGTACGCGCTCGCGAGCCACGGCACGAAGGTGCCGTCGTCCTGGCGGGCGAGCAGCTGCTCGTACGAGTTGCGCAGCAGCAGCTTCGTCTTGTCCTGCCCGTTGAGCTGCGGGTTCAGGGTCACCGGTTCGGTCTCGACGCCCCAGGTGAGCGTCCCGCCGGACTGCGGGGTCCCCGACGCCCCGGACGACGTGGCGGAGCCGGAGCCCGAGCCGGCGGAGCAGGCCGCGAGGACGAACGCGGAGGTGAGCGCGAGGGTCGTCGCGGTGAACGCGCCACGCCTCGGACGGCGGTTGGACGTCAGGGACATCGATGGGCTCCAGGGGTTCTGAGCGCGGGTGCGGCGTCGCCGGCACGGGCGCGGGCATGCGGACAGGAGGGCGGGGCGGGCACGGGGGACGTTCCGGGGCGCGCGAAGGCGCGCTCCAGACGGGTGGGGTTGAGCCGGGAGCGGGCAGAGCTCATCCGGGCGGGGCACAGCCTCCGCGCGGGGTCACTTCTTCGGTCGGCACCGACATCGGGGTCGACACCCACCCACGGACGGGGCGGTGGAGCGCACGCACGACGAGGTCGAGATCGTCATCGGCCGCTCCGTCCGAGCGGCTTCTCGAAGTACAGGCCGAAGTCGTGGAACGCCTCGGGCCCGAAGCCCGGGATCCGTGTCCAGCCCTCGCGCGCGTAGAGCGCGATCGCCTCGGTCTGCAGCGGCCCGGTGCCCAGGACCAGCCGCTCGCGCCCCTGCTCGCGCGCGTACTGCTCCAGGGCCGCGAGGAGCGCCTGGGACACGCCACGGCGGCGGGCCTCGGGGCGGGTGTAGACCCGCTTGACCTCCCAGTCGTGGCCCACGTCCAGGAGCGCGGCGTGGCCCGCGACCAGGCCGTCCACCTCGGCGACGACGGTGTGCACGATGCGTGCCGGGTCGATGTCGGGCGGCCCGTCCTCCAGCTCCGGGTGGTCGGCGAGAAGGTCGGCGTAGCGCACCCCCATCTCAGCGACGAACTCGTCGCGCAGCGCGGACGCGACCGGCGCGTCCCAGGGCACAGCGCGCACGGTGACCGTCGCCGTGGACGGGGATCGGGTGGTGACGTCGCTCATGACGATCAGACCGTCGCCGACGCGCGCACGTGCCGGCGCTCGGGCACCGGCAGCCCGAGGTTGTCCCGCAGCGTGCTGCCCTGGTACTCGGCCCGCAGCGAACCGCGCTCCTGCAGCAGGGGCACCACCCGGTCGACGAACTCGTCGAGCCCGGTCGGCACGAGGTGCGAACCGATGATGAAGCCGTCTGACCCGCCGCTCTGCACGAAGTCGTCGAGCTGACCGGCGACTCGTTCGGGCGTGCCGACGAACTCCGTGCGCGTGAACTGGTCGACCACGACCTCCCGCGCCGTGAGCTTCTTCTCGGCCTGGACGGCCCGGAGGCGGTCGGCCCAGCCCTGCAGGTCGGAGTCGAGGCGCGCTCGGCCCTGGATGAACGACGGCGCGTCGACCGCAGGTTCGAACGTCGGCAGCGGGCCGTCGGGGTCGAAGTCCGACAGGTCACGGTTCCAGACCGTCTCGAGCAGGACTCGCGCGGTCTGGGGGGTGACCTGCTGGTCGCGCACCCAGCGAGCCTTGTCCTGGGCCTCCTGGTCGGTGTCGCCGAGCACGAAGGCGCCGCCCGGCAGCAGCTTGACGTCGTCGGCGTCGCGGCCGGCGGCCACCGCGCGCCGCCGGATGTCGGAGTAGTACTCCTGCGCCTCGGGCAGGTGGTTGAACGGCGAGAAGATCGCGTCGGAGTTCGCAGCCGCGAAGTCCCGGCCCTGCTCCGAGACGCCCGCCTGCAGGATCACGGGCTGGCCCTGGGGCGAGCGTGGCAGCGTGAACCGGCCGTGCACGTCGAACTGCGAGCCGGTGTGCTGGAACGCACCGACGTCGCCCGAGCGCACGAACTGCCCGGTCCCCTTGTCGGCGACGACCTCGTCCTCGGCCCACGAGTCCCACAGCTCACGGACCAAGGCCAGCGACTCGGCGGCCCGCTCGTAGCGCTGCGACCGGGGCAGGAACCCGCCACGACGGAAGTTCTGCCCGGTGAAGGCGTCGAACGACGTCACGATGTTCCAGGCGGCGCGGCCGCCGGACAGGTGGTCCAGCGAGGCGAACTGGCGGGCCAGCTCGTACGGCTCGTTGAACGTGACGTTGATGGTGCCGGCCAGGCCGAGGTGCTCGGTCACAGCCGCCAGCGAGGCGAGCACGGTGAACGTGTCGGGACGCCCGATGATGTCCTGGTCGAAGATCTTGCCGCCGCGCTCGCGCAGCGCGAGGCCCTCGGCCAGGAAGAAGAAGTCGAACTTCCCCCGCTCCGCGGTCCGCGCGGTGTGCTCGAAGCTCGAGAACTCGATCTGGCTGCCCGCCTCCGGCAGGCCCCAGAGCGTCTGGTTGTTCACGCCGCCCAGGTAGGCGCCGAGGATGATCTGCTTCTTGTGCGTCATGTCGTCTTTCCTCGTCTCAGCGGGCGGTCGCGTAGCGGTTGGGCACGTCGGTCGGCAGGCCGAGCAGGCCCCGCAGCGAGTCGGCGTCGTAGGCGGACCGCGTCAGACCGCGCCGGCGGAGCTCCGGCGCAAGGTCCCGGGCGATGAGCGCGAGGTCGTCCGGCAGGACGGCCGGCCGCAGACGGACGCCGGCGTAGCCGAGCTCGTGCCAGGCGGCGATCTGGTCGGCGACCGCGCCGGCGCTTCCCGCGACGACCACCGCGTCGGTGAACCAGGGGTCCCCGGCCAGAGCGTCGAGGCGGGCCTTGCGGTCTGCGCCGGACTCCTCGGGTGTGTCGAGCACGACGGCGAGGTCGGCCCAGACCTGCAGCGGCAGCCCGGTCCGGCCGACGCGGTCCTCCGCGTCCCGCACCTCGCGCAGGATCGCCTCCGCACCGGCGTGGTCGTGCGGCGTCACGAACACGACGTCCGCGGACCGGGCGGCCAGCTCGTACGGGACACGCGCGTGCGCCAGGACGGTGACCACTGGCTGTCCCTGCGGCGGACGTGGCGTGATCGACGGGCCGCGGACCGAGAAGTGCTTGCCCTCGAAGTCCACGTAGTGCAGCTTGTCCCGGTCGATGAACCGGTCGGTCGCGACGTCGCGGATCTCGGCGTCGTCCTCCCAGCTGTCCCAGAGCCGCCGGACCACCTCGACCGCGTCGGCGGCCTCGTCGAACACGTCCTGGATGAAGGGCGCGATCTTCAGGTCCTCGATGTCGAACGGGGGCACCAGCTCGGGGACCTCACGACGCCCGAACAGGGCCGCGTGCGACGCGCCGGCCGAGGCCCGGACCTGCCAGCCCGCTCGTCCGTGGCTGGTGTAGTCCAGCGTCGCCAGGGCCTTGGAGACGTGGAACGGCTCGGTGTGCGTCACCGTCACCACGGGCACCAGGCCGATGCCCTGCGTCACGGGCGCGAGTCGTGCGGCGACGAGCTCTGCGTCGAGGCGGCCGCGCACCTGGTCCGTCCGCTCGTCGGGGCCCTCGAAGCGGCTCGACTGAAGCGCCAGCGTGTCCTCGATGGTGACCAGGTCGGCGACCGCGTCCTGCGCCGTCCGGACCAGGTCCAGCCAGTAGCCGGCCGTGAAGAGCTCGTCGGGACGGGCGTTCGGCTCGCGCCACGCGGCCGGGTGCCAGCCCGCGCCGTCGAGGGCGACGCCGAGGTGGAGCTGGGGGGTGTCGGACATGGAGCATCCTCTCGGGGGCACCGCAGCGCCCCACCTCGCACTTGCCGGACGCCGTCCGCCCGGCCAGGTCTGCACCTGGAGGCACCCACCGCGCGGAGGGTTGCCGACCGGCGAGCCAGGGCCCTCGCGCCGGTCTCGTGACCTGCGGCGGAAGGTAGCAGCGGCGTCCAGCCGCGCAAGGGGCTCGCCCGGTCGTCTCGACCTGCGGGACGGCCGGGACACCACGTGATCGACTCGTCGCGTCAGACGAGGGTGCGCTCCTCCGGCTTCGGTATCATCTGGACCGTCCAACAGGGCCTGGAGAGGTCGGGCTCGCTACGGTCCTGCCTGATCGAGAAGGGGCCGGCGGGTGTCGTCGGCGCGGACAATGCGGCTCACCGGAGCGAGAGGTGTCCTCGGTTCGCCAGCCCCCGCCCAGGGCGTACCGGCCCGATTCGAGTCGAGTCCTCGCATTCAAGGCGTCGAGGACCACGGCGGCGCGATAGACGATTGCGCTCTGTCGTACCGGGTTTGTCATTCCTCGCCACCGCTTGAGGTCGCGGAGCGGTGTTCGATGACGATGCGAGCCCCGAGCTCGAGCTCGAGGATGTCGACCTCGGGCGCCAGCGTGGACGCCATGCTCGCGTGACGCGACGCACATCCCGGGGGTTTTCGGTTCCCAATCAGTTCTGACTGGCGACGGATCGGAACCTCCGCCGCAGATCAGAGCATCGTCGTGTCGAGGCTTCCACACTGGCTACGCGGGTTCGATTTCCGTCGTCCGCTCCGACCTCTGCGAGATCACCGGGCTCCTTGTGGGCTGTCTGATACCCAGCTCAACGACGAGCGGTCACGCCACCTCGTCTACCGCCGACCAGCCGGGCCCGGTGCGGCAAGAATCCGAGTCACGGGTGCCGATGCGGCGAACGGCCCGGGCACGACCTGGTCCCGTGGGATCCCGAAGACATCGGCGCCGAGGTCCAGATCGGTCCCGTCGGGATTGGTGTAGGGCATCTCCGCCTGGTAGCTCGTCCCGAGGCGCGCGGTCGTCACCGGGGCGACGACGTCGATGCCGCCCGAGTGGTCCACATCGACGCGGACGGACCCGGCTTCGGCGTCGACCACCTCGACGCGCACCGGTGACGTGCCGAGCACCAGGGCCGTGGGCTCCGCGCGGAACGGCTCGGCGCCGTCCGCGTAGAGGTTGCCCTCGATCCAGACCGGGAGCCGTGGCCCGGCCAGGTCGCTGCCGTGCTCGTTCGGGTACTCCTGCGACGTCGGGTAGGCGTCGTACTGCGAGGTGCCCACGGGGGTCGGCACGAAGGTCGCCTGGCCGGGCACGCCGTCCATGTCGACCGCGCCTGACCAGAAGCTGGCGAGCGCCGGTTCCGCCGGTGGGTCCGACTCGGTGCGTTCGCTGGTGGCGCGGTCACCGACGAAGACGTTGTTGTAGAACCGGTTGTCGCCGCCGAGGACGTTCGAGACGCCGTAGACGGCCGTGGAGTGCGGGACGTGGTACGGGGTGTACCGCTGGTGCTCGGTGCAGTTCGCGATGCGACCCGCGATGTAGTTGTGGACGTAGGCGCCACCAGTCGACATGTCCTTGACCGCCCACGGCGACAGGAAGAGGTTCGAGTCCACGAGGTACGGGCCGTGGCAGACCTCGACCATGAAGTCCTCGGCGGTCGAGGCGTAGAACACGTTGCGCCGCACCAGGGTGCCCTGGGCCTGCCAGTCGAGCCACAGCGCGCGGTGCGTGTGATGGATCGTGTTTCCGCTGATCACGGTGTCGATGGCGGCGTGCAGCTTGATCCCGGCCACCTCGGCGCCGTGCCACTGCCGCTTCACGTGGATGCGCGAGATGTGGTTGTCGGCGATGGTCGAGAACGCCGCCCCCAGGTGTCCGACGACGCCGGCCTGCTCGCAGTCCCGGATGGTGTTGCGGCGCACGGTGTGGGAGCCGACGTGGTCCCGGTGCCACGGGTGCGGCTCGCCTGCGCCGGGCCCGCCCAGGACGAGCGCCCGCTGGATCACCTCGCGCTCGCGCTGCGTGCCGCCCTTGGCGCCGTCCGGCCCCGCGGCCGCCTCGTTCTGCCCGGTGCTGGCCTCCTTGCCGAGCGAGACGCCGACGTTCTTCGAGTCGGTGATCGTGTTGTCCTCGATCACCCAGCCCTTCGACCAGTGCGGGCCGATCAGGCCCTCCTGCAGCGCGGTGGGCGGGGCCCACTGCGTGGCGGCCTTCGTCAGGGTGAACCCGCGCACCGTGACGTGGTCGATGCCCGTCGCCGTGGGCCAGAGGACGAAGGTGCGCGCATTGATCTCGACCTCGTGCTCGGCCGGGTCTGCGCCCCCGAAGTTCGCCCAGATCGTCGTGACGTCGTCGCCCACCTCGCAGTACCAGGTCAGCAGCGAGCCCTCCGGGTCGAACGAGTCCGGGGTGACCTCGGGGTGCTCGACGCCGCCGAGCGTCTGCGACTCGTACATCGACCTGCCGTCGAGGTACACCTCGCCCGTGTGCCAGGTGTTGACCCGGTCGAAGAACCAGTCCCCGCCGATGCGCTCCGCGTACGGGTTGCGCGCCCCGAACAGGGCGTTCGGCACCTCCGTGACCCAGACGCCGCCGTCGGCGCCGGGGTGGGGGCGCCAGTCGGTGACCACCTCGGCACCGGAGATCGTGACGGGCTCGAAGCGCCCGTCCGGGCCGACCGCGGCCTGGTAGGTGATCGGCGCGTCGACCGTCCCGCCGCGCGGTGGGTTCACCCACTCCCGGTACACGCCCTCGTGCACGGTGACGGTGTCTCCCGGCATGGCAGCCCGAGCGGCCCGGTTGATGGTCCGGAACGGGGCGTCGGCCGACCCGTCGGCACGGTCGGAGCCGGTGGTGGTGACGTGCAGGATGGTCACGACAGCGCCTCCTCCGGTTCCGGCTGCACCAATCCCCGGGCGACGAAGAACCGCTCGAGCAGGTAGCACCACCACAGGAGGATCAGGCCGGGTGCCACGAACACCGCGGGCATGAAGTTCCAGATGGCGACGCCCCCGAGGACCACGGCGATCCCGAGCAGGAACGTCAGGCTGGGCGTCGTCAGCCCCAAGGTGAGCCCGTTGCGCACCTGGCGCCAGGTGGGGTTGGTGAAGCGGGCGACGAGCGGAAGGCACCAGAAGACCAGGAGCAGGAGGAAGAGCCCGACGACCATGAGCGGCACCAGGACGCCGGGCAGCCCGAGCGTGGGCAGGTAGGAGAACGTGAGGATGCCGACGGCCGCGACCGGGACGGTGAGCAGGCCGACGACGGTCGCCTGCCTCCAGCTCTGCTGCCACGCCAATGCGCCGACGGCCCAGAGGCCGGCGTCCTTGCCGAGGACGTACCGGCGGCACACCTCGTAGGCGACGACCGTTCCCGCTCCCGCCGTCACGACGAGGCCGAGGCTCACGAGCCAGAACAGGCTGATCAGGATGACGGAGCCGAGCGAGTCCATGGCCCGCCACAGTCGCGACGCGGGGTTGAAACGGAAGATGGTCCGGGCCTTTCGGTGTGCGGAGCTGTGGAGCTGCGGTCGGCGAGGACGGGGCCGGCCTCCCGCGGTGTGCGGGAGGCCGACGCCCTCAGCCCTTCACGGAGCCGATCGTGAGACCGGACACGAAGTGCTTCTGCAGGAACGGGTAGACGAACAGGATGGGGACGGCCGCCACCATGGTGATCGCCGACCGCAGCGCGATCGGTGTGGTGAGCTGCCCGCCGCTCCCCACCGAGGCCGCGTTGCCCGCGACGTTCGCGGAGTTCGCGCCGGCGTTCATCGAGCTCGCCAGGAGCTTCTGCAGCTCGTACTGCAGGGTGGACAACGCCTGGTCGCCCGAGTTGTACAGCAGGGTGTCCAGCCAGGCGTTCCAGCTGCCGACGGCCACGAACAGACCCACCACGGCCAGCGTGGGCTTGCACAGCGGCATCACGATCTGCCACCACGTGCGGAACTCGCCCGCGCCGTCGATCCGTGCCGACTCGGTGATCTCGTCGGGGATCGACTTCATGTAGGTGCGCAGGATGATCAGGTTGAACGCGCTGATGATCGTCGGCACCCAGTAGGCCTGGAAGCTGTTCAGCATGCCCAGGTCCTTGATGAGCAGGTAGTTGGGGATCAGCCCGGCGTCGAAGTACAGCGTCAGCACGAAGATCAGGGTGATCGGGCGGCGGAAGATGAACTCCTTGCGGCTGAGCGCGTAGGCGAGCATCGAGGTGAACAGCAGGTTCGTCACCACCACCACGACGGTCTTCAGGACGCTCATGAAGAACGCCTGGTAGATCGTGTTCATGTTGAGCACGACCTCGTAGTTCCGCAGCGAGAAGACCCGGGGCCAGATGCCGATCCCGCCACGCACGGCGTCCTGGCCGTCGTTCAGGGAGACGGCGAGCGTGTTCAGCAGCGGGTAGATCATGAGCGCCGCGAGCGCCACGAGGAAGGTCGTGTTGAGCGTCGTGAAGACGATCCGCTCGGTCGTCCACGTGCGACGCGGTGACCTGCCTCGTGAGGCGCGCCGCGCCAGAGGCTTCGCGACAGAGGTGCTTGACATGAGGTCCTCCTAGACCAGCGTCTCTTGGTTCAGGCGCTTGGCCGCCAGGTTCGCCGAGCCCACCAGGATGATGGCGACGACGGTCTTGAAGATGCCCGCGACGACGGCGAGGCTGTAGTTCCCCAGCTGGTAGCCGTAGCGCAGCACGAAGACGTCGATCGTCTCGGCCCTCTCGGAGATCAGGCCGTTGCCGAGGAAGTACGGCAGCTCGAAGTTCGTGGACAGGATCCAGCCGCTGTTGATGATGAGCAGCACGACGATCGTGGGCCTGATCCCCGGGAGCGTGATGTTGAACATCTTGCGATAGCGGCCTGCTCCGTCGACCTCGGCGGCCTCGTACAGGCTCGGGTCGATCGCGGTGATCGCGGCCAGGTAGAGGATCGTGTTCCAGCCCAGCTCCTTCCACAGGCTCGTCCCGGCGACGATCCCCCAGAACTGGTTCGGCTCGGTCAGGAACAGGACCGGTTCGTGGACGAGGCCCAGGCTCATGAGGCCCTGGTTGATGAACCCGCCGGAGGAGGGCAGCGAGAGTGCCACCGATGCCAGGCTCGCCACGATCACCCAGCTGAGGAAGTGGGGCATGTACGTGATGTTCTGCATGACCCGCTTGAACGGCAGGTTCTTGACCTCGTTCAGCAGCAGCGCCAGGACGATCGCCCCGACCGTCCCGACGACCAGGGTCAGGATCGACTGTCCCAGCGTGTTGATCACGACCCGGCGGAACCGTTCACCGTTGACACCGGTGAACAGGTCGCCGAAGTTCTCGAAGCCGACCCACTTCTGGTTGAAGATGCTGCCGCGACCCGGCTTGTAGTCCTGGAAGGCGATCGCCCAGCCGTAGACCGGGACGTACTTGAACAGGATCTGGTACATCAGCAGCGGCACCGCCATCGCGAGCAGGGCTCGCTGCGCCCAGACCCTGTCCCAGGTGATCTTGCGCTTGGGCTCCTTCACTGCCTTCTTTCGGGCCTTGCGGTCCGGGGCCGGCGAGCTGCTCGCGGGCTCCAGGACCGGTTCGATCCCGGTGGCGGTCACCAGGGTGCTGACCGGTGCGTCCGTCATCTGTCCAACCTCGTCGTCAGGAGCAGTGGGTGGTCGTCGAGAACGCGTCGTGGTGGGGGGCGCACGCCCCCCACCACGAGTGCTCGCGGACTGTTACCAGTTGGCCAGACGGTCCTTGATGCCGGCGTTGACGGCGTCCTCGTACACCTTCACGTCGATCTTGTGGATGGCGTCGACGTAGGCCTTCCAGCTCGCATCGAAGTCGGCAGGATCACCGGCGATGATCTTCGGCAGGTTCTGCACGTTGGCGTCGGTCAGCTGCTGGTTGACCTGGTTGGCGTCGTCGGAGAGCCCGATGTTCCACGCCGGGTAGTACTTGGGGTTCTCCGGCTGCGGGTTCATGAACTCGAGCCAGGTCTTCTTGCCGTACTTCTCCATGACGTTGCGGTCGTAGTCGGTCAGCGTCGCGAAGAACTCGGCGGGCTGGTCGTCCGGGCTGAAGGCGTTGCCGTCGGAGAACTGGCCGTTGTGCTTGGGCAGCACGTCGAGCAGCGCGTCGAGACGGTTGGAGGCACGCCAGGTGATGTCCTTGTAGTTGATCCGCTGCTGGTCCGTGCGGGTGAACATGCCGTCGTCGCCGACCTGGTAGTCCTCGCCCTCGACGCCCCACGAGAGCGCCTTCTGCCAGGGCTCGCTCATCATGACGTCGAGGAACTTCAGTGCCTTCTCCGGCTGCTTGCTGGAGACGGAGACGCCGAACCCCTGATTGGTGTTCATGACGGGGCGGTCGGCGTACCACGGCTTCTTCCCGTCGTAGACGGGCATGAGGGGCACGTAGGTGTACTCGTCCTTGCCGGCGCTCTGCAGGGACTGGGTGGCGGTCTGGAAGTCCCAGCCCTGGTCGTGCATGCCGAGGACGGCGCCGGTCGCCAGCTTCGCGGTGTACTGGTCGTACGTCAGGGTGAAGGACTCGCGGTCGACGAGACCCGCGTCGTACTGCTCGTTGAGGACCTTGTAGAAGTCCTTCGCGACGTCCTTGTCGGCGTAGATCGACGCGTGGTTCTTGTCGTCGACGATGACGCCACCGTTGTTCGGGGAGCCCGACAGCAGCGCCGGCGGGTTGGTCATGCCCCACTCGCGGCCCGTGGAGGCCAGGACCTCGAAGCCGACGGTCGGGGCGCCGTCGGTCTGGGGGTGCTTCGCCTTGTAGTCCGCGATGAGCTGGAAGTAGCGGTCGAGCGTCATGGTGCTGAGGTCCGGGTAGCCGGCGTCCTCGAGCACACGCTTCTGGATCCAGAACGCGGGACCGTAGTAGGTGCCGCCCGTGGGCTCGCCGTAGAAGCGGTTGTAGTTCGGGAAGATGTACAGGCCCGGGTCGACCTCGTCGCCCGAGTAGCTCATCTTCTTGATGTCGTCCTTGACGTACTCGGCGAGGTTCGGGTAGTCCCCGGTGTCCAGCATGTCGTCCAGACGCAGGAGAGCGCCGCCCTCCAGGAGGCGCAGCTTCAGGTCGGTGGTGCCGACCAGGTCGGGGTACTCGCCGCCCGCGAGCATGACACCGATCTTCTGGTCCACGTTGTCCGGAGTGACGATCTCGTACTTCAGGGTGACACCGAGCTGGTCCTTGAGCAGCTTGGTGATCTTGTTGTCCGGTGCCGGGGCCTGCTGGGCCGACGTGATCCAGGTCGTGAGCGTCGTCGGGTTGCTGGGGGTCAGCGTCCCCGACTTGTCCGCGAGATCACCCTCGGGGATGACGGCAGCCTTCGAGGAGCCCTCTTGGGGGTCGCCGTCAGAGGTGCATCCGACAAGTCCCACGGACACTGCCGCCACCAGGACAAGAGCTGACAACTTCGTTCTTGCGGTACGCACCGAGGTCTCTCCCTTGAGAACGGTTCCGGTCGTCCTTGACTGGAACCCGCGCGATCGGACGCAAGTTGGGGGCTTGGCGTCCTCATCCCGAGCGGGATTTTAGCGTTAAAGTAGGCACGCCGTCCCGAGCCGTCAAGCCCCCGCAGATCTCAAGATGGTCACGGGGCAGGGGCCTTGCCGTCCTACTTTTTATCGATATATTGTGCGCTGCCCCGGCGGCGTGGCCAGGCCTCCGGGTCAGACGAGCGCACGCTGGACTGGCAGAATCTCGCGGGAAGGAGGATGCGCATGGTGAGGATGGCGGACGTGGCCCGCGCGGCCGGCGTCTCGGTCATGACCGTGTCGAACGTCCTCAACGAGCGCCTTCCCGTCAACGAGCCGACGCGCGCCCGCGTCATGGCGGCCGTCGAAGCCCTCGGGTACGAGGTCAACCTGACTGCGCGGCACCTGCGGGCCGGACGGACCGACACCGTCGCCTTCGTCGTCCCGAGCTTCCACGACTACTTCGGCGAGCTCGCCGACCAGGTCGCCCCGCTGATCGAGGCGGAAGGGCGTCACCTCGTCCTCGAACGGACGAGCGCCGACGCGGAACAGGAGATGGAGGCGCTGAGCGTCGCGCGGCTCCAGATGTACGACGGCGTCCTGCTGTCCGTCGCCGGTCTCGACCTGGAGCAGCTGGGGCGGGTTCGCACCGCGAAGCCGATCGTGCTGCTGGGCGAGCGCGACGTTCCCGACCACCTCAACCACGTGCGCCTGGCGAACGAGTCAGGTGCCCGCCTTGCCACGGCACACATGATCGAACGCGGATCGCGCCGCATCCTCGCGCTCGGATGCTCGTTCGACGCCGCACACATGATGACCACGGACCGCCGCGCCGGGTGGGAGCACGCGTGTCGCGAAGCCGGCCTCGCCGCCGATCCGGCCTA
The DNA here is from genome assembly GCF_016862675.1 of Cellulomonas chitinilytica. Taxonomy (GTDB): domain Bacteria; phylum Actinomycetota; class Actinomycetes; order Actinomycetales; family Cellulomonadaceae; genus Cellulomonas; species Cellulomonas chitinilytica. Next base: position 33,940 of record NZ_BONK01000008.1, on the reverse strand, counting down.
CGTCGTGCCCGTCAGCGACTACACGTCTCTCGGTGCTCGCGAGGCGATGCTCGAGGTCATCGCCTCGGGGCTGCCCTTCGACGGCGTCTTCGCCGTCACCGACATCGTCGCCCTCGGGGCGCTGTCCGCCCTGGCGGACAGTGGGCTGCGCGTCCCCGTCGACGTCCAGCTCGCCGGGTTCGACAACCTCGACATGTCACGCTTCATCCCTCCGGGCATCACGTCGGTCGACGCCAACCACGAGGGCGTGGCCGAGGCGGCGGTCGGACTGCTGCACCGCCAGATGTCGGGCTGGACCGGTCCTGCCGAGCACGTCGTCGCACCCGTCCGCCTCGTGGTGCGTGGATCCACCCGCGGCGGCGCCTAGCCACGCGCGAGCGAGCGGCTCTCCGCGTCACCCACGTCGCTACCCGGTCAAAGGAGACCAGCCCCGTGAGCACCTCTGTGCCTTCACCTGCCCGCAGGGCAGTCCCCGCGTCGCCGATCGCCGCCACGCGGCACCGACCGCTGCCGATCGTGACGGGCTCGAGCTCGACCTGACACCGCGGCTCCCCACCGCCCACCATCGCGCCGACGCGTTGCGGGAGCCGTGTCGGTCGAGCGCGGCGCGCTCGCCTGCGGTGCGGGACGACGCGCGCCGCGGACGGCCTCGACGCCCCGATGCCCCTGCTGACCCGGTTCTGCCGATCATCCGACCGACGGGAAGACAATGACGACCACCACGACAGCGATCATCGACCTCGACCTGCCTGGTGCGACGATCAGCCGGCACGTGTACGGGCACTTCGCCGAGCATCTGGGCCGGTGCATCTATGGCGGGTTCTGGGTGGGAGAGGACTCGCCCGTCCCGAACGTGCGTGGCATCCGGTCCGACGTCGTGGCGGCCCTGCGGGCCCTGCAGATCCCGAACCTGCGCTGGCCGGGCGGCTGCTTCGCCGACGACTACCACTGGCGTGACGGGATCGGCCCGCGCGACCAGCGGCCCCGGATGGTCAACTCGCACTGGGGTGACGGCGTGGAGGACAACGCGTTCGGTACCCACGAGTTCATGGACCTGTGCGAGCTGCTCGGGGCGGACCCGTACGTGTCGGGGAACGTCGGGTCCGGCAGCGTGGCGGAGATGTCGGACTGGGTCGAGTACCTGACCCGGGCGGACGACTCGCCGATGGCGGCGCTGCGCCGGGCGAACGGGCGCGACGCGCCCTGGCGGGTGCCGTTCTGGGGGTTGGGGAACGAGGCGTGGGGGTGCGGCGGGCACCTGCGTGCGGAGCAGTTCGCGTCGTTGGCCCGGCAGTACGCCACGTACTCGCGCAACCACGGCGGCAACGCTCTGTACCGGATCGCCGCCGGCGCGAACGAGTCGGACCTGCACTGGACCGAGACGCTGATGCGTTCGTTCGACGACCTGGCCGCCGACCCGGCCGAGCCGGCCCGGCCGTTCCAGGCCGTGTCGCTGCACTACTACACGATGTCGGGCTCGTGGGGCGACAAGGGCGACGCCACCGGCTTCGGCACGGACGAGTGGTACACGACGATGGCCAGGGCTCTCCGCATGGAGGAGCTGCTCACCCGCCACTCGACGGTGATGGACCGGTACGACCCGCACCGCAAGGTGGGGCTGGTCGTCGACGAGTGGGGCACCTGGTGGAACGTGGAGAAGGGCACGAACCCGGGGTTCCTGTACCAGCAGAACACGCTGCGCGACGCGCTGGTCGCGTCCGTGCACCTCGATGCGTTCCACCGGCATGCCGAGCGGGTCGTGATGGCGAACATCGCGCAGACGGTCAACGTGCTGCAGGCGATGATCCTGACGGACCCTGGCACGGGCGCGCTGGTGCTCACCCCGACGTACCACGTGTTCGCGATGAACGCCGGGCACCACGACGCCGCCGCGCTCGCCGTGCACCTGCGCGGCGTGGAGACCCGGACCGTCGACGGGACCGAGCTGCCGCTGGTCTCGGCGTCCGCGTCGGTCAAGGACGGCACCGCCCTGATCTCCCTGTCCAATCTCGACACCGAGACCGACCGGACGGTCGTGCTCGACCTGCGCGGCCGCGACGTCGTCGGGCACGAGGCGCGGGTGCTGACCGCGCCCGCCCTGGACGCGCACAACACCCCGGAGCAGCTCGACGCCGTCGCGCCGGCCGCGCACAGCGGCGTGCGGCCCCACCCGCGCGGGCTCGAGGTCGACCTGCCCGCCCACTCCTACGTCACCGTCGGTCTCGGCCTCCGTTGACGGGACATGACGACCGGGCGCTCACCTTCGCCAACCCGGTCATCCTCGCGGACGTCCCCGACCCGGACGTCGTCTACGACGGTCGGCACTACTACATGGTCAGCACGACCATGTACTTCGCGCCGAGCGTGCCGATCATGCGCTCGAGCGACCTGGTGCACTGGTCGATCGCCGGCTACACCGGCCCGATCCTCGACGACACGGACGCTCTCGCCCTGCGCCACGGGGAGAACGCCTACGGGCAGGGCAGCTGGGCCGCGAGCATCACGTACCACGAGGGCACGTTCTACGTCTCGGTCGGCAGCCTGACCACGAGCAAGACGTACCTCTACGCGACGCCGAGCGTCGAGCACGGGCCGTGGACGAGGTCGGTCCTCGACGGCTACGCCCACGACCAGTCGCTCCTGTTCGACGGCGAGGACGCCTACCTCGTCTACGGCGGCGGAGCGATCGACCTGCGCCGGCTCGGCCGGGACGACGACGGCACCTTCGTCTGGGACGGCCCGGCGACGCGGCTCGTCGAGGACGCCAACGTCGACCAGACCAGCGGGCTGGACGCCGAGGGCGCGCACGCCTACAAGATCGGCGAGCACTACTACGTCTTCATGATCGAGTGGCCCACGGACGGGATCCGCCAGGAGGTCGTGTGGCGGTCGACGTCGCTGACGCCGCAGTCCCAGGGCGGGACCTGGGAGGGCAGGATCGTGCTCAGCCGGGCGGTGCCGGTCGAGGGGCGCCCGGGCGACGGCGTCGCTCAGGGCGGCGTCGTCCAGGCGGCTGACGGGCAGTGGTACGCGATGCTCTTCCAGGACGAGGGGCCGCTCGGGCGCTCACCGCAGCTGGCGCGCGTGACCTGGGACGAGGACGGGTGGCCGGTCTACACGCTCGACGCCAGGATGACGGTCCCCGCAGGGGCGTCGGCGGGAGTGACTGACCTGCTCGTCTCGGACGACTTCGACAACCAGCCCACGCCGGCCGGCTACTGGAACACGGCCGACGCCGGTGCCCTGACGACATCGGACGAGAACGCCTGGAACGGGTCGAGCCTCGGGCTGCCGTGGCAGTGGAACCACAACCCGGACAACCGGTTCTGGTCGCTCGCCGACCGGCCCGGCCACCTGCGGCTGACCACGGGCAGCATCGCGTCGGGCATCCTCGACGCCCGCAACACGCTCACCCAGCGCACGTGCGGGCCCGCGAGCGCCGCGGCGATCTCGCTGGACGTCTCCGCGATGGTGGACGGCGACGTCGCCGGCCTGTCCGCGTACCAGCAGAAGTACGGGTACGTGGGGGTCGAGATGGCCGACGGCGCCCGCCGGCTCGTGATGCGCCGTGCCGACCGGCACGGGAACGTCGCCTTCACCAGCGCTCCTGTGCCGCTGACGGCCGAGACGGTCCTTCTCCGCGTGGACGTGGACTTCCGGGACGCCGCCGACCGCGCCTCGTTCGCGTACTCGCTCGACGGTGCCGCCTGGACGCCGATCGGCGACGACCTGGCGATGGAGTACAGCCTCGACCACTTCACCGGGTACCGGTTCGCGATCTTCTGCTACGCCACGGCCGAGGCCGGCGGGCACGTGGACGTCGACTGGTTCCGCGTCGGCGACGACATCGAAGGGACGAGGCCATGACGAGACGACTGGTGCCCGAGCTCGAGGCGCGCCGGCACCTCGTCGAGGACTACGCGGAGCTCACGCAGATCCCCGAGTCGGTCGTCGCGCAGTGGAAGGCACCGTTCGGGCCGCCCGAGGCATGGGACCTGACGGTGGTCGACCAGGCGGTCCCCGGCCCGCACGGCCCGGTGCCCGTGCGCGTCTACACGCCGGTGGGCACACCGCCCGACGCCGGCCGACCGTGCCTGGTCTGGATGCACGGCGGCGCGTTCTCGTGGGGTGACCTCGACATGGCGGAGGCGCACGAGGTCGCCCGCGGCGTCGCCGGCCGTGCGGACGCCGTCGTCGTGTCCGTCGACTACCGCCTGTGCCCGGTGATGCCCGAGCTCGGCGGCACGGTCGGCGACCGCGTCGACGAGCGCGGTGAGCCGGTCCGGTTCCCCGTCCCGCAGGACGACTGCGTCGCCGTGCTCGACGCCGTGCGCGCGGACCCGGCACGCTTCGGGGTCGACGCGGCTCGGGTCGCGATCGGTGGCGCGAGCGCAGGGGCCTTCCTCGCGGCTGCCGTGACCCTGCGCACGGTCGAGGACGGCCGGGCGCCCTGGCAGGCCTTGCTGGTGTACCCGATGCTGCACCCCCGGGTGCCGGCGCTCGGGGCCGAGCTCGCCGAGGCGGTCGCGGCTGCTCCGCGCGCGCTCCAGCTCCCGGCGTGGATGATCGAGGCCACGAACCGCACGGTGCTCGGCGGCGAGCCGGAGCAGTCCGACGACGAGGCCTTCCCCGGCCTCGCGGCCCGTCTCGAGGGCTTCCCGCCGACCTACGTGGAGAACGGTGAGCTCGATGCGTTCCGGGCGAGCGGCGAGCTCTTCAGCACGCGGCTCCGCGCGGCAGGGGTCGACGTCGTCCAGGTGACCCGGGCGGGCATGCCGCACGGCCACCTCGACTGGGTGGGGTTCGGGCCCGCGTCGGACACCCTGGACGATCTCGCTCAGCGGCTGGGCACACCCGCCACTGCGGAGACACCGCGTGGGCCACAGGAGATCTTCATGCCCCAAGAAGCGCATGCGCTCGACGAGCTGCGAGTGGACGGCGCGCCGCCGTCGGACGCGCCACTGAACCACGTGTGGAACCGGTGCGTGGGTGCGGGCCGGGCCGCCGAGGCGCTGCGCGCCGACTGGCAGGCCCACTTCCGCGAGGCCGTGGACGTGCTGGGGGTCCGCTTCGTGCGGTTCCACGGCCTGTTCCACGACGACATGTTCGTGTACCGCGCCACCTACGGCGGCGGCTTCGCCCCGCCGGAGGTGCTGCCCGAACCGCAGATCACCTTCAGCTACGTCGACATGGTGTTCGACGCGATCCTCGACGCGGGCGCACGCCCGTTCGTCGAGCTGGGGTTCATGCCCCGGGAGCTGGCCACGCAGACCGAGACGCTGTTCTGGTGGAAGGCGCACTGCAGCCCGCCCACCGACATCGCGGAGTGGGTCCGGCTCGTGACCGAGACGGTGAGGCACTGGATCGAGAGGTACGGCCTCGACGAGGTGCGGGAGTGGCGGTTCGAGGTGTGGAACGAGCCCAACCTGGTGCCCCACTTCTGGACCGGCACCCGCACCGAGTACTTCGAGCTGTACGAGGCCACCGCGCGAGCGCTCAAGGCGATCGACCCGCAGCTCAAGGTGGGCGGCCCGTCGACGTCCGTGTTCGTGCCCGACGCCCGCTACGCCGGCGAGACCTACGACCGCGCGGCCGAGTTCGCCACCGGCCAGGCACCCGACCCTGACGCGCTCGACTGGCAGCCGGTCTGGGTCCGCGAGCTCATCGACTACTGCGCCGAGCGGGACCTTCCGCTCGACTTCCTCTCGACCCACCTCTACCCGACGGACTACGCGGCCGACGGGACCGGCAGCGGATTCACGGCCATCCACCGCCACGTGGACGCCACCGAGCAGGACCTGCACCTCATGCGGGAGCTCATCGCGGCGAGCCCGTACCCCGACGCCGAGCTGCACATCACCGAGTGGTCGAGCTCGCCGTCGAGCCGGGACCGCACGCACGACACCCTCTTCGCCGCCACGTACATCACGCGCGCGTTCCTGAAGGGCGCCGCGCTGGCGGACTCGATCTCCTACTGGACGTTCACGGACATCTTCGAGGAGGGCGGCGCCGGGCTCGGCCCGTTCCACGGCGGCTTCGGGTTCGTCAACGAGCAGGGCATCCACAAGCCCACGTTCCACGCCGTCGCGATGCTGAACCGCCTGGGCGACCGCGTCGTGCACCAGGACGCGCAGGGCATCATCACCCGCTCGTCCGACGACGGCCGCGTGTCCGCGGTGTTCCTCAACTACCCCGCCGAGATGGGCACCCGTGGCGTCGAGCAGCACGACTCCTACGCCGCGGCGCGCGCGTACAAGAAGATCGGGACGGCCCGGCGGATACAGCACACCGTCGCGGGCATCGAGCCGGGGACCGTCTTCCAGGTCGAGCTGCTCGACTGGGAGCACGGCAACGCCGCGGAGGCGTGGCACCAGATGGGCGAGCCGGTCAACCTCACCCGCGCCCAGACCGCCGAGCTCAAGGCCGTCGCGGACGACCTGCGCCGGTGGACCGTGCCGGTTCCCGAGTCGGGCGTCCTCGAGATCGACATCGACCTGCCGGCCTGGGCCGTCGCCTCCGTCGCCCAGCTGCCCCCAGGGCCGTCGTCGGTGCCGAGGCGGTGACGGTGCACGCATGACAACGACGCGCGGCACGTCGTCCTCCACGTCCCGGCAGACCGCACCGGGCACCCTGGGTCAGGCATCGCGCGATCGGTCCCGCCGCTCGGGAAGTCGCTGGAAACCGGCGGAGGCGTAGGTGGCGATTGCGGGACCGAGCGAGCTGGGTGTGCAGACCAGCGCACTGGACGACGCCGACCTCTGGAGCTCGGCCGCCGCGGCTAGGCACACTGCCCGGCCGTAGCCCTGCCCGCGGTGCTGGGCGTGGACGCCCATCGGTTCCAGAAGTCCCGGCTTCCCCGGGCCGGCCGACCACACCGTGACCCCGGCCACCGCGACGCCCGCGGCGTCACGCCCGATGAGGCATCGCACGTCGGGGCCCAGCAACCCGGCCGCCATCGCACGCCAGCGCTCGTCGGTGAACTGCGCGCTTCCCCACGCCGACCGGTGAACTGCCGTGAACTCGGACTCCTCCCCGAGCCCGATCACCTCGACCCGCAGGCCCGATGGTTCCACCGGCTTCGTGAGGTCGCGGCGAAGCGGAGTCCAGGATTCGTCGGTGCTCCAGCCGACGTCGGACAGCAGATCTTGGACTCTCGTCCCGTTGGGTGCCTCGACGGACGCCTTGCCCGTCGGCAGGACGCCACGCTCCGGGTCGGAGACATCCGACACGACCTGGTGCGCCAGCTCCTCATCGCGCCATGCCTCGAGCGCCACGGTCGCTCGAAGCACGTTCGCGCCGTCCAACAACCCGATGGCCAGAAGCCGGCCGCTACGTCTCCAGGTGCGAACCGCTCCCGCCAGCGCGTCCACGCCGAACCGCGAGTACCAGCCGAGGTCGCCCGGATGCAGCTGCATCGGCGAGGCGTCGTCCTGCCAGTCACGAAGGGTTCGGACGACGTGGCCGAGTTCATCGACGGTGGGAGTCGTCAGGGTGATCGCCACCCTGCCATCACACGCCGCAGAACCCGGAGGCGCCCACAGATTTACTGAAGGCGGCCCTGCTGCGAGCAGGTGACCCACCCGCCGCTGCATGCTCGACGCACGTCGGACCACGGGGTCGTCGCGCACGACGGAGCCGTCGGGCTGCTGAGATCGACGGGCCCCCCGCACCATCGATGGGCCGACACGGTCGCTCAGGCCTGACGTCAACCGGCTCAGACCCGGAAGCGGGACACGCACCTTCGATGGGATCAGGCGCCGCACTCGCTTCGATGACCTGTCAGGCCTGGAACGTGCGCCTGCTCAGCCATGAGGTTGCCCGTCTCGCGGCCCGCACCCCGGGACGGACCGCGCCCGGGTGGTGTGCGCCGTCTGCCGGGCGCGTCGTTCGAGCCGTCCCGACTTCTCGCGATGCAGCAGCTCGTCGGAACGCCACCGAGTTCGTCCCGACGTGGGCGACAGCCGGGCGAGCTGCTGACGTCTCGCCCGGCCGCGCCGACGAACTGAGGCGACACTTCTCAGAGGTCCGCCGGGCGCAGGACGAACGTGATCGCGTGCGCGATCTGGACGTTGCCCGCATTGAGGTCGAGCTTGCCGGGGATCAGGAACGGGTTCAGGTCGTTGCGGTCCTGGTCGCGCAGCTGCACGATGCCGAACCGCCGCGAGATCACGTCCACATGGAACGTGCCTCCCTGCGCGGTGGTGAGCACTGCGCCGTCGCTGGCCAGCGCGGTGGTGGAGTCGATCGTGGCGCCCGGGACGACGTGGTAGAGCAGCACCTGCTCCACGGCGTCGATGCCGACCGCGGCGGCGAGAGCCGTGAACACCTCCTTCTCGGTGCCGTACCAGCGGTGCGTGAGGTCCTTGGCCAAGAACTGGAACGCGCGATCGGTCGGCAAGAACGCGGTGAGCGGGACCGTGCCGTCGGCGAGCACAGCGACCGGGCTGGACGGCTTGGCGGCGAGGACCGCGCCGACCGCCTGGTCGAGGATGTCGAAGTCCCGCCAGCTGCGGTCGAACGTGTCTCCGTCCGAGGCGAGCAGGGCGGCCAGGCTGGCCGTCCCCGCGGGTGCGGAGGCGCTTGCCGAGGGGGCCAGGACCAGACCTCCCCCGACGACCACGCTTGTGGCGGCCAGGACGGACAGCGTGCGACGGATCCTCATGGCGGGCTCCTTCGTGCGACGGTCGCGGTCGACGCTCGAGCGCCGCACCGCGCGGGCACCGGTGCGGCCCCCGTGCCCTCCCTTCGCCCCGAACGGATCGCACGGATGCACCCGACCTCGCACGCGCTACTCGTCAACGAGCGACGAGCTCACGCACCGAGTGTTCTGGTCCGTCGGTGTCCGGCGAACGCGGCTCAGGGATAGCCCCACCGTGCCGTCAACCGCGCGCCAACCTGACGGCGTGCGTCTCTTCCGACGGTTCGACGCTCGCTGCTCCTGTGCTGATCAGGGCCCACTCGCTGGTCGAGCCGTCCGGTCTGGTGACGACGCCCGCAGCCAGTGCCTTCGTGATCCGGTCCCGCACTTCGAGCTCGTCGGCCGGCTCCGCGGCGAACAGGATCCGCAGGCGGACCTGATCGCCGAGTTCTTCGACGCCGGTGTGGTGCGCGGCCAGCGGACACGGGGGAACGTGCTCCCACGATCCGCACAGCGCAAGCGTGATGGCGGCGCCCGGGGCGGCGACATCCGCACCCGGGCCGACCTCGACCAGGGCGGTGTGAACAAATGCGACTCGCACGGGCACCAGTGTCCTCGTGCGACCTGTCGTCGAGGACGCTCGTCGGCAGCAGCGGGCGCCGCGCACGATCACGCGGCGTCGACGGTGCCGACGAAGGTGAGGATCTGCGCCGCGAGGGCGTCGGGGGCTTCCAGCGCGGCGTAGTGCCCGACGCCGTCGAGCTGCACCGCCGTGATCTGGCCGGTCGTGACCTGACTGAGCGTCGCGGCGGTGAACGCTCCCCCGCCGGCGCCCACGGCCAGGACGGGGACGGTCAGCGGGCTCGCCTCGGCAAGCGCCCTGATGTCGCCGCCCTCGGCAAGCATCGAGCGGTAGAGGCCGACCGCGCCGCGCCACCCGCCGGGGCGTGCGTAGGTGCGGGCGAACTCGTCGATGTCGGCGTCGGAGATCGAGTCGGTGACGGCGGTCATGCTCGGGAACGCCCACCGGCCGAGCAGCTCGCGCTCACGCCCGGCGAACAGCAGCTCGGGGATCCCGGGAGCGACCAGGGCACCGATGTGCCAGGAGCCCCCGTGCGTGACGTCCGCCAGCCCCTCGAGCCCGAATCCGGCCAGACCCATCTCGATCGCGGTGAGGCTGAGCACGTCCTCGGGGTGGGTCACGGCGAGCCGGAAGACGGTCCCCCCGCTGATGTCCTGCCCGGTGACGTGCACGGGGCCGAGGCCGAGGTGGTCGATGAGGGCGTGCAGGTCCTCGGCTGCGGTCGCGCTGTCGTGGTCGTGCCCGGCGACGCTCGAGTCGCCGAACCCGCGCAGGTCGACGGCGGCGACCCGGTGGGTCTCGGCGAGCAGCGGGATGACCTTGTGGAACGCCCACCAGGACTCGGGGAACCCGTGCACCAGCAGGATCGGGGACCCCTGCGCGCCGGCGGACACGTAGTGGAGCTCTGCGCCGTTGACCTGGGCGATGTGGTGGCTCACGTGCGCCATCGTCGTCCTCCTCAATTAGACAACCGGGTTGTCTTTCATGATAGACAACCAGGTTGTCGCTGTCCATCCCAGGGTCCTAGGCTGCGGCCATGCCTCGACACGGCGCCGACCTCGCTCTTCTGCTGCTGAGCGGCTTCCGCACGCTCGTGGACGCCGCGACGGTCGAGCTGGCCGCACGGGGGTACGACGACTTCCGCCCGACGCACGAGTTCGCGATGCGCGCGATCATCGCCGGCGCGGACAGCGCGTCCGCCGTCGGTCGCCGCCTGTCCGTCTCGAAGCAGGCCGCCGCCAAGACCATCGCCGTCCTCGTCGACCGCGGCTACGTGTCGAGCGGCCCGGACCCCGCCGATGCCCGCCGCAACCGGCTCCAGGTCACCACCCGCGGGTTCGACGTGCTGCGCGAGGGCGAGTCGATCTTCGAGGACCTGCGCGCGCGGTGGGAGGAGAAGCTGGGAGCCGCCGAGCTCGCTCGGCTCGAGGCGAGCCTCGTGACGCTGGTCGGCGACGGGGCGGTGGACGTGGGCGCAGCCGGATGGGTCGCTCACGACCCCATCTGATGCCCTCCTCCCGTCCCGACCGTCGCGCCGGACGTCGCCGTCAGCCGTTCTGCGGGAACCCCAGGTTGATCCCGCCGTGGCTCGGGTCGAGCCACCGCTGCGTCACGACCTTGCCGCGGGTGAAGAACTGGAACCCCTCGGCGCCGTACGCGTGCGCGTCCCCGAACAGCGACGACTTCCACCCGCCGAACGAGTAGTACGCCATCGGCACGGGGATCGGGACGTTGATGCCGACCATGCCGACGGTGACCTCGTTCTGGAACCGCCGGGCGGCGCCTCCGTCGTTGGTGAAGATCGCGGTGCCGTTGCCGTAGCGGTTGGCGTTGATGAGCGCGAGGCCCTCGTCGTAGGTGTCGGCGCGGACGACCGACAGGACGGGACCGAAGATCTCCTCGGTGTAGATCGACATCGTGGGCGTGACCTTGTCGAAGAGGGTCGGTCGCAGCCAGAAGCCGCCGGGCTCGGCGTCGTCGGGTGCTCCGCGGCCGTCGACGACGAGCTCCGCGCCCTCGTCGACGCCGGCACCGACGAACGCGGCGACCCGGTCGCGGTGGGCGCCCGTGACGAGCGGTCCCATGTCCGGGCGGACGTCCGTGCGCGCGCCGTCGCCGGTGCGCAGCTTGCCCATCCGGTCGACGATCTTCGCGACGAGCTCGTCCCCGATCGGCTCGACGGCGACGAGCGCGGAGATCGCCATGCACCGCTCCCCCGCCGAGCCGAAGCCTGCGTTCACGGCGGCGTCCGCGGCGAGGTCGAGGTCGGCGTCGGGCAGGACGAGCATGTGGTTCTTCGCTCCGCCGAGCGCCTGCACGCGCTTGCCGTGCGCGGTGCCGGTCTCGTAGACGTACTTCGCGACGGGCGTCGACCCGACGAACGAGATCGACTGCACGTCCGGGTGCGTCAGGAGCGCGTCGACGGCCTCCTTGTCGCCGTGCACGACGTTGAGCACACCGTCCGGCAGACCGGCCTCGGCGAACAGGTCCGCGAGCCAGCCGGCGGCCGACGGGTCCTTCTCGCTGGGCTTGAGCACGACGGTGTTGCCCGCCGCGAGCGCGATCGGCACGAACCACAGCGGCACCATCGCCGGGAAGTTGAACGGGCTGATGACGCCGACGACGCCGAGCGGCTGCCGGATCGAGTACACGTCGACCTGGCTCGACGCGCTCTCGCTGAACCCGCCCTTGAGCAGGTGCGGGGCACCGCACGCGAACTCGACGACCTCGAGCCCGCGCGCGACCTCGCCGGCGGCGTCGGAGAGGACCTTGCCGTGCTCCGCGGTGAGGATCGCCGCGACCTCGTCCCTGCGGGCGCTGAGCAGCTCGCGGAAGGCGAACAGGATCTGCGACCGGCGGCTGAGCGAGGCGTCGCGCCACGCCGGGAAGGCGCCCAGCGCGGCCCGGACCGCCTGGTCGACGTCCGTCGCGTCGGCGAGCACGACCTCGCCCGTGACACGGCCGGTCGCGGGGTTGGTCACCGGTGAGGTGCGGCCGCTCGTGCCGCGCTCGGGCTTGCCGCCGATCCGGTGCAGGATCGGGGTCGGGGTGCCGTTCATCGCATGCCGCCTTCGTCGTCGCCGTCGTCGATCTCCGGGGTCCGTCCGAGGCTACGCCGCGCTCACAGGTCTGCCTCGACGTCGGTGAGCGCCTCGTCGTAGATCGCCAGGGCACGGGCGCACTCGTCGGCCGTGACGACGCACGGCGGCACGACGTGCACCCGGTTGTCGGCGAGGAACGGCAGCAGACCGCGCCTCATGAGCTCGGCCTTGACCCGCCCCATCACGGCGGCCGGCACAGGCTCACGGGTCGCCCGGTCGGCCACGAGCTCGACCGCCCAGAAGACGCCGACGCCGCGGACCTCCCCGATGATCGGGTGCGCGTCCTGGAGCCGGGCGAGGCCGGGACCGAGCACCTCGGCGCCGATCCGGTCGGCGTGCTCGACGATCCCCTCGTCCGCCATCGCCGCGAGCGCCGCGACGATCGACGCCATCGCGAGGGGGTGGCCCGAGTACGTGAGCCCGCCGGGGAACACCCGCTCGTCGAACATCGCCGCGATGTCGGCACGGATGACGACGCCTCCGGCGGGCACGTACCCCGAGTTGACGCCCTTCGCGAAGGTGATCAGGTCGGGTCGCACGTCGAAGCGGTCGAACGCGAACCAGGACCCGGCCCGGCCGAACCCGGCCATCACCTCGTCGAGGATCAGGACGACGTCGTACCGGTCGCAGATCGCCCGGACTCCTGACAGGTAGCCGGGCGGCGGCACGAGCACGCCCGCGGTGCCCGGGATCGTCTCGAGCAGCACCGCCGCGACCGACGCCGGGCCCTCGGCCTGGATGACGCGCTCGAAATGGTGCAGCGCCCGCTCGGCCTCCTGCTCGGGCGTCGTCGCCCAGAACTCGCTGCGGTACAGGTACGGCCCGAAGGCGTGCACGTGCCCGCGGGCGAACTCGTTGGGGACGCGGCGCCAGTCGCCCGTCGCGACGACGGCCGCCCCCGTGTTGCCGTGGTACGAGCGGTAGTGCGAGACGACCTTGTCACGACCGGTGAACAGCCGGGCCAGGCGGATCGCGTTCTCGTTCGCGTCCGCGCCGCCGTTGGTGAAGAAGACCTTCGACATCGTGTCCGGGGCGTGCGCGAGGACCGCGGCGGCCGCGCGGCCCCGGGAAAGGTCCGCGTGCGACGGCGCGACCGTCGGCAGCACGGCGGCCTGCTCCTGGATCGCCTTCACCACGGCGGGGTGGGCGTGGCCGATGTTGGTGTTGACGAGCTGGCTGGAGAAGTCGAGGTAGCGGTTCCCGTCGAAGTCCCACACCTCGCTGCCCAGGCCACCGGCGATCGCGAGCGGGTCGAGCGTCGCCTGCGCCGACCAGGAGTGGAACACGTGCTGGAGGTCGAGCCGGCGGGTGAGCTCGCCGTCGGGGTTCACGGTCATGACCTGCACCTTTCGGTCGCTGGGAGCACGGTCGGTCACGCCGTGCGCGGGACCGCGGGGACGACGTGCTCGCCGTACGCGGCCAACGTCGCGTCCTGGGCGTCGTGCTGGAGGTAGCCGGCGAACTGGTCGACGCCGAGCTCCCGGAGCTCCGCGAGCCGTTCGAGGTGCTGCTCGGGCGTGCCGAGCAGGCAGAACCGCTCGACGATCTCGTCGGGCACGAACTGCGCGTGCGTGTTCCCCGCCCGCCCGTGCTGGCTGTAGTCGTAGCCCTCCCGGCCCGCGATGTAGTCGGTGAGCGCCGACGGGACCGCTCCGCCCGCCGCGCCGTACCGGCCGACGATGTCCGCGACGTGGTTGCCCACCATGGCGCCGAACCACCGGCACTGGTCACGCATGTGCGCCCGGGACAAGGAGTTGTCCTCGCCCACGTACATGGGCGCCGCGACGCAGAACTTCACCGACGCCGGGTCCCGGCCGGCCCGCTCCGCGGACTCCCGGACCGTGCCGATCATCCAGCGTGCGACGTCGGGGTCGGCGAGCTGGAGGATGTAGCCGTCCCCCACCTCGCCCGCGAGCGCCAGCGCCTGCGGCCCGTAGGCCGCGACCCAGACCTCGAGCGTGGACCCGTGGCTCCACGGGAAGCGCAGGGTCACCGGCTCCCCCCGGTGGTCGGTGATCTTCGCCTCGCGCGAGCTCGCCAGCTCCCGGATCACCTCGATCGACTCGCGCAGCGCCGCCATCGTCGTCGGCCTGCCGCCCTGCACGCGGACCGCGGAGTCGCCGCGCCCGATCCCGCAGACGGTCCGGTTGCCGAACATCTCGTTGAGCGTCGCGAACAGCGACGCCGTGACGGTCCAGTCGCGCGTCGCGGGGTTCGTGACCATGGGCCCGACCATGACTCGGCTGGTCTGCGCCAGGATCTGGCTGTAGATGACGAACGGCTCCTGCCACAGGATGTGCGAGTCGAACGTCCACACGTGGCTGAAGCCGGCGTCCTCCGCCGCCCGTGCGAGCGCGACCGTGCGCGCCGCGGGCGGGTCGGTCTGCAGGACGACGCCGAGGTCCACGACGCCCCTCAGACCAGGTACTGCGAGAGTCCGCGGCGCAGGAAGCGCCCGTGCCCGGCCCGGCCGTGGAACTGCCCGCCGTCGATCACGACCTGCCCCCGGGAGAGCACCGTGTCGACGTGCCCGTCGATCTCGAAGCCCTCCCACGCGGAGTGGTCCATGTTCATGTGGTGCGTCTTGCCGTACCCGATGCTCGTGTGGCCCGCGGGATCGTAGACGACGACGTCCGCGTCCGCTCCCGGGGCGAGCACCCCCTTCGTGCCGTGCAGGCCGAACATCCGGGCGGGCGTCGTGCAGCAGATCTCCACCCAGCGCTCGAGCGAGATCTTCCCGTCGACGACGCCCTGGTAGAGCAGGTCCATGCGGTGCTCGACGCCGCCGATGCCGTTGGGGATCTTCGAGAAGTTCCCCAGGCCGAGCTCCTTCTGGTCCTTCAGGCAGAACGGGCAGTGGTCGGTCGAGACGACCTGCGCCTCGTTGGTCCGCAGCGCCCGCCACAGGTCGTCCTGGTGCCCCTCCTCGCGGGACCGCAGCGGCGTCGAGCACACCCACTTCGCGCCCTCGAACCCCGGTGCGCCGAGCTGCTCCTCGAGCGAGAGGTACAGGTACTGCGGACAGGTCTCCCCGAACACGTTGAGGCCGCGGGAGCGGGCCGCCGCGATCTGCGCGATCGCCTGCTTCGCGGAGACGTGCACGACGTACAGCGGGGCGCCCGTGAGGTCCGCGAGCATGATCGCCCGGTGCGTGGCCTCCTCCTCCAGCTGCCACGGACGTGACACGCCGTGGAAGTACGGCGACGTCTCGCCGCGGGCCAGGTGCTGGGCGACGAGGGCGTCGATCGCCGGGCCGTTCTCGGCGTGCATCATGATCGTCGCGCCGTTGTCGCGGGCCCGCTGCATGGCCAGGAGGATCTGGTCGTCGGTCGAGTAGAAGACGCCCGGGTAGGCCATGAAGAGCTTGAAGCTCGTCACGCCCTCGCTCACGAGCTCGTCCATCGCCTTGAGCGCGTCCTCGTCGACCCCGCCGAGGATCTGGTGGAACCCGTAGTCGATCGCGCAGTTCCCGGCGGCCTTCTCGTGCCAGGCCGCGAGGCCGTCCTGGACGCGCTCGCCGGTCCGCTGGACGGCGAAGTCGACGATCGTCGTCGTGCCGCCCCAGGCGGCCGCCGTCGTGCCGGTCTCGAACGTGTCGGACGCGGCCGTGCCGCCGAACGGCAGCTCCATGTGCGTGTGCACGTCGACCCCGCCGGGGATGACGTACCTGCCGGTCGCGTCGATGACGCGCTCCGCGGACGCGGCGAGGTCGTGGCCGAGCGCGGTGGACCCGGGGGCGACGAGCGCGGCGATCGTCTCGCCGTCGATCAGCACGTCGGCGCGCGTGCGACCGGTGGCGTTGACCACCGTGCCGCCGGTGATGAGCGTCGTCATCGGTCCTCCCTCACGGAGCCGTGATCGCGTCGTACTGGTCCGGGCGCCGGTCGCGGTAGAACTGCCACGACTCGCGGACCCTGCGGACCTCGTCGAGGTCGAGGTCGCGGACCACGACCTCGGACTGGTCCGTGCTCGCGACGTCGCCCACGTAGTTGCCGTCCGGGCCGACGAAGTACGACGACCCGTAGAACGTCACGGCGTCCTCGCCGAACTCGTCGGACTCCCGCCCGATCCTGTTGTTGGCGCCGATGAAGTACCCGTTCGCGACCGCGGACGCCGGCTGCTCGAGCTCCCACAGCCGCTTGGAGCTGGGGGCGGTCGCCGACGGGTTGAAGACGATCTCGGCGCCGGCGAGGCCGAGCATGCGCCAGCCCTCCGGGAAGTGCCGGTCGTAGCAGATGTTGACGCCGACCTTCCCGGCGGCGGTCTCGAACACCGGCCAGCCGAGGTTTCCGGGCCGGAAGTAGAACTTCTCCCAGAACTTCGGCAGCTGCGGGATGTGCGTCTTGCGGTACTTGCCGAGGTACCGCCCGTCGGCGTCGACCACCGCGGCCGTGTTGTAGAGGACGCCCGGTGCCTCCTCCTCGTACACCGGCAGCACGACGACGATGCCGAGCTCCTGGGCGAGCGACGCGAACCGCTCGACCGTCGGCCCGGGGACGGACTCGGCGTACTCGTAGTACCTCGCGTCCTGCACGGTCCCGAAGTAGGGCCCGTAGAAGAGCTCCTGGAAGCAGATCACCTGGGCGCCCTGGTCGGCCGCCTCGCGCACGAAGCCCTCGTGCCTGGCGGTCATCGACTCCTTGTCGCCGGTCCACGTGGTCTGCGTGAGTGCCGCTCGTACGACGGTCATGGTGCCTCCGGTCGCTCGACGTTCCTGCAGCCGGTCGGCCCCTCGACCCGGACGTCGTCCGGGTCCCCTCCCCGCCAGGACTGTGACTGTGGGACCTGAACAGTTGTACTGCGTTTCGTCCCGGTTCGCTCCTCCCGCGCCGGGTTCGCCGCCGCGACGGCTGCCGTGGCTACCGGCCGCCGTGCTGGTAGCCCTCGGCGTGCAGCTGGGCCCGCGGCAGCCCCGCACGGGTCAGGTCCGCCAGGAGTGCGCGGGTCATCTCGGGCGGCCCGCAGACGAAGACGTCCCGGTTCACCAGGTCGGGCACGCGGCCGAGCAGCGAGGCCGCGGTGAGCTCCCCTCCGCCCGGCCGGGTCAGGTAGTGGAGCCGGGCGCCGGCGCGCCGGGCGAGGCCGTCGAGCTCGTCCCCGAGCGGGGCACGCCCGGCGTCGGCCGTCCGGTACAGCAGGAGGACGTCGCCGCCGGGCGGGATCGACAGCGTCTCGAACAGCGCCCGCATCGGGGCGATGCCGATGCCACCGGCGATCAGCACGACGTCGCGGCGGGTGCGCCGCCGCTCGGTGAGGATGCCGTACGGGCCCTCGGCGACGACCCGGGTGCCCGGCCGGACCGACTGCAGCGCGTGCGTCCCGTCGCCCCGCGCCGAGACGGTGAGCCGGAAGGAGTCCTGCAGCGGCGGTGCGGACAGGGAGAACGGGTGGGCGCTGCGCCAGGTGTCCGGGGTGAGGAAGCGCCAGCGGAAGTACTGTCCCGGCTGCGCGCGCAGCTCGTCGAGGCCGTCGCCGGCCACGGTGATCGAGACGGTGCCCGCGCCTTCCGCCACGACGGCCGCGACGCGCAACCGGTGCCGCATCGCGGCGCGGACCGGCACGAGGACGCGGTACTGCACGACGAGCGCGAACACCGCGGTGTAGAGGAGCGACCAGCCGACCTGCACCACCCGGTGACCGGCCATGTCCGGCCCGGCCAGCTGGTGGACGAACGCGGCGGCGACGGCCAGGTAGCTCACGAGGTGGATGCCGTGCCAGGTCTCGTACCGGATCCTGCGCCGCGCGCGACGGGCGGAGGTGACGGCGACGGCCACGAGGAGCCCGACGGCGAGGACCGCGGCGGCCAACCCCGGCATCCGCACCACCTCCACGACGGCGCTCCGGGCGTCGATGCCGCGGACCCTGGTCCACACCGCGACCGCGGCGCACGCGTGCACGGCGATGAGGGCCATGACCAGGCGGCCGCCGCGCGCGTGCCACCGGGCGAGCTCGTCGACCCCGACGGCCTGCTCGATCACGGGCCATCGCGACATCAACGCCACGAGGACCACGGCGCCGTACCCGGCGAGCATCCCCGAGACGTGCGCGACGGCGACGTCGCCGTCGATGCCCGCGCCCGGAGCACCGGCCGAGGCGCGGACCGGCCACACGGCGAGGAGGGCACCGAGCACGACCAGCACCTTGAGCAGCGCCGCGTCGCCCGCTCCGCGGTCGGCGCTCATGGCGCCGGACCCGTGCTGGGCGCCGCCGGCCACGGGTCGTTCACGGGCGATGTGGTGGGAGCGGTCAGCCCGAGCGTCAGTCCCCCGGCGAGCGCCACGCAGGCCAGCAGGACCGTCGCCCGATGCCGCCCCCACCACGTGCCCGGGGGCGTGGTCACGGCACGCTCAGCGCGAACGACGGCGTCGGAGCCTGGCGATCGACGTCCGCACGTCCCAGGAAGCCCGCCATCGTGCGCTCGGCGCCGTAGGTGCGCCGCAGCCAGCGGTAGTACAGGAAGGCGGCCGGGCCGAAGGCCGCCTGCGCCGGGACGATGACGTCGGTCCGTGCGTCGATGAACACATCGGTGATCAGCGGGAGCAGTGCCGGGACGACGGCTCCGCACAGCACGGAGATGACCGCCGCACCGCGCGCCGCCCGCGGCCCGTACGCCTTGAGCGCGGCGATCACGAACAGGCTGTAGATGAGCAGGTCGCCCAGGCCGATCGTCGCGTTGTAGATGCCGATCCGGAATCCCACGGACGGGTCGAACGGCCACCCAATGAAGCGTTGGGCGAGGGTGTTGGTGATCGGCCAGACGAACGTGAAGACGGCGTCGTAGACGGCCAGGACCAGCCCGAACCAGGCGACGTGCCGCAGCCTCATCCCGCCCTGCACGTAGAGGTTGGCGGTCGCGACGGCGGCGCCGACGACCAGCAGGTCGTTCTCGATCCAGAACAGCTGCCAGCCCACCACCGTGCCGAGCATCGTCCGGCCCATCCAGATGTTGGCGGCGATCACGACGCCCACGACGATCCAGGTCGCGGCGGGACCGAGGACGGGCCGCAGCCCGAACACCAGGGCGGAGGTGAAGGTCAGGCCGAGGACGACGAGCAACGGCGTGAGCGGCAGGACCAGGTACAGCAGCGGGAGCACGACGATGAAACCGAACACGACGACGACGTCCACGCCGTTGAACGTGCCGATCGCGGGACGCTCCATCCGGACGTGCCGCAGGTACAGGACGGAGAGCGCCATGGTGAGCAGCGTCCCCGCGATGGCCACGCCCAGCGCCAGGAAGGTGGGCAGGGTGGTGGAGGTCGGCGTGCCCATCTCAGGCTCCCACCGGCTCGGGGGCGACGAAACCGAGCTCCCGCAGGTCGCTGCGCACCCGTCGCAGGCTCGGGGCCCGATGGTCGTCGAGCACCCGCACCCGAGCGTCGAGGCCCCGTTCGGCGAAGTGGTCGGTCAGCCCGGCGCTGCTCATCCCGTCCACCGCGCCGGCCGGCAGGTCGATGCGCACGCGGCCGCCCTCCGGCTCCGCGTGGAAGCGCGCGGGCCACGGCCTGCTGGGCAGGTCCTCGACGGCCTCGACGAGCTCGCGTGGCGTCACGACGTGGCCCGGGGCGACCTCGACGAGCTGGCTCGCCTTCCCCAGCACGGCGCTGGTGCCGGGGATGCCCGCCTGCTCGCAGGTGGCCGGCCCGGCGAGCGGCCGCACGACGTCCCGGGTGTCGTAGCGCAGGACCGGCATGCACTCCCGGTAGGGGAAGTACGGCGAGACCACGAGCGTGCCGAGCTCCCCCGGCGCGGCCGGGTCCCCGGACCGGAGGTCGAGGACCTCCACGTGCCCCATCGTCAGGTCGTGGTGGAGGTGCCCCGCCGAGCAGCTGGTGGCGGTCACCGGGATGACCTCGGTCATCCCGAAGTTGTCCGAGACGGGCGCACCGAACGTCTGCTCGGCGGCCGCGCGCACGGCGGGCGACAGGATCTCGCTCACGCAGTCGATGCGGCGGAGCCGGAAGTCGTCGGGGCGCAGACCGCGGGCCTGCGCGGCGACGACCAGCTCCGCGAGATAGCTGGCGTTGACCGACATCGTCGTGGCGCTGCCGGCCAGGGCGTCGAGCGCGTCGTCGACGGCGATGATGCCCAGCACCCGGCAGCGCGCGCCGACCAGCCGGCAGGTCATCGACGCGAGCTGCACCGCCGCGGTCGCCCGCGAGCTGACGTGCACCTGCATCAGGTCGTCGCCGTGGAGCTCGTCGTGCAGGACGCCGCTCAGTGCGCCGAGCGCCGCCGCGACCTCGAGCTCGTACCGGGACAGCCAGATCTCCAGGGCGCGACCGGTGGTGCCGGTGGTCCGGGTGGCCAGATGCGGCTCGCTGCCGCGGCACAGGAAGTCCCGCGGGCGGCTCATGAGGTCGTGCTTCGTGGTGGTCGGGAGCCCGAGCAGGGTCGTGGCGTCGGCGGTCCCGACGTGGAAGCCGCTCGCGGCGAACAGCTCGGCGTAGAACGGCGACAGGTCCGCGAGGCGCCGTGCGGTGCGTCGGATGGAGCGGTCCGCGTGGTCGGCCCGGTCGGCGTCGTCCGCGAAGGGCGTCTCGATGACCTCCCGGGCCTCGAGGCCGAGCTCGCCGAACTCGGCGACCGTCGCGACCGCATCGGCGACGAGCCGCGTCAGGGAGCCGGTGTCGAACGGTCGACCCCACGTCATGCTCAGGGCCATGCGCAGCTGGCGAACGCCGGTCTCGAACACGGCGTGCTCCTTCCTGGTGAAGGCGGGGCGGAGACCGTCCGCCCGGACGGTGACCCGGGCGGACGGTCTGGGTGGACGGTCAGAAGCCGTTCCCAGCGCCGACGGCGAACATGACGGCGGACATCGAACCCAGCACGTACTTCACGTGCTTCGCGCTCTTGAGCAGAGACTTCATGGCTTTCCCTCCCTTCGAGGTGACGATCCCGGCAGGCCGATCGGTCGATCGGCCGGCGTCGTCGCGGTCGCCCGTCACGGCAGGACGACGACCTTGGCGTTCATCTCCGGGTGCACGGTGCAGGTGAGGAGGAACGTGCCCGCCGTCGTCCACGGCGGCGTGGTGTACACGTCGTTCTCCTCGAGCATCTTCAACGGGGCCATCGCACCGTGGCCCGGGTCCTTGAGCAGGCCACGCGATCCGGGGCCGATGATGTGGACCCATCGCGAGTCGTTCTGGAAGCTCAGCCGGTCCCCGCGGTGGATCGTGATCACCGGGACGCCGTCCGCTCCCCGATGGGCGTCGGGCACGCCGGTGATCTCGTACCCTTCGTGGCCCATGCCGACCATGCCGGCCGGCACCGGGTCGAGCGGCCGGGCAGCGGCAGGGATCGCCATGGCGGCGACGACGAGGGCGGCAGCGACCGTGAACCGCGGAACTCTCATCAGGACCTCCGTTCGGACTCGTCCGGATCCCCGGACGGCCACACGTGGGCGCGACGGCCGTGGGCCGTCGCGCCGGTGTCGATCGTTGTTTCCGTCGTGGCGACGGCCGGTGAGGACCGACCGTCCGGTGCGGACTGCCGGGCCGCGCTGCTGGACCCGGATCGGCGTCTGCTGGTTGCCTGCCGCAACCTGCTGACCTTGGACGAGGCAGGAGCGCGGGCACCTGATACGCCGCGCGCTCTCCACGACCGAACCGTGCCCAGAAGGTCCCCCCGAGCTGCCCCCGAGCGCGCTCGACCGTGCCCCGGGGTTCGCCCGTGGGGCGTGGCGCCACGGCGCGCGGTCGTTTTCAGGGCGCGCCCGGGCCGGCGCTGGACCGACGCCTCCGCGGCCTCGTCCAGCGAGTCCTCGAGCCCGCTACGCGCGCGCCTCGAGCACGGCCATGAAGGCGCGCATCCACTCGGGGTGGTCCGGCCATGCCCGCCCCGAGACCAGGTTGCCGTCGACCACGGCACCGCCGTTCTCGAAGATCCCGCCGCCGAGCTCGACGTCGACCTTGAGCTCGGGGTACGCGGACGACGTGCGCCCCTGCAGGACGCCCGCCGCAGCCAGCAGCATCGGTCCGTGGCACAGGGCCGCCACGGGGGCGTCGTGGTCGAAGAAGTACCGGACGATCCGCTTGGCGTCCTCGTCGTTCCGGATGAACTCCGGCGCCCGCCCGCCGGGGACGACGGCCGCGACGTAGTCCGCGGGGTCGACGTCGCGGAACGCGATGTCGGCATCCCACGTGTGGCCCGGCTTCTCCGTGTACGTGTCGAACCCCTCGACGAAGTCGTGGACCACGAACTGGAGCTTCTTCTTCTCGGGTGCCGCGATGTGGACGTCGTACCCCGCCTCGCGCAGCCGTTGGTACGGGTAGAAGACCTCCAAGGTCTCTGCCGCGTCGCCGGTCAGGATGATCACCTTCGCCACGTCCCACCCCCGTGTCCGCTCGGTCGCTCTGCGCGGCGTGCGCCGTGTCCAGTGTGCTCGCCTCGCGCGGCGTTCTTCGAGCAGGGCGCCGCCGTGCGCCACACTGCCCGGATGCCGCTCCGCCGACGACGCCGCCTCCTCGTGATCGCCGCCGCGACCGTGCTCGTCCTGCTCGGGGCCGCGGTCGCGCTCGCCTCGCGGGGGGTGCTGTGGCCGAACCGCGCGTTCGCCGCCCGGTACGAGGTCCGCGGCATCGACGTCTCGGCGCACCAGGGTGAGGTCGACTGGCCGACGGTCGCCCGCCAGGGCGTCGACTTCGCCTACGTCAAGGCGACGGAGGGGTCGTCGTTCGTCGACGCGCGGTTCGAGGACAACGTCCGGGAGGCCCGCGCGGCGGGGCTGCTGGTCGGCGCGTACCACTTCTTCAGCTTCGAGAGCAGCGGCGAGGCGCAGGCGGAGCACGTGCTCGAGACGGTCCCCGACGAGGAGGGCCTGCTGCCCGTCGCGGTCGACGTGGAGCACTACGGGGCGTTCCAGGCGCACCCGCCGGACGTGGCGACCGTCCGGGCGGAGCTGACGGCGCTCCTCGAGACCCTGCGCGCGCACGGCGAGGAGCCGGTGGTCTACGCGACCCAGGCTGCGTACGAGCGCTACGTGGCCGGGGCGTTCCCGGGCACCCCGATCTGGATCCGGTCGGTGTACGTGCCGCCGTCGATGTCGGACGCCCGCGCGTGGACGTTCTGGCAGTACTCGGCGAAGGAACGCCTCGACGGGTTCGACGGCGACGAGCCGTTCGTCGACATGAACGTGTTCCGCGGCGACGCCGACGAGCTGAGGGCACTGGCTTCCCAGCCGTGACGGTCCTGCCCCACACGGCACCCCCCGACGGCTCTCGCAAGTTTCGGACCGCCGGCCTCCGCGCGTCCTGACCCACCGGAGGGTGCGACGGCACCCGTGGGGCGGCCCCTGTTAATCGGTTCGGCGGGTCGCCAGGTCGTTCCGCACCTGCGCCCGACGTGGGCACACTCGCTTCGATAACGGTATCGACGAGGTCCCTCGGATGCCGGACGCGACACCCGCAGCCCCCGCCGAAGGCGTCCTCGACTGCAGGTCGCCGCACAGCACCTTCGACCGATCCTCGGCACAAGGGAGTGCGAAACATGTTCGACAGTTTCGGGCCACGGCAACGGCAGGGGCGGCGCCGGCTCGGCCGCCGCGGCAGGGTCCTCACGGCCCTCGGCACGGCGGCGGCGCTCGTCGCCGGCGGGCTCGCGCTCGCCACCTCGGCGTCCGCGGCGACCATCACGTCCAACGGCACAGGCACCGACGGCCTCTGGTACTCGTTCTGGACCCAGGGCGACGGTGCCGTCTCGATGGGTCTCAACGGCGGCGGCAACTACTCCACGAGCTGGACGAACGCGGGCAACTTCGTCGCCGGCAAGGGCTGGCAGACCGGGTCGCGGCGCACCGTCACCTACTCGGGGACGTGGAGCACGAGCGGCAACGCCTACCTCGCGCTCTACGGGTGGACCACCAACCCGCTCGTCGAGTACTACATCGTCGACAACTACGGCACCTACCGGCCGACGGGGACGTTCAAGGGCACCGTCACGTCCGACGGCGGCACGTACGACATCTACCAGACGACCCGCACCAACCAGCCCTCGATCATCGGCACCGCCACGTTCAACCAGTACTGGGCGGTCCGGCAGTCCAAGCGCACGAGCGGCTCGATCACGGTCGGCAACTTCTTCGACGCGTGGGCCAGCCACGGCATGCAGCTCGGCACGCAGAACTACCAGATCCTCGCGACCGAGGGGTACCAGTCGTCCGGCAGCTCGAACATCACCGTGTCGGAAGGGAACCCGCCGCCGACCTCGCCGCCACCGACCTCGCCGCCGGTCACTCCCCCGCCGACGAGCCCACCCCCCTCGGGTGGTGGGGGCTGCAGCGCGACGGTGTCGGTCAACCAGTGGCAGGGCGGCTTCGTCGCGACCGTGCGCGTCACGGCAGGCTCGTCGGCGGTCCGCGGGTGGTCCGTCGGCCTGACGCTGCCGTCGGGCGCGACGATCAGCAACGCGTGGAACGCCACGGCGAGCGGGACCAGCGGCTCCGTCCGGCTGTCGAACGCCGCCTGGAACGGCACCGTGGCCGCGGGCCAGACCACCGAGCTCGGCTTCCAGGCGACCGGCACCGCGGGCACCCTGACGCCGACCTGCACGGCGTCCTGACGGCGACCTGCACCGCGTCCTGACGCCGACCCGCACGGCGTCCTGACGGCGACCGGGCCGGTCGTCCTCGTCGGAGCTCTCGACGAGGACGACCGGCCCGTCGTTCTGCCCCGGAATGTCGGCCCAGGTCAGCGCGTTGGGGCGGACGGTCCGAGCCCCGGTCGTCGGGGCGGAGCGGCCGCCAGACGCCCGTCCTACCCGTACCGGAGGTACCCGTGTCCGTGCCCGTCCCTGCCGCGCCCGCCTCGCAGTCGTCCGGCTCACCCGCGCCCGGGTCCCCGTCCCCCGCGGGCCCGTCCCCCGCGCGGCCGCCGTCGGTGCACCGTCGCGCCCTCCTGACCTGGGTCGCCGTGTACCCCACGATCACCGTCGCGCTGCTCCTGCTGCGCCCGCTGATCCACGGCCTCCCGGTCGTGCTGCAGACGCTCGTCCTCACCGCGGTCGTCGTGCCGCCGGTCGTCTACGTCGTGATCCCGGCGCTCGCGCGGCTCGACGCGCGCCTCGCCCGGCGCCGCTCCCGCTGACGCCGCCGCCCCTCCTGACGTCGCCGTCGGCCCCCTGACCTGGGCGGACACCAGGTCAGGGCGCCGCGCCCGGACCGTGGTGGTGCCACCACCAGTATCACCAGCAATGGTCCCGACAGAGGCTGGGTACCCGGGTGGACCGCCGCCAGGATCGTCGTCGTGAGCCCGGCACGAGAGCCGGGCCCACCTGACCCGGGGGGCGACATGATCGAGAAGTACATCGAGCGGATGACCGCCTGGCCGACCCAGGACGCCGTGATCGACGCAGCCGGGACGACGACCTACCTCGAGCTCCTCGCCGACATCTCCCGGCTGGGCGACGCGTTCCGTGCGGCCGGCATCCCAGCCGGCGCGGTCGTCGCCGTGGAGGCGCAGCACTCGGCCCAGGCCGGCGCCGCGCTGCTGGCCCTCGCCGAGCTCGGCGCGATCTGCGTCCCCATGACGCGGCTGCCCGAGGAGAAGACCCGCGAGTTCCTCGACGTCGGCGAGGTCGAGTGGCTGGTCGGCGTGGCGGCGGACCCGTCGACGGCTCCCACGGTCGCCCCGACGGGGGTCCGTGCGACCCACGCGCTGTACGGGCGGCTCCGCGAGGCGGGCGTCCCGGGGCTGGTCCTGTTCAGCTCGGGCACCACCGGCCGCAGCAAGGCGTCCGTGCTGGACCTGACCCGCATCCTCGAGCGGTACGTCGGCGACCGACCCGCCCAGCGGATCCTGTCCTTCCTCAACCTGGACCACATCGGCGGCATCAACACCCTGTTCCACACGCTCGGCCAGGGCGGCACCGTGGTGACGGTCCCCGACCGGACGCCGGACGAGGTGCTCGCGACGATCGAGCGGCACCGGGTCAACGTGCTGCCGACGACGCCGACGTTCCTCACGATGCTGCTGATCAGCGGTGCCGTCGAGCGGTACGACCTGTCGTCGCTCACCCACATCACGTACGGCACCGAGCCGATGCCCGCGCAGACGCTCCGGCGCCTCGCCGAGACGCTCCCCGAGGTGCGGCTCAAGCAGACCTACGGCCTGTCCGAGCTCGGGATCCTCGCGACGAAGTCCCGGGGGAACGACAGCCTCTGGGTCAAGCTCGGCGGCGACGGCTTCGACTACAAGATCATCGACGGCGTCCTGTGGATCCGGTCGCGGATGGCGATGCTCGGGTACCTCAACGCGGAGGCGCCGTTCGACGAGGACGGCTACTTCAACACGCAGGACGCGGTCCGGGTCGACGGCGAGTACGTGCAGATCCTGGGGCGCAAGTCCGAGATCATCAACGTCGCGGGCGAGAAGGTCTACCCGAACGAGGTCGAGTCGGTGCTCCTGGAGCTCGACAACGTCCTGGACGTCACCGTCTCGGCCCTGCCCAGCCCGGTCACCGGGCAGGTCGTCCAGGCGGGTCTGCTCCTGGCCGAGCCCGAGGACCCCCGCGCGCTGCGCCGCCGGGTCGACGCGCACTGCCGGGACCGGCTCGAGCCGTACAAGATCCCCGCGAAGATCGTCGTCACCGAGGGCGCCCACCATTCGGAGCGGTTCAAGAAGGTCCGCGCATGAGCGCCGTCACGACCGGTGCCGCCCCGCGCGTCGCGCTCGTCAGCGGCGCGAGCCGTGGCCTCGGGCTGGCCGTGGCGGAGCGTCTCCTGGCCGCCGGCTGGTCCGTGGGCACGTTCAGCCGCTCCAGCACCGACGAGCTCGACAAGGTCCTCGAGAACTGGCCCGACACGTTCTCCTGGACGCCGGGCGACGTCGCGAAGGACGACATGCGCCAGCACGTGCGCACGCTCCAGGAGCGGTTCGGGCCGGTCGACGCGCTGGTGAACAACGCCGGGGTGCTCCACCAGGAGCTGTTCCTCACGATGCCGGAGCAGCGGATCGACGAGCTGCTCGCGGTGAACCTCGCGGGCCCGGCCCGGCTGGCCCAGGCGTGCGCGCGGCAGATGTCGGTGCGAGGTCGTGGGGTCATCCTCAACGTCTCGTCCATCAACTCGCTGCGCGGCTTCCGCGGGGTCGCGGCCTACGCGGCGGCCAAGGCAGGGCTCGACGGCCTCACACGCTCGCTCGCCCGCGAGCTCGGGCCGGCGGGGATCCGGGTCAACTCCCTGGTCCCCGGGTACTTCGAGACGGCGATGACCTCGCAGGTCACCGACGAGAACAGGGTGCGGATCACCCGGCGGACCCCGCTCGGCCGCCTGGGCACGACCGACGAGATCGCCCGCGTCGCCACGTTCCTGCTCTCGGACGAGGCGGCCTTCATCACGGGACAGACCATCACGGTGGACGGAGGACTCACATGCTGAACGACGCACACATCACCGACATCGTCACCAGCGCGATCATCGACCTGCTCGGTGACCTGCACGACGAGCACGACGACATCCCCCTGGACGCCACCTTCGCGGAGGTGGGGCTCAACTCCCTCATGCTGGCACGGCTGGTGATCGCCCTGGAGACGGAGGTCGGGGTCGACCCGTTCACCGGCGACAGGTCGATCGTGGACGTGCACACCGTGCGCGAGCTCGTCGCGGTGTACGCGGAGGTGGCGGGCGACGAGCAGTCCGCCGCGCTGGCCCGATGACGCTCCTCACCTTCGGCTCGGTCGACGACTACCTCGGTCCCGCGGACGAGCGGTTCTTCGGCGCCGGCTACCGCCGCTCGGAGCTCGACCTCAGCGACGTCGAGGTCGGGCCGGACACGGCGGAGGGCACCCTGGCGGTCGGCTACCCGTCGGACTGGTCGCGCAAGAAGGTCGGCATCGACCTGCGCCCTCACCTGTCCACGGTGGACGGGCTGCTGGTCGCCGTCCAGCTCACGGACGCGCTGCTGACGAACCGCCTCGGCCTGTCGCAGGCCGGCCGTGCAGCGGTCGAGCTGACGAAGATCGTCGTCCAGGCCGGGACGGAGCCCGACGAGGACCTCGGCGCGCTGCCCGTCCGTGCCGCGGTCCGACGCAGCACGACGGACGACGACGGCCGGTCGTCGACCGTCGTCGACGTCTCGGTGGGCCGGATGCGGCTGCGGTGCCACGTCGCTCACCCGGCGGCGGCCCCGGGCGCCGACGCGGGCTCCCGGACCGTGCTCGACGTCCTCGGCGACCCGGCGCGGCGCTTCTGGGGCGAGGGGTACCGCGCGAGCCGGCAGGCGATCCGCGACGTCGTCGTGGACGTGGCCCGCCTGCACGCGACCGCCGACCTCACGACCGCGACGCTGCCCGCGACGGTCGACGAGGGCCTCGGGGGCCGCCCTGACCCCGTGACGGTCGTCGACGCGTTCGTCAGCTCGCTGCAGGTCTTCCAGATCCTGCTCTACGAGCTCGACGGCCTGAGCCGGGCCGAGTCGAACACGCTCTGGATGCAGCAGACGACCCTGACGCTCGACCCCGAGCGCCGGGACGCGCGGGACCTGACCGTCGACATCACGGCGTCCGAGCTCATCGAGCTGGCCAACGGCACGTGGCGCAACCTCACCTTCGACGCGGTGACCGGCCCCGTCCGGCAGCGCAGCGTCTTCGCCCACCACCTCCCGGTCGGCGCCGCCGCCCTCAGCCGGTGACGACCCGCAACCTCTTGGAGCAGACATGAAGCTGGCAATCTCCGGCACCTACTCGTCCGGCAAGACCTCGACGGTGATGGCGCTGTCCTACTACACGGGGGTGCCCCGCACCGTGGCCGCGGCCATCCGCGAGATCATGCCGGAGGCCGTCCCCGGCAAGCGGCTCGCGGAGGTCACCCCGGCCGAGTACCTGCAGCTCGCGGTCCGGCGGCACGCCGGCCGCGTCGCCGCCGAGGCGCGGCTGGGCGACTCGTTCCTCTCGGACGGCACGTCCCTGCAGGAGTGGATCTACGCCTCCGCACGCGTCCGCTTCGGCATGGACCCGGGCGCCGGGCACGTCGTCGCCCGCGAGGACCTCGACCTCGAGATGCTCTTCTTCGAGAAGGTCACCGACCAGCTCGGCCACGCCTTCCGGCAGCACGTCGCGGGGACCTACGACGCGGTCGTGCACCTCGTCAACGAGCGGCCGATCGCGGACGACGGCCACCGGCCCATGAACGAGGCGTTCCGCACGTACTGCGACGACATGCTGCTGCGCACCGTGCACGAGCTCGGCATCCCGTTGCACGAGTACCGGGGCTCGATCGAGGAGCGGCTCGAGCAGCTGTCCGCGCAGTTCTCCCTCACCCCGGTCATGTCCGTCGAGGACGCGATCGAGCGGATGCGCGAGGACTACGCCGCCATCGACAAGCGTCTCGAGCACGAGCGCGCGCTCGCCGGGACGCCGCGGTGACGATGCTGTTCTGCCTCTCGCACGCGGGCGGGGTCGCGACGACCGTCTACCGGTCGTGGCAGGCCGAGCTCGCCCCCGAGCACGAGGTGGTCCCGCTCGACTACGCCGGCCGGGGCGTCCGGTCGCACGAGGCTCCCGACTCGTCACCCGAGGCCGTCGTGGAGGACGTCGCCCGCTGCGTCGCCCGGCAGGTGCCGCCGGGCGACCCGTGGGCGGTCTTCGGGCACAGCATGGGCGCGATGGTGGCGTACCGCGTCGCGGCGCGCGCCTGCCACGACCCGGCGCTGACGGCGCCGCAGGTGGTGCTGGTGTCCGGCCGCCGCCCGCCCGGCGACCGTCCCGTGCGGCCGCTCGGGGCGACCTCGGTCGACGACCTGCTGGCGGACGCCGTCGCGTGGGGCGGCATCCCGCCGGAGGTCGGCGCACGGCCTCACCTCGCACGACCGCTGCTGCGCCGCCTCGTCGACGACCTGCGGCTGTCGCACGACCCGCCGGGGCACGCCCCGGTGCTCACCTGCCCGCTGCACGTCCTGTGGAGCGACGACGACCCGCTCACCCGGACCGACCGGATCGGGCGGTGGGTGCAGGCGTCCAACGGGTACGTCGGCTTCCACCGGTTCGCCGGCGACCACTTCTTCCTCGGGGACGGGGCGCGCCTCGCGATCCCGCTCGTCCGCGAGGTGCTGCGGCAGACCGCGCCGGACCGCCGGCCGGTCGCAGCAGTGTGACGGCCGTCCACCAGCACCGTCCGACCCACCATCAACCAACCACCACGA
Source organism: Cellulomonas chitinilytica (assembly GCF_016862675.1). Lineage (GTDB taxonomy): Bacteria > Actinomycetota > Actinomycetes > Actinomycetales > Cellulomonadaceae > Cellulomonas > Cellulomonas chitinilytica. The sequence continues at coordinate 3,484 of NZ_BONK01000008.1, read as the reverse complement.
AGGGGGCTCTCATGGCGACACCCAAGGTCGCGATCGCCTACTACTCCGGCTTCGGCCACACGCAGGTGCTCGCCGACGCCGTCGCGAACGGAGCGAAGTCCGGCGGCGCCGAGGTGACGCTGATCCAGGTCGACCAGATCACCGACGAGGACTGGGCGGCGCTCGACGGCGCCGACGCGATCATCTTCGGCTCGCCCACGTACATGGGCAGCGCCTCGGGCAAGTTCCACGTGTTCGCGGAGTCCACGAGCAAGCGGTGGGCGACCAAGGCGTGGCAGGACAAGATCGGCTCCGGGTTCACCAACGCCGCGTGCAAGGCCGGCGACAAGCACTCGACGCTCGCGTACTTCGCGACGCTCGGGGCCCAGCACCTCATGAACTGGGTGAACCTGGGTCTGCACCCGGGCTGGCACACCAGCAAGGAGACCGAGGACGACCTCAACCGTCTCGGCTACTTCAACGGCGCGGCGGCCACGACGCCGGCCGACCTCCCCGTCGACGCGGTGCATCCCGCCGACATCGCCACGGCCGAGCACCTCGGCAACCGCGTCGCGGAGTTCACCGAGATCGTCCTCGCGGGTCGCGAGGCGCTCGCCAAGGCCTGACCACATCCGGCACAGGAAAACAACGAGAGGGAACACCCATCATGACGAACACCCAGACCCTGACGTCCACCGACGAGGTCGTCGACGCCTTCTTCACGGCGTTCGGCTCGGGCGACAGCGAGACCCTGCTCGGTCTCTTCTCCGGCCCGACGGACCTGCGTGCCAACGGCGCGCCGAACGTGCCGTGGGTCGGTGCGAAGGCCACGAAGGACGAGGTCGCCGCCTTCTTCGGGAGCTTCGGCGAGACGCTCGACTTCCAGTCGTTCGAGCTGCACAGCCGCATCACCGAGGGCGCGAACGCTGTCGCTTTCGCGACCGCCGTCTTCGCGGTGAAGGCCACCGGCAAGACGTTCCGGAACGACCTGGCGATCCACTTCTCGGTCGCCGACGGCAAGATCACGCGCTACCACGTCTACGAGGACAGCTACGCCATCCACGAGGCGTTCAACGCCTGACCGAGGGCCGTAGGGACAGCTGGGCCGCGACGGGTCGGGGAAACCCGTCGCGGCCCACCCGCACGAACCACCGGAGGCACCCGCTGATGGCAAGGACGCCACGCAGCATCGCCTACTTCGACGTCGACGAGACCCTCGTCACCCGCGCGACCATGTGGGGCTTCCTCGGCTACTACCTCGTCGCGACCACCGAGCCCGCGCGGCACCCGGACGTCGAGGAGCGCATGGCGACGCTGCGGTCCCACCGCAGGCCGAGGGCGCAGGAGACCTCGGCACTGATCGGCAACCTCGCCGGGGCGGCCGTCGAGGACGTGACCCGGCTCGGGCAGGCGTGGCTCCGGGCCGAGCTGCGGCGAGGCGACTTCTTCCACCGCCCCGCGCTCGACGCGCTGCTGGCGCACCAGGGTGCCGGCCACCGGATCGCGCTGGTGTCGTGCTCGCTGCCCGCCGTCCTGGCCCCGCTCGCCCGCCTGCTCGACGTCGGCGACGTGTGGTGCACGTCGCCGGAGATCCGGAACGGGCGCTACACCGGCGAGCTGTCCGCCCCGCCGATGCTCGGCGAGCGCAAGGCGGCCGCGGTCGAGCTGACCGCGACGACGAACCGCGCCGACCTGGCGGACTGCACGGCCTACGGCGACCACGTCACGGACCTGCCGATGCTGCGGATGACCGGGCACGCGGTCGTCGTCGGCGAGGACAGCACGCTCACCCGGGTCGCACGGCAGCACGGCTGGCGCCGGCTCCCCGGCGTCCCGCGGTGACGGTGCGGCGACGGTCGATCGGCACGGTGCTCGTCGTCGCAGGCCAGGGGCGCGCCGACCGTCCGACGGTCCGAGGGGACGAGGCGGCCGCTGGCTAGGATCAAACCATGACAAACGGAACGCCCCAGGCCACCGCCTCCGCGCTGCAGCTCGGACGATTCCTCGCCGCGCGCCGTGCCGAGGCCTCGCCCGAGGCGGTGGGCCTGCCGTCACGACGCCGTCGGCGTCCGGGCCTGCGCCGCGAGGAGGTCGCGATGCTGGCCGGCGTGGGCGCCTCCTGGTACCAGTGGATCGAGCAGGGGCGGGCCCGGAACGTCTCCCGGGAGGTGCTGGAGTCGATCTCCCGGACCCTCCAGCTCGACCGGGTGCAGCACCGGTACATGCTGAACCTCGCCGGCCTCTCGGAGGCGGACTCCTCGCTGCCGAGCTACGACCACCCGCTGATGGAGACGGTCGCCCTCGGGTACATGCCCCAGCCGGCGTACGTCGTGGACCGGTGCTGGAACGTGGTGTGCGCCAACGACGCGGCCGTCGAGGTCTTCGGCCCGCGGCTCGACGGGGGCAACTACCTGCGCCTGCTGTTCACCGACCGCTCCGTCCAGGACCGCTACGTCGACTGGCGCAGCGAGGCGGCAAACACGCTGGCCCGGTTCCAGGCGCAGGCCGCCGGGTACATCGAGGCGCCCGACGTCCGCGACCTGATCCGCGAGCTGCGGGAGCAGTGCGTGGACTTCGCCGAGATGTGGGACACGCAGAACGTGTCGCGCACGTGCAGCGCCCTGGCGATGCGGTCGGACCCGACCGAGATCCACCTGTTCGAGCAGGTGACGCTGCAGTTCACGTGCGTCGGCGGGTTCAGCCTCGTGCTGCTGATCCCGAGCGCGACGTCGTCCGATCAGCCGTCGCTCGCGCTCGAGGCCGACCCGCTGCGGACGGCCAGCGCCACGATGTGACCGGGGACCGCCCGGTCCACGACCGTCCAGCCCGGCGGGGCGCCGGTCAGGTCGTCGGCGTCGAGCCTGCCGTCGAGGCCCGTGCCCACCGCCTTGGCGTGGGCCTCCTTGCGGGTCCACAGGCGGGTGAAGGCGGCCGGGCGATCGCTCTCAGGTGCGTGCTCGACGAGCCGTCGTTCCGCCGGGTGCAGGCGGGGAACGACGACGAGCGCGTCCGCCCCGACGACCGGCTCGACGTCGACGCCGACAGGGAACCCGCGGCCGGCGACCGCGACGGCGACCAGCCCGCCGCCGTGCGAGAGCGAGAACTCGACCACGGGGCCGCAGCCCGCGGGCGCTCGGTCTGACACCCGACCCGGGGCAGCGGCCGTGCCGTCCGCGCCGTCGACGAGGACGGGCCGGCCGCGCGGACCGCGGCGCAGCGGGTGCGCCTGCCGGCCGAACCGCAGGGCCCGCGGGTCGGCATCCAGCGCGGCCGCGAGCACGAGCCGCAGCGCCGTGTGCGCCGTCAGGTAGCGAGCCCGGTCGCGTGCCGGGCGCAACCGGGACAGCTGCGCGCGCTCGGAGGCGTCGAGCACGTCGGGCAGCCCGGCGCGCGGGTCAGCCGGGGCGCGGCCGTCGTGCGCGTCGGCGTGCGGGTCGGCGTGCGGGTCGGCGTGCGGGTCGGCGTGCGGGTCGGCGTGCGGGTCGGCGTGCGGGTCGGCGTGCGG
>NZ_BONK01000007.1 GCF_016862675.1 Cellulomonas chitinilytica | reverse complement strand
ACCCGGAGGGTCCTCTGTCCCCGGGTGCGCCCGCCGCGGCCCTACCCGCTCACCAGGCCGACGGCGGCGGGGGTGTCACCACGGGCGGCCGGTCGTCGCAGGTGATCGTGTTCGGCAGCTCCCACGGGGCGAACCACGGCCCGGTCGTCCCGCCGCCGTCGTTGCCACCGCCGTCCAGCACCGAGAACTCGGAGCCGGCGGGCGTGAAGTGGAACGACCCGCAGTTGTTGATGCCGACCGCGCCGACGTTGCGGGCGTCCACGTTCGTGAACGTCGCCGACCCGGCGGTGCGGGCGCTGAGCACCGAGGTGCCCGTGCCGTCGACCCGCAGGTCCGTGAAGTGGACGTTCGTGATCGAGTACAGGTCCTTGACGGGCCAGTCGGTGACGAGCATGAGCGCGTTGTAGGTGCTGTCGAGGAAGTGGTCGCCGACCACCTGCACGTCGGCGTCGATGCTGCGCTCCAGCGCGTACATCCACAGCGACCCGAGCCCGATGTTCCAGTTGAGCTCGTAGGTGCCCGCGCGGACCGTGGTGTTGTCGGTGAACCGCAGGTACCCGGTGAACGGCTCGGCGCCGAACCGGGAGCCCGCGTGCAGGCCGCTGCCCTCGCGGACCGGGTCCGCGACGAGGTTGGCCGAGACGGTCGTGTCGGTGCCGCCGTAGATCGCGATGCCGTTCGCCAGGGTCGGCGTCTGCACCGTGTCGTGGTCGAACGTGTTGCCCGCGTCCGCGGTGTGCTCGGACCACATCGCGAGGCCGTCGTCGCCGGTGTTCCGGAACACGCTGTTCCGCACCGTCGAGCCCGTCACGCCCGTGTGGAAGTTGAGGCCGTCGGCGATCTGGTCGACGACCATGGTGTTCTGCACGGTCGTGCCGGACATGGGCCCGTCGAACCAGAGCCCGACCTTGGTGTGCTGGATGTACAGGCCGTCGATCGTCGAGTCGCTCATCGCACCGCCGACCCCGTTCACCTGGTCGGTGTCGATCCGCTCGCGCACGTCGCCGCGGATCGCGAAGCCGGACAGGTGCACGCCGTGCGACCCGCCCTGCGCGGCGTCCTTGCCGTAGAACCCGACGCCGGTGTGCACGGACCCGTCCGGCGCGGGCGTCGAGAGGGCGACCTCACGCCCCTGGAACACCGTGTACCAGCTCCCCGCGCCCTCGATCGTCACGTCGTCGACGACGATGTGACGGTTCACCTGGTAGGTGCCCGGCGGGACGTAGACGGGCAGGTCGTGACGCTGCGCGAAGGCGATGGCCTTGTCGAGCGCGTCCGCGGAGTCCTTGCGGCCGGTCGGGTCCGCGCCGAACAGGAGCACGTTCGCGGCCTTGAGCCGGACCTTCGGCGGGGCGACGAGCTCGGAGTCGACGAGGTCGACGACCGTCCACGCGGCCCGGCTGCCCTTCGGCACGGTGAGCCGGAGCGTCTGGCCCGCCGGGTACGTGCGGCCGAGGAGCAGGCGCTGCTCGTCGTAGAAGTGCATGGGACGGAACGGCGTGCTGACCGTCGGCGTCGGGGTGGTCGCCGCCGGGACGCACCCGCACTCGGTGATCCACCAGTCCGGGTGCAGCAGGCCGGCGCCCGGGTCGTTCGTGAACGGGTACTGGTTGTAGAGCCAGGAGTACTGCGAGGTGAGCGTCATCGTCCGCCGGGCGCCGCCGCCGACGGTGACGTCGAGCGGGGCCGTGAGGCCGCCACCTGCCGGCGCGTCGGGCAGGGCGTAGCGGACGGTGATCGCGTTCGCGGCCTTCGGCAGCCGGACCTCGACGTACTGGCCGGGCGTCAGCTTCACCGCGGTGCGGCCCGACGCCTCGGCGGGGAGCGTGTACGCGGTGCGGTCGGGGCCGATCACCGTGCCGTTCGTGACGCCGTTCTCGGCCTCCTGCTCGACGAAGCCGAGGTCGGCGCCCCGGCCCGCGACGAGGGCGGGGTCGATCGCGGCGCGGGTCACGGGGGTGGGCACCGGGGCCGGGGGGCGGCCGGTGGCCGACGCCGGGCCGGCGGTGGCGGCCGCGAGGCCGGCGACGAGCGCGAGCGCGGCGACGCCGGCGAGCGGCCTCGTCGCCACCCGGGTCGGTCGTGCGGGGAGGGACGGGCGGGGCGAGCGGGTGCTGGTGTTCCTCACGGGAGCGCCTCCTTGCGCAGCCGGGACGGCCCCGCGGTCCGCGGGGCCGAGCAATCGGGACACACGGTAGGGACTGGACAATCCGGAGGACAAGAGCGAACGAGACATTGCAAGAACTTACGCGCAACACGCAAAGGCGAAGCAGCGGCGGACGTTGTCGCTCACGCGTCGAGGTGCCGCACCTCGTCCCACACGTCGGCCCACGACCCGCGCGGCCCGGCGCAGGCCCAGACGGCCGTGCCCTGCTCCTCGTTGTCGACGTCGACCCCGTTGTCGACCGTCGCGACCTGCTCGCACCCCACGGCCCACCCGGGCGCCACGTCGAACCCGACGAGCACCACCGGCCCCTGGTCGGCCGGTGGCGGACCCCAGTCGCCGTAGCCGTTGTGCCCGCTGAACACCGCGACGGGCGAGCCGTAGAACTCGAGCGCACCCGCCTCGCCGTAGTTCTGCGTCACGACGAGCGTCGCGCCCGCCGACGACACCGCCTTGTCGACCGTCTCGACGAAGCGCGGCCAGCCGATCATCTCCGCCTGGTCCTCGTTGAGGTCCGCGAGGAACGAGCGCCCGAAGTCCCGCTCGGACAGGATCGGCAGCCCGGCCGGCCACACCACCAGCCCGCTCAGCGCCACCACCGCCCCGGCGACCCACAGCCCGCGCCGGCTCCACCGCTCCGCCAGCCCGCACGCCCCCGCCGCGAACAGCACCGGGACCAGGCCCGTCAGGTAGTACGGCTTGCCGCCGACGAGGAAGAAGCCGACGAACAGCAGCACGAACGCGAACGCGAGCGGCCGGGCCCGGACCAGCGCAGGCGCGCGGAACAGCCGCACCAGCCCGTACACCCACAGCACCGCCGTGACCGGGCTGAAGATGATCAGGCTCAGGACGACGTAGTTGATCCGCTCCTCGAGCGTCGAGTACTCGTCGCGGATGTCACCTGCGAGCTCGAGCTGCGGCCACCCGTGCGTCGCCTGCCAGACGAGGTTCGGCACCCACAGCGCGAGCGCGACCCCCGCACCGGCCCACGCCCACGGCGACCGCAGGTGGTGCCGGACGGCCGGCGTCAGCGCGACCCCGACGACGATGCCGCCGAGCAGGAACGCGACGAGGTGCTTGTCCTCCAGCCCGAGCCCGGTGAGCAGCCCGACCACGAGCCACCCGCGCGGGCGGTCCCGCTGCAGCACCACGACCGTCGCGTAGACGACCGCGGTCCAGAACAGCAGGTCCACCGTCGCCGTCGACAGCATGTGCCCGAGGATCACCGTCACCGCACCCGTCGCGGCCGTCACCGCGGTGAGCACCTGCGCGGCGGTCCCACCCCCGAGCTCACGGGCCGTGAGGGCCGCGAGCAGCACGAACGCCGCCGCCGCGACCGCGCTCGGCAGGTGCAGCGCCGTCACCGAGCCGGGGGCGACGAGGTCGGTCACGCGGGCGATCAGCGGCGTCAGCGGCGGCTGGTCCGGGTAGCCCCACGCCAGCCGGCGGCCGGCGGCGACGAAGTACAGCTCGTCGCGGTGCGGCCCGTACCGTCCCGCGAAGGTCACCAGGACGACGAGCAGCGCACCGGCGACGGCGAGGATCGGGGCCCAGGCCACGGCCGGCGGCGCTGCGAGAGAAGCTGACGGGCGTCGGGCGGCTTCGGTGGCGGCCACCCTCGGAGGGTAGCGACGGGCGATGCCGCACGTCACGCGCCTGGCACGCCCGGTTCCGCCCGATTCGTCGCGCGCCGCGCACCGCAGGGCTAGCGTCGGCCCGACGGGCTGCCGGCACCGGGCCGCACGGCCCGCAGGCCCTGGAGGTGCGCATGCGCGCAGCACGTCCGCACGTGGTCGTCGTCGGCGGCGGGTTCGCCGGGTTCTACGCGGCACGGACGCTCGAACGCGTCCTGCCCCGCGGCGCCGCCGACCTCACCGTCATCAGCGCCACCGACCACCTCTGCTACTCGCCGCTGCTTCCCGAGGTCGCGGCCGGCCGGCTCGACCCCCGGCGGATCGCCGTCCCGCTGCACTCCGCGCTGCGTCGCGCGCGCATCCTGCAGGGCGTCGTCGAGGAGGTCGACGTGTCCGCGGGCACGCTGAGCGTCATGTGCGGGCTCGCCGACCCGGTCGTCGTCCCGTACGACCGGCTGGCCCTCACGGTGGGGTCGGTGACACGACGGCTCCCGACGCCCGGCATGGACGACCACTCGCTCGGCCTCAAGACGCTCGTGCAGGCCGTCTACATCCGCGACCACGTGCTGCGACAGCTCGAGCTCGCCGACACCACGCAGGACCTCGACGAGCGGCGTGCCCGCCTCACGTTCGTGGTGGTCGGCGCCGGGTACGCCGGGACGGAAACGGCCGCGCAGCTGCAGGTCATGACGCAGTCGCAGCTCGACCGCTTCCCACGCCTGCGGCCCGAGGACCTCACGTGGATGCTCGTCGACGTCGCCCCCGCGGTACTGCCCGAGCTCGGCCCGCGGCTCGGCCGGTTCGCGCTCGACGAGATCCGGGCGCGGGGCATGCGGGTGCTGCTCGAGACGTCCGTGCGGGAGATCCTCGAGGACCGGCTCACGCTCTCCGACGGCACCGTGGTGCCCTGCCACACGGTGCTCTGGACGGCCGGCGTCACGCCCCCGCCGCTCGTCGGGCAGCTCGGCCTGGACGTCGAGCGGGGCCGCGTGGTCGTCGACGCGCAGCTGCGGGTGACCGGCAGCGACACCGTCTGGGCGGGCGGCGACGCGGCGTCCACCCCCGACCCGTTCAGCGAGAAGGCCCAGGCCTACCCGCCGACCGCGCAGCACGCCCAGCGCCAGGGCGTCGTGATCGGCCGGAACATCGCCGCGAGCCTCGGTCACGGCGAGCCGCGCCCGTACCGGCACCACGACCTCGGGCTCGTCGCCGACCTCGGCCGCCGGTCCGCGGTCGCCCGGCCCTTGGGGGTGCCGCTCACCGGGCTGCCCGCGAAGGTCGTCGCGAAGGTCTACCACCTGTACGCCGTCCCCTCGATGGCGAACCGCGCGCGGATCGCCGCCGACTGGGCGCTCAACCTCGCCAGCCGGCCCGTGCCCGCACAGCTCGGGCTCGTCCGGCCCGACCAGGCCCGGTTCGGGCGGGCGGAGCACACCGAGCGGGAGCCGGCGGGCGCCTGAGGGGACGCGCGCGACGGCACCCCGGGCGAGACTGGCCCGATGACGATCACCAGCATCCCCACCCTCCCCCTGCCCGGCGGCCGCATCCCCGTGGTCGGCCTCGGGACCTGGCAGTCCGAGGGCGACGAGGCCGAGCGGGCCGTCGTCGCGGCGATCGAGCTCGGCTACCGGCACATCGACACCGCCACCGGGTACGGCAACGAGGCGCAGGTCGGTCGCGCCCTCGCCACGGCCGGCGTCGGCCGGGACGACGTGTTCCTCACGACGAAGCTCCCGCCCGACCACGCCGGCCGCGAGCGCCGCACGCTCACCGAGTCGCTGGCCGCGCTCGGCGTCGACCACCTCGACCTGTGGCTCGTGCACTGGCCGCCGCACCGCCGGGCGACTCCCGAGACGTGGCAGGCGTTCCGGGAGGCGCGCGACGAAGGGCTCGTCCGGTCGATCGGGGTGTCGAACTACTCGATCGCGCAGATCGACGAGCTCGTCGCCGTGACCGGTGAGGCGCCCGCCGTCAACCAGATCCCGTACGGCCCGAAGGACCACGACCTCGCGCTGCTCGCCGCGCACCGGGAGCGCGGCGTCGTCGTCGAGGGGTACAGCCCGCTCAAGCGGGTGGACCTCGGCGCCGACGCGCTCGTCCGGGCCGCCGAGGCGCACGGGGTCACGCCCGCGCAGGTGGTGCTGCGCTGGCACGTCCAGCACGGCGTCGTCGTCATCCCGAAGTCCGTCCGCCCCGAACGGCTGAAGGAGAACCTCGACGTGCTCGGGTTCACGCTGGACGACGCCGAGATGGCGGCGATCGACGCGCTCGGCCACGCCTGACGGCGGTCAGCGGCCCGTCGCGGAGAAGTGCTGGTAGTCGACCGGTGAGGACCAGTCCCCGCCCCAGGTCCAGCCGACCGACGCGAAGGCCCGGACCACGGCGTCGTCGTCGTGGATCACCCCGGGCACGTCGGGACGGTCGGCGAAGTCACGCCCGGCCGGCGGTGCGACGTGGCCGCCCAGCACGTACGGGTTCTCGACGGGGTTCACGTCGATCGCCCGCCCGTACGCGTGCTCGGACCAGCGGGTGCCGCCCGTCACGGCACGGCAGTTGAGGGCGGACGTGTTGTCGGCCGCCATCGACGCGTCGTCGCTCCCGCCGAAGTCGTCGACCAGCCGCATCGACCGGACCGGGTAGCCCCCGTCCCACAGCGCCCGGAACACGGTGACCATGGCGTCGGCGGCGTCCGCGTGCACCACCAGCTCGCCCTGCACGACCTCACCCGCGAACCCGTGATGGGTCACGGTCACGTACCGCAGGTCCTCGAGCGGGACCGGGCAGCCCTCGCGCCAGGACGACGACATGCGGGCGGCCAGGTCGGGCGTGATGGCCGAGACCGTCGACGTGAACGTCGGCGGGACGGGCGTCGCCGGGGCCGGCGGCGTCGACTTCTCCGCGGCGGGCGGGGCGACGACCGCGGGTGTCGTGGACGGTCGGGCCGCGTCGCCGTGCGTCGGCGGCTCGGGACCGCAGCCGGTGAGCGCCGCGAGCGCCGTGAGCACCACGAGCACCGCCGACGCGGCCGTGGCGGTGACGGGTCGGCCCGGGCGTCCCATCGGGCCAGTATCGCGTCGGCTCCGCAGCGGCAGGCGGGCGCCCCGGGGACGTCGCGCGCATGCTGGACGCAGGGTGCGGCAGCGGCCGTGCCGGGACGCCGGACGAGAGGGTGCACGTGCCGACCAGCGCCGGGCTGCTGCTCTACCGCCGGGTGCCCGACGGCATCGAGGTGCTGCTCGGCCACATGGGCGGGCCGTTCTGGGCCCGCAAGGACGAGGGCGCCTGGTCGATCCCCAAGGGCGAGCCCGCACCGGACGAGCCGTGGCACGACACGGCCGTCCGTGAGTTCACCGAGGAGCTCGGCAGCCCGCCGCCGCCCGCGTCCGTCGACGACCTCGAGCTCGGGCAGGTGCGGCAGAGCGGCGGCAAGACCGTCGTCGCCTGGGCCCGGGAGGGCGACCTCGACGTCGACGGCGTGCGGAGCAACCTCGTCGAGGTCGAGTGGCCGCCCCGGTCGGGACGTCGGCTGCAGGTGCCGGAGGTCGACCGTGCCGCCTGGTTCGCGCCCGACGACGCGCGCCGCGTGGTGGTCCGGGCGCAGGCGGAGCTCGTCGACCGGCTCGTGGAGATGCTCGGGGTGCCCGGCTCAGCCCGCTGACGCCGCCGCGGCCCTCGCGGTGCGCGGCCTTGCCTCCCACCGTGTACCCCCGGCAGGCTGACCTGCCGACCGTGGACCTCACGCCGCACCCGAACCGCGACCGACCCGAGGAGTGCCCGTGCCCGACCCGGACGGACCCGAGGCCGACGACCTGCGCGACGCCCTGGCGGACCACGACCGGTGGCTGCGGACCGTCGGGACCGAGGGCGTCCGCCTCGACCTGAGCGGTCGGCGGCTGGCGGGGTTCGCGCTCGCCGGCGCGGACCTGTGCGAGGCGGTCCTCGTGGACGCCGACCTGGCAGGCGCGGACCTGCGCGGCGCGGACCTGTTCCGCGCCGTCCTCGTCGGTGCCGACCTCACGGGCGCGGACCTCACGGGTGCCCTCCTCGGCAAGGCCGACCTGTCCGGGGTCCGCGCCCGGGGTGCCCGGCTGCGGCGCGTCGACCTGCTGCGCACCGACCTGTCGGGCGCCGACCTGACCGGCGCCGACCTCTCGCGCACCCAGCTGCTCCGCTCCGACCTGACCGGGGCGGACCTGCGGGGCGCCGACCTCACGGAGGCCGACCTGCACCTCGTGTCCGTCGACGGGTCGACCTGGGGCGGCACCACCGTGCGGGGCGCGCGCGGCACGCTCGCCGAGCCGGACGCGCAGGTGACGGTCGACGAGCCACCCGGGCCGTCGAGGCGGACCGTCGCCGAGCTCGTGCGGGTGCTCGACGGCCGTGGCGCCGCGCTCGTCGCGCACCCGACGCACGAGGCGCTGCCCGAGCCGCCGGAGTGGCGCTGGCGCGACGGGTGACAGGTGCGTGACGCTCAGTGGTCGGTGACGCTCAGCGGTCGGTGACGCTCAGCGGTCGGTGACCCGCACGCGCCCGACGGCACCACGCTCGGCGTCGCTCATCGCGTGGGACACGAACGCGTACGTGCCCGCCTCGGGGAACGTGAGCTCGACGAAGCCGCCCTGCGCGGGCGCGAGGTCGAGCACCTGCGCGCCGCCCGTGCCGGTCGACCCGCCGTCGCGGAGCACCCAGTCGCCCTCGCGGTAGACGGTGTCGAACTGGCCGCCGACCACGTGGAACGCGCTCGACAGGTTCGGCCCGGCGTCGAGCACCCAGAACCGCACCCGCTCCCCCGCCACGGCCGTCAGCGGCCGGTCGCGGTACTGGTTCGCGTACCCGTTGAACACCACGAGGTCGGGGGTGCGGGATGCGATCCTGGCCGCGTCGGCGACGTCCCCCTGCGGGCCCAGGTACAGCTCGGACTGCACGACGACGTACTCGCGGTCGACGGCGGGCAGGCCCGGCGGGTCGACGACGACCGCACCGAACATCCCGTTCGCGATGTGCATCGACATCGGCATCGTCGAGCAGTGGTACATCCAGATCCCGGACCGCGTCGCCGTGAACGCGTACGTCAGCGACTCCCCCGGCCCGATGGTGCGCATGACGTCGTCGGGGGCGAGCGCCCCGGCGTGGAAGTCGACGGAGTGACCGATCGTGCCGTCGTTGACGAGCATGACCTCGAACCGGTCGCCGACCCGGCCGTGCAGCACCGGGCCGGGCGCCTGGCCGCCGAACGTCCAGAGCCGCTGCGTGACGCCCGGCGCCACCTCGCGGACGACCTCCTGGACCTCGAGCGTCACGCGGTGGGTCGTCGGGCCGGCGGGCGCGAGGGTCGCGTCGCGCGGGCGGAACGACGGGCCCGGGGTGGCCATGAGGTCGAGGTCGTCCGCGGCGGAGCCGGTTCGCGCGGATCCGTCGGCGGACGCGGCACCCGACATGTCGTGCCCCGCGTGGCCGGCCGGCGGCTCGGCCGTGGCGTCCGTGGCGGCGTCGGTCACGGAGTCGGTCATGGCGTCGGTCACGGAGTCGGTCACGGCGTCGGCGCGGGCGGCACCCGGACCGCCTTCGGCCTCGATCGACAGGACCATGCCCATCTGCCGGTGACCGGCGATCGGGCACCACCCGTCGAGGTCGCCGCCGACCACCCCCACCTCGACCGTGCCCTCCGCCCCGGGCGAGAGCCGCCCGGTCCGCGCGCCGGTCTCCACGACGAGCTCGTGCACGTCGTCGTCCTCGTTCGTCACGACGAGGACGAGCCGGTCGCCGACCGGGACCCGGACGGTCGACGGGCTGAACCGCATGTCGAGCGCGCGCACCTCGACGGTCGTGGTGCGGCCCGTCGCGAGGACGCCCGCCGCAGGTGCGCCCACGCCGATGCCGGCGGCGGCGGGGTCGACCGCGACGCCCAGCGCGACGGCCATCGCGAGCACCCCGGTCGCGACGACCGCGGCGCCGCTGCGCGAGGCGGTGGTCGCCGTCGTCCCCGCGGGCCCGGGTGCCACGGCAGGCCCGGTTGCCGCAGCCGGCCCGGTTGCCGCTGCAGGCCCGGTTGCCGCAGCGGGACGCAGGGCCGCGTGCACGGCACGACCGGCGAGCACGAGGAACGCGACGAGCGCCCCCAGCACGACCATCGACGACAGCACCCGGACCGCGCTGGGCACGGGTGCGGCGAACAGCACGAGCCCGCCGTTCACGAGGATCACCCGCACGAGCGCCCCGCGGTCGAGCTCGCCGGAGGTGCGCCGGGCCGCGGACGGGCCGCCGCCGAGCACCACGGGCAGCAGGTAGGACAGCGAGCCGACGAGCACCTGCGCGGCGAACCCGACGGCGAACGGTGCGACGAGCACGCGCAGCCGTTCGGCGGCGGCGACCCAGTCCGGGGCGGCGACGACGACCGCGCCGAAGCCGACCGTGCACGTCGCCAGCCACCCGACGGCCGCCGCGAGGCTCCACGCCGCGTAGGTCCGCGGCGCCGCGGTGCGCGCCTGCGCGACCATGACGACGGCGCCGAGCGCGATGCCGGCGACGACGACCAGCGCGCCGAGGCCGACGAGCGGGCGCCAGCCGGTCCCGGCGCCGACCGCGACGAGCAGCAGGCCGCCGACCACCACGGGCAGCGCCCGGCGGCTCGCCCGCTCGTGCTCCGGCTCGATCCTGGCGTGCAGGACCGTCGGCCACAGCACGACGAGCGTCCCGAGCACCGTGAGGCCGACCCAGCCGAGCAGCGCGAGCGCGACGTGCGCGACGTACAGCCGGGCGTGCGCGTCGTCCGGGACGTGGCCGCGCGCCATCGCGACGCCGCACGCCACGGCGACCGGCAGCACCAGCCCCGCGGCCACGTAGTACCGGGCCGCGTGCCCGAACCGGGACGGCAGCGCGGACCTCGACTGCACGGCGATCGTGACGACCTGCGCGAGCGCGGCGGCCGCGACAAGCACGCCCCCGACGACGACGGGCCACGTGCGGGACGCCGCGATCCCCACGAGCACCGCCACCGCACCCACGGTGTGCGCCGCGAGCCGCGCCGTGAGACCGGCCCGCCCGCCGGGGGCGGGGTGCCGCAGCAGCGTGTCCGCGAAGTGCTGGCTCCACACGAGGATCGCGGTGCTGACCGCGCCGAGCAGCAGCAGGTGGACCATCAGCCACGTCGCGGCGGGGACCGCCCGGTGCCCGAGCGCCAGCAGCGTCGCGGCGACGAGCCACGCACCCACGAGCGCGTTCGCCCGCAGGTGCCAGGACGCCCGGCTCATGGCGCGACCACGGCGAGGCTCGCCGGTGCCGGCGCGGACGCGACGCTCCACGCCGCCACCCCGAGGAACGCCAGGACGGCCACGACGTTCGCGACGCCACCGACCCGCACTGCCGTGACGCTCCCCCACGCGTCCCCGGCGAGCAGCCGGAACGCGAGCGAGACGTGCAGCAGCGCGAGCGGCACGAGCATCACGGGCCGGTACGGCAGCGGCCTGCGGAGCACGGCGGGCAGGATCACGGGCGCGTGGGCGAAGACCATCGACATGACGAACCCGAGGAACACGGCGTGCAGCACGGCGTCGTACCCCGGCCCCTCGGTCGCGGCACCCGCGACGAGCCAGGTCCCGCCAGCCACCGCGAGCCACGCGAAGCCGGTCAGCATCGCGAGCGCCATGAACCGCGGCAGACCGGTGCTGCGGACCGTCCGGCGGGCGACGTCGTGGCGGGTGAGGAGCACCGCGAGGCCGACGAGCGCGCCGCCGAGCACCGCACCCCCGGCGCGTGGCTGCAGCAGCGCGACGGCCGCGCCCGCGACCAGCAGCAGCGCGGCCACCACGACCGCGGCACGGACGGCGACGGGCGGCGGGGCGAACCGCATGAGCTCGAGGCGCTCGCCGACGACCGTCAGGACGAGGAACGCGACGAACCACGGCGTGACGACGGGCACGGGCACGCCGGCGACGAGGAGCAGCGCCGACCCGGCGGCCGCGAGCGCTCCGGCTCCCTGCACGGCGACCGCGGACGCCGGCTGGCGCTGCCAGACGAGCAGGTAGATCCCGACGAGCGCGAGGGTGCCGGCGAGGTGCAGGCCCCGGCCGACGGCTGGGGGTGCCGCGCTCAGCAGGGCGAGAGAGCCGGCGGCGAGCAGCATCGGGGACGCGAACGCGAGCGGCGTGCGCACGGCGACGGCCCGCTCGAGCGCGACGAGCGTGCCGACGACGCCGAGCACCATGAGCTGGCCGTGCACGTCCGCGAGCCGGTCGAGGCGCACGGGCGCGGGGACGCCCAGCAGCACGAGCGCTCCGTCGAGCCCCGCCAGCAGGGCCAGCCCGGCGGGCGCCAGGAGCAGCACGCGCAGGGGCGGCCGGGTCCCGCCGCGAAGGTTTTCCACGGGCCTGACGCTAGTTATCCACGGTGCCCGTCGGCCTGGGTCGGAGGTCCCGGTGCTCGGGACCTCCGTCCCACGCACCGCCCCCGGTCCGTCGACCGATACTGCTCGTATGTCCGTCCGCCGCACCCAGGCCGCACGCACCCTCGCGTCCGGCAGCCGCGTGGACCTGCTGCACCTGCTGCAGGACGGCGGCGAGCACACCATCGGCGAGCTCGCGACGGCGACCGGCCTGCACGAGAACACGACGCGGGAGCACCTGCAGCGGCTCGTCGCGGACGGGTTCGCGCAGCGCACGCCGGAGCGGCGCACCGTCCGGGGGCGGCCGCGGATGGTGTACCGGGCGGTGTCGGCGGACGACGTGCGCGCCGACCCGCACGCGCGGCGCCGGCTCGAGGAGTCGATCGCGCGCGTCGCGCTCACCCGCGTCCTCCTGGAGGGCTACGGGCGCGAGGTCCGCTCGGCGCCCGACGCCGCGCAGGCCGCCGGACGGGCCATGGTCGCCGACCCCGACCTGCACGCCGTCCCGACGCCGGCCGAGGGCACCCCGGTCGTGGACCGTCAGCTCGACGCGCTCGAGGGGCACCTGGAGCGGCTCGGTTTCGACCCGGAGCTCGACCGGGACGAGATGGCCTTCCACCTGTACCGCTGCCCGTTCCTGGACCTGGCGCAGGCCCGGCCGGAGGTCGTCTGCAACGTGCACCTGGGGCTCGCGCAGGGCGTGCTCGACGCCGTCCCGGGACCGGTCGCGGCCCACAAGCTCCTGCCGTTCGTCGGGCCGGAGCACTGCGTGCTGCAGCTCGTGAGCGCCGACCGGGGGCCCGCCGCCGGGCCCCTGTGACCCGTCCGGGTTTTCCACGGTCCTTTCGCGCGCACCGCCCCTGACCCCGCGGACATCCTCGCCCTGAGCCCGAAGACGGGCTCACGGAACGGATGATCGCGGGAGGTCCCGATGTCGACCCTCACCCTGCTGCGCCGGCCCCCTCTGACGGGCTGGGACCCGGAGAACGAGGCCACGTGGGACAAGCGCCTCGCGTGGCGGACGCTCGCGATCACCACGTACAACCTCACGCTCGCGTTCTGCGTCTGGTACCTGGTGAGCGCGATCGCGCCCCGGCTCAACGACATCGGGTACGACCTGTCGAAGGGCCAGCTCTACTGGCTCGCGGCGATCCCGGGCCTCGCGGGCGGCATCGGCCGGCTGATCTACATGTTCCTGCCGCCGATCGTCGGCACCCGCACGCTCGTCGGCGGCACGGCGACGCTCATGGTGCTGCCGATGGCGGGCTGGGTGCTCGCGGTCCGTGACCCGTCCACCCCGTACTCGATGCTGCTGCTCCTCGCGGCGGCGGGCGGCATCGGCGGCGGCGCGTTCGCCGGGTTCATGCCGTCGACGAGCTACTTCTTCCCCAAGCGGATGGCGGGCACCGCGCTCGGCCTGCAGGCGGGCCTGGGCAACTTCGGCGTGAGCCTCATCCAGTTCCTGGTGCCCTGGGTCGTCGGGTTCGGCCTGCTCGGTACGGCGGCGCTGTCGCCGCAGGTCAAGGCCGACGGCTCGGAGATCTACCTGCACAACGCGGGCCTCGTGCTCATCCCGTGGGTCGTGCTCGGCGCGATCCTCGCGGCGGTCGGGCTGCGGCGGATCCCGCTCAAGGCGAACTTCCGCGAGCAGCTCGACATCTTCGGCGAGAAGCACACCTGGTACATGACGGCCGTCTACGTCATGACGTTCGGGGCGTTCTCCGGCTTCGCCGCCCAGATGGGCCTGCTCATCAAGAACATGTACGACGGCATGGAGGGCGCGCCCGACCCGCTGAAGTACGTCTTCCTGGGCCCGCTGCTCGGCTCGATCACCCGCGCCGCGTGGGGCCCGCTGTGCGACCGGTTCGGCGGCGCGGTCTGGACCCTGGTCTCGGGGATCGGCATGACGGCCGCGACGGTGTTCACGGTCTTCTTCCTCGACCCGAGCGACACCAGCACGTTCGGCCTGTTCCTCGGCGGGATGCTCGCGATCTTCACGTTCGCCGGCATCGGCAACGCGGGCACGTTCAAGCAGATGCCGATGATCTTCGACCGCCGCCGGGCCGGTGGCGTCATCGGGTTCACCTCGGCCATCGCGGCGTTCGGGCCGTTCCTCGTCGGCATCGGCCTGTCGCTCGTCGCCCCGCAGGCGTTCTTCGTCGGCGCGGCCGTCTACTTCGCCCTCTGCACGGCGCTCGTCTGGCGCCAGTACGCCCGCCCGGGCGCACCGCGCCCCAGCTGACGCCCGCTCGACGACCACCCTCGAAGGAGGCAGCCGTGAACCCGTCCCCCGCCGGCACCGACAACGCCGCGATCGACGCGCTCCTGAGCCTCGGCTCGCACCTGCGGCCCGGCACGATGTCCGCCGACAAGCGTGCGCTGTTCCTCGAGGGCGGCCGGCAGGGCGACGCGTTCTACCGGGACCGCTGGTCGCACGACAAGGTGGTCCGCTCGACGCACGGCGTGAACTGCACGGGCTCCTGCTCGTGGAAGGTGTACGTCAAGGACGGCATCATCACGTGGGAGACGCAGCAGACCGACTACCCGTCGGTCGGCCCGGACTCCCCCGAGTACGAGCCCCGGGGGTGCCCGCGCGGGGCGGCGTTCTCCTGGTACACGTACTCGCCGACGCGGGTGCGGTACCCGTACGTGCGCGGCGCGCTGCTGCGGGCGTACCGGGCGGCGAAGGAACGCACGGGCGACCCGGTGCTCGCGTGGGCGCAGGTCACGGGCGACCCGGAGACGGCGCGGTCGTACAAGTCGGCGCGCGGCAAGGGCGGGCTGGTCCGGGCGTCGTGGGACGAGGCGGCGGAGATCGTCGCCGCCGCGCACGTGCACACGATCAAGACGTACGGCCCGGACCGGGTCGCCGGCTTCTCGCCGATCCCGGCGATGTCGATGGTGTCGCACGGGTCGGGGGCACGGTTCGTCACGATGCTCGGCGGCACGATGCTGTCGTTCTACGACTGGTACGCGGACCTGCCGGTCGCCTCCCCGCAGGTGTTCGGCGACCAGACGGACGTCCCGGAGTCGGCGGACTGGTGGAACGCGAGCTACCTGATGATGTGGGGCTCGAACGTGCCGGTGACGCGCACGCCCGACGCGCACTTCATGACGGAGGCCCGGTACCGCGGCCAGAAGGTCGTCACCGTCTCCCCCGACTACGCGGACAACACGAAGTTCGCCGACGAGTGGCTCGCCCCGCACCCCGGCACGGACGGCGCGCTCGCCACCGCGATGGGCCACGTGGTGCTGCGGGAGTTCCTCGTCGAGCGGCGCACGGCCCGGTTCGTCGACTACCTGAACCGGTACACGGACGCGCCGCACCTCATCACGCTCAAGCAGCGCGGCGACGCGTGGGTGCCGGACAAGTTCCTCACGGCGGACCAGCTCGACGGGCCGGTCGCCGGTCCCGACGGTGCCCCGCGCGACACGCACGGGCGCGACGCCGCGTTCATGACGGTGGTGCTCGACGCCGACGGCTCTCCGCGCGTGCCGAACGGGACGCTGGGCCACCGGTTCGACCCCGCGCAGGCGGGGTCGTGGAACCTCGACCTGGGCTCGATCGAGCCCGTCATGTCGGTGGCGGACCTCGCGACGCACGACGGCGACGCGGTCGCGGTGGACCTGCCGCGGTTCGACGTGACGGCGGGCGCGGGCGGCGACGGCGACGCCGACGCCCAGCACACCGGCGGCGCGGGCGTGGTCCGCCGCGGCGTCCCGGTCACCCGTCTCGGCGACGCCGTCGTCACCACGGTCTTCGACCTGCTGCTCGCCCAGTACGGCGTCGGCCGCGACGGCCTGCCCGGCACCTGGCCGACGGGCTACGACGACCCGAGCACCCCCGGCACGCCCGCGTGGCAGGAGGAGATCACCGGCGTCCCCGCCGCCGCCGCCGAGCGGATCGGCCGGGAGTTCGCGCAGAACGCCGAGGACTCGAACGGCCGCTCGATGATCCTCATGGGCGCCGGGACCAACCACTGGTTCCACTCGGACACGATCTACCGCACGTTCCTCGCGCTCGTGACGATGACGGGCTGCCAGGGCGTCAACGGCGGCGGCTGGGCGCACTACGTCGGCCAGGAGAAGTGCCGCCCGGTGACTGGCTGGGCGCAGTACGCGTTCGGCCTCGACTGGGTGCGGCCGCCGCGGCAGATGATCGGCACCGCGTTCTGGTACCTCGCCACCGACCAGTGGCGCTACGACGGGCTCCCCGCCGACGCGCTCGCGTCCCCGCTGGCCGAGGGGAAGTTCGCGGGCCGGACGACGGCCGACTGCCTGGTCGAGTCGGCCAGGCGCGGGTGGATGCCGTCGTACCCGACGTTCGACCGCAACCCGCTCGACCTCGTCGACGAGGCGCGGGCCGCGGGCGTCGAGCCGTCGGCGTACGTCGTCGACGAGCTCAAGGCGGGCCGGCTCGGCTTCGCGTGCGAGGACCCGGACGACCCGGCGAACTTCCCGCGCGTGCTGACGATCTGGCGGGCCAACCTGCTCGGCTCGTCGGGCAAGGGCAACGAGTACTTCCTGCGCCACCTGCTCGGCACGGACGCGGCCGTGATGGCCGAGGAGTCCGGCCCGGACCGGCGCCCGGCGAGCATGACGTGGCACGACGAGGCACCCCGCGGCAAGCTCGACCTGCTCGTCACGAGCGACTTCCGGATGACGTCGACGACGCTGTTCTCCGACGTCGTCCTGCCCGCGGCGACCTGGTACGAGAAGCACGACCTGTCGACCACGGACATGCACCCGTTCGTGCACTCGTTCAACCCGGCCATCGCGCCGCCGTGGCAGACCCGCACGGACTTCGACATCTTCGTCACGCTCGCGCGGGCCGTGTCCCGGCTGTCCGAGGGGCACCTCGGGAAGCGCGAGGACCTCGTCGCGGTGCCCCTGATGCACGACACGCCGGACGAGATGGCGACCCCGCACGGCACCGTGACCGAGGTCGACGACCTGGTCCCGGGCGTGACGATGCCGAAGCTCGTCGTCGTCGAGCGGGACTACACCGCGCTCGCCGACCGGTTCACGTCCCTCGGCCCGCTCACCGCGACGGCCGGCATGGTGACCAAGGGCGTGAAGTTCATGCCCGACCTGGAGGTCGCCGAGCTCGGACGGCTCAACGGCACGGTCCCCGACGGTCCGGCCGCCGGGCGGCCCCGCCTCGCGACCGCGCAGCACGTCTGCGAGACGATCCTCGCCCTGTCCGGCACCACGAACGGCCGGCTGGCGGTGCAGGGCTTCGAGAACGTCGAGGCCCAGACCGGCACGGAGCTCGCCTGGCTGGCGCGCGAGCACGAGGGCAAGCGCATCACGTTCCCCGACGTGCAGGCCCGGCCCGTCCCGGTCGTCACGTCGCCCGAGTGGTCGGGGTCGGAGCACGGCGGCCGCCGGTACACCGCGTTCGCGATCAACGTCGAGCAGCTCAAGCCGTGGCACACGCTCACCGGCCGGCAGCACTTCTTCCTCGACCACGACTGGATGAGCGAGCTCGGCGAGAACCTGCCCGTGTACCGGCCGCCGCTCGACCTGGGCCGCCTGTTCGGCGACCGCACGCCCGGCGCGACCGGCCCGTCGGGCACACCCGGGTCCGAGGGCCACGCCGAGGTCACCGTCCGGTACCTGACGCCGCACTCCAAGTGGTCCATCCACTCCGAGTACCAGGACAACCTGTTCATGCTGTCGCTCTCGCGCGGCGGCCCGACGATCTGGATGTCCCCGCAGGACGCCACCGCGATCGGCGTCCGGGACAACGAGTGGATCGAGGCCTACAACCGCAACGGCGTCGTCGTCGCCCGCGCGATCGTCAGCCACCGGATGCCCGCCGGGACCGTCTTCATGTACCACGCGAAGGACCGCACGGTGGACGTCCCGCGCTCGGAGACGTCGGGCCTGCGCGGCGGCATCCACAACTCGCTGACCCGCGTGCTGCTCAAGCCGTCGCACCTGGTCGGCGGGTACGCGCAGCTCTCGTTCGCGTTCAACTACCTCGGCCCGACGGGCAACCAGCGCGACGAGGTCACGACCATCCGACGTCGGTCGCAAGACGTCACGTACTGACGGGCAGGGAGAGTCGCATGAAGGTCATGGCGCAGATGGCGATGGTGATGAACCTCGACAAGTGCATCGGCTGCCACACCTGCTCGGTCACGTGCAAGCAGGCGTGGACGAACCGCACGGGCGTCGAGTACGTCTGGTTCAACAACGTCGAGACGCGGCCGGGCGTCGGCTACCCGCGCACGTACGAGGACCAGGAGAAGTGGGGCGGCGGCTGGGTCCGCACCAAGCGAGGACGCCTGAAGCTCCGGTCCGGCGGGCGGTTCACCAAGCTGTCGCACATCTTCTCGAACCCGAAGCTCCCGGAGATCCGCGACTACTACGAGCCGTGGACGTACGAGTACGACACCCTGCTGTCCGCCCCGCAGGGCGAGCACACGCCCGTCGCTCGCCCGATGTCCCTGCTCACGGGCAAGGCCATGCAGATCCACTGGTCGGCGAACTGGGACGACAACCTCGGCGGCTCGACCGAGACGATGGCGCAGGACCCGATCCTCAAGCAGATGAGCGAGCAGGTCACCGCCGAGCTCGAGCAGGCGTTCATGTTCTACCTGCCGCGCATCTGCGAGCACTGCCTCAACCCGTCGTGCGTCGCGTCGTGCCCGTCGGGCGCGATGTACAAGCGGGCCGAGGACGGGATCGTGCTCGTCGACCAGGACCAGTGCCGCGGCTGGCGCATGTGCGTGTCGGGCTGCCCGTACAAGAAGGTCTACTTCAACCACAAGACCGGCAAGGCCGAGAAGTGCACGATGTGCTACCCGCGCCTCGAGGTCGGGCTGCCGACGGTGTGCTCGGAGACGTGCGTCGGCCGGCTGCGCTACCTCGGGCTCGTGCTGTACGACGCCGACCGGGTGCTGGAGGCCGCGTCCGTCGAGGACCCGGCCGAGCTGCTCGACGCGCAGCGGTCCGTGCTGCTCGACCCGCACGACCCGGCGGTCGTCGCCGCGGCGGAGGCCGAGGGCATCCCGCACGACTGGGTCCTCGCCGCGCAGCGCTCCCCGATCTGGGCGCTCATCTCGACGTACCAGGTGGCCCTCCCGCTGCACCCCGAGTACCGGACGATGCCGATGGTCTGGTACATCCCGCCGCTCTCGCCGGTGGTCGACGTGGTCACCGGGTCGGGCAACGACGGGGAGGACGCCCGCACGCTGTTCGCGGCGATCGACCGGCTGCGCATCCCCGTCGAGTACCTCGCCGGCCTGTTCACCGCGGGCGAGACCGCACCCGTGACGGCCGTGCTGCAACGGCTCGCGGCGATGCGGGCGCACATGCGCAACGTCAACCTCGGCGCCGAGCAGGACCCCCGCATCGCGCAGGCGGTCGGCATGACGGCCGAGGAGATCGAGGCCATGTACCGGCTGCTCGCGATCGCGAAATATGAGGATCGATATGTGATCCCGGCAGCGCACGCCGAGAGCGCCCGGGCGCTGGAGGAGACGGCGTCGGGCTGCTCGCTCGACGTCGACGGCGGGCCCGGCATGGGCGGCGGCGGCCGCTTCGGGTCGTCGTCGGGCCGCCCGGTGCGTGCCGCGGTCGAGACGTTCCACGCGCTGCGCAACCGGCAGACCGCGGACACCCCCGCAGGAGCGACGCCGACGCGCGTCAACCTGCTCAACTGGGACGGCAACGGCGCACCGCCCGGGATGTTCCCGCCGGAGAAGGGCCAGCCCGGCTACGGCGACGGACCGGAGGCCCACGCATGAGCCGCCGCGCCGGCACCGGCCGCCCGCCGTCCCTGCCGTTCCTCGAGCCCGTCGTCGCGCACCCGAGCGAACGGGTCGTCGCGCACATGGCCGCCTCCTTGCTGCTCGACTACCCGACCTCCGAGCTGCGCGAGCGGCACGGGCTGATCCGCGACTCGACCGCGATCCTGTCCGCCCCGGTCGCGACGGCGTTCACGGCGTTCCTCGACGCGGCCGACGCGCTCGACCTCGACACCCAGCAGGTCCACTACGTCGAGACGTTCGACCAGCGCCGCCGCTGCGCGCTCTACCTGAGCTACTACGCCGCGGGCGACACCCGACGGCGCGGGATGGCCCTCGTGACGTTCGTCGAGGCGTACCGCGCGTGCGGCTGGGAGCCGCGGGAGGACGAGCTGCCCGACCACCTGCCGACCGTGCTGGAGCTCTCGGCCCGCGACCCCGGGCCCGTCGCGGACGCGCTGCTCGGCTCGCACCGCGCCGGGATCGAGCTGCTCCGCTCCGCCCTGCACCACGTCGGCAGCCCGTACGCGCACGTCGTCGACGCCGTCTGCCTCACGCTCCCCGCGGTCGACGAGGCGACGGCCGCCCGGTTCGCCGACCTGGTCTCGGCCGGGCCGCCGAGCGAGACCGTCGGCCTGTCCGCCCCCCTGCTCCCGTTCCCGACCATGCGCCCGTCCGACCGTTCGGAGGTCCCGGCATGACCACGCGTGACGTGCTCCTGTGGGTCGTCGTGCCCTACGTCGCGGGCGCGGTGTTCGTCGTCGGGCACCTGTGGCGGTACCGCTACGACCGCTTCGGGTGGACGACCCGCTCGTCGCAGGTCTACGAGTCGCGGCTGCTGCGTGCCGGGTCGCCGATGTTCCACGTCGGGATCCTCATGGTGATCGGCGGGCACGTCGTCGGGCTGCTCGTGCCGCGCACCTGGCTGGAGGCCGTCGGCGTCACCGAGCACGCGTACCACCTGGTCGCGACGTGGGCGGGAACGCTGGCGGCCGTGCTCACGCTCGCCGGGCTGGCGATCCTCGTCTACCGGCGGCGGACCGTCGGGCCCGTGTTCCTCGCCACGACCCGCATGGACAAGCTCATGTACGTCGTCCTCGGCGCGACCCTCGCGTTCGGCACGACCGCGACCGTGATGTTCCAGCTCCTCGGCGACGCCTACGACTACCGCGGCTCGATCTCGCCGTGGATCCGTGGCCTGCTCACGTTCCAGCCCGACGCGTCGCTGATGGCCGATGTGCCCCTCGCGTTCCAGCTGCACGTGCTGTGCGCGATGTCGCTGTTCGCCCTGTGGCCGTTCACGCGGCTCGTGCACGTGTTCTCCGCGCCGCTCGGGTACCTGACCCGGCCGTACATCGTCTACCGCACCAAGGACGACACCCACCTGGGCAACCGCGTGCCCCGCCCCGGCTGGGAGCGCGTCGAGCGCCCCGGTTCCCGCCGCTGACCCCACCCGCTGTTCCGCACCGACACAAGGAGAGACCCATGACCGCCGAGAACATCGAGATCCTCCCGACCGCCCCGGCGGCCGGGCCCGCCGGCCACGCGTGCGGCTGCGGCGGCCACGACGAGGCCGACCCGGTCCTCGACGTCCGCCCCATCCCGCACGCCATCCGGCACGCGACCGTGTTCGGCGCGTTCGACGCGATCCCCCCGGGCGGCTCGCTGATCCTCGTCGCGCCCCACCTGCCCCGGCCGCTCATCGCCCAGCTCCGCGAGCGCGCCGAGCTCGACGTCGAGGTCCTCGTCGACGGCCCCGAGGCGTGGCACGTGCGCCTGACGCGCCTGGGCTAGACATTCGCGGGGCCGTCGCCGTGACGGCCCCACGAGTGTGAGCCCACGCGCTCTCCGCCGCCGAGCATCACCCGCAATACAGCGATGCGACCGGGCTGTAGGTCTTCGTCGGCGCGTCGTCGTACCCGACGAGGTCCACATCGATCATCGATCGCCACTCGACCTTCTCCACCAGATTTGCGCAGACAGCTCGGGCGGCTGCCCGATTGGCAGAACCCCCGCCGGAGTAGACGACCTTCTGACCCGTGGCTCGGGGAGTCCAGACTCCGCCCACCTTCCTTGACTGGAGGGTGATCGTCACTACTGCTGTCGTGGCGGAGCAGTTGACGTTCACCCACCATCCGTGGCCCGACGTGGCTGCCGGCGGAGTGCTCGACAGGTGCAGATAGTCTCCGTATTGCTCGAATGCGCACAGACCCAGGCCTTGCGTCGTCCCGCTCCCTGTCTTCGCTGGCACGGAGGGACTGGATGGCGCCCCGACCTCGACGGTCAGGTGATGATGAAAGGTAGGGATGTCGTCAACGGGTTCAGTCGTATCTGCGTGAGCAGGGGCAGCAAGCAACAGGACGAGTGCCGCGAGCGACCCAACGCCAGCCATCGCGCTTCGGACGCCGAGCCTTCGGTTAGTCATAGAGGTCATCACGCAGATACACTTACCGATGACAGAGTCCTTTCGTAATGGCCGCGCGGGCAGTTCCTCGCTCAGAGCCTGATGGGATCTACGTGCAACTGACGATCGATGGCGAGTTGTTCACTGTGACGCAGCGCGATGACGGGGCGTCCTACGACTTCACGTGGGACAGCGGACCACGTGACTCCTACGGCTTCACCGTGGCGCGCTCCGACGGCGCAGCAATGTCCACGTCCGACCTCGAGCGCCATGCACGCTCGTTCCTCGCACAGGTCGACCCATCGACGGGCTTCATCGGCGATCCAGACTCCTGAGAACCGGAGGGGGTCGAGATCCTCACCAGCACGCCGGTTCCGGAGCCCGCAGGCCACGCGTGCGGCTGCGGCGGCCACGACGAGGCCGACCCCGTGCTCGACGTCCGCCCCATCCCGCACGCCATCCGGCACGCGACCGTGTTCGGCGCGTTCGACGCGATCCCGCCGGGCGGCTCGCTGGTCCTCGTCGCGCCGCACCTGCCCCGGCCGCTCATCGCCCAGCTGCGCGAGCGCGTCGAGCTCGACGTCGAGGTCCTCGTCGACGGCCCCGAGGCGTGGCACGTGCGCCTGACGCGCCTGGGCTGAGCAGGCCGCGAAGGTGCCCCTTATGCACCTTTTGTCACGAACTAGTGGCGAGGCGGTGAAACCCCGTTCTGCGCCCGTTCCCCCTGGCTACGTTCCCGACTGTGATGAACACCAACAGCCCAGGTAGCAGGCTCGAACCAGCGTTCACAGAGAGGACCGGTCCGGCCGTCCCGCCCGTTCGTCGGGCCCGTCTCGCCGACAAGATCAAGGCAGGCGCCCTCCTGCTCGTCTCAGCAGCCGTCCTGACGGTGGTGCCGAGCGCGCCCTCCCAGGCCGCGACGTGCAGCCAGCCGCTGCGGTGGGGCACTCACGAGAACGGCCAGATCCCGCTCAGCGAGCTGAGCCCGATCTCCTGGGCGCCGGGGCAATGGGTCCAGCCGGCCGCCGCAGCGAACCTGGAGAGCTTGAACACCGCATATCGAGCGCGGTTCGGTGTGAACCTCGCCATCACCGACTCGTACCGCTCCTACGACGCGCAGGTCAGGACGAAGGCAGCGAAGGGGAACCTCGCAGCGACACCGGGCTGCTCGAACCACGGCTGGGCGCGAGCACTGGATCTCAGTGGTGGGATCCAGGACTTCGGGACGGCTCAGTTCAACTGGATGCGCGCCAACGCGCCCGCCTACGGATGGCTCCACCCCGCGTGGGCCGAACCGGGCGGCTCGAAGCCGGAACCGTGGCACTGGGAGTACTGGGGCGGCGGTTCGGGGGTGACCAGCGTCGCCGAGCCGGAGCCCGTTCCTCTCTCACTGAGCGCGCCGACGTCCATCATCGACGCGGCAGACCGGATCTCGCTCTACGCCACCCGGACCGACGGCAACCTCTGGGGCGCCAGCCAGGCAGCCGCAGGAGCGGGCCTGGGCGCGTGGCAGATCATCGGCTCGCGAGACGCCGGGGTCGTCGGCCGTCCTGCCGTCCTGCGCCTCAGCTCGGGAATCATCGCGGTCTACGCGCGGACGTCCGTCGGCACCATCGTCGGCACCAACCAGACCGCCGTCGGCGGATCCTTCAGTGCCTGGACGACGATCGGCGCGGCGGGCAACGGCATCGCGAGCGACCCGGTGGCGACCCAGCTGGCCTCGGGGGTGATCGCCGTGTACGCGACGACCGTCGACGGGCGCGTCGCCGGCACGTCACAGTCCGCCGCAGGCGGCGCGTTCGGCACATGGACCAACATCGGGAGCTCCACCCGGGCGCTCGTCGGGCGACCCGCTCTCGTGCGCTACTCGGGCGACCGCATCGGCCTCTTCGCCTGGACGGCGGACGGGCACGTCGCCCAGACCGCACAGCCGGTTGCGGGATCGGCGTTCTCCGCGTGGACCGAGCTCGGAACGGGCGGCGGCGGGATCACGACCGAACCCACGGCGACGATCACCGGCGACCGTGTCACGGTCTTCGCGGGGGCCGGCTCGACGGTGGCGACCGTCACCCAGCCGACGGCGGGCGCTCCGTTCGGTGCGTGGATCAACCTCGGGTCCGGCCCTGTCGCGGCCGGAGACACCACCCCCGCCGTGATCGCGTCGCCCGGTCTCTACTCGGCGTACGTGCTGGGCAGCGACCGCAACGTGTGGGGAACGTCCGTCAGCAGCACCGCACCCGCGCGGGGCGGATGGGCGCAGATCGGGTCGGGCGCAGCGCTGGCGACGGCGCTCACGGGCATCCGGACGTCGGGCGGCGTCAACTGCGTGTACGGGGCTGACACCAACGGCACCGTCGTGGGCAGCTGCCAGACCGGCCCCGGCGGCCCCTTCAGCGGGTGGGTCGCGCTCTAGCAGCACCGACCTCGCCGTGAGGTCATGATGCGAGCGGAGGACCTCCGGGCGGTGCGGACATCTCGTCCTCGCTGTCCGGAGGTCCTCGTCGTACGTGGTCGCGGGTCGGGAACCGGCGGAGCCCCGCGGTCAGGCGCCGTGCGGACGGACTGCGGCGTCGAGCGCCCCACGCAGGCCCGCGGCGTCGAACCGCGGCCCGTAGCCGGGGGTGCCGGGCTCGATGCGCCAGCTCTCGTCGAGCGGGCCGCCGTCGACGGCGTCGAACCCGACGGTGTCGATGAACGCGGCCGCACCGACCTTCGCGTCGTGGTCGTCGCCGAAGATCGCGAGCGCCCGCCGGTCCGGGGTGCCCGCAGGCGTGCCCTGCGAGCCGAGGTCGGCGGCCGTGATGTGGTTGAACGCCTTCACGACGTGCGCGTCGCCCAGGTGCCGGGCCAGCAGCCCGGCGCTGGTGATCTGCTGCGCGTCGAGCTCGGCGACGTGGCCGTCGCGCTGCCAGTAGTAGTTGTTGGTGTCGATGACGAGCTTGCCCTGCAGCGGCTCGACGGGGACCTGGTCGACGGCCTTGAGCGGGACGGACACGACGACGAGGTCGCCCGCCTCGGCCGCCTCCTGCGCGGTGCCGGCGCGTGCCCGGTCGCCGAGCTCCGCGACGAGGTCGACGAGCGTCTCCGGCCCGCGCGAGTTGGAGACGACGACGTCGTACCCGGCCGCCACCGCCAGCCGCGCGAGGGTGCCGCCGATGTTGCCGCTGCCGATGAGCCCGAGTGTCGTCATGCCGGGGTCAACGGCCGTCGCCGGGCCGGTGTTCCGAGACCTCGGTCACCGGCGCGCGCGCGTCGGCGACGACCGGTGCGGCTCGTCGGGTCAAGCGTGCGCGCTGCGGCGCCGATGTCCTGACGTGGCACTCGCTCCGCACGGCGGCCTCCCCCAGGGCACCGTCCTCACCGACCCTGTGCTGCCGCTGCTCCACCTGCTGATGTACGTGGGCGCCTCGGCGGCGGTCGCCCTCGGCCTGCGGGTGCTGCAAGTCCTGTGGCTGCGGGCGCTGGTCGTGCGCACGGCGACGAAGGAGGACCCCGCGAGGGCGGCCGAGATCCGTCGGGCCGTCCGGTCCGTGCCGGTGCGCAGGCTGCTCGTCCGGCCGGCCGCACCACCGTCCGACCCGTACGCGCTGACGCACGAGGTCGTCGTCGCCCCGCTCGGCGACGGCCGGCCCGGCGAGTCCTTCCGCGCGCCCGGACCCAACGTCACGACGGGCGACCTCGGCCCCGACGGCTCCCGCCAGGACGTGCGCGTCGTGATGGCCCCCCGGACCCACCTGCTCGTCGTCTGCCTCGGGCGGGTGAGCCTCCGGGACGGCGACGATCCGCTGCCGGCGGAGCAGCGGGCGCACCGGCAGCACGCGTCGTACCAGGCACCACGGATGGCGCTCGGCCCGGTCGACCGCGTCGACACGGCGGCGGGCGCGGGGTGGCGGACGACCTCCACGTTCCACGACGCGGCCGTGACGGACACGCACGTCGACCATGCCGGGTGGGCGTTCGTGATCGGCGTCCTGTCCTCCTCGTGGCACGCGCGCGCCGTCGAGGCCGCGGACGGCGTCCTCGCGACCTGGCGGTGGATCTCGGCCGACCCGACGCACGGCGGCCCGGCCTCCCCCGGCTGGGCACCCGACGCGACCTGACCCGGGCGCGCGCCCGGGCACACGTCCGGCCGCGCGGCCGTCAGCCGCCGCGGTTCGGGGGCTCGAAGTGCACGCCGTCGTGCCCGGCGTGCGCCTCGGCGCGGATCACGTGCATGACCGCGTTGATGAGGGCGAGGTGCGTGAACGCCTGCGGGAAGTTGCCGAGGTGCCGCCCGGACCGGGTGTCGATCTCCTCGGCGTACAGGTTGAGGGTCGACGCGAACGCCAGGAGCCGCTCGCACAGGGCACGGCCGCGTTCCAGCTCACCGATCTCGACGAGCGCGCTGACCAGCCAGAACGAGCAGATCGTGAACGTGCCCTCCTCCCCCTCGAGCCCGTCGTCCGTCTCGTCGACCCGGTAGCGCAGCACCAGGCCGTTGTCGGTGAGCTCGTCGGCGATCGCGAGCACGGTCGCGCGGACCCGCTCGTCGTCGGCGGGAAGGAACCGCAGCAGCGGGACGAGCAGCAGCGACGCGTCGAGCGCGTCCGACCCGTACCGCTGGACGAACACGCCGCGCTCGTCGACGCCGTGCGCGCAGATGTCGGCGTGGATCTCGGCGGCGAGCTTGCCCCACTCGGTGGCGAAGTCGTGCTCGTCGTGCATGCGCGCGAGCCGGGCGCCGCGGTCGAGCGCGACCCAGCACATGAGCTTGCTCGACGTGAAGTGCTGCGAGTCGCCGCGCACCTCCCAGATGCCGCGGTCGGGCTCGTGCCAGTGCTTGATGGCGGCCTCGACCTGCCGCTTCAGGACGGGCCACAGGGCCTCGGGCAGCTGCTCGCGCGAGCGGGTGTGCAGGTAGACGGAGTCGAGGACGGCGCCCCAGACATCATGCTGGCGCTGGGAGTACGCGGCGTTGCCGACCCGGACGGGCCGGGCACCCTCGTACCCGGACAGGTGGTCGAGCTCGGTCTCGTCGAGCTGCTCCTCGCCGCCGACGCCGTACATGATCTGCAGGTCCTTGTTGTCCCGGCACACGTCGTGGATGAACGCGAAGAAGTCGTTCGCCTCGCGGTCCAGCCCGAGCGTGTACAGGCCCCACAGGGCGAACGTCGAGTCGCGGATCCACGCGTACCGGTAGTCCCAGTTCCGCTCGCCGCCGGGCGTCTCGGGCAGGCTCGTCGTCGCGGCGGCCAGCAGCGCACCCGTCGGCGCGTACGTCAGGCCCTTGAGCGTGAGCGCGCTGCGCTGCAGGTACGTGCGCCACGGGTGGTCCGGGAACACGCCCTGGGTGATCCACTCGCGCCAGTACTCCTGCGTGCGCCACAGCTGGTCGGCGGCCTGGTCCCACGTGCGCGGGTTCGGCAGCGGCGACCATGCGAGGGCGACGAACGCCTTGTCGCCGTTCACCATGCGGGTGCGGGCCGACGCGGTGCGGCCGTCGACGCCGAGGCGCAGGCTCGACGTGAGGCGCAGGGTCGGGCCCGTGACGCCCTCCGGAGGTGTCGCGACGAGCTCGTTGTAGCCGGACTCGGAGTACTCCCACCGCGGCTCCTGCCGCGCGTAGTCCGGCGCCGGTGCGCACTCCACCTCGAGGTCCACGGTGCCGCTCACGCACGTGACGGTGCGCAGCAGGATGTGCTCCGCGTCGTTGTCCGTCGGCGTGCGGCGGTGGGTCGCGGAGCGTTCGTCGGTGTTGTGCCACGGTCCCATCACCATCGCGTCCCGGACCACGAGCCAGCCCGTGGGCGTCTGCCAGGTGGTCTCCAGCACGAGCGTGCCGGGCAGGTAGCGGCGGGCCGAGGGGACCCGGATCCCGTGCGGTCCGACGCGGAACGAGCCGGCCGCCCGGTCGAGCAGCGCGGTGAAGATGCTCGGGGAGTCCGGGCGGGGGACGCACATCCACTCGACCGCACCGCTCGGGGCGATCAGGCAGTTCGACTCGCAGTCGGACAGGAACGCG
Organism: Cellulomonas chitinilytica; assembly: GCF_016862675.1. Classification (GTDB taxonomy): domain Bacteria; phylum Actinomycetota; class Actinomycetes; order Actinomycetales; family Cellulomonadaceae; genus Cellulomonas; species Cellulomonas chitinilytica. The sequence goes on along the minus strand of NZ_BONK01000007.1, from coordinate 223,321 downwards.
TAGTTCGCGATCGGCGGGAACGACGACCGGTGGGTCGGGTCCGGCCGGCGGTCGGTCACGAGCGGGGCCATGGTCCAGCGTGACTCCTGGTGACGGACTTGTCTGCTCGTGCACGTAAATTCTGCGCGTCGACCGGCACAGGTCCCGACGGGCGGCGTGACCCGCAGGTCGCCGGCTCGGCCTCGGGCTCGGGTGGGTCCTCGGGTTCGTCGTCGGCATCCTCGGCCTGCAGCGGGCGCGCAGGTTCGCGGCCGTCGGCTACCCGGCCGTCGGGCGGACGAGGTCGGTCTGGGCGATCGTGCTCTCGGCCGTCGGCGTCGCGGTGCAGGACGGCTCCGGGGTCCTCACCTGACGGAGCGGGTCGTAGCGCCCGCGAGCGCCGGCACACCGCGCTCGTCGAGCCGGCACTCGGCGTTCCGCAGCGCGCGGATCGTCCACCCGGTGACCGTCAGGTAGGCGTGCTCGACGGCGTGACCGACCCGGAACGGGCGGTCCGACTCGAAGGCCTCGTCGAGCAGCCGGCACAGGGCGGCGACCTGCGCCTGCGACACGTCGGCGGCGGGTGCGAGGTAGAGCAGCCGCGTCATCGACGGCCGCAGGTCCGCCTCGATCTGCACGAGGACGGGGTTGGTGCAGGCGTCGACCATCGGGTCGAGGGCTGCGCGCAGCGCGTTGCGGCGGGACCGGTTGTCGGCCGGGGCCGGGGCGGACGCGGCGGCGCGGACGGCCGCACGGACCTGCGCACGCACGTCGGCGGACAGCGTGGGCCAGGTGAGCCGGGCGACGGTGCCGAGCACCCCGGCGAGGGCCTGCGCGGTGTGGTCGAGCATCTCGACGTCCATCGGCGCGACCCGGGAGCCGCGGTGCGGCTCGCTCTCGACCAGCCCGAGGTCCTCGAGCCGGGCGAGGGCGTCGCGCACGGGGGTGCGGGAGATGCCGAGCCAGGTCGCGAGCTCGTCCTCGCGGAGCTGCTCGCCGGGTTCGAGCCTGCCGGTGACGACGAGCTCCTGGAGCTCGCGCACGGCGACGTCGACGAGCGTCAGGCGCAGCGGGCCGGCACGGCTCGGGATCAGCGGCACAGGCATCGTGACCTCCCATCCGGTCGGCACCGGTGGGGACGGTCGCGGTGTCGCCGTCCTTCCACGGTAGGTCGGGCGTCGTGGAGCGGGACGCGACCAAGGTCCCCGAGCCTCGCCGTCACACGGCGTCGTGGGAGCGGTCTCACCGCCCGTGACCTGCATACGGGATCCGATGCCCGGGATCCGGTATGCAATTAGTTTGATGTGCGAACAAATGCCTACCCTGAACCTACCAGGGGACGAACAGCCGCCCCCCCAGGTGCGGACCACCGGGTCGCACCGCCCGCACGACGAGGTGACGTGATGCTCCACCGGACGACGAGCCCGACCCGCACGACGAACCCGACCCGCTCGGCCCGGACCGGCCACCCCGCCCGCGTCGCCACCGTCGCCGTGCTCACGACGGTCCTGGCCACCGGGTCGGCGCTCGGAGCGACCGCCGCCGAGGCCCACACTCGCGCGACCGAGGCCGAGCACGCCCGCACCGCCGCCCGCGTGCAGCTCGTCGTCGACGCCGCCGCCGCGGACGCTCGGCTCACCGCCGGGACGCTCGCCGCGGCACGGTCCGCGGCGAGCACGACGCTCCGCTCGCAGGCTGCCGCCCGGGCCGGCGCCGCCGTCGCCTCGGCCGACGCCGCCCTCTCCGCGGCCCCGCACGCCGACGACGCCGCCCGCGCCGCGCTGGTCGCCGCCCGCGACGCGGTCGCCACCTCGGCAGCGACGCTCGGCTCCGGTGCCAGCACCACCGACGTGCACCGCGCGCTCGACGCGCTCGACCCCGCGCAGCAGGCCGTCGCGCAGGCCGAGCAGCAGTGGCAGGCCGCCGAGGCCGCACGCGTCGCAGAGGCGGCGGCTCAGGCGGCACAGGCGGCTGAGGCGGCTGAGGCGGAACGGTCCGCCCAGGCGGCCGACCGCGCCGCGGCCGCGAAGGCCGCCCGACCCGCGACCTCTCCCGCGACCGCACCGGCCGCCGCCCCGACGGCACCCGCGTCGACGGCCCCCGCGTCGAGCGGCCCCCAGGGGAAGACCCTCACCTGCCAGGCGGGCGGCAGCGCGTCGAGCACGGTCGTCGACGGCGGCGACATCGGCGCCGCGATCAACGACTACCGCGCCGGCCTCGGCCTCAGCAGGCTCGCCGTCGCCGGCTCCGGCGCGCTCGTCGCCCACGCGCAGGACATGGCGGCCTGGGGGCAGATCTGGCACAGCGGCGGCGACAGCATCGTCGCCTGCCTCCGCCCGGCGAGCGCGACGCAGATGGTCGTCGCCTGGTCCCGCTCCCCCGGGCACGACGCCCAGATGCGCCGCACCGACGTGACCCGGATGCTCGTCGGAGCCACCACGGCCGACGGGATCCTCTATGGCGCGGTCCTGTTCCGCTGATAGGTTCGCCCCGGATCGCCGCTGACCTGCACCGTCACCGGCGATCCCGGTGACGGCGGTCCAGTCCCGCCTGTCGACCGCACCGGGCTCCCGGTGCTCGCGTCACCGCCTCGGAGGTCACGATGCACGTGCCCGGCTGGTACCCCGACCCGTCCGTCCCCGGGCAGGAGCGGTGGTGGGGTGGGCAGTCGTTCACCGCCCACGTCCGCCCGAGCCCGGCGGGTGCCCCTGCCGCTGCCCCGGCCGCGACCGCTGTCGCCGCGATGCCGACGGCACCTCCGGTCTGCACGAACCTCGCCCCCGCCCCACTCACCTGGTCGGCCGACCACGCGCAGAGGCTCAGCGACGTCCCCACCGACCTGGCGAGCGGACGCAACCCCCGCGCCACCGCGGCGCTCGTGCTCGGGATCCTGTCGGTGTTCGGCTTCTGGATCGGGGCGATCCTCGGGATCGTGCTCGGCGTGCAGGGCCTGTCCCGCGCCGGCGCGTACGCCGCCGCCGGCCATCCGGCCTTCGGGCGCACCAAGTCGGTGTGGGCGCTCGTGCTGTCGGGCGTGGGCGTCCTCGTCTCGGTCGCGATCATCGCGGCTGCGCTCTAGCGTCCTGGGCCCGCACCCGGCGGGTGCCGGTGTCGGCGGCCGGTCGTAGGCTCCTGCGGCGTGACCGTCCACGAGCTCACCCGGACCGACGCGCGGCGGGTCGCCGTCCGCGCGCAACGGCTCACGGCCGACCGCCTCACCGACGTGCACGAGACGGTCCAACAGCTCTCGCTGCTGCAGCTCAACCCGACGAGCGCCGTCGCACCGAGCGCCGACCTGGTGCTGTGGAGCCGGATCGGGTCGGCGTACGAGCCGCACGAGCTCGCGGACGCGCTCGACGAGCAGACGCTCCTGGAGTACCGCGGCACGCTGCGTCCCGCCGAGGACCTGGCGCTGTACCGCGCCGAGATGGCGGTGTGGGCGGCCGGCGAGCTCACCGGGTGGCAGCGCGCCAACGTCGAGTGGCTGCGGACGAACCAGGCGTGCCGCCTGGACATCCTCGACCGGCTCCGCGCCGACGGTCCGCTGCCGATCAGCGAGCTGCCGGACCTGTGCGTCGAGCCGTGGAAGTCGTCGGGCTGGAACGACAACCGCAACGTCACGATGATGCTGCACGTCATGGTCCGCACCGGCGAGGTCGCCGCCGCGGGCGGCACGGGCAAGGACCGGCTGTGGGACCTCGCCGAGCGGGTCTACCCGGGCGGGCCGGTGCCGCCGCTGGAGGAGTCGCTGCGGCTGCGCGACGCGCGGCGTCTGGGGGCGCTCGGCATCGCCCGCTCGCGCGGGCCCGAGTGCCCGGTCGAGCCGCTCGACGTGGGCGAGGCGGGCGAGCCCGCGGTCGTCGAGGGCGTCCGCGGGCGCTGGCGTGTCGACCCGGCGCACCTGGACGCCGTGCGCTCCGGGGCGTTCGACGGGCGGGCGGCGCTGCTGTCACCGTTCGACCGGCTGCTGCACGACCGCAAGCGGATGACCGAGATCTTCGAGTTCGAGTACGCCCTGGAGATGTTCAAGCCGGCCCGGGTCCGCCGGTGGGGCTACTACGCGCTGCCCGTGCTGCACGGGGACCGGCTGGTCGGCAAGCTCGACGCGACGGCCGACACCCGCGCCGGGGCGCTGCGCGTGCACGCGGTGCACGAGGACGGCGACTGGACGGCGGCGACGCGGGCGGCCGTGGACGACGAGATCGCCGACCTGGCCCGCTGGCTGGAGCTGGACCTCGTCCGGGAACCCTGACGGGTGCGGGTGCCGCCCTCGCGGGGAGGAGGGCACCCGCACCCGGTCAGCGCGGGACCGTCACGGTGTGACCGTCAGCGGGGTCCCGCCCGACGTGAGCTGCCAGTCGGGGTTCGACGAGGAGAACAGCGCCGGGTCCACGACCTGGTGCTCGGTCACCCAGTCGATGAGCAGCTGCCGGATCTCGAGCTGCCGGTTGTGCACGACGGGCGCGCCCACGACGCCGGGGAAGTTCCCGCCGCCGGACTGCCGGTAGTTGTTGATGGCGACCACGAACTGCTGGTCGTCGGTCACCGGGACGCCGCCGTACGCGAGCCCGGTGATGCGGCTGCCGACGGGCTGCGCCAGGTCGATGCCGTAGGTCAGCGGCTGGTCGAGCCCGCCCATGACGTCGTAGTTGTAGTCCGGGGTGCCGTTCGGGGCGGTCGGCGTCACCGCGTTGGTGAGGTCGGCGGCCGCGTAGGTGCCGGGCGTCGGTGCGGGCTTGAAGTACTCGGCGGACTTCTCCAGGTACGCCTTGACCTGCGCGCCCGTGAGCTTGATGCCCAGGAGCGTGTTGTCGTAGATGTACAGCCCGGCGATGTCCCCGACGGTGACGTCGCCCTGCGGGATCGCGGCGTCCTTGTTGAACGGTGCCGCGATGGACAGCACGGGCAGGTCGGCGTCGGCGCCCGTGAGGTCGGCCTTCACGGTCTCGGCCTGGACGTGGTTGATGAAGTCGAGCGCCGAGGTGTCCTCGTACCGGGCGGTCGCGGCCGACATGGGCTCGGTGGCCGTGCCGATCACGCTGTTGACGTAGTCGACGGCCTTCTGGTGGTCGGCCTGCAGCAGGCGCACGATCTTCGGGTCCTCGGGCACGGTGTTCGAGTTGAGCACCTGCGCGTCGACGGACTGCACGGTCCAGCGGCCCCGCGCGAACGACAGGTCGATGTCGAACACGGACAGCCGCTCGCCCCACTTGAGAGGCTCGGACAGCACGACCGGCTTGCCGGTGGCGGTGTTGGTGACGACGCGCTCGGCGATCTCCTGGTGCGCGTGACCCACGAGGATCGCGTCGATGCCGGGCACCTGCTGGGCGACGAGCGTCGCGGCGTTCTCCGGGAACGGCAGGGCGTCGCCGTACGACGACGACGTGTCGGCGCCGGAGTGCGCGGCGACGACCACGACGTCCGCGCCCTTGCGGCGCATCTCGGGCACGTACCTCGACGCCTGCTCGACGAGCCCGTCGAAGTGCATCTTGCCCTCGACGTTCGCCTTGTCCCAGATCGCGATGCCGGGGTTCGTCAGGCCGAGGATCCCGACACGGACGGCTCTTCCGTGGTGCCCGGTAACGGTCTTGATGGTGTACGGCGCGAACGCCGGCCGGCCGGTGCCGTCGTCGAGCGCGTTCGCGGCGAGGAGCGGGAACCGGAGCTGCTTCTCGAAGGTCCGCAGGTACGGGATGCCGTAGTTGAACTCGTGGTTGCCGACGGCGGCGGCGTCGTAGCCGATCGCGTTCATCGCGAGGGCCATGGGGTGCTGGACCGTCGACGAGATCGGCTCGACCTTGGCGAAGTAGTACGCGAGCGAGGTGCCCTGGATGGTGTCGCCGGCGTCGATGAGGAGCGTGTTGCGCGCCCCGCGGTCGGCGCGGACCTGGTTGACCAGCGTGGAGACCTTCGCGAGGCCCACGTCGTTGTGGGCGCTGTCGTCGTACTCGGCGTTCTTGTAGTAGTCCCAGTTCACGGCGTTGCCGTGCAGGTCCGTCGTGCCCATGACGGTGAGGTGGTAGCCGTCGACGTGCCCCCCTCCGGGGCCGCCGGGCCCGCCGCCGTGCCCTCCACCGGGCCCCCCACCGTGCCCGCCACCGGCCATCGCCGGCGAGGCGAGCCCGACGAGGAGCAGGGTGGCTGCCGCCACGGCTCCCCCTCGCACCCTGCGACGCTGCAGGTTGGTGATCCTCATGCCTGAGTCCTCCCGTGCTGTCGGTTGTGCGCCGGGTTGCGGCGCGTCGCGCACGGTACCCCGATCGGGTGACGCGGGCGCCTCGACGGGATGACGGATGGGCGAACCCGCAGGTCAGGAGGGTCGGAGGGCCCAGGTCAGGCGGGGGCGGACTCGCCCGCCGCGCGCCGGCGCAGCCGTTCGAACCCGTCGAGGAGCAGGTCGAGCGCGAACTCGAACTCGGCCTGGTCGTCGCACCCCGACCCGACGACGGACGCGTCGTCGTGCGCGACCGCGAGGGCGATCTCGGCGAGGTGCGGGAAGGCCGGGGCCATCGCGCGGGCGCCGGCGGCCCGCACCTCGGGGTCGATCTCGGCGGAGTCGTCGAAGAGCTCCTGGCTGAAGCCGAGGATCCGGCTGCCCATCGTGTGCATCACGTGGTGGGTGAGGTCGACGGAGAAGCCGCCGGCGCGGAACATGCCGACGACGGAGTTCAGGTAGGTCATCACCGCGGGGGTCGGGGCACCGCGGGACTCGATGACCTGGGCGGCCCAGGGGTGGCTGAGCATCGCGTGCCGCGCACCGAGCACGCGCCGGCGGACGGCACCCTGCCAGTCCTGCTCGACGTCGCCCGGCGCGGGCGCGGGGATCTCGCCGACGACCAGGTCGACGACGCCGTCGAGCAGCTCGTCCTTGTGCGCGACGTGCTTGTAGAGCGCCATCGGGACCACGTCGAGCTCCTGGGCGAGCCTGCGCATGCTGAGCGTCTCGATGCCGCCCTCGTCCGCGAGCGCCACGGCGGCCCGCAGGACGCGCTCGCGGGACAGGGGCGTGCGGCGTGGTACGTCCGTCTGCTGCGCGGTCACCGGACCTCCTTCTGCCGACCCCTTGACTGAGTGTACGGCGTACACCTAGTGTCTCGTCCCAGCAGGTGTACGCCGTACACCACGCCGCAGGGCGGCTCCGCCCACCGTAGACGCCCGCGCCAACTCGCCCGAGGAGGTCCGATGAGAGCGATCACGCACGACCGGTACGGCTCCCCCGACGTGCTGCGCCTGGCCGAGGTCGAGCTGCCCGAGCCCGGCGACCACGACGTGCTGGTCCGCGTCCGGGCCGCCTCCCTCAACGCCCGCGACTGGCACCTGCTGCGCGGCGACCCGTACGTGATGCGCCCGACGTTCGGCCTGCGCCGGCCCCGGCAGCCGGTCCTCGGCACCGACTTCGCGGGCACGGTCGAGGCGGTCGGGTCGCTCGTCACGCGGCTGAGGCCCGGCGACGAGGTGTTCGGCGAGCACCCCGGGGCGTTCGCCGAGTACGTCCGCGCGCCCGAGGACGTCGTGGCCCGGCGGCCGGCCGGGACGACCTTCGAGGAGTCCGCCGCCGTCCCGCTCGCCGCCAACACGGCCCTGACCGCCCTGCGCGACGTCGCGGACGTGCAGCCCGGGCAGCACGTGCTCGTCAACGGCGCGTCCGGCGGGGTCGGCACGTTCGCGGTGCAGCTCGCACACGCCTCGGGCGCCCGCGTGACGGCCGTGTGCAGCGCCCGCAACGCCGACCTGGCCGCGTCGCTCGGCGCGGAGCACGTCGTCGACTACCGCGCGCACGACTTCGCGCGCGACGGGACCCGCTACGACGTCGTCTACGACCTCGTCGGCAACCGTTCGCTCACGGACCTGCGACGCGCCCTCGCGCCGACCGGTGTGCTGCTGCTGTCCGGCGGTGGCACCTCCGAGGGCGGCAGCATGTTCGGCCCGATGGGCCTGTTCGTCCGGGGGCAGCTCGCGAAGCCGTTCGTCCGGCAGCGGGTCCGGATCCCCGGCTCCGCACCCTCCACGGGCAGGCTCGACACGCTGCGCGAGCTCGTCGAGTCCGGCGCCGTGCGGCCCGTCGTCGACCGGACCTACCCGCTCGCCGGCACGGCCGAGGCGATGCGCTACCTCGAGGACGAGCACGCCCGCGCGAAGGTCGTGCTCACCGTCTGACCCCGCTCGGCGGCCGGCTCAGTACCGGAACTGCGTGACGAGCTCGGTGAGCTCCGCGGAGACGTGGGCGAGCTCGTCGGCGGCACCGCGCGAGTCCGCGACGGACTCCGAGGTGGCGCGGGCGACGTCGACGACACCCTCGATGCTCTCCGCGATCCGGGCGGAGCCCGCCGCGGCGTCGGCGACCCCACGGTCCATCTCGGCGGTCGTCGCCGTCTGCTCCTCCACGGCGGACGCGATCGTCTGCTGGTGCGCGTTCATCTGCGTGATGACGCCGGCCACGGCGCTGATCGCCCCGACCGCACCCGCGCTGTCCTCCTGGATCGCGGTGATGCGCGCCGTGATGTCGTCGGTCGCGCGAGCCGTCTGGCCCGCGAGCTCACGCACCTCGGACGCGACGACCGCGAACCCCTTGCCGGCCTCGCCCGCGCGCGCCGCCTCGATCGTGGCGTTGAGCGCGAGCAGGCTCGTCTGCGCGGCGATCGAGGAGATCACGTGCACGACGTCACCGATCGCCTTGCTCGACTCGCCGAGCCGCTCGATGGTCGTGCTCGCGCTGGTGACCGTCGTGACGGCACGGTCCGCGACCGCCGACGCGTCGGTGGCGCTCTGCGCGATCGCGCGGATCGACGAGCCCATCTGCTCGGTGCCGGCCGCGACGGCCTGCACGGTGTCGGACACCTGCCGCGACGCGGCCGCGACCGACTCGGCCTGCTCGGACGACCGGGACGCGCCGTCGGCCACCTGCTCGGACAGCGCCGCGACCCGCTCGCTGGTGCCGCGCAGCCCGTCGGCGCGGTCGGCGAACGTCGACAGGACGCCGCCGAACGCCGTCAGCGCCTCGTCGAGCGACCGGGACATCCGGCCCACCTCGTCCTGCGACGTCCCGCCGATGCGACCCGTGAGGTCGCCCGCAGCGGCCGACTCGAGCACGTCGACCGCGCGGGCGAGCGGGCGGGTGACGCCGCGGGTGACGCTGAGCGCGATCAGGACGGAGAGGACCACCCCGACCCCGGCCGCACCGAGGCTCATGGCACGGAAGCCGCCCGCGATCGCCCGCGCCTGGCTGGTCTGGGCCGCGTTCATGTGGTCCTCGAGCCGGATGAGGTCGTCGAGGGCCGTGAGCCACTCGTCGAGCACGGGCTTCGCCGCCTCGGCGATGACGCGGGTCATCTGCGGGTCCTGGTCCTGACGCATCTGCACGACCCGGGCGATCACCGGCAGTGTGCGCGACTCGACGTCGTCGATGGTCGCGAGGGCCGCGCGCTCGGTCTCGGAGCCCGTCGAGCGACCGGCGACGAGGTCCGCCATCTTCGCGCGCGCCTCCGCGTAGGCGTCCGCCTCCTCGTCGAGGTGGGCGACCTCCTTGTCCAGCAGGTGCTGGTCGCGCGGCAGGATCAGGACCACGTCGCGGATCGAGACGGCCTGGGCGTTCACCGAGCTGCGCATGTCGATGGCGTAGCTCTGCTTCACGCCGTTGACGTCGTTGATCGTGCTCAGGCGGTCCTCGACCTGCGCCACCCGCAACGTGCCCAGCAGCGCGATCGCGAGCATGCACACGATCGACGCACCGAAGCCGAGTGCCATGCGGCGGCCGATCGACGGCGCCAGGAACCGGCCGACGGCCGGCACGACGCGGCCCAGACCTCGACCGAGCCCGTGCCCGAGCCCGCGCCCGAGCCCCAGGCCGAGACGGGACAAGCGGCCGAGACCGTCGCGGATCAGCGACACGAGTTCCTCCTTGGGCACGTGGGCGCGGTGGCATCCGCCCCGCTCATCGGCCGTTCCGAGGCAGCCGTGAGAAGTTTCGATACCTCGTCTGTGCCGGCCACCCGTCCGGGCGGACGGGTGGCCGTCCCGGCTGGCGGACACCGTGCGAGACTGCCGCCGTGAGCCGAGGTCGCGAGGTCCAGTCACGGATCTACCGCGCGGGCGTGCTCGGCCACCGGCCGGACGTCCCGGTCGAGCCTGAGGCGCTCGAGGCGGCCGCGCACCGCCGGATGAGCCGGACCGCGTGGGCGTACGTCGCCGGGAGCGCCGGCCGGCAGCGCACCGCCCAGGCCAACGTCGACGCGTTCGACCGGCACCGGCTCGTGCCGCGGGTGCTGGTCGACGTCGAGGAGCGGGACACCTCCGTCGAGCTGTTCGGCCGCCGGATCCCCGCACCCCTGCTGTTCGCGCCCGTCGGCGTCCTGGAGACGGTCCACCGGGAGGCCGACGTGGCCGCGGCCCGGGCGGCCCGCACCCTCGGGCTGCCGTTCGTCGTCTCGTCGCAGGGGTCGGTCCCGATGGAGCGGACCGCCGCCGAGCTCGGCGGGTCGCCGCACTGGTTCCAGCTCTACTGGAGCAAGGACGACGACGTCGTCGACTCGTTCGTCGAGCGGGCCGTCGCGACCGGCGCGGAGGCCGTCGTCGTCACGCTCGACACCCACGTGCTGGGCTGGCGCACCCGGGACCTGGACCTCGGCTACCTGCCGTTCGCGCGCGGCCTGGGCATCGCCCAGTACACGAGCGACCCGGCGTTCCGGCGGCTCGTCGAGCGCCGCGCGGCCACCCCGCGGTCCGGCGGGCCCGCGCCGCGCCCGACGCCGGCGGCGGTCCGCGCGCTCGTCTCGATCGCCCGCCACCACCCGGGGCGGCTGCGCGACAACCTGCGCTCGCCGCTGCCGCGTGCCGCGGTCGAGACGTTCCTCGACGTGTTCTCGCGGTCGACGCTGACCTGGGACGACCTCGCGCGGCTGCGGTCGCGGACGTCGCTGCCGATCGTGCTCAAGGGTGTGCAGGACCCCCGGGACGCCGCCCTCGCGCTCGACCACGGCGTCGACGGCCTCGTGGTGTCGAACCACGGCGGTCGCCAGGTCGACGGCGCGGTCGCGTCGCTCGACGCGCTGCCGGGGGTCGTCGAGCGGGTCGACGGGCGGGTCCCCGTGCTGGTCGACAGCGGTGTGCGCGGCGGGGCGGACGTCGTGAAGGCGCTCGCGCTGGGCGCACGCGCGGTGCTCGTCGGGCGGCCGTGGGTGTACGGGCTCGCGCTCGCCGGGGCCGACGGCGCCCGCGCCGTCATGGAGCACGTGTGGGCCGAGCTCGACCTCACGATGGCCCTGTGCGGGGTGCGCTCGATCGACGAGATCGGTCCGGGGCTGCTCGCCTGAGCGGCCCGGCCGTCGACGTCAGGCGTCGGCGCCCGCCAGCCAGGCCCCGACCTGGGCCAACGCCTCGGGGGCTCCCTCGTCCACCTGGGTGGCGAGGTCGGCGACGGTGACCGACCGCAGCGACCGCTCCCACGCGAGCTCCGCCGAGCGCATGGTGCGGGCGATCACGCACGGCGCGGCGCAGGCCTCGGGCGGCGCGGCGCACGGCCCTCGCTGCCGGATCTCGGTGCAGACGAACGCGGGTGTCGACCCCTCGACGGCCGCGACCACGTCGAGGACGGTGATCTGCGCGGCGGGCCGGGTGAGCGTGTACCCGCCGGCAGACCCCTGGGTGGAGCGGACGAGCCCGGCGCGGGACAGCGCCTGGAGGTGCTTGGCCAGGTAGGTGGGCGAGACGTCGTGCAGCTCGGCGAGCCGGGCCGCGGGGACGGGTCCGGGCGCGGTGGTGAGCACGACGACGCAGTGCAGCGCCCACTCGACCCCGCCGGACATCCTCACGCCCGGCACCCTACCCCTTGACTCGGACACGGATTGTCCGAATAGCATCTCGGACATCCGGTGTCCGCATTGACGGGCACCCCGACACGAAGGTGGACGGCATGAAGCTCGTGGTCATCGGCGGATCAGGACTCATCGGCGCGCGGCTCACGGCCGAGCTGCGCGCCCGGGGGCACGACGCCGTCCCGGCCTCCCGGCGCACCGGCGTCGACGTCGTCACGGGCACCGGCCTGGCCGGCGCGCTCGCGGGTGCCGACGTGGTCGTCGACGCCACGGACACCCCGTCGTTCGAGCCGCAGGCGGCCTACGACTTCTTCACGACGGCGACGACCACGCTGCTCGCCGCCGAGCGGGCGGCGGGCGTCGGCCACCACGTCACGCTCTCGATCGTCGGGATCGACCGGTCGCCGCAGGAGGGCTACCGCCGGGCCAAGGTCGCGCAGGAGGAGCTCGTCGTCGCGTCGGGCGTCCGGTACACGATCCTGCGCGCCACCCAGTTCTTCGAGTTCCTGCGCGCCATCGCCGACGGCTCCACGACGGGCGACGAGGTCCGGGTCACGTCGGCGGCCCTGCAGCCCGTCGCCGCCGACGAGGTCGTCGCGCTGCTCGCGGACCTCGCGGTCGCACCGCCCCGGGACGGCGTCGTCGAGCTCGCCGGGCCGCAGGCGCTGGGCCTCGACGTGCTCGTCGGGCACGTGCTCGCCGCCGCCGGTGACCGCCGCACGGTCGTCGCCGACCCCGCGGCGGGCTACTTCGGGGCCCTGATCGACGACACGTCCCTGACCGCCGGACCGGGCACCCGCCTCGGGGTGACGACGCTCGCGCAGTGGCTGGGCGCGGCGGCCTGACCCGCCCCGTAGCGTGGCCGCAGCGGCACCCGACGCGAGGAGGAACCATGGCGGACCAGCGCACCTACCCGGACGGCGTGACGTCCTGGGTCGACATCGAGCAGCAGGACGTGGAGCGCGCCAAGGCGTTCTACGGCCCGGTGCTCGGGTGGACGTTCCACGACGCGACACCGCCGGGCCTGCCGTCGAGGTACGTCATCGCGCAGGTCGACGGCCGCGACGCCGCCGGCATCGGCGGCCCCGCGGACCCGACCGGCCCCGCGCCGGGCGACCCGGGCTGGCACACGTACGTCGCGGTCGACGACATCGCGGCGGCCCTCGACCGTGTCGCCGCCGCGGGCGCGACCGTGACGGCCGGCCCCACCGTGGCGGGCGAGGGCGGCACGTGGGCCGAGCTCGCCGACCCGCAGGGCGCCACCTTGCGGCTCTGGCAGGCGAAGCGGCGGCTCGGCGCGCAGGTCGTGAACTCACCCGGCGCCTGGAACTTCAGCGACCTGCACACCAGCGACGTGGGTGCCGCCCGCGACCTCTACGAGCGGGCGTTCGGCTGGGAGACGGCCGACCTGGGATGGGCGACCATGATCCGCGTCCCGGGCTACGGCGACCACCTGGCCGCGACGGTCGACCCCGGCATCCACGAACGCCAGTCGGGCGTGCACGCCCCGCCGGGGTTCGCGGACGCGATCGGCTGGGTCGCGCCGCTGCGCGCAGGCGAGTCACCGCACTGGCACGTGTCGTTCTCGGTCGCCGACCGGGACCGGGCCGCCGACCTCGCGACCGAGCACGGCGGGCAGGTCCTGGCCCGGGACGAGTCCGTGTGGGCCCGGACGGCGACCGTCCGCGACCCGCAGGGCGCCGTGTTCACCGCGAGCCAGTTCACGCCGCCGAGCTGAGCGGGGTTGAGCCGAGACGCGCCGAGCCGAGCCGAGCTGAGTCGAGCCGCGCCGAGTCGAGCTGAGCCGCGTCAGGCAGGCTCAGCGGTCGCCAGGGCCGGTCGGGGCGGCGTCCGGCTGCCCGTGCGCGACCATCCGGCGCCACGCCGCCCCGGCCGCGACCAGCGCCAGCCCGCCCGTCGCGGCCTGCGCCACCGCGAGGACGGGCTCGCCCCACGCCCACGACAGCATCCCGTTGAGCGCGAAGACCGCCGCGACGGTGAGCCAGAAGGTCGGCGACGCGCTCACGTCGTGCACGCCCCCGCGGAGGTCCAGTCGGAGAACAGGTCGCCGCACGTCGCGCCCAGGTCCTCGAGCTCCGACCCCGCGGGTTCCGCGAGGTAGAGCAGGTCGCACGCCGCGTCGAAGGTCACCTGGCAGTCGCTGACGAGGATCCCCTCCAGCACGCCGCAGGCGTCGAGGTCACCGAGGCCGCAGTCGTCGGCCGCGATCCGGCCGTCGAGGTCGGCGGCGGCGTACCAGACGGCGAACGGGTCGGTCCCCGTCGGCCCCTCGTCCACGGGTGCGGTGCCGTCGTGCAGGACCGCGAGCCCGTCGACGACGTCGGTGCCCGCGGGGTCGGTGAGCGGATCGGTCGCGGGCACGGCGGGCGGCTCGTCGGTCGCCGGGTCCACCGGTGCGAGCGGCGCCGGGACGACGACGCCGTCCGGGTCGCTCACCACGGTCGTGGTGGGCGAGGGCGACACGTCACGGTGCTGGCTGACGTACACGCCGTACACGCCGCCGACCGCCGTGATCAAGGCGGCGACCGCCGTCAGCACACCGGGGGCCGTCATGAAGAAGCCGCCCCGGGACGGACCCTGCTCTCCTGGCATGGGGACCACCGCCTCGCGTCACGCCGAGCGCCCCCGGACGGCGGACGCTCACGAGGTCGGAGGCGGGCAGGACCGTCGTGATACGCCGGGGCGAACCGTCGGGACGAGCGCCGGGACGAACGCCGGGGCAGCCCGTCGTGGACGGACGTCGCAGCCGACCGGCGCGTCTCCCACGACGTCGGCGATGATGGGGCGATGACCGACGGCACGGCGCTGCAGGGCCGCTTGCTCGTCGCGACGCCGCGCCTGCAGGAGGACGCGTTCTACCGGACGGTCATCCTGCTCCTGGACCACGGCGAGCACGGTGCGGTCGGCGTCGTGCTGAACCGGCCCTCGGCCGTCGACGTCGGCGAGGTCCTCCCGGCGTGGCACGCCCACGTGAGCTCGCCGCCCCAGCTCTTCCAGGGCGGCCCGGTCGGCCTCGACGGGGCGATGGGCGTCGCCACGCTCCTGCCGGGCGTCGCGCCGTCGACCGGGGTGGACCGCATGACCGGCCCGTTCGGCCTCGTCGACCTCGACGCGGACCCGGACCAGGTCGTCGCGCACGTCGACGGCGTGCGCGTGTTCGCGGGCTACGCCGGGTGGGGTGAGGGCCAGCTCGAGGACGAGCTCGCCGACCGCGCGTGGTTCGTGGTGGACGCCCTGCCCGACGACGTGCTGACGCCCACGCCGTCGCAGCTGTGGCGGCGGGTGCTGCGTCGTCAGGGCGGCGACCTGGCCATCGTCTCGACGTACGCGGACGACGCCAGCCTCAACTGAGCCACGCCGGACCGACCTCCCCGACCGGCGCTCCCCCGGGACGGACCGTGCCCCGGAACGGCAGCAGCACCGGCCGCGCGGGCCGGTGCTGCTGCGTCGGACGGTCGGGCTCGCCGGTGCGCGAGCTCGTCAGTGCGCGAGCGCGGGTGCGTCCTGCGCGGGCGACGGGTCGCCGACGACGAGCGCCGCGTCGGCGGCGCGCTGCGCCCGGTCCGCCCGGGTCCGGAAGAGCGTCGCCGTGAGCACCGCGCCGAGCAGGAAGATCCCGGCGGACCAGCCGTAGGCCACCGCGAAGGAGTGCAGCGCCCCGTCGGCCGCGACCTGCGAGGTCACGGGCGCGTGGTCGGCGAGGTACGCGGACGCCGCGGTGGCGGCGAGCGTGTTCAGGACGGCCGTGCCGATGGCCCCGCCGACCTGCTGGCTGGTGGACACCATCGCGGACGCGGCGCCGGCCTGCCGGGGTGCGACGCCGAGGGTCGCGATCTGGAACGACGCGGGCATGATCGAGCCCATCGCGATGCCCATGAGCACGAGGCCGACGAGCACGCGCCCGTACCCGCTGTCGAGCTCGAGCGTGCGGAACCAGAGCATCGCGAGCGCCGCGGTGACCATGCCGGTGGGCACGAGCAGCTTCGGCCCGAACCGGGGCACGAGGATGTTCGACTGGACCTGCGCGGTGATGACGATGAACACGACCATCGGCAGGAACGCCGTCCCGGTCTGCATGGGCGTGTACCCGAGCGTCAGCTGCAGGTAGTACGTGAGGAACAGGAACACGCCGAACATGCCCGAGCCGGCGACGAGGATCGCGAGGAAGCCGGCGCCGCGGTCCCGGTCGAGGACGATGTCGAGCGGCAGCAGCGGGTACCGCGCGGTGCGCTGCCGGGCGACGAACGCGACGAGCAGGACGACGCTGGCGGCGAGCGAGCCCCACACGACCGGTGCGTCCCAGCCCTGCGGCTCGGCCTGCGAGAAGCCGAACACGAGCGCGAACAGGCCGGTCGACGCGAGCAGCATCCCGGGCACGTCGAGCCGGGTCTGGTGCCGCTCGTCGGTGCGGGACAGCAGGACGGACCCGGCGACGAACGCGATCACGGCGATGAGCACGTTGACGTAGAGGTTCCACCGCCAGTTGAGGTGCTCGGTGAGGTAGCCGCCGAGGAGCAGGCCGATGGCGCCGCCCATCCCGGCGATGGCCCCGAACACGCCGAACGCGCGGGCGCGCTCCTTCGGGACGGTGAACGTGGTGGTGAGCACGGACAGCGCGGCGGGCGCGAGCACGGCGGCGAACACGCCCTGCAGCGCACGGGCGCCGACGAGCAGCTCGAAGCTCTGGGCGGCGCCGCCGAGCGCGGACGCGGCGGCGAAGCCGACGAGCCCGACGAGGAACATGCGCCGGCGGCCGAACATGTCGGCGAGCCGTCCGCCGAGCAGCAGCAGGCTGCCGAAGGCGAGCGCGTAGGCGGTGACGACCCACTGGCGGTCGTTGTCGCTGAAGCCGAGGTCCGCCTGGGCGGACGGCAGGGCGATGTTCACGATGGTCGCGTCGAGCACGACCATGAGCTGGGCGAGCGCGACGGTGGCGAGGACGAGCCAGCGGTTCCGGCTCGCGGGCCCCGCGGGTGGCGCGGACGCTGCGGGTGGCGCGGACGTGGTGGAGGACATGGGGACGCTCCTGGAGATGTCGGGTGCGGTGGTGCGACACTATTACAGAACCGGCGAGTTCCGGAACCCCCGAGTTCCGGAACGTGCGAGTTCCATATGGGGCAGGGCGCGGTACCGTGGCACTCGGGTCACGGCGGACGAGAGGCAGGGACGAGCGGTGGACGACGCCAGCGCGACCGCACTCGCCGACGTGCCCGCCCGCCGCCCGGGACGCCGTCGGGACGACACGAAGGACGACGCGATCCTCGAGGCCGCGCGCGAGCTGCTCGCGGAGCGCGGGTTCGACGGCATGACGATGGACGCCGTTGCGGAGCGCGCCGGCGCCGGCAAGGCGACGCTCTACCGCCGCTGGCCGTCCAAGGTCCTGCTCACCGTCGACGCGATCGTCTGCGGCCCCGGCGCACGGATGACGATCGACGACGTGCCCGACACCGGCACCCTGCGCGGCGACCTGCTCGCCGTGCGCTTCGGGCGCCGCCGGGACGACGACAACGCGCTGATGTCCGGCCTGATGCCCGTCATCAAGGGCGACCCGCAGCTCGCCACGGTCTTCCACGAGCAGTTCGTCCGCACCCGCGTGGTCCTCATGCGCGCCCTCCTCGAGCGCGCACGGCTGCGCGGCGAGCTGCGCGCGGACGTCGACCTCGACATGGTGGCGACCGTCCCGCCGGCGATGATCAGCTACCGCAAGGTCATCGAGGGCGGGTACGTGGACGAGGAGTTCGTCGTCCGGATGATCGACTCGGTGATCCTGCCGCTGGTCGTCGACACGAGCGCCGACACGAGCACCCCCACCACCGCCGACGCCGGCGCCGCCTCCACCGCGTAGCCGCTCAGGGGGCGCGCGTCGCCAGGTCGCCCGAGACCAGGACGCTCCAGTCCCCACGGATCGCGACGGCCGTCTCCGGGCACGTCGCCCCGTCGAACGCGGCCGCGACGCTCCCGTCGCCGCGGGTCACGACGATCCCGGTGCCGATGCACCCGGACTCGCCCAGGGTGGCGTCGGAGCTCGGTTCCACGACGAGCACCTTGTCGGTGCCCTCGATGCTCACGGTGACGCGCTCGCCCGTGTAGTTCGAGAACTCCGCACCCGGCCCGCCCCCGCCGCAGCCGGCCGTCACCATCACGACCGCACCGACCACCGCACCGACGACCACGAAACGCGCGCGCACCTTCGACCTGCCTCACTGCCGGGACCGGGTGCCAGCCCCTGCACCGGCCGGACCGGAGCGGTCGACGGCGCCGACCGGCCGCGGGCGGGGGCCCGGAGGGTCAGGTCGAGGTGCTGGCAGGCGGATCCTCCCAACCGGGCGAACCGGCTGTCACCGGTACCGGTCGGTACGTCCTCCGCGAAACGATTCGGCAGGCCCGGCAGCGCGTCAGGTCCCCGGCGAGCTCGTCGTGAGGTCGTCGGTGACGTACACGTTCCAGTCGGCACGGACCATCAGGTGGGTCGCCGGGCAGGTCTTCCCGTCGAACGACGCGAGCACGGTCCCGTCGACGCGGGTCACCACGATCCCGGTCCCGACGCACGCCCCCTCGGAGAGCTCTGCGTTCGAGGCCGGCGGCAGCACGAGCACGTGGTCCGTGCCCTGGATGCTCACGGTGACCTGCTCGTCCGTGTAGTTCTCGAACCCCGCGTGCGACCCGCCGCCCCCGACCAGGCCGCAGCCGGCGACGGACAGCACACCGACCGCACCGGCGACGGCACCCCGTCCTCGCACCCGACCCTCCTCGCTCGTGATCCACGCGGATCGTCCCAGTCGCGCGATCCCGCCCGTGAGCCGCCGTGCGGGGGACATCGGCGCGCAGACGGGTGGATCCCGGACCCCGCGGTCCTCCCTCGGGGTGACGCAGGCCAGGGACCTTGGTCCCAGCCGGTCCGGGACCGCGGCGGGATGCTCGCGCCGTGGCGGTCACCGCAGCGACGACGACGACGAGACGGCGCACCCGCCGTGGGCCCGGGTGGGTCCCGCACCAGCACGGCGCGTGGGCGATGCTCGTCGTGCCCGTCGCGGTGGGCGCGGTGCTCGCAGGCCCGACGTGGCGGCACGCGCTCCTGCTCGTCACGTGGCTCGTGGCGTACCTCGCGTTCCATGCCGCCGGGCTCTGGCTCAAGGCCTCCCGACGCCGCCGGTGGTGGCCGCCGGTCCGCGCGTACGTGCCGGCCACCGCCCTCCTCGGGGTCGGGCTCGTGCTCACCAGCCCGTCGCTGCTCGCCTGGGCCCCGGTGTTCCTCGCACTGCTCACGGTGAGCCTGGTCTGCTCCGCCCGGCGCGCCGACAGGTCATGGCTCAACGACGTCGTGACCGTCGTGGCGGCGTCGCTGATGACGCCGGTCGCGGCCGGCCTCGGCCCGTCGTGGACACCGCCGACCACGCGCGCGTGGCTCGCGGGCGGGCTGCTCGCCGCCTACTTCCTGGGCACCGTCCCGTACGTGAAGTCGCTGATCCGCGACCGGGGCAGCCGGCCGGTCCTGGCCGTGTCGTCGGGCTACCACCTCGCGCTCGTCGCCGGTGCCGGTGCGGCCGCCGTGACGGGCGGGTCGGTCGTGCTCGTGGTCGTGGCGATCGCGCTGCTCGCCCGTGCGCTGCTGGTGCCGCGGCTGCGACCGTGGCCGAGCGCGAAGGCGATCGGGATCGGCGAGCTCGTCGCCACGGTCGCCGTGACGGTCGCGACCCTCGCCGTCGTCTGACCCGGGCCCTCCGCCGCCGGCACCGGTGTGACGCAGGTCACTTCGTATTAATGGTCAGTCTGACCAGAAACTGCTGCGCCGATCCTCGCGGGCGTGCATTATGGTCAACATGACCACAACGACGGCGCTGCTCACGGACCACTACGAGCTCACGATGCTCCGCGCGGCGCTCGCCGACGGCACGGCCCACCACCAGGCCGTCTTCGAGGCGTTCGCCCGCCGGCTGCCCGACGGACGCCGCTACGGCGTCGTCGCCGGACTCGGCCGCGTCGTCGAGGCGATCCGCGACCTCCGGTTCGACGCCGAGCAGGTGGCCTGGCTGCTCGACACCGGCGTCGTCGACCGGCGCACCGCCGACTTCCTCGCCGGGTACCGGTTCACCGGGAGCATCGACGCCTACCGCGAGGGCGAGATCTACTTCCCCCACAGCCCCGTGCTCACCGTCTCGGGCACGTTCGCCGAGTGCGTCGTCCTGGAGACCCTGATCCTGTCGATCCTCAACCACGACACCGCGATCGCCTCGGCCGCCGCCCGCATGGTCAGCGCCGCCCGCGGCCGGACCCTGCTGGAGATGGGCAGCCGCCGCACCCACGAGCAGGCCGCCGTCGCCGCCGCGCGGGCCGCCTACCTCGTCGGCTTCGACGCGACGAGCAACCTGCAGGCCGGGTTCCGGTACGGCGTGCCGACCCGCGGCACCGCCGCGCACGCGTTCACCCTCGGCCACACCGACGAGCCGGCGGCGTTCGCCTCGCAGGTGGCCGCCCTCGGCACCGGCACCACCCTCCTCGTCGACACGTACGACACCGCGCAGGGCATCCGCCACGCCGTCGCCGCGGCCGGACCCGAGCTCGGAGCCGTCCGCATCGACTCGGGCGACCTGGCCGACGAGGCGAGGCGGGCGCGCGCCCTGCTCGACGAGCTCGGTGCGACCACGACGAGGATCGCCGTCACCTCCGACCTCGACGAGCACAGCATCGCGGAGCTGGCCGACGCGCCGGTCGACACCTACGGCGCGGGCACCCGGCTCGTCGGCGGTTCCGGCCACCCGACCGCCGGCATGGTCTACAAGCTCGTCGCCGTCGCCGACGAGGCCGGCCCGCTCGCCCCGCTGCGCCCCGTCGCGAAGAAGGCCGCGAGCAAGGGCAGCGTCGGCGGCCGCAAGGTCGCGTACCGCGCGCTGGACCACGACGGGTACGCGACGCAGGAGGTCGTCGTCGTGCGCCACCTGCCCGGCGCCCCGGAAGCCGGCCTCGGACGCGCGCTGCAGGTGGCCGTGGTCCGCGGCGGGCACGTCGTGCACGAGCCGACCCTCGACGAGATCCGCGCCCACCACCGCGGCGCGAAGGCCGAGCTCACCGCCCTCGACCTGTCGCTCGCCCCCGGCGCCCCACGCCTCGTCGCCGACCCCACCCCCCTCAGCCACCTGATCGGAGCCACCGCATGAACCTCACGGGAACCCCACCGCTGGTCCTCGTCGACATGGACGGCGTCCAGGCCGACCTGACGGCCGCCTTCTGGGCCGAGTTCGAGCGCCGCTACCCGCACGGACCCACCCGGGCCGACGCGGACACGTCCCGGTTCTGGCTCGACACCCAGCTCGACGCCGAGTGGACCGAGGCCGTCCACGCCGTCACCACGACACCGGGCTTCTTCGCCACGCTCGACCCGCTCGACGGCGCGGTGGAGGCGATGAACGCGATGCTCGACGAGGGCTGGGACGTGCGCATCTGCACCGCCCCGCTCCTGACGAACCCCACCTGCGCGTCCGACAAGATCGCCTGGGCCGACCGCGTGCTCGGCGACGGCTGGGGGCGCCGGGTCGTCATCGCGAAGGACAAGACGCTCGTGCGCGGCGACATCCTCATCGACGACAAGCCGGTCGTCGACGGCGACTGGACGCCGACCTGGCGGCACGTCGTGTTCGACGCCCCGTACAACCAGGGCGCACCCTCGCCGTTCCGGCTCACCGGGTGGGCCGGCTGGCGCGAGACCCTGACACCGCTCCTCGGGAGGGCAGCAGCATGAAGAGCGCACTGATCGTCGTCGACGTGCAGAACGACTTCTGCGAGGGCGGCGCGCTGGCCGTGGCCGGCGGAGCGGACGTCGCCGCCCGGATCAGCGACTACCTCCGTCGGCGCGGCGACCAGTACGACACGATCGTCGCGACCCGCGACTGGCACGCCCCGCTACCCGACACCAACGCCGGCCACTTCGCCGCCGACGGCACCAGCCCCGACTACGTGACCACCTGGCCGGTGCACTGCGTCGCCGGCACGGCCGGTGCCGAGTACCACCCCGACCTCGTGCTGCCCGAGCGGACCGTGCACGTCGTCAAGGGCGAGTCGCGGCAGGACTACTCGGGCTTCCAGGGGCGCGTCGTCGACGCGCCGCCGGGGCAGGCGACGCTGGGCCGGCTGCTCGTGGCCCGCAACGTCGCGCACGTCGACGTCGTCGGCCTGGCGACCGACTTCTGCGTCGCCGCGACCGCGACGGACGCCCGTCGCAAGGGCGCCACCCTGGTGTCCGTCCTGACGGACCTGACCGCCGCGGTGTCCGCCCCGACCGCCGTGCGGGCGCTGACGCAGCTCGCCCAGCACAGGATCCACCTCGAGGAGTCACGATGACGACCGGCCCGCAGGCGCCCGAGGGCTACGACCCGCACGCGTACCCGCCGTTCGCGGTGACCGTCGACCTGGCGGTGTTCACCGTCCGCGACGGCGCGCTCAAGGCGCTGCTCATCGAACGCGTCGACGACCCGTACGCCGGGGCGTGGGCTCTGCCGGGCGGGTTCGTCGACATCGACGAGGACATCCCCGACGCCGCGTGGCGCGAGCTGCACGAGGAGACCGGCCTGGAGCAGTTCGCCGGGCACCTCGAGCAGCTCGGCACGTACGGCACGCCCGGGCGCGACCCCCGCATGCGCGTCGTGTCCGTCGCGCACGTCGCGTTCGCGCCGAACCTGCCCGACCCCACGCCCGGCTCCGACGCGCGCAACGCCCGCTGGTGCGACGTCGACGACCTGGACCTGCCCGGGCTGCGCGGCAGCCACGCCGACGCCGAGATCACCCTCGCGTTCGACCACGCGCGGATCCTCGCGGACGCCGTCGACCGGGTCGCCTCGAAGTTCGAGTACACCCCGCTGGCGACCTCGTTCGTCGCGGACCACTTCACGCTCGGCGAGCTCCAGCACGTGTACGAGGCCGTGTGGGGCACCCGGCTGGACCGCTCGAACTTCCGCCGCTGGGTCAAGGACACCACCGGGTTCGTGCGCCCCACGTCGGGGACCGCACGACGCCGCACCGCCGGTGCGGGCCGCCCCGCGGCGCTGTACACGGCCGACGAGGACGGGCCGGGCACCCTCACCCCGCCGCTGATGCGTCCCGACGACGCCCGCGCCCTGCGCCACGACCCCCGCGCCCCGCGCCACGAACCCGGCGCGCTGCGCCCCGACGAGGAGAACCGATGACCCGCCTGCGCATCCTGCTCGCCCAGCTCCCGGTGCGGGTCGGTGACCTCGACGGCAACGCGGCGGCCGTCCGGGAGGCGATGGGCCGTGCGGAGCGGGCCACCGTCGACGTCCTCGTGACCCCCGAGATGACCGTCACCGGCTACCCCTGCGAGGACCTGCTGGCCGAGCCGGCGTTCGTGGCCGCCGCCGAGTCCGCCACGCTCACGCTCGCCGACCACGCCGCGCGGACCGTCTCCCTCGTGGGCACGCCGTGGACCGCCGCCGCCCTGCCCGCCGCGGGCGGCGCCCGCGCGCAGGCGTGGACGACGGACGCCACCCCCCGACCGCTGCGCAACGCGGCCGTGCTCCTGCACGACGGGCGCGTCGCCGCCGCGCACGCCAAGCACCTGCTGCCCACGTACAGCGTGTTCGACGACGCCCGCCACTTCGGCGCCGGCGTCCGGGACCAGGCCCTCTACCGCCTGGAGACCCCGGACGGCCCGGTCGTGCTCGGCGTCCTCGTCTGCGAGGACGCGTGGGACACCGACCTGGTGACCGAGGTCGCCGCCGCCGGCGCGCAGGTCGTCGTCGTGCTCAACGCCTCGCCGTACACCGTCGGCAAGCCCGCGCTCCGCCTGGCGCAGCTGCGTGCCGCCGCGGCCGCCGCAGGGGTGCCCCTCGGCTACGTGAACGCCGTCGGCGGCCAGGACGACCTCGTGTACGACGGCGGTTCGCTCGTCGTGGACGCCGACGGGACGGTGCTCGCGCGCGCCGCCGCGTTCGTGGCGGACGAGCTCGTCGTCGACGTCCCCGTCGCGCCCGCCCGACCGGTGACGCGCGACCTCGTCGACCTCGGCCCGACGCACCCGTGGCGCACCACGGTCGCCGCGCCGGCCGTCGCCGAGCCGATGGACGCAGACGCCGAGGTGTACCGCGCGCTGGTCACCGGGTTCGGCGACTACTGCCGTCGCGTCGGGATGCCGAAGGTCGTGCTCGGCCTGTCGGGCGGCATCGACTCGGCGCTGGCCGCCGTGGTCGCCGTCGACGCCCTCGGCCCGGACGCCGTGTGGGGCGTCGGGATGCCCGGCCCGTACAGCTCGGACGGCTCGGTGACGGACGCCGCCGAGCTCGCGGCCCACCTGGGGATCCGGTTCGACGTCGTCCCCATCGGGGCGCCGTACGTCGAACGGGAGGCGACCCTCGGGGCGCTGCTCGCCGACGCCGTCGGCGGCACCGGCCACCCCGTCGCCTGGGAGAACCTGCAGGCGCGCCTGCGCGGCACGACGCTCATGACCCTCGCGAACGCCACCGGCGCCCTGGTGTGCACGACGGGCAACCGCTCCGAGTCGGCGGTCGGCTACTTCACGCTCTACGGGGACTCGTGCGGCACCACCCCGAACCCGCTCGGCGACCTGCTCAAGACGACCGTCACGCTGCGCGACGGCACCGTCCTGCCGGGCGTCTACGGGCTGGCCCGGTGGCGCAACGCGCAGGCGACGGCGGCGGGCCAGGTCCCGCCCATCCCGGTGTCGACCCTGACGAAGCCGGCCTCGGCGGAGCTCGCACCCGGCCAGCAGGACAGCGACTCGCTGCCCCCGTACGAGGTCCTCGACGCGCTGCTCGTGACGTTCCTCGAGGAGCACGCGACCGCCGACGAGCTCGCCGCCGGGCTCGTCGAGCAGGGCTGGGACCCCACGGTGGCGGCCGCGACCGTGAACCGGGTGCTCGGCCTGGTGGACCGCAGCGAGTTCAAGCGCCGCCAGGTGCCGATGCGCGTGAAGGTGTCCCGGCTCGCGTTCGGCCGCGACCGCCGGATGCCGGTCGCGAGCCACTGGTCGCACGCGACGGCGTCCGCACCCGCACCACTCGCCGCCCTCGCGGGCTCGTCCGCGCACGCCCCGTCGTCCGGCACGGTGGCCCGATGAGCCACGACGACCTCACCCGGCCGGGGACCGACCCCCTCCCGGGGGCACCGGCACCGTTCACCACGCCCCGCCCCGCCTCGTGGGTGACCGTCCGGGTGCGCGGCGCGGTCCTGGTGCTCGGGCTGCTCGCCGTCACCGAGCTCGTCGTCGCGGTGACGTCGGGCGGCCCGCGGTCCGTGGCGTCCGCCGCCGCGTTCGCGGTCGCGGGCGTGTGCGCGTGGCCGAGCAGCGACGCACCCGCCGTCCCGGGCGGCCGCGGACGACGCGTCGGCTTCGGTGTCGTCCGCGCCGTCGCGGCGGTGGTGCTGTGCTTCGGGGGCGTCCTGCTCGCGATCCCCGCCTGACCGGCTCCGGCGCTCGCGCGGCGCGACGACGTCAGGCCGGAGGGACGTTCTGGTTCAGCCGGAAGACGTTGTCCGGGTCCCAGGTCCGCTTGACCTCCCGGAGCCGGGCGTAGGTGGCGTCGCCGTACGCCTTGCGCACCCCGGCAGGACCCTCCTCGGCGGTCGCGTTGACGTAGGCGCCGATGCTCCACGGCTCGAACGCCGCGGCGGTCCGCCGGCAGGCCGCGACGAGGCGCTCATCGTCCGCGGGGTCCTCCCACCGTGCCCCGACGTCGAGCTCGAACCGGGTGCTGCGGTGCGGGAAGGCGGTCGCGGCCGGGTCGACCCGCGCGATGGCACCGCCGTACGTCGTGAGGGTCACGACGCCGGCCTCGGCTCCGGCGTGGGCGAGGAACGCCTCGAGGCCGGCGTCGGGCAGGTCGGACACGTAGTGGTTCTTGCCGTAGCGGCGGAACCCGTGCCCCGAGGCGTCGTCGGAACGTCGTTGCAGGTCGACGTACGTCATCGCCTCGACGCGGGGGTCCGCCGGCCGGCCGAGGTCCTCCAGCGCCCGGACCAGCGGGGCGGCCTCGTCGGGCGGACCGACCCAGACGAACCCAAGGGTGAGCGGCCCCCCGGCCCAGACCGTCGCGTGCGCGGTCGCACGGGTCGGCAGGTCGTGCGCCGCGGCGAGCCAGGCGCGCAGGGCACGCAGGCCGGTCGCCGGGTCGAGGTCCACCTCGGCGGAGAGCGCCTGCGTGCCGACGTCGTGCAGCGCCAGGTCGAACCGGGTGACGACACCGAAGTTGCCGCCACCGCCCCGCAGCGCCCAGAACAGGTCCGGGTGTTCCTCGGCCGACGCGCGCACGAGGTCGCCGTGGGCCGTCACGACGTCGAACCCGAGCGCGTTGTCGCAGGTCAGGCCGACGTGCCGGGCCAGCCAGCCGACGCCGCCGCCGAGCGCCAGACCCCCGATGCCGGTGTGCGACACGATGCCCGCCGTCGTCGCGAGCCCGTACGGCTGCGTGGCGGCGTCGAGCGCACCGAGCAGCGCCCCGCCCTCCACGTGCGCGGTGCGGGCCCCGGGATCCACGACCACGCTGCGCATCAGCGAGAGGTCGATCATCAGCCCGTCGTCGGGCACCGCATGACCCGCAGCGCTGTGACCCCCGCACCGCACGCCCAGCGGGAGCCCGACCTCCTGAGCCACCCGCACCGCCATGCGCACGTCCTGCGGGCCCGCGCACCGCACCACGTACCGGGGGCGGCGGTCGACCGTCCCGTTCCAGACGGTGCGGGCCTCGTCGTACCCGGGCGAGCCGGCCACGAGGACGTCGCCGTCGAACCTGGCAGGCAGTGCTCCGGCCACGGGCATGCCCCTGACTCTGGCGTCCGGCGCGCGGTCCGGCAAGGGATGCCGTCCGTGCTCACCGGCGCTCGCCCACGCTCGCCGACGCTCAGGCCGCGTCCCACCAGCGCAGCACGCGCAGGGCCCGCAGGGTCAGCCAGCGGCTCGGCTCCCCCTCGGTGTCGCCGAAGCCGAACAGGGTCGGTCCCTCGTGCACGTTCTCGAGCGGCCACCGGCCGTCCGCGTCGGCCTTGGACCGCACCAGCGCGACGGCGTCGGCCAGGCGCGGGTCACGCCGGTCGGCGACGCGGAAGTGGTCGAGGCCGCGCAGCACGTCGTGGAACCAGCGGACCGGGAACGAGAGCATCGTCATCCGGGGGTCGGCGACGGTGCCGTCGGACAGCCGCCGGTACAGCCCCCGCTCGAGCAGGTACTCCTCCCCCGTGCGGCGGGCGTCCGCGACCGCGTCGGACGAGCCGCCCGCGTGCTCCCAGGCGAGCAGACCCTCGACCGTGCAGACGGTCGAGTGGAACGACGAGACCGCCGCGCCCGACTCGGCCCAGCAGTTCCAGCCGCCGTCGTGCAGCCGGCTGCCCACGAGGGTGTCGGCGATGCGGTCGCCGCGCTGGCCGAAGTACGCCGCCACGGCGAGCGCCACCCCGTTGATGCACGGCTCGGTCTCGCCGTCGAAGTAGGGCTCACCCGCGTGCTCCCAGCGGACGTGCGCGCGGACCAGGTCGACCGCGCGCCGCGCCTGCGGTGCGGACGGGTCGAGGCCCAGCTCGGTGAGCTGCTGGAGGGAGAAGTGCGTCGCGGTCCAGGCGTCGAAGAACGGACGGCGCTCGTCGGCCCAGCCGGGCCGGTACGTACCGCCGTCCCACAGCCCGTCGTCGGCCTGCTCGGCGAGGAGACGCGCGCCCCAGCCCTCGGTCGCGACGCGGGACCGTTCCGCCGCGACCTCGTCGGGCGGCGCGTCGAGCACGTCCCGCAGGACCTGCCAGCGGATCGCCGGGTCGGAGTCCAGGAGCCAGGCGGTGACGTCCATGCGTGGAGCGTAGGACGGCGCACCGACACGCTCACCGGCTGCGCTGCGCCTCACGGTCGGGGGCCGCGTCGGGGGCCGCGTCGGGGGCGAGGTCGGGGGCCAGGTCGGGGGCCGCGTCGGGGGCCAGCTCGGGGGCGACGTCGGAGGCCACGGATGCGGCGTCCACGGGCGCGAACAGGCGCACCAGCCCGACCACCAGCAGGGCGAGCCCGACCAGCACCACGACTCCCCCGATCACCAGCCACGGGGTGCCGGGCTCACCGCCGAACGACGGGTCGAGCACCGCGCTGCGCAGGTTCGCCTCCCGGGCGGCACCCCACACCACCACCCCGCCGACGAGCAGCACCAGGGCCCACGCGAGCGTCGGCGCGGACCGGCGGAGCTGCGGCGAACGCACGTCGGGAGTCCTGTCGTCCGGGCGGGTGGTGGTGGGCGGGTGGTGGTCGTGACGACGCTACCGAAGACCGCGACGCGTCCGACGGGACGTCAGGCCCGTCGGCCCACCGCGTCCGCGACCCACGCCCGCCACACCTCGACGCCTCGCCGCGTCGCGGACCGCAGCGCAGCGTCGTCGGCGAGCGGACCGGGAGCGGCGAGCGCGGGGTCGAACGGCACGCGCAGGACGTGCTCGTGCGGGGCGGGCGGCACGCGCAGGGGGCGGCCGTGGACCTCGGTGAGGACGAGGCACGACCGGGCGGCCAGCGCCGGGTCGGCCTCGCCCAGCGCCTCCAGCACGGTCCCGGCGTCCGCGATGCCGCGCGGCGTGGACGGCGCGACGACCGCGACGGCGAGATCGGGCGTGACGAGCTGGGCGAGCGTGGCGTCGGCCCGCAGCACGCCCGCGTCCCAGATCGCCGCACCCGTGTCCAGGGCCGTCGTCTCGACGCACCGCGACCGGGCACCCGTGTCCCCGCCGTCGGGGCCGAGCACCCACGGCGCCCCCGCCGCCGTGCCCCGCAGCCCGGTGTGGGCGAGGGCGACGAGCGTGGTGGCGCCGACCCCGCCGGCCGTCCCGGCGACGACGACGGTCCTCATCCGTCCTCCGGCAGGGGCGTCTGCGCGACCTGGACGATGAACGGGTTGGTGCCGCGCCGGACGAAGCGGCCCCGGCCGGGCGGGAACCGCTCGGCGTGCACCCGGCCGACGAGCGGCCCCTCCGACCGTTCCCCGGACAGCACCAGCGTCGACCCGCCGGTGTCGCGGGTGACCTGCAGCGACCGGGTGTAGAGCGCGCGCCCGGCCCCGGCGACCGGGCGGGTCACGACGAGGTGCAGCTTGAGGTCGCGCGCGCTCGGCAGGTACGGCAGCAGCGGCTCGAGCGGGTCGGCGCCGCCCGCCGCGACCACGTCGTGGTCGTCGACGAGCAGGACGATGCGCGGCTCCTTCGCGCGGGTCGCCGGGTCGCGGCCCGGCCGCTTGTCGAGCTCGGCGGCGATCGACGTCGCGAGCCCACGGGCGTGCTGCGCGGTGCGGGCGTGGGCGGCGAGGTACTCGTCCCCGACGACCGCCGGGACGTGCCCACGCACGTCGACGACGGCGATCGTCACCTCGTCGGACGTGAACCGGTCCTGCAGCCCGGCCGCGATCGTGCGCAGGAGCGTCGACTTGCCGGACCGGGCGTCGCCCAGCACGAGCAGGTGCTGGTCGTCGGCGAGCAGCTCCCACAGCGCGGCGTCCATGGTGTCCTGACGCAGGCCGATGGGGACGGTGTCGGGCTCGTCGAACCGGTCCGGCAGGTCGCCCGGGTGCACCACGCCGGGCAGCAGGCGGATCGGCGCCGCGCCCGGGCCGGACCACGACGCGGCCGTGCGCTCGGCGAGCCGTTCGAGCTCCTCGCCGACCTCGTCGTCGGGCACGACGTCGAGCACCGGAAGCGCGACGTGCGCGAACCGCTTGTCGTCGAGCAGCACCCGGCCCGGTGTGTCGGGCGAGATCGTCGCCGAGAGCTTGCGGTCGACGCTCGACTCCGCGGGGTCGTTGAGCCGCAGCTCGACCCGGGTGCCGACGAGCGACTGGTGGGCCATCCGCAGGTCGCTCCACCGGGTCAGGCCGAGCACCAGGTGGATGCCGAACGTCGCGGCGCGCTGCATGACGGCGACGAACGCGTCCTCCAGCTCGGGGAAGTCGGTGCGGAGCTGCCCGTACCCGTCGACGAGCACCACGACGTCCGCCGCCGCGAGCTCGGGCACCCGGCCCTCGGCGTGCCGGGCGCGCAGCTGCGCGACGGAGTCGATGCCGTGCGTGCGGAACGCGTGCTCGCGGGCGGCGAGCATCCCGGTGAGCTCCTCGACGAGCCGGACGAGCCGCTCCCGGTGCGAGCGGGTCGCGACACCGCCGACGTGCGGGAGGCCCTCGATGCGCGCCAGCCCGCCACCGGTGAGGTCCATGCCGTAGATCGCGACCTGCCGGGGCGTCGCCGTGAGCGCGAGCGACACGGCCAGCGTGCGGAGCACCGTTGTGCGACCCGACTGCGGCGCGCCGATGACGGCGACGTGACCACCGGCCCGCGTGAGGTCGAGCCGCCACGCCTCCTGCGACTGCCGCGCCGGGTCGTCGAGCAGGCCCATGACGACGGACAGCCCGCCCGCGGACCGCTGCGCCTGGTCGACGACCGCCCCGAGCCCCACCCGGTCCGGCAGCGGCGGCAGCCACACCGGTGCGACGGCCCGCTCGGGGGTGCGCAGCCGGCGGACCACCTCGGTGACGAGCGACGGGCCCTCGTCGGGCGACGAGGGGCGGTCGTCCGCGACCCGCCTGCCCCGCATCCCGTTGAACGTCGGGAGCACGAGCACCTTGCCCCCCGGCCCCACCGGCGGCGCCTCGGCACGGCCCGCGGGACCCGACACGTACCCGGCGCGGAACCGCGTGTACACGCTGGTGTCGACCTTGAGGTACCCGTACCCGGGCAGCGACGGCAGGTGGTAGGCGTCGGCGGTGCTGAGCACCACCTGCGACTCCGCCTCGCTGAACGTGCGCAGCCCGAGCCGGTACGACAGGTACGTGTCGAGCCCGCGGAGCTTGCCGGCCTCGACCCGCTGGCTGGACAGCAGCAGGTGCACGCCGATGGACCGGCCGATGCGGCCGATCTGCAGGAACAGGTCGACGAACTCGGGCTCCGCGGTGAGCAGCTCGCCGAACTCGTCGATGACGACGAACAGGTGCGGCAGCGGCGGCAGGTCGGGCCGCTCCGTGGCGCGCAGCCGCCGGTACGCCGTGATGGACGGCAGCGAGCCGGCGTCCTTGAGCTGCCGCTGCCGCCGGACGACCTCGCCGGTGATCGACGCCCGGGCGCGCGTCGTGAGCTGCGGGTCGTCCGCGAGGTTGTCCATGAGGCCCGCGAGGTGCGGCAGCGGCGCGAGCGGCGCGAACGCGGCCCCGCCCTTGTAGTCGACGAGGATCATCGCGAGGTCCTCGGGCGGGTGGGTGAGGGCGAGCGCGAGCAGCAGCGTCCGGAGCATCTCCGACTTGCCGGACCCGGTCGCGCCGACGCAGATGCCGTGCGGCCCCATGCCGAGCTGCGCGGACTCCTTGAGGTCGAGGTGCACCGGGGCGCCGCTGTCGTCCCACGCGAACGGCACCCGCAGGAAGTCGGCCTCGTCGCGCGGCGCCCACAGCGTGCCCGGGTCGAGCGTCTGCGGCCCCTCGATGCCGAGCAGGTCGTGCACCGACGGGGTGCGGTCGTCCTCCTCGTCGGGCGCGGTGACCTGCGCGGTCCGCAGCGCCGCGAGCACGCGGGCGACGGCCGTGAACACCGGCCCCGGCACGCCGTCCGGGTCGAGGCGCATCTCGGTCGTGGCGGGCGTGCCCGGCGCCTGCACGAGCAGGGCGCCGTCGTCGTCCAGCACGATGCGCACGTCGACGTCGTCGGGCTCGTCGAGCCGGTCGTCGAGCAGGTGCACGACGCTCACGCCGAGGGCTCGCGCGTCCGCGGCGGGGACGGGCAGCCGCTGCGCGCGGCGGCCGTGCGCGTCGTCGACGACGACGAGCCGCGACGCGGGCGTCCCCTCGCCCCCGGTGCGGCGTGACGCGCGCGCCTGCTGCGCCCGGTCGGCGAGCGTGCGGGACAGCACCCGCGACAGGGCGGCCAGGTCCGGGGCGACCCGCCGGGCGGGTACGGGCCCGTCGAACGCGTCGAGGTCGGCGACGTGCGGCAGCAGGTCGAACCCCGACCAGTCGGCAGCGCGCTCCGCCGGGTACGCGGCCGCCAGCAGCACGTCGTCGGGGCTGTGCGCGGCGGCGAGCTGCAGCAGGAGCGCCCGTACGAGCGGCACCGTCCGCGCGCGGTCGCCGACGACGGCGACGACCCCCGCACGGCGCAGGTCGACGGTCACGGGCATCGCGTCGACGTGCGCGAACTGCTCGACGACGAGCCCCACCTCGGCGGCCATCAGCGGGTCGTGCGGCTGCACGGGCGACTCGGGCGGCGGGACCGTGAGGTCGAACCACGGGACGGCCCCCGTGCCGACCCGGACCGCGAGGAAGTCACCGTCGCGCCGCCGCCGTTCCCACACCCGCGACGGGTCGCGGGCGACGTCGGTGAGCACCGCGGGCTCGGGGTGCAGCGTCGTCGCGCGGGTGCGTGCCTGCGTCGCCTCGCGGGCCAGCTCGGCCCGCAGCCGCTCCAGGTAGTCGAGGTACGCCTCCCGCCGTTCCCGGGCCCCGCGCGCGGCCCGCCCCCGCGCCGTGAGCGCGAACCCGACCCCGCCGATGATCGCGACGACGAACACGAGCGCCGCGACGACGAGGAACAGCGGCTGCCCGTTGCGCAGCACGACCATCATCACGACGGACGACATCGCACCCACCACGGGCAGCAGGAACTGCAGCGGCGTCCGGGACCCGCGGTCGTCCTCCTGCGGCGGCGGCGGGGCGAGCGTACGGTCCGGCGGCGGGGCGAGCGGGACCGTCGAGCGGGTCGGGCGGTGCACCACGGTGACGGTCATGACGCCACCCCGGCCGGACCCACGGCGGCGCCGGCCACGGACACCACCGCTGCGGCGAGCCGCAGCACGGCGACCCCGGTCGCGGCGCGCAGCCGCGCGGCCGGCACGGGTGCCGCGGCGCCGTGGGCCCGGTCGTGCGGCACCACGACGACCGGCACGCGCGAGAGCCGGGCCGCCTCCGCGCACCACGCCGCCGGACGCCCCCGGACCGCGCTCACGGCGAGCACGGCGGGCACCCCGTCGGCGGCGACCCGGCCCACGAGGTCCGTGCCGTGCTGCCACGACGAGCGCTCGGCCTCCGCGACGACGCACACGACCGAGCTGGACGCCCCGACCGCCCCGGACCGTGCGGCGCTGCGGGCACCCCAGTCGGTGACGATCACGTCGAAGAACCGGCCGGCCGGCCCGAGCGCCTCCCACCACCGCGCGTCCGGCACCGGAGCGCCGTCGACGGCGAGGTCGAGGCAGTGCAGCCCGCCGCCCGTCCGGGCGAGCCCCTCGACGGCCTCCGCGCCCGTCCGGGCCCCGCGCCGGGCCTCGTCGTCCGCCGGCAGGGCCGGCTCGACCGTCGTGGCCCCGGCGTGCCAGAGCAGCGACCGCCCGCCCGCCGAGGCGTTGACCGCGAGCACCCGGTGCGGCCGGCGCGCCGCGAGCGCCGACGCGACGAGGCCGGCGACGACCGAGCAGCCCACCCCGGCGGACACGCCCACGACCCCGACGCGGGTGCTCAGCGGCAGCGGTGCGCGCACGGCGCGGTCGAGCACGACGAGCTCACGGGCGCGGTCCGGCACGGCCGAGGCGAGCACGTGGTCGAGCACCCCCGCGGATCCGGGCCACGCCATCAGAACGTCCCCAGCAGGTCGTCGAACACGCCGACCATCGCCAGCAGGAGCGGGACGGTGGCGAGGACGGCCACGAGCTCGACGACGGACGCGCCACGACGCAGCCGGGCGGCGAGCGGCGGCGCGGGGACGACCCCGGCGACCAGGGCGGCGACGGCCACCAGGACGACCGCGCCGACGACGACCGCCTCGGGCTGGTCCGCGGCCCGGGCGACCACCCACCCGAGCCCGATCACTCCGGCAGCCGCCCACAAGGCCAGGCGCTGCGGCACGAGCGGCAGGACGCGGGCGCGCAGGACGACGAGCAGCACGACCGCGACGGCCAGCCACGACGACCACGTGCCGCGGTCGACGGCGAGCACCCAGCCGGTCACGGCGACGACGCCGGCCGTCGCGACGGTCGACCAGGTGAGCGCCCGGTACGTCTCGTCGACCGCACCCGCGACGCGCTCCCGGGTGGGCCGGCGGCCGGCGACGACCCGGTCGTCGAGCCCGTTGAGCCCGCTGAGGGTCATCGCGACACCGGGCAGCAGGCCGAGGACGAGCGTGCCCAGGACGGCCACGACACCGGCCGCGCCCGCGGGACCGGCCGGCGGCACCAGCACCAGGGCGACGACCACGAGGACGACGCCCGTGAGCGCCCCGACCGCGGCGGCCGTGCGGCGCAGCCCCACGCCGGCGATCAGCGCCACCGCGAGGCACAGGGCCGCCCACATGAGCAGCGCCGTGCTGCCCGGCGCCCGGTCGACCGTCTCGCGGGCCATCTCGGGCGCGAG
Organism: Cellulomonas chitinilytica; assembly: GCF_016862675.1. Classification (GTDB taxonomy): domain Bacteria; phylum Actinomycetota; class Actinomycetes; order Actinomycetales; family Cellulomonadaceae; genus Cellulomonas; species Cellulomonas chitinilytica. The sequence goes on along the minus strand of NZ_BONK01000007.1, from coordinate 189,150 downwards.
CCCCACCCCCGCGCCGACGGCCGACGTGCCGAGGACCACCGCGGGGCCGGTCGCACCCGCCCGGGCCACGAGCGTCGCGAGCAGCACGGCGACGGCCGCGGCACCGCCCACGACGCCGACGCCCGCACCGAGGTCGGCCGTCGCGACCACGGCCGCCGTCCAGGCGGCACCGCCCGCGACGACGGCGGCGACGACCCGTCCCCACACGGGCCGCCAGCGGTCGGCGCGGGCGTCCTGCGCCCCGGCGACGACGTCGGTGACGTCGGCGACCTCGGGCGGCGGGGGCGCCTGGTCGACCCGCACGACCCGCAGCAGCGAGCCCTGGCCGACCTCCTGCTCGGCGAGGCTGCGTGTCGCGTCGACCTGCCGGCCGAGCACGTCGACGAGCGTCACGGGCCGCGCGCCGGCCAGCCGGTCCTCCGCGAGGAGCTCGAGGATCGACGGGAGCAGCGCGGCGACCGCCTCGTCGTCGGGCACCACGACCTCGGCCTTGCGGTGCGCCCCCTGCACCGTCAACCGCGTGTAGCCGCCGCTCACTGGTCCTCCTTCACCACGGTCATCGTCTCGGGGTCGACGGTCACGCCGCTGGCAGGGTCGGTGAGGTACCCGGTGGCGGGGTCGACGAACCAGCCGGTCCTCGGGTCCTGCCAGCGGCCGTCGGGCGTCCGGACGTACCCGGTGTCCTCGTCGACGGGGAACCCGGTCCGGGGGTCCACGAGCTCGCCGGTCCCGGTGTCGCGCAGGAAGCCGGTCCCGGGGTCGGTGACGAGGCTCTCGGTCTCGGGCAGCGGGTTCGCCGCCATGGCGGCCGTGAGCGACGCGACGGCCTGCTCCTGGCGACGGTCGTCGAGCAGGCCCACGACGAACGAGAAGCCCAGGCAGCCGACGCACGCGACGGCCGCGAGCACGACCGACACGACGAACCGCTTGACGTTCGTCGGCGCCTTGCGGCGCTCGTCGAGCGGGCCGAACAGCAGGGCGGCGGCGACGCGTTCCCGGTGGGTCGCCGTCGACTCGAGCAGGACCTGGTCGCGGTCGATCACGGCGCCACCTCGACGGCGGACCGGTCCGCGACCACGATCGTGCGGTCCCCGATCGCGAGCCGTCCGCCCACGGGGACCACGGCGGTGGCGCCCGGGACGAGCACCTCGAACGCGCCGCCCGGCAGGGCGACGGCCGTCCCGTTGGCGGACCCCAGGTCGGTGACCTGCAGCCCGGCCGGGTGCGGCGCGACCTCGACGTGGCTGCGGGACAGCGTGCGGCTGAGGTCGGTGACCCGGACGGCGAGCCCGTCGGGGCGCGACGGCGCGGGGTTGCGGCCGAGCACGGTCGGGGCGGGCACGGGCACGACCGCGCCGTCGTCGAGCAGGAGGACGACGTGCCCGGCGTGCTCGCCGGTCGCGGCCCACGGGTCGACGGACAGGGCCGGCGGCGGTGCGGGCGGGACGGCCGTCGGGCGGGGCTCGAACCGGAGCGGGTCGCCGCCGTGGCGCACGTCGACGGTGACGACGTCGGCGGCGAGCAGGGACCGGACGGTCGGCGGGAGCGCCGTCGCGCGGGCCACGGTCCGCAGGCCGAGCAGCCGCTGGGCGGGTGTCCGGCCGGTCCGCAGCAGTCCCGCGCCGCCGGCGGGCACCGCGACGACCAGGGCCGCCGCACCGAGCCAGAGGACGGTCGTCAGGCCCAGCGCGACGGGCACGACGACGAGGAGCACCGCGTCGAGCAGCGGCCAGGCCCGCCCCGCGCCGCCCGCGGGGGCGAAGGCGCCGAGGTCGACGGGCACGGGCGCCCGCGTACCACCCGACCTGCGCGCGAGGTCGGGTGCCTCGTCCACCGCGGCGAACGCCCCCTGGGGTGCCGTCATGCCGGCCGGGGCCTCGGCGGTCCGGCGAGCTGCATGATCACCGCGAGGTGCTCCCAGAGCCCGCCACGGTCGAGGCGCGCGGCATCGGTGGTGCCGCCGAGCGCGAGCAGCGGGACGTACCCGAAGCACTCGTCGATGCCCGGCACGCCGAGCCGGCCGACGGCCTGCGTGTACGGCCCGCGCTCGAGGACGCCGTCGAGCACCTCGTCCTTCTGCAGGTCCGCGAGCAGCAGCGCGGCGTCGAAGTGCAGGGTCTCGACGATCCCCCACCGGAACCGGACCACGTGGAACAGCGGCTCGATCCACAGCACGAGGTCCGCCAGCGCCGTCGCGAACACCGGGACGGCGGCCTCGGGCATGCCGAGGACGCCGTCGAGCATCTCGCGGGCGTGGTCCGGGTCCAGCAGACGGACGTAGCCGTCGCCGGCGAGCCCGGCCCCGTGCTCGCGCCAGGCCGCGAGGACCGGATCCGGCACGCGGCCCGCGTACCGCTGGATCGTCTCGTCCGCGATCGGCGCCACTGTCGTGAACTGCGTGAACGTCGGCATCTGCCCTCCGTCGACCCCCGTGGGACGGCACGACGCTACCGCGAGAGGCCGACACGGACCCCGCCGTGGGCCGGTCTGCGGATTTCGTCGCGTCCCGGCGACGCGATGCGGTCGAAGCGGGTGAATCTGCCCGCCCACCTGTGGCCTGCGTCACTCCTGATGAGGTGCGGAATCCGTAGGCGTCGGGCCGCGACGGGCCCGGGGCGAACCGTGAGAACGCCCTGGCGACCTCGTCCGGCGGCCCCTAGCATCGGGACGAATCGACCGTGGCCGTCCCCGATCGGCCACGCCGCAGACGTAGGGGGACCCATGAAGTTCGCGATGGAGGCCGACGCGCTGCAGGTGCTCGGCCGCAAGACGTCGACCGAGTCCGACGACCTGGCGCAGCTGGTGCGCAACCTGGTCGAGGCCGCCGAGCCGCTGGAGGGCACGTTCAACGGGACCGCGAAGGCGGCGTTCAACTCGTTCAAGTCCCGCACCGACGAGGTCGCCGCGACGTTGAGCAACGCGCTGGTCGGGATCACCGAGTCGATCGCGGGGCAGAACCTCGCGTTCGTCACGGCCGCCGACGAGGGCGCCGACGCGCACAGCTCGGCCGAGGGTGCCGCGGACTTCGCGGGCGCCGACACCACCAAGTTCGCGCCGCGCTGAGGGGGCTGACACAGATGACGAGCAACCAGATCGACCGCAACGACTTCGACATCGCGTCCTCGCAGTCCGCGCAGGCGAACTTCGAGCGGGCCGCCGCCGCCCTGGAGGCCGCCCTCGCCCGCCGTGACCAGGACGTCAAGGCCGCCCTGGCCGTCTACCAGGCGGACGGGGTCTCCGACCAGTACGCCGGGGTCGAGGCGCAGTGGAACGCCGCCGGCACCGAGGTGCGCGGCATCATCACCGCGATCCGCGCCTCGCTGGCCGACAACGACGAGATCGCCCGCCGCTCGCTGCAGCGCGCCGCCTCGTACATCCCGGGCTGACCATGCACGTCGTCCACCCCGTGGCGGACGAGTGGACCGAGGAGTACGTCGCCTGGGCTGCGCAGACGCGGCACGTGCTGCTGACCGCACCCCTGGCGACGTTCCTCGACGTCGCCGTCACCGACCAGCTGCGCCCGGTGCTCGTGACGCTCGACGGAGCGTCGCTCAGCCCGGCGGTGTCGCTCGCCCTGCGCCGGGCGGGCGGCCACTGGGCCGTGCGCACGGACCACGGGGTGTTCGACGGGCTGTCGGGCTACCGGATCGACGCGTTCGAGGACCTGTGGCGCCGCTCCGGCACGGACCGCGACCGGCTCGCCGGGTACGACCGGGCCGCCCCCGACGGCGTCGGGGTGCTGATGTTCGACGTCTACGCGCACTCGCGGGCGGCGGAGTCGACGACCGTCGGCGACCTCGCGCAGGCCACGGTCACGTCGCTCGGCGGCGCGGACCTGACGCTGTGGGGTCCGCACGAGCCGCTGCTCGAGCCGTGGAGCGTCCCCGCCGTGACGGCGGCGGCCAGGGCCGGCATGCCGGTCACGGCGGCGCTGCACGCATGGGCGCCCGACGGGTCGTTCGTCGACGTCTCCGCTGCGCGGACCCGGCACGGCGTGCTGGAGCAGGCGAAGGGCGGCGTCGTCCTCGGCCCGTACCCGCGGCACCTCGCCGACCCCGTGGGACGCGCGTCCGGGGCCCTCACCGCCGTCGCGGAGCGCTTCCGGCCGACCATCGGGTTCGTCTCGCTCGCCCACTTCGACGCGGGCCCGTCGCAGACCACGACCGCGAAGTACCCCGAGGCGCCGCTCGCGGTGCTGATCGGGCCGCGCGCGGTGTACGACCTGGAGCTCGACCTGGTGTCGCTCACCGAGCGGCACGACGTCAGCGTCCTCGGCTCGGGCCGCTCCCCCGCGGTCGTCGTGCGGTTCAGCGACCCGGACGTGGGCCTGTGGGCGCAGCTCCTGGCGTTCGCGTACGACGTCGGCGCGGAGCGCATCGCCGCCGTCGCGGGACTCGGTCAGGAGGTCTGATGCCCACCGAGCTCGTGCTGCTCAGCGACGTGGCACCGACCGCGGACACGATCGTGCGCGCCGCCGCCGAGACCCACCCCGACGGGTCGTACCTCGACTACCACGACGGCCTGATCAGGCAGGTCGTCGACGTCGACGGGCGCGCCGTCCTGCAGGTGTACCCGTCCCGACCGGTGCTCGACCCCACCCAGGCGGCCGCCGCGGTGGTCGACCCGCCCGCGTCGTTCGGCCTGTGGACCGACATCACCATCCCGTTCGGCGACACCGCCCCCGGACGCGCGCTGGCCGAGGCCGTCGCCGCCGCTGTGGGTGGCGTCGTCAAGGATCGGGTCTGAGAGGAGTGCCGCGATGACACGGTGGAGCATCCAGCCGGCCGACGTGCAGTCGGTCCTCACCGACGTGCAGTCGACAGCGGAGGAGCTGGGCAAGGAGCTCACCGAGGCCAAGTTCCAGGCCGTGCTCGACGGGCTCGTGTGGGGCGGCCCGCTGACCGGCGACGTCGCCGCCGCCGTGAACGCGGTGCTGAGCGACCAGTCGCGCAACCTCACGAACATCGGCAACCGGATCAGCGCCGGGACCCTGGGCGTCGCGAACGCGGTCATCGCGTACAACAACGGCCAGGAGGAGATGGCGGGCTCGTACCAGACGCAGCTCGTCAAGGCGGCGGAGACCGGCGACTTCACGTACTTCGTCGAGCACGGGTACAAGGGCTGAGGGGGCGCCCATGACCGGAGCACTGATCGACCCGTCCAAGTTCCCGGCGAAGTCCGCGGACCTCGACCCGTCGCAGGTCACCGCGTCCGCGTCGTCGCTGCGGTCCATGGGGAACGCGGTCGACGAGAAGACGGGCGACGTGAAGACCACGTGGGACCGGCTGGCCGGCTGCTACCGCGCGCCGGAGCAGGAGAAGGTCTTCGCCGTCATGGGCCCGGCGGTGACGTCCGCCTCGGACCTGAGGTCGCGGTTCGGCGACGCCGCCAAGCACCTCGACACGTACGCGGGCGCCCTCGCGGGCATCAAGCCGCGCCTGGCCGACCTGGAGCGTCGCGCGCGCGAGTTCCGCGCGTCCGTCGTCGACGGGGTGTGGGTCGACGCGTCCGACTCCGCGGACGCGAGCTTCGGCGACCACATGGCGTGGGCGTTCGACTGGGTTCCCGGCGTCGACGAGCGGCGCGTGAAGGTGCCGTGGAACGAGGACGGCGACACCGTCGAGAAGAACAACGACCTGCTCGAGGAGTACAGCCGCATCCTCGCCGACATCTCCACGGCCGCGTCCACGTGCGCGAACTCCGTCAACGGGCTCGTCACCAACATGTGCGTCGCGACGGTCGAGGCCATCCCCGCCGAGGCGTTCACGCAGGCCGACGTCGAGATGCCGTGGGGCAGCCCCGCGATCGAGGACCGCAACTGCCGCGAGTCCGTCGGCCACGGCGCGTACGAGTGGGGCAAGGGGCTCGTCCAGGGCCTCGGCATGCTCGTCGTGGGCTACAACCCGGAGACCGGCGACTGGTTCAGCGGCGACGCGTACGGGCAGTCCTGGGGCGGGCTCGGCGACCTCGTCGGCTCGCTCGCGCTGATGGGCTCCCCGGCGGCGTGGGTCGCGATCGGGATGGGCGCCGCGGGTCAGCAGAACGGGTTCACCGACTTCATGTACGACCGCGCGGTCACGCTGCGCAACGCCGGCGGCAGCCTCATCGGGTGGGACCCGAACGCGAAGGACGGCTGGCACGCCTGGAAGGAGGACGGCGTCGCCACCGGGACGGGCACCGTGCTCAACATCGGCACCCTGTTCATCCCCGGCGCCGGCGAGGTCTCCGGCGGGCTGAAGGCCGCGAGCATCGGCGCGAAGCTCGCACGGATCACCGGTGGCATCTCGGAGTTCGCCGTGCAGGGCGGGTCGTGGGTCGTCAAGGGCGGCGTCAAGGTGATCGTCGGCCTCAAGGTCGCCGTCAAGAGCTTCAACCTCGAGGACATCCTCGCCGGGATGCGCGGCAACCAGCTCGCCGTCGCCGGCGCCGGCGGGGTGCGGCTCAGCCCCGGAGGGCTCTTCGCCGCGATGATCGACGCCGGACACGCCACCCCGAACCCCGTGCGCCCGCACACCCCGCTGAGCGACGCCGCCTTCGGGCCGCGCGGCGGGGGCGTCCCCGACGTCACCCCGCCGTCGCGCGCACCGGGCGCCACCGTGCCGCACGTGGACGCGCCGAGCGCGGGCGGCGCCCCGGGCGCGACCGTGCCGCACGTCGACACGACCACGACGGGCGCTCCGGGCACGGTCCACGACCCGCACTCGGGCACCGGGACGGGGACGGACGGGACGACGACACCGCACGAGCCGACGACGGGCGGCCACGCCCCCGAGTGGACCGGCGGACATCTGCCCGACGGCCGGCCCGACGTCACGCAGGTGCCCCCCGAGCACTGGAACGACCCCCAGTACGACCCGTCGCACCCGCACTACGACGGGACACCGCGAGGCGAGCACGGCAACGTCGGCACCGTGAACCCCGACGTCCCGTCGCCGTCGGGCCTGACGAACAGCGGACGGCTGCTCGACCCGGACGTCATCCCGGAGCCGCTGCGCCGGTACGTCGACAACGGGACGCTCATCAACGACGACGGCGTCCTGCGGCTCAGCGATCCCGTGGAGATCACGTTCAAGCGCCGGGACCTGAACCACGACCTCGTCGAGTTCGAACGGCAGCTCGACCTGCAGGAGCGCGCGCTGAACCAGATGGCCGTCGGCGGGTGGGCCGAGCGGTTCGACAACTTCCTGCGTCTGGACAACCAGGACGTGTACCGCGCGCAGCAGATCGATCTCCTCGCCGACCGGCTGCAGGCCGAGCACGGCCTCACGCGGGCGCAGGCCCTCGACCAGGCCACTGCGGCCATGCGCGACCAGCACCCGCTGCACGGGCCCGACCAGCGGGCCGGTGGGGATCCCGACCAGTTCACCGGCATGGGCGACGGCAATGTCAACATGTCGATCGGGGCGCAGTGGCCGAAGACCACACGGGCCGGCGTCCTGCGTACCGGTATCGCAGAACAGCTCGCCGAGATGGGCATCCCGAAGGAGCTGCTCGGCGACATCCGGCTCAACGTGAAGCTGAACCTGTTGAACCTGGTCCGAGGAGGGGTGTGAGCCGCGTGACCGTGGCGTCGAAGCTGGGTGAGCACGCGGAGCTCGTCGAGAAGTTCGTGCAGGAGGTGCGCAGCTCGACCCAGGAGGACTGGCAGCGCTACCTCGCCCGTCTCGACGAGGGGGTGCCCGGCCGGCGGAAGGTGTTCAGCACGCTCGAGCCCGGACTGGGAGCGGCCGTCGAGTCCGCCGTCGACAAGGCGGCCAACGACGCGTACCTCAGCCTCGGGCTGTCGAGCGAGCTGTTCCCGGACCACTGGGCACGCTTCATCTCGCTGCAGACCGACGTCATCGCGGCAGCGCTGGTGATCGCGGCCGGCGACCGGGTGCCCCCGGAGTCCCGCCGCGTCGTCCTGGGACCGTTCGCCGACGTCGGCTTCACCGCGCCTGCCCTGGCGCTGTCAGGTGCGGCGGCGAACGAGCCCCGCTGACCCTGCCGCCCTCGAGCCCGGAGCCTGACCGACGCCTGACCGACGCCGCGAGGAAGCCTGGGCCGCCGGCCGTCGCGCCGCTAGCGTCGTCGCCATGCGCAGCACACTGATGCAGAACGCGGAGCGGTCGACGGAGCCCGGACGGTTCGTCCTGCAGAACGACAAGATGCTCAAGGTCGACCTCGCCGGCACGGGCGGGTTCTTCTACGCCAAGCAGGGGTCGATGGTCGCGTACCAGGGGGACGTCGACTTCGCGTACCAGGGCTCGGGTGGCGTCTCCAAGATGTTCAAGAAGGCGTTCACCGGTGAGGGCATGTCCCTGATGAAGGTCTCCGGCAGCGGTGACGTGTTCCTCGCGCAGGACGCCGACCAGGTGTTCGTCGTCGAGCTCGACAACGAGTCCGTCACCGTGAACGGGTCCAACATCCTGGCCTTCGAGAGCACGCTGACCTGGGACATCAACCGGGTCGAGGGTGCGTCGATGCTGAGCGGCGGGCTGTTCAACACGACGTTCACGGGCTCCGGGGCGCTCGCGGTCACGGCGCACGGGACGCCCGTGGTGCTCCAGGTGGACGTCCCGACGTTCGTGGACATGCAGTCGGCCGTGCTGTGGTCCCGGTCGCTGACCTCGACCGTCCGCAAGACGGCCAAGCTCGGGGCGGTCGTCGGGCGCGGCTCGGGCGAGGCGTACCAGCTCGGGTTCACCGGGCAGGGGTTCGTCGTCGTGCAGGCCTCGGAGGGGCATCCGGTCGTGTCGGGCTGAGCCGGTCCCGCGTCCCTCACGGGGTCGGGCTCGCGAGGAGCGCGTCCGAGCAGGTGAATCTTCGCGAAACGGGCCTCGGGATCCCTGGTCGAACCGGTACATTTCCCCCGCCCCGGGACCGTCGTGGGGCGCTCGTCGAGCCGAAGGCCCTCGCATGCTGCTGCTCACGTCCCGTGCCGCGGTCCGCCGCCTCGCACGTCTGACCACGATCGCGACCCTGCTGGGCGTCGGCGCGCTGGTGCCCTCCGGCGCCCTCGCCGACGACGCCCCGACGGCGTTCTCGCTGTCCGGGACGGTCACGGACGACACGGGCGCACCGGCGCAGGGCGTGAGCGTCTCGGTGTCGCCTCCGCCCGGGTTCGGCGGCCCCGCCACGACGGACGCCGCCGGTCACTACACGGTGCCGAACCTCAACCCGGGCTCGTACGCGGTCACGTTCACGCCGCCGTCCGGCAGCCCGCTGCTCGGCGAGACGTACGACGACACCGGCTCCTGGAACCCGACGCGCGTCACGGTCGGCGCGGCCGACGTCACGGGGATCGACGCCGTGCTCGACCGCGCCGCGACGATCGCCGGGCGGGTCGTGGACGCGGACGGCAACCCGGTGCCCGGTGTCTCGGTGCAGCTGTCGTCGGCGGCGTTCGTGTACTCGTTCGCCACGACCGGCGCCGACGGCACCTACAGCGCCGGCCGCCTGCGCCCCGGGGACTGGCGCATCTCCTTCACCGCGCCCTACGGCTCGGCCTGGGTGTCGGAGCTGTACGACGACGCCCGGACCGCGGACACGCAGACAGTGGTCACGCTCGCTCCCGGCGCGTCGACCACGCTGCACGACGCGGTCCTCGCGCGCGGCGGCACGATCTCCGGGCGGGTCCTCGCGCCGGACGGCACACCGCGCGCCGGCATCGAGGTGTTCGCGTCCACGGGCACCGGTGACGGCGGCGGCGCGACGACGGGCGCCGACGGCGGGTACACGATCACGGGCCTGCCCGACGGCGACTACACCGTGAACGCCCAGTCGGACTGGGGGGCGAACCTCGTCGGCCTCTTCTACCCGGGCACGACCCGGTGGGACGACGCCGAGGTCGTGCACGTCGCCGACGCCTCGACCGCGCAGCTCGACGACCTGACGCTGATCGCCGGCGCCACGGTCTCCGGCATCGTCCGCGGCCCCGACGGCGCACCGCTGGCCGGGGCGTTCGTGGAGGCACGGTCGGAGGACGGCGGGAACGGCGTGTACTCCGAGGCCGACGGCTCGTTCGACATCAACCTCCTGCCGCCGGGCACCTACCGGGTGTCCGCCTCGGCGTCGCACCCCGTGGCGACCGTGCGCACCTACTACGCCGCCACCCCCGGCACGACGCGGGCGAGCCAGGCCACGCCGGTCGTGCTGGCTGCCGGCGCGTCCGTCGACGGCATCGGGATCACCACCGGCGCGAAGGGCTCCGCCGCGGCGACGGTCGTCGCGACGCCCGCGCACCCGCCCGTGCTCGGCGAGCCCTTCACGATCGACGTCACCGTGACCGGTGGCCAGGGTGTTCCGACGGGATCGGTGTGGGTGGGCAGCACCGTCGCGCAGGAGGCCGTCTACGCCGACGCCGACCTCGACGCCTCGGGGCACGCGACGCTGACCTTCGAGGCGTTCGACCACGGCACGTACCCGTGGGTCGACGTGACCTACGTCGGGGACTCCACCTACACCGGCGGCGTGTCCATGGTCGACTACGTGCCAGGCCCGGCAGGACCGGCGGCCCCGGCGATCACGTCGGTGGCACCGGCCTCGGGCACCGTCCTGGGCGGCCGGCAGGTGACCCTCACGGGCAGCGGGTTCGGGGCGGGCAGCACGGTGACGTTCGGCGGTGTCGCGGCGGACGTCACGTCCGCCGGGCCGACGTCCCTCGTCGCGACCGCGCCGGCCCACGCCGCCGGGCCGGTCGACGTGGTCGTCACGACGCAGGGCCGCGCGAGCGCACCCGCCACGTTCACGTACGAGAAGGTCGCGACGAGCCTGGCGCTCGCCGGCCCGACGGGACCGACGTCCACCGGCGCGGCCGCGGCGTTCACGGCGACGGTCACCAGCGCGGGCCCGGCTCCGACCGGCTCCGTCTCGTTCGTCGTCGACGGCGGCGCCGCGGTGACCGTCCCCCTCGCGGGCGGGTCGGCGACGTTCCGCTCGTCGGCCCTCGCGGCGGGGTCGCACACCGTCGCGGCGAGCTTCGCCGGGGACGCCACGTTCGGTGCGTCGTCCGCGCAGGTCGCCCACACGGTGACGGCGCCGCCGACCGGGCCGCTGCCCGTCGTGCGGTGCGCCCTGCCGAACCTCGGCCTGACGGGCGGCGGGACGCTGACGATCCTCACCGGCAAGAACTTCGTGAAGAGCAAGACGACGGTGAGCTTCGGGAGCACCACGACCACCAAGGTCGCGGTCCTGAGCAGCACGCTGCTGACGGTCGTCGTGCCCAAGCACACGGCGGGTGCCGTGCCCGTGACGGTGACGACGCCGAACGGCCGGTCGGCGACCTCCGTGCGGTTCACGTACCTCGCGCCTCCGGTGCTGCGGTCGCCCGTGCTCGGACCCGTCCCGGGTGCGGGAGTCCTCCCGCACAAGTGACCCGGCACCGCGGTGCGGGCCCCAGCCGGGACCCGCGCCGCGGCGTCGGCCGTCGCCCGCCCGGCGGCGTCCCGTCAGGCCGGGCCGTTCTCCCCGCGCCGGTCCAGCCGGATCCCGAGGACGGTGTCCTCCGGGACCGGCAGGGTGTCGAGCCCGGGCGGCGGCGGCGGGAAACCGTCGGCCGGCAGGTCACCGACCCACACGCGCCACAGCCCGTCCGCATGGTGCACGACACCGTCCACGGCGACCACTGCACGCGGGTCGGCGGGCAGCGCGGCGTCGAACGGCGCCGCCCGGTCCGGCGGCACGAAGCCGACGACGAGGTTCCGCCAGATCACCACGAGCCGGCCGGCGGCGCCCCGGCCGATCTCGATGGTCCCGGGCACGTCCTGCCGCTCGGCCCGCTCGCCGATGTGCAGCGCCGCGACGAACGAGCGCTGCAGCGCGGGGGCGTCGGCCGCCGTGAACCCGTCGAACGGGCCGACCGCCTCGGGTGGGACGACGGGGGGACGGTGACGACGGAACAGGCGCACCCGCCCAGCCTGGCACGTCGGGTGCCGTGCGGGCCGCCCGGGTGACGTCCTGGGCGCCCGCCCCGCAGGACGCCACGCACGACGGACCGACGGCGACCGGGACGTCGGTCCCAGGCGCGCCGGGGCCGGGACCACGACGCTGACGCGGTGCGCATCGTCCCCGTGTACTACTACTCGTCGGCCAGCGGGCTGGTGCGGGCGTTCGCCGAGCAGCTGGGCCGGCCCGTCTTCAACCTGGCCGAGCGCGAGCACCGCCGGTCCGAGGTGGACGGGCCGTGGGTGCTGCTCACCCCGTCGTACATGACCGGCAACCCGGCGAACGACACGATCCCGGAGGCCGTCCGTCGGTTCCTGCGCTCGGCGGTGAACCGGCGCGCGCTGGTCGGCGTGATGGGGTCGGGCAACCGCAACTTCGGCGTGCACTACCAGATGGCCGCCCGTCAGATCGCCGCCGCGTCCGGGCGGCCGGTGCTGTTCGAGTTCGAGATCTCGGGCACGCCGTGGGACGTCGAGGAGTGCCGCCGCATCCTCGGCGACCTGGACGCGGCCCTCGCGGGCGCGCACGGCGGGTAGCGGGGTCCGGTCGGCCGGGCCGGGTGGCCGTGTCGGTGGTGCGGGCTACGGTCGGCGGCGGAGCACCGACGTCATCGAGCCCCCGACGAGGAGAAGCCATGGCCACCTTCACGCGGACGGACGAGCTGGAAGGGGCGCGGTTCGTCGGTGCGAACCTGCGGGGGGCGCGGTTCGTCGAGTCCGACCTGTCCGGCGTCGTGATGCGCGGGGTCGACGTCGAGGGCGCGGACATCGACGCGCCGTGGCTGCCCGACGGCGACCGGCCCTTCCTCGTGAACGGTGTCGACGTGACCCCGTTCGTCGAGGCCGAGCTCGACCGTCGCTTCCCGGGCCGTGAGCTGCGGCGCGCCCCCGACCCGGACGGGCTGCGGGCCGCGTGGGCGGCGCTCGAGCGCACGTGGGCGGCGACCGTGCAGCGGGCCGCGGGGATGCCGGACGGGACCGTCGACGTCTCGGTCGACGGCGAGTGGTCGTTCGCGCAGACGCTGCGGCACCTCGTGCACGCCACCGACGTCTGGCTGCGCAAGGCCGTCCTGGAGGTCGCGCAGCCGTTCCATCCGCTCGGCCAGGCGGACACGAGCTCCCAGGACGAGGTGCCGCCCGCGGTGACGACGCCGCCCTACGCCGACGTGCTCGAGGCCCGCGCCGGCCGGGTCGCGATGGTGCGCGACTTCGTCGCGACCGTGACGCCGGACGAGCTGGCCGCGCAGCGGCGCAACCCGCACGGCCCCGAGCACCCCGAGACGGTCCTGTCGTGCCTGCACGTGATCCTCGAGGAGGAGTGGGAGCACCACCGGTTCGCCGTCCGCGACCTCGACACGCTCGCGGGGACGTGACCCCCTACCCGCGGGCCGTCAGCCACCCCTCGAAGGCGTCGAACGTCGTCGGCCTGCCGAGGAACCGTTCGACCAGGTCCGCCGCGTCGGCGGTGCCGCCCGGCGCGAGGACGGCCTCGCGGTACCGGCGGCCCACCTCCGGGTCCATGAGGTCGTCGCCGAACGCCGTGCGCAGGTCCTTCGCGATCACGAGGCTCCAGAGGTACGTGTAGTACGCCGACCCGTACTCCTGCAGGTGCCCGAAGCCGCTCGACTGGTGGGTGTCCTCGAGCGGCGCGTACGGGCCGAAGCGGTCGTCGATCTCCGCGGTGTAGGCGTCGAGGTCCTCCGGCGGGGCCGCGTGCAGCCCGTACGAGAGGGCCGTGAAGTTGAGCTGGCGCCGCGTCCAGGCACCGCGGCCGAACGCGTCCGCCGCCCGCATCCGGGCGACCAGGTCCGCCGGGACCGGGGTGCCGTCGGCGTCCGTCGCGAACGAGCGCAGCACGTCGGGGTCCCACGCCCACTCCTCGAGGAGCTGGCTGGGTGCCTCGACGAAGTCCCACTCCGTCGCGACGCCCGCGAACCGCGCCCAGCGCTGCCCGCCGCCGACGATCTCGTGCACCAGGTGCCCGATCTCGTGGAAGAACGTCAGCACGTCGTCGTGCTCCAGCGTGCCGGTCGAGAAGTTGCACACCAGGACGCCCTCCGGCAGGTGCCGGCCCGCGACGCCCGGCACGAGCGGGAACTGGGCGGCGTGGTTGAACTTGCCGGGGCGCGGGTGCATGTCGAGGTAGACGCGGCCGAGCCGCTCGCCGTCCGACTCCACGTCGTACACCTCGACGTCCGGGTGCCAGGTGGGCGCCTCGACGCGCGTGAACGTGAGGTCGAGCAGCCGGGCGACGGTGTCGAGGACGCCGGTGCGCACCGCGTCGTAGCGGAAGTACGTCCGGACCTCCTGCGCGTCGACGTCGTACTGCTCCCGCCGGACCACCTGGTCGTAGTAGAGGCTGTCCGCGGGCGTCACGGCCGCGGCCTGCGGGTCGTCGGCGCGGAACCGGGTGAGCAGCACGTCGACGTCACGGCGGGACGGCTCGGCCGTCAGCGCGTCGAGCCGTTCCACGAACTCGCCGATGGCCTCGCCGGAGCCGATCATCTTGACCTCGGCGTCGTACGTCGGCCAGTCCGGGTAGCCCAGCAGCGTCGCGCGCTCCTGCCGCAGCCGCAGCAGCTCCGCCAGGACGGGCGCGTTCTGGGGCCAGCCGATCCGCAGGTACTCGCCGGTGAGCGCTGCGCGGACCCCGGCGTCGTGCGCGTACGTCCGCACCGGCAGGAGGTCCGGGTACTCCGTGGTGAGCGTGACGAGGCCGTCGCCGTCCGCGGGGTGCTCCGCGCGGAAGTCGTCGGGCAGGCCCACGAGCTGCTCCGGGCGGACCCGGATGCTGCGCGCCCCCTCGCGGATGTTCCGGGCGAACTCCAGTCCGAGCTCGGTGCACCGCTGCGCGAGGGTGCGCAGCCGGTCCCGCTCGTCCTCCGGGCGGTCGACGCCCGAGCGGCGGAAGTCACGCAGCACGCGCTCGCGCAGCCGGGCGTCGTCGGCGTCGAGGCCGTCCGCGCCGGTCGCCGCGAGGACCTGCCACAGCGCGTGGTCGAGGCCCCGCTCCGTGTCGAGGTCCTCCGCCGCCTGGGCCCGCTCCTCGGCCGCGGCACGCAGGTCGGGGTCCGGGTGGACCTCGGCGAGCAGGTGGGCCACCGACGACGCGCGGGCGAGCGCGAGGTCACCCTCGCCCCACAGCTCGAGCACCTGCGCGGTGGTGCGCGCCGTGCCGTCCTTGAGCGTCGCCAGGTGGCCGCGGGCGGCGGCGAGGGACCCGTCGACGGTGCCGGCGAGGAACGCGTGCCAGTCCGCGTCGGGGGCGGGGAAACGGGTGGGCTCAGCGGTCATGCGGCGACGGTACACACGGGACCGCGCGGGTGGCAGGGCGATTCGGGACGCCGGTGCCACCCGCCCGTCGCCACGTGTCGTCAGGGGCGCGGCCCGAGCCGGCGCGTGAGGTCGTCGGCCGCACGCCGGGCCGCGCCGGCGAGGCGGGCGACGCCCTCCTCGTCGACGTCGTCCTGCGGGAAGGTCACGGCGATCCCCGCGATCGGGAAGCCGGTGTGGTCGCGCACCGCCGCGGCGACCGACGCGAACCCGGGCGTCACGTCGCCGTCCTCCCGGGCCCAGCCCCGGCCGCGCACCTCGGTGAGCACGGTGCGCAGCTCCGAGAGCCGCCGCGGCCCGACGCCCGTGCGGTCGACGAACGCGTCGCGCCCCGGGAACAGCGCCCTGACCTGCGGGGACGGCAGGCCGGCGAGGATCGCGCGCCCGCTCGCGGTGAGGTGGGCGGGCAGCCGGACGCCGACGTCGGTGACGAGCGGCGGCCTGCCGGGCGCGCGCTCCTCGAGCACGTACAGCACCTCACGGCCGTGCAGCACGGCCAGGTGAGCGCTGTGGCCGGTGTGGTCGACGAGGCGGGCGAGGATCGGCCGCGCCGCGCGGGCCAGCGGCGCCTGCCGAGAGTAGGCGGAGCCGAGCTCGAACGCGCTCACGCCGAGCCCGTAGCGGCGCTCCTCGGGCAGGTGCACGACGAACCCGTGCTCGGCGAGGACGGCAAGCAGGTGGTACGTCGTCGAGCGCGGCAGGTCGAGGGCCTGCGCGAGCGCGGCGGCGGGTACCGGACCGGTGCGCGACAGGTGCCGCAGCAGGCGCAGGGTCGCGTCCGCCGCGGGCACCTCGCTGCTGCGTCCCACGCGCCCTCCTCCCGTCGACCAGCGCGACGCCATCGTCGCGTGTCTGGGATATCAGACACAATCGCCGGACGGACCGGCGCCGCGACCCTCGCTGCGGCGGTGTCATGGCGGCATGAGCCTCAGCACCACGGCGGCGCCCCCGCCCGCGGCACCGGCCGCGCCCGCACGCGTCGTCGTCGGGACCGGTCCCGTCTCCCCGGCCGACGTCGTCCGGGTGGCCCGGGACGGCGCCGGCGTCACCCTCTCCCCCGAGGCGCTCGACGCGATCGCGGCCGGCCGTGCCGTGATCGACGCGCTCGCCGCCGACCCCGAGCCGCACTACGGCGTCTCGACCGGGTTCGGCGCCCTCGCCACCCGGTCGATCCCCGCCGCCAGGCGCGCCGACCTGCAGCGCAGCCTCGTGCGGTCGCACGCCGCCGGGGCGGGCGCGGAGGTCGAGCGGGAGGTGGTGCGGGCGCTCATGCTGCTGCGCCTGTCGACGCTCGCGACGGGCCGCACCGGGGTCCGGCCGGAGACCGCCCTCGCGTACGCGGCGGTGCTCGACGCCGGGATCACGCCGGTCGTCCGCGAGTTCGGGTCGCTCGGGTGCTCCGGCGACCTGGCACCGCTCGCCCACTGCGCGCTCGCGGTCATGGGCGAGGGCGAGGTCCGCGACGCGACCGGGACGCCGGTGCCGGCGGCGGACGCCCTCGCGGCGGCCGGGATCGCACCCGCGACGCTGGCCGAGAAGGAGGGCCTGGCCCTCATCAACGGGACCGACGGCATGCTCGGGATGCTCGTCCTCGCGCTGCACGACCTCGACGTCCTGCTCGCGACGGCCGACGTCGCCGCGGCGCTCAGCGTCGAGAACCTGCTCGGCACGGACGCCGTGTTCGCCGACGACCTCCAGGCGCTGCGACCGCACCCGGGCCAGGCCGCGTCGGCCGCGCACCTGCGTGCGCTGCTCGCGGGCTCCGGGATCATGGCCAGCCACCGGGGGCCGGGGTGCACGCGCGTGCAGGACGCGTACTCGCTGCGGTGCGCGCCGCAGGTCCACGGCGCCGCGCGAGACACCGTCGAGCACGCCCGCACCGTCGCCGGTCGCGAGCTCGCCGCCGCGGTCGACAACCCGGTCGTCACCGTCGACGGCCGCGTCGAGTCGAACGGGAACTTCCACGGCGCGCCGCTCGCGTACGTGCTCGACTTCCTCGCGATCGTCGTCGCCGACGTCGCGAGCATGTCCGAGCGGCGCACCGACCGGTTCCTCGACGTCGCCCGCAACCACGGGCTGCCGCCGTTCCTCGCGGACGACCCCGGGGTCGACTCCGGCCTGATGATCGCCCAGTACACGGCCGCGGGGCTGGTGAGCGAGCTCAAGCGGCTCGCGGTGCCGGCGAGCGTCGACTCCATCCCGTCGTCGGCGATGCAGGAGGACCACGTGTCGATGGGCTGGCACGCCGCGCGCAAGCTGCGCCGCGCGGTCGACGCGCTCGGCCGGGTGCTGGCGGTCGAGGTCCTGGCCGGCACACGGGCGCTCGACCTGCGCGCGCCGCTGCCGCCCGCCCCGGCGACGGGCGCCGTCCGCGACCTGCTGCGCGCCCGGGGCGTCGCAGGTCCCGGGCCCGACCGGCACCTGGCACCCGACCTCGAGACGGTCGCGGCGCTCGTCGCGTCGGGCGAGGTGCTGACGGCTGCCGACGCAGCCGCCGAGACCACCGAGGAGATCCGATGACCGCCGGACCACGGCCCGTGCGCGCGCCGCGCGGCACGACGCTCACCGCCCGCAGCTGGCAGACCGAGGCGCCGCTGCGGATGCTGATGAACAACCTCGACCCGGAGGTCGCCGAGCGGCCCGACGACCTCGTCGTCTACGGCGGGACGGGCCGGGCCGCGCGGAGCTGGGACGCCTACGACGCCATCGTCCGCACGCTCACGACCCTGGGCGACGACGAGACTCTGCTCGTCCAGTCGGGCAAGCCGGTCGGCGTGCTGACGACGCACGAGTGGGCGCCGCGCGTGCTGATCGCGAACTCGAACCTCGTCGGCGACTGGGCGACGTGGCCGGAGTTCCGCCGGCTCGAGCAGCTCGGGCTCACGATGTACGGCCAGATGACGGCGGGATCGTGGATCTACATCGGCACCCAGGGGATCCTGCAGGGCACGTACGAGACGCTCGCGGCCGTCGCGGCGCAGCGCTTCGCGGGGACCCTCGCCGGGACGCTGACCGTGACGGGCGGCTGCGGCGGCATGGGCGGTGCGCAGCCGCTCGCGGTCACGCTCAACGGCGGGGTCTGCCTGATCGTCGACGTCGACGGCGACCGGCTGCGCCGCCGGGTGCGGGACCGCTACCTCGACCGGGTCGCGGGCTCGCTCGACGAGGCGCTCACGCTGGTCCTCGCCGCGAAGCGGGACCGGGCCGCGCTCTCCGTCGGGGTCGTCGGGAACTGCGCCGAGGTGCTCCCCGAGCTGCTGCGCCGCGGCGTCGAGGTGGACGTCGTCACCGACCAGACGTCCGCGCACGACCCGCTGTCGTACCTGCCGGTCGGCGTCGACGTCGCCGACTGGGCGGAGTACGCCGCCGCGAAGCCCGACGATTTCACTGAGCGGGCCCGCGCGTCGATGGCCCGCCACGTCGAGGCCATGGTCGGGTTCCTGGACGCCGGCGCCGAGGTGTTCGACTACGGCAACTCGATCCGCGACGAGGCCCGCCGGGGCGGGTACGACCGGGCGTTCGACTTCCCCGGGTTCGTGCCCGCGTACATCCGGCCGCTGTTCGCCGAGGGCAAGGGCCCGTTCCGGTGGGCGGCACTGTCCGGCGACCCCCGCGACATCGCCCGCACCGACGAGGCCGTCCTCGACCTGTTCCCGGACGACGACCACCTGCACCGCTGGATCCGGGCCGCCCAGGAGCGCGTCGCGTTCCAGGGGCTGCCCGCGCGGATCTGCTGGCTCGGGCACGGCTCGCGCGACCGTGCGGGGCTCCGGTTCAACGAGCTGGTGGCGTCCGGCGAGGTCAGCGCGCCGCTCGTCATCGGCCGCGACCACCTCGACGCAGGCTCCGTCGCGTCGCCGTACCGGGAGACCGAGGCGATGGCCGACGGGTCCGACGCGATCGCCGACTGGCCGCTGCTCAACGCGCTCGTCGCGGCGTCGTCGGGTGCGACCTGGGTGTCGCTGCACCACGGCGGCGGCGTCGGCATGGGCCGGTCGATCCACGCCGGTCAGGTCTCCGTCGCGGACGGCACCGACCTCGCGGCCCGCAAGCTCGCGCGGGTGCTGTCGAACGACCCGGCCATGGGGGTGCTGCGGCACGTCGACGCCGGGTACGCGCGCGCCGACCAGGTCGCGGACGCGCACGGCGTGCGGGTGCCGATGCGGGAGGGCGGCGCGTGACGACATCTGACGACGGTCCGCGGCCGGGTGACGGCGCCGCCGGCACGCCCGCGCGCGGCCGGGCCGACCGGACCGACGACGCGCACCCTCCCGCCGCCGACGCGGTCGGGGCCGCGACGTTCCGACGCGCCTGGTCCGACCTCGCACCCGTCGGCCGCGCACCGGACGGCGCGGGCTACCACCGGTTCGCGTGGACCCGGTCGGACCACACGCTGCGCGAGTGGTTCGCCGGCCAGGCCGCCGCACGCGGGCTCGACCTCGTCACGGACCGCGCCGGCAACCAGTGGGCGTGGTGGGGCGACCCGGACGCGCGGCCCGGCGTCGTCACCGGCAGCCACCTCGACTCCGTGCCGGGCGGCGGCGCGTTCGACGGACCGTTGGGCGTGGTGAGTGCGTTCGCCGCGTACGACGTGCTGCGCGCACGAGGCGTCCGCCCCGGCCGCCCGCTCGGGATCGCGAGCTTCGTCGACGAGGAGGGGGCGCGGTTCGGCGTCGCCTGCGCCGGGTCGCGGCTGCTCACGGGCGCGCTCGATCCGGACCGGGCCCGTGGGCTGCGCGACGCCGACGGCACGACGATGGCGGACGCGCTCCGGGCCGCCGGGCAGGACCCGTCGAGCCTCGGCCCGGACCCGGAGGCGCTGCGCCGGGTCGGCGCGTTCGTCGAGCTGCACGTCGAGCAGGGGCGGGGTCTCGTGCACAGCGGCGACCCCGTCGGGGTCGGGCGGATGATCTGGCCGCACGGCCGCTGGCGGGTCGAGCTGCGTGGCGTGGCGAACCACGCGGGCACCACGCCGCTGGCCGACCGGCGGGACCCGATGCTCGACCTCGCCGCGTTCGTCCAGCACGTCCGCGCCGCCGCGCTCGACGCGGGGGCGCTCGCGACCGTCGGCAAGGTGCGGGTCGAGCCGAACGGCGTCAACGCGATCCCGTCGCAGGTCACCGCGTGGCTCGACGTGCGTGCCGAGGACGGGTCGGCGGTCGGGGACGTGCTCGCCGCGCTCGCCGCGTACGCGCCCGCACAGGAGTCGTGGACCTCGGCGACCGTGCTCGACGCCGACCTGGCCGACGACGTCGCGGCAGCGCTCGGGACCGCCGGTCTCGGGTCGCCGCGGCTCGGCACGGGCGCCGGGCACGACGCGGGCATCCTCGCCGCCGCCGGGGTGCCGACGGCGATGCTCTTCGTGCGCAACCCGTCGGGCGTCTCGCACGCGCCCGCGGAGAGCGCCGACGAGGCCGACTGCCTCACCGGCGTCGACGCGCTCGCGGCCACCCTCGAACGGCTCGTGACCCGATGAGCACCTTCTGGGCCCGGACCGCGTGGCTGCCCGGCGGCCTCGCGCGGGACGTCCGGGTCACGGTCGACGACGGCCGGATCTTCGCCGTGACCTCCGGCGCCGCCGCGCGGCCGGGCGACCACCTGCTCCCCGGCGTCGTCCTGCCGGGGTTCGCGAACGCCCACTCGCACGCGTTCCACCGCGCCCTGCGGGGCCGGACCCACGGCGACGGCGGCACGTTCTGGACGTGGCGGGAACGGATGTACGCGCTCGCGGCCGGCCTGTCGCCCGACACGTACCTCGACCTCGCACGAGCCGCCTTCGCCGAGATGGTGCTCGCGGGCGTGACGGCCGTCGGCGAGTTCCACTACCTGCACCACTCCCCCGGCGGCACGCCGTACAGCGACCCGAACGTCATGGCCGAGGCCCTGCGCACGGCCGCGCGCGACGCCGGGCTGCGGATCACCCTGCTCGACACCGCCTACCTCTCGGGGGGCCTCGGTCAGCCGCTGGCCGGGCCCCAGCTGCGGTTCGCCGACGCCGACGCCGACGCCTGGGCCGCCCGCGTCGACGCGCTGAGGCCCGATGCCACCCTCACCGTCGGCGCCGCGATCCACTCGGTCCGCGCCGTCCCGCGCGACGCCCTGCGCACGGTCGCCGACCACGCCCGCGCCGGCGGCCTCCCGCTGCACGTGCACGTGTCCGAGCAGCGCGCCGAGAACGACGCGTGCCTCGCCGAGCACGGCACGACACCGACCCGTGTGCTCGCCGACGCCGGCGCGCTCGGCCCCGGGACCACGGCGGTCCACGCGGTCCACGTCACGCCCGACGACGTCGGCCTGCTCGGGTCGTCCCGGACCGGGGTGTGCCTGTGCCCGTCCACCGAGCGCGACCTGGGCGACGGCCTCGCCCCCGGTGCCGCCCTCCGGGCCGCCGGGGCACGTCTGTCGGTCGGCTCGGACCAGCACGTGCGGACCGACCTGCTCGCCGAGGCCGCCGACGTCGAGATGCACGAACGCCTCGCGCGCGGGTCCCGCGGCGTCCTCGACCCGGCCGCGCTGGTCGAGCTGCTCACGGCGGGTGGGCAGGCCGCGCTCGGCGACCCCACCGGCGGGCGCATCGCCGTCGGCTCCCCGGCGGACCTCGTCGCGGTCCGGACGGACACCCCGCGGACGGCCGGGGCGGACCCGGAGCAGCTGGTGCTCGTCGCGGGCAGCGCCGACGTCGACACGGTCGTGAGCGCGGGCGTCGTCCGGGTCGCGGGCGGGCGGCACGTGCTCGGGGACGTCGGCGCGCTGCTCGGTGCGGCCGTCGACGCGGTCTGGCGGGAGTCGGACCGATGACGTCGCACCTGGTCACCGGCATCGGCGAGCTCGTCACCCATGACCCGCGCTTCGACGGCCCCCTCGGCCTGGTGCCCGACGCCGCGCTCGTGGTCGAGGACGGGCTCGTCGCCTGGGTCGGCCCGGCGGCCGCGGCGCCGGCGGCGGACCGGGCGACCGACGTCGGGGGCCGCGCCGTCCTGCCCGGGTTCGTCGACCCGCACACGCACCTGGTGTTCGCCGGTGACCGGGCCGACGAGTTCGCGGCCCGCATGGCGGGCGCCCCGTACACGGGCGGCGGCATCGCCCGGACGGTGACCGCGACCCGTGCAGCGTCCGACGACGAGCTGCGCACCCGGCTCGCGGCGCTCGTCGCGGAGGCCCGGGCGCAGGGCACGACGACGCTCGAGGTCAAGAGCGGGTACGGCCTCGACGTCGCGACCGAGGAGCGCCTGCTGCGGCTCGCCCGCGAGGTCACGCCCGAGACCACGTTCCTCGGTGCGCACGTCGTCCCGCCCGGGGTCGATCGGGCCGAGTACGTCGCCCTCGTCACCGGCCCGATGCTGGCGGCGTGCGCCCCGCACGCCCGGTGGGCGGACGTCTTCTGCGAGCCGGGCTCGGCCCACGCGTTCGACGGCGACGAGGCGCGCACCGTGCTGACGGCGGCGGCGGCCGCCGGGCTGGGCCTGCGCGTGCACGGCCACCAGCTCGGGCCGGGACCGGGTGCCCGGATCGCCGTCGAGCTCGGCGCCGCGAGCGTCGACCACTGCACGTACCTGTCGGACGACGACGTGACCGCGCTCGCCGACGCCGCCGCGCACGGCGGACCTGTCGCCACGCTGCTCCCGGGCGTCGAGCTGTCCACCCGGTCGCCGTTCCCGGACGCGCGCCGGCTCCTCGACGCGGGGGTCGAGGTCGCGCTCGCGAGCGACTGCAACCCGGGCACCTGCTTCTCGACGTCGATGCCGCTGATGGTGGCGCTCGCCGTCACGCAGATGCGGATGACGGTCGCCGAGGCGGTCCGCGCGGCGACGCTCGGCGGCGCGCACGCCCTGCGCCGCCAGGACGTCGGGCACCTGCGGGCCGGCGCGCGCGCGGACCTGTGCGTGCTCGACGCGCCGACCCACGAGCACCTGGCCTACCGCCCGGGCGTGCCGATCGCCCGCCCGCTCACGGTCGCCTGACCGGCAGGCCCGCTCACGGCGCTCACGCCCGGGCGCGGTCCTGGTGCCCGAACAGCATCCGGGCGAGCAGGAGCATCATCACGAGGAAGGCACCCACGAGCGCGAGCCACGACCACGCCCAGCCGACGGTCAGGCCGAGCACGACGAAGAGCACGAACGCGGCGATCCAGAGGATGGCCGTGTAGATGCCGAACCGGGCGGCGGCTGCCGGGTCCTGGTCGAACCGGTTGTCCGCGGCGAAGTCCCGCTCGGCGTCCCGTGCCCACGCCTTCTTGCGGTTGGTCTGCGTCGCGGCGAGCGCGGAGAGCCCGCACGCGCCGGCGACGATCTCGAGCCCGGCGAGCACGTACCAGCCCGCGGCGAGGGGCAGCAGCGCGACGGCACCGGCCAGCCCGCCGCCGATGACGACGAGCGCGGCACCGACTCCGTAGCCCGCGGCACGGCCGGGGGGCAGCGGGTGGTTCGTGGTCGTCTCCTGCGCGAGCGAGGCCCCCGTGACCCAGCCGACGGCGAGCGCGACCACCGCGACCGCGGCGAGCACGACCCCCGTCGGGACGTCGACGACCGCGAGCGCCCCGAGGGTCGCGACGGCGAGGGCGGCGGCCCCGACGAGGGACGCGAGGACGACGCCGACCACGAAGCCGGGCTTCGGGCGGACCTTGTGCCGCAGCGCGGCCTGGGCGTGGCGCTGGCCGGGGCCGCTCGCGGGCCGGGTGTCCGGGGCGGCGGCGTCGGCGACGAGCGCCCGCACGTCGCCGAGCTCGTCGAAGGCCGTCCGGGCGGCGTCGTCGGCCGCCACGCCCGCCGAGGTGAGCTCGAGCGCGCGGGCCTCGAGGTTCGTGCGGATCTCCTCCTTGAGCTCCTGGACCTCCGGGGTGAGGTCGACCCCGGCGAAGGCGTCGTCGAGGAGTCGGTGCACGGTGGTCATCGGTCGGAACCCTTCGGGGACGGGGACGTGCGGGGGTCGGTCTGGTCGAGCAGCGCGTCGATGACGTCGCGGGTGGCCACCCAGGCGGTGACGTTGCGCCGGAACACCGCCCGACCGGCGTCGGTGATCCGGTAGTACTTGCGGCGGCCGCCCTGGGACTCGTCGCCCCAGTACGCCTCGACGAGGCCGTCCTGCGTGAGGCGCCGGTAGGTGGCGTAGAGCGTGGCCTCCTTGATCTCGTGGGCACCGCCGGTGGCGTCGCGGATCGCCTTGTAGATCTCGAAGCCGTAGCGGTCCCCGCGGCGCAGGGTCGCGAGCACGATCGTGTCGGTGTGGCCGCGCAGCAGGTCGGCCGAGAACGCGTCGCCCGCGGCGGGCTCAGTCGGTTGCATCACGACGAGTACTGTATCTGATCAACTACTGGAGGACAACAAGTACCGGCCGTCACCCGCTCCCCGCGCGCCGGTCCGCCCACGCAGGAACCCCGACCGCGCCGGACGTGCGCACGGTCGGGGCCCCCCTCCCGTCACCGGACGACCGCGGCCGAGGTCACGGCCTGCCGTGGCGCTTCGGTGCAGGCTGCAGCAGGCCGAGAAGCCCGTTGGCCTCGTCGTTCGGTCCCGCGCTGAACCACACGGCGTCGGGGCCGGCGACGGGGTCGCCGACCACCAGCGCCCAGAGGCCGTCGATCGCCAGCGGCCTCCCGGAGGTGCCGCGGAGCACGCCCACGACGTGCCCGGACCGCGGGTCGAACGCGTGGATGCGACCGTCCCCGAAGTTGCCGATCAGGAGGTCGCCGCCGAACCGCCCGAACGACGCGGGTGCGATCGTCATGCCCCACGGTGAGTTGAGCACGCCGCGCGTCGCGAACCGTCGCACGAACGCGCCCGCGTCGGTGTACACGTCGACGAACCCGTGCCCCGGCCCGGCGACGTCGTCCTCGCCGTCGGCGTCCTGCTTCGCGTAGGTCACGAAGACCTGTCCGTCGATCTCGGCGACGTTGAACGGCGCGTACCCGGCGGGCAGGCGCGGGTCCTGGAACATCCCCGGCGTCGTGACCTGGGCGAACGACCCGTCGAACACGTCGATCCGGTTGTCGTGGAAGTTCGCCACCAGCAGCGTCGGCCCCGCTGCGCCGTGCGTCAGCGCGATGCCCTTGTCGACGGCGCCCTCCACGTGCCCGACCGAGACGGCCGCGGTGCCGCCGTTCCAGGCGGTCAGGTCGCCGTGCTCGCCGACGAAGATGAACCGCGCCGGCTGATCGGTGCCGGGGACCTCGAACGCAGCGGTGTCGTTGAACACCTGCCCGGTCGGCGCGCCACCGGGGATCGAGACGACCAGCGGCACCTTGGTGACCGGGCTGCCGGGCGTGTCCGTCCGGTAGAGCGTCGTGAGGTCGGTCCCGTTGTCGGACACCCACACCGGCGTGCTCGGCCCGTGCGAGATGCCCCACGCGTTCACGAGATCGGGATCGGTGAGCGCCGCGACACCGGGCATGTCCGAGACGAGGTTGACCTGCTGGAACGTGTGCGGTCGCGGACCACCGGGCCCGTCGTGCCCGTCGTGCCCGTCGTCGTCGGCGAGCGCAGGTCCCGACAGGGCGACGCTCAGCGCGACCGCCAGTGATGCTCCGACGAAGGTCGACATGGCCTTCATGACATCCGCCTCCTCCTCGAGGGCGGGGGTCACCGGCTCGAACCCCCGAGAGACACACGAGCCGGCACCCGCCGCGGTTCACCCGCCGGCGCCGTCGCCGGCCGGCGCCCCAGCCGCGGCGCCGTGGGCGGGGCCGCCCGCCCAGCCCTGGACCGCCCGCCCGGCGCTTGGCAGGGTGGCCGACGTGACCGAGCCGTCCCGCCGCCGCCCGTGGTCCGTCGGCCTGCGCACGTCCCCCGAGGGGCACCGGGTCACGACGTTCGAGCTGTTCTTCGACCTCGTCTACGTGTTCGCCTTCACGCAGGTGAGCCACCTCGTCGCGGAGACCCACAGCGGCCGCGGGATGGTCCAGGCGCTCACGGTGCTGGGGATGCTGTGGTGGACGTGGACGTCGTACAGCTGGCTCGCGAACCAGTCGCCGGCCGACCAGGGGCTCCTGCGGTTCGGCATGGGGATCGCGATGGCGGCCGTGTTCGTCGCGACGCTCGCGATCCCCGAGGCGTACGAGGACCTGCCCGGTGGGCTGTTCGGGCCGCTCGTCCTCGTCGTCGCGTACGTCGTCGTGCGGGTCGTGCACGGCGCGCTCTACGTCGTCGCGGCCGCGGGCGACACCGCCCTGCGCCGCCAGCTCGTGCGGACCGCGGTCGTCGCGATCGCCCCGTCGACGGCCCTGCTGTTCGTCGGTGCGGTGGTCGGCGAGCCCCAGCAGACGTGGATCTGGCTCGCCGCGTTCACGTTCGACGTCCTGCTCACGCTCGTGACCGGACGCCGGGGCAGCTGGCGGCTCTACTCGCCGACGCACTGGGCGGAGCGGTACGGGCTGATCGTCATCCTCGCGCTCGGGGAGTCGGTCGTCGCGATCGGCGTCGGCGCCTCGCACCTGCCCGTGAGCTGGCCGGTCATCACCGGCGCGGCGCTGTCGATCGCGATCGCGCTGCTGCTGTGGTGGATCTACTTCGTCACGTCCGCCGGTGCCGCGGAGCACCGCCTCGCGCACCTGGAGGGGGTCGCCCGCGCCGAGTACGCGACGCTCGCGTACACGTACCTGCACTACGTGCTCATCGCCGCCGTCGTCGTGGTGGCCGTCGGCATCGAGGAGGCGATGGCGCACGTCGGCTCGGACGAGCCGTTCGGCCGGTTCGCGGCCTGGGCGCTCGCGGCGGGGCTCGCCGCCTACCTGCTGGGGGCGACGGTCCTGGTCCGGTCCGCCCGACGGCCGTGGATCTGGCGGCGGGTCGTCGAGGCGGCGCTGCTCGTCGCGCTCGTGCCGGTGCTGGCGTCGCTCCCGGCGCTCGGGGCGCTCGCGCTCGCGGCCGGCGTGGTCTACGCGTTCGCGATCGGCGCGCAGGTCCGCGGGTCGCGTGCGAGGTCCGCCGACGACACGTGACCGACGTCAGATGCTGCGGGAGCGCCGCTCGAGCAGGACGACGTCGCGCCACCGGCCCGACAGCGGCCCGTGCGTCATGCGGCCCAGCCGCTCACGGGTGCCGACGACCCGGAACCCGACCGCCTCGTGCAGCGCGAGGCTCGCGGTGTTCTCGGGGAAGACCCCGGACTGCACGGTCCACACGCCTGCCGCGTCGGTGCTGGCCAGCAGCGCGTCGAGCAGCAGCCGCCCGACCCCGCGGCCGCGCGCGGCCTCGTCGACGTACACGGAGTGCTCGACGACGCCCGCGTAGACGCACCGGTCCGACACGGGCGAGACGGCGACCCAGCCGACGACGGCGCCCGCCTCGTCGAGGGCGACGAACCGGTGGTCGGGGAGCTTGCCGGCGTCGAACGACTCCCAGGTGGGGACGTCGTCGGCGAACGTGGCGTGGCCGGTCGCGATGCCGGCGGCGTAGATGCGCTCGACGTCGGGCCAGTGCTCGGCCGTCAGGGGGACGACCGTGACCGTCCCGGTCACCCGGCCCCGCCCACGCGCAGGTGCTGCCCGAGGTGGGCCGCCAGGGCGTCCACCGCACCGGGCACGATCGTGAAGTACGCCCACACGCCGCGCTTCTCGCGGGTGACCAGGCCTGCCTCGGTGAGCTGCTTGAGGTGGTGGGACACCGTCGGCTGGCTCAGGCCGACGGGTGCGGTGAGGTCGCAGACGCAGGCCTCGCCGCCCTCGTGCGCAGCGATGAGCGACAGCAGCCGCAGGCGGGTGGGGTCCGCCAGGGCCTTGAGCGTGCGGGCGAGCTGCTGCGCGTCGTCCTCGCTGATCGTCGGTGCGGTCACGGGGGTGCAGCACGCCGCGGACGAGCCCACGACGGGGAGCAGGTCGAGTGCCATGCGTGGCAGTGTACATGCGGAGATTGACAGACATCGATATTGACAGTGGTCGATATCTGGGTTCATGATCGCCGTGCATTGACAAACATCGATATGTGGAGGTCACCATGACGGACATCCGGGAGCAGGTGCGCGAGCGGTACGCGCTGGCGGCGACCCAGGTCAGCAGCACGGTCGGCAGCGAGGTCGGCGGCGAGCCCAGCGGCGACGTCGGCTGCTGCGGCGGCGGCTGCGGGCCCGCCGACGAGGCGCAGAAGTTCGGCGCCGCCCTGTACGACGCGAGCGACCTCGCGGACGTCCCGCTGGAGGCCCGGCTCGCCTCCCTCGGCTGCGGCAACCCGCTGGCCGTGGCGGAGCTGCGCGAGGGCGAGCGGGTGCTCGACCTGGGCTCGGGCGGCGGCATCGACGTGCTGCTGTCCGCCAAGCGGGTCGGACCGACGGGGTTCGCGCACGGCGTCGACATGACCGACGAGATGCTCGCCCTCGCCCGGTCGAACGCCGCGCAGGCCGGCGCGACGAACGTCGCGTTCCACCGAGGCACCATCGAGGACCTGCCGCTCGACGACGCGTCGGTCGACGTCGTCATCTCCAACTGCGTCGTCAACCTGTCCACCGACAAGCCCGCAGTGTTGTCCGAGGTGTTCCGGGTCCTCGTCCCCGGCGGCCGCGTCGGCATCTCCGACATCGTCGCCGAGGACCACCTCAGCCCCGAGCAGCGGGCCGAGCGCGGCTCCTACGTCGGCTGCATCGCCGGTGCGCTCTCCCGCCGGGAGTACCTGGACGGGCTGACGGCGGCCGGGTTCGTCGACGCCGACGTCACGTTCACGCACCAGGTCGCCGACGGGATGCACAGCGCCGTCGTGCGCGCCCGCAAGCCCTGACGGCCACACGCCCTCACGGCCGCACGCCTGACGACCGCACGCCCGATGCGGCCCGTCGCCCTGCCGGCGACGGGCCGCGTCGTCACACCCGGACGGCCGGGACGCCGAGCTCGTCGAGCAGGGTGAGGACGCGCCCGCGGATGTCGTCGCGGATCGGCCGCACGGCCTCGATCCCCTGGCCCGCCGGGTCCTCGAGCACCCAGTCCTCGTACCGCGTGCCGGGGAAGTACGGGCACGCGTCGCCGCAGCCCATGGTGACGACGACGTCGGACGACTGCACGGCCTGCGCCGTGAGGATCTTGGGCTGCTCGGCGGCGATGTCGATGCCGACCTCCGTCATCGCCTGCACGGCGACCGGGTTGACCTGGCCGGCCGGCATCGATCCCGCCGACCGGACCTCGACGGCCCCGCCGGACAGGGCGGCCAGGAACCCGGCGGCCATCTGGGAGCGGCCGGCGTTGTGCACGCAGACGAACAGGACGCTGGGCTTCGAGGTGGTCACGGGACCATGTTGACCCGGGAAGATCACTCAGTCAACATTGACTCAATGAGCACTGAGTGGCTTGCCCAGGTGGAGCGACGGGCCGCCCTGCACGGCGCCCTCGCCGACCCGGGACGGCTCGCCGTCGTCGACCTGCTCTCCCGCGGCGACGCCTCCCCGTCCGAGCTCGCCGCCCACCTCGCCCTCCCGTCGAACCTGCTGTCGCACCACGTGAACGTGCTGGTGGCGCACGGGCTCGTCGAGCGCACCCGCTCCGAGGGCGACCGCCGCCGCACCTACCTCCGTCTGCTCCCCACGGAGCTCGGCCCGTTCACGACCGCCCTGCCCCGCCCCCGTCGCGTGCTGTTCGTCTGCACCGCGAACTCGGCCCGCTCCCACCTGGCGGTGGCGCTGTGGCGTCGCGCGAGCACCGTCCCCGCGGCCTCCGCAGGGACGCACCCGGCGGGGGCCGTCGACCCCGGCGCGGTCGCCGCCGCACGCCGGCACGACCTCGACCTGCGCGACGCGCGACCGCGGCAGGTCGACACCGTGCGCCTCGACGGCGACCTCGTCATCACGGTGTGCGACCGCGCGCACGAGGAGATCGGCCTGACCGCGGACGCCCACTGGTCCGTCCCCGACCCCGTCCGGGTCGGGGACGACGCCGCGTTCGACCACGCGCTCGACGAGCTCGACCGCAGGATCCGCGAGCTCGCACCCCGCCTCGTCGCGGCCTGACACCGGCCCCGCGTCGGCCTACGAATCCGCACGCCCCGCCCGATGGGAGGGGTGAGCGTCCGCCGGGCCCGCCGAGTCGGGGCCGACGCGACGGTCAGACGGTCCCGGCAACGACGCCGGACCCCACGAGCGCGAAGGGCGGGACCATGACCGCGAACACCCTCGAGGACGACGACCGCCCGACCGGCGAGATCCCGGCCCTGCCGGCGGACTTCACGCACGCCATCGACCGGCGCCCGGCACCGCGAGACCTGCGCTACGACCGCATGCCCGTCTGACCGGACCTGCACGCGGGCGCGGTCACCGGTGGAACTGCGTCCACCGGCCTTCGGAGATCACCTCGACCGCGCCGCCGTCGACCACGATGGCCGTCTGCTCGTCGATGGCGTAGGCGGGGCCGCCGATGTCGGCGGCCCACCGCTCGGCGGCGGCCGACGAGTTCGTCGGGAAGGCGTCGAGGTGCGGGAAGATCGAGAAGTCGACGACCCCGAGGGCCCGGTCGTCCGGCGCGGCCGGCCACTCGACGAAGGACTCCCCGATCCGGGGCGTCATCACCATGCTCCCGGCGCTCACCCCCACCCAGACGGTGTCGGGCAGCGACGGCAGCAGGTCGGCGAGCCCGGACTCCCGCATCCAGTGGTGCAGGTACGTCGCGTCGCCGCCGTCGACGAGGAGCACGTCGGCCTCCCGGACCCACGGGACCCAGCGTTCCGCTCCGACGGTCGGCAGCGCGGTGAGCTCGAGGACGCCGAGCGACGCCCAACCGAGCCCCGAGAAGTACCGGAAGTCGGGCTCGGCGGCCACGAGCTCCCGCACCGACGCCGGTCCGCACATCGGGTGACCCCACTGCGCCGTCGGGATCACGAGCGCACGGGACTCGCCGACGGGCTTGCCGAGCAGCCGCTCCAGCGCCGCGCGGATGCTGGGGTTCGTCACGCCGCCGGACGTGAGCAGGAGCTTCAACGTTCCTCCCGGGTCGGGGTCGAGGACGGAGGTCAGAACCGGAAGCGCGTCTGACCGAACGGGTCACCCTTGGCGTAGGCGTACGACCTGTCCGGCCGGACCTCGAAGACGACGCTCACGATGCCGTCGTCGCTGAGGGTCCCGTCGCGGGCGTCGAGCCGCCAGCGCCCGTCCCACCGGGCACGGTAGAGCCCGGCCACCTGCTCGAGGACGGCCTGGTCGGTGACGGGGGTGGCGACGCCCTCCAGCACCACGTCGAGCCCGCTCTCCCAGGCGGTGTCACCGGCGAGGACCAGGACCCGCGGGTTCGCGTGGAGGTTGGCGTGCTTCACCTCGGTCGCCCCCGTGTGGAAGTACGCGGCGTCGGCTCCGACGACGGGGACCATCGGCGTCGCGTGGGGTCGGCCGTCGGGGCGGACGGTGACGATCCAGGCGACCTCCGCGCCGGCGAGCCGCCGGGCGGCGGCCTCCCACGGGGTCGGTTCGGCGGCGGGGTCGCTGTACCGGGGGTCGAGCTCGGGGCGGGCGTGGAGCGTGGCGAGAGGGCCGGTCGGCTGCGTGGTCGGCATGCTGCGTCTCCGAAGACTGATTGCCATCTGCAAGCGGTTCGGCCACCGTAGCACCACCGGTTGCGGCCTACCATCGGTTCGACGAGGGGGTGCCGATGACTCTGCAGGCGAACGGGCACCGGTCCGGCTGCCCCATCAACCTCGCCACCGAGGTGCTCGGCGACAAGTGGTCCCTCGTCGTGCTGCGCGACGTCATGTTCGGCGACCGCCGCTACTTCCGCGAGCTGCTCACCCGCTCCGAGGAGGGCATCGCCTCCAACATCCTCGCCTCCCGGCTCCACCGCCTCGTCGACGACGGGCTGCTCTCGCGCCGCGACGACGAGACCCACCGCCAGAAGATCCGCTACAGCCTCACCGAGCCGAGCATCGAGCTGGTGCCGGTGATGGCCGCCCTCGGCTCGTGGGGCCGCCGCCACCTGCCGGTCAGCCACGAGCTCAGCGTGCGCGCGGAGATCCTGGAGCGCGGGGGCCAGCCGCTGTGGGACCGGTTCATGGACGAGCTGCGGGAGCTGCACCTCGGCATACCGCGGCCCGCGGGGACCGGGTCGGTCTTCGCCGAGCTGCAGGCCGCGTACGAGGCGGCGACGGCGGAGGGTGACGCCGGTGGTCAGGGGGCGGCGAGCCCGGCGAGGACGACGTCGAGCGCGAACGCGAGCTCCTCGTCGGGGTCGGACCAGTCGCGATGCATCCCGGAGGTGAGCACGGGGAACCGCGCGGACAGCGCCCCCGTGAGCCACTCGGGCGGCGGCGCGGACTGCGACGCCCGGGAGACGGCCGAGTAGCTGCGGACCAGCGCGTCGAGCAGCAGCGCGACCCTCATGCCGTCGATCCCGGGCTCGGACGAGAGCGCCTCGACGAGCCCGGCGATCCATCCGATCGGGTTCGGCACCCGGGGCGGACCTGAGGGCGTGACCTGCGCGAGCCAGGGATGCCGGCGGTAGCGCTCGCGCAGCGCGCCGGCCCACTCGCGCGCGGACCCCTGCCAGGTCGCCGCCGTCAGCGTCGGCGGCTCGCCGACGGCGCGGTCGACCATCAGCTCGACCAGGACGTCCTTGGAGTCCACGTAGCGGTAGATCGCCGAGGTGGTCATGCCGAGCTCGCGGGCGACGTTCGCCAGCGTCACGCTCTCCAGGCCGTGGGCGTCGGCGAGCCTCACCGCCGCCTCGGCGACCTGCGGCAGCGACTGTCGCGGCCGGGGCCCACGGGCCGCGGCACCCTCCGCCCCCCACAGCACCCGCAACGCCCGCGAGCTGTCCTCTTGACCCGGCATGGCACCCATCGTACGGTACTTCTGTAAATGTGAATCACGTTCACAGTACGATCTCACCCAGGGAGATGGCCTCATGATCGTCCTCATCACCGGAGCGTCGTCCGGCATCGGTCGCCGCACCGCCGAGCTCCTCGCCGCGTCGGGCCACCAGGTCTTCGGCGCCGCCCGCCGCACCCACGACATCCCGGCGGGCGTCACGCCCGTCCCCCTCGACCTGACCGACGGCACCGGTGCCGAGGCGGCCGTGCGCCGGGTGCTCGACGAGGCCGGCCGGATCGACGTCCTGGTCAACTGCGCCGGGTACGGCGAGTTCGGGTCCGTCGAGGAGACCTCGATCGACGACGCGCGCCGCCAGCTCGAGGTCAACGTGCTGGGCCCCACCCGGCTCGTCCAGGCCGTCCTGCCCGGGATGCGCGAGGCCGGCTCGGGCCGGATCGTCAACGTGTCGTCGCTCGCCGGCGAGTTCGCCGCACCGCTCGGCGGCTGGTACCACGCCTCCAAGTTCGCGCTCGAGGCCCTGTCCGACACGCTGCGCGGCGAGGTCGCCCAGTTCGGCGTCGACGTCACCGTCGTCCAGCCGAGCTACGTCGACACCGGCTGGCACGACACCGCCATGGACCGGCTCGCCGCGGCGTCCGGCACCGGGCCGTACCGGCGGATGGCCGACGCGATGCGGCGGTACTTCGCCGGCAGCCAGGTCGCCCGGCAGATGAGCACCGTCGACGCCGTCGCGCAGGTCGTCGCGCGGGCCGCCCAGGCGCCGCGGCCCAGGACCCGCTACCGGGTCGGCAAGGGTGCGAACGTCGCCGTCGCCCTGGCCACGCTCCTGCCGGACCGCACGTTCGACGCCCTCACGCGCGCCCAGTTCGGGTACGGCCGTGCCTAGCAGCGGCTCGTGCCGCCGTCAGCCGGACGCCGCGTCGAAGTGCAGCTCGCTCGTCACGCGGTACCGGTCGCCGCGGTAGACGGACCGCACGAACTCGACGATCCGACCGCCGGCGTCCCGGGTGGTGCGCTCGACCATGAGGGCGGGGAAGTGCTCCGGGACGCCCAGCAGGCCGGCCTCGGACTCGTCCGTCACCGTCGCCTCGAGCGTCTGCACCGCGCTGCGGACGTCGACGCCGAACCGCTCGCGCAGCAGCCGGTAGAAGGACCCGGCGACCATGTCGTCGGGTTCGAGCCCCACCACGAGCTCGTACGGCAGGTGCAGCCGCTCGATGGCCATCGGCTCGCCGTCGACCACCCGCAGCCGCACGACACGCAGCACGGGCGCCGCGGGCGCGAGCTGCAGCCGCCGGGCGAGCTGCGGTCCGGCGACGAGGGTGCCGAAGTCGAGGACCTGGCTGCTCCACTCCCCCTCGGCGGGCGGCGCGTAGAACGAGCCGGACGGTGTGGCTGCGAGCGCCTGGGTCACGCGGTGCGGCCCGGTGAACGTGCCGCGGCCCTGCTCGCGCACGAGGACGCCCGACCGGACGAGGTCGTCGACGGCGGCACGCAGGGTCGGGCGGGAGACGCCGAGCTCGGCGGCCAGGTCGCGCTCGGACGGGATCGCCTCGCCCGGCCCGCGCCCGGCCACGAGGTCCAGCAGGTAGTCACGCACGGCATCGCGCTTGAGGCCGGGCCGGAGGTTCGACGTCACGGCGCCAAACCTTACCAGTTCGTTCCCCATGTTCCGCGCAAAACCGGGTCTTGACACGGCAACTGGTCAAGTCCAGGCTCTCCCACAGGCCACAGCGGCTTACCAATACCTAACCACTGGGAGGGTCCCGATGAAGTCCCGCCTGCTCGCCGCCCCCGCGGCGCTCGTGCTCGCCGGCACCCTCGCCGCGTGCGGCACGTCCAGCCCGTCGTCCTCGCCGGACGACACCGACCAGCCCGCCGAGCTGACGGTCTGGTTCATGAAGGACAGCTTCACCGACGAGATCGTCCAGCAGTTCGTCACCGACTTCGAGGCGGCGCACAAGGGCACCACCGTGGACGTCCAGATCCAGGAGTGGGACGGCATCGGGCAGAAGGTCACCAGCGCCCTGGCCAGCAACGACGCCCCCGACGTCATCGAGGTGGGCAACACGCAGGTCGCGCAGTACGCGGCGAGCGGCGGCGTCGTCGACCTCACCGACAAGGTCGACGACCTCCAGGGGTCCGACTGGCTGCCCGGCCTCGCCGAGCCCGGCAACATCGACGGCGCCCAGTACGGCATCCCCTGGTACGCCGCGAACCGGGTCGTCATCTACAACAAGGACCTCTTCGCGGCCGCCGGCATCACCGAGCCGCCCACCACCCGCGCGGAGTGGATCGACGACACCACCGCGCTCAACACCGGCGGCCACCAGGGCATCTACCTGCCCGGCCAGAACTGGTACACGCTCGCCGGGTTCGTCTGGGACGAGGGCGGCGACCTCGCGGTGCAGGACGGCGACGAGTGGACGGGCGCCCTCGACACCCCCGAGGCGCTCGCCGGCATGGAGTTCTACACACAGCTGCAGGCGCTCGGCGAAGGTCCGAAGGACTCCGACGAGTCCGACCCGCCGCAGGCCGACGTGTTCGCCAAGGGCGACGTCGCGCAGATCATCTCCGCACCCGGCGGGGCCGGCGCGATCGTCAAGGCGAACCCCGACCTCGACGGCAAGCTCGGCTTCTTCCCGATCCCCGGGCCGACGGCCGACAAGCCGGGCGCGGTGTTCACGGGCGGCTCGGACCTCATCATCCCCGTCGCGTCCCAGCACCAGGAGCTCGCCTACGAGGTCGTCAAGGCGCTCGCGGGCGAGCAGTTCCAGACGTCGATGGCGACGGCGATGTCCTACGTGCCGAACCGGACGTCGCTCGCCGGGGCCCTGGCCGGCAGCGAGGGAGCGGCCGCGATGGCGGTGGGTGCGGCGAACGGGCACGCGACTCCGAACACCCCCGCCTGGGCCGCTGTCGAGGCCAAGAACGTCATCAAGGAGTACATGACCGAGGCGCTCACCGGCGGCGACCCCGCGGGGGCGGCCGCACGGGCCTCGGACACCATCACGCAGATCCTCGGCACCGACTCCTGACCCCTCCCGCCGGGTGCTGCGCGAAGGGGTTCCCGCAGCACCCGGCCCGAGGCCACTGCCACCCGAGAGGGACGACGTGCTCTCAGACGCTCCCGCCCGGCCGACGACGGACCCCGTCGCGCGCCCGCCGGTCATCTCTCGCCGCCCGACGAGGCGCCGCATTCCGGTGTGGCCGTACCTGCTGGTGCTCCCCACCGTCGTCGGGACGGTGCTGCTGCTCCTCTACCCCGTGGTGCGCAGCGTCGTCATCTCGCTGCAGCACTTCCGGCTCGCCGAGCTCGTGCGTGGCGGCGCCACGTGGGTGGGCCTCGACAACTACCGCGAGGTGCTGACCAGCCCGGAGCTGTGGTCGGTGCTGCGCCGCACGCTGCTGTGGACCGTCGTGAACGTCGTGCTGATCATGGTCCTGTCGACTCTCGTCGCCCTGCTGCTCGTGCGGCTCGGCAGCAGGATGCGGCTCGCCGTGATGAGCGCCCTGGTGCTCGTCTGGGCCGTGCCGGTGCTGGCCGCGACGACGGTGTTCCAGTGGATGTTCCAGTCCCGGCTCGGCGTCGTGAACTGGTTCCTCACGAGTCTCGGGCTCGAGCAGTTCGACGGGTACACGTGGTTCGCCGACGGGACCGCGACGTTCGTCATCCTCGTCGTGCTCGTCGTCTGGCAGTCCGTGCCGTTCGCCGCGCTCACGCTGTACGCCGGCCTGACGACGATCCCCGGCGAGCTGTTCGAGTCCGCGCGCATCGACGGCGCGAACGCCCTGCAGATCTTCCGCGTCGTCACGTTCCCGCTGCTGAGGCCCCTGTTCGGGCTCATCACGTCGCTGGAGATCATCTGGGTCTTCAAGTGCTTCGCGCAGATCTGGGCCGTCAGCCAGGGCGGCCCCGAGGGCGCGACGACGACCCTGCCCGTCTACGCGTTCCAGGTGGCGCAGTCCCTGCACAAGTACGACCTCGGAGCGGTCATCTCCACGCTGACGGTCCTGCTCCTGCTCGTCGTGCTCGTCCCGCACCTGCGGCACCTGTACCGGACCGAGGCGGTGGCGTCATGAGGGCACGCGCGCTGCGGCAGGTCCCGGTCAACCTCGCCGCCACCGTCGTGCTGGTCGCGTCGGTGTTCCCCGTCTACTGGATGGTCTCGACGGCGTTCAAGCCGACGACCGACATCCAGGCCGACACCCCGCAGCTCCTGCCCCTGCACCCGACGGTCCAGCACTTCCGCGACGCCGTCGCCGTCGACGGGTTCTGGCTGTTCTGGCGCAACAGCGCCCTCGTCTCGGTCGGCGCCGTGCTGCTGGCGCTCGTCGTCGGGCTCATGGCCGCGTTCGCGGTGGCGCGCCTGCAGTGGCGCGGCCGGCAGGGGTTCGTGCTCATGGTGTTCGTCGCGCAGATGGCCCCCTGGGAGGCGCTGCTCATCCCGATGTTCATCATCGCCCGCGACACCGGGACGCTCGACACCCTGTCGCTGCTCACCGCGATCTACTTCGTGAGCACCCTGCCGTTCACGATCGTCACGCTGCGGGGGTTCCTCGCCGCCGTGCCGGCCGAGCTCGAGGAAGCGGCACAGCTCGACGGCGCGAGCAGGCTGCAGGCGTTCCGGCGCGTCGTCCTCCCGCTGCTCGCACCCGGCCTGATGTCGACCTCGCTGTTCGGCTTCATCACCGCGTGGAACGAGTTCGCGTTCGCGAACGCGCTGATCATCAAGAACCAGGACAACCGCACGCTGCCCGTCTGGCTGTCGTCCTTCGGGAACGTCTTCGGCACGGACTGGGGCGCCACCATGGCCGCCTCCACGCTGTTCATGCTGCCCGTCCTGGCCGTCTTCCTCGTCCTGCAGCGCCGCGTGACGACGGGGATCGTCGCCGGCGCCGTCAAGGGCTGACCTGCACCCGGCGCCACCACGGAAGGACCTCCCTTGACGGACCCGCAGCACTCGCTCGCCCTCGTCCCGCAGCCCGCGCACGTGACCGCCACCGGCGGCACCGTCGCCGTCGACCCGCTCCGCGTCCGCACCGCGCACGACCCCGCGATGCACCCGGAGGGCTACCGGCTCGACGTCACGCCCGACGCCGTCACGCTGACCAGCGGCGGACCCGCGGGCGCCGCCTACGGGCGGCTCGCGCTCCGCACGCTCGACGAGCTGCCGCTCGGCACGATCACGGACGCCCCCCGGTTCGCGTGGCGCGGCGTCATGCTCGACACCGCCCGGCACTTCATGCCGAAGGAGTTCGTGCTGCGGCTCGTCGACCTGCTCGCCGCGCACCGGCTCAACGTCCTGCAGCTCCACCTCACCGACGACCAGGGCTGGCGCCTGCCCATCTCGCGGTACCCGCGCCTGACGGAGGTCAGCGGGGAGCACTACACGCACGACGACGTCCGCGAGATCGTCGCGCACGCCGCCGACCGCCACGTCACCGTCGTGCCGGAGATCAACGTCCCCGGGCACGTCCAGGCGGCGCTCGCGGCCTACCCCGCCCTCGGCAACGCCCCCGGCACCCCCGTCGAGGTGTGGCGGGAGTGGGGCATCAGCCGGCACACGCTCAACCTCGAGGACGCCACGCTCGCGTTCTTCCGCGACGTGCTCGACGAGGTCATGGACCTGTTCCCGGGGCCGTACGTGCACCTGGGCGGCGACGAATGCCTGCCCGACGAGTGGGCGGCCAGCCCGCGCGCGCGGCAGCGGATGGACGAGCTCGGCCTCGCCGGCCCGGCGGACGCCTGCGCGTGGTTCACCGGCCGCCTCGCGGAGCACGTCGAAGGGCGCGGGCGGCGGGCCGTGTTCTGGTACGAGAAGCCCGGCGGCCCGCCCGGGGCCGTCGCGATGCCGTGGCTCGACGAGGACAGCGGTCTCGCCGCCGCGCAGGCCGGCCACGACGTCGTCCTCGCCCCGCACACGCGCACCTACCTGGACTACCCGACGCACCCGCAGGACGGCCCGTTCGGACCGGACCGTGTGCTGCCGCTCGCCGACGCCTACGCGTTCGACCCGCCGTCGGCGCCGGGCGTCCTCGGCGTCCAGGCGCAGCTGTGGACCGAGCACCTCGCCACCCCCGCCGACGTGGAGCGGGCGGCGTTCCCCCGGCTGTGCGCGTTCGCCGAGGTCGCCTGGGGCACCGCCGGCCCGTACGACGACTTCCTCGCCAGGCTCCCGACGCACCTGGCCCGCCTGGGCCTGGGCACCCGATGAAAGGAGATCGCAGATGAAGATCCGACCGCTGGCACTGTGGGCCGGCGCGGCGGTGACCGCACTGGTCGCCGTGGGCATCGCCGCCCCCGCGCAGGCTGCACCGTCGATCAGCCTGCAGTACCGCACGAGCGCCCCGGGGGCGACGGTCGACCAGGTCGAGCCCTGGTTCGTGCTCCGCAACGGCGGCTCGTCGCCCGTCGCGCTGCGCGACGTGACGATCCGCTACTACTTCGGCGCGGACTCGCCGTCGCAGCAGTACCGGTTCGCGTGCTCGTGGGCCGTCGTCTCGTGCTCGACCGTGACGGGCACGTTCGGCACGATCGCGAACGGGTCGACGGGCGCCGACCGCTACCTGGAGGTCGGGTTCACCTCCGGCTCCCTGGCGGTGGGCGGCAGCACCGGTGACCTGCAGCTGCGCTACTACCGCACCGACTGGCAGCGCATCACGCAGAGCGACGACTACTCGTACGCGCCGGGCACGTCGTACGCGCCGTCGTCGCGGATCGCGGTCTTCGTCGGGGGCACGCTCGTGTCCGGCACCCCGCCCACCGGCGGCAACCCGACGACGCCTCCCCCCACCACCCCTCCGCCCACCACTCCCCCGGGCAACGGGCAGGTCGTGTTCGACGACTTCAGCTACGCGAACGCGAACGACGCGGCCATCGCCGCGCACCACTGGACCATCCGCACCAACGCGGGCGGCCCCGGCATCCCGGGAGCGACCTGGCCCAAGGAGAACGTGTCGTTCCCGGCCGTGTCCGGCTCGAACAAGGCCTTGCAGCTCACGTCGTCCACCGACGGCACCGGCGCAGGGACGCGGCAGTCGGAGGTGCTGCACCAGCGCAAGTTCCTCGAGGGGACGTACGCCGCGCGCGTCTGGTTCACCGACGCACCCGACAGCGGGCCCGACGGCGACGCCGTCGTCGAGACGTTCTTCACCATCACGCCGCTCGACCACGACCTGGACCCGAGCTACTCCGAGCAGGACTTCGAGTACCTGCCCAACGGCGGCTGGGGCGAGCCGAGCAGCATCCTCTACACGACGTCGTGGGAGACCTACCAGAACGACCCGTGGATCGCGGTGAACACCCACACCGAGCAGCGGCGCAGCTACGCGGGCTGGCACGACCTCGTCCTGCAGGTGGCGAACGGCCAGATCAAGTACTACATCGACGGTGAGCTGTTCGCGACGCACGGCGGCGACTACTACCCGGAGACCGTGCAGTCGGTGAACTTCAACCTCTGGTTCATCAGCGGCGGCCAGATCGGCAGCAGCACCCCGCGCACCTACACCCAGAAGGTCGACTGGTTCTACCACGCGAAGAACCAGGTGCTCAGCCCGTCGGAGGTGACGGCCCGGGTCAACGGCTACCGCGCCGCCGGCACCAGCTGGGTCGACACGGTCCCCGCACCCTGACGGACCCCACGACCGGGCGGCTCGCGCGTGGGTCGACGCGCGAGCCGCCCTCGGGTGCGGCGAGCCGGCCGTCAGCTGGTCTGGTCGAGCTCCTTGACCAGCGCGGTCGAGCCCGGGAAGTAGCGCGGGGCACGGACGCGCACCGGCACGTAGTCCTGGTACTCCTCCGGCTGGGCCGCGAGGAACGCACCGTTCTTGGTGTAGGCGAGCAGCAGGGCGACCGCGCTGGTGTCGGCGTCGCCGTCCTCGTCGAGCGCGTACTCGAGCGCCTGCACCGCAGCGAGGTCGCCGCTCTCGAACGCGTCGACGAGCTCGTCGATGCTCGAACGGAAGTAGCGGTACCCCTCGACGACCTTCTCGCCCGACGGCTTGTGGACGATGGTCTTGCCGAAGATCTTCTTCTTCGTCTCGAAGACGTCGGGCTGCCCCGCGAGCCAGTCCGTGAGATCGGGGATGTCGGTCATGTGCGCTGACGGCCTTTCCGGTGGGGAGATCGCGCGCGAGAGCGCTCTCACTCCGCGCGTGGAGCCTGCAAGTTAGCGCACCCCGAGGCGCGCGCGACGACGTTTCGTCCCGATTCACCCGCATTCGGCAGCCGCGAGAGCGATCAGCCTCGACGGGTTCAGCGGCACGGCCCGAGACTGTCGGCATGCTGACGCTGCCGACGGTCGCACCGACGTGCGGCGACGTCCGCCTCCGCGGGTTCGGCACCCGCGACATCGCGATGGTCCGGAGCCTCTCGACCGATCCCTACACGCCCCTGACCAGCACACTCGTCGCCGACGCCACTCCCGAGCAGGCCCAGGAGTGGATCGATCGCCAGCACGATCGGCTGGTCACGGGCACCGGGTACTCGTTCTGCATCGCCGGACTCGACGACGACCGCGCGCTCGGTCAGGTCGGACTGTGGCTCGCCGGCATCGAGGACGGGCGCGCCACCGCCGGATACGGAGTCGCACCGGCCGAACGCGGCCGAGGAGTCGCGGCGCGCGCCCTGAGCGCGCTGACCACGTTCGCGTGGACCGTTCCCGCGCTGCACCGCGTCGAGCTGTACATCGAGCCCTGGAACGTGGCGTCCATCCGTACCGCCGAGACCGCCGGCTACCAGCGCGAGGGGCTCCTGCGCAGCAGGCAGGTCATCGGCGACCGACGGGTCGACATGCTGCTGTACGCCGCCCTGCGACCGGACTGATCCGCCGCGGCTCGGGCCATGAGAGATCGACCGCTCCGAGCCCCCGACGCTCCGGGTGGCCTCGCGAGGCCCAGGCGCTGGAGGACCGATCTTTGGTGTCAGTGCCGCGTGATGCCGAGGGTGGCGATCAGGTCCTCGTGAAGCTCGAACCAGACCTGGTGACACGAGTCGCGCGGGTCGGTGATGCGCCCGGCATCGAGCGCTGCCCGGAAGCGGTCGCCGTAGCCGGCGAAGCGAGCCAGGACGGCGACGAGAGCAGCCTCGACCTCGTCGAGGACGTCGGCGATCTGCGCGAGCTCGGCGAGCACGCGGCCGTCCCAGCCCGGGTCGAGATGGTCGTTCGCCGCCAGAGGCGTGCCGGGGTCTGGTCGCACCTGCCAGGCCGTGCATGCGACCCGCAACCGGACGTTGACCGCCAGGAACTCCTCGTAGACCCGCGTGAGCGCCGTGAAGGACGGCGGCCGACGGCGACAGGCTCATGACCTCAGGCAAGCGCTCGTCCGAGCTCACGCGTGCCTGGTGGAAGGTGGCCGGCTGTGGATCCTCCAGGTGCGTCCGGTGACCGTCCCGCCGGCCCTGCCGGCCACGACTCCGACCACCGGGGTCGGCGGCAGCGCGGGCGTCGCCACCGGACGTGCGGGCGTCGTCGGCGGCGTCGACCAGTTCGGCAAGCTGCGGCGCGGCGACGTCCTCGTGTGCCGCAGCACCGACCCCGCCTGGACACCCCTGCTCACCGTCGCGAGCGCCGTGGTGACGGAGGTCGGCGGCGTCCTCTCGCACGCTGCGATCGTCGCGCGCGAGCTCGGCATCCCGGCAGTGCTCGGCGTCGACGGCGCCACCGTGCTCTTCGCCGACGGCGACCGACTCGTGGTGGACGGCACTCGGGGCACCGTCGTCCCGGCGGTGTGACGGGCGCGCCGCTACTGTCCCGTTCGCAATGTCGCCATCGGCCAGGGTTCCGTGATGGGATCCTGTCCGGGAGAGTGCAGGCCGGACGACACGGGAGCTATCCCGAGGGTTCCACGGACCAAACCCCGCATCCCCCGGGCCTCTAGCTCAACTGGCAGAGCAGCGGACTTTTAATCCGCGGGTTGTGGGTTCGATCCCCACGGGGCCCACCCCACCGAGCCACGCCGACGACGGCAGCCCGCGAGCTGCCTGCGCCTGGCCGGCCGGCACGAACACGTCGAGGTGCGTCCGGCCCCGGGCCGGGGTGTCGCCGGTGACGGGGTTGCCAGGCGCAGGACGATCATCGCCGCGACTCGGGTGCGAGGGGAACCGGGTGACTTCGGCGGTCGTCCCCCGTCCGCGCGTCCCGCAGGGGGTTGACGGGTCCGCCACCCGTGGTTGGGTGCAGGCACGATCACTGTCGACCGCGCCGAGGAGTCACCGACGATGCAGACCCGCCTCCCGCTTCCGCCCGGGTTCCTGTTCGGCACGAGCACCGCCTCGTACCAGATCGAGGGCGCCGTCACGGAGGACGACAGAGGCCCGAGCATCTGGGACACGTTCACGGCGGAGCCGGGGCGGGTCGTGGACGGCAGCAGCGGGGCGGTGACGTGCGACCACTACCACCGGTGGCCGCAGGACGTGGAGCTGATGCGGCGGCTCGGCGCGGACGGGTACCGGTTCTCGGTCGCGTGGCCGCGGATCCAGCCGTCGGGCAGCGGCCCGGTGAACCAGGCGGGCCTGGACTTCTACGACCGGCTCGTCGACGCCCTGCTCGCCGCGGGGATCACGCCGATGGCGACCCTGTACCACTGGGACCTCCCGCAGGCGCTCGAGGACGAGGGCGGCTGGCTGAACCGCGACACGGCGTACCGGTTCGGTGAGTACGCCGCGGTCATGGCGGACCTGCTGGCCGACCGGGTCACGCACTGGTGCCCCGTGAACGAGCCGAACGTCGTCACGCTCAACGGCTACGGCGAGGGGACCCTCGCGCCCGGGAAGGCGCTCACGTACGGCGCGATCCCGGTCGCGCACCACCTGCTGCTCGGGCACGGGCTCGCCGTCGGGGCGCTGCGGTCCGCCGGGGCCGCGCAGGTCGGGACGGCGACGAACCACCTCCCGGTGTGGCCGCTGTCGGACGACGGGGCCGACCACCAGGCCGCGGCCGTGCTCGACACCCTGTGGAACCGGCTGTTCGCCGACCCGATCCTGCTGGGCACCTACCCGGAGGGCCTGGGCGACGCGATGCCGGGCCCGGTCGCCGACGACCTGGTGACGATCTCCCAGCCGCTCGACTTCTACGGC
The DNA here is from genome assembly GCF_016862675.1 of Cellulomonas chitinilytica. GTDB lineage: Bacteria > Actinomycetota > Actinomycetes > Actinomycetales > Cellulomonadaceae > Cellulomonas > Cellulomonas chitinilytica. The sequence continues at coordinate 145,092 of NZ_BONK01000007.1, read as the reverse complement.
GTCAACTACTACAACCCGCTCGGGGTCCGGGCGGCGCCGGAGGGTTCGCCGCTGCCGTTCGAGCTGGGCGAGATCCCCGGCTACCCGACGACGGACTTCGGCTGGCCCGTCGTCCCGGAGGCCTTCACCGACCTGCTCGTGGACTTGAAGGAGCGGTACCCGGCGATCCCGCCGATCATCGTCACCGAGAACGGCGCGTCGTACGCCACGGGCCCGGACGAGCACGGCGTCGTCGACGACCAGGACCGCATCGACTACCTCGACGCGCACCTGCGGGCCGTCGCGGACGCGGTCGGGCGCGGCGTGGACGTGCGCGGCTACTACTGCTGGTCGCTGCTCGACAACTTCGAGTGGGCCGACGGCTTCACGCAGCGGTTCGGGCTCGTCCACGTCGACTACGACACGCTCGTCCGGACCCCGAAGCGCTCGTTCGACTGGTACGCCGACGTGATCCGCGCGCACCGCGCAGGGACCGCGTGAGCGCCCCGACCCGCCCGCTCGAACGGGCGCTCGCGGAGCCGACGGCCGCGACGTCCCGGCTGTGGGTCACCTGGCTGGTCCTCGCGAGCATCGGGCTGTGGTCCGGCTTCTTCGGGCCGATCCAGGTGCTGCTCGCGCAGCAGGCGGAGGCGGTCTCGCCGGACCACAAGGAGGCGGTGCTCTCCCTGGTCACGGGCGTCGGCGCCGCGGTGTCGATGGTGCTCAACCCGGTGTGGGGCGCGTTCTCCGACCGTACGGTGCTCCGGGTCGGCCGGCGGCTCCCGTGGGTCGTCGGCGGTGCGGCCGTCGGCGCGGTCGCGCTGCTGCTGCTCGCGGGGGCGCACACCGTCCCCGCGATGGTGCTCGCGTGGGCCCTCGCCCAGGCCGGCCTCAACGCGATGCTCGCCGCGATCACGGCCGTCGTCCCCGACCAGGTGCCCGAGCGCCAGCGCGGCGTCGTCGGCGGCGTCCTCGCAATCGCGCAGACGGTCGGCGTCGTCGCGGGCTCGGGCATCGCCGCAGCCACGGGCAGCATCGCCGCGGGCTACCTCACGCTCGCCGCGGTGCTCGTCGTGACGACCGTGCCGTACGCCCTGGACTCCCGCGACGTCGCACTCCCCCGCGAGCTGCGTCCGCCGGTGCGCGTGCGCGAGTTCCTGCGCGGCTTCTGGGTCTCGCCCCGGCGGCACCCGGACTACGGCTGGGCGTGGCTCACCCGCTTCCTGATGAACCTCGGCAACGCCCTGCTGGTCCTGTACCTGCTCTACTACCTGACCGACGCGGTCGGCCTTCCCGACGACGAGGCCGAGGACGCCGTCTTCGTCCTCACCGCCGTCTACGGCCTGACGACGGTCGTGACCGCGTACGTCGGCGGCCTCTGGTCCGACCGCCTCGCCCGGCGGAAGGTGTTCGTCATCTGGTCGGGCCTGATCACCGCCCTGGCGCTGCAGCTGTTCGCCGTGGTGCCGACCATGCCCGCCGCCTACGCCGGCGCCGTCGTGCTGGGCATCGGGTTCGGCGCCTACACGGCCGTCGACTTCGCCCTCATCACCCAGGTGCTGCCCGAGGCGCACGACCGGGCGAAGGACCTGGGCGTCATCAACATCGCGAGCACGCTCCCCCAGGTGCTCGCCCCCGCCCTCGCGGCGGCCGTCGTCTGGGCCGGCCTCGGCTACCGCGGGCTCTACACCCTCGCGGCGGCGGTCAGCGTGCTGGGCTCGGTCCTCGTGGTCCGGATCCGCGGCGTCGCCTGACCCCGTGCGCCGACCCGACGTCAGTCGACGAAGGCGTCGCAGACGGCGCTCACCTGCGGCGACCCGTGGACGTACACGTCGACCGTGCCGACGTCGTCGATGAACCAGCCGAGCCGGACGGCACCCATCGTCGTCTCGAGCACGACGCCGTCCTCCTGGTCGAGCGGCGCCGTCGCGACGACGGCGCGCACCGCCCTCCCGATCGCGGCGGACAGGTCGCCGCGGAGCGTGCGGGTCAGGTACGTGGCGAAGTCGTCCCAGTCGGCCGCGTCGAACGACGTGGACCACTCGACGGCGTCCGGGGGCAGGTCGACCGGCGCGGACCGTCGCGCGAGGGCGGCTGCGAGACGCCGGCGCGCTCCCGCGTGCTTCCTCGCGTCGTCCTTGGCCTGCTGCTCGTCCAGCCACCGCTCCCACGGCATCTCCTGCGTGCCGGGCGCCGCGGCGACGTGGTCCGCGACGGAGGGCAGCGCCGGGTGGGGATCACGGAACTCGAACGCCTCGGCGCCGAAGAGCTCACGGAGCTCGGCCTGCCAGCCGGGAACGCCGTCGGCGCTCGGCTGCCACGGGTCGTCGGTGGTCCGCACGAGCACGCCGCCGCTCGCGAGCTCCCGCGCTCCCCGCACGCCCCTCAGCCCGGGACGCGCCGCCACGAACGCAGGCCCGAAGTAGTTGAGCCAGAACACTCCGGGGAGGATCCGGTCGATCGACCCGCGCGGCGTCCTGACGGCGACGCCGAGACGTCCGTACGCCGCGTCGATCGCCACGACGAGGTCCTCGACGAGCGCCGCCGCGTCGTCGACCGCACCCGGCTCGTCGAGCAAGGTCCGCAGCCAGTCCTGCTGGACGGCGTGACCCCACAGGGAGAACTCCCACTCGCCGCTCATCTTGTTGCCGCTGTAGCCGCCGCGACCGGGGAGGAGATCGATCTGCCCGCCCTCGAAGTCCGGCCAGCGACCCTGGCGCCTCACGGTCAGCCACTCGACCGGCAGGCCGTGCGCGGTGATCACCTGTTCCATGGACGGTGCGACCACGATCCGCGCGGGGTCGCCGCCGACCTTCGTCGGCCGCAGGGCCGGGTGCGCGTCGTAGGCCCGACCGACCGCCGCGGCACGCTCGGCGGTCATGTCGGCGAACGAGACGATCGACAGGCGAAGCTGGTCCACGACGGGAGTGTCCCAGTGCCCGGCACCCGAGGGGCTACGTTCGGCCCGTGCACTGGACCCGCGAGGACGACCTGCTCGCCGAGATGAGCTTCTGGGTGCCGCTGCCCGACGAGGCGGACCCCCGCTGGGACGACGAGGACGACGCATGGGCCGACGCGGCCCGGCTGCTCTCCGCCGCGGACGCGAGCGGCGAGCACGGCTGGCAGGAGGTCGCGGTGCGCGTGTACGAGCATGCCGCCGACTGGGACGCGCACGGCATGATGCAGGGCATCCGGCACGGACCTGAGCGTGCCTTCCCGGGCGAACCGGGCTCGGCGGCGTTCGCGCGGCGGCTGGAGCCGCTCACCGAGCAGGTGCGCACAGGCACCCGGCTGTGGGCCGTCAGGGAGCTCGGGATCCTGCGGCAGCTGAGCAGCCTGCCGAGCCTCCTGGACCGCACCCAGGACCCGAGCCCGGCGGTGGCCGCCGCGGCGGTCGTGTCGGTCGAGATGCTCGGGCAGCGGCACCCGCTCGCCCGGCAGCACGCACGTCGCCTCACCGCGACGTGACCGGCGCCGTCCGCGCACACCCGGACGGACCCGGACGTGCCGGCGCGACGGCCACAGCCGGAGCGGACCGGCTCAGAGATGGCTGTGGTGCCGGTGCTCCATCCCGAGGGAGAACAGCGCCCACAGCGCGACGCTCCCGGCGGCGACGGCCACCACCACGCAGGCCCAGTCGCCGCCGGTGACCTGCCCGGTCACGTGGATCGCGTCCCGGACGAGCGCCGCAGCAGCGGACACCGCGACGGCCGCCGACGCCACCCAGACACGATGTGCGCGCACGACGGACCTCAGACGGGGCATGCCGCCGACGCTATTCCCGGCCTCGGGCGCGCGCGCGGGTCCTTCGTCCTCCGCGTCCCGGACGAGTTCCCGGTGCCGTTGGCAGTGCCGTTGTCGGAGCCGTTGTGGGCGCCCGACGACATCATGGCCCGCATGGCCGTGCAGGTGCTGTCCGCCGTCGGGCGCTACGACGCCTTCGTCGAGGTCGTCGGCGTCAAGAAGCCCGGCGGCCAGGGCTGCTGGTGCATGGCGTACCGCGACAGCCGCGTGCCGAACGACGAGCGCCCGCAGTTCATGCGCGACGAGTGCGCGCACGAGCCGGGCCCGGGGGTGCTGGCGTACGTGGACGACGACGTCGCCGGGTGGTGCTCGGTCGCGCCGCGCAGCAGCTACCGGCGGCTGATGCGCTCGCGGACGATCCCGTTCGTCGACGAGCGCGACGCGTGGAGCGTCGTCTGCTTCGTCGTCCGACCACCCTTCCGCGGCCGCGGGCTCATGCACGACCTGCTCGACGGGGCCGTGGCCCACGCCGTCGCGTCCGGTGCCGAGGTCGTCGAGGGCTACCCGGTCGACGTCGGCACGGGCGACCGCGTCGACCTGATCTCCGGGTACGTCGGCACCCGCGGGCTGTTCGAGGCCGCGGGGTTCACGCGCGCGGCGGCGACCACGGGGCACAGCGGCGGCCGGCCCCGGGTCCTCATGCGCCGGGAGCTCGCGCCCTGACGCGTCACCGTTTCTCGGGCGCCCGCCCCCGCACCTCGTCGGCCGCGAACCGCCGGTGCGAGTCGGCGAGCTTGGCCCGGGCCGCCGCACCGAGGTCCACGCCGAGCACGTCCGCGAGGCACACGAGGTAGACGAGCACGTCGGCCATCTCCTCGGCGGCCCGCGCGTGCCGGTCGGGCGCGCCGAACACGTCGACGGCGGAGGCGGCCGGGACCCACTGGAACAGCTCCGCGAGCTCGCCGACCTCGCCCACGAGCGCGAGGATCACGGACTTCGGGTCGTGGAACTGCTGCCAGTCGCGCTCCGTGCTGAACTCCCGCACGAGCCGGGTCAGCTCGGCGATCTCCCGCTCGGGGGCGAGCGGGCCGGCGAGCTGACCGGCGGGCTGGCGGGCGGGCTGCGCGGCCGGCTGAGCGGCCGGCTGAGCGGCGGGCTGAGCGGCGGTCGACGGGTCGGTCACGGCGCCCAGCCTGGCACGCACGCCCTCCCCGGGCGCCAGGTCCGGCGCGGTCCCGTCCGTCCCGACATGATGGCCCGATGGAGCTCGCGTTCACGGGCGGTGTCGCCCTGATCGTCCTGCTCGGCGTCGGCGGCCAGGTCCTCGGCCGGGCCGTCGGGGTGCCGTCGATCATCCTTCTGCTCGTCCTTGGGCTCCTGGTCGGTCCGGTGCTCGGGTGGCTGGACCCGGAGGCGATCCTCGGCGACAACCTGTTCCCGCTGGTCACGATGGCCGTCTCGCTCCTGCTGTTCGAGGAGTCGCTCAAGCTCGACCTGAGCCGGCTGGGCGGGGGTGCGAGGCGCCCGGTCATCGGCCTGGTCACGGTCGGCGCACTGGTCACGGGGGTCGGCGGCGCGCTGGCCGCGTGGGCCGTGCTCGACCTGAGCCCGGCGCGGGCCGCGGTGATCGGCGCGATCGTCATCGTGTCGGGGCCGACGGTCGTCGGGCCGCTGCTGGCGATCATCCGCCCGCGGCAGCCGCTGGAGTCCGTGCTGGCGTTCGAGGGCATCTTCATCGACCCGATCGGTGCGACCGTCGCGGTCGCCGCGGTGAACGTCGCGCTGCACGCCAACCCGCCGCTGCTCGGGCCCACGGGTGCCACGGGGGTGACCGCTGGTCTCGTCGGTGCCGTGCTGTACCTGCTGGCGGTCCGGTCCGGGTGGGTGCCCGCGCCGATGCAGGTGCCGCTCGCGGTGGCGGTCGCGCTGGTGGCGTTCGCGGGTGCGGAGGCGGCGTTCGACGAGGCAGGGCTGTTCGCGACGACGGCGATGGGGGTGACGCTCGCGAACCAGAAGGTCGTGCGGATCGACGCGCTGCACGAGTTCGGCAGCCACGTCGGCCTGCTCATCGTGGGCTCGCTGTTCATCGTCCTCTCAGCGCTGGTGGATCTCGACGCCCTCGCGCACTACCTCCCCGCGACGCTTCTCGTCGTCGCACTCCTGGCGCTGGTGGTGCGGCCGATGGCGACGTGGGTCGCGACGACGCGCTCGGTGCTGACGGGCCGCGAGCGCGCGATGGTCGCCTGGATGGCACCGCGCGGCATCGTCGCCGCGTCGACGGCCTCGGTGCTGTCGATCCGGTTCGAGCACTCGGGCCAGCCCTTTCCGGAGCTCGTCCCGGTGGTGTTCGGGGTGGTCCTCGTGACGGCCGTCCTCTACGGCCTGACGGGTCCGCCGGTTGCGTCGGCGCTGGGTGTCCGTGGGCCCGAGGAGGTCGCGCTGGACGACGAAGGGGCGCCGGTCATCGACGGCGGCAGCTCCGTGGCCGACTCGTGATCATCTCGGTATCTGGATGTTACTTGCCGGTAAGACAGACGTTTCTTGTGTGACTTGTGTGTGTTAGACATCCCTCCAACACGCACACGCCGGAGTGGCCTGGGTCACAGGTCCCGGCTCCTGACGAAAGAGGTAGCGGATGTCTTCCGTTGCGAAGAACCGGCGCCGCGCGCTCGCGGCGACCGCGGGCATCGCGGCCACAGCCCTCGTCCTCGCCGCCTGCAGCGGCAACGGGAACGACGGCGGCAGCACCGACAGCGCCGACAACGGCAGCAGCGGGGGCGCGCTGACCATCGGCACCACCGACAAGATCGTCACCCTCGACCCCGCCGGGTCCTACGACAACGGCTCGCTCGCCGTGCAGACCCAGGTGTTCGAGTTCCTCATGAACTCGCCGTACGGCTCCTCGGACGTCGAGCCCGACGCCGCCGAGTCCGCCGAGTTCACGAGCCCGACCGAGTACACGGTCAAGCTCAAGGACGGCCTGAAGTTCGCCAACGGCCACGCCCTGACGGCCTCGGACGTGAAGTTTTCGTTCGACCGCCAGCTGAAGATCGCCGCGCCCGACGGCCCGTCGTCGCTGCTCTACAACCTCGACTCGACGGACGCCGTGGACGACCTCACCGTCGTGTTCCACCTCAAGGCCGCCAACGACCAGGTGTTCCCGCAGATCCTCGCGAGCTTCCCCGGCGCGATCGTCGACGAGGAGGTCCTCTCCCCCGACGAGCTCACGCCCGACCAGGACATCGTCAAGGCGAACGCCTTCGCCGGCCAGTACGTGATCACCGGCTACGACTTCAACAACCTGGTCTCGTACAAGGCGAACCCGGACTACAAGGGTCTGCTCGGCAAGCCGAAGACGGACGAGATCAACGTCAAGTACTACGCCGACTCCTCGAACCTCAAGCTCGAGATCCAGCAGGGCGACATCGACGTCGCCATCCGCAGCCTCGCGGCCACGGACATCGAGGACCTGCGCGGCGACGACAACGTCAAGGTCGTCGACGGCCCCGGCGGCGAGATCCGCTACATCACGTTCAACTTCGACACGCAGCCCTACGGCACCCAGACGGCGGAGGCCGACCCGGCCAAGGCCCTCGCGGTGCGCCAGGCCGTCGCCGACCTCATCGACCGCCAGGAGCTGTCGGACCAGGTCTACAAGGGCACGTACACGCCGCTGTACTCGTTCGTCGCGGAGGGCCTGACCGGCGCCAACGAGGCGCTCAAGGGCCTCTACGGCGACGGCAAGGGTGGCCCCGACGCCGCCAAGGCGAAGGAGACCCTCTCGGCCGCCGGCGTCACCACGCCCGTCAAGCTGAGCCTGCAGTACTCGAACGACCACTACGGCCCGTCGTCGGGTGACGAGTACGGCCTCATCAAGGACCAGCTCGAGAAGGACGGCCTGTTCGCCGTCGACCTCCAGACCACCGAGTGGGTGCAGTACTCGAAGGACCGCGTCGCCGACGTCTACCCCGCGTACCAGCTCGGCTGGTTCCCGGACTACTCGGACGCCGACAACTACCTGACGCCGTTCTTCCTCAAGGACAACTTCCTGGCGAACCACTACGACAACCCGACCGTCAACGACATGATCCTGCAGCAGGCGACCACGCCGGACCCGACCGAGCGGACCGCGCTCATCGGCCAGATCCAGGACGCCGTCGCGAAGGACCTCTCGACCGTCCCGTACCTCCAGGGTGCGCAGGTCGCCGTCGTCGGCAAGAACGTCAACGGTGCGGAGGACACGCTCGACGCGTCCTTCAAGTTCCGCTACGGCGCTCTCTCCAAGGGCTGAGCACCAGCTAGTTCCCCGGGCCGGTCGGCCCGTCCTGCTCACGACGCAGGGCGGGCCGGCCGGCTCGACCGGCATCGGTGCCCACCTCGCACCACCGCAGCACAGGCAGGAATCCCATGACCTCCATCACCACGGGCGCGCCGACGGACGCCGCACCCGTCGAGTCCCCTGACGCCCCGGGCAAGTCCCGACGACGCACCGGCGGGGGGCTCGGCCGCTACCTGCTGGTCCGCTTCCTGCTGATCTTCCCCACGATCTTCATCCTCGTGACGACCGTCTTCGTCCTGATGCGGGCCACGGGCGACCCGATCACCGCCGCGCTCGGCGGCCGGCTGACGCCCCAGCAGCTCCAGGAGCGGATCCACGAGGCCGGCTACGACCGGCCGCTGCTCACGCAGTACCTCGACTACCTCGGCGGCATCGTGCGGGGCGACTTCGGGTCGACGATCTCGGACCACCGCCCCGTCACCGAGGTGATCCTCACGTACGGCGCCGCGACGCTCGAGCTCACGTTCTACGCGCTCATCGTCGCGTTCGCCGTCGGCGTCCCGCTCGGCCGCATCGCCGCGGCCCGACGCGACAAGGCGCCCGACGCGGGCCTGCGGGTCGGCGCGATCCTCGCCTACGCGACGCCGGTGTTCTTCGCCGGCATGCTGCTCAAGCTCACGTTCTCGGTGTGGCTCAACGCGCTGCCGGTCTCCGGACGGGCGTCGACGGGCGCCGAGATCCAGATGCAGCTGCACAGCGCCGGGACGGGCCTCTACCTCGTGGACGCGCTGAGCACGGGCGACGGCGAGGTCGTCCTCGACGTGCTGCGGCACGCGGTCCTGCCCGCCGTCACCCTCGGCCTGCTGACGGCCGGGGTGTTCCTGCGGCTCGTCCGCACCAACGTCATCGGCACGCTGTCGTCCGGCTACGTCGAGGCGGCCCGCTCCCGCGGGGTCGCCGAGCGGCGCCTGCTGAAGAAGCACGCGTGGCGTCCGGCGCTGGTGCCGATCATCACCGTCATCGGTCTGCAGATCGCGCTGCTCCTGGGCGGTGCGGTGCTGACCGAGACCACGTTCGAGTGGAAGGGCCTCGGCTTCCAGCTGGTGCAGTACCTGCTGGCCCGCGACTTCGTGGCCGTCCAGGGCCTCGTCGCCCTGCTCGCCGTCGTGGTGGCCCTGACCAACTTCGTCGTCGACGTCATCGCGGCGCTCGTCGACCCGAGGATCCGGTACTGACATGACGACCACCACCGCACCCGCCCCCGCACCTGCACCTACGCGCCTGCCGCTCTGGAAGCGCCTGCCCGTCGTCCACCAGCTCCGCACCAGCGTCGGCCTGCAGCGCGGCATGCTCGTCGGCGGCCTCGTCCTGACGGCGGTCTTCGTCCTCACGGCCGTCTTCGCGCCGCTCCTCGCGCCGTACGGCTACGCCCAGCTCCGCAGCGACGGCGTCGCGTTCGGCTCGCAGCAGCCGCCCTCCGCCGAGCACCTGTGGGGCACCACCGTCGGCGGCTACGACGTGCTGTCCCGCGTCATCTGGGGCGCGCGCACGGCCCTGCTCGTGATGATCGTGGCCGTCGTGCTGTCGAGCGTCGTGGGCATCCTGCTCGGCCTGGTGTCCGCCTACTTCGGTGGCTGGCTCGACCGCACGCTCGTGGTCGTCGCCGACGCGATCTACGCGTTCCCGTCGCTGCTGCTCGCGATCGTCGTCGCCATCGCCATCAGCGGGGGCCAGTCCGGGATGTGGGCCGGGATCCTCGCGGCGGCGATATCGATCACCGTCGTGTTCATCCCGCAGTACTTCCGGGTGGTCCGCGCCGAGGTGGTGCGGATCAAGTCGGAGGCGTTCGTCGAGTCGGCGCGCGTGATCGGTGCGAACCACTGGCGGATCATGACCCGCCACGTGCTGCGGAACTCGACGCGCACGCTCCCGCTGATCATGACGCTGAACTGCTCGGAGGCCGTCCTGACGCTCGCCGGCCTGGGCTTCCTGGGCTTCGGCATCGAGCCGACGTCTGCCGCCGAGTGGGGCTATGACCTGTTCAAGGCCCTGTCCGACGTCACGAGCGGCATCTGGTGGACGTCGATCTTCCCCGGCACGGCGATCGTGCTCACGGTGCTCGGCGTGACGCTCGTCGGGGAGTCGCTCAACGACCTCGCCGACCCGCGCCTGCGCACCCGCCGGGCCGCCGCGCAGCTCGCCGGCGAGGTCGGCACCGCGTCCGTCGTCCCGGGCGGCGTCCTCGCCGCCGGCCCCGAGGGCTTCGAGGGCCTCGGCGCCTTCGAGGGCCCGTCGGACGCCACCTTCGCCGGCCCCACGGCCGAGGACGGAGCAGCACAGTGAGCACCACCCCCGTCGTGGACATCCGCGACCTGAAGATCACATTCGCCACCGACCGGGGCTCCGTCGCCGCTGTCTCGGGCGTCAGCCTGAGCGTCGCACCGGGCGAGGTCCTCGCCATCGTGGGCGAGTCGGGCTCGGGCAAGACGGTCACGGCCCGCACGATCCTCGGCCTGCTGCCCTCGACCGCGACGACCGAGGGCGCCGTGCTGCTCTCCCGTCGGGACGGGTCGCAGCAGCTCGACGTCACCCGGCTCAAGGGCTCGGCGCTGCGGGACGTCCGCGGCCGGGACGCCGCGATGGTGTTCCAGGAGCCGTCGAGCGTCCTCAACCCGGTGTACCCGGTCGGCTGGCAGATCATCGAGGGCCTGCGGGCCCACGCGAAGCTGTCCCGGGCGCAGGCGCGCGAGAAGGCGATCGACGTGCTGCGGCGCGTGGGCATCCCGGACCCGGAGCACCGCGTCGACTACTACCCGCACCAGTTCTCGGGCGGGCAGAAGCAGCGCATCGTCATCGCGCAGGCGGTCTCGCTGAACCCGGGCCTGATCATCGCCGACGAGCCGACGACCGCCCTCGACGTCACCGTCCAGGCGGAGATCCTCGAGCTGCTGCGGCGGCTGCCGCAGGACTTCGGCTCGGCGGTCGTCATCATCACGCACAACATGGGCGTGGTGGCCGACCTGGCCGACCGGGTCGCGGTGATGTACGACGGCGAGATCGTCGAGCAGGCCGACGTCCGCACGCTGTTCGAGTCGCCGCAGCACCCGTACACGCGCGCGCTGCTCGACGCGGTCCCCCGCGTCGGCGGCACCCGGCTGCGCACGCACGAGCCGCTCGACGTGGACGGCACGAGCGCCGCGTTCGCGACCCCGGCCGTCGACCCGACGGCCACCCCGGTGGTCGAGGCGAAGGGCCTGCGCATCGTCTACCCGGGCCGGCTGCGGCAGCCCGGGTTCACGGCGGTCGACGGCGTCGACCTCGTGATCCGCCCGGGCGAGGTCCTCGGTCTCGTGGGCGAGTCGGGCAGCGGGAAGACGACGATCGGCCGGGCCATCGCGGGCCTCACCCCGATCAGCGACGGGTCGCTCCAGGTGCTCGGCGTCGAGATGCGCGGGGTCCGCGAACGGACGTTCCGGCCCGTGCGCAAGCGGATCGGGTTCGTCTTCCAGGACCCGGCGACGAGCTTCAACCCGCTGCTCACGATCGCCCAGTGCGTCGCGGAGCCGCTCGTCGTCCACGGCGTCGCCAGCGACCCGCACGACGCCCGGGCCCGTGTCGACGAGCTGCTGGAGGCCGTGCAGCTGCCCGCCGCGTACGGCGACCGGTTCCCGCACGAGCTCTCCGGCGGTCAGCGGCAGCGCGCGTCGCTCGCCCGGGCCCTCGCGCTCGACCCGGAGCTGCTCATCGCCGACGAGCCGACGTCCGCGCTGGACGTCTCGGTGCAGGCCCGCGTGCTCGACCTGTTCGCCCGGCTGCAGGCCGAGCTCGGGTTCGCGTGCCTGTTCATCAGCCACGACCTGGCCGTCGTCGACATGCTCGCGGACCGCATCGCGGTGCTGCACCGCGGCGTGCTCGTCGAGGAGGGCACGGGCGACGAGGTGCTCGGCGCGCCGAAGCACCCGTACACGCAGCGGCTGCTCGCGTCGCTGCCCGTCCCCGACCCGGTGGAGCAGGCCGTCCGCCGGGAGGCCTGGAACCGGCTGCGGTAGCAGCCGACGGACCGACGGCCGCGGGTGCCTCCCTGATCGGGTGCCCGCGGCCGTCTCATACCCGGACGGGCCGCGGTCGACGTGGCTCCGTCGACGTGGCTCCGTCGTCGCGCGTCCGCGCCGCGTCGGCCTCACACTCGACGCATGCCGGCCGCGCCCACGACGCCCGACACCGTCCGGGCCTCCGCCCCGACCGCGCCCGACGAGGCGCGCAGCCCCCGCGTGTGCGTGCTCGCCGCGACCCCGCTCCTCACCGTGACGATCGAGGCGCCGACCAGCGAGGACGCCCATCCCGAGGTGCACGTGCACGCCGGCGGCCAGGGCCTGTGGGTCGCCCGCATGGCCGTCTCGCTCGGCGCCGACGTCGTGGTGTGCGGCCCGTTCGGCGGCGAGATCGGCACGGTCCTGGCCCACCTCGCGGAGGTCGAACGGCTCCGCGTCCGGCCCACCCAGTACGCGGGCGGCAACGGCGCGTACGTGCACGACCGGCGCGACGGCGACCGCCGGGAGATCGCGGAGACGCCCCCGCACCCGCTGGACCGGCACGAGCTCGACGACCTGTACGGCACCGTCCTGGTCGAGGCGATGGACGCCGACGTCACGGTCCTCACCGGCGCGGACCCGCCGACGATCCTGCCCGCCGCGGTCGTCGGCCGGCTCGCCGGCGACCTGCGCGCGGCCGGCCGCACGGTCGTCGCGGACCTCTCGGGGAGGGCCGCCGCGGCGTTCGCGCAGGCCGGCGGCACCCTGCTCAAGATCAGCCACGAGGAGCTCGTCGAGGGCGGCTTCGCCGCGGGGCACACCACCGACGAGCTGACCCGGGCGGCCCGCGCCCTGCTGACGGCCGGGTCCACCGACCGACCCGCCGGCCACCTCGCCGCCGTCGTCGTCTCCCGCGCGGGCGACGCAGGGCTCGTGGTCACCGCCGACGACGTGCGTGCCGTGCACCCACCGCCGATCACGGTCGTCGACCACCGGGGCGCCGGCGACTCGATGACCGCGGGCATCGCGGTCGGCATCGGTCGCGGCCTGCCGCTCGAGGAGGCCGTCCGTCTCGGCGCCGCGGCGGGCGCCCTCAACGTCACGCGCCGCGGCCTCGGCACGGGCCGTCGCGAGCAGATCGAGCGTTTCGCCCGCCGCGTCGTGATCCGCCCCCTGGAGGACACCCCCGCCTGACCCGCCCGCCCACCGCCCCGGTGGCGGTTCCGCACGCGCGACGGTCGGATGGAGGCATGCGCGTGCTCGTGACGAACGACGACGGCATCGACTCCCCCGGCCTCGCGGTGCTCGCCCAGGTCGCGCTCGACGCCGGCCACGACGTGGTCGTCGCAGCCCCGGCCCGGGAGTCGTCCGGGGCCAGCGCGTCCCTCCTGGGCGCCGAGAAGGACGGCCGGCTCCTCGTGGAGGCTCGCCCGTCCCCGGGCCTGCCGGACGGCGTCACGTCGTTCGCGGTCCGTGCGGCGCCCGGCCTGATCGCGTTCGTCGCGGCCTACGGCGGGTTCGGGCCGAAGCCCGACCTGGTCCTCTCGGGCGTCAACCGGGGCGCGAACACGGGCCACGCGGTGCTGCACTCGGGGACGGTCGGCGCGGCGCTGTCGGCCGCGACGCACGACATCCCCGGCCTGGCCGTCTCGATCGCCGAGCAGGACCCCCGCCACTGGGAGACGGCGGGTTGGTACACCCGCCCGGTCCTGGACTGGATCGTGGCCCACGGCGAGCGCAACCGGGTGCTCAACCTCAACGTGCCCGACCGGCCCGTCGACGCCGTGCGGGGCCTGCGCAAGGCGCCGCTCGCGTCGTTCGGCGCGGTCCAGGCCCGCGTCCACGAGCTCGAGCACGGCAACCTGCAGCTCACGTACGCGGACGTCGAGATCACGCGCGAGCCGGACACCGACGCGGGCCTGCTCGCCCGCGGCTGGGCCACCCTCACGCAACTGCGCGCGCCGTGCTTCGACGCGGACGCCGCCCTGCCGGAGCTGCCCGCGCAGACGCCCGACGGGACCGCCGACCGGTCCCCTGGCCACACCCCCTCGGACGCGTCGGTAGGCTCGGCATCATGACGTGGCTGGTCACTGGCGGGGCGGGGTACATCGGGTCGCACGTGGTGCGGGCGTTCGGGCAGGTCGGGCTCGGCACGGTCGTGCTCGACGACCTGTCCAGCGGCCACAAGGAGTTCGTCCCGGCGGACGTGCCGCTCGTCGAGGGCTCCATCCTCGACACGGACCTCGTGGCGGACACCCTCGCGACGCACGGCGTCGTCGGCGTCGTCCACCTGGCGGGGTTCAAGTACGCGGGTGTCTCCGTCGACCGGCCTCTGCACACGTACGACCAGAACGTCACCGGCACCGCGCACCTCCTCGAGGCGATGGCGTCGCAGGGGGTCGACGCGATCGTGTTCTCGTCGTCGGCCGCCGTGTACGGCACCCCGGACGTCGACCTGGTCACGGAGACGACCGCGACCCGCCCCGAGTCGCCGTACGGCGAGTCCAAGCTCATCGGCGAGTGGCTGCTGCGGGACCAGGGGCGCGCGGCCGGCCTGCGGCACACGTCGTTGCGCTACTTCAACGTCGTCGGCTCCGGGACCCCTGAGCTGTACGACACGAGCCCGCACAACCTGTTCCCGCTGGTGCTCGACGCCCTGGCGGAGGGCCGCACACCGCGCATCAACGGCACGGACTACCCGACGCCCGACGGCACGTGCGTGCGGGACTACATCCACGTGGCGGATCTCGCGGACGCGCACGTGGCGGCGGCCCGGGTGCTGGCCGACGGTGGCTCGCTGGAACCCGTCTACAACCTCGGCTCGGGCGACGGCGTCTCTGTGCGGCAGATCATGACGGCGATGGCCGAGGCCACCGGTGTCGCGTTCGAGCCCGAGATCGCCGCGCGGCGCCCCGGCGACCCGGCCCGCATCGTCGCGTCGGGCGAGCTCGCGGCCCGCGACCTGGGCTGGCGCATGACGTACTCGCTCGACGAGATGGTCACCACGGCCTGGCAGGCCCGCGAGACCCACTGAGACCGCGCCGGCCCGGCCCGCCGCTCACCGGGCGGCGACCGGCAGCGCCTGCAGCTCGGGGAGGCGTCCCGCGAGCTCCTCCAGGACCGGCTCACGCCCCGCGTAGATCCCCTCGGCGCGCGGCCAGTGCACGACGACGTCGGTGAACCCGAGCGCCGCGCCCCGCTCGATCCCCTCGACGACGAGGTCCAGCGACGTGAGCGAGAAGATCGGCGCACCGTCGAGGCTGAGATACCGCCGAAGCGGTTCCGTCCGCCCCGCCGCGGCCTCGGCGGCGTCCATAGCGGTCGAGACGTCGGCCAGGCCGGCCCACCACTGCTCCTGCGCGACGACGGGGTCGGGGTCGACGTCCTCGGTCGCGTAGCTGGGGCCGTAGGTGATCCACCCTTGCCCGTACCGGGCGGCGAGCGTCATGGTGCGCGGCCCGGCGGCGGCGACGAGGAACGGTGTACGGGGCCGGGCGACGGTGCCGGGGATCATCCGCGCGTCGTCGGCCGTGTAGAACTCGCCGTGCCGGGTCGTGACCGGCTGGGTGAGCAGCGTGTCGAGCAGCCCGACGAACTCCTCGAACCGGCGCGTGCGTTCCCCCCGCGACCAGGCCGGGCCGGTCACGGACGCGTCGAAACCCTCGCCACCTGCGCCGATGCCGAGCAGGAACCGCCCGTCGCTCACGTCGTCGAGCCCCATCACGTCCTTCGCGAAGGGCACGGGGTGCCGGAAGTTCGGCGACGCGACGAACGTCCCCAGCCCGATGCGCGAGGTGACCGCGGCGGCCGCGGCCAGCAGCGGGACGGTCGCGAACCACGGCCCGTCCGCGAGCGTCCGCCAGGCGAGGTGGTCGTACGTCCACGCGTGGTCGAACCCCCACTCCTCGACCTGCTGCCAGCGCGCACGCGCCTGCGACCAGCGTTCCTCGGGGAGCAGCACGACGCCGACGGCAACCATGCGAGCGACCCTAGCCGGGCCCGCCGACACCGCGTCCGTCCGGGCGTACGTCGTGCCCGGCCGACCAGGGCCGGACGGGGGACGTGCGGGGTGGAGTTCAGGTGACGCTGTGGAGAACCGTGACGATTCGCCCGGGCAACTCGTTACGGTTCCGAGCGGCGGGTGGTCCGCCGGTGCTCGTCGCACGGCGCAACCCGGCCGGCAGCCTGATGACCGCCGACCAGGGCGCGGTGCGCGCGCTCGTCGCACGACTCCGCACCCAGCACGCCGCCGCCTGACCCGAGGAAGGTACACGCACGACGCCACCGCCCGCCGTTTCCGGTTGCCCGCGACCCGGGACCCGCGACTCGGGACCCGGGACCTGCGTGCGTCGTCGGCGGCTGGGTCGCGGTCTCACGCGTGTGCGTGCGCCTCCCGGCCGGCCTGCGACGGCGGCTCGAGCTGGAACGTGCAGTGGTCCACGTCGAAGTGCCCGGCCAGGCAGCGCCGCAGGTCGTCGAGCACACGACCGGCCTCGCCGCGCGCGAGGAGCTCGTCGGGCACCTCGACGTGCGCGGACAGCACCGGGACGCCCGACGTGATCGTCCAGGCATGCAGGTCGTGCACCCCGAGCACGCCGGGGACGCCGCAGATGTGCGCCCGGACCACGTCCAGGTCGACGGCCGCCGGGGTGGCCTCCAGCAGCACCACACCGACCTCGCGCAGCAGCGCGACCGCTCGCGGCACGACCATGAGCCCGATGACGACGGACGCGATCCCGTCCGCACGTACGAACCCGGTGGCCAGCACGACGACCGCGGCGACGACGACCGCGACCGAGCCGAGCAGGTCCCCGAGCACCTCGAGGTAGGCACCGCGGACGTTGAGCGACTCGGCCTGCCCGCGGTGCAGCAGTGCCAGGCCGACGGCGTTGGCGGCGAGCCCGACGACGGCGACGGCGAGCATCAGCCCGCCCTCGACCTCGACGGGCGAGAAGATCCGTCGCACGCCGCCGATCAGCACCCCGAGCCCGACGACCGCGATGACCAGCCCGTTCACCAGCGCAGCGAGCATCTCGGCCCGCTGCCACCCGAACGTCCGGACCGAGGTCGCCGGCCGGGCGGCCAGTGCCGTCGCCCCGAGCGCGAGGCCCACGCCGAGGGCGTCGGTCAGCATGTGCCCGGCGTCGGCCACCAGCGCGAACGAGCCCGACAGGAGCCCGCCGGCGACCTCGACGACCAGCACGACGACGGTGAGCACGAGGACCGCGAGGAGCCGCCGCCGGTGGGCGTACGCGGCGGTCCCGGGCGCGCCGCCGGCCGCGTGCCCGTGGGCGCCGCCGTGGGGGTGCCCGCTCACCGGCTCACCCCCACCCGAGCTGGTGCAGGCGCTCGTCGTCGATGCCGAAGTGGTGCGCGATCTCGTGCACGACGGTCACGGCGACCTCCTCGACCACGTCGTCCCTGTCGTCGCAGATCGCGAGGGTCGGGTTGCGGAAGATCGTGATGCGGTCCGGCAGCGACCCGGCCGCCCAGAACTCGCCCCGCTCGGTCAGCGGTGTGCCCTCGTAGAGCCCGAGCAGCTCCTCCTCGCCGGGCGGGACCTCGTCCTCGACGAGCACGACGACGTTGTCCATCATCGCGGCGAGCTCGGCCGGGATCTCGTCGAGCGCGTCACGCACGGCGTCCTCGAACTCGGCCCTCGTCATCTCGACCACCCGACCATCCTGCCTGCTCATGGCCCAGGTTTCACCGGCCCGGACCGCCCGTCCGACGCTCACTTTGGAGATCGGGCCCGACACCCCGTATGCTCATCACCGGTCATCCGGCGCCTCGACGTCAGGGGCGGGACTCGCCCCCATCGTCTAGCGGCCTAGGACCCCGCCCTTTCACGGCGGTAGCACGGGTTCGAATCCCGTTGGGGGTACGAGCAGTTCAGCAGGAAGCAGTACAGCAAGAAGGTCTCACCACGAGGCCCCGTAGCGCAGTTGGTTAGCGCGCCGCCCTGTCACGGCGGAGGTCGCGGGTTCAAGTCCCGTCGGGGTCGCTCGAAAATGCCGGTCTTCGGACCGGCGTTCTCGTTCCAGGGCTCTGTAGCTCAGTTGGTAGAGCGCACGACTGAAAATCGTGAGGTCACCGGATCGACACCGGTCGGAGCCACCTCGAAGAACCCCCGGGAGACCGGGGGTTCTTCTCGTTCCCGGGCCGGACGGTCGCCTTCCCGGGCCGGACGGCCGCCGCCGCGCACCGTCCCGTCGGAGGTGCCACGGAGGCACGGCCCGGACGCCTAGGCTGGTCGCACCGCACTTTCGACAGCCGACGGAGGACCTCCAGTGAGCAGCTCGTCCGGGCCGGAACGCCCGCGCCACCGCTTCTTCGACCGCTTCACCGAGCCGATTGCCGAGCTGGCGCGGGAGAAGATGGAGCTCGCCGAGGACCGTGTCCGCGAGGCGGTCCAGGCGGAGATCGACGCGGTCGGCGCGAGCGTCAAGAAGCGTGCGGTCGAGATCCGCCCCTCGGCGATCGCGTTCGCCGCGGCGCTGCTGCTCACCGTCTTCGGCCTGGGCCTGTTCGCCACCGCCGCCGTGCTCGGGCTGTCGCACGCCCTCGAGCCGTGGCTGTCGGCCCTCCTCGTCGGAGCGGCGCTCATCCTGCTGGCCGCCGGCTTCGCCGCGTGGGGCCGCCGCCACCTGCCCGAGCCGACCCCGATGTCGGTCGTCCGGGCCCGCGAGCCCGTCCACCCCGCCGGCGAGCAGGTCCACCCCTGGGCCGACTGACCGCAGACCGACCGCCGACCGCTCACCGACAGACCCGCACACTCACCCGCGCTCGGATCGCGTGCACCGCACCCCACCAGCACACTGAGAGTCCGAGCGACGAGCGGAAGGTCGTGACGATGACGACGCAGTCCACGCCACCGGGCGGCGGCAGGTCAGTAGGCGAGCTGGTCAGCGAGGTCAGCGAGCTGACCTCGCGGCTCGTGCGCGCCGAGATCGACCTGGCGAAGGCGGAGATCCAGGGCCGGGCCCAGCAGCTCGGCCTCGGCGCAGGGCTGGTCGCGGCGGCAGGGCTCCTGTCGCTCTACCTGCTGGCCGCCGTGATCGCCACGGCCATCCTGGCGCTGTGCACCGTGTGGGCGCCGTGGCTCGCCGCGCTCGTCGTCACGGGCGTGCTGCTGCTGATCATCGTCGTGCTGGCGCTCGTCGGCGTGAACCGGCTGAAGAAGGGCTCCCCGCCGAAGCCGACACGCGCCCTCGAGAACGTCCAGCAGGACATCGACGCCGTGAAGGCAGGGATCACGTCATGAGCGCCGACAAGCCGCAGGACACCAGCGAGGACAAGCCGTCGCCGCCGCCGTTCAGCACGCCGCGCATGGTCGAGCTCGAGGCCGAGGTGGCCGCGACCCGGGCACGCCTCGCGTCGACGGTCGACGAGCTCACGGGTGTGCTCGACCCGCGCGTGCAGGCCGGCCGCGCTGTCGACAGCGGCAAGCAGCTCCTCAAGGACGCGGTCCGGCCCGACGCCGACCCGAAGGCCCGCACGCGGGCGCGGATGGTGCTCGGGGGCGCCGTCGCCGTGGTCGCCGTCCTCGTGGCCGCCCGGCTCCGGGCGCGCGACTGAGCTCACCGGCCCCGGCGACTCTGCGGGGGTCGTGAGCTCGGGCGATCTGCGCGGGCACGTCAGAACGTCACGGGCACGCAAGAACGTCGGTGCCAGGCACCGACGTTCTGCCCGCGGCCCGGGGGCCGCGACGAGGGGAAGGCTCAGTCGTCCGCGGGACGCTGGGGCTGGGGGACGCCGTTCAGCAGGTCCCGCACCTCGGACTCGCGGTAGCGGCGATGCCCTCCGAGCGTCCTGATCGACGACAGCTTGCCGGCCTTCGCCCATCGGGTGACGGTCTTGGGGTCGACGCGGAAGAGCGTCGCGACCTCGGACGGCGTGAGCAGGGTCTCGGACTCTGCGGGATGCGTAGTCATCAGCTTGCCTCCTGGCGAGCGTGCGGCCGAGAGAACCCGAGCTGCTGTCGGGACACTCCGACCACGACTGGAGCGGGTGGAACCGGGGTCGAGCGGGTGATGCTGGCGGGCCTTCGCCCTAGCATGAACGAACGGAACAGAAGCCGCATTCCAGGACACGGTGTGACAGGTGAACCTTCACATGACGTCCACCGACCACATGTCTGCCGCGAGTCCCTGACCGCACTGTCAGCCTAAACCCGACAAATGGTTCTAGTCGCCTCGCGCGACACGATCTCGGTGACGGCGGGCAGTGACGAGAGTCGCGGGCAAGCAAGTGGTCGGAATGCCGGAGGACCATGTACCGTTGCACCGCGAAGAGACGAATCAGCACCCCGGGGCCGCACGTGTCAGCACGGAGCCGCCCCGCATCCACGTAAGAGGGGGTCGATGCCATGGGGCGCGGCCGTCAGAAGGCTAAGCAGACGAAGGTGGCCCGGGAGCTGAAGTACTTCAGCCCGGAGACCAACTACCGAGCCCTGGAGCAGGAGCTTGGGTCGCATGGCCACAACGACCTCGGTACCGACAGCCGCCGTGGAGGCGCTGCGGTGGACACCGACGACGAGGACGACGACTACCGTCGCTGGTCCGACGACGACTGACCCGGTCCTCGCGCGCTGACCTGTCCGCTCTGCGGGCTGGTCGGCCACGATCCGGACCGTCGGCCCGAGCGGCTCACCGCCATGTCTCTGCGTGGAGCCGCTCGTGCACCGACCGACGCCCGCCGTAGCCGTTCAGGCGAACGACGGGCGTCGACGTCGTCTGCGGTACCCGTCGTCTGAGGTACCCGGGGTCTGCGGTGTCCGGGGTCTGCGGTGTCCGGAGTCTGAGGTACCCGGAGCAGATCCGGGTCAGACCCGGTACGCCCCGGTCAGCCGCACGGCCCCGCCGTGGACGCCCTTGGTCCCCGCGACGATCCCGGGCGCCCCGACCACGTCGGTGACGGGGTCGGCGTCCCGGACCGCACCGAGCACCCAGGCCGGCAGCCCGATCTCGGCGGCGTGCGCGAGGACCCCGTCGACGGCGTCGGCGGCGACGATCGCGACCATGCCGACACCGAGGTTGAGCGTGCCCTCGAGGTCGTTCCACGGCACCTGCCCGAGGCGCTGGACGAGCGAGAACACGGGCGGCAGCTGCCATCCCCCGCGGTCGACGTCCGCGACGAGGCCCGTCGGCAGGACACGCGCGACGTTGGACGCCAGGCCGCCGCCGGTCACGTGGCTGAACGCGTGGATGCCGGCGACCCCGGCGCGCTCGACGAGGGCGAGGACGTCGCTCGCGTACACACGGGTCGGCTCGAGGAGCTCCTCGCCGAGGGTGCGGCCCAGCTCGTCGACGTGCCGCTCCAGGCCCCAGCCGGCGACCTCGACGACCTTGCGGACGAGCGAGTAGCCGTTGGAGTGCAGGCCGCTCGACGCGAGCGCGACGAGCACGTCGCCGGCCCGGACGCGGTCCGGCCCGAGCAGCTCGTCGGCCTCCACGACGCCGGTGGCGGCACCGGCCACGTCGTACTCGTCGGGCCCGAGCAGGCCCGGGTGCTCGGCCGTCTCGCCGCCGACGAGCGCGGTGCCGGCGACCGAGCACGCGGCGGCGATGCCGCGCACGACGTCGGCGATCCGCTCGGGGACAACCCGCCCGCACGCGATGTAGTCGGTCATGAACAGCGGCTTCGCGCCGACCACGACGATGTCGTCGACGACCATGCCCACCAGGTCGAACCCGATGGTGTGGTGGATGTCGAGGGCCTGCGCGATGGCGACCTTCGTGCCGACGCCGTCGGTCGAGGTCGCGAGCAGGGGGCGCCGGTAGCGGGTGAGCGCCGACGCGTCGTACAGGCCCGCGAAGCCGCCGACCCCGCCGAGCACCTGCGGGCCGTGCGTCGCGCGCACCGCGTCCTTCATGAGCTCGACGGCCTTGTCGCCCGCCTCGGTGTCGACGCCCGCGGTGGCGTACGTGATCTGCGCGTCGGTCACGGGTGCTCCAGGGCGGTCGCGCCGCCGGGGGTCGGGACGATGGTCAGCAGGCCGTCCTCGGGAGCGCCCAGCGGGAGCTCGTTCTGCTCGAGGAGGTGCTTGCCGAGCCGGTCGGCGGGCGGCAGCTCGATGGGGTACCGGCCCGAGAAGCAGGCCGTGCACAGCTGGGACGCGGGCTGCTCGGTGGCCTCGATGAGGCCCTCCTCCGAGATGTAGCCCAGCGAGTCGGCGCCGAGGGACGCCGCGATCTCGTCGGCCGACAGCCCGTTCGCGATGAGCTCGGCGCGCGAGGCGAAGTCGATGCCGTAGAAGCAGGGCCACTTCACGGGGGGCGAGCTGATCCGCACGTGCACCTCGGCGGCACCCGACTCGCGCAGCATCCGGATGAGCGCGCGCTGCGTGTTGCCGCGCACGATGGAGTCGTCGACCACGACCAGCCGCTTGCCGCGGATGACGTCGCGCAGCGGGTTGAGCTTGAGCCGGATGCCGAGCTGGCGCAGCGTCTGCGACGGCTGGATGAACGTGCGCCCGACGTACGCATTCTTCGTCAGGCCCTGCCCGAACGGGATGCCGGACTCCGTCGCGTACCCGACGGCGGCGGGGGTGCCGGACTCGGGCACGGGGATGACCAGATCCGCCTCGACCGGGTGCTCGACGGCGAGGCGGCGACCCATCGCCACGCGGGCGGCGTGCACCGAGCGGCCGGCGATCGACGTGTCCGGGCGGGCCAGGTAGACGTACTCGAAGATGCAGCCGGCGCGGTCGACCTCCGCGAACCGGGTGGAGCGCAGGCCGTCCGCGTCGATCGCGATGAACTCGCCCGGCTCGATCTCGCGCACGAACGACGCGCCGACGATGTCGAGCGCCGGCGTCTCGCTCGCCACGACCCACCCTCGCTCGAGCCGGCCGAGGACCAGCGGCCGCACGCCCTGCGGGTCGCGGGCGGCGTACAGCGTGGTCTCGTCCATGAACACGAGGCTGAACGCGCCGCGCAGCCGCGGCAGGACCTCGAGCGCCGTGGCCTCGAGCGTGTGGTCCGGGTCGCCCGCGAGCAGCGCGGTGACGAGGGCCGTGTCCGTGGTGTTGCCGCGCGCGAGCTCGCCGCGGCGCTGGCTGCCGTACCGCTCGGCGACGAGGTCGACGAGCTCGGCGGTGTTCGTGAGGTTGCCGTTGTGGCCGAGGGCCACGGTGCCGGCGGCCGTGGGGCCGAGCGTCGGCTGCGCGTTCTCCCAGGTCGAACCGCCCGTGGTCGAGTACCGGGCGTGGCCGATGGCGATGTGCCCCTGCAGGGCGTTCAGCGCGGTCTCGTCGAAGACCTGCGACACGAGGCCCATGTCCTTGTAGACGAGGAGCTGCTGGCCGTTCGACGTCGCGATGCCGGCCGACTCCTGCCCGCGGTGCTGCAGGGCGTAGAGGCCGAAGTACGCGAGCTTGGCGACTTCTTCGCCAGGGGCCCAGACGCCGAAGACGCCACAGGCGTCCTGGGGGCCCTTTTCGTTCGGAAGGAGATCGTGGTTCAGACGTCCGTCTGCGCGGGGTGCCACGTGCCTATGGTCGCACACGGCCGGGGCCCGGCCCGGCCCGGCCCGCTGTCCGGACACCCGCGGCGCCGCCCTCGGGCGGACCCGCGGGTCGTCGTGGGCGCGGATCCCGCAGCGGGACGGCGGTCCTGCGTCAGTCGGCGCGGCGGGCGCGGCGCACGCTGCGGCGGTCCGCGACGACGGCGAGCAGCCCGCCGACGAACCCGCCGAGGACCGCACCGGAGACGGCCATGACCGTGCGGACCGCGTTCTCGCCGTCGAGGAACGGCAGGAAGCCCGAGCCGTCGGCCGCGCGCGGGAGCTCCGGCTGGATCGCCTGCGTGAGGACGAGCGCGACGACGATGCCGACGAGCGCGCCGGCGGTGATGAAGGCGCCGAACTTCGGGGCGTGCCGGACGGTCGCCGGCTGTGCGTCGCGGACGAGCTCGGCCTCGGTGGGCACGGGGGCCTCGACCGGCTCGGGCGACCCGACGGGCTCGGAGGTCTCGACGGTCTCGGGCACGGGGGCCTCGTCCGGCTGAGCGGGCGTGGTGGGCTCGGTCGACGACACCCGGTGATCCTAGGTCAGCGGCAGCGTGCGCCTCGTCGGGCCGGCCGTCACGGACGCTGCCGGGCGGCCTGCAGCGGCAGCCACGACCCGAGGTCGGCGCGCTCGCCGGAGGCGTGCACCTTGCCGGTCGCCACGGCGTCCTCCCAGGTGAGGTCCCCGGTCGCGAGGCGGAGCCACGTCTGCGGGTCGGTCTCGACGACGTTGGGCGGGGTCCCGCGGGTGTGACGAGGACCCTCGACGGCCTGGACGGCGCCGTCCGGCGGGACCCGGACCTCGACGGCGTTGCCCGGGGCGACCTCCGCGAGCTCCTCGAGGGTGAAGCGGACGGCCGTGCGGCGGGCCGGCACGGGGACGTCGTCGGGCGCGGCGCGCCAGGTCGCGAGGGCGGCGCGCCCGTCGGCGGGCTCGGTGCGACGGCGTGGGGGCATGCACCCATTGTGGCGGGGCGAGCGTGGCCGAGGCCCCGTCGGGGCGCCGGGCTGGCGGCGCCCCGACCGACGGGCGGACATGGAAGCCGCAGGCCCGCGGACGGCGTCGTGGCTCGTCCGCGGGCCCGCGGCAGTCGGGGCCCTGTCAGGTCGGCTCGGGGGCGAGCCGGTGGCTCACCACTTCGCGTTGCGCGCGAGCTCCAGGGCGATGTCGTTGAACCAGGCGCCGGCCGTCGGGCCGCCGTTGCAGGTGCCGTCCGACTCGCCGGGCAGCTTGACCCACAGGAGGGCGTCGAGCCCGGTGCCGTCGTTCACGACCGTGGACCGCTCGCCGAGGGCGCGGCCGCGGGGGTTGCACCACTCGCCGTTCGAGCCGTTGCCGTTGCGGGACGTGTCGATGACGAACTTCTTGCCGCCGAGGCGCTGGCTGATCTGCTGGCCGTAGGACTTGGTGGCCTCGGTCGTCTGGTAGTTCGACGTGTTGAGCGCGAAGCCGACGACGTACTGGAAGCCGACCTGGTTGAGGCGGCTGACCGCCGTGTCGACCGAGAGCCAGGACGAGTGGCCCGCGTCGATGTAGACACGGCCGCCGGCCAGGGTCAGCGCCTTCGCGGCGTACTGGAGGAAGCCGACCCGGTCGCCCTGGCCGCTGCAGTCGCCGAGCTGGGCGAGGGCGTCGGGCTCGAGGACGACGTACGGGTTGCCCTTGATGCCGGCCGCGATGGTGTCGATCCACTTCGCGTACTCGCTGGTCGCGACGCCGCCGCCGGAGTACGAGCCGCAGTCACGGCCCGGGATGGCGTACACGGTGAGGATGCCCGTCTTGCCGGCGGCCTGCGCCCGGGAGGTGTAGTCGGCGACCTCCTGCTGGGCGTGGGACGCGTCGGACCAGTTGCCCACCCAGTACGACGCGGGGTTGAGGGCGATCTTCGCGAGCAGGTCCTTGTTGGTGCCCGTGGCCGACTGCCAGGCGGCGTACGCCTGCGTCTTGGTGTCGACGTAGAAGCCCGACGCCGGCGTGGGCGTGGGGGTCGGCGTCGGCGTCGGGGTGGGGGTCGGCGTCGGCGTGGGGGTCGGCGTCGGCGTCGGGGTCGGGGTCGGCGTGGGGGTCGGCGTCGGGGTCACGGTCGGTGTCACCGTCGGGGTGGGAGTGGGGGTCGGGGTGAGCGTGGGGGTGCTGGTCGGCGTCGTGACGACGCCGGTGCAGACGGTCCCGTTGAGGCTGAACGACGTCGGCACCGGGTTGGACCCGCTCCAGCCGCCGTTGAACCCGAAGCCGGTCGACGCGTTCTTGGCGAGCGACCCGTTCCACGACAGGTTCGACACCGTCACCTTCGAGCCGCTCGTCGTCACGGCGCCGTTCCAGAGCTGCTGGATCGTCTGGCCCGCCCCGAAGGTCCACTCGACCTTCCACGACGTGATCGGGTCGCCGAGGTTCGTGATGTTCACGGCGGCGCCGAAGCCGGTGTTCCACTGGTTGGTGACGGTGTAGTCGACCTTGCAGCCGGGCGCGGCCTGGGCCGACGCGGCGGCGGTGAAGCCGGCCACGGCGACCGCGGCTGCCGAGAGCAGCGCGATGACGTTTCTGCGGGTGGACATGCGGGCTCTCCTCGGTGGTCGGCGCGGTGCCGGGGGTGGCGTGGCGCCGGGTCGGGCGGTGCCGGGTGCTCGGGACGGCGTCCGGGCCGACGGCACCGCAGGTCGTCCGTGACCGGCGGGGACGTCGGGCGGCCGAAGGCACGACCCGGACCCGTCGAGGAAACCCGACCGACCGCGCCGAGGGCGAGGGTTCGCTCCGAACTGAAACGTTTAGTAGCCCGTCCGGCGTCGTCGATGCGCTTCCGCGCGGCCCCCACCACCCCCTCGCGCGCCGGACACCGACCCGTCGACGAGCGCCGTCGTGCCAGACTCCGCACCCGTGGGAACCCCTCTGACACCTCGGACGATGACCGCGCTGGGCGGGGCGGCCGCGCTCGTCCTCACGCTCGCCGGCTGCGCGGGCGGGGGTGCGGACGGAGCGGACGACAAGGCCCTCACCGCGGCCCGCGAGCGTGTCGAGCGCGGGATCCAGGCGGTCGCCGCGGCGGACGGCGGCACGACCGGCTACGCCACCGAGAAGGACACGGGCACGAGCAGGTCGGGGCGGTGCGCGGAGGTTCGCACGGAACCCACCTCCGTCGCCCCGGACCGGTACGAGGTCACCGCGGGCACCTTCACCGAGGACGAGCACTGCGCCGTCGGCCACTACTTCACCGTCGACGGCGACATCGTCTACGTCGACACCGACACCGTGCAGGACGGCGCCGCGTGCTTCGAGGCCACCTGGGCCCACGTGGACCCCGCGGTGCTCGACGAGTTCATGGGCGGCATGCAGCAGGAGGTCGACCCCGAGCCGGCGACGAGGCTCATGGACGCCGCGACCGAGGTCGCCGACGAGTCGACGCTCGACCTGACCGTCGACCTCTCGGTCGACGCGCTCCTCGACGCCGGCGTCGAGCCCGCCGACCCGGACGCGTTCCAGGACGCGACGGGCACCGGGACCTTCACGTTCACCGACGACGGTGCGCTGACGGAGATCGCGTACACGATCACGAAGGACGACGTCAGCGCGACGACACGGCAGTACTTCCGGGCGACGGGCGAGCCGCAGCACATCGTCCTGCCGACCGGCCACTGCCTGGGGGCCGAGGCTCCCCCGCTGACGACCGTCGACGACCTCCGGGCCTTCGTCGGGTGGGACGACCCGGCCGCGTGACCCGACCGGCCGCCGCCGTCAGCCGCGGGGGCGACCCGGGCCGCGCAGCCCTCGGTGCATGTCCTTCGTGATCTTCTTCCAGCGGTCGCGCTCCAGCGCGGCGAGCCGGACGTCCGCGCGGCGCGCCTGGTAGGCCGCCTCCCGCTCCAGCCGCCGCCAGCTGTCGAGCCGTCGGGGCGCCAGCTCGCCGGCCTCGAGCGCCTCCTGCACCGCGCACCCCGGCTCGCCCGTGTGGTGGCAGTCGCCGAACCGGCAGCGCGCCGCGAGGTCGGCGACGTCGGCGAACGTCGTGTCCAGCGCCTCCGCGTCCGCCACCAGCCCGACCCCGCGGATGCCCGGCGTGTCGATGAGCACCGCTCCCCCGGCCAGCGGCACCAGCTCGCGGTGGGTCGTCGTGTGCCGCCCCCGGCCGTCCGCACGCCGGCCGCCCGTCGCCATCACCTCACGGCCCGCGAGCGCGTTGACCAGCGTCGACTTCCCGGCTCCGGACGGTCCCACGACGACGAGGGTCATGCCCGGTGCGAGCAGCGCACGGACCCCGTCGAGCCCGGCCCCGGTCGGGACGGCCACCGCGTGCACGTCGACCGCGAGCGCGACGTCGGCCACCTCGGCCGCCATGCCCTCGGGGTCGGGCACCAGGTCCGCCTTGGTCAGCACGACCACCGGCTGCGCGCCCGACCGCCACGCGAGCGTCAGGAGCCGCTCCACGCGGCCCAGGTCCGGGTCCGGGTCGAGGTGCTCGACGACGAGGACGACGTCGACGTTCGCGGCGAGCGCCTGCGTCTGGGACGTCTTCCCCGCGGTGTCCCGCACGAGGGCCGTGCGGCGCGGGACGAGCGCGCGGACCCGGGGGCCGTCGGGGGTCTCGTCGAGCAGCAGCCAGTCGCCGACCGTGGGGACCGTGCGCTCGTCGTCCGGGCCGGGGACGAGGCCGTCACGGTCGAGGACGACGCGGCGCGGGTGCCCGTCCGGCCCGTCCGGGGCTCCCGACCGCCCCACCGGGGCGTCGTCGTGCGGCGCCAGCGCGTGCGCGGGCAGCACGAGGACCGCGCCCCTGTCGGCGCGGACCACACGGACGGCGTCCGGGACGCCGGGAAGGTCGGGCACGTGCTCGACGGTAGGCCGACGTCCCGGACACCTCACGCGAATAACGCGCCGGCCCGGGTGCCCGACCGCGCACGGTCCAGCCGCACGAGGAGGTCGGCGAGCGCGGCCGCGATCGGCTGGCCCGTCGCGTACTCGACGAACAGCCACTGCCCGGCCGGGTTGACCTCGAGGAACACGTGGTCGCCGTCCGGGGCCACCCGGAAGTCGGCCGCGCCGTACCGCAGGCCCAGCCGACGCATGACCGCCAGGAGCCGTTCCTGCACCGGCTCGGGCAGCCGGTACTCGGAGATCGGCGCGTGCGCGGAGTCGATGCGGAAGTCGAACTCGTAGGCCGACTGGTCGGCCCGGATCTCCGCGGCGAACACCTCGTCGCCCACGACTGTCGCCCGGATGTCCCGGCCGCCCGGCACGAGCTCCTGGAAGATCACCGGCGCGTACCGGACCTGGTCCATCAGGCCCAGGTCGACGTCGCGGACCGGGCGGGTCTCCCGCCACGTCGTCGGGGTCGCCGAGAACGACTTGAAGATCACCGCACCGCGCTCGGCGGCGACGAAGGCGCGGGCCTCGTCCGGGTCGTTCGTCATGAGCGTGCGCGGCACCCGCAGACCCGCTCGGGAGGCGAGCTGCAGCTGCCACATCTTGCGGGACGCCGCCTCGTCACGGTCCGGCTCGTTGACCCACTCCGCGTCGACGCACGACCAGATGCCCGCGACCATCGCGGCGCACTCGCCGATCGCGAACTGCCGGTCCTGCGGCCGGGTGACCTCGTCGTGCAGGACGAACGGCTGCGGGCGCCGCCACCACATGGCGTGCAGCTCGGCGAGGTCGAACCCCTCCCACGTGCCGGTCCACGTGCCGTCAGGGAGCTGACGGGTGGTGAGCGTGGTCGCGGTGGGCACGCGGGAGGTGTCCACGAGGTGGTGCCCGGCACCTGCACGGTCCAGGTGCCGGGTCACCTCCGTCGTGTGCAGGTCGTCCGGGTGGGAGACGATGCCGATCACGTCGGCCTCAGACCTCGCCGGACGCGATCAGCTGGTACAGCGCCTGCAGCGAGGCCAGGACCTGCGTCTGCGTGGCGATGAGCGCCTCGAGCTCGGCGAGCACCGGGTGCGTGGCCTGGATGCCCTCGTCGACCGGCGTGTACGGGCCGGCCTGGACGAACGGGCGGGCACCCCCGCCGAGCAGGCCGGACAGGCCCGGGAAGACGGGGTTGACGACCGGGTTGACGATCGTGCCCGGGTCGAAGCCCGGGTCGTCGGCAGCCGCGAACGTGCCCGGCTGGTCGGCGAGGCCCGTGTCGGCCGCGATGGGTGTTCCCGGCTGGTCGGCGACGATCACCGTGCCCGGCTGGTCGGCGGCGATCGTGGTGGCGAGGTCCTGCGCGACCGGGGTGCCGATGTTGTCGAGCGCGATGTTCGTGACGGTGTCCGCGACCGTGTGCGTGTCCGCCTGGAACAGCGTCGCGATCTGGTCCTGGATCGTGTGGCTGTCCGCCGCCTTGAGGGTCGCCACGACGTCCTGGGCCTTGATGGTCGCGTGGATGTCCTGCGCGAGCGGCGTCGCGACGTCCTGGAGGATGCCGGTGTCCGTCGCCTTGACCGTGTCCTGGCCGAGGAGCGTGCCGCCGATGTCCGTCGCGAGCGGTGTCCCCGTGAAGTCGCTGCCCAGGCCCGTGCTGGAGCTCGGCGTCGTGGCCTGCAGCGTCGGGGACGCCGCGAAGATCGCCGCGATCGCGGTGCCCGTGTTCTGCCCCGTGCCCGACGGGTTGCAGCCGCCGTTGGTGTGCACGCCGACGACCCGCCCGGTCGACGCCTGCAGGATGCCCGAGCCCGAGTTGCCGCCCAGGGTGTCGATGTCGTTGTAGCCGATCGTCGAGCCGACGATGCTCGTCGCCGGGCCCGCCTCGATCCGCTTCGGCTGGCCCGCAGGGTGCCCGATGATCGCGAGCATGTCCCCCACGGCCGCGTTCGTCGTGCCGAACTCCGTCCACCCGTAGGTGTTGCCGGGGCTGCCGCCGATGCGGCACAGCGCCATGTCGAGGCCGCCGAGCCGGTACTCGAGCAGCTGGGTGATCGGGTAGCTGACCTCGGTCTGCAGCACGCCGCCGGAGTCCACCTGGTAGTTGAAGTTCAGGTGCATCTGCTGCGCGGCCTGCTGCGGCGTGATCGCGCTCGACGTGCCGTTCTGGCGCGGGATCGTCCAGCCGTTCGGGTCCTGGTCGAACAGGTGGCCGCACGTGAGGAACAGGTCCGGGCCGATCATCGTCCCGCTGCCCCACCGGACGCCCGAGACGTCGCCGGGGTTCGTGAACACCGCCGCCAGGTTGCTGTTCCACTGGACCTGCACGGCAGGGGCCTGGTGCGCGTTCACGAACGCCACCGTCACACCCAGGGTGCCGTCGTACTGCTCGACGGGCTGCGAGTCGTCGGTCGCCCCGCAGATGGTCTCGAGGATCGCGCTGTAGTCGGGGCCCGCCCCCGCCATCCGCTCGTCGGGGAGGACGAGCTTGTCGAGCCGGGGTGGGTACAGGCTGTTGTCGAGATCCGCGTTCGCTGGCTTCTTCGTTGAAGGCATCGCTGCTCCCTGACGGTCGACGACAGTCCCCCTGTCGCGCCGTCAGGAAGGAGCCTGGCCCGATTTGTCCAGATACGCCAACCTCGGTGCGGCTGCAGGAGGACAGCGCGACCACGACCCGCACGACGGATCGCCACGAACCGCTCAGACCGGCAGCCCGAGAGCAACCCGGGCATGCCCCCTCACGGTGTCGTCCGGGTCGTCGACCAGCGCCCGGCAGATGTCGCCGTCTGCGCTCCGGTGGCAGACGACGTTCCAGCGCACGTCCGCCGAACGGTCGTGCAGCAGCTCGTCGACGACGTCCCGCGGCAGCCGCGACGACGCCGCCACGACCTGACGGACCTCCTTGCGCCGGTCCCGCGCGAGGACGCGCAGCAGGTCGACGGGGCAGGCGTCGGACATGGCGACGTGGAGGCGGACCCGGTGGTCGGTGTCCTCCGCGAGCGCCCACAGGATGTCGGCGGACGTGGAGGTCAACGCGAGCTGCTCGCGCCCGTGCCGCAGCGGGTGCCGCAGGAGCTCGTCGACGACCTCACGGTCCAGCCTGTCGCCCAGCTGTCCGACGGCCCAGACGAGCTGGCCGTCGGCTGCCGACAGTGCCGCCAGATGCAGCGCTCGCCCTGCCGAGACATTCTGCGCGGCCTCCCAGCGAACCCGCCAGTGAGCGTCGTCGAGCAGAGCGAGCAGCACGTCCTGCGGGCACGCGGGGTTGGCGGCGAGGTTCTCCCGGACCTGCCTGTCTCGGTCGT
The DNA here is from genome assembly GCF_016862675.1 of Cellulomonas chitinilytica. Taxonomy (GTDB): domain Bacteria; phylum Actinomycetota; class Actinomycetes; order Actinomycetales; family Cellulomonadaceae; genus Cellulomonas; species Cellulomonas chitinilytica. Next base: position 113,409 of record NZ_BONK01000007.1, on the reverse strand, counting down.
CCGCGAAGGACCGCAAGACGTCGGCAGCAGCGTCAGGCCGACGTGCCGCGGCCCGCCTGACGTCGGCGCCCACGGCATTCGAGGACAGGCTGACGCGCGACTTCGCGTCGTCACCCATGTCGACCCTCCGCTGTGTTCACCACCGCCCGCGACCTGTATCGCCGCTCGTGGCTCGTTCCCTACCCCGCAGCAGGATGTCGCCGCGACGTCAGCCGAACCAGCGCGGCAGCGTGTCCTCCCAGGCGCGACGCGCCTCGGTCAGGGGCAGCGTGAACAGGCCGGCGACCTCGACCGCGGGGCCGTGCTCGTGGTCCGCGTCGTCGACCGGTGCACCGGCACCCGGCGAGCAGGACTCCGCCGTCTCGCCGAGGCGGAGCACCGGGACGCCGCGCGCGGTGCACAGGTCCGCGAGGCGGACCTCCTCCGAGCGCGGGACCGCGACGAGCGCGCGGGCCGTGGACTCCGAGAACAGGGCCTCGAACGGGGTCACGCCGTCCCGCTCGCACAGCGCGTCGAGCGTCACCTGCGCGCCGACGCCGTAGCGCAGGCTCGCCTCGACGAGCGCCTGCGCCAGACCGCCCTCGGACAGGTCGTGCGCCGAGTCGACGAGGCCGTCGCGGCTCGCCCGCTGCAGGACGGTGGCCAGACGACGCTCGGCCGCCAGGTCGACCTGCGGGGGCAGACCGCCGAGGTGGCCGTGCACGACGTCGGCCCACGCCGAGCCGTCGAGCTCCGCGCGCGTGGTGCCGAGCAGGTAGACCGCCTGGCCGGGGGCCGACCAGCCCGAACGGGTCGCCGAGGCGACGTCGTCCAGCACGCCGAGCACGCCCACGACGGGGGTCGGGTGGATCGCGGAGTCGATCTTGCCGGGCTCGCCCGTGCCGTTGTAGAGCGACACGTTGCCGCCCGTGACCGGGACCTCGAGCTCCTGGCACGCGTCCGCGAGGCCGCGGATGGCCTCGACGAGCTGCCACATCGAGTCGGGGTGCTCGGGGCTGCCGAAGTTGAGGCAGTCCGTGACGGCCAGCGGGCGGGCGCCCGTGGTCGCGACGTTGCGGTACGCCTCCGCGAGCGCGAGCTGGGCGCCCGTGTACGGGTCGAGCTTGCCGTAGCGGCCGTTCGCGTCCGTCGCGAGCGCGACGCCGAGGCCCGACTGCTCGTCGACGCGGACCACGCCGCCGTCGTCGGGCTGCGCGAGGGCCGTGTTGCCCTGCACGAAGCGGTCGTACTGGTTGGTCACCCAGGACTTGTCGGCCAGGTTCGGGCTGGCCAGCAGCTCCAGGACGGTCGCGCGGAGCTCGGCGGGCGTGCCCGGGCGGGCCAGGTTCGCGGCCGTGTCGGCGTTGAGGCCGTCCTGCCACGCCGGGCGGGCGTACGGGCGGTCGTAGACCGGGCCCTCGTGCGCGACCGTCTTCGGGTCGACGTCGACGATGCGGCTGCCGTGGTGGTCGATGGTCAGGCGGCCCGTGCCGGTGACCTCGCCGATCACGGCCGTCTCGACGTCCCACTTGCCGGTGATGGCGAGGAACTCGTCGAGCTTGTCCGGCGCGACGACGGCCATCATGCGCTCCTGCGACTCCGACATGAGGATCTCGCCGGCCGTCAGGGTGGGGTCGCGCAGCAGCACGTTCTCGAGGTCGACGTGCATGCCGCCGTCACCGTTCGACGCGAGCTCGCTCGTCGCACAGCTGATGCCCGCGGCACCGAGGTCCTGGATGCCCTCGACGACCTGCGCGGCGTACAGCTCGAGGCAGCACTCGATGAGCACCTTCTCCATGAAGGGGTCGCCGACCTGCACCGACGGACGCTTGGACGGCTTGGTGTCGTCGAACGTCTCGGACGCCAGGATGCTCGCGCCGCCGATGCCGTCGCCGCCCGTGCGGGCGCCGAACAGCACGATCTTGTTGCCCGTGCCGGACGCGTTGGCGAGGTGGATGTCCTCGTGGCGCAGCACCCCGAGGCACAGGGCGTTGACGAGCGGGTTGCCCTGGTAGGACGCGTCGAAGACGAGCTCGCCGCCGATGTTCGGCAGGCCGAGGGAGTTGCCGTAGCCGCCGACCCCGGAGACCACGCCGTGCACCACGCGGGCCGTGTCCGGGTGGTCGACCGCGCCGAACCGCAGCTGGTCCATGACCGCGACCGGGCGGGCACCCATCGAGATGATGTCGCGCACGATGCCGCCGACACCGGTGGCCGCACCCTGGTACGGCTCCACATAGGACGGGTGGTTGTGCGACTCGACCTTGAACGTCACCGCCCAGCCGTCGCCGATGTCCACCACGCCCGCGTTCTCGCCGATGCCGACGAGCAGGTGCTCCTTCATGGCGTCGGTCGTCTTGTCGCCGAACTGGCGCAGGTGGTTCTTGCTCGACTTGTACGAGCAGTGCTCCGACCACATCACCGAGTACATGGCGAGCTCGGCGGCCGTGGGGCGGCGGCCGAGGATGTCGCGGATGCGCTGGTACTCGTCCGGCTTGAGGCCGAGCTCGGCGAACGGCTGCTCCTGGTCGGGCGTCGCCGCGGCGTGCTCGACGGTGTCGGTCTGGGGGGCGGTGCGCGCAGCTGCGGTGGTCATCGATTCCCTCGGTGGGGGCAGGGACCGGGGGCCGACAGGCCACTGCTGGTCCACGCCCGGGTCGGCAGACGAGGACAAGGGTACCGGCGCGCCGGACGGGGTCCGCCGGGTGTCCGGAGGGAGGTCCGCCGCCCTGTCACGAGCCGGTGACAACCTGGTGACGAACCGGACGGAACCCCGCGGCGCCGCCGTCTCGTTGCTACGGTCGCGCGCATGCCTGCCGACCCGTCCGACGTCCCGCCCGCGCCGACCGACGACCTCGTCCCGCCCGTGCCACCAGTGCCGCCGGCAGAGCGGCCCTCGCCCCGGGACGGCGCAGCGCCGCTCGGCACCTGGTCGGTCGCCGCCCTCGGGGCGCTCGCGGCCGCGGGTGCCTGGCTGCTCGCCGCGGGCCTCCTGTGGGCCTACTCCGACGGGCTCGTCCCCGCCCGCCTCGCGGTCCGGCTCACCCCCGCCCTCCTGCCGATGCCCCTGGGCCCGCGCCCCGGACCGGTCGCCCTGTCGACCGTCGTCGTGGCGGTCGTCGGCGCTCTCGTCACCGCGGGTCTTGCCCTGGCGGTCCGCCGCGGCACCGTGTCCGCGACCGCCGTGCTGCTCTCCGGCTGGTTCGTCGCATGTCTCGCGGGCGTCGCCGGGGCCGCCGTCACCACCGTCGAGATCGGGGCGCAGCTGGGCGCCGTCGTCACGTGGCGCTGGATCGTGTCCCAGGGCGCGACCTGGGGTGTCGTGTGGGGCTGGGCCGTGGGCGTCGTCCTGCTGCTCGCGCTCCGCCGGGGCGCCGCGGTGCGGTCGTCCGGCGCCCGTCCGAGCAGCGTGGTCGCCGCCGTCGTCGCAGGGCTCGTCGCCGCCACGGGGTGGGCCGCGTCCGGGTGGGTGCTCGAGCGGGTGATGACCGAGGTCGGCACCCGCACGGCGGCCCGTCAGCAGGTGACCGAGTGGGCGCTGACCCTGCTGCCGAACAGCGCCGGGCCGGACCTCGCGTGGTTCGGCCCGCCCTACGTCCGGGCGTACCTGCTGGGCGCGGCGCTGCTCGGCGTCGTCGTCGCGGTGGCCGTCGTGCTCGCGGCGCGTGGGACGGCACCGGTGCGCGGGGGCGGTGTCCTGGTGCTCGTGGCGTGGTGGGCGTCCGTGGTCGGCGGCATGGTCGCGACCGTTGTCGCCGCCGCCCAGGCCGGCAGCCACCTGCAGGGCACGGAAGGGGGCGACCCGTTCGGTCTGCTCTCGCTCTACGTCGGGTCGTCCGCGTGGCAGGCGTCGGGCTGGGGGCTCATGTACGGGTGGGTGGTCGGGCTGGTCGCGTGGGTCCTGCTCCGGGTCGTCAACCGGACGTCGACGGACGCACCGGCCGGCGGGCCGCCCGCGCCGGAGGTCGAGGTGCCGGCGACGGCGTCGGTGTAGTCGGGCGCCGCCGAACCCCGGGGGCGCGTCCGGTCGTGGGGCCGTGCTGCCGGTACCGTCGGCCGCATGGCACGACCGTCCCTGCGCGCCCGCGGGTGGCTCGTCGTCCCCGCGTCCGTGCTGCTCGTGACGGTCCTGACGGCCTGCTCGAGGTCGGCCCCCGACACCGTGCCGACGTCGCCGGGCCCACCGTCGACCACGTCGACGCCCACGCCCTCGACGCCCGACGACTCCGCCCCCGCGGTGCGGCGCGACGGGGTCCCGGTCACGTCGGGGGCCGTCACGCTCGCCGTGCGCCCGACGCCGCCCGGCACCGTCACCCCCGCACCGCAGGACGACGGCTCCGTCCGGGCCACGTTCCCCGTGCCGCCGCAGGACACGACCGTCGCGCTCGTCGCGGCACCCGAGGGCGCGGTGTGGGACGTGCTGGCCGACGGCACCGCGGTGGTCCGGGACGCCGCGGGCACGCTGCTGGCCGGCGTGACGCCGACGGGCGGCCGGCTCGAGCGGGCCGACGACGAGGTCGTCCGGCTCGTCACGCCCGCGCCCGGTGCGACCGGCGTCGAGCTGTGGGTCGCGACGGTCGCCGTCAAGGGCGCCGACTGGGGCGAGCGGGAAGGCGGCCGGTCGCTCGCGGTCACGCCGAGCGCCTGGGCCCGCGCCGGGGGCCTCGCCGCCGAGACGGCCCTGCGCGAGCAGCTCGTCGCCGCCGAGCCCGAGGCGGGCACGGCGACGATGCAGGCGCAGCTCGGGTGCCACGAGCTCGGCGCACCCGACAAGGAGACGTGGAACCTCGAGCCGTGGCGGCCGGACGTCGGCCCGCTCGACATGCTCGGGGCACGGTGCAACCCCTGACCGCTGCCACCCCTGACCCGACGACGAGAGGACCCACCGTGACCGACCCCCGCACCGCGCTCGTGACCGGCGCCGCCCGCGGCATCGGCGCCGCCACCGCCCGGCGGCTCGCCGCCGACGGCCTGCGGGTCGCGGTGCTCGACCTGCACGAGGCCGACGCCCGCGGCACCGCCGACGAGATCGTCGCGGCCGGAGGGACGGCGCTCGCCGTCGGGGCGGACGTCGCCGACGAGGACGCCGTGCAGGCGGCGGTCGCCCGGGTGGTCGACGAGCTCGGCGCCCCGACGGTGCTCGTGAACAACGCCGGGATCCTGCGCGACAACCTGCTGTTCCGGATGAGCGCCGCCGACTGGGACGCGGTCCTGTCGGTGCACCTGCGCGGCGCGTTCCTGGTGAGCCGCGCCGTCCAGCAGCACATGGTCGCCGCCCGGTGGGGACGGATCGTCAACCTGTCCAGCACGTCGGCCCTCGGCAACCGCGGCCAGGCGAACTACGCCGCGGCGAAGGCCGGGATGCAGGGCTTCACGAAGACGCTCGCGATCGAGCTCGGACCGTTCGGCGTGACCGTCAACGCCGTGGCCCCCGGGGTCATCGAGACGGACATGACCCGGGCCGCCGCCGAGCGGCTCGGGGTGCCGCCCGAGGAGTACTTCGCCGCCGCCGCGCGGGACGTGCCCGCGCGGCGGGCCGGGACGCCGCAGGACGTGGCGGCGGCCGTCGCGTTCTTCTGCTCCGAGGGCGCCGGGTACGTCTCCGGCCAGGTGCTGTACGTCGCGGGCGGCCCGAAGGCGTGAGGCGCCGGGCGACACCGACCGCCACGCGTGGCCGGGACTAGTCTCGAACGGTCCACCACCGAGCCGGGGAGCAGCCGTGGGACGCCTGCACATCGACCTGTTCGTCACCCTCGACGGCGTCGCACAGGCGCCCGGCGGCCCCGAGGAGGACACCTCCGGCGGCTTCCCGTTCGGCGGCTGGCAGGCACCGCTGTGGGACGACGTCGTCGACCGCGAGGTGACCGCCGGCATCGACGCGATGGACGCCCTCCTGCTCGGGCGCCGGACGTACGACATCTTCGCCGGGTACTGGCCCGACCAGGAGCAGGGCGAGAACGGGCCGATCGCGCGCAGGCTCAACGCCGTGCCGAAGTACGTCGCCAGCCGCGGCACGCCCGAGCTCACCTGGTCGGGGAGCACGCTGCTCGGGCCCGACCTGCCCGCCGAGGTCCGGGCGCTGCGGGACCGGCACGAGAGCACCCACGTCATCGGCAGCGTCGACCTGGTCCAGACTCTCCTGTCCGAGCGGCTCTTCGACGTGCTGACCCTGTGGGTGTACCCGATCGTGCTCGGCCGGGGGAAGAAGGTGTTCCCCGACGGTGCCCGCGCCTCCGGGCTCACCCTCCTCGAGCCGCCCGTCGCGGGCAGCGCGGGTGCCGTCCTGCTGCGGTACGCCCCGACGGGCGCCGACCCCGCCACGGGGGACATGACCTGACCTGCCGCGCCGGCGGGGTCCGACGGGACGCAACTTCACGGGAGTCCCGGTCGTTCAGCACACGACGACCGACCCCCGACCGTCGACCCGACCGGAGGACACCCTCATGCGATGCCCCGTGGACCAGGCCGAGCTCGTGATGTCCGAGCGCCAGGGCGTGGAGATCGACTACTGCCCGACGTGCCGCGGCATCTGGCTCGACCGCGGCGAGCTGGACAAGATCCTCGACCGCGCCGCCGCGACCGCTCCCCCGGTCACCGCACCGGCGACCCGCACGTCCGGCGCGCACGACGACCGGCGGGGGTACGACGACCGGCGGGGGTACGACGACCGGCGGGGGTACGACGACCGGCGCGGGTACGACGACCGCCGGGACGACGGGCGCAGGTCCGCCGACGGCAGCGGCTACGACGACCGCTCCCGCAGCACCGACCCGCGCCGGCGCCGGAAGGAGTCGTGGCTCGGCGAGCTGTTCGACTTCTGACGGCGGCCGCACGGACGCACGGACACCCCGGGAACGACGACGCCCGCCGCCGGGGAGGCCCCTGGCGGCGGGCGTCGTGGTGCGACCGGTCAGCGCACGTGCTTCTCCGGCCGCGGGGCGTCGCCGGACGCCCGCTGCGCCTTGAGGTAGGCCCGCGCCTCGTCCTGCCGCTCCGCCTCGGCACCCGACGCGATCGGCGCCCGCAGGTGCTCCTGGCCGTAGCCGAACGCGTCCACGAGGTCCTGCGCGTGCGGCCGCAGCCGCGTGAGCAGCCGGTCGATGTACGACGTGACGGTCCGCGCCCGTCCCGCCGACAGCCGGCCGTTGACGAGGTACCAGGCGAGGTGCCGCTCGACGAGCGTGAGGCCGAACAGGTCCCGGACCCACGTGAGCACCTGGCGGGTGCCCGGGTCGGTGACCCGGTCGAGGGCCGCGGTGAACGACTCCCACTGCACGAGCTCGGAGTGCGCCCGCGCGGCCTCGACGAGGTCGTGCTGGTGCTGGTTGAACAGCGCCGCGGCCGTCGCCGGGTCCGCCTTCTGGGCCGGGCGGAGGGCCTGCGCGATCTCGGCGACCATCGTCTCGACCCGGTCGACGAGCAGCGACCGCTGGGTGGCCGTCTCGCGGAGCTGGCCGGCCGAGCGGCGGGCGTCGCCGACGTCGGCGATCGTCTGGACCGCGCGGTGCAGCGGCGTGCGGAACCGGGCGGCGTCGGCGGCCCGCTCGGCGACGAGGCGGGCGACCTTGACGGCGTCGAGGTGCTTGAACGACTTGCCGTAGTCGGTGAGCAGCCGCTTGCCGACGAGCTGCAGCAGGACGGTGTTGTCCCCCTCGAACGTCGCGTACACGTCCATGTCCGCGCGCAGCCCGGTGATCCGGTTCTCGGCGAGGAACCCGGCGCCGCCGCACGCCTCTCGGCACGTCTGCAGCGTGCGCAGCGCGTGCCACGTCGACGCCGGCTTGAGGGCCGCCGCGAGCGTCTCGAGGTCCTCACGGGTCTCGGGGGTGTCGTTGCGGCCGCTGAACACGTCGTCGAACGCGGCGAGCAGGTCTTCGTGCGCGAACCCCGCGGCGTACGTCTCGGCCAGCAGCGGGAGCAGCCGGCGCTGGTGCTCGGCGTAGTCGAGGAGCACGACCTCCTCGGTCGGCGAGGCGGACGCGAACTGGCGGCGCTGGTTGCCGTAGGTGATCGCGATCGTCAGGCCGAGCCGGGACGCGGTGACCGCGGCGCCGTCGAGGGACACACGGCCCTGCACGAGCGTGCCGAGCATCGTGAAGAAGCGGCGGCCGGGGCTCGCGATGGGCGACGAGTAGGTGCCGTCCTCCGCGATGTCGCCGTACCGGTTGAGCAGGTTGGTCCGCGGGACACGCACGTGGTCGAACCAGAGCCGCCCGTTGTCGATGCCGTTGAGGCCGCCCTTGAGGCCGTCGTCCTCGCCGCCGACGCCGGGCAGGAACTCCCCCGTCTGCGGGTCGCGGATCGGCACGTAGACCGCGTGCACCCCGTGGTCGACGGCCTGGCCGCCGGGAGGCGCGGTGATGAGCCGCGCGAACACGACGGCCGCGGTGCCGTGCTGGGCGGCGTTGCCGAGGTAGTCCTTCCACGCGGCCCGGAACGGCGTGTGGACGACGATCTCCTGCGTCGCCGGGTCGTACGTCGCGGTCGTGCCGATCGCGGCGACGTCCGAGCCGTGACCGGTCTCCGTCATCGCGAATGCGCCGGGCACCGCGATGGACAGAGCGTCCGCCAGGAACTCGTCGTGGTTGCGCTCGGTGCCCAGGTGGTAGATCGCCGACGCGAACAGCCCCCACTGCACGCCCGACTTGATCTGCAGCGACGGGTCGGCGTGCGTGAGCTCCTCGAACCGGGCGAGGAAGCCGCCGTGGTCCTCGGCGCCGCCGAACCGCACCGGGAACGAGCGGTGCACGTCGCCCTCGACCGCGAGCAGCCGCAGCTGCGCGAGGACCCGCTCGCGGTGCTCGGCGAGCGTCTGGCCGGGGATCTGGTGGAACCGCTCGTCGCTCATGAGGGTGCGGGCCGCGAGCCGCAGCTCGGGGTAGTGCCCGAGCAGGACGTGCTGCAGGTGCGCGACGTCGATGCCGGCGAGCTCGGCGTCGAGCCGGGGGTCGCCCTGCTCGCCGTTCGTGCTCGACGGGGTGGTGCGCGGTGTGGTGGTGGTCATCGGGTCTCCTGCGTGGGATCGGCCGGGAGTGCGTCGGCGAGCGGGTGCGACAGGTCCAGTGCGGTGTCGGCGGTGGGGTCCTCGGCGTGGGGGCGGCCGCGGTCGCGGGCGAGCAGGCCCACGGGGCCGGCCCAGAGCCAGGCGGCGACCTGGGCGGTGATGGTCTCCCGGTCGGGGCTGCCCGGCTCGTCGCGGTGGGCCAGCCACCATTCGCCGGCGCCGCGCACGAAGCCGACGGCGCCCGCGGCCCAGGACTCGGCGAGCGCCACCCGGGCGCGCAGCGCGGCCTCGTCGGGCCCGGCCTCGTGGGGTCCGACCTCGTCCGGCCCGGCCTCGGGCCGGCGGGCGGTGCGACGTCCGTCGCCCCCGTCCTCGGTGAGCCCGCGGGCGAACGGCGCCGCCACCAGGGCGGTGACGGAGTCGAGGAAGTGGCCGAGGGGGCCGCCGGACTCGACGGAGCCGTTGCGGGTGACGAACGCGTACACGTTCGGGGAGGACTCGATCATCTCGAGGTAGACGGCGACCATGGCCCGCAGGCCGTCGCGCGGGGTCGGTGCGACCCGGAGAACGCCCTCGAGGGCACCTTGGATCTGCAGCACGACGGCCTCGGCGACGGCGATCTGCAGGCCCGTCTTGTCCGCGAAGTAGCGGTAGACGATCGACTTCGACGTGCCGGCGGCGGCAGCGATCTCCTCCATGGAGACGTCGGCGCCCTGGTGGTGGACGGTGCGTCGGGCGATGCGGACGAGCTCCGCGCGGCGGGCCTCGCGGTGGTCGGCCCAGCGCGTGGAGCGGCCGTCGACGGCGAACGCGTCGGTGGGGGCCGGGGCACGGGCAGGGGATGGTCGGGCGCCGCGACCGGGGGCTGCGGCGTCGCTGCTCAACAGGGTGAGGGCCGGCGTCGTCGCCGGGCCCGGTGTGACAGGGCTCACGGGACCGAAGGTATCAGGTACTGTCGGTCCTGGACACAACACCCGGGACTTACGTCCCTTCCATCACTGACGATGCGAGAGGAAAGCCTGATGGCAGCCTCCACCCCGAAGTCCCGGACGACCGCTGACCCGGCCGGCCCGCGCCGCGCCCTGGTGCTCGGCGGCAACCGGATCCCGTTCGCCCGCGCCGGCGGCAAGTACGCCCACGCGAGCAACCAGGACATGCTGACCGCCGCGCTCGACGGGCTCGTCGCCCGGTACGGGCTGCAGGGCGAGCGGATCGGCCAGGTCGCCGCCGGAGCGGTGCTCAAGCACAGCCGGGACTTCAACCTGACCCGCGAGTCGGTGCTCGGGTCCGCGCTGTCGCCCGAGACTCCGGCGTACGACCTGCAGGAGGCGTGCGCGACCGGGCTGGAGACGGTCGTCGCGCTGACGAACAAGATCCGGCTCGGCCAGCTCGAGTCGGCGATCGCGGGCGGCGTCGACTCCACGTCGGACGCACCGATCGCCGTCTCCGACCGGCTGCGGCGCGTGCTGCTCGACCTCTCGCACGCCAAGACGCCCCAGCAGAAGCTCGCCGCCGTCGCGCGCCTGCGCCCGAAGGACCTCGCCCCCGCCGCACCCCGGACCGACGAGCCGCGCACCGGCCTGTCCATGGGCGAGCACCAGGCCCTCACCACCGCGCAGTGGGGCATCACGCGCGAGGCGCAGGACGAGATCGCGCTGCTCAGCCACCAGCGGCTCGCCGCCGCCTACGACGCCGGGTTCTTCGACGACCTCGTGACGCCGTTCCGCGGCCTCGTCCGCGACGCGAACCTCCGCACCGACACGTCGATGGAGAAGCTCGCCACGCTCAAGCCGACGTTCGGCCTGACGCTCGACACCCCCGCCACGATGACCGCCGGCAACTCCACGCCGCTCACCGACGGCGCGTCCACCGTGCTGCTCGGGTCCGACGAGTGGGCCGCCGCGCACGACCTCACGCCGCTCGCCGCCGTCGTCGACGCCGAGGCCGGGGCCGTCGACTTCGTGCACGGCGTCGACGGGCTGCTCATGGCCCCCGCGTTCGCCGTGCCGCGGCTGCTCGCCCGCAACGGGCTCACGCTCGACGACTTCGCGTACGTCGAGATCCACGAGGCGTTCGCGTCGACCGTGCTCACCACGCTCGCCGCCTGGGAGTCCGAGGAGTTCGGCCGTGACCGCCTGGGGCTGCCCGGGGCGTTCGGCAAGGTGGACCGTTCGCGGCTCAACGTGCACGGGTCCTCGCTCGCGGCGGGCCACCCGTTCGCCGCGACCGGCGGCCGGATCGTCGCGACCATCAGCAAGGAGCTGCACCGCCGGAAGGCCGCCGAGGGCGGCACCCCGCGGGCGCTCGTGTCCGTGTGCGCAGCCGGCGGGCTGGGCCTCACCGCGATCCTCGAGGCGGCCTGACCCATGACCGACACGTACCTCAACCTCGTCAACAGCGGGGTCACGAAGAAGCTCGCGAAGCAGCTCGGCCTGCCGCAGCCCGCGCCCCTGCGCCGGCACCAGCCGGGACAGCCGCTGCTCGACGGGCCCGCGCTCGTGCTCGGGTCGGGCGCCGACGCGGACACGCTCGCCGCGCTGCTCGCGGGCGGCCCGGGCCTCGGGTGGGACCTCGACGTGCACCGGCACGCGGTGCCGGACACCCGGTACGCCGCCGTCGTCCTCGTGCTCACCGAGGTCGTGCACCCCACCGAGCTGAGCGCGCCCGTGCTCGCCGCCGCCGGTGTGCTCAAGGGGCTCGCGCGCGGGGGTCGCGTGGTCACCGTGTCGCGCGAGGCGGTGGCGGACGACGCGCCCGCCGTGGCCGCCGCCCGGCAGGGGGTCGACGGTCTGCTGCGGTCGCTCGCGAAGGAGCTGCGCGGCGGGGCGACCGGCAACGGGGTCGTGCTGCACGCGGGCGTGCCCGTCGACGCCCCGTCGTCCGTGGGGGCGCTGCGGTTCTTCCTGTCGCGGCGGTCCGCGTTCGTCGACGGGCAGCTGCTCGTCGTCGACTCGTCGGCCGGCACGCTGCCCGACGACTGGGACCGGCCGCTCGCCGGGCGGGTCGCCGTCGTCACCGGCGCCGCCCGCGGCATCGGCGCGTCGATCGCCGACACGCTCGCCCGCGACGGCGCGACCGTCGTCGCCGTCGACGTGCCCGCCGCCGGGGAGCAGCTCGCCACCGTCGCCAACCGGGTGCGCGGCACCGCCCTGCAGCTCGACGTCACGGCCGACGACGCCGGTGCGCGGATCCTCGAGCACGCCCTGCAGCGGCACGGGCGGCTCGACATCGTGGTGCACAACGCCGGCATCACGCGCGACAAGCTGCTCGCCAACATGACGCCCGACAAGTGGGACTCCGTCCTCGCGGTGAACATCGCGTCCCAGCTGCGGATCAACGAGGCCCTGCTCACGTCCGGCGACTTCACGGACGCGCCGCGGATCGTGTCGCTCGCGTCCACGTCGGGCATCGCGGGCAACCGCGGGCAGACGAACTACGCGGCGTCCAAGGGCGGCGTCATCGGCATGGTCCGGGCGACCGCTCCCCTGCTCACCGCGTTCGGCGGCACCGCCAACGCGGTCGCCCCCGGGTTCATCGAGACCGACATGACGGCCCGCATCCCCGCCCTCACCCGGCAGGTCGCCCGGCGGCTCAACTCGCTCCAGCAGGGCGGGCTGCCCGTCGACGTCGCCGAGACCGTGGCGTTCCTCGCGTCGCCCGCCGCCGGCGGGGTCGTCGGGCGCGTGCTGCGGGTGTGCGGGCAGAACATGGTGGGCCAGTGACGTCGACCGTCGTCCTGCCCGGCGTCCCGGCCCTCGCGGGGGTGTACGCGCGCGGGGCCGGGGCGTCGGGACGGCTGGCCGTCGCGCGCCGGCTCGGCCGTGCGCCGTCCGCGCTGCCCGACGTCGTGTACACGGTGAGCGGCGTCCGCGCCGACCCTCAGCAGCTCACCGCGTACCAGCACCTGCTGGGTGAGCCCGCGTCCGACCGGCTGCCCGCCGGGTTCGTGCACGTGCTCGCGTTCCCCGTCGCCACCGCCCTCATGGCCCGCACCGACTTCCCGCTCCCGCTCGCCGGGCTCGTGCACCTGAGCAACCACGTCGAGCAGCACCGGCCGGTGACGCTCGACGACCCGCTCGACGTCCGGGCCTGGGCCGCGGACCTGCGCGCGCACCGCAGCGGGACGCAGGTCGACCTCGTCACCGAGGTGCGGACCGGCGACACGCTCGCGTGGCGCGGGGTGTCGACGTACCTCGCGCGCGGCATCCGGCTGGGCGGCGACGGCGCGCCGGCGTCCGACGAGGAGCGCGTGCCGTTCGTGCCGCCCACGCCCACCGGCCGGTGGCGGCTCGCCGCCGACACGGGCCGTCGCTACGCCGCCGTGTCCGGCGACCGCAACCCCATCCACCTGTCGTCGCTGTCCGCGAAGGCGCTCGGCTTCCCGCGCGCCATCGCGCACGGGATGTACACGGCGGCCCGGGCGCTCGCCGACGTCGGGGCCGCACGCGGCGACGCCTACGTGTGGTCCGTGGAGTTCGCCGGGCCCGTGCTCCTGCCGGGGACCGTCACGGTGCGCGTCGCGCACGACGACGCCGACGGGTTCACGTTCGCCGGGTGGGACGCCCGCTCGGGCAAGCCCCACCTCACCGGCACGGTCACCCCGCTCGCCGCCTGACGCCCCTCCCGCCCCGCCCTCCACCCCGCGCACCCCGCCCTCCCCGCCCGCGACCGAGACGCTGAGAACGTGACTTCGGGGTGAGAACGTCAGTCTGAAGTGCCGTTCTCGCCCCGAAGTCACGTTCTCGACGGGTGAGGGGTGCAGGCGGGGGCCGGGTCGGTCAGGCGTCGGTGCGGGCGGGTGCCAGGCGGGTCAGGAGGCCGTCGCGGACCGCGGGCCACTCGTCCGACAGGATCGAGAAGTACGCCGTGTCGCCGCGGGAGCCGTCCGGTGCCACGCGGTGGCTGCGCAGCACGCCCTCCGGCGTCGCGCCGAGGCGGGTGATCGCGGCGACGGACCGGGTGTTGCGGGCGTCGGCACGTAGCGCCACGCGGGCGCACCCCCACGACTCGAACGCGTGCCGCAGCATCAGGAGCTTGCACGCCGGGTTGTTCGACGTGCCCCACCAGCGCCGCGCGAAGTAGGTGTGTCCGATCTCGACGCGCAGCAACCGCGGCTCCCAGTCGTAGAACGACGTGCTGCCGCGGACCTCGCCCGACGCCGCGTCCAGCACGGCGAACGCGAGCCGGCCGGGGGTGGCCGTGGCCGCGTCGATCATCGCCTCCACCGCAGCGGCACCGACCGGGACCGGGGACGTCATGCCACGCCACAGGTCGTCGTCGATGATCTCCGCGAGCTCGGCGGCGTGCGAGGGGTCCAGCGGGACGAGCCGGGCGCCGAAGCCGTCGAGAGTCAGGTCGTGCAGCATGCGGCGATGGTGCCACAGGCCGCGAAGGGCATTCCGGTGCGGGTCGTCAGCGCAGGGCGAACGAGAGCACGAACAGGGCCGCGCTGATGCCCGACAGCACGAGCCCCGTCACCGCACGGCCCATGCCGACGGCCTTCGGGTACCCCTCCGCCCGGATGGCACGCGCCTTCTTGACGCCCTGGATGCCGACGAAGATCGCCAGCCACGACGCGATCGCGTAGTCCGTGAACAGCAGGACCAGGATCACGACGATGCCGGCGACGAGCGCCCACGTCGCCGTCCGGTTCTTCGGCTTCTCCATCGAGTACGCGCCGGTCGCCGACCACGTGCCCGGGTACGTCGAGGTCGCGCCGCCCGGGAACGACACCCCGGCCCCGGACGGGTAGCCGCCGCCCGCCACCGGGTAGCCGGGCACACCGCCCACCGAGGCGGACGGGTACCCCGGGACGCCACCGGGTGCAGCGCCGAACCCGGCCGTGCCGGCGGCCTGCTGCTGCGGGTACCCGGGGACGGCGTCGGCGTGCTGCGTCGGGTACCCCGGGGCCGCGTACGTCGGGGCCGCGGGGGCGGGCTCCTGCTGCGTGTGCTGCGTCCACTGCGTCCCGTCCCACCAGCGGTGCGCGCCGGGCGCATGCGGGTCCGGGTACCACCCGGCGACGGGCGTGCTGCCTGCCTGGTCGAAGGCGGTGCTCATGCGGGTGTTCCTCGTCTCGGGTGGTCGCCGTCACGCCGACGACGGGTCGGTGGGCGTCAGAGCTCGCGCGTCCCGGCGTCGGGACGTCCGGGAGGCACCCACCCACACATCGGCAGGTCACGGCCCGGACTTCACCTCCGGGGCGCGACGCGTCCTGCCCGAGGTCCTGCCGCGGACGACGTCAGTCGTCGAGCGCGGGACCGCACGCCGCCGCCGCGGTGGCGGCCAGGTGGTCGAGCCCGTGCACCTCGACGAGCGGCCGGGTGTCGTCGACGACCGCCCAGCACGCGTCGACGATCTCGTACTGCGACGCCGGACCGTCGGCGAGGTACGTCCGCAGCGCGACGACCAGGCGGTCGACCGCCTCGCTCGTCGTCCCGACGCCGACCGACGCCCGGATCGCCCCGCCCGACGCACCGAGATGCGCGAGCAGCGGGTGCGCGCAGAAGCGGCCGTCACGCACGCCGATGCCGTGCTCGGCCGCGAGGTACGCCGCGACCAGGCCGGAGTCGTGCCCGGGCACCGTGAACGTGAGGACCCCCACGGGGTCGGCCGAGTCCGGCCAGATCCGCGCGACCTCGACGCCGTCGATGGCCGACAGCCCGTCCACGAGCCGCCCGCGCAGGGCCTCCTCGTGGGCGGCGAGCGCCCCGGCCGGGAGCGCGCCGAGCTGGTCGCACGCCTCGGCGAGCGCGATCGCGCCCAGGACGTTCGGGGAGCCCGCCTCGTGACGGGCCGGCGCGGGCTGCCAGATCGTCCGGTCCGAGCGGACGTCGCGCACCGCACCTCCCCCTGCGAGGTACGGCGTGCCGGTGTCCAGCCAGTCGCGGCGGCCCACGAGCGCGCCCGCACCGAACGGCGCGTACGTCTTGTGGCCGGAGAACGCCACGTAGTCGGCGTCGGTGGCGGTGAGCGAGAACCCGCGGTGCGGCACGAGCTGGGCGCCGTCGACGGCGACGCGGGCACCGGCCGCGTGCGCGATCGCGACGACCTCGTCGAGCGGCAGGGACTCACCCGTGACGTTCGACGCGCCGGTGACGGTGACCAGGGCGTACGGGAGGCGGGCGAGCTCGTCGCGGAGCGAGTCGAGCGTCGCGGCGACGGTCTTCTCGATGGGCAGGATGGTCGTGGTGTTGCCGTGCCGACCGCCGGAGTGCACCCAGGGCAGCAGGTTCGCGTGGTGCTCGACGTCGAGGACGAGCACGCGTCCGCCGGCGGGCACGACGCCGGCCAGCAGGTTGAGCGAGTCGGTCGTGTTGCGCGTGATGATCGCGACGTCGTCGGGTCGCGCGTCGACGAAGCGGGCGATGGTCTGCCGGGCCGACTCGTACAGGGCGGTCGAGACCTGGGACAGGTACCCGGCGCCGCGGTGGACGGACGCGTACAGGGGCAGGACCTCGGTGACGCGCGCCGCCACGGCCTCGAGGGCGGGCGCGCTCGCCGCGTAGTCGAGGTTGGCGTAGACGCGCTGCGTGCCGTCCACGAGGGGCACCGTGGTGTCGGCGCCGACGACGCGGAGCAGGGGGCTGACGTGCGGGAGGGTCGTCGCGGTGGCGGCGACCTCCGCACACGACTCGCGCTCGGCGGTGACGGTCATGGTGGTCCTCCACAAGGCTCAGGGGGACACCGTGCCTGTGGTGGACCCCGCGCTTGCCGGACGCCGGACGGCGGCCAGCCAGGTCGTCACCCGGGGCACCCCGCCGCGGAGGAGGGTTGCCGGCCAGCGAGCCGGGGCTTCGCGCTGGCGCTCATGACCTGAGACGAGGGTCGCCAAGGTCCCCCGGTCGTGTCAACGACACGCCCGGCGCGTCTCGGATGACGGGACGCCGTGTCCAGCACTTGGAGGGTTCCGGTCGCTCCGCGTAGCATCACCGGCACCATCCAGAGCGGCCGAGAGATCTGGCTCGACGACGCCGCAGCAACCCGCGGGCACCACGTGCCCGGCCGAGGGTGCTACCGCCAGGACCGATGGAGGCGAGATGAGCTACGCAGGTGACCTGACGCCGCAGCAGGCGTGGGAGCTGCTCACGACCGACGAGCGAGCCGTGCTCGTCGACGTGCGCACGGACGGGGAGTGGCAGCAGATCGGCGTCCCCGACGCCGACGCCCTCGGCGGCCGCGCCGCGTTCGTCGAGTGGGTGCAGGCACCGTCCGGCCGCCAGAACCCGCTGTTCCTCACGCAGCTCGCCGAGGCGGGCCTCGTGCCCGGCGACGAGCGTCCGGTCGTGTTCCTGTGCCGGTCCGGGGTCCGGTCGATCGCCGCCGCGCAGGCCGCGACGGCCGCCGGGCTCGGTCCCGCGTACAACGTGCTCGAGGGCTTCGAGGGCGGCATCGGGCCGGACGGCCAGCGTGGGCACGAGGGCTGGCGCGCCGCCGGCCTGCCGTGGCGGCAGAAGTGAGCGGCCGCCCGGACGGGGCCCGGGTCCCCGGCCCGCTCGACTGGGACGACCGGCGGGTCGGGCGCGACTCGCTGCGCCCCGACACCCTTGCCGTGCGCGGCGGGCTCGTCCGCTCCGAGTTCCACGAGGTCTCCGAGGCGATCTACCTCACGCAGGCGTACACCTACGACTCCGCGGCCGAGGCCGAGGCGGCCTTCGCCGGCGAGCGGGACCGCTTCCTGTACTCCCGGTACAACAACCCGACCGTCTCCACGTTCGAGGAGCGGCTCCGGCTGCTCGAGGGCGCCGAGGCCGCGTACGCGACCGCGACCGGCATGTCCGCGGTGTTCACCGCGCTGGCCGCCGTCCTGCAGCAGGGGTCGCGCGTCGTCGCCGCGCGGGCGCTGTTCGGGTCGTCCGTCGTGATCTTCGACGAGATCCTCGCCAAGTGGGGCGTGCGCACCGACTACGTCGACGGGCACGTGCTCTCGCAGTGGGAGGAGGCCCTCGCCACCCCCGCGGACGTCGTGTTCTTCGAGACGCCGTCGAACCCCATGCAGGACCTCGTCGACATCGCCGCCGTCAGCCGGCTCGGGCACGCCGCGGGCGCGCTCGTGATCGTCGACAACGTGTTCGCGACGCCCGTGCTGTCCCGCCCGCTCGACCTCGGCGCCGACGTCGTCGTGTACTCGGCGACCAAGCACATCGACGGCCAGGGCCGGGTGCTCGGCGGTGCGATCCTCGGCAGCGAGGAGTACGTGCGCGGGCCCGTCCAGACGCTCATCCGGAACACCGGCCCGTCGCTGTCCGCGTTCAACGCGTGGGTGCTGCTCAAGGGCCTCGAGACGCTGTCGCTGCGCGTGAAGCACCAGACGGCGTCGGCCCTGCGGCTCGCGACGTGGCTGGAGCAGCAGCCCGGCGTGGCCCTCGTCCGCTACCCGTACCTGACGTCCCACCCGCAGCACGAGCTCGCGCTCGCGCAGCAGTCGGGCGGCGGGACCGTCGTGACGTTCAACCTGCGCGTGCCCGAGGGGGCGTCCGCCGACGTCGCGAAGAAGGCCACGTTCGGCGTGCTCGACTCGCTGCGGATCCTCGACATCTCGAACAACCTCGGCGACGCGAAGTCGATGGTCACGCACCCGGCGACGACGACGCACCGCAAGCTCGGCCCCGACGGGCGGGCCAAGGTGGGGATCGCCGAGTCGACGGTGCGGCTGTCCGTCGGGCTCGAGGACGTCGACGACCTGATCGACGACCTCACGCAGGCGCTGGACCGGCTGCCGGACTGAGCTCGACGCACCGACGGCCCGCGCCGACGGCGTCGGCCGCCGGCGCCCGGGCAGGTCGGGCTCGGGGGCGCCGCGGCGCGCGAGCAGGTCGGCTCGTGGCCCGGCGGCGCGCTGCGCGGTTCACTGGGCCCTGTGACAGCCACCTCGTCCCCGCGACGTCGGACGCGCGACGTCGTCCCCCTGGCCCGCCTCGGGATCGGCGTCGTCATCGGCGTCGCGGTGGCGCTCGTCGTCGTCTGGACGTCGCTGGTCGTCGCGGTGCTCGCGGGATGGGCGACGACCGCGGTCCTGTTCGTCGTCTCCACCTGGGCGGTGGTCGGCCCGATGGACTCTGCGCAGACCTCCGCGCACGCCACCCGCGAGGAGCCCACGAGGACCGGCGCCCACCTGGTCGTGGTGGTCGGGGCGCTCGTCAGCCTCGCCGGCGTGACCGTCGTGCTGGTCGGGCCGGACGACGGCGACGCGCTGCCCACCCTCGCGGTGGTGGCGAGCGTGGTCGCGTCCTGGGCGGCGATCCACACGGTCTTCGCGCTGCGGTACGCGCGGATGTTCTTCGGCGGCACGCCCGGCGGCATCGACTTCCACCAGGACGAGCCGCCGCGGTACACGGACTTCGCCTACGTCGCGGTCACCATCGGGATGAGCTTCGCGATCTCCGACACGGACCTGGAGTCGTCGGCGTTCCGGCGGGCGGCCCTGGCGCACGCGATGCTGTCGTACCTGTTCGGCACCGTGATCATCGCGCTCGTGGTCACCCTGGTCGGCGGGCTCTGAACCGACGCCGCGGCCGACCGGCCCACGGTCCCCCTGGGTGCGCCCCCGGCCGTCCGGGCGGTCGGCGCGCTCAGAGCCGGACGGTCTCGTTCTCGCCGCCGTCGTAGCGCTCGTGCTTCACCTTGGCCTTGACGAGACTCAGCACCGTCGCGAGGCGCCCACCCGCGGAGTCCCAGTACTCGGCCGTCTCGCCGTGCAGCACCACGAGCACGAGCCCCGGGGTCTCGGGGCCGTCGGGGTACCAGGCCGCCGCCGTCGCGCCCCAGAGCTCCCGGGCCTTCGCCGTGTCGCGGACCACCTCGGCGGGCCCGGACACGGAGACCCACGACGAGCGGTCGGCGAACGCGGCGTTCGCGGGGCTGCCGTGCTCGATCTCGTCGACCTTGTGGCTGTCGGCGTCGGCGAAGAACCACAGGTCGCCGTCGAAGTCGACGTCCTGCACGCCCATCGGACGGCTCACCAGGCTGCCGTCGGCCGCGACCGTGGTGAGCATCGCGATGCGGGCGCCCTTGATGAGCTCGGCCACCTTCGCCACGTCGTCCTGCGCCATCGCGACCTCCTCGTCGGGCCCCCGGGCGGAGGCGGTCGGGCCACGGTAGGTCGACCGTGGCCCGACCGCATCCGGATCGGCCGTCAGGCTCAGAGGCTCAGCGCACCCACTTCTCCCCCGCCTCGACGGAGACCGTCAGGACGTTCTCCGGCGGCGGCACCGGGCACGTCGCGAACTGCGTGAGGCCGCACGGCAGGTTGGCCGCCCGGTTGAGGTCGAGCGTCACCGTCCCGTCGTCGGCCACCGGGCCGAGCGACAGGGTGCGGGACGCCGGGTAGGTCGTGACGCCGCTCGTCGCGTCGCGGAACAGCACGCCGAGCCCCCGCGTGCCGTGGTCGAAGACGGTGAGCGCCTGGTCGATGCCGTCGATCGCGAACCGGACGACGCCCACGGCCGTGTGGTGGTGCTCCAGGCCCTCGACGACACCCCCGGTCGTCACGCGGCGCGGCTCGTCGAACCGCTCGAGCCGACCCGTCACCACCCACCGCTCGTCGGGCTCGTACGCGGGGATGCCCTGGAACGCGGCGAGCTGCGGCGCGAGCGGGTCGTGCACCCGCACGATGACGTGGCCGGTGCGACGGGCCACCTCGAGGAGCAGGTCCCCGGAGCGGACGTGCAGGCCCGGTGCGCCCTCGACCGGGTCGAGCTCGGCCACGCCGTCGACCACGGTGCCGTCGGCCAGGGTCAGGCCGTCCGCGTCGGTGGCCTCGAGGCGCAGCGGGCCGCCCTGCGGCGCCGACCAGCGGCCCGGGATCCCCTCGAGCGCGACGGGCTCGGCCGTGAGCCAGTGGATGGCGGTGATGGCGACCCAGCCGTGCGGGTCGCGGTAGTAGGCCTCGCGCTCGTCGTGCCAGGCCTGCCAGTCGGCGGCGAACGTGGCGGTGCGGTCGGTCGTGGTGGTCATGCGGTCCTCCTGCGGGAAGGGGTGCAGCGGTGCGACGGACGGTCAGGAGACGGCGACGAGGTCCTCGGAGGCGACGTCGTCGGCGGCGCGGGTGCGGCCGAACGCGTCGGCCGGCGGGAGGCCGAGGTGGCCGCGCAGCGTGGTGCCCTCGTAGGACGTGCGGAACGAGCCGCGCTCCTGGAGGAGCGGGACGACGCGGTCGACGAACTCGTCGAGCCCGTGCGGCGTGAGGTGCGGCACGAGGATGAACCCGTCGGAGGCGTCCTCCTGCACGTACCGGTCGATCTCCGCGGCGACGTGCTCGGGCGTGCCGACGAACGAGTGACGGCCGACGACCTGGATGACGAGCTCGCGGATCGACAGGCCCTTCGCCTCGGACAGCTCGCGCCACTGCTTCGCGACGGCGAGCGGGTCGCGGAAGAAGCCGGCCTTGCCCTGCGTGACCGACGGCGCGTCCGTCACCGGGTCGACCTCGGGCAGGGGGCCGTCGACGTCGTACGCCGACAGGTCCTGGTTCCACACCTGCTCGACGAACGCGCGGGCGACGCTCGGCCGGATCTGCTGGTGCTGGATCTCGCGCAGCCGCTCCTCGGCCTCCGCGGCGGTGTCGCCGAGCACGAACGACGACCCCGGCAGGATCAGCAGGTCCTCGGGCCGGCGCCCGTACCGGGCGAGGCGGCCCTTGACGTCGGCGTAGAACGCCTGCCCGTCGCCGAGCTCGGTGTGCCGGGAGAAGACGGCGTCGGCCACCTGGGCGGCGAGCTCGCGGCCGCCGTCGGAGTCGCCGGCCTGGATGATCACGGGGTGCCCCTGCGGGGGCCGCGGCAGGGACGGGACGGCCTCGATGTCGACGAGCCTTCCCCCGGTCCGGACCGTCGAGAGCGAGCCCGGGCGGACGAACTCGCCGGTCGCGGCGTCGGCGCGCAGCGCGTCGGGCGCCCACGCGTCCCACAGCGCCCGGGCCGCCTCGACGACCTCCCGTGCCCGCTCGTACCGGTCCGCGTACGCCAGGTAGCCGCCGCGGCGGAAGTTCGCCCCGTGGAACGCGTCCGACGACGTGACGACGTTCCACGCCGCCCGGCCCGCCGACAGGTGGTCGAGCGTCGCGAACTGCCGCGCCAGCTCGTACGGGTCGTTGAACGTCGCGTTGATGGTGCCCGCGAGGCCGACGTGCGTCGTCACGCCCGCGAGCGCGGCGAGCACCGCGTACGTGTCCGGGCGACCGACGACGTCCTGGTCGACGAGCTGCCCGCGGTGCTCGCGCAGCCGCAGGCCCTCGGCGAGGAAGACGAAGTCGAACAGGCCGCGCTCGGCGGTGGCGGCGAGGTGCTGGAAGGACGCGAACGACGACTGGGTCTCGGGGCGGTGCGTCGGGTCGGTCCAGACGGTGTGGTGGTTGACGCCCGGGAAGTGGGCGGCGAGGTGGATCTGCTTCTTCGGCATGGTGTCGCTCTCGGGGGTCTCGTGCGGGGGTCAGCGCGTGGTGGCGTACCGGCTGGCGGGGCGGGCCAGGCCGAGCGCGTCGCGCAGGGTGCCGTGCTGACGTCCCGGCTGCGGGGTGGGCTCGACGAGGAGGCCGCGCTCGCGGAGCAGCGGGGCGACGCCGTCGGCGAGCAGCGGCAGGTCCGTCACGTGCGCGAGCGACCGGACAGTCACGCCGTCGGCGCCCGTGCGGGCGACCAGGTCGGCGAGGCCGTCGGCGACGCCCAGGACGCCGCCCACCAGCTCGTTCGCCGTCGGGCGGCGGCGCGTGAGGTCGTCCAGCGCGCGCAGCCGGGCACCCGCCTCGGAGTCGACGGCACCGAGCAGCACGTCGACGTCCACGAGCACCGTGACGGCACCCGGGTCGCGGCCGGCGTCGGCCACGGCGGCGCGCACGGCGTCGACGCGGGTGGGCGTCGCGTCGTCGAGCGCGACCCGCACCACGTCCGCGCGCCGGGCCGCGACCGCCAGGGCGTGCGGGTCGTCGCCGCGGAGCACGACCACCGGGCGGCCCTGCGGCGAGCGCGGCGTGATCGACGCGCCGTGCACCGAGAAGAACTCGCCGGTGAACTCGATCGCGTGCACCCGGTCCCGGTCGATGTAGCGGTCGGCCTCCTCGTCGAGCACGATCGCGTCGTCCTCCCACGAGTCCCACAGCCGCGTGACGACCTCGACGACGTCGTCGGCCTCCCGCCATGCCGCCTCGACGTCGCGCGGGGTCCGCTCGTCGTACCGGCGCGCCTCGTCGTCCGCACCGTCCGCACCCGCGACCGCGGCGATCCCGACCTGCACGGCTCCGCGGCCGAGGCTCACGTGGTCGACCGTCTGCACGGCCTTGCCGACGTGGAATGGCTCCAGGTACGTCACCGGCACCACCGGGGCCAGGCCCGCGCGGCTCGTCACGGGGCCGAGCAGCGAGGCGACACCGATCGCGTCCAGCCCGCCGACGAGCGCACCGGGCTGCTCACGGACGGGGGCGCTCGTGTCGTCGATCACGACGAGCGTCGCGCCGGCCCGTTCGGCGTGCTGCGCCAGCCGGACCCAGTACGGGGCCGTGAACACCTGCCCCGCGTCGGCGTGCGGCAGCCGCCAGGCCGCCGGGTGGACCCCCGCGCCGGACAGCTCGACGGCGAGGCGGAAGGGACGTGCGCGACTCATGCGGATCCTCCATCGGGCCTGGCAGGAGCACCCGCACCCGATCCGTTCTGCACGGGCCGGGGGGTTGCTGCGACGTCGACGAGCCAGGTCTCTCGGTCGCTCGGGATGGGCGCGCGCAAGATACGAACCCGGGCCCGTCCTGCCTAGCGATCCGGCCGGTCGTCCCGCCATCCGAGACAGGTCCGGGCTCGAAGAAGGCCCTGCTCAGGCCGGGAATGTCACGCCCTCGGGCGCGGGGACCTCAGAGCTGCTTCGCGAAGCAGAGGGACGTCAGGTCGTCCCCGTACGGGCCGAACGGCGCGATCGGGCGGTACCCGCGCGAGAGGTAGAGGGTGACCGCCTCGGGCTGCCGGATGCCCGTCTGGAGCACGACGCTCGTCATGCCCTGCGCCCGGGCGTCCTGCTCGACGACGTCGAGGAGGGCTCTCGCCGCACCGGCACCGCGTGCCGCGTCGTCCACGTACAGCTTCTTCAGCTCGCCGGACCCCGCCGGGTAGCCGTCGCGGGCGACCCGCAGCGCCGCGGTGCCGACCGCGCGGCCGTCGACCCGGGCGAGCAGCGTCGACACGACGCCGACGCCCTGCTGGGCGTCGTCCGCGTCGTACCCGATGCCGTCCTCGACCTCCGCGACGTACGCGGGGTACCGCACGGAGTTCCACGCCCACATCGCCCGGCGCAGCGCGGCCGCGTCGGGGTCGTCCCAGGTCACGTGCTCGACGGTCACCGTCAGGGCGTTCGCCCCGACCGGTCGAGCGCGGGGGGCGGCCGGGACCAGGGACTTCTCGAAGCAGCGCGAGTCGACCACGTCGACGTACTCGCCGAAGTTGTCGATCGACCGGTAGCCCGCCCGCAGGTACAGCCCGATGGCCTCGGGCTGCAGCACACCCGTCTCCAGCACGAGCCGCCGCCAGCCGAGGTCCGTCGCGATCCGCTCGAGCTCGGCGAGGACCGTCCGGGAGTGGCCCCGACCGCGGTGGCCGGGCAGCACGAACATCCGCTTGAGCTCGCCGGTGCCGGCACCGAGCTCGTCCGACGCGTCACGGATCGCCCCGCACGCCACGGGCTCACCGTCGACGCGCAGCAGCACCATCGCGGCGATCGACTCGCCCGTCATGGTGTGGCCGATGTCGTCGTCGCCGTACCGGTCGCGCAGCTCCGCCTGCTGGGCGGTGCGCAGCCGGGCGGCGTCCGGGTCGTCCCAGTCGACGACGGCGAGCGTGGCGGTCCCGGTCGTCGTGCTCATGCCTGCGCTCAGCCGACGAGGGCGTGCAGGACCGACGTGAAGAACCGCAGCCCGTCGGTGCCCGTGCGGGGGCCGTGCGCACCGTCCGGGCCGAAGCCCTGCTCGACGGCGTGCTCGGGGTGCGGCATGAGGCCGACCACGTTGCCGGCCGCGTTCGTGATGCCCGCGATGCCTCGACGCGACCCGTTCGGGTTCACGTCCTGGTAGCGGAACACGACCCGGCCCTCGCCCTCGAGCTCGTCGAGGGTGCGCTCGTCGGCGACGTACTGGCCGTCCTGGTTCTTCAGCGGGACCGTGATCCGCTCGCCCTGCGCGTAGTCGCGCGTCCAGGCCGTGTCGACGTTCTCGACGGACAGGACCTGCTCGCGGCAGACGAAGTGCAGGTGGTCGTTCTTGATCATCGAGCCCGGCAGCAGGTGCGCCTCGGTGAGGACCTGGAAGCCGTTGCAGATGCCGAGGACCGGCAGGCCGCGGTTCGCGGCGTCGACGATCTCGCCCATCACCGGCGCGAACCGGCTGATCGCCCCGGCGCGCAGGTAGTCGCCGTACGAGAAGCCACCGGGCAGCACCACGGCGTCGACCCCGTGCAGGTCGGCGTCGGCGTGCCACAGGCTCACGGCCTCGGCGCCGGCCAGGCGGACCGCGCGGGCGGCGTCCCGGTCGTCGAGCGTGCCGGGGAACGTGACGACGCCGATGCGGGCCATCAGGCGCCGACCTGCGCGTCCGTGTCCTCGTACACCGCCACGACGTCCTCGATGACGGGGTTCGACAGGACCTGCTCTCCGGCGGCGCGCGCGGCGGCGAGGATCTCGTCCGTCACCGGGCCGTCCACCTCGAGCTCGAACCGCTTGCCCTGGCGCACCCCGGCGAACTGGCCGAAGCCCAGCCGCGGCAGCGCACCGGCGACGGCCTTGCCCTGCGGGTCGAGGATCTCGGGCTTCGGCATGACGTCGACGACGACTCGTCCCACGGGGGATGCTCCTGTGTTCGCGCGGCGGTGGGGGGTCGGCGGTCAGTGTAGCCAGTCGGGGCGCGGGGCCTCGGCGCCGTCCGCGCGGGCCCCGCCCGTGACCGCGACGGCCTGCCCCGCGGGCGTCGCCGGTGCCGGTCCGAGGACGAACGGGACGAGGCCGGTCCCGTGCTGGTCCACGACCGGTGCGTGACCCGTCCACACGATCCGGCGCACGTCGGACCACGCGAGGTCCGACGGCCCCCGCGACGCGACGCGCCACGTGACGGCGCAGGCCGGGAGCAGGGCGAGCGCGACGACCGCGAGCACGGCGCCCGCCCACAGGTCGATCCGGCCGGTCGCCTCCGCGGCGAGGTCCGCGAGCACCAGCACGACGACGAGGCCCGTTCCGGCCGCCCGGCGCAGGCCCAGACCGACGACCCGCCGGGCCGGCTGGAACGGGCGCACCGGGACCTGCCGGTCCAGCCGTCGGGCGGCGAGCCACGCCACGGCGCCACCGACGAGCAGCGCGACCGCCAGGGCGGCGAGCACGGGGCCGACCGCGCCGTGCCGGGTGAGGCTCACCGTCTCGAAGCACCCGCCGCCGTCGTCGGGCGGCGCGCACGCCACCGTGGCCACCCGCCGCGGGGCGACGAGCCACGCGACGGACGCCGCCGGGGCGAGCAGGGCCGTCGCGAGGAGCGTCGTGAGGGTCCCCGCACGAGCCGCCACCCGGTCCCGGGGCACCCACTCGTAGACCCGGGTCCCGTCGACGAGGGGCTCGCCCTGCTGGGGCACCAGGTGCTTGCGGCGCGACTTCTCCAGGCGACCCGGCCAGATCACGAGCCACATCGTCGCCAGGAGCGCCGAGAAGAGGCCGACGAACGCCCAGTCCGGAGGCTCGCCCTCCCATCGCCGGGCGATCAGCATGCCTGCGGCCGCCCCGACCGGTCCGGACAACCCGACGCGGAGCCCCGCGAACCTGCCCTCCAGGTCGTCGGCCGCCCACGCGCGGTGCTCGACGGGCACCCGGCGGTCGGCGAACCGGTAGAGCAGGTAGTCGCGCAGCGGCGGGCGCGTCCGCCACCGCGTGGCCCACCCGCCCGCGACGAGCCCGGCGGCCGAGCGCAGGTCGAGCCGAACCGCCCCGGGCCTCGCCAGGTCGGCGGCGACCGCTGCGAGCTCCGCGCCGCGGGCGGCGCGCCAGCGGCGCGGGTAGGCGCGCAGCCAGAACGCGACGGACCGCTCGAACCTCGGGTCGGGCCCGCTCACTCGTCGCGCTCCAGGTGCAGGTACGGCGTGAACCGGCCGAGCTCGTCTCGCACGCCGAACAACCGCTCGCGCTCGGCCTCCCGGAGCCGGACGGCACGCACCGTCTGCGCGACGCCGTGCACCACGCCGAGGGCGACGACGACGAACGGGTCGAGCGGCGACCACCAGCCCAGCGCGGCGCCGGCCCAGCAGACGGCGATCACGACGACGAAGGACGTCGCCGTGACGAGCAGGACGGAGCGGACCGGGTACCAGCGGCTGTCGAGGTCGGTCCTGAGCCAGTCGTCGTGCGTGGCGGCGGGACGCCGGCCCAGCAGGCGGTAGCGCAGCAGGACGGCCAGGGGCGGGCGGGCCGGTGTCATGACGTTCCTCCGAGTGCGGGCAGCCCGGTGGTCGGGCCGGTGGTCGGGCCGGTGGTCGGGCCTGCGCCGAGCGCTCGTCGCGCGCGCTGGGCGAGCTCGGCCAGCCGGAGCGTCTCGGCGCGGACGGCGGCCAGGCCGGTCGGCGTGAGCCGGTAGTAGCGACGCAGCCGCCCGTCGACGACGACCTCGCCGGACGCCTCGACGTAGCCCGCCCCGACGGCCCGGTCGAGGATCCCGTAGAGCGTCCCGGCGCCGAGGCGCACCTGCCCGTCGGACAGCGCCCGGACCGCCTGCACGACGCCGTACCCGTGCCGCGGCTCCTCGCCGAGCGCCACGAGCACGAGGTAGGCCTGCTCGCTCATCCGGAACGTCACGGCATCACCCACAGGGCCTGGGCCGGCTCGACCCGGGGCGGACGGCCGATCGCGCCGCGGACGAGGTCGGCGGCAACCACGCGCCCGTCGTCGGCCGTCCGGCGCGCCCGGAGCCAGATCACGCACGCGGCAGGGAGCATCGCCGTGGACAGCGCGGCCCCCGTGAGGGACATCGGGGCGTCCAGGATGCCGGTGGCCTCGAGCACCGCGGTCGCGACGACCGCGAGGAGCACCAGGGCGAGGCCCGCGGGCGCCTGCGGCTGGAGCCGGACGACGACGCGGTCGGGCTGCTCGGGCGGGTCGGGCAGCGACGTGCGGTGGCACCCCACCACGACCGCCGCCGCGACGAGGCCGACGACGAGTGCGGCGGCGAGCACGCGCGGCACGGCGGTGTCGCGGGCGGCCACGGACCCGAACCAGCCGACCGTCGTCCACGCGGTCACCGACCAGACCGTGGCGCAGGCGGCCACCGTGCCGAGCAGCACGGCGGCGCCGTCCCGGGCCCGCAGCCGGCGACGCGGCACCGCCACGCGGACGCAGCCGGCGGCGGGAGCTCGCCCGGGCCCGGGCCCGAGGTGCTGGACGAGGGCGTTCCGCCGCAGACGCACGGGATCGACGAGGAGCGCCATGGCGACGCCCAGCGCGGCGTACACGACGGCCCAGCCGAGGGCGAGGCGCGGGTCGCTCAGGAGCGACGAACCCACGACGATGACCACCGCCCCGTTCGGGCGAGCCGCCCGACGCCAGCGGTAGTGCGGACGCTGGATGTCGCGCCACGCCCACGCCGCGTACGCGGGAGCGACGCGCGTCCCCATCGACATGTAGCCGAGGTACGGCAGGAGCGGCGGGCTCACGCGCCACCGTGCGGCCAGTCCCCCGCGGACGAGGCCGACGACGGACCGGGCGTCGAGCCGTCGCGCCCCCGGGCCGGCGAGGTCCGCGAGGACGGCCGTGAGCTCGTCGCCGCGTTCCTCGCGCCAGTCGGCGGGGTAGGCCCGGAGCCAGAACCGCGCGGACCGCGCGAACGACCCGTCGGCGGTCCGGGTCACGACCGGCCGCCCGACGGAGGCCCGTCCGGGCGCCGCGCACGGCCGCTGATCTGCGAGGTCACCGCGAACATATATCGCGCGGCGACATATGCGGACAAGAGGTGTCCATCGGACGCGGGGGCGTCGCGCGCACGCTCACCCGATCGAGCGGGACGCTCCGCTCAGATCGCGCGGTGCACCCACTCCCCTGCGACGAGCGTCCCGGAGACGGCGATCGACCGCAGCGCGCCGGCCGCCCCCGCGAGCACGAGCGGGTCCTCGTCGAGCACCGCGAGGTCCGCCGGGTCGCCGACCCGCAAGGTGAGGGGGCGCCCGTCCACGGACGAGGTGAGCGCGGCCAGCGCGTCGATCCGCTGCTCGGGGTGCCACGGCTCCCGCCCGTCGCGCGCCCGCCACACGGCGGCGTCGATCGCGGCCCACGGGTCGAGCGGCGCCACGGGCGCGTCGGACCCGAGCGCGAGCCGGACACCGGCCCGGTGCAGGGCGCCGAACGCGAACGCCCGGTCGGTGCGGCCGGCCCAGTGGTGGTCGGCGACGTCCCGGTCGTCCATCGCGTGCTCGGGCTGCACGCTCGCGACGACGCCGAGCTCAGCGAACCGGGCGACGTCGCCGGCGGTGAGCAGCTGGGCGTGCTCGATCGAGCCGGCGGCCCCGGTCGCGGCGAACGCGTCGAGGGCGAGCCCGTTGGCGGCGTCGCCGATGGCGTGGATCGCGCACCGCAGGCCGTGGGCGCGGGCGTACGTCATGAGCGGGACGAGCCGCTCCGGCGGCACCGCCAGCACGCCTCGGTGCGAGGACCCGGGATAGGGGTCGTGGCAGTAGGCGGTGCGGGTGTTGAGCGAGCCGTCGGTGATGACCTTGAAGGGGCCCTGCTCGACGAGGTCGGCGACCCGGTCGCCGGTGTGCAGGTCCTCGCGGACGACGCGGTCGAGGTGGTCCTCCCAGACGCCGGCGCGCACCCGGACCGGCGGGGTGCGGCGGCGGCGCCAGACGGCGAGGTTGTCGGCGATCTCCAGGTCGACGACGCCGACCACGCCGCGGGTCGCGGCGGCACGCAGCGCGTCGCCGACGAGGGCGTCGGCGACGTCGTCGGGCACGTGGTCGACGGCGCCCTGCAGCGGCAGCCACTCGGACTCGCGCAGCAGCCCCGTGGGGTGGGTGACGCCGAGGAACCGGAGCCCGGCGGTCGACGCCCAGGCGCAGTGCAGGTCGCCGGAGACGAGCACGACGGGCACCTCCGCCGCGACCTCGTCGAGAAGCCGGGCGGTCGGCGAGTCGGGCCAGAGGGCGTCCCGGAACCCCGCTCCCACGAGCGCGACGCCGGCGGGCGGCGGGTCGGCCGCGAGGCGTCGGGCGACGAGCGTGACCGCCTCGGCCGCCGACCGCGCTCCGGACACGTCGAGCCGCCGGCGGGCGAGGGCCCACTGCGTCAGGTGCGTGTGCGCGTCCCAGAGGCCGGGGACGACGAACCGGCCGTCGAGCGCGACGCGTTCCGCCCGGGGGCCTGCGTCGAGCCCGGCACCGAGCGCGGCGATCCGGCCGTCGCGCACGAGCACGTCGACCGGCCCGGCGCCGCCGACGCGCCGTGCACCGGTGAGGACCACCGGGTGATTTGTCCCAAATGTGATGTTGCTCACACCTTCGACCTCGCTAGCCTCGTCTGCCTGAGAGCACGGTAGGGGGCTGCATCATGACCGGCTACGACTCGACCTTCCTGGGACCCGACGTCCCGCTGCCCGTGGTGCCACGCGAGGTCCGCGTGCTGCCGTCCACGCACTTCACCGTGCAGCTGGACCCCGTCCGCCGGCTCGCCGCGTCGACGGCCGTCAACATCGACGGCAGCCGGCTCCTGTCGCTGCCCCGGGCCGACAACTGGGTGTTCGACGCCCGCGCGCCCGAGTCCGAGCAGACCGGCCCGCACGTGTACGACCACAACGACCTCGACCGCGGCCACCTCGTCCGCCGCCAGGACCCGGTGTGGGGCGAGCACGACGAGGCCCAGCGGGCCAACGTCGAGACGTTCACGTTCGCCAACGCCGCCCCGCAGGCCGCGAAGTTCAACCAGGGCAAGGAGCTGTGGGTCGGGCTCGAGGACCACGTGCTCGACTACGCCGGGCAGTGGCACCACCGGGTGAGCGTGTTCACCGGCCCGGTGCTCGTCGACAACGACCCGGTGTACCGGGGGTGCGGGATCCCCCGGCACTTCTGGAAGGTCGCCGTCTGGACCGTCCCCGCGCAGGAGCCCGACGACCCCGGAGCCACGAGCCCGACGACGGGCACCCCGGTCGACCCGTCCGAGTACCCCTTCGACGCCGACGACGGCGCCACCTCACACCACGAGCCCGACTCCGACCCCTCGGACGCCACCGCGCGGCCGTTCACCGAACGCCGGCCGTTCACCGAGCGGCCGTTCACCGAGGACGCGGCCCGCACGCTCGTCTCCGCGGCGTTCGTCCTCGACCAGTCTCCGCTGATCGCCGGGCTCGACCTGGACGAGGCCCTCCGCGCCGCCCGCGAGGCCGACGCTCCCCCGCCGCTCGGCCCGTTCCGGACGTTCCAGGTCCCCGTGCAGACGGTGGCCGACCTCACCGGCCTCGACCTCGGTCCGCTCGTCGCGGCCGACGTGCTCGCGTCGCAGCCGACGCCCGAGGGTCGTCAGGCGTGGATCACGCTGACGTCAGAGGACGACCTGGTCCTGTACTGAGCCCGGCACCGTCCGCCGCAGCGGCACCACCATCGGCGTCCCGGTCTCCGGGTCCGGGACGACCCGGCTGGCCAGCCCGAACACCTCCTGCACGAGCGGCTCGGTCACCACGTCCGCCGGGGCGCCCTGCGCGACGACCCGCCCGTCGCGCATCGCGACGAGGTGCGTGGCGTACCGGGCGGCCTGGTTGAGGTCGTGCAGGACGGCGACGAGCGTGCGGCCCTCGGCGTGCAGGCGCGCGCACAGGTCCATGACCTCGACCTGGTGGGCGATGTCGAGGAACGTCGTCGGCTCGTCGAGCAGCAGCAGGTCGGTCTCCTGGGCGAGGGCCATCGCGAGCCACACCCGCTGCCGCTGACCGCCGGACAGGTCGGACACGAACCGCTCGCGCAGGTCGTCGACCTCGGTCGCGCGCAGGGCCGCGTCGACCGCGCGGGCGTCGGCCGCGGACCACTGCCGCAGGATCCCCTGGTGCGGGTAGCGGCCGCGTGCCACGAGGTCGCCGACGGTGATCGCCTCGGGTGCGATCGGTCCCTGCGGCAGGAGCGCGAGCCGCTTCGCGACGTCCTTGCTGCGCATCCGGTCGATGGGAGCACCGTCGAGCAGCACCCGGCCCTCTCGCGGGGCGAGCGTCCGGGCCAGGGCGCGCAGGAGCGTCGACTTGCCGCACCCGTTGGGCCCGATGATCACGGTGAACGACCCCGGTGCGACCGCGAGGTCGAGGTCCCGTGCGACGACGAGCCGGTCGTACGCGAGGGTGACCCCGTCGGCCACCAGGGGGCTGTCGGCGACGTTCACACCGCACTCCTTCGGAACTCGCGGACCAGCAGGAACACCAGGTACACCCCACCGAGCCCGGCGGTGACGATCCCGACGGGCAGCTGCTGCTCCGGCAGGGCGTACTGCGCGACGAGGTCGGCGACGACGAGCAGCGCCGCCCCCGTGCAGGCCGCCGCGACCATGCCGGGGCCGCTCGACCGGGTCAGCCGGCGGGCGATCTGCGGCGCGGTGAGCGCGACGAACGCGACCGGCCCGCACACGCTCACGGCGGCGGCGGTCAGCAGCACCGCGACGAGCACCGCCCGCGTCCGGGTCGGGTCGGTGCGCACCCCGACCGCCGTCGCGGCCTCGTCGCCCATCTCGACGACCTGCAGCGGCCGGGTGAGCAGCAGCGCGAGCGGCAGCAGCACGACGAGCGCCGCGACGATCAGCCGCACGTCGGCCCACGTCCGGGCCGCGAGGCTCCCGTTGAGCCACTGGGCGATGACGAGCGCGTCCTCGCGGGACGCCCGGGCGAGCGCGAGCTGGACGAACGCGAGCGCCATCGCCCCGACGGCGATGCCGACGACCACGAGCCGCTGCGGCCGGGAGAACCCGCTGCCCGACCCGAACCACACCGCCCCGACGGCGACGAACGCGCCGAGCACCGCACCGACGGGCACGGGCACGACCCCGGGCCAGACGAGCCCCGCGGCGGCCGCCCCCGCCGCCGCACCGGCGCCGAGCCCGATGACGTCGGGGCTGCCGAGCGGGTTGCGGGTGACCGACTGGAACATCGCCCCGGACACGGCGAGCGCCGCACCCGCACCCGCGCCGACGAGCAGCCGCGGCAGCCGGGTCGTGTACAGCACCCAGTGCTGGATGCGGGTGCCCTGCCCGGCGACCACGGCGGGCAGCTCGGACAGGGGGATGCCGAGCTCGCCGGCCGTGATCGTCACCAGGGCGGCCGCGACGGCGACGACCAGCGCGACGACGCACACCACGAGCGGCCGCCGTCGCCAGACCAGCACGAGCCCACGGGACCCGTCGGGCCCGCTCGCGACGCGCACGGTCCGCGGCCCGGGCAGCACAGCCGCCTCCGCCGTGACGGGCTCGACCGCGGTGCTCACAGCGCCACCCGACCGCGCCGGACGGCCGCGACGAGGAACGGTGCCCCGACGAACGCCGTCACCGCGCCGACCATGAGCTCGCCGGGCCGCGCCACGACCCGGCCGACCACGTCGGCGCCGAGCAGCAGCACCGGCCCGAGCAGCGCGCAGTACGGCAGCAGCCAGCGGTGGTCCGACCCGGTGAAGGACCGCACGACGTGCGGCACGGCGAGCCCGACGAACGCGATCGGCCCGCAGGCGGCGACGGCGGCGGCGCACAGGATCGTCGCGACGGCCGCACTGAGCAGCCGCGTCCGGCCCGCGCGCAGGCCGAGGGACGTGGCCGCCTCGTCGCCGAGCGCGAGCGCGTTGAGCGGCCGCGCGAGCAGGACGCACCCGACCAGGCCGGCGACGACGAACGGCGCGATCTCGCCGACGGTCCCGGGAGGCCGTCCGGCGAGCGAGCCGACGACCCATGCGCGGTAGGAGTCGAACACCTCCGGCTTCGCGAGCGAGATCGCCTCGACGAGCGCGACGAGGACCGCGGACACGGCCGCGCCGGCGAGCACGAGCCGCACGGGCGTCGCGCGTCGTCCGCCCGAGCCCACGAGGTACACCGCGACCGCGGCGAGCAGGGCACCCGGGATCGCCGCCCACACGGACCGGCCCGCACCGGCACCGGCGACCGCCGCGACGACCACGACCGACGCCGCCGCCCCGGCGTTGACGCCGAGCAGCCCGGGGTCGCCCAGCGGGTTGCGCGTGAGCCCCTGGATGACGACACCGGCGACCGCGAGGGCCGCCCCCACGAGCACCCCGAGCTGCGTGCGCGGGACGCGGGACGCGACGACCGTCGACACGTACGACCCGTCGGGGTGCCGCCACGCGGACCACACGTCGCCCAGCGGCACGGGCTTCGCGCCGACCGCGATGCTCAGCGCGACCGCGAGCAGCAGCAGCACGGCAGCACCGAGCAGGCCGACCGCCAGCAGCGACGCCCGCGAGCCCCGGGCGCGGACGGTGCGCGGGGCTCGCGGGATCGTGGCGGTGCTCATGGGTGCACGGTACGGAACGTGCCTGGATCAGGCCGTCGCGCGGGCCGTCGCGTCAGGCCGTCGCGTCAGGCCTTGGCCGCGGCCTCCGCGATGAGCGGCACGTACGCGTCGAGCGCCCACGGCACGCTGAGCGGCGTCGCGACCGACACGGCCATGCCGAGCTGGCGGTCGAGCATCGGCACGTAGGCGCCCTTGGCGAACGCGGGGATCTGGGCGAACAGCGGCTGCGACTCGGTCGCGGCCTGCTCGGTCTCGTCGTTGAACCAGGTGAACAGGACCTGCACGTCGTTCAGCTGGTCGGCGTTCTCCAGGCCGAGCGTCGCGGCGAACGTGCCGGGCGACGCGGTGAGGCCCGCGACGGACGGCGCGAGGGTCATGCCGAGGCCGGTGAGCAGCTCGACGCGCGGGTCGCCCGGCAGGTACACGGACAGCGAGCCGGGCTCGGTGCCGGCGTACACGTACGCGAACGTCTTGCCCGCGAGGCCCGGGTTCGCCGCGGCCGCGGCCTCGATCGCGTCCTGGCGCTTCGTCAGCAGCGGCGCGGCCTCGTCGGGCACGCCGAGCGCGTTCGCGGCGATCGTGACCTGGTCCTGGATCGTCGTCTGCCACGGCTCGCCCGGGTAGGCGACGACGGGCACGAGCTCGGAGAGCTGGTCGAACGTCGCCTGGTCCATGCCGGACTGCGGCGCGAGCACGAGGTCCGGGTTGAGCGCGACGATCGCGTCGACGTCCAGCGGGTAGCCCGCGATCGTCTCCGGCAGCTCGGCGCCCTGCTTCTCGACGGCCTCGCGGAACCACGGCTGGTAGCCGTCCGCGTCGCCGCCCCACGCGTCCGCCTCGATGCCGACGGGGACCGTGCCGAGCTCGAGCGCGATGTCCGCGGCGCCCCAGCCGAGGGTCACGACCCGCTCGGGCTTCTTCTCGATCGTCGCCGAGCCGAGCGCCGACTCGACGGTCACCGGGAAGGCGGCGTCGCCGCTGGCGTCGGGGCTCGCGCTCGCGTCGTCGGAGCCGGACGAGCCGCTGCACGCGGCGAGGGACAGGGCGACGGCGGTCGCGGTGGCGACGGCGGCGGCGCGGCGCAGGAGGCGCACGGACGTGCTCCGATCGGGGGTCGGGCGACCGGGACCGATGTCCCCGGTCGTGATGAGGCAAGCCTAACCTCAGTCACCCGAGCCCCGGCTGTCGACCTCGTCACACCCGATCGGGCGACGCCCGCGTCAGAGGGCGAGCGGTGACCCCGTCAGGCGCTCGAACGCCTCCAGGTAGCGGTCCCGTGTGCGCTCCACGACGTCCGACGGCAGGGGCGGCGGCGGGGTGTCGCTCTCCCGGTCCCAGCCGCTCGCGGCCGACGTCAGCCAGTCCCGGACGAACTGCTTGTCGAAGCTCGGCTGCGCATGGCCCGGCTGCCAGCCGTCCGCCGGCCAGAACCGCGACGAGTCCGGGGTCAGCACCTCGTCGCCGAGCGTCACCGCACCCGTCACCGGGTCCGTGCCGAACTCGAGCTTGGTGTCCGCGAGGATCACGCCCCGCTCCCGCGCGATCGCCTCCGCCCGGGCGTACACGCCGAGCGTGAGGTCCCGCAGCGTCCCCGCCGCGTCCTCGCCGACCTGCGCCACGACCGCCGAGAACGGCACGTTCTCGTCGTGGTCGCCGAGCTCCGCCTTCGTCGCGGGCGTGAAGATCGGCTCCGGTAGACGCGAGCCGTCGACGAGCCCCGGCGGCAGCGCGATGCCCGTGACCTCGCCCGACACCCGGTACTCCGCCAGGCCCGAGCCCGTGAGGTACCCGCGGGCGACGCACTCGACCGGGAACATCTCCAGCCGGCGGCACACCATCGCCCGGCCCGCGACCTCGACCGGCACGTCCGTCGACACCACGTGGTTCGGCACCAGGTCCGCGAGCTGCTCGAACCACCACAGGCTCAGCTGCGTCAGCACCACGCCCTTGTCGGGGATGCCGGGGCTCAGCACGTGGTCGTAGGCCGACACCCGGTCGCTCGCCACGACGAGCACCACGTCACCGTGCGCGTCCGTGACGGCGCGGCCGGCCGGGGACTCGTCCGGCACGTACAGGTCGCGGACCTTGCCGGAGTAGGTGTGCGCCCAGCCGGGCAGGTCGACGGCGAATTCGGCACCGAGGTCGAGAGTCACCGGCCTAGTGTGACGTGCGCGGCCGCCCGGTCGCGCGGTCGTCCACCAGGCGAGGAGCACATCGATGCACGACGTCCACAGCACCTCCGGCTCGCGCCCGGCCCTCGTGGTCCTCGGCGGGCTGCCCGGGAGCGGCAAGACGACCCTCGCCCGGGGCGTCGCCCGCGCGTTGCGGGCCGTGCACGTCCGCGTCGACACGGTCGAGCAGGCGGTGCTGCACTCGTCGCTCGGCGTGCCCGCGGTCGCCGAGGCCGGGTACGCCGCCGCGATGGGCGTCGCCGCCGACAACCTGCGGCTCGGGCTCGACGTCGTGGCGGACAGCGTGAACCCGGTCGCGGCCAGCCAGGACGGCTGGCGGTGGGTCGGCGCCGAGTCCGGCGCGAGGGTCGTCGAGATCCTCGTCGTCTGCACGGACCCCGTCGCGCACCGGGGACGGGTCGAAGGCCGGGAGGCGGACATCCCCGGCCACGTGCAGCCGACCTGGGAGGGCGTCGCGACGACCGAGCTCGACGCGTGGGCCTCCGCGGCGGTGCTCGACACGGCCGGGGCGACGCCCGAGGAGTCGGTCGCGGCGGCGCTGGCGCTCGTCGCGCGGGAACGCTGAGTCAGTCGAGCCCGTCGTGCGCGGACAGCTCGTCCGGCACCGGGAGGCCGACCAGGCGCAGCAGCCGCTCGACGGTCTCCTCGACGAACGTGTCCTGCGGCTCGTCGACGTGCTCCTCCGCGAGCAGCTTGCGGACCCGCTTCGCCCCCACGTCGTCCGTGCCCGCGAGCGCGGCCCACTCGGCGAACCCCTCCGCCTCGGCGTCGAGGTCCACCGGGTCGCTCTCCGACGGGTCGTCGAAGAAGTCGCGCGGCTGGAACCCGAGGTAGAACCGCCCGCAGCCCTCCGGTGCGGGGCGGTACTCGACGGTCGCGATGTCGCTGTCGTGGATGTCGATCGTCAGGCTCGGCGTCACCGCCGGGTCGCCGCCCCACTCACCGTCGCCGAAGACCAGCGTCTCGAACGCGCCCATGCGTTCCTCCCGGGGTCGGGTCCGGGTCAGCCCGCCGCTGCTGCGGCGGCGATGTCGGACCGGTGGTGCGAGCCTGCCAGCGTGATGCGGTCGACGCCCGCATACGCGGCCGCGCGCGCCGCCCCGAGGTCGGCACCCGTGCCGACGACGGACAGGACGCGACCCCCGGCGGACACGAGCGCGCCGTCCGCGGTGGCCGTGCCGGCGTGCAGGACGTGCACGCCGGGCAGGGCGTCCGCGTCGTCGACGCCGCCGATCGGGTCCCCGGACCGGGGCGACGCGGGGTAGCCCTGCGACGCGACGACGACCGTGACGGCCGCGTCGTCGCGCCACTGGAGCGGGGGCAGCGCCGCGAGCGTGCCCGTGGCGGACGCCAGCAGCACGCCGGCGAGCGGCGTCGCGAGCCGGGCGAGCACGACCTGGGTCTCGGGGTCGCCGAACCGGGCGTTGAACTCGACGACGCGCAGACCCTTCGACGTGAGCGCGAGCCCGACGTACAGGACGCCCGAGAACGGCGTGCCGCGGCGGGCCATCTCGGCGACCGTGGGCTTCGCGACGCGCTCGACGACGTCCTCGACCAGCCCGGCCGGCGCCCACGGCAGCGGCGTGTACG
This sequence comes from Cellulomonas chitinilytica, assembly GCF_016862675.1. Classification (GTDB taxonomy): domain Bacteria; phylum Actinomycetota; class Actinomycetes; order Actinomycetales; family Cellulomonadaceae; genus Cellulomonas; species Cellulomonas chitinilytica. The sequence continues at coordinate 75,173 of NZ_BONK01000007.1, read as the reverse complement.
CCCCCATGCCACCGGTGTTCGGGCCCTCGTCGCCGTCGTGCACGCGCTTGAAGTCCTGCGCCGGGACGAGCGGGACGACGTCGGTGCCGTCGCACAGCACGAACAGGGACACCTCGGGGCCGTCCAGGTACTCCTCGACGACCACCGCGCCGCCGTCCTTCGCCAGGCACGCCTCCGCGTGGGCGAGCGCCTCCGCGCGGTCCGACGTCACGACGACGCCCTTGCCCGCGGCGAGCCCGTCCTCCTTGACGACGTACGGCGCCCCGAACGCGTCGAGCGCGGCGCCCGCCTCGGCGGGGTCCGTGACGACGCGCGGCTCGGCGGTCGGCACGCCCGCGGCGGCCATGACCTCCTTGGCGAAGGCCTTCGAGCCCTCGAGCCTCGCGCCCTCGCCGGACGGGCCGAACACGGGGATGCCGGCGGCCCGGACGGCGTCGGAGACGCCCGCGACGAGCGGCGCCTCGGGGCCGACGACGACGAGGTCCACGGCGAGCTCGGTGGCGAGCGCGGCGACGGCGGACCCGTCGAGCTGGTCGACCGCGTGGAGCGTGGCGAGCGCGCCGATCCCGGGGTTGCCCGGGGCGGCGTGCAGGGCCGTCACCGACGGGTCGAGGGACAGCGCACGGACGAGGGCGTGCTCACGGGCACCGGTGCCGACGACGAGGATCTTCACGGGGGGCGAGCCTACCGAGGCGTGCCGGACGGTGCGGGACCGTCCACGGGTTCAGCCCTCGGTCGACGCGGCCGCACCGCCGGCGACGTCGGTGCCGCCGGGGACGTCGGTGTCGCCGGGGACGTCGGTGTCGCCGGGGAGCGGCAGGGGGAGCACGTCGAGGTAGATGCGGACGGTGCGGCGGCCGGCCGTCTCGCCGGCCTTCTTGCGCGCCTTCGCGGCGTCGATGTGCCCGGCCATGACGCGCTGCACCTCGTCGATGAGGTCGTGCGCCTCCTGCGGCGTGAGGTCGGTGGTGATCCGGTCGTTGATCACGGAGTCGTCCCAGCCCGGGACCTCCTCGGGCTGCGACATCCAGCGCGTGAGCACTTCGGCCCGGTCGGCGACGACCGACTGGAGCAGGGCGCGCGCAGCGGGGGCGGTCGCCGGGTCGCGCAGCATCTGCCGGCCGTCGACCGAGAACCCGACCGGCCGCCACCACCGTTCGCGGCCGCCGGTGTGCTCGGGGTCGTCCTCGACGAAGCCGTGCTTCTCGAGCTGGCGCAGGTGGTAGCTCGTCTGGCCGCTGCTCTCCCCGAGCAGCCTGCCGAGCTGCGTCGCCGTCGACGGGCCCTGCTCGCCGAGCAGGTTGTACATCGCGGTGCGCAGCGGGTGCGCGAACACCTTGAGCGCCTCGGGCCCGATCGGGTGCTCGGCGAACAACGGGGGCTTGCCCTCGACCATGTGCAGAGATACCTTTGCAGAGTCTTCTTTGCAGAGTCTGCTCTGCAAATCATTCTGCAGAACATGCTCTGCAGAAGTTCCTCGTCGATCGTATGCCCGGAGGACGCCATGACCGAGACCGCCGCCCGCGAGCCCCTCGGCCGCCGGTTCGCCGCACACCTCACGTCCACCGGCCTGGCCAACCTCGGCGACGGCGTGGTGCAGACCGGGGTCCCGCTCGTCGCCCTCACGCTCACCCGCTCCCCCGGGCTCATCGCCCTGCTCACCGCCGCCGCGTGGCTCCCCTGGCTCGTCGGCGGGCTCATGGCCGGCGTCGTCGTCGACCGTCGCGACCGCCGGGTCGTGCGGGCCGCCGCCCTCGGCGCACGCGCCGCGATCCTCGCCGTCGCCGTGGTCGTCGTCGCCACCGGTCACCTCACGATGACGTTCCTCGTCGGCCTCAGCCTCGCCTACGGGGTCACCGAGGTCTTCGCCGACCTCGCCGGCGGCGCGATCGTCCCCGACCTCGTCCCGCGGACACGGCTGCAGGCCGCCAACGGGCGGCTCCTCGCCGTCGAGCAGGTCGCCAACGCGTTCCTGGGCGCACCGATCGCCGGCGCCGTGCTCGCGCTCGGGTCCGGGTGGGTGTTCGGAGTACCCGCCGGGCTCGCCGTCGGGGCCGTCGCACTCGTCCTGCTCGGCGTCCGCGGGTCCTACCGGCACGCCGCGCCCGACGCCCCGCAGCACGTCGGTGCCCAGGTCCGCGAGGGTGTGGCCTTCCTCCTGCACCACCGGGTCCTGCGGCCCCTGCTGATCGGCGGCGGCCTCATGAACATGGCGTCGACCGCGTACTTCTCCGTGTTCGTGCTGTGGGTCGTCGGCGACGGGTCCCGGGTCGGCATGACGCCCCAGACCTTCCCGCTCGTGCTCACCGTGCTCGCCGTCGGCGCCGTCGTCGGGTCCGTGCTCGCCGAGCCGCTCGGCCGGGTGGTCCCCGAGGTGCGGCTGATGCTCGGGTGCTGGCTCAGCAACGCCGCGCTGCTCGTCGTCCCGGTGATCGCCCCGACCGTCCCCGCCCTGTGCGTCACCGCCGCCCTGCTCGGCCTGACCAACACCCTCGGGAACGTCATCGGGCAGTCCATGCGGCAGCGGATCGTGCCCGCCGGGATGCTCGGCCGCACCAGCGGCGCCGCACGGACCGTCGCGTTCGGGCTCATGCCCGTCGGTGCGCTGCTCGGCGGGGCCGTCGCCGAGCAGTGGGGGCTGCCGACCGTCTTCCTCGGCGCCACGGCCGTCTCGGTGCTCGCGGCGCTCTACGTGTCCGTGGTCCTGCGGCAGCGGATGGTCGACGAGGCGGAGGCGGCCCTCGTCGTCAGCACCCCCACCGCGGACGAGACGCCGGTGCCCGCGGCGGCGTGACCGCCGGCCCGACCGACAGACGACCGACGGCCGGCCCCCGGGAGCTCCCCGGGACCGGCCGTCGCTGTGCTCGTGAGGTCAGGCGAGCAGGTCGTGGCGGATGATCGTCGCCTCACGGCCCGGGCCGACACCGACCGACGAGATGCGCGTGCCGCTGATCTCCTCGAGGTGCAGCAGGTACCGCTGGGCGGCCTTCGGCAGGTCGTCGAAGTCGCGGGCCCCGCTGATGTCCTCGGTCCAGCCGTCCAGGTACTCGTAGACCGGCGTCGCATGGTGGAAGTCCGACTGGTCGTCCGGCATCTCGTCGAACCGGCGGCCGTCCACGTCGTACGCCACCGCCACCGGGATGCGGTCCCGGCCGGTGAGCACGTCGAGCTTGGTCACCACCAGGTCGGTGAGGCCGTTGATGCGGCTCGCGTAGCGGACGACCACCGAGTCGTACCAGCCGGTGCGGCGCGGGCGGCCCGTCGTCGTGCCGAACTCGCCACCCGTCTGACGCAGCCACTCGCCGTCCTCGTCCAGCAGCTCCGTCGGGAACGGGCCCTCGCCGACGCGCGTCGTGTACGCCTTCGCCACGGCGACCACGCGGTCGATGCGGGTCGGCCCCACGCCCGAGCCCGTGCACGCCCCGCCCGCCGTCGCCGACGACGACGTGACGAACGGGTACGTGCCGTGGTCGATGTCGAGCATCGTCGCCTGGCCCGCCTCGAACACCAGCGTCTTGCCGTCGTCGAGCGCCCGGTTCAGCAGCAGGGGCGTGTCCGCGACGTACGGGCGCAGGCGGTCCGCGTGCTTCAGCAGCTCCTCGACCGTCTCGTCGACCGTGATCGCCCGCCGGTTGTAGACCTTCACCAGCAGGTGGTTCTTGCCGTCGAGGGCGCCCTCGACCTTCTGGCGCAGGATCTTCTCGTCGAACAGGTCCTGGATGCGGACGCCCACGCGGTTGATCTTGTCCGCGTACGTCGGGCCGATGCCGCGGCCCGTCGTGCCGATCCGGCGCTTGCCGAGGAACCGCTCCGTGACCTTGTCGACCGTGCGGTTGTACGGCGCGATGACGTGCGCCGCCGACGACACCACGAGCGCGGACGTGTCGACGCCCCGGCCCTCCAGCGCGTCGATCTCCTCGAACAGCACCTCGATGTCCACGACGACGCCGTTGCCGATGACCGGGACGACGCCCGGCGAGAGGATGCCCGACGGCAGCAGGTGCAGCGCGTACTTCTCGCCACCGATGACGACCGTGTGCCCGGCGTTGTTGCCGCCGTTGAACTTCACGACGTAGTCGATCTGCGAGCCGAGCTGGTCGGTCGCCTTGCCCTTGCCCTCGTCGCCCCACTGGGCACCGAGCACCACGACGGCCGGCATCTGAACACCACCTTCACCCTGCCTGCGGTCGGGAACCGCGGCGGAAGCGTCGTTGCTTGCATGCGGACCCGGGCACGGGCGGCAGTGACCCAGTACCTCCGAGAGGGTACCGGACGGTCAACTTCCGGTCATGGGCGGTCCATCGCCGGGCCGCTCGGCACGACCCCCGCGCAGCCCCGGCCCCGGCCGCCGCCCGCGTCCCGTCAGCGCAGCTCCGCGACCTGCGCCGCCGAGGTGCCCGAGTCGACGAGGAACTGCGCGCACCGGTCCGCCTCCTCGCCCTCGCCGATCGCCTCGGCGGCCTCCGCGAGGGCCAGCAGCGCCCGCAGGAAGCCCTGGTTCGGCGCGTGGTCCGCCGGGATCGGGCCGCGTCCGCGCCACCCCGCGCGGCGCAGCGCGTCGAGCCCACGGTGGTAGCCGGTGCGGGCGAACGCGTAGGCGGCGACGGGGTCGCCGTCGTCCGAGAGCGCCCGCTCCGCGAGGAGCGCCCAGACGATCGACGACGCCGGCGCGACGCTCACGACGTCACGCGGTGCCGAGCCCGCCGCCAGGGCGGCCCGGGCATCGCCGTCGGGGCCGTCGGCCGGGAGCAGGGTGGGCGCGGGACCGTCCAGGAGGTTCTCGTGGCTCATGCGGCCAGTCTCCCCCAGTCGGCCGGATCGTCCACGGCCCGCTCACCGGGTCGATCCCCGGACCGGTCGCGGGGCCGGTCGCCGGGTCGATCGCCGAGCCGGTCGCCGAGCCGGTCGCCGGGCCGTTCGCTCGTCCGGCTGGACACGTGTCCGTTCCGGGTGCGGACCCGTGGGAGCGCAACTACAGTCGACCCGCCGACACCCCCGGTCGGCGCCCACTGCCCCAGATGGGCACCTCGAGCACAGGTGACCACCATGATCGAGATCTCCACGTCCTCGACGACCACCACCCTGGTCGTCTCCGGCGACCTGGACCTGGCCGAGCGCGACCAGTTCCCCGAGATCGCCGCACGGGTCGTCGGCCTGCGCCGCCAGCTCCTCGTGATCGACATGTGCGGCGTCACCTTCATGGACTCCACCGGTGCCGCGTTCCTCATCTCGCTCGCCGACGCCGGACGGCGCCGTGGCGGGGCCACGGTGCTGCGCGGCGCCGACCCGCGGGACCTGTTCGTCCTCGAGATCTGCGGCGCGCTCGAGCTCTTCCGGGTCGACTCCGACCACCGGTGCGCCGAGACGGCCGGGGCGACCGGGTTCGTCCGGCCGAGCGGGGCACCCACACCCGCCTGACGGCTGCTCACCTCGGCTGCTCACCTCGGCGGCCGGGTGGCTTCACCGGCCGCGGAGGCCTCAGCCGCCTCGCCGGGCCAGTGGCCTCAAGCGGCCCGGTGGCCTCAGCGGCCCGGCGGCAGCGCGCCGGGCCGGATCTTCGCCCACACGAGCTTGCCGCCCCGGGACTGCCGCCAGCCCCAGTCGGCGAGCCGCTCGACGATCTGCATGCCGAACCCGCCGACCCGCCCCGGGTGCCCGTCGGTCGCGACGGGTGGCGCCGGGTTGCCGTCCTCGACCTCGATCCGCAGCCCGTCGCCCGTGTCGTACAGCTGCAGCGACACGTGCCCGTAGCCGTGCAGCACGGCGTTCGCGACGAGCTCCGACACCACCAGCTCCGCGTTCGCGGCCTCGGGGATGTCCCACGCCTGGCAGGTGCGCACCACCGCGTGCCGGGCGCGGCCGATCGACGCCGGCTCGTTCGGCAGCGACCACCGCCGCCGCCGGGGGCTCCGGGCCCGTTCGAGCTGGTCGCGCGGGTCCGGCACACGCACCACGACCACGGCCACGTCGTCCTCCGGGTGGTCGGCGAGCCGCGACAGCAGCTCTTCGCCGATCCCCGCGGCGTCCAGCGCCGTCACGTGCGCGGCGACACCGGCCAGCGCGGCGAGCCCGTCGCGCAGCCCCCGGTCGCGGCGCTCGATGAGGCCGTCCGTGTAGTAGACGAGGAAGTCGCCGGGCAGCAGGTCGACCGCCGCGGTGCCGCGACCGTGCCCGCCGAAGCCGATCAGCGGACCTCCGGCGTCGAGCAGCTGCGTGGCCTCCCGCTCGCGCACGAGCAGCACCGGCAGGTGCCCCGCACGTGAGTACTCCAACCGCCACCCGCCGCCCGACCGGGTCAGGGTCGACAGCACGAGACCCGCCGAGCGGGGGATCCGCATGCCCGTGACGAGCTGGTCCACCCGCTCCAGGACCGGACCGGGGGACGTGATGTCGAACGTGTACGACCGCACGACGGAGCGGAGCTGCCCCATCGCGGCGGCGGCCTCGACGTCGTGGCCCACCACGTCGCCGATGACCACGCCGACGACGTCCGGCGCGATCTGCAGCACGTCGTACCAGTCGCCACCGACCTGCACGTTCTCGGAGTTCGGCGCGTAGTACGTCCACACGTCCAGGCCGTCGACCTCCGCCTGCTCCGGGAGCATCGCGCGCTGCAGCGTCTCCGCCAGCCGGTGCTCCCGGTCGTACAGCCGCGCGTTGTCGACGACGAGGCCCACCCGCCTGGCCGTCAGCTCCAGGACGGTCATCGTCGACGGCTCGACCGCGGCCAGCCCGCCCGCGTCGCGCGGCAGCACGACGAGCACCCCCAGCACTCGTCGACGGCCCGGGACCGGGTAGACGACGGCCCGCCGGTCGCCCGTCGTCCGCCCGTCGTGCCCGGGGTCCTGCCCGACGTGCCGCGCGAGCCAGTCGGACGCGCTCCCCGGCGCGTAGGTGCCGTCGAGGTCGAGCTCGACCGGGCGGTCCCGCTCCCCGTCCAGGAGGAGCTGGACCACGTCGCGCGGGAACCGCGCAGGCGCGCCCCGCAGGATCGGGAGGGCACCCGTCGCCGTCGACGTCACCCGCAGCGCGGCACGGTGCGCGTCACCGGGATGGGCGTCGCCGTGGCGCTGGCCCTTGCCGCTCGGCGGGTGCCCCGGGCCGATGCCGTCCGCGGCGCGCAGCCCCCCGTCGTTCAGGTAGAACGCCGCCCACCCGACCAGCGCGCGGCGCAGCATCATGGCGATCTCGCGCAGCGCGTGCGGGTCGTCGACGTCCATCAGCAGGTCCGACACCTGCGCGATGAGCCCGAGGCTGCGCCGCTCACGCCGCTCGACCTCGACGAGCGCGGCCTGCTCCGCGTCGTGCGAGAGCTGCTCCGTGAGGTCCTGCAGCGCGACGACCCAGTGGGCCGCCGGACCCTCCCTGTCCCGGACGGGCGACAGGTGCGCCCGGCACGTCAGCCGGGTGCCGTCCGCCCGTCGCAGCGTCAGCGTCTGCGACACCGGGCGCTCCTCGCGGACCGCGGCCGTCAGCGCGTCCACGTCCGACGGGCGCAGGGCCGAACCCTCGACGACGTCGCCGTGCCGGCTCCGGGCCCCGTCGAGCCCGTACCCCGTCGCCGCCTCGAACGCGGCGTTCACCCACACCACCGGCAGGTCCGGCTGGGATGCGTCCAGGAGCGCCATCGGCACCGCGGTGGACGCCAGGGCGAGCTCGAGGGCCCTGTCGAGCGACTGCTCGGACGTCGGATGCGTGTGGGAGTTGACCACTACCACCTCCGATCGTCTAGCGTGCCGAACGGGCGAAACGTCGAAACACCGGCGCGGCGCCTTCCAGGACAGAACGGAAGGAGCACCGTGCGCGACGGTAACAGCACCACCCCCGAGGAGCCCGGGGACACCAGCGCGGTCGACCAGAACAACGGTGTGATCGGCGAACCAGGTGCGGTCCACGTGATCGTCGGCGCCGACCGGACCCGCATCGTGCTCTCCGGCGAGGTCGACGCGGACCTCGGCCCGGAGCTCCAGGAGGCGACCGCCGAGGCCGAGCAGCTGGGCCTGCCGATCGAGGTCGACGCGCACCACGTCACGTTCATGGACTCGTCGGGCGTCGCGTTCCTCGCCCGCCTGTCCATCCGGTCGCAGCACCGCGTCCGGCTGCTGCGGGTCCCGCCGACCGTGCGCTTCCTGCTCGAGGTCACCCGGATCGGTGAGCTGGTCGACGTCGTCGAGGGCGACGACGAGGGCGAGTTCCAGCCCGTCGGCGACAGCGCGGCCGGCGACACCGGTCCCGGCGCCGCCTGACGGTCGCGAGACGCACGAAGGCCCCGCACCGCCCGGTGCGGGGCCTTCGGCATGCAGGACGTCAGCCGAGCTTGTTGCCGGCCGAACGCAGCTGCTGGGCGGCCTCGACGATGCGCTGGGCCATGCCCGCCTCGGCGAGCTTGCCCCAGGCGCGCGGGTCGTACGCCTTCTTGTTGCCGACCTCGCCGTCGACCTTCAGGACGCCGTCGTAGTTCGTGAACATGTGGCCGACGACCGGACGCGTGAACGCGTACTGCGTGTCCGTGTCGATGTTCATCTTGATGACGCCGTTGTCGACCGCCTCGGCGATCTCCGCGGCCGTCGAGCCGGACCCGCCGTGGAACACGAGGTCGAACGGCGACTCCTTGCCGACCTCGGCGCCGACGGCCTTCTGGATCTCCGCGAGGATCGACGGGCGCAGCTTGACCGCACCCGGCTTGTAGACGCCGTGCACGTTGCCGAACGTGAGGGCCGTCAGGTAGCGGCCCTTCTCGCCCGTGCCGAGCGCGCGGACCGTCGCGAGACCGTCCTCGGCCGTCGTGTACAGCTTCTCGTTGATCTCGGCCTCGTGGCCGTCCTCCTCGCCACCGACGACGCCGACCTCGATCTCGAGGATCGTGCGGGCCGCCTGCGAGAGCTCGAGGAGCTCCGCCGCGATCACGAGGTTCTCGTCCAGCGGGATGTCCGAGCCGTCGAACATGTGCGACTGGAACGTCGGGTTCTTGCCGGCCTTGACCTGCTCCGCCTCGATGGCGAGCAGCGGGCGGACCCACGAGTCGAGGTTCTTCTTGACGCAGTGGTCGGTGTGCAGGGCGACCGTGATGCCGTAGCCCTTCGCGACCTCGGCCGCGTACGCGGCGAGGGCGAGCGAGCCGGACACGCGGTCCTTGACCGTCGAACCGGAGGCGTACTCCGCGCCACCGACCGAGACCTGCAGGATGCCGTCGGACTCGGCCTCCGCGAAGCCCTGCAGCGCGGCGGTGATGGTCTGGGAGGACGTGATGTTCACGGCGGGGTAGGCGAACTTGCCTGCCTTCGCCCGGTCGATCATCTCGGCGTAGACCTCAGGGGTGGCGATGGCCATCTGCAGCATCTCCTGCGTTGGGTGGTGGGGCGGTGTCGGACTGAGTTTGCCACTACTGGGTGAGGTCACGATCGGGACGTCCTGCCTACGGACGGTGGGGTCGTGGCGTGCAGTGGTGTCGTGGCTTTTCGTCCGTCCGGGGGACGTCTCGCGGGCGGACGCGGTCTCGAGCCGCCCACAGCCCCTGACCGGGGCGTTCACCCCCCCGGGACGAGTTGGCGGTTGCGCGCGCTCCGTGCTGGATCGGCAGAATCGTACGTATGTTCGAAGTGCCGGGAGTGTCGGTCGCCGGGGGCGGCGCCGCGGTCGCCGTGTGCCCGGTCGAGCGCTCGCGGGCCCGCGTCGCCTCGCGGGCGGTCGACGCGATGCGCGCGCTGGTCGACGAGCTCGCGGTGTGCGACTCGTGGCTCGCCGAGGACCGAGGGTCCGCGCTCAACGACCTCGACCGGATCGAAGGTCTCGTCGCTGCCGCGAGGGGCCGGCTCCTCGTCGCCGAGAGGGACGCCGGGACGTCGATGCGGCCGGGCGACGCGTCCTTCGAGGCCGCGCAGGCGCGTCGTTCGCGCGCCGGGTGGGCGGGAGCCGCGCGGCAGGTGCGACAGGCGGAGGCCCTCCGCTCGATGCCGGTGCTCGCCGACGCCGTCTCCTCCGGGACGCTCCCGGTGTCGCACCTGGACGCCGTCGCCCGCGCGTCCGCCGCCGCCTCGCCCGCGATCAGCGAGCTGCTGACGTCGGCCGCCGGGCAGAGCACGGTGCTCGCCCTCGCCCGCGCGCACGACGCACCCGCGTTCGCCCGCTCGCTGACCGGCTGGGTGGCGGCCCACGACCCGGCTGCGCTCGAGCAGGGGCACGAGGTGCAGCGGCGGGCACGGTTCCTGCACCTGTCCCACCAGAGCGACGGCACGTTCGTCCGGGGTCGGCTGGACTCGATGGCCGGGCACCGACTGCAGCTCGCGCTCGAGGCCACCGGGCAGGAACCCGGTGAGGACCGGACGCCGGAGCAGGCACGCGCCGATGCACTCGTGGCGCTGGCAGACCGGGCGCTGAGCGCGCCCGCCACGCTGTCGGGGACCTCCCAGCGGCCGCACCTCTCGGTGCTGGTGGACGCCGAGACGGTCGCCGCGGTGCAACGGCGGCAGCGCGGGGCGCACGCTGACGGTGCTGGCGGGCCGGGCGGCGCTGGCGGTGCTGGCGGCGGTCTCCGCGCTCACGACGCTGGTGAAGGCGCCGGGTGTCTCGCTGGCGTCCACCCCGCGTTCCAGCCTGCCGACGAGGACGCCGTTGCTCCCGCGACGCTCGAGGACGGCACGCCCGTGCCCTCGTCGGAGCTCGCGCGGCTGCTGTGCGACAGCGAGCTGACCCGGATGGTGCTCACCGCCGAGTCGGTCCCGCTGGACCTCGGGCGGACCGTCCGCACGTACACCGGCGCTCAGCGCCGCGCGGTCGTCGCGCGGGACCGGCACTGCGCGTGGCCGTCCTGCTCCACTCCCGCCCGGTGGGGCGAGGTCCACCACATCCGATGGTGGGACCGGGACGACGGTGCGACGAGCGTGGACAACGGAGTCCTGCTGTGCAGCTTCCATCACCACGAGGTGCACCGGCGGGACCTGACGATCGAGCGTCACACGTCGCCGCCGCGCCGGTCGCCCCGGGCGCGATCGCGCAGCGGATCCGATGACGTCGGCGGTCGACCGCCGACGAGGACGGGTCTCGGGACGGCACCCGGGCCTGCCATCACAGGCGGGCCGGCACCTGGTCCTCGGACGCCCGCTCGGTACACCTTCAGGACGGCCGACGGACGTGTGCTGGCCGAGCCTCCCTGACGAGATGAGCGAGGTGCCGGATGCCCTCAGGAGCCACTCAACGCGAGGCGCGCGACGGAGCCCGGTGCCGCTGCGCCGAGGCGTCCCTGACGGCCGACCGGTGCGGCTGCGCCGAGGCGCCCATGGCGTCCGGCCGAGGGGTCAGTCGTCGCGTCGCGCGTGCTGGGCGACCCACGCGTGCATCGCGATGGCGGCCGCGGCCCCGGCGTTGATGGAGCGCGTCGACCCGAACTGGGCGATGTGCAGCACGTCGACGACGGCTGCTCGGGCGGCGTCCGAGAGGCCGACGGACTCCTGGCCGAAGAGCAGCACGCAGGACCGTGGCAGGGGGTAGCCCTCGAGCGGGACGGAGCCGGGAAGGTTGTCGACGCCGAGCACGGGGATGGGTGTGCCGTCGGGACCGCCGCTCGCCGCCCACGTCAGGAGATCCTCGACCGTCGGGTGGTGCCGGATGTGCTGGTACCGGTCGGTGACCATCGCACCGCGACGGTTCCAGCGGCGGCGGCCGACGATGTGCACCTCGGTGGCGGCGAACGCGTTGGCCGTGCGGACGACCGAGCCGATGTTGAGGTCGTGCGCCCAGTTCTCGACGGCCACGTGGAAGGGGTGACGTCGGGTGTCGAGGTCGGCGACGATCGCCTCGACCGTCCAGTAGCGGTACTGGTCGACCACGTTGCGACGGTCGCCGTGCGCGAGCAGCTCGGGGTCGTAGCGGGGGTCGTCGGGCAGCGGGCCCGGCCACGGTCCGACCCCGACGGCCTCGAGGTCACGGGCCTGGTGCGTCGGCTCGTGCGTCGGCTCGTGCGACGAAGCGTCGGGGGTGTCGTCGTGCTCGGGGTCCACGCGCGCCACCGTAGCTGCGCCGGCCGCGGGCGGCGGCACGTGGCGGCACACCGTCGGGGTGGCCGCGATGGTCGCCACGCTGCGCGGCCGGGGTGACGTCGCGACGGTCGCCACGCGGCGCGGTCGGGGTGGCGCACGGTGCCCAGCCGTGCGCGCTCCCCCGACCGCGCCGCGACCGGTCCGGCCGGCTGCGGAGCGACCGGACCGGTCGGAGGGGCGGCGGCCTCCACTCGACCACCGCCCCGGTGGTCAGCCGACCGGGTCGTGGGCAGCGGCCTCCAGCCGGCCATCGCCCACGAGCGGGTCGACCGACCGGTCAGGAGGCGGCGACCTCCAGCTCGACGACCGCCCAGGAGAGGGCCGGAAGACGGACCGTGAGGGTGCTGCCGTCGACGGCGACGCCGTCGAGAGCGCGGAGCCCGACCGCGTCCTGCCGGTCCTGCGTGTTCGACGAGAACCGGTCGCCGCCCGCAGGGGTGTCGAGGACCTCGGCGCGGGCGACCCGGCCGGCGGTCCAGCCGCGCAGGTCGACGGTCACCGTGGCGTCCTCGTCGAGCCCGCGGTGCGCGAGGAACAGCGCGACCCGGCCGTCGGCCTGCGACCAGGTCGCCGAGACGTCGACGAGGTCGACGTCGCCGAACCGGTTCGTGTCGTACCGGTCGGACCGCACGACGGCCCGCAGGATCTCGCCGCGGGCGAGCGCCGCCATGCGGGCGAACGGCCAGAAGATCGACTGCCGCCAGGCGGGGCCCCCCTCCTCGGACCGGATGGGGGCGATGACGTTGACGAGCTGCGCCTGGTTGGCGATCTTCACGCGGTCGCCGTGCCGCAGCAGCGAGTTGAGCAGGGTCCCGACGACGACGGCGTCGGTGACGTTGTACTCGTCCTCGATGATCCGCGGGTGCTCGCGCCAGATGTTGCGCTCGGCGATGACGTGCGGCTGGTCCTCGGTGTCGCGACCCGTCTGGTACCAGACGTTCCACTCGTCGAACGAGAGGTTGATGCGCTTGGTGTGCTTGCCGGCGGCGCGGACGGCGTCGGCGGTGGCGACGACGGACTCGATGAAGTGGTCCATGTCGACGGCGGAGCCGAGGAAGGACGCATGGTCGCCCTCGTGCTCCTGGTAGTAGGCGTGCAGCGACACGTAGTCGACCTGGTCGTACGTGTGCCGCAGCACGGTCTGCTCCCACGACCCGAACGTCGGCATCTGCGAGCTCGACGAACCGCACGCGACGAGCTCGATGGTCGGGTCGACGAGCCGCATGGCCTTCGCGGCCTCGACGGCGAGCCGTCCGTACTCGTCGGCCGTCTTGGCGCCCATCTGCCAGGGCCCGTCCATCTCGTTGCCGAGGCACCACAGCTTGATGCCGAACGGGTCGTCGTGGCCGTTCTTGCGGCGCAGGTCGGACAGCTCGGTGCCGCCGGGGTGGTTGGCGTACTCGACGAGCGCCCGCGCCTCGTCGACCCCGCGGGTCCCGAGGTTGACGGCCTCCATGACCTCGACGTCCGCGACCCGGGCCCAGTCGACGAACTCGTGCAGGCCGAACGCGTTCGACTCGACGGTGTGCCAGGCGCCGTCGAGCCGCCGCGGCCGCTCGGACGCGGGGCCGACGCCGTCCTCCCACCGGTAACCGGAGACGAAGTTGCCCCCGGGGTACCGGATGACGGTCGGGCCCATCTCGCGGACGAGGTCGAGCACGTCCGTGCGGAACCCCCGCTCGTCGGCGGCGGCGTGGCCGGGCTCGTAGATGCCGGTGTAGACGCACCGACCCATGTGCTCGACGAACGAGCCGAAGATCCGGCGGGGTACCTCACCGGCGGTGAAGTCCCGGTCGAGCGTCACGTGTGCGGTGGTCATGAGACGAGGCTCCTCAGGTCGGGGAGGTGGAACCGATGGATCAGATGGAACAGATGCTCAGATGGAACAGGTCGAACTGGTGGAGCACGTGGGACCGGAGGCTCACTGACCGCCGAAGCCGGTCGTCGAGAACCCGCGGATGATCTGCCGCTGGAAGAAGAGGAAGACCACGATCAGGGGCAGCGCCGCGAGAACGGCGGACGCCATCGTCTGGGCGTACTGCAGGCCGTAGGCGCTCTTCACGGTCTGCAGCCCGACGGGCAGGGTCATCAGCGATGCGTCGCTCGTGATGATGAACGGCCACAGGAAGTTGTTCCACGCCGCGATGAACACGAAGATCCCGACGGCCGCGAGGATCGGCCGCGACAGCGGCAGCACGATCGACCAGAACACCCGCAACCGGCCGGCGCCGTCGATGCGGGCGGCGTCCTCCAGCTCGATCGGCACCTGCTGGAAGAACTTCATCAGCACGAACACCATGGCCGGCGCGACGAGCTGGGGAAGGATGATCGCCCAGTACGTGTCGACGAGGTTGAGCGTGAGCATCTCGTAGAACAGCGGCACGATGAGCACCGGCGGCGGCACGATGATCGACGCGATGATCAGCCAGAACAGCCAGCGCCGACCCCGGAAGTCGATCCGCGCGAGGGCGTAGGCCGCGAGCGACGACACGACGAGCGTGAGCAGCGTGATGGCGGTGGCCGTGAGCAGGCTGTTCCACGTCCAGAGCGGGATGTTCCCCTCGCGGAGCACGTTCGTGTAGGCGTCGACGTTGAAGCCGTCCTTCGGGAACCAGGACACGGGCGTCGCGGCGGCGGACGTCTCCGACTTGAACGACGTGACGACGGCCCACAGGAACGGCAGCAGCCACGCGAAGGCCATGACCACGAGCGCGACGATCGCGACGATCCGGCCGGGGCTGAGGAACTTCTCGCCGGTCCGCAGGTTCGCGGCCTGGGCGAAGCGGCCCCGGGCCGCCGACTTGTAGCCGGCGTGGGGCCGGGGTGCGACGGTGGTGGTCATGACTCGCTCCTCCGCATCGTGAACCGGACCTGGACGAGCGAGACGATGACGATCACCGCGAAGAAGATGTAGGCGATCGACGACGCGTACCCGAACCGGTACCCCGTGAAGCCGGACTCGAAGATGTACTGGACGACGGGCCGGGTGACGCCGCCGGGACCGCCGTTGGTCATGACGTAGATCTGGTCGAAGACCTTGAGCGACGCGAGGATCTGCAGGATCACGATGAGCACGGTGGTCGGGCCGAGCTGCGGGATCGTGATCGACCGGACCTGGCGCCACCGGCCGGCGCCGTCGAGCGCGGACGCCTCGTACTGCTGCTCGGGGATGTTCTGCAGGGCCGTGAGGTAGAGCAGGAAGTTGAACCCGACGGTCCACCACAACGTCTCGACGACGACCGCGAGCATCGCCCACGTCGGGTCCTGCAACCACGCCTGCCCCTCGATGCCGACGGCACCGAGCAGGTAGTTCACGAGGCCGAGCTGCGGGTTGTACATCCAGATCCAGAACTGCGCGGCGACCGTGGACGCCATGAGGAACGGCATGAAGAACGACAGCCGCCACAGCCACTGGCCGGGCAGCCCCTGGAACACGAGCAGCGCCATGACGAGCGCGACGATCACCAGCGGGATCGTCGACAGCACCGTGAACCACGCGGTGTTGAGCATCGAGCGCCACATGATCGGGTCCTTGAGGGCCTCGATGTAGTTGGCGAACCCGAGGAAGTCCCCGCCGGCGCCCGTGATGCTCTCGCCGGTGAAGCTCAGGTAGAAACCGTGGACGAGCGGCCAGACGAGGAACATCGCGAAGACGACGACGAACGGGGCGACGAACAACCAGCCGATCCGGGTGTCGCGCGAGCGTTGCGTGCGGATGCGCGGCTGGTCGGCCGCCGCGGCGCGGGCGGCACGTGCGCCGGCGCCGATGTCGAGTGCTGCAGAGGACACGATCGGACTCCTTCGTGCGACCGGACTGTCAGGGGCCGGTTCAGACCGGGTTGGGCTTGGCGAGCTGCACGTTCACGCGACGGACGAAGGCCGCGAAGCCCTTGGCTGCGTCGTCGCCCTGCAGGTACACGTTCTGGACGGTCTCGAGGAAGTACGACTGGAAGTCGCTGCCCGAACCCGTGAACCAGGCCTCCGGGTCGTAGTTGAGGATCTCGGCGGCCGGTGCGTAGTGCGCCTGCGGGAGGAGCGCCTGGTACTCGGGGCTCTGGATGACCGGCTGGAACGCCGGGATGTGCCCGGCCTCGGCCCAGTCGAGGGACTGGTGCAGGAGGTCGCTGACGAACTGGTACGTCGCCTTGCGCTTGACGGGGTCCGGGTGCGACTGGTGCGGGAGCGTGAACGCGTGCGAGTCGGCGTAGGCGGCCGCGGTGCCGAACAGCGTGGGGATCGGCTGGGCGTCGAACGGGATGCCTGCGTTCTTGGCGGTGGGGAGCTCCCAGACGCCCGTGAAGAACATGCCGCTCTCCCCCGACATGAACTCCGACACCGCGGTGCCGTAGTCGCCGTTCGGGGTGCAGATCGTGCCGTCGAGCAGCTGCTGGATGAACTCGAGCGACTCGACCGCGGCGTCGTCGTCGACCGCGGCGGTGGCGCCCGAGAGGTCGAACTCGGCGTCGTGCTGCTTGTAGAGCGTGTAGAACAGCCGCCACATCTGGGCGCCGTCGCCGAGGTACCCGTACGAGAGGCCGTGCTTGCCGGTGACCGCCTGCATGGCGCGGGCGACCTCGAGGAACTGGTCGGGGCTGGTGATCGGCGCGAGCTGGCCGTCGGCCCCGAGCGCGCCCGCCTTCGCGGCGATGTCGGTGTTGTACATCATGATGAACGGGTGCGAGTCGAGGGCGATGGAGTACTGCTTCCCGTCCAGCCCGCCCTTCGCCCAGACGCGGTCGAGGAAGTCGGCCTGCGCCACGTCGACGTCAGCGAGCATGTCGAGGTCCCACGGGTCGAGCAGGCCGCCCGGGGCGTATCCCGCGACGCGTGACGCGTGCATGATCGCGACGTCCGGCGCCCGTCCGCCGACGCTCGCCATCGCGAGCTTCGTGTAGTACGGCGCACCCCAGGCGAGCACCGTCTGGGTCGCGTCGTAGCCGTTGTGCTCGGCGTTCACCTTGGTGACGAGGTTGGCCATGTTGATGCCGTCGCCGCCGCTGAGCAGGTGCCAGAAGTTCAGCTGGGGGACGCCGGACGCGGAGGCGCTGGAGGGTGCGCAGCCGGCGAGGCTGCCGAGCACGGCGCCCCCGCCGAGCGCGGCGAGCGAGCCGAGGAGCATCTGCCGGCGGCTGAGCTCGATGTTGGCGGCGCGGGCGACGAGGTCCTGGGGACCGGGTGGTGCGTGGTGCGTTCTCATGCCGTCACTCCTTCGTGAGACACGCTGTTACATCGTTGTACCCCTGGAGGAACCGAGCGCTCCTGGAGGGCCACGGAGCCCGGAGTGCTCGGCGCGTCGATCATTACATCGTTGGAACGGGTGGGCAAGAGGGGATTTCCCGGAGGGAACGGACACCCTGCACAGGGGCTCGGACACGGTGCCGGACCCGTCAGCCTCGAGCCGGGCTGACAGCCGCGGGCCGACAGCCGCGAGCCCGTCAGTCGCGGGCCCGACAGTCGCGAGCCCGACAGCCGCAGCCCCGTCAGCCGCGAGCCCGACAGCCGCAGCCCCCGTCAGTCGCGGGCCCGACAGTCGCGAGCCCGACAGCCGCAGCCCCGTCAGCCGCGAGCCCGACAACCGCGGGCCTGACAACCGCGAGCCCGTCAGCGGGGGCCGAGCCCGTCAGCCCGCAGGCGGACCCTGCCGCCGGGCTCCCACGGGCGCCGTGCTCTCCCGCGCCACGACACGGTGCGGCACCATGATGCGCCGCGGGGTCCGCTGCGGGTCGGCGATCCGCTCGGCGAGCATGTCCAGCGTCGTCACGACGAGCTGTCGCAGGTCGAACGCGACCGTCGTGAGCGGCGGCACCGCGTACCGGCTGGCCACCACGTCGTCGAACCCGGCCACGGCGAGGTCGTCGGGCACCCGCAGGCCCCGCTCCCACAGCACGCTGACCGCCCCGACCGCCATCGAGTCGGTGAAGCAGAAGAACGCGTCGGGTGCGTCGTGCGCGTCCAGGAAGGCCCGGACGCCGTCGACGGCCGACTCGGTCGTCCAGCGCGGCACCGTGATCTCGAGGGCCGGGTCGACCGGCACGCCCGCCGCTGCGAGCGCCTGCCGGTACCCCTCGGTGCGCTGGCGGGCGGCGGCCGTCTCGATCGCGCCGGGTGCGCCGACCACGGCGATGCGCCGCCGACCCGTCGCGAGCAGGTGCTCGGTCATGTGCCGCGCGCCGAGGACGCTGTCGACGCCGACCTGGTCGGTGCGGTCCTGGACGACCTCGCCGATGAGTACCGTCGGCGGCAGGGGCACCCGCGCGACGTCGACCTCGTCGTTGATCGCCGAGTCCTCGAGCGACACGGGGTTGAGCACGAGCCCGTCGACGAGCTGGGACCTCGCCCGGGACAGCAGGTCACGCTCGCGACGTGGCTCCGCGGCCGTCTCCTCGATCTGCACGCCCCAGCCGCGGGCGTGCCCCTCCTCGACGAAGTGGTGCGCGAGCTCCGCCGAGTACGCGGTCGACAGGTCCGGCAGGGCGAGCGCGATGAGCCCGTACCGGCCGTTGCGCAGCCCACGCGCACCGAGGTTCGGCACGTAGTCCAGCTCGGCCAGCGCCTCCTCGACGCGCGCGCGCGTCTCCGGGCGCACGAAGACCGTGCCGTTGATGACGTTCGAGACCGTCTTCGGGGACACCCCGGCACGCGCCGCCACGTCCTTCACGGTGGACCGCACCGCACCTCCCACCACGAGCAGCTCGAACTCACCGGGCAACGACCGAGCACCGGCCGACGTTCCGGCCGACGTTCCGGCCGGCGCGTCACCGACAGGCCGGTGCCGTCACCGGGCGAGCCCATTGTCCATGCGCCGGTCGACCGCCCGGAGCCCACAGCCCACGCACACCCTGGTCACACGCTCGCACGTGTCGCCCACAGGTCGCACCGTAGGCTGGTGCGCATGCTCACGACGACGGCCCTCGCGGCCGCCCTGCCCGCCGTCCACGCGGGCGCACCCGTGCACACGCTCCTCCCGGACTTCCTCGACGCCCAGCACCTCATCGACTCGTTCGGGACGGCCGCGCTCATCGGCATCCTCGCGGTCATCTTCGTCGAGGTCGGCCTGCTGTTCCCGATCCTGCCGGGCGACTCGATGCTGTTCACCGCCGGCGCGCTCGTCGCGCAGGACTCGCTGGACATCCCGATCGGGATCTGGCCGCTGTCGCTGCTCCTCATCCTGACGGCGTTCGCCGGGACGCAGTGCGGCTACTGGATCGGCCGGGGCCTCGGCCCGAAGGTGTTCAACAAGCCCGACTCGCGCTTCTTCAAGCAGAAGTACATCGACCAGACGTACGCGTACTTCGACAAGTACGGCGGCCGGACGCTGATCGTCGCGCAGTTCATCCCGTTCGTGCGCACGTACGCGTCCGTCGCGGCGGGCGTGGGACGGATGCCGTACCGCCACTTCGTGAAGTGGAACGCCATCGGCGTGGTGCTGTGGGCCGGTGGCGTGACCTGGCTCGGCTACGGGCTCGGGAACATCACGTTCATCAAGGACAACATCGAGGCCCTGCTGGTCCTCGTGGTGCTGTTCTCGGTCACGCCCATCCTCGTCGAGCTGTGGCGCAAGCGCCGCAAGGACAAGGCCGCCGCGGCCGCGGGTCTGCCCGTCACCGATCGCGACGAGCGCTACGACGACCCGGCCGAGCGCGAGGCCGTCGAGCGCAAGGCCTTCGGGGCATGACGCGGGAGATCCGCTCCTGGCTGTCCGACATGGACGGTGTCCTCGTGCACGAGGGCACCGCGCTGCCCGGCGCCGCCGACTTCGTCCGCGCGCTGCGCGACGCGGGGCGGCCGTTCCTGATCCTCACGAACAACTCGATCTTCACCCCGCGCGACCTGCGGGCACGGCTGTCGATGTCCGGGATCGACGTGCCCGAGGGGGCCATCTGGACGTCGGCGCTCGCGACCGCCCAGTTCCTCACCGACCAGATGCCCGGCGGGTCCGCGTACGTCATCGGCGAGGCGGGCCTCACGACGGCGCTGTACGAGGCCGGATACACCCTGACGGCCGCCGAGCCCGACTTCGTCGTCCTCGGTGAGACCCGCACGTACTCGTTCGAGGCGATCACGCAGGCCATCCGCCTCATCCAGGGTGGCGCGCGGTTCATCGCCACGAACCCGGACGTCACCGGCCCGAGCGCCGAGGGCGACCTGCCGGCCACCGGGGCCGTCGCGGCGATGATCCAGGCCGCGACCCGTCGTCAGCCGTACTTCGTCGGGAAGCCGAACCCGATGATGATCCGGTCGGCGCTCAACCGGATCGACGCCCACTCCGAGACCACCGTGATGGTCGGTGACCGGATGGACACCGACGTCGTCGCGGGCATCGAGGCCGGCCTGCGGACGTTCCTCGTGCTCTCGGGGTCGACGAAGGAGTCGGACGTGGCCCGGTTCCCGTTCCGGCCGAACGAGATCGTCGACTCGATCCAGGACCTCGTCGACCGGGTGTAGCCGGGACCTCGTCGTCAGGCGGCGAGCCGCAGCGGCGGCACCCCGGGAGCCGGGTCGGTGATGAGCCGCGCGTGCGTCTCGACGTCGTACCGTTCGGCGCCGTACCGCAGCTTCGCCCGCTCGACGCCTTCGGCCGCGAAGCCGGCGCGGGTCGCGACGGCGCAGGACGCCGGGTTGTTCAGACGGTGCCCGAGCTCCAGACGGAACAGGCCGAGCTCGTCGAGCGCCCAGCGCGCGACCGTCGCCAGACCGCGCGTCGCGAGCCCTCGACCGCGGGCGCTGGCGGTCAGCCAGTAGAAGGTCCACGCCGTCTCGTGGACGTGCTCGACGCTGCCCACGCCGACGTTGCCGACCACGGTGCCGTCGACGACGACCGCGAAGTGGTGCTCCGACGGCGACGACGGTGCGAGCTCGTCGTCGATCAGCTCGGCGCACGCGCGGACGTCGACCAGGTCGGCGCCGCCGAGCTGGCGGGCCAGGTCGGGGCTCTCCAGGACGGCGGCGTGCAGCGCGGCCGCGTCCGCCGTGGTCCACCGGCGCAGGTGGGGACTCGTCATGCCGGTGCCCGTGCCGTCAGGCGAGACCCAGGTCCGTCAGGCTGAACAGGTAGTGGTACGGGACGCCGAGCGCCTCGATCTTCTCCTGGGCGCCCGTCGCACGGTCGACGATCACGGCGACCCCGACGACCTCGGCGCCGGCCTCACGGGCCGCCTCGACGGCCGCGATCGGCGACCCGCCCGTCGTCGACGTGTCCTCGACGACGACGACGCGCCGACCTGCGATGTCCGGCCCCTCGATGCGGCGCTGCATGCCGTGCGCCTTCGCCTCCTTGCGGACGACGAACGCGTCGAGGTCCTGCCCGCGGGACGCCGCGGCGTGCAGGAGCGACGTCGCGACGGGGTCGGCGCCGAGCGTCAGGCCGCCGACCGCGTCGATCTCGGCGGTGCCGAGCCCGACCTCCTCGAGCCGGTCGAGCAGCAGGTGGCCGATGAGCGGGGCCGCCCGGTGGTGGAGCGTCGCGCGGCGCAGGTCGACGTAGTAGTCGGCCTCGAGGCCGGACGAGAGCGTGACCTTGCCGTGCACGACTGCGAGGTCCTGGATGAGTGCGAGGAGCTGCTCGCGGGGCGTCGGGGAGAGGTCCTGGGTCACGGCCGACAGGTTACCGGGCGCAGTGCCGTGCCCGGGCGCGCCGACGGCCCTGGCGAGCTCCGGCCGGCCGACCTCCGCCGGACGACCTCCGCCGGCCGGGCGACGTCGCGCGGGCTACTGCGCGCCGCCCTCCAGTGCCTTGCGGTACCGCCCGAACGCGCGCACGGCGGACCGGGGCGCGAGCCGGACGACGCCCGACGCGAGCTGGTAGCGCAGGCTCGGTGTCGAGATCACGGCCCCTCGACGGACGTCGGCGAGCGCCGTCGCGACCACGTCCTCCGCGTTGAGCCACGCGATCTCGGGGTACGCGCTGACGTCGATGCGCCCGCGCTCGTGGAACTCGGTGTGCACGAACCCGGGGCAGAGCGCCGTCGCGGTGACGCCCGTGCCGCGCAGCTCCACGGCGAGCCCCTCGGTGAACGAGCGGACCCAGGCCTTGTGGGCGGAGTACGTGCCGGACGCGAGCAGCGCGGCGACGGACGCGACGTTGAGGACCGCTCCCCTGCCCCGCTCGACCATCGCGCCCGCTGCGGCGTGCGACAGGACGAGCACCGCGCGGACCATGACCTCGAGCGCGTCCTCCTCGCGGGCGAGATCGCCCTCGACGAACCGCTGGTTGAGACCGAGCCCGGCGTTGTTCACGAGCAGGCCGACGGGGTTCTCGTCGCTGCGCAGGCGGTCCGCGACGCGCTCCATGCCGGCGCGGTCCGAGAGGTCGGCCACGAGCACCTCGGCACGGACGCCCGCGGCGGCGCGGAGCTGCTCGGCGAGGCGGGTGAGGCGTTCCTCGTCGCGGGCCACGAGGACGACGTCGTGACGGGCCGTGGCGAGCTGCCAGGCGAACTCCAGTCCGAGGCCGGCGCTGGCGCCGGTGACGAGTGCGGTTCCCATGCCGTCACCCTACGGACCACGAACGACCCGTCGCACGACATCACGGGCGTGAGGTCCGGTGCGTGGTGGCA
Organism: Cellulomonas chitinilytica; assembly: GCF_016862675.1. Lineage (GTDB taxonomy): Bacteria > Actinomycetota > Actinomycetes > Actinomycetales > Cellulomonadaceae > Cellulomonas > Cellulomonas chitinilytica. The sequence goes on along the minus strand of NZ_BONK01000007.1, from coordinate 52,582 downwards.
CAGCGTCGTCCGGGTCCGGTTCCTCCCACCTCAGGGCCTCGCAGACCTCGTCGGTCGGGCCGCGCGCGTCGTCCGTCGACCTGGTGACGGCCCGGGCGGCGTGCGTCGTGCGTCGACCCGCCCACAGCCGGGCCGGTCGCGCGGAACCCGACGAGTGGCGGATCCGGTGCCCGAGGTGTCGGCGTGCACTCGTAGGGTTGGCGCGTGCCCTCCCGACCGTCCGACGAGCCCGCGTACGCCGCCGTCGACGACCTCCCGTTCGCGGCGTACGACGAGCCGCCGCTCGACGAGCCGCCGTACGACCCCGCCTACGACGACGTGCCGCCGGACCTCCTCGACCCGTGGTCGTCGGCGGCACCCACCTCGGGGAGAGGCCCGGCCCGTGGGGCCCGGGACAGCTCGCCGGCCGGCACGGTCGGTGCGTCCCGGGCGTCCCGGGCGTCCAGTGCGTCCAGTGCGTCCAGTGCGTCCCGTGCGCCGCGGGGCCCCGCCGACGGGCACGGGCTCCCCGCGCGGGTCCCGCCCGCGCAGCCTGCGGCGACGCTCCTCGACGACGGCCCGGCGCCGTCCGCGCTCGAGGTCCTGCGCCGGGTGTGGGGCTACGACGAGTTCCGCGGCGACCAGGCGGAGATCATCGACACGGTCGTCGCGGGTGGCGACGCGCTCGTCCTCATGCCCACCGGCGGCGGGAAGTCGCTCTGCTACCAGGTGCCGGCGCTCGTCCGGCCGGGGACCGGTGTCGTCGTGTCCCCGCTCATCGCCCTGATGCAGGACCAGGTCGACGCGCTGTCCGCGCTCGGCGTGCGCGCCGGGTTCCTCAACTCGACGCAGCAGCCGCACGAACGCCGGGCCGTCGAGCAGGCGTACCTGTCGGGCGAGCTGGACCTGCTCTACCTCGCGCCCGAGCGCCTGCGCGTCCGCGAGACGGTCGAGCTGCTGGACCAGGGGCGGGTCGCGCTGTTCGCGATCGACGAGGCGCACTGCGTGTCCCAGTGGGGGCACGACTTCCGCCCCGACTACCTGCAGCTGTCGATGCTGCACGAGCGGTGGCCCGAGGTCCCCCGCGTCGCGCTGACCGCCACGGCGACGGAGGCCACGCACGCCGAGATCGCCGAACGTCTGCAGCTGCGGGAGGCCCGGCACTTCGTCGCGAGCTTCGACCGGCCGAACATCCAGTACCGGATCGCCCCCAAGGACAACCCGCGGGCGCAGCTCCTGCACCTGCTGCGCACCGAGCACCCCGGCGACGCCGGGATCGTGTACTGCCTGTCCCGTGCGTCCGTCGAGCAGACCGCCGCGTACCTCGTCGACCAGGGCATCCCGGCGCTGCCGTACCACGCCGGCCTCGACCGGCAGGTCCGGGCACGCAACCAGGCGCGGTTCCTCCGGGAGGACGGCGTCGTGATGGTCGCGACCATCGCGTTCGGCATGGGCATCGACAAGCCCGACGTGCGGTTCGTGGCACACCTCGACCTGCCCAAGTCGGTCGAGGGCTACTACCAGGAGACAGGTCGTGCCGGGCGTGACGGGCTGCCGTCGACCGCGTGGCTCGCGTACGGGCTGGCCGACGTGGTCCAGCAGCGACGCATGATCGACACGTCCGACGGGGACGCCGCACACCGCCGCCGGCTCACGCAGCACCTCGACGCGATGCTCGCCCTGTGCGAGACGGTGTCGTGCCGTCGCGTCCAGCTCCTGAACTACTTCGGCCAGAGCGGCGCCGAGGCGTGCGGCAACTGCGACACGTGCCTGAGCCCGCCCGAGTCGTGGGACGGGACCGTCCCGGCGCAGAAGCTCCTGTCCACGGTCGTGCGCCTCGAGCAGCGGGGTCAGCGGTACGGCGTCGGGCACCTCGTCGACATCCTGCGCGGCAAGTCGACCCCGCGCGTGCAGCAGCTCGGCCACGCGTCGCTGTCGACGTTCGGCGTCGGCGCCGACCTGTCCGACGGCGAGTGGCGGGGCGTCGTGCGGCAGCTGCTCGCGGCCGAGCTCCTCGGCGTCGACACCGACGGGTACGGCACGCTGCGGCTCGCGCCCGCGAGCGCCGAGGTGCTGCGCGGCGAGCGCGAGGTGCGGCTGCGGCGCGAGGTCGAGAAGGCACCTCGCTCCCGGGGCGCACGGGAGGAGCGCGGCGGGCGGCGGCCGGCGGCGGCGGACCTCGACGGTCCCGACGCGGAGCTGTTCGAGCGGCTGCGCGCGTGGCGGGCCGGGGCGGCACGCGAGCAGGGCGTGCCCGCGTACGTCGTGTTCCACGACGCGACCCTGCGGGCCGTCGTCGAGCGGCGCCCGGCGTCGCTGGAGGAGCTCGGGACGATCAGCGGGGTCGGCGCGGCCAAGCTCGACCGGTACGGGGCGGGCCTGCTCGCCGCACTGGAGGGCACGGAGGCGCCGGCCTGAGGTACCCGCTTCCGGTGTCGCGGGGTCGCCGGCGTGACGTCCCTGATCAGCCGCTCGCCTCGGCCCGCGTCCTGTGGCTGGCGACCGCGGCGAGCGGTGCCAGGACCACGACGGCGGCCGGTGCGACCGTCCACGCACCGACCGGCAGCGCGCCAGCGCTCGACAGCAGCAGCACCAGGATCGCGGTCCCGACGCACCACCACTGCGGCACGCTGAGCCAGAGCGCGGGCGTCGGGTGGTCGCCGCGCCACGTCTCGACGACCAGCCGGAGGCATGCGCGCGAGCCGAGCGCGGCCACCAGCACAGCACCCGCCGGGAGGCCGTGGCCCGGCGCCGTCCCCGTCGCGAGAGGCAGGGTCGCGACAGGCAGGATCGCGACGGGCAGCGTCCCGACAGGCAGCGTCGCGAGAGCCAGGCTCGCGAGAGCCAGGGTCGCGAGCACCAGAGCCCCCGCTGCCTCCGCGGCCTGCACGGGAGCGAGTCGCGTCCCGACCAGCGCCGCGGGGAACCCGGCGCGCGCATGACCAGGTCCGTAGCACACCCCCGGCCGCGACCCGGCGACCGGCCGGCCGTAGCAGCACCCGGCGACCAGGCACCCGACCCGGCCGACGCCCAGCACGACCAGCAGCCCCGTCTGCGCGGCATCCAGGAGCCCGAGCGGTCCGCCGAACCCGATCCCGACGACCAGCGCAGCGACGAGGACGACAGCCTCGTGCTCGTGCCACACCCAGTCCGCCGAGCCTCGGGCCGCCCGGACCACCATGACGGCGACGGACCCGAGAGCTCCTGCGAGCGCCATGACGAGGACTGCCGCCGGCGGCGTCCCCGACCGTCCGGCACAGGTGAGCGCGGTGGCGACCCCGAGCACCAGGCCGCCGAGCGCGAGGACCCGGTAGGCGGGCACCGTGGTGCGGCCGACGTGGATGTCCGGGCCGGGCACGGTCCACGACCGACCTGCCGACCGACCGGCCGACTGATCTGCCCGGCGGCGCGCAGCCGCGGTCGCGGTCATCGCACCGTGAGACCGGCGAGCCGGTCAGCGAGGGTCGTGTTGCCCACGACGAACCGGATGTGCATGACCACGTGCTCGGCGCTCGGCACCGCGGCCCGCGTCATGCCGGCGTCGGCCAGGGCGGCGATCCTGCCCCATCCGTCGGCCTCGAGGAACGCGCGGATCGCCGCGACGCCCGCCGTCGGCACCGCCGCGCCGGACGGCAACCGGTAGCGGGCGACCAGCGCGTCCAGGGTGCGTGTGCTGCCGAGGTCGATGGTGGTCGTGTCGGTGGCACCGAAGTGCGACGCCCTCGCGGGGAGGCCGGCGTCGCTGCGCAGGTCGTTCTCGGAGATGCCCGCACCGGGCCCGAAGTCCTGCTGCGGACCGGTGGCGCCGCCGGTGCGCACCGTCGCGAAGCTCGTCTGACCCGTCGCTGTCCGGAGCTCCTCCGGGCTCTGCGGTTCGCCGGTGACCGGGTCGCGGACCAGCCCGGCACCGCTGAACGTCGTCCGCAGCATCTCCGGGGGTAACGGGGGCGCGATGTTCTGACCGCGGGCGTTGTTGAGCGCGTGGATGAGCTCGTGACCGACCGTGATCGACGGGTCCATCCGGATGATCTGCACCTGGCCCGGGCGTCCGCCGAGCACGACCTGGTTCTGGGCGAGCTCCGGGTTGAGCGTGACGGTTGACCCGGAGCCGACGCGCGCCCCCGGCTCACCGATCCCACGGCCGGCCAGCGCGTCCGCGGCCTGCGTCTCCTGCCCGGCACCGGACCGCAGGTCGACCGTCTGACCGGTGGCGATCAGCTCGGTGACGAGCCGGAAGCCCGAGGGGAGCCGCAGCAGGTCGTGCAGGCTCGAGCGGACGAAGTCGGCGAACTCCGGAGGGCGCGGGTCGATCTTGAGGGTCGTCGCCCCCGCCATGATCAGGTCGAGGATGCGGTCGGCGTACGCGGCGCGGAAGCCGGCGTCGCTGCGTCCGTTGAGCGACACGATGTCGCCGAAGCTCTTCGCCCGCACGGCGCGTTCCCACGCGATGGCGTCGCGGTGGAGGTCGTCCGACGACGAGGCGACCTCGTCCAGTCGTCGGAGCTGGTCGGCGCTCGCCGAGCGGAGGAACGACTCGAGCCGGGCCGGGTCGCGCTCCGAGCGGAACGCGTCCAGCCGCTGCTTCTCCTCGTCGGTGCAGCCGGAGCAGCGGCGCAGCGACAGGGCGGACCGCAGCCTGACGAGCATCCCGTCGCTCGGGGTCTGCTCGGTGGCGACGGCCACGGCGGCCCGGTCGGCCTCCGCTTCGAGCGCAGGGACCGACCCACCGGGACCGCCGCCGTCGCTCTGCTGGACGGCATGGGCGGCCTCGTGCGCGAGCAGGCCGTCGCCGGCGGCCGTGCCGGGTGCGTAGTGCGCGGGGTCGACGACGATCCGGGAGCCGACGGTGAACGCTGCGGCGCCCTCGCGGGCGGTCGCTGCGCCGTCCAGGCTCACGGTGACGTCGGACAGGTCGGCGCCCCCCAGACCCGCCTCGAGGCGGGACCGGGTGCCCGGGTCGAGGCTCGTGCCGGTCGCGGGGCCGGGCCGGGGACGTCCGAGCATCCCGGCGACCGCGGCATTGCCCGCGCTGCTCTGCAGCTGGAGAAGGCCGGGCGGGTCGTGGTGCGCACCGCGCACAGCGGGCGCGGCGGGCGTGGCGGGCGAGGCCAGCGTGGCCGGCGTCGGGGCGGCGCGCGCGGCGTCGGGCCTGTCGCGTGCGCGTGCCACCGGACGGGTCGGCTCGCCGAGCTCGTCCGCCCGCAGACGCCGATCCGCGGCCATGTTCCGATGCTGGGATCAGCGTCGCGCCGGCGCCGGGCCGCTGGTGTACCCCAGGGGGAAGCGCGAACTGCCCGGAAGGGCAACCACCGAGGTCGCGCTGGGGACGCCGCCGGGCCGTCCCGGGGCCGTTCCCGGTCGTCGCAGGGCCGTCGCTGGGCCGTCCCCGGTCGTCGTCGGGCCGTCGCCGGGTCGCCGCGGGGTCGTCCCCGGCCGTCCCGGGCCGTCCCCAGCTCGTCACCGAGATCGCACCATGGCCGTCCCGGCCGTCCCCGAGCGGTCCCGAGGGGCGGCACGGCCCGATGACGACGTTCGGGTCGACCCGCTCAGCGGGGCGCGGCAGGCCCGGTCGAGTCGCGCACCACGAGATGCGTCGGGAGCTCCTCGTAGTCGCCGGCCGGTCCGGGGACGCGTCGGTCGATCGTCGCGAGGAGCAGGTCGGCGGCCCGGTGACCGGCGCGTTCGAGCGGGGCTGCGACGGTGGTGAGGGCGGGCCGGACGAGGTCGGCGCCGAACACGTCGTCGCAGCCGACGACGCTCATCTGGCCGGGGACGTCGACGCCGCGCGCTGTGAACCGTTCGAGCATGCCGAACGCGAGCAGGTCGTTGAACGCGAGGACACCTGTGGCGTCGGACTGCCAGGCGGCGTCGGCGGCGGCGGCGCCGGCCTCGCGCTGCGGTGCGTAGTGACCGAGGACGACGACCTCGACGCGCAGCCGGCGGGCCGCGGCGCGCAGGGCGGTGCGGCGGCGGCTGTCGGACCACGAGGTGCGGGGGCCGCCCGCGTAGGCGATGCGCCGGTGGCCGAGGGAGGCGAGGTGCTCGAGGGCCTGCACGGCGCCGCCGGGGGTGTCGATGACGACGCCGGCGCCGTTGACGGGCCGGTTGAGGGTGACGAGCGGGAGGGCGGACGACCAGGCGACGAGCCACTCGTCGCCGAGGCGGGGGGCGGCGAGGACGGCCCCGTCGGCGCTGGTCCGGAGCATGCGCAGGGCTCGTTCCTCGGCCTGGACGGACTCCTCGGTGTCGACGAGCACGTGGGCGTAGCCGGCGGCGCGCAGGGCGGCCTGGGTGCCGCGGACGATGCCGAAGAAGAACGGGTTGGTGACGTCGGGGACGACGAGCGCGACGGTGCCGGTCTTGCCCGAGCTGAGGGCACGCCCGGAGGCGCCGACGGTGTAGCCGAGCGCGGCGGCGGCCTCACGGACCCGGACGGCCGTCTCCTCGTTGATCCGGCCCGGTCGTGACAGGGCGCGGGACGCCGTGGAGATGGCGACGCCGCTCGCGGCGGCGACGTCGCGCAGGGTCGGCGGCTTGTCGGTCACGGGCTCATGGTGACGCCCGGGGGTCCCGTTGGCAACATCTGGCAAACGATTGCCACCCGACGCCGGACGACCGTAGGCTCGCCGGGGCGCGCCGCACCCCGCCGACGACGACGGGACCGGTGACCGGCGCGCGGATCAGGAGACACCACGGCCATGACCCCGCTGCCCGACGACGTGACGACGCCGACCGCCGAGACGCCCGGCACGCCCGACGCGGGCGGCACACCCGGAACGGCCGGCACGCGCGCGGCGCCCGCCGGGACACGCGCCGCCCGCCCGGGCAGCGCGATCCGGTCGGCCGAGGTGCTGGTCTCCAGCCCGGACCGCAACTTCGTCACGCTGCGGCTCACCACCGAGGACGGCGTCGTCGGCCTGGGCGACGCGACGCTCAACGGGCGCGAGCTGTCGGTGGTCAGCTACCTCACCGATCACGTCGTCCCGCTGCTGCTCGGCCGGGACGCGCACCGCATCGAGGACACGTGGCAGTTCCTCTACCGCAGCGCGTACTGGCGCCGCGGCCCGGTGACGATGGCCGCGATCGCCGCGGTCGACGTGGCGCTGTGGGACATCAAGGCGAAGGTCGCCGGGCTGCCGCTCTACCAGCTGCTCGGCGGGGCGAGCCGGACCGGGATCATGGCGTACGGCCACGCGAGCGGTCGCGACCTGCCCGAGCTGTTCGACTCGATCCGGCACCACCAGGAGCAGGGCTTCCGCTCGATCCGTGTGCAGACGTCCGTGCCGGGCATCGACGCCGTGTACGGGGTGGCGGCGCAGCCGTCGTCGTCGGGCCGCTACGACTACGAGCCCGCCCAGCGCGCGCCCCTGCCCGCCGAGGAGGACTGGGACACCCGCGCGTACCTGCGGCACATCCCGCGCGTGTTCGAGGCGGTCCGGAACGAGTTCGGCCCGGAGCTGCCGCTGCTGCACGACGGCCACCACCGGATGACCCCCATCCAGGCGGCCCGGCTCGGCAAGGACCTCGAGCAGTACGACCTGTTCTGGCTGGAGGACTGCACGCCCGCCGAGAACCAGGACGCGCTGCGCCTCGTCCGGCAGCACACCACGACGCCGCTCGCGATCGGCGAGGTGTTCAACACCGTCTGGGACTACCAGACGCTGGTCCGCGAGCAGCTCATCGACTACGTCCGGTCGGCCGTCACGCACACCGGCGGCATCACGGCGCTGCGCCGGATCCTCGACTTCGCCGCGCAGTACCAGATCAAGTCCGGCATCCACGGTCCGACCGACATCTCCCCCGTCGGCATGGCCGCGGCGCTGCACCTGGACCTCGCGATCCACAACTTCGGCATCCAGGAGTACATGCAGCACGGCCCGCGGACCAACGAGGTGTTCCTGCAGACGTTCACGTTCGAGGACGGCTACCTGCACCCCGGCGACGCCCCCGGGCTCGGCGTCGGGTACGACGACGAGGCCGCGGAGAAGTACCCGTACCAGCCGGCGTACCTGCCGTTCAACCGGCTCAAGGACGGCACGGTCCACGACTGGTGACCAGGACCATCCGACCGCGCACGACGAGGACCGCATGACGAACAGTCCGACCGACGTCCACCCCGCCTGGCTGCCGCCCGCCGCGCTGCGCCCGGTCGGTGCTCGCCGCGTGCACGTCGCGGGCGACGGCCCGCTCGTCGCCACCGTGCGCGCCGAGGTGGCCGCCGCGACCACCGCGCACGGCGGCGCGCTCGTCGACGACCCCGCCGCAGCCGACCTGGTGCTGACGGTCGACCCGGCCCTCGACGGCGCGGACGCGTTCGTCGTCGGGCGGCGGGACGGCGTCACGACCGTGCGGGCGGGAGGGGACGCCGGGCTGCTGCACGCCCTGCACCACGTGGTGCGTCAGGGTGAGGCCGCGTTCGGCGCCGACCACGAGGACGAGCGGCACGCACCCGTCGAGCCGGTCCGGATGCTCGACCACTGGGACAACATGACCGTGCACCCGGTGATGGGGCAGGTCGAACGGGGCTACGCGGGCGGGTCGATCTTCTACGCCGACGGCAAGGTCCGCCACGACCTGTCCCGCGTCGAGGCGTACGCCCGGCTGCTCGGGTCCGTCGGGATCAACGCCGTCGGGCTGAACAACGTCAACGTGCACGCCACCGAGGCGCGGCTGCTCACCGACCACCTCGACGGGGTCGTCCGGCTCGCGGCGGCGTTCCGGCCGCACGGCGTCCGGGTCTACCTGTCGGTGTCGTTCGCGGCCCCGATGACGGTCGGCGGGCTGCCGTCGTCGGACCCGCTGGACCCGGACGTGCAGGCGTGGTGGGCCGACGCGGCCGCCCGCGTCTACGCAGCGGTCCCGGACTTCGGCGGGTTCGTCGTCAAGGCCGACTCCGAGGGGCAGCCCGGGCCGTTCGCCTACGGGCGCGATCACGCCGACGGCGCGAACCTGCTGGCCCGGGCGCTGGCGCCGTTCGGGGGGACGGTGTTCTGGCGGGCGTTCGTCTACGACCACCACCAGGACTGGCGGGACCGTTCGACGGACCGCGCCCGCGCCGCGTACGACCACTTCGCGCCGCTCGACGGGCGGTTCGACGACAACGTCGTCCTGCAGGTGAAGTACGGGCCGATGGACTTCCAGACGCGCGAACCCGTCTCCCCGGTGATCGCCGCGATGCCGCGGACCCGGCTCGCCGTCGAGCTCCAGGTGACGCAGGAGTACACCGGCCAGCAGAGGCACGCCGTGTGGCTCGGGCCGCAGTGGTCGCAGATCCTGCGGTTCGGGCTGTGGGGTGACGGGGGCCGGACGGTCGCGGACGTGGCCGCGGGTGCGGGTGCGGGCACGGGAGCCGAGGGCGCGGGTGCGGCTGGCACAGGCGCCGCGCGCACGGGCGGCATCGTCGCCGTCTCCAACGTCGGCGACGACCCGTTCTGGACCGGCCACCCCCTCGCGCAGGCCAACCTCTACACGTTCGCCCGCCTCGCGTGGGACCCGTCGGCGGACCCCGTCACGCTGCTCGACGAGTGGATCGGCCTGACGTTCCCGGACGCCGCCGCGCCGGTCCGCGACACCCTGCACGGCATCCTCGACGACTCGTGGCGCACCTACGAGGACTACACGGCGCCCCTCGGGGTCGGCTTCATGGTCCGCCCCGGCCACCACTACGGCCCCGACGTCGACGGGTACGAGTACACCCCGTGGGGCACGTACCACTTCGCGGACCGCGACGGCATCGGCGTGGACCGCACGCGCGCGACGGGTACCGGCTACACCGGCCAGTACCCGGCACCGTGGCGGGAGGTCTACGAGGACGTCGCGACGTGCCCCGACGAGCTGCTGCTGTTCTTCCACCACGTGCCCTGGTCACACGTGCTGCACAGCGGGGTGTCCGTCGCGCAGCACGTGTACGACACCCACTGGGCGGGTGCCGAGCGCACCGGGTCGAACGCCGCGGCCTGGACGGCGCTGGCCGATGAGGTCCCCGACGACCTGCACGCACGCGTCACCGAGCGGCTCGCCGAGCAGGTCCGCAGCGCGCACGAGTGGCGCGACCAGCTGTGCACGTACGTGTTCCGGCACAGCGGCATCCCGGACGCCCGCGGGCGGCGGATCTACTGACCGGACCTGACCTGACCGGGCCTGACCTGACCTGCTGCGATCGCGGCGTCAGCAGAGCTCGACGAAGCCGACGACGGTGTCGCCTCCCCGGTTCCAGACCTGCGCGGCATACGTCAGGCCGTCGCTGTCCGGATCGGCCCCTGACTCTCCGGGAACCTCGAAGTGGTCGCGGGCGGTCGCCCAGTACGCGTCAAGGCTCGCGCCGGTCACGGACCGGAACGGACGGCCGAGCCCGTGAACGAACGCACGGCGCCCGCGCGACAGCTGGTCGGTGACCTCCTGCGAGCTCGCCCACCGGCCCAGGTGCGTCTGCCACTCGGCACCGTCGAGGTCCCACAGCCGGTCGCGGAGGACGCGGCCACGAGCCGGGCCGGTCGACATCTGCTCGCCCCTCCCGCCGGCACCTGCGTGTGCTCCGTGCGTCTGCACTGATCGTGACGCGCGAGGCTCGGCCCGATGCTAGCTCGGGTCGTGGCGGACGAACCGTTCCTTCGCGTCGGCGATCACGGGCCCGGCGTTGCGGACCAGCAGCAGGACGAGGACCGACAGGAGGAGCAGCAGGAGCCAGTCGGTCGCGAGCACGGCGATGCCGCCCCCGATCACGACGAGCGCGACGACCCCGAGCCCCGAGCCGGGCTTCGCGGCGAGGTAGTACGCGGCGAGGCGGGCGACGTCGCGGGTCCGGAAGGCGAACACCGACGACAGGACGAGGGCGTTCCCGGCCCAGGCCAGCACCGCGACCCCGAGCAGCACGGCCACCAGCGCGAACGGCCCGCCCCCCGCCGCGTTGATGTCGAGCACGGCGAGCAGCACGAGCGTCGGCACCCACCACTGGAGCACGTCGCGCCAGTTGAGCCGGTAGCCGCGCAGGTAGTGCCGGGCGGGCGTCAGGTCACGGTCGCCGGCCGGTGTCGCGAGCCACTGCCGCCACGCGAAGACGGCGGCCGCCAGCGACGGCCCCAGGGGCACGGCGGCGAGGGCGAACAGCGGGGCGTTGCCCGCCGACCGGTCGAGGAGCAGCAGGAGCACGAGACCCGGCAGCGACGTGAGGACGACGAGCCCCTCGATGACCAGCGCCCAGTAGACGACCGCCGACCACCGGGACAGCGGTCCCCGGCCGACCTCGGAGAAGCGCTCGGCGTCGCGGCTCATGACGCTCACCATGCCGTGCCGCCGGTCACGAGGCGCGCGGCGCGCCCCCGGCCGGGCGGGTCGGCGACGAGCCGGTCGTCGGACACGCCGAGGAGGCGGCGGTCGTCGAGCCCGTCGTGCCGGTCGGGTCGCACCGCTCGGACCTCGACGAACGTCACCTCGTGCTGCGCGAGCTCGAGGTCGAGCTGGACCCGGCCGCCGGCCACGGGCAGCGCCGCGTGGGAGGTCGCGGGACGGGCGAGGTCGCGCAGCAGGTCGAGGTCGCGCTCCGTCGGGGACGCCGGGCGGCCGAGCTCGCGCCACGCGGCGAACGCGTTGCCGTCCTGCTCGTTGACGCGCTCGCGGACGACGAAGACGGTCGCGTCGTCGTCCGCGGCCACGAAGCCTGCCCCGCAGCCTGCCCCGGAGCTCCCCCCGAAGCTCCCCCCGCGCCGCCCGCCCGGGAGCACGGGCAGCGACAGTCGCACCGTGTGCCGTTCGTCGGCGGCCGGCCCCTCGGTCCCGCCGACCGGCTGCCACGCGAGCACCGTCACGCGCCCGTCGTCGTCGGCGCACACGAGGTGGTCGTCACCGCGGGCCAGCACGTGCCGGCCCATCCGGGCCATGAACGCGTACAGGTGGTACGTCGGCTTGGGCACCTGCCGGTGGGTGAGCAGCCCGAACCCGCCGTGGAACAGGGACGTGGGCACCCCCTCCTCCTCGAACACGTCCGCGAACGTCCAGTAGGAGAACGAGTCGACGAGGTCGCCGCCGCCCGCGAGGACGGGCGCGAGGTAGGCGGCGTTGTACGCGGTGTCGTGGACCGGGTTGTCGGGCCGGTACGAGGTGTTGAACTCGGTGATGTGGACCGGCAGGTCGGCGAGCTTGGTGCCCGCCAGGTGCCGCCGGGGTGCCCCGAACTGGTCGAGCAGCGTCTGCGGGGCGGCGAGGGTCTGGTAGACGCCGAACGGCACGTGCTGCGCGGGCCCGGACGTGTAGGCGTGCCGGCTGACGAAGTCGACGGGCACGTCGCGGCTCGTCACGAACTCGGCGAACGGCGCCCACCACTCGTCGGCGCCGGGCGAGATCGCCGGGCCGCCGACCTGCAACGACGCGTCGACGTCCTTGATCGCCCGGGCGGTCGCCTCGTACAGCCGCAGGTACTCGGCCTGGTCGGCGCCCTGCCAGAAGTTCACGAGGTTCGGCTCGTTCCACACCTCGATGGGCCAGGTGCGGACCTCGTCGATCCCGTACCGGTCGATCAGGTGCCGGACGAGACCGGTGACGAGCGCGGTCCACTCGTCGTAGGACGACGGCGGCGTGACGTTGCCCTTCCACCAGAACACCGTCTGGTCGCCGGACGCGAGCGCGGTCGGCATGAACCCGAGCTCGACGAACGGCCGGACGCCGAGCTGCAGGAACGTGTCGTGCACCTGGTCGACGTACGAGAAGCCGTACCGGACGCGCCGCTCGCCGTCGTGGTCGTACGGGCGGTACACGCCCATGTCGTCGGACAGCAGGCCGTGGCCGCGGATGTACCGGAACCCGATGTCCCGCTGGACGGTGGCGAGGGACTCGCGGTAGTCGGCGCGCAGCGCGAGGTTGAGCCGGCCGGTGCCGACACAGGTGCGCCACGCGTCGGGCAGCGGCCCGAGCGGCTCGGCGGGGACGACGACGGGGGCGGTGCTCATGTGCGCTCCGGTGACTGCGGGGTGGGACGGGGGTGGGACGGGACGAGGCTCAGGTGCGCAGGACCAGCACGGCGGCGGGGTCGAGCTCCAGCGGGTCACCGGCGCGCACCTCGCGGCCGGTGAGCACGTCGACCCCGCTGACCTGCGACGTCACGGTGATGGGTGCGGTGCCGTGGTGCAGGACGAACCGGTGCCGGGTCCCGTCGGGGGCGACCCGGTCGACGACCTCGACGCCGTCGTCGGACGCGTGCGGCCCGACGAGCCCGTGCCGGTCGAGCACGTGGCGCACGACGCGCGCGACGCCGCGGTCGTCGAGCAGCGTCGCGACGTACCAGGCCTCCCCGTCGCCGTGGCGGGCGCTGGTGACGGCGGGCGCACCGGCGTAGAAGTCGGCCGTGTAGGTGGCGAGGACGGTGGTGTCCGGGTCGGGGACGACGACCTCGAAGACGTGCCGGGCGTCGTGCACCGCGGTGGCGCCGGGCCGGCCGAGGGTGAGGGCGACGGGGTTGGCGACGTCGGGCTGCTGCGCGTCGGTCTCCTCGACGCGGATCCCCAGCAGGTCGCGCAGCGGGCCGGGGACGTCGGCGAGGAACGCGTTGTCGTCCTCGTCGACCCGCCCGGACAGCGCGGTCGTCAGCAGAGTCCCGCCGCGCTCGACGACGGCGGCGAGCCGGGCCGCGAGGTCCCCCTTGACCATGTGCAGCGCGGGGGCGACGACCACGTCGTACGCGTCGAGCGCCGCGGTGACGGGGACCACGTCCACCAGCGCGTTCATCGCCCACAGCGCCCGGTGGTACGCCCCGAGCACGTCGAGGTAGCGGACGTTCCGGTTGGGTCCGTCGGACATCTCCAGGGCCCACCAGGAGTCCCAGTCGAGCAGCAGCGCGACCCTGGCGGGCGTGCGGGCGCCGAGCGTCGCGTCGCCGAGCGTCGCGAGCTGGGCGCCGAGCTCGGCGACCTCCCGGAACACCCGGGTGTCCGTGCGGCCCGCGTGGTCGAGGACGGCGCCGTGGTACTTCTCGCACGCGCCGCGCGAGTGCCGCATCTGGAAGAACAGCGTGGCGTCGGCGCCGTGCGCGACGGCCTGCCACGTCCACAGCCCGAGCACCCCGGGGCGCTTGACGGCGTTGACGTCGCGGCTCGCGGTCGTCGACGGCGTCTGCTCCATGACCCAGAAGGGCTCCCCGCCGCGCAGCCCGCGCATCGCCCCGTGCGCGAGCGCCATCCGGGCGGCCGTCCGCACCGGCGAGGGGTCCTCGGGCGGGTAGTTGTCCCACGTCGCGAGGTCGAGGTGCTCGGCCCAGCGGTGGTAGTCGACCGGCTGGTAGAGGCCCATGAGGTTCGTGGTGACGGGGGTGTCCGGCACGTGCGCGCGGATCGCGGCCTTCTCGGCGACGAACCCGCCGAGCAGCGCGTCCGACATGAACCGGCGGTAGTCGAGCGTGATGCCCTGGAACGCCGTGTGGTTCGGGCCGCGCCAGTGCTCGGAGAGGGCGTTCGGCGGCTGGATCTCGTCCCAGTCGGTGAACGTGTGCGACCAGAACGTGGTGTTCCACGCGTCGTTCAGCCGGTCGAGCGTGCCGTACCTCGCCCGCAGCCACGCGCGGAACTCGGCAGCGCACAGGTTGCAGTAGCAGGCGCCGCCGTACTCGTTCCCCACGTGCCACGCGACGACCGCCGGGTGGTCGCCGTACCGCTCGGCCAGCCGCCCGGCGAGCTCGACGGACAGCCGCCGGAACGCCGGCGACGACGGGCAGTGGTTGTGCCGCTGGCCGTACACGTGCCGGCGGCCCTCGAAGTCGACCCGGCACGCGTCCGGGTGCGCCCGCGCGAGCCACGGCGGCATCGCCCCGCTGGGCGTCGCCAGGACGACGTCCCGTCCTTCCGTCGCGGCGCGGTCCACGATCGCGTCGAGCGTCGTGAAGTCGTACCGGTCCTCCGCGGGCTGCAGGTGCGCCCACGCGAACACCCCGACCGTCAGCGTCGTGATGCCCGCGAGGCCGAACGCCGCGTGGTCGGCGTCCCACACCTCACGGGGCCACTGCTCGGGGTTGTAGTCGCCGCCGTAGCGGACCTGGGGCGAGATGGTCATGAGCGGCGGCTCCAGGGCGGCGATGGCTGCGACGACGTGAGAACGGCGACGACGTGAGAACGGCGACGACGTGGGGGACGGCGACGACGTGGGGGACGGCGACAGCCGGCCCCGCGCCGGAGGGGAATGGGTGCGCGGGGCCGGCCGTCAGGGAGGCGGTGTCAGCTCACTTGGCTGCCAGCGCCTGGTTGAACGTGTCGACGTACTGGTCGACGTTGAGCCCCTTGAGCTCCGTCTGCCACTTGTCCCAGTCGGACATCGGGCGCTGGCCGAGGATGAACGCGGCCGTGTTCTGCGTGACCGAGTCGTTGAGCGCGGCCTGCAGGAGCGTGATCTGCTCCTGCTGCATCTCGTCGAGCGGCGCGGCCGGCGGCAGCGGCAGCTCCTTCTTGTCGGCCATGGCGCTGACGAACGCGTTCGACGCCTCGGTGTTGAGGCCCTGGATGAGCTCGTCCGTCGAGCCGTTGGCGAGCATCCACACGCCGTTGCTGAAGCCGAAGTCGGCGTTGAGCTTCTTGGTGCCGGTGGGGTTCACGCCGTTCCAGTCGACGTCCGCCGCGAGGGCCCGCTTGCCGCCGTCGTTCGTGAACGTGGTGCCCTCGACGCCGTACTTCGCGAACTCGAGGCCGTGGTCCGAGTAGTACAGCCAGTCCGCGAACTGCAGGAGCGCGAGGAAGTTCGGCTGCTCGGCGGCCTTCGACGAGATCATGAAGCCCGACGCCGTGCGGCTGCCGGAGGCGACGTTGTCACCCGCGGGTCCCGCAGGCACGCGGATGAGGTGCACCTTCGCCTCGGTGTTGCCCGCGTCGGTGAACGTCTTCGCGTACGAGGTGATCTCCTGGGTGTTGCCGGAGATCGCGAGCGACTGGCCGCTGGCGAACTTCTGCTTCGCGGTGTCGTCGTCCTGCGTGAGCGACTCGGGGTCGAGCAGGCCGTCCTTCACGAGCGACGCGAAGTAGGAGACGAGGTCCTTGTAGCCGTCGGTCGACGCGGCGTACTCGTACTTCTTCGAGTCCTGGTCGTACCAGAGGCCGTTGCCGAAGCCCCAGCCGGCGACGGTGCCGAAGTTCGGCGCCGCGAGCTGCAGCGTCGCACCGAGCGGGTTGTTGTTCGTCGTCGACCACCGGTCCGACATGGGCCACACGCCCGGGTTCGCGGACTTGAGCTTCTCGAGGTCGGCCTTGAGGTCGTCCCACGTCTTCGGGTCGGACTTGATGCCCGCCTTCTCCCACGCGTCCTGACGGATCGCGATGGAGTACTGCGGCTGGGGCGACTGGTAGAGGCCGGGCAGCATGTAGTACTTGCCGTCGGCCTGCTTGAGGTTGTCGATCGCCGGCTGCAGGTCCCAGTCCTTCACGCGGGCCTGGAAGTTCGGCATGTACTTCACGTAGTCGCTGATGGGCAGCAGCGTCCCGCCGGACACGAACTGCGTCTCCTGGCCGGGGTACGTGACGGGGATGAGCTCGGGGGCGTCACCGGCGCTGATGATGAGCGACTTCTTCGCGTCCCAGTCGCTCAGCGGCGCGCTCGTCAGGTCGAAGCTGACCTTGTTCTTGTCCTTGAGCTGGCTGAGGAACAGCCAGTCCTGGTTCAGCGGGTAGTTCGGGTGGTCGCGGTACAGGACGCTGAACGTCACCGGCTCCGACGCGACGAAGTCCGTGCCGACCTTGAAGTCGTCCATCGCGCCGACGCGCTGCGCGGCGGGGAGCCCGGCCTCGGTGGCGGACGGCTCGGACGTCGCGTCGTCGTTCGACGAGCACGCCGCCGTGAGGGTGAGCGCGAGCACCGCGACCGAGGCGGCCGCACCCATGCGCTTTCTTGCTGACCTCATGATTCTCCTTGGGAGGTGGAACTCCGTCGTCCTGCACCGGAGGGGATGGGGAGGGGAAGGGGGACGAACACGGGCGTCATTGCTTCACCGCGCCGAGCATCACGCCCGACACGAAGTACCTCTGGATGAACGGGTAGAGGCAGATGATGGGCAGGACGGTGAGGAGCATCGTCACGGCCTGCACGTTGGCGCCGATCTGGGTGAGGTTGTCGGTGCCGCCACCCTGGATCGAGGTGCCCCCGGTGACGCCCGCCATGAGGTTGCGCAGGTACACGGTCACCGGGTACAGGTTCGGGTCGTCCATGTAGAGGAAGGCCCCGAACCAGCCGTTCCAGAACGACACCGCGTAGAACAGCAGCATCGTCGCGACCACGGCCTTGCTCAGCGGCAGGACGACCTTGAAGAACACCCCGTAGGTGCTCATCCCGTCGATCTGCGCGGCCTCCTCGAGCTCGCTCGGGAAGTTCTCGAAGAACGACTTCATCACCAGCAGGTTGAAGATGCTGATCGCGTTGGGGAGCACGATCGCCCACAGGGTGTTCCGGAACCCGAGGTGGCTGATGAGGATGTAGTTCGGGATGAGGCCGCCGTTGAAGAACATGGTCGCGACGGCGACGCCGATGAAGAACTTGCGGCCCTTGAGGTGCGCCTTCGACAGCGCGTACGCGTAGGTCGTCGTGAGGGCCATCGCGATGGCGGTCGCCACGACCGTGTACTCCACGGTGTTGCGGTAGTTCCGCCAGAACATCGGGTCGCCCAGCACCACCTGGAACGTGACGAGGTTGAACCCGCGCGGGACCAGGTTGACCTGGCCCGTCGTGATGTACGCCTCGGAGCTGAACGCCTGCGCGACGATGTTGACGAACGGGTACAGCACGAGCGCCGCGAGGATCACGAGCAGGGCGCCGTTGACGACGCGGAACGCCCGGTACCCGCGGGAGTCCTTCACGCGCGTGCCCTTGCCGGGCCGCCCGAGGCGGGCGACGGCGTCGGCCGGGGTCGGCTGGTTCGTGAGGTCGGTGGTCACCACAGGCTCGCCCCTACGGTCTTCCGCGAGATCGCGTTCGCGGACAGGATCAGGGTCACGCCGATGAGGGCCTCGAACAGGCCGATGGCGGTCGCGTAGGAGATCGAGTTCGAGACGATGCCGACCCGGTACAGGTACGTCGAGATGACGTCGGCCGTCGAGTAGATCAGCGGGTTCGAGAGCAGCAGGATCTTCTCGAAGCCCACCGCCATGAACGTCCCGACGTTGAGGATGAGCAGCACGATCATCGTGGGGCGGATGCCGGGCAGCGTGATGTGCCAGGTCTGGCGCCACCGGTTCGCGCCGTCGATGCGGGCCGCCTCGTACAGCTGCTCGTCGATGGTCGTGAGCGCCGCGAGGTAGAGGATCGTGCCCCAGCCGACGGTCTGCCACACCTCGGACGTCAGGTAGATCGTGCGGAACCAGCTCGGGTCCTGCATGAACGTGATGGCCGTGCCGCCGAACTTCTCGATGAGCTGGTTGATCGTGCCGTCGACGGACGTCAGCTGGAACACGATGCCGGCGACGATGACCACCGACATGAAGTGCGGCAGGTACGAGATCGTCTGGATGCCCCGCTTGAACGAGCGCGAGCGGACCTCGTTGAGCATGAGGGCCAGCACGATCGGCAGCGGGAAGACGACGACCAGCGTCAGCAGGCCGATGATCACGGTGTTCGTGAACGCGTGCCAGAACTGATGGTCGTTGATGAACATCCGCACGTAGTAGAGGCCGACCCACTCGTCGCCGAACATGCTGCCGCCCGGCCGGAACCGGCGGAACGCGACGACGTTGCCGAGGATCGGCCAGTACCGGAACACGGCGAGGAACACGAGCGGCAGGACGAGGAACGAGTACAGCTGCCAGTCACGGCGCAGCGCCGTCCGCCACGTCTGCTTGACGGGCCGCACGACCTGGCCGTCGTGCGTCAGCCAGGTCTGCTTGCGGCGGTTCCGGTTCTTCGACGGCTGCTCCTGCTCGGTGCCCCGGTCCGCGTCGGCGGGCACCGGGTCCCCGGCCACCAGGGCGGGGACGACGTCCGGGCCGGACCCTGCGAGGGTCGGCTCCTGCACGCTGCTCATGCGCTCATCACCTCCGGGACGTCGGTCGCGGTGGGTTCGTCGGTGGGTTCGTCGGTGGGCACCGCGGCGGTCACGCCGACCGTCGTCGTGAGCCGGCGCGTGTGGTCGACGACGCGCTCGGTGCCGACGAGCCGCAGCGGCAGGGCCGTGTGCGTGTCGGCGCTGGACCGGGACACCCGCAGCTCGACGTCGCCGGGCTCGACGACCCGGTCGCCGCGCAGGCCGGTGAACGCGGTGACGTCGGCGGGCACGGTGAACGTGACGCGGGCCTGCTCCCCCGGCTCGAGGGTGACCCGGGCGTAGCCGACGAGCCGGACGACGGGCCGGGTGACCTGCGCGACGGGGTCGTGCAGGTAGAGCTGGACGACGTCGGCGCCGGGGACGGCCCCGGTGTTCCGGACGACGACCTCGACGACGGCCTCGCCGTCGACCGCCCACGTGGGCTCGACCGGCGGCACGTCCCACTCGAACGTCGTGTAGGACAGCCCGTGGCCGAACGGGAACGCCGCGGTCGGGTCCACCGAGGACACCGAGCTGAGGGTGCCGAGCTTCGCGGTCAGGTAGGTGCCGGGCTGGCCCGACGGGTCGGCGGGCACGCTCACGGGCAGCCGCCCCGACGGGGACACCGCGCCGGTGAGCACCTCGGCGATCGCCTGCCCGCCGAGCTGGCCGGGGAAGAACGTCTGGACCACGGCCGCCGCCCCGTCGGCGAGGTCGCCGAGCGCGTACGGGCGGCCGGTGAGCAGCACGAGCACGACGGGCGTCCCGGTCGCCAGGACGGCCCGGACGAGGTCGGCCTGCACGCCGGGCAGGTTCAGGTCGTTCGCGTCGCAGCCCTCGCCGGACGTGCCGCGGCCGAACAGCCCGGCCCGGTCGCCGACGGCGACGACGCACACGTCGGCGTCCTGCGCGGCCGCGACCGCCGCGTCGAACCCGGACCGGTCGTCGTCCGTCACGTCGCAGCCGCGCGCGTGCCGGACGTCGCCCGCGTGCTGCTCGCGCAGGGCCTCGAGGACCGTCGGGATCGCGATGCCCCGCTCGTGGTCGGGGTGCCGGACGCCGACGTGCGCGGGGAACGAGTAGCAGCCGAGCATCGCCATCGGGTCGTCGGCGAGCGGGCCGACGACGGCGACGCGGCGTCCGGGCGCGATCGGCAGCGCGCCGCCGGGGTTCGTCAGGAGGACCACGGCCTCTCGTGCGAGCCGCAGCGCGAGGTCGCGGCCGTGCGCGTCGTCGAGCGTGAGGTCGTCGACGTCGCCCGGCAGCGGCTGCCAGTCGGCGTCGAGCAGGCCGAGCTCGAGCTTCTGGGTCAGCACCCGGCGCAGGGCCCGGTCGACGAGCGCCTCGTCGACGTCGCCGGCGGCGAGCGCCCGGCGCAGCGGGTTGCCGTAGCAGTGCACGCTCGGCAGCTCGACGTCGACGCCTGCGCTCAGCGCGAGGGCCGCGGCGTGCTGCTCGTCGGCGGCGACGCCGTGCAGCGTGTGCAGGAACCGGATGCCGAAGTAGTCGGCGACGAGCGTGCCGTCGAAGCCCCACGTGTCGCGCAGGAGCGTGGTGAGCAGCTCGACGTCCGCGGCGGACGGCACCCCGTCGACGTCGGAGTACGAGTGCATGACCGACCGGGCGCCACCCTCGCGGACCGCCATCTCGAACGGCGGGAGGAGGACGTCCGCGCGCTCCCGGGGACCCACGGACACGGGTGCCAGGTTGCGGCCCGCCCGGCTGGCCGAGTACCCGGCGAAATGCTTCAGCGTCGCGACGACCCCGGCGCCCTCGAGGCCGCGCACGTACGCGGCGCCGACGGTGCCGACGAGGTAGGGGTCCTCGCCGATGGTCTCCTCGGTGCGGCCCCAGCGGTAGTCACGGGTCACGTCGAGCACGGGTGCGAGGCCCTGGTGGACGCCCGCGGCCCGCATGGACGCACCGATCGCGGCGGACATCTGCTCGACGAGGGCCGGGTCGAACGTCGCACCCCAGGACAGCGGCACCGGGTAGGCGGTGGCCTTCCAGGCGGCGAACCCGGCGAGGCACTCCTCGTGCACGAGCGCCGGGATGCCGAACCGGTTGGCCGCGACGATCTGCGCCTGTGACAGCGCGAGCGACCGGGCGCCCACGACGGGGTCGACAGGTGCCGTGCCGAACGGCCGCGTGAGCTGGCCGAGGCCGCCCGCGATGACCTCGGTCCAGCCCAGGCCGTCCGCCGTCATCTCCGACTGGTGCGGGGCGACGCCACCGCCGGACGCGTCCGCGCCCACCCACAGGCCGACGAGCTGGGAGAGCTTCTCGTCGAGCGTCATGCGCCCGACGAGGTCCTCGACCCGCTCGGCGGCGCTGCGCGTCGCGTCGCGCCAGGCCTGCGCAGCCGTGTCCTCGACCCGCTCGAGCCGCTGCTCCGACCGCTTCTCGGCCTGCCCCGTGGCATCCGCCGTCATGTCCCCACACACCTCCCCGTCCCACGTCGTCGTGAGCCGCAAGTATCGACATCCATGTCGATAGCAACCGAGTATCGACACTAGGTCGGGCCGGACGAGAGCGTCAATCCGGTCATGACATTTGGCAAACCGCCGCATGTTTTCAGTCATCTCGACCTCGAAACATCGCGGATCCGAGTGAAGGTGGTAGGCGACACGGAGTTGCGATGCTACGTTCGGACTCGAAACTTGCGGCGACCGAGGGACCCACGAGCACGATGACCATCACGGAGACCGGCGGCGACCCCCGCACGCCGGAAGAGCCCGTCCCCACGGGCGCGGACGGCGACGAGCACGCACCACCGGCCGGCGGGACCGCGACGATCGCGCTCATCGCCTCCGAGGCAGGCGTCTCCATCCCGACCGTCTCGAAGGTCCTCAACGGCCGCACCGACGTCGCCGCGGTGACCCGTGCGCGCGTCGAGGAGGTCATCGACCGCTACCAGTACCGCCGCCGCCGCGGCCGCACCCCGTCCGGCCCCGGGCTCATCGACCTCGTCTTCCACGAGCTCGACTCCGCGTGGGCCGTGCAGATCATCAAGGGCGTCGAGGAGGTCGCCGGCCCCGAGCGCGCCGGCGTCGTGCTCTCCGAGCTCGGCGGCGCCCACCGCCCCCGCCAGGAGTGGCTCGACGACGTCCTGGCCCGCCGGCCCCGCGGCGTCATCCTCGTGCTCTCCGACCTCGACCCGGCCCAGCGCCGCCAGCTCGAGACGCGCTCCATCCCGTTCGTCGTCGTCGACACCGCCGGCGAGCAGCCGCCCGGCGTCCCGACCGTCGGCTCCGCCAACTGGGCGGGCGGCCTCGCCGCCACCCGGCACCTGCTCGGCCTCGGCCACAAGCGCATCGCCGTCATCTCCGGCCCCGTCGACGTGCTGTGCTCCCGGGCCCGCATCGACGGCTACCGCACCGCGCTCGACGAGGCCGGCGTCACCGTCGACCCCGCGCTCATCCGGTACGGCGACTTCTTCGTCGGCGGCGGGTACACGCACGGCATGGACCTGCTCGACCGGCCCGACCGGCCGACCGCGATCTTCGCCGGGTCCGACTTCCAGGCGCTCGGCGTCATGCGGGCCGCCCGCGAGCTCGGCCTGAACATCCCCGAGGACCTGTCGATCGTCGGCTACGACGACCTGCCCGTCACCGAGTGGATCGGCCCGCCGCTCACCACCATCCACCAGCCGCTGCAGGAGATGGCCGCGACCGCCACCCGCATGGTGCTCGCCCTGGCCCGCGGCGAGGTGCCGACGAACCAGCGCATCGACCTCGCGACCGAGCTCGTCGTCCGGGAGAGCACCGCGCCGCCGCGCGCCGTCTGACCTCCGCCCCCCGATCACGCGGGTACGGCTCGACGATGCGTCGTGCCCGCGTCCTGAACGCCGCCCACCCACGGGCGCGGCGGCGCCCCCGGCCGGCCCGCCCGGCCGGACCGGCCGCCCGGCCGGATGGCCGAGAACGTGAGTTCGGGGTGAGAACGTCACTCTGAAGTGCCGTTCTCACCCCGAAGTCACGATCTCGACGAACGAGGGGGCGGAGGGCGGGGGGACCGCCTCGGCCGGCGGGGCGGCTCGCCTCGCCTCCGCCGGCGGGTGGGGGTCAGCGGCCGGTGCCGTGGACCGCGTGGGGCTCGATGGCAGCGATCTCGTCGGACGTCAGGGGCGGTGCGTCGAGGGCGGCGACGTTGTCCTCGAGCTGGGCGACGGAGCTCGCCCCGACGAGGGCCGACGTGATCCGGTCGTCGCGCAGCACCCACGACAGCGCGAGCTGCGCGAGCGACTGCCCGCGACCCGCCGCGATCTCGTTGAGCGCCCGCGCACGCTCCAGGTACGTCTCCGAGATGGCGCCCCGCTTGAGGAAGTGCCCGAGGGCGGCCCGGGAGTCCGACGGCACCTCGCCCGACAGGTAGCGGCTGGTGAGCAGCCCCTGCTGGAGCGGCGAGAACACGATCGTGCCGAGGCCCAGGGCGCCGACCACGTCGAGGAGCGTCTCGGTCTCCCCGTCCGCGACCTGCTCGACGTGCCGGTTGAACATCGAGTAGCTCGGCTGGTGGATCAGCAGCGGCGTGCCCAGCTCCGCGAGCGCCTCCTGGGCGGCCCGGGTCTGCGACGGCGAGTAGTTCGAGATGCCCGCGTAGATCGCCTTCCCGCTGGTCACGGCCGTGTGCAGGGCCCCCATCGTCTCCTCGACCGGCACGCTCGGGTCGGGGCGGTGCGAGTAGAAGATGTCGACGTGGTCGAGGCCCATCCGGGTCAGCGACTGGTCCAGCGACGACAGCAGGTACTTGCGCGACCCGCCGTCCCCGTACGGTCCGGGCCACATGTCGTAGCCGGCCTTCGACGAGATGACGAGCTCGTCGCGGTACGGCCGCAGGTCCTTCGCGAGCACCCGGCCGAAGTTCTCCTCCGCGGAGCCGTACGGCGGGCCGTAGTTGTTCGCCAGGTCGATGTGCGTGATGCCCAGGTCGAACGCGCGGCGCAGGACCGCCCGCTGGGTGTCGAAGGGGGTGGTGTCGCCGAAGTTGTGCCACAGGCCCAGCGACAGGGCGGGCAGGTCGAGGCCGCTGCGACCGGTCCGGCGGTACGTCATGGTGTCGTAGCGGGTGTCGGCGGCGCGGTGGACGGGCTCGGTCGGCATCGGTGACGTCCTCTCGGTGGGGTGCGCGTCCACGCTAGTCGCGGTCGCGCGCGCGACCGAACCGGGCCTGCCGGTGCACGCCGCCTAGGATCGGCGCGTGCTGCACGTCGTGTTCTTCGAGCCGCGGATCCCCGGCAACACCGGGAACGCGATCAGGATGGTCTCGGGCACGGGAGCGACCCTGCACCTCGTCGAGCCGCTCGGGTTCGACCTGTCGGAGGCGAAGCTGCGGCGCGCAGGCCTGGACTACCACGACCTCGCGCACGTCGTCGTGCACGCGTCGTTCGACGACCTGCTCTCCGCGCTGCCGTCGTCCCGGGTGCTCGCGTTCACGACGCACGCGCAGCGGTGGCACACCGACTGGACGTACGCGGAGGACGACGTGCTGCTGTTCGGCCCCGAGCCGACCGGGCTGCCCGACGACGTCCTCGCCCACCCCCGCGTCACCGCGCAGGTCCGCATCCCGATGCTCCCGGGCCGCCGGTCGATGAACCTGTCGAACGCCGCCGCGGTCGCGACCTACGAGGCGTGGCGCGGTCTGGGGTTCCCCGGCGGGGCGTGACCGGGCAGGACGGCACGACGGCACGACGGCACGACGGCACGACGGCACGACGGCACGACGGCACGACGGCACGACGGCACGACGGCACCACGGCACGGTGTCGTGCCGTCGCGGCCCGCGGGTCAGAGGTCGACGATCCCCACGAACCCCCGCGGGTCGGGGACGCCGGGCGACGGCGACCCCTCGAGCCATCGCTCGGCGAACCGCTGGCGGGCCTGGGCCTTCGCGGTCCGCAGCACGGACTGGACGTCGCGGACCAGCCCCTCGGGGTCGCCGCCACCCTCGGCGGACACGGTGACCGCGGAGTGCACCGGCGGCCACGCGGCCGGGTCGATGCCGCCCGCGGGCTCGGCGAGCGCCGCGACGAGGTCCTGGCGCAGCCCGTCGGCGAGGGCCGTGGCGTGCGCGTCGTCGGCCGCGCCCGGCATCGTCGCGACGACGGCGAACTCGTCGCCGCCGGTCCGCCCGGGGTCGCAGCCCTGCGGTGTCGCGGCGCGCAGCCGGGCGCCGACCGCGGTGAGCACGACGTCGCCGAACGCCTGCCCGTGGGAGGCGTTGACGTGCGCGAACCCTCGCAGGTCGAGCAGGACGACGACCGTGCGGGCGCGGGTGCCGGCGGCCGCCGCGCAGCGCCGCCCGAGCGAGTGCATGAGCATCGAGCGGTGCATGAGGCCCGTCAGCGGGTCGTGCAGCGACCGGACGGCGAGCAGCGTCGACAGCGACCGCACGAGGTCCGCGGTGCTCGCGACCTGCCAGGTGTCGCCGCCGACGAGCACGTCGTCGTACCGGCGCTCGTCGTGCCGCTCCATCGCCCGGACGGCCACCTCGGACACGGCGGCCGTGGGGGCGACGACCATCGGGGCCCAGTCCGCGAGCTCGCCGGTCTCCTTGCGCGCGAGGATGGCCCGCCCGAAGCCGAGCCGGCCGGTCATGGCGGCGGTGTACCGGGGGCGGGTGATGAGCCCGATCCGGGACTCGTCGGCGGGGTCGCGCACCGCCACGCTCGCGACGTGCGGGGAGCGGAAGACGAGCTCCAGCCGGGACACCGGCAGGTCCGCGTCGACGACGTCGACCTCGTGCGCGAGGTCGGCCACGACCGCCGCCGCGCTGACACGGTAGTCGCCGACGGCCTGGGACAGCCGCTGGGTGAGGTGGGTGAGGTCCTGGGACACCGGACGAGTATCGGCGCAGGTCAGCGGCGCGAAACGGTGCGGGTGCAGGGGTTCGCCGTCCGTTCGCCGGACGTTCACGGCCGCGCCGCCGGGACGTCACCCGAGCGTCCGGCCCGCGGTGCCGGGGCGCCGCCCGCCCGACCGGGTCGCGGGTCGGGGGCGCACGTCGGGGGCGTGCGGCAGGATCGGCGGATGTTCACCACGAGGCCCGAGCTCGTCGGGACGTTCGGCATGGTCGCCTCCACGCACTGGCTGGCGAGCGCCGTCGGCATGCGCGTCCTGGAGGCGGGCGGCAACGCGTTCGACGCGGCGGCCGCTGCGGGGTTCACGCTGAGCGTCGTCGAGCCGCACCTCAACGGCCCGGGCGGTGACGCGCCGATCCTCGGGCACCGGGCGTCGGACGGGCACACGTTCGTCGTCTGCGGCCAGGGCCCGGCGCCGGCCGCCGCGACGACCGCGGCGTTCGACGACCTCGGCCTCGGCCTCGTCCCGGGCACGGGCCACCTCGCCGCCGTGGTGCCGGGGGCGTTCGGCGCGTGGCTCGACCTGCTCGCGCGGTACGGCACGCTGCCCCTGGAGGACGTGCTGGGCCCGGCGATCGGGTACGCGCGCGACGGGTTCCCGCTGGTCCGGGCGGCCGTGGGGACGATCGCGACGGTCGCGGACATGATGGCCACGCACTGGCCGACGTCCGCCGCCGTGTACCTGCCGCTGCCGCGGGCCGGGGCGCGGTTCCGGAACCCGGACCTGGCGGCGACGTTCGAGCGGCTCGTCGCGGAGTCCCGGGCCGCGGAGTCTCGAGCCGCGTCGTCGGGGTCGGCGGCGAGCCGGGAGGCCGGGATCGAGGCGGCCCGGCGTGCGTTCTACGCGGGGTTCGTGGCCGACGCGGTGGACGCGTTCCAGTCCGGGACGGCGGTCATGGACTCGTCGGGCCGGGCGCACAGGGGCCTGCTGCGCGGCGACGACCTCGCCCGCTGGCACGCGACGGAGGAGCCGACCGCGTCGGTGCGGTTCGCGGGCCGCACGGTGCACAAGACGCTCGCATGGGGCCAGGGCCCGGTCCTGCTGCAGCAGCTCACGATGCTCGACGCGCTCGGCGTCGACGCGCTCGTGCGGGACGCGACGACCGACGAGGGGCTCGTCGAGCTCGTGCACGTGGCCGTCGAGGTCGCCAAGCTCGCGTTCGCCGACCGGGAGGCCTGGTACGGCGACGTCCCCGACGTGCCGCTCGACGCGCTGCTGTCCCCCGCGTACGCGTCCGCGCGGGCGGCGCTGGTGGGGTCGGCGGCGGTGCCGGACGTCCGGCCCGGTGCTCCCGACGGGCGGGTGCCGTGGCTGCCGCGGGTGCTCACCGCGCACCCGGGCGCAGCGCCCGACGTCGCGCCCGACGTCGCGCCCGCCGTCGGGACCGGCGAGCCGACGGTGTCCCCGATCGGCCTCAGCCCGGGCGACACGTGCCACGTCGACGTCGTCGACCGCTGGGGGAACCGGGTGTCCGCGACGCCGTCGGGCGGGTGGCTGCAGTCCAGCCCGGTCGTGCCGGGGCTCGGCTTCCCGCTGCCGACGCGCGCGCAGATGTTCTGGCTCGAGCCGGGGCTGCCGAACAGCCTCGCCCCCGGCAAGCGCCCGCGGACCACGCTCAGCCCCGCGATGGTGCTGGACGACGACGGCCACGGGTTCGCGTTCGGGACGCCCGGCGGCGACCAGCAGGACCAGTGGACCGTGCCGTTCCTGCTGCGGCACCTGCTCGGCGGGGACGACCTGCAGGCCGCGATCGACGCGCCGTCGTGGCACTCGTCGGGCGTGCCGAGCTCGTTCTACCCGCGGACGCACACGCCGAACGGGCTCGTCGCGGAGTCGCGGCTGGGCGAGGTGGTGCTCGCCGGTCTCGCCGCCCGCGGGCACCTCGTGGAGGACGTCGGACCGTGGCAGCTCGGGCGGCTCAGCGCTGCGGGCGTCCGGGCCGACGGGATGCTCGTGGCGGCGGCCAACCCGCGCGGCGCGCAGGGGTACGCGGCGGGTCGCTGACGTACCGACGAGTACGTCGTCGTCGGCTGACACACAGAAAGTCATCCGACGAGTACCCGAGGATCGACCCTTTCCATGAGGGTTCGATGAGGGATTCGATGTGACATCGATTCAGACATCGGACCACTGCTAGCGTCCGAAGCATGCCCGATGTCGTGGATGCCCACCTGCACGTGTGGAACCCGGATGCGGTGCACTACCCCTGGATGACGCCCGACGTCGCGCCCGTGGCACGCGAGTTCCGCCTCGGCGACGTCGCCGACGAGCTCACCGCCGAGCACGTCGACAAGGTCGTCCTGGTGCAGTCCGCCGACAACAAGGCCGACTCCGAGCTCATGCTGTTCCAGGCCCTGTGCTCCCCGCGGGTCGCCGGCGTCGTCACCTGGGTGCCGCTGATGCACCCGGAGGACGCGGCCGCCCAGCTCGACGCCTGGCGACGCGAACCCGTGGTCGGCGTCGGCCACCGCGTGCACGAGGAGCCCGACCCCGACTGGCTGCTGCGCCCCGCGGTCGACGAGGGCCTCACCCTGCTCACCGAGCGCCACCTCAGCTTCGACCTGACCGCGCACACCCCGGCGCTGCTCGCGCACGTCGCGACCCTCGCGGAGCGTCACCCGAAGCTCACGTTCGTCGTCGACCACCTCGGCGCACCGCCGCTCGCCGCCCTGCGGGCCGGCGAACGGGACGGCTGGGCCCGCTGGTCCGCGCTCCTCGGCGCCGTCGCGCAGATGCCGAACGTCGTCGCGAAGCTGTCCGGCCTGGCCACCGCCGCCGGTGCCGCCTGGACGGCCGAGCACCTGCAGCCCGCCGTCGACCGCGCGCTCGAGCTGTTCGGCCCGGACCGGCTCATGCTCGGCAGCGACTGGCCGTACGCGCTGCTCGCGGGCGACTCCTACTCGCACGTGTGGCACGGGCTGCGTCGCACCGTCGACCAGCTGTCGGAACGCGACCGTGACCTCGTGCTCGGCGGCACCGCCAACCGCGTGTACCGCCTCCCGCTCGACGACCTCTGAGCGGCGACAGGCGCACGCGGGACGGAACACGGGGAATACTGCGCAGGTGGCCCGTTCGGATGATGTCGTCGACGGCATCAAGCAGATGATCCTCGACGGCGCGCTCGGCGCCGGCGACCGGCTCCCCGCCGAGAAGGAGCTCGCGGCGTCCCTCGGGGTGTCGCGGGGCTCGCTGCGCGAGGGGGTCCGGGCGCTGTCGACGCTGGGGATCCTCGACTCGCGCCACGGCGACGGCACCTACGTCACGAACCTCGACCCGGGCACCCTGCTCGCGCCGATGCTGTTCGTCGCGGACCTGCCCGACGAGTCCGGCGCCGCGCACGCCGTCCGCCGGCTCATCGAGACGGAGGCCGCCGGCCTCGCCGCGCTGCACATCGGCGACGAGGACCTGGCGTGCGCCCGGGCCGCGCTCGACGAGACGGCCCGTGCCCTCACGTCCGACCCCGTCGACCCCGAGCGGCTCGCCGCCGCCGACCTCGCGTTCCACTCGACGATCGCCCGGGCGTCCGGGAACGCCGTGCTCACCGCCCTCGTCGCCGGCCTCGCGGGGCGCTCGACGCAGCTGCGCCTGTGGCGCGAGCTCACCCGCGACGGCGCCGCCGACCGCACGTTCGTGGAGCACGAGGAGATCCTCGCGGCCCTGGCGGCGCGCGACCCCGACCGCGCCCGGCTGCGGATGGGCATGCACCTGCTGCGTCTGGAGGACGCGTTCACCGGCCCCCGCCCGACCGACGTCCCCGTGGGCCCGCCGGTCGACCTGGGCACGGGGATCTGACCCTGCCCCACCCGCGTTCGGCCGTGAGCACGTGACTTCGGGGTGAGAACGTCACTTCGAAGTGCCGTTCTCACCCCGAAGTCACGTTCTCGACGGTGCCCGCCCGAGTGGGCGGGGGTCAGATGCCGGGGGTGGACTCCCGGAGGACCACCTGGGTCGGGACGTGGGTGAGGCGGACGTCGTCCGACGGGTCCGCGAGGGCCAGCTCGGTGGCGGCGATGCCGATGTCGACGAGCGGGACGCGGACGGTGGTCAGGCCCGGCACGACGTCGCGCAGGGTGGAGATGTCGTCGAACCCGGCGAGCGCGATGTCGTCCGGCACCCGCACGCCCACGTCCCGTGCGGCGGTGAGGGCCCCGAGGGCCATGACGTCGTTGACGGCGAACACGACCTGCGGCCGGTCGTCCCCACGCAGGAGGGCGCGCATCGCGTCCTCGCCGCCCTCGTGCGTGAACGCGCCGGTGAGGATCCAGGCGTCGGGGATCGTCGTGCCGAGCTCGGCGAGCGCGTCGCGGAACGCCTCGCGGCGCTCCCGGGCCGTCAGGTGCTGCTCGGGCCCGCCGAGCACCGCGAACGACCGGTACCCGCGGCCGTGCAGCGCGCGGGCGAGGTCGGCGGCGCCGCGGGCGTTGTCGACGACCACGGTGTCGACCCCGAGCACGGGCTGGCCGATGAGCGCGACCGAGCCGCCGCCCGCGCGGTAGTCGTCGAGCGCGGTGCGCAGGTCGGCGTTGGCGTCCTCGTCGTCCATCCGGCCGCCCGCGATGACGACGGCCCGCGCGCGCTGGCGCTTGAGCAGGTCGACGAGGCCGGCCTCGCGGGACGGGTCGTGCTGCGTGCTCGTGAGCGTGACCTGCAGGCCGGCACGGTCGGCGGCCCGGGTGACCCCTGCGGCGATGGAGGAGAAGAACGGGTCGGCGATGTCGTGGACCACGAGCCCGATCGACGTGGTGCGGCCGCGGGCCATCGCCTGCGCGTTGGCGTCGGGGCTGTAGCGGAGCTTGGCGGCGGCGGCGAGGACCCGTTCGCGCAGGTCCGCCCGGACGACGCGGTTGGCGCTGCCGTTGATCGCGCGCGACGCGGTGGCGAGCGACACCCCCGCCTCGCGGGCGACGTCGCTCAGGGTCACAGGTCCGGCCATGCTCTGGAGGGTAGAGGTCAGTGGCCCGCGCGAGCGGCCACGACGCTCGGGAAAGCGGTATCCTGACTCAGTCAGCACCCGTTCGTGAAGGGTTTCGAGGATGACGACGGCTCCGCTCGCCCTCACCGACTGCGTGCTCGTGCTCCGGCCCGACGACCACGTGGGGGTCGCCACGCGCGACCTGCAGGACGGGACGGTGCTGACGACGCCGGCGGGCCCGTCGAGCTCGTCGTCGGTCTCGTCGTCGGGCTCGTCATCGGCCTCGGCGGCCGGCTCGTCGGGCTCGTCTGCCGGCTCGTCGTCACTCCCGTCGTCCGGGGACCTGGTCGTCCGGCAGAGCGTGCCGCGTGGGCACAAGCTCGCGCTGCGGGCCGTGCGCGCGGGCGAGCCGGTGCACAAGTACGGGCAGTCGATCGGGCGGGCCACCCGGGACATCGCGGTCGGCGACCACGTGCACACGCACAACCTCGGCATGGACGACGACGAACGCGCGTACGAGTTCGGCACCGCCCGTGTGACGCTGCCTGCGCCGGACGGGCCGGTCCGGACGTTCGACGG
This sequence comes from Cellulomonas chitinilytica, assembly GCF_016862675.1. Classification (GTDB taxonomy): domain Bacteria; phylum Actinomycetota; class Actinomycetes; order Actinomycetales; family Cellulomonadaceae; genus Cellulomonas; species Cellulomonas chitinilytica. Next base: position 21,279 of record NZ_BONK01000007.1, on the reverse strand, counting down.
GTACGTGCGCGCCGACGGCCGCGTCGGGACGCGGAACTACGTCGGCATCGTCACGTCCGTGAACTGCTCGGCGTCGACCGCGCGGCTGATCGCCGACCAGTTCCGCGGGCGCGCGCTGGAGGCGTACCCGCACGTCGACGGGGTCGTCGCCCTCACGCACGACACCGGCTGCGGCCTCGTCCCGACCAGCGAGGGCGCACAGATCACCCGGCGGACCCTGCGCGGGTACGCCGACCACCCGAACGTCGCCGGGCTGCTCGTGCTGGGCCTCGGCTGCGAGATGCTGCCCGCCCAGACGCTCCTCGACGGGCTCGACCTGCCCGCCGACAAGCCCGTCCGCACGCTCGTCATCCAGGAGACCGGCGGCATCCGCCGCACCGTGCGCGCCGGGGTCGAGGCGATCGAGGCGATGCTCCCGGGGATCGACGCGCTGCGGCGGTCACCCGTCCCGGTGTCGGAGCTCGTGCTCGGGCTGAACTGCGGCGGGTCCGACGGGTACTCCGGCATCACCGCCAACCCCGCGCTCGGCCACGCGTCCGACCTGCTCGTCGCGCGCGGGGGCACGAGCATCCTCGCCGAGACGCCCGAGGTGTTCGGCGCCGAGCACCTCCTGCTCCGGCGGGCGGTGTCCCGGGAGGTCGGGCAGAAGCTCCTCGACCGCCTCGACTGGTGGAAGCAGTACACGGCCGCGGGCGGCGGGACCCTCGACAACAACCCCTCCCCGGGCAACAAGGCCGGCGGGCTCACGACGATCCTCGAGAAGTCGCTCGGCGCCGTCGCCAAGGGCGGCACCGCCGAGCTCACCGCCGTCCACGAGTACGCCGAGCAGGTCACCGAGCGGGGGTTCACGTTCATGGACACCCCCGGGTACGACCCCGTGTCCGTCACCGGGCTCGTCGCCGGCGGCGCGACCGTCGTCGTGTTCACCACCGGGCGCGGGTCTGTGCTGGGCTGCAAGCCGACGCCGTCCATCAAGGTCGCCACCAACACCGCGACCTACCTGCGCATGACCGAGGACATGGACCTCGACGCGGGGCGGATCGTCGACGGGACCGCCACGGTCGCGTCGGTCGGCGAGGAGCTGTTCGAGCTGATCGTCGAGGTCGCCTCGGGCCGGCAGACGGTGTCCGAGGAGCTCGACCTGGGCGCCGACGAGTTCGTCCCGTGGCAGCTCGGCGCGGTGACCTGACCGGTCCGGTGCGCGGCCCCGAGCCGGCGAGACCACCATGGGTGTCGTACGGCCGTCGCTGGACGACACTCGTGGTGGTCTCGCCGGGCCGATCGCGGCCCGACCATCGGCAGGAGGGGCGTGCGATGAAGTTCGTGCTGGAGGTCGACCTGTCGGCGGGCGTCGTGCCCGACGACCTGAACGGCGAGCTCGGCCGGATCCTGCGGTACTGGGCCGGGAACGTGAAGCACTACCCGCTCGAACCCGGCGCCGGCGAGACGATCTCCGACTCGGCGTACGCGCCGGTCGGCTGGTGGCGGTTCGTCGACGAGTGACACCGACCCGCGGCGCGGGCGGACCGGACGAGCACGCCCGCCAGGTCGGGGCGTACCCGCCCGCGTCGTCCTCGCACGCCGTCAGCGGTCGACGCGCGCCCCGCCGCCGCCCGCGAGCTTGAGGACCTCGGCCTTCGTGGCCATCGACGTGTCCCCGGGTGTCGTCATGGCGAGGGCGCCGTGCGCCGCGCCGTACTCGACGGCCGTGGCCAGGTCCTCGCCCGCGAGCAGGCCGTAGGCGAGGCCGGACGCGAACGAGTCGCCGCCGCCGACGCGGTCGAGGATCTCCAGGCGCTCCCGGTGCGTCGCGCTGACGACGCCCGTCGAGCGGGACCAGGCGATGGCCCCCCAGTCGTTGACCGTGGCGCTGTGGACGGTGCGCAGGGTCGTCGCGATGACGCGGAAGTTCGGGTAGGCAGCCGCCGCACGGTCGATCATCGCGGCGAACGCGTCGACCTCCAGGGAGGACAGGCTCTCGTCGACGCCCTCGACCTCGAAGCCGAGCGACGCGGTGAAGTCCTCCTCGTTGCCGATCATCACGTCGATGTGCGGGGCGATCTCGCGGTTGACCTCCTGCGCGCGGACCTGGCCGCCGACGGCCTTCCAGAGGGACGGCCGGTAGTTGAGGTCGTACGAGACGACGGTGCCGTGGCGGTGCGCGGCCGTGACGGCCTCGATGACCGTCTGCGCGGCGGCGTCCGAGAGGGCCGCGAAGATGCCGCCCGTGTGGAACCAGCGGACGCCGAGCTCGCCGAACAGGTGGTCCCAGTCGACGTCGCCGGGGGCGAGCTGGGACGCGGCGGTGTGGCCGCGGTCGCTGACCCCGACGGCGCCGCGGACCCCGAAGCCGCGCTCGGTGAAGTTGAGGCCGTTGCGGACGGCACGGCCGACGCCGTCGTACGGCAACCACCGGACGAGCGAGGTGTCGACGCCGCCCGCGAGCATGCAGTCCTCGACGAGCCGGCCGACCTCGTTGTCCGCGAGCGCGGTGACGATCGCGGTGCGCAGGCCGAACGCCCGACGCAGGCCGCGCGCCACGTTGTACTCGCCGCCGCCCTCCCAGACGCGCAGCGAGCGGGCGGTGCGGATGCGGCCCTCGCCCGGGTCGAGGCGGAGCATGACCTCGCCGAGGGAGACCGCGTCGTAGCGGGTCTCGGCGGCCGGGCGGATCGTCAGGTCGGACACGGCGGGCTCCTCGGGTGGGGCTCGGGCGGCAGTGCTGGTCGGGCGGCGGGGCTGGTCGGGCGGCGGTGCTGGTCGGACGGCGGGGACGTCAGGCGGCGGCGAGGGCGACGGCCGCGGCCGTGAGGTCCTTGACCGCGGTGAGCTCGCCGGCGCGGACGAGGTCGCGCGGCACCATCCACGACCCGCCGACGGCCCGCACGGACGGGATCGCGAGGTACTCGTGCAGGTTGCCGGGTCCGACGCCGCCGGTGGGCACGAACCCGACGTCGCCGAACGGCGCGGCGAGCGCGGCGATGGCGGGTGCGCCGCCGGAGGTCCCGGCCGGGAAGAACTTCACGGTGGTGACGCCGAGCTCGAGCGCCGCCATGACCTCGGACGCGGTCACGGCGCCGGGCAGGGCGAGGACGCCGTGCTCCTGGCACCTTTCGACGACGGCGCGGCTGGTGCCGGGCGAGACGACGAACGACGCGCCCGCGGCGACCGCCTGGTCGACCTGCGCAGGAGTCAGGACCGTGCCGGCGCCGACGAGGACGTCGCCCCGGTCGGCCATCGCGCGGATGGCGTCGGGCGCGGCCGCGGTCCGGAAGGTCACCTCGGCGACGGGGAGCCCGCCCGCGACGAGCGCGTCGGCGAGGCCGGCGGCATGGGCGGCGTCGTCGAGGACGACCACCGGGACGAGCCGGTGGGCGGACAGTCGCTGGAGGATCTCGCTCACGGGTGCTCCTTCGCACAGGTCCGGTCGCGTCGGGCGCGACCCGATCGTCCGGTTGGTCGTCAGGCGTTCTGGTAAGCGCTTGCCGTCGTCCGGGAAGCATACGCCTCCCGCGGGATCCGGTACGCGAGATCCACGGCCGTCTCGATCGCCTCGTCGAGGTCCAGCCGGTGCTCGGCGACCAGACGGGCCAGGTGACCTGCGTCGACGCGCCGCGCGAGGTCGTGCCGGGCGGGGATCGAGCAGAACGCGCGGGTGTCGTCCACGAACCCCGTCGTGTTGTAGAACCCGGCCGTGTCGGTCACCGCCTCCCGGAAGCGCCGCATGCCGTCCGGGGTGTCGAGGAACCACCACGGCGCACCCAGGCGGACCGCCGGGTAGACGCCGGCGAGCGGCGCGAGCTCACGGCTGAACGTGTCCTCGTCGACCGTGAACAGCACCATCCGCAGGCCCGGGTGGTGGCCGAACGCCTCCAGCAGCGGCCGCAGCCCGTGCACGTAGTCGGTCGGGACGGGGATGTCGTAGCCCACGTCCGGGCCGCGGACGCCCACGACCCCGTGGTCGTGGTCCCGCAGGACGCCCGGGTGCAGCTGCAGGACGAGACCGTCCTCGCTCGCCATCCGGGCCGTCTCGAACAGCATGTGGGCGGAGAACGCGGCGGCGTCGGCGGCGCTCACGGTGCCCAGGCGCGCCTCGTCGAACACCCGGCCGGCCTCGCGCACCGACAGCGGCGTCGCGTCGGCCGAGAGGTGCCCGTGGTCGCTCGACCGCGCACCCGCGGCCACGAACGTCGCCCGGCGCGCCTCGACCGCCCGCACGAAGTCCGGATACCCGTGGATCGCGATACCCGAGCGCTCCTCCAGCAGGCGCAGGTCGTCGCGCCACGCCGCCCGGTCGACGTGGAAGAGGGCGTCGGGCCGGAACGTCGGGACCACCCTGTCGCGCCAGCCGTCGGCCGCGAGCGCGGCGTGGTCGGCGAGGGTGGAGGTGGCCGCGTCGGTCGTCGAGAGGACCTCGATCCCGAACCGGTCGAACAGCGCGCGCGGGCGGAACTCCGGCGCGGCGAGCCGGTCGGCCAGGTGGTCGTAGAGGCGGTCGGCGCTGTCGGCGGACGGGCGCTCGTCGACCCCGAACACGTCGACGAGCACGTGCTCCAGCCAGTACCGGGTCGGGGTGCCGCGGAACAGGTGCCAGCGCGACGCGAACGTCCGCCAGATCTCGCGGGGGTCGGTCTGCACGGCGCCGCCGTCGAGACGCGGCACACCGAGGTCGTCGTGCGGGACGCCCTGGGAGACGAGCATCCGGACCAGGTAGTGGTCGGGGATCACGAGCAGGGACGCCGGGTCGGCGAAGGGCTCGTCGCGCGCCAGGACGCCCGCGTCGACGTGGCCGTGCATCGACACGATCGGCAGCCGTTCGGTCGCGGCGAGGATCTCGCGGGCCAGCGGCCGCACGACGGGGTCGCTGGGCAGTGCGCGGTCCGGGTGCAGCGACCAGCCGGGTCCTGAGGTCATGCCGATGCTCTCCTCGTCGTGCGATGAACGGACTGCAAACGCATTCATGCCAGCCAACCAGGAAATCGGGCATCCTGGCAAGGCTGTGCCGTCACGCTTGCCGAAGACGACCGAGGCGTGCTGCAATCCTTTTCACCGCACCCCGATCCGCGGGGCGCACGCGGCGAGCGGAGGGACCCCCGGTGTCCGTGACGTTGCAGGACGTGGCGCGCGAGGCCGGCGTCTCCCCCGCCACCGCCTCCCGCGCGCTCAACGCCCCCGAGCTCGTTGCCCCCGCCCGCCGCGAGCACGTCCGGCAGGTCGCCGCCCAGCTCGGCTACCGGCCCAACCGCGCCGCCCGCGAGCTCATCACCGGGCGCACCGGCAACCTGTGCCTCGTCGTCCCGGACCTCGAGAACCCGTTCTTCGCCGCCGTCGCCAAGGGCGTCCAGGCCCGCGCCCGTGCGCTCGGGCTCGCCGTCGTCGTCGCGGACTCCGAGGAGGACGGCCACCTCGAGTCCGAGCTCGTCGGGCGGCTCGGCGCGCAGGTCGACGGCGTCGTGCTGTGCTCGCCGCGCATGACCGACGAGGCGCTCGACGAGGCCCTCGCCCGCGACGTCCCGCTGCTCCTCGTGAACCGCGAGCACCACGGGGCCGCCTCGGTCGTCATCGACAACGCCGACGGCGTCCGGCAGGCCGTCGCACACCTCTACGCCCTCGGGCACCGCCGCCTCGCCTACGCGGGCGGCCCGGCGGGCTCCTGGTCCGACGCGCGGCGGCGCGAGGGCCTCCACCGCGCCGCGGCGTCGCTCCCGGGCACCGAGGTCGTCGACCTGGGCCACGTCGCGCCCGTGTTCGACGGCGGCGTCGCCGTCGCCGACCTCGTCGTCGCGAGCGGCGCCACCGCGGTGCTCGCCCACAACGACCTCGTCGCGCTCGGCATCCTCAACCGCCTCACGAGCCGCGGCGTCCGCGTGCCCGACGACGTGTCCGTGGTCGGGTACGACGACAGCCCCGCCGCGACGCTCGTCGCACCCGCGCTCACCACCGTGCGGGTGCCGCTCGCGCGGCTCGGCCGGGACGCCGTGGACGCACTCGTCAACCACGCGCCCCGGGCCGCCCGGCGCCGCGCGGCCTCGGGAGTCACCGACGCGGAGGCACCGGCGCCCGTGCGGCTGCCCGTCGAGCTCGTCGTCCGCGACTCGACGGGCGTGCCGCCGGCCCCGCCGACCGCGCCGATCGCGTCGACCGCAGGAGACCTACCCGCATGACGCCGCGCCTGTCCCTCGCCACCTGGCGGTCCGCCGCCGGACGCCCGGGCGTCACGCTGCCCGCCGTCGACCCGGCCGACCTGAGGACGGGCATCGTGCACCTCGGCCTCGGGGCGTTCCACCGGGCGCATCAGGCGGTGCTCACCGAGGACGCCGCGACGGCGACCGGCGACGCCCGCTGGGGCATCCTCGGCGTGACGCAGCGCAGCGCCCGCGTCGCGGAGCAGCTCGCGCCGCAGGACGGGCTGTACGGAGTGCTCACCAAGGGCGCCACCGAGACGTCGCTGCGGGTCGTCGGGACGATGCGGGGCGTCGCGTTCCCCGGCACCGACACCGACCGCGTGCTCGCGACGGTCGCGGCACCGACCACGCACGTCGTCACGCTGACCGTCACCGAGAAGGGGTACCGGCGGGCGCCCGGCGGCGGGCCGGACCTCACCGACCCCGACCTCGCGGCCGACCTCGCCGCGCTGACGTCCGGCGCCGACGCGCCCGCGCGGTCGCCGATCGGCCTGCTCGTGCGGGGCCTGGCGCGGCGCCAGCGCGCCGACGCCGGGCCGCTGACCGTGGTGTGCTGCGACAACCTCAGCGACAACGGGGCGGTGCTCGCCGCGCTCGTCGACGCGGTGCTGGCCGCGACGCCGTCGTCGGACGCGCTGCGCACGTGGGTCGCGCAGAGCGTGCGGTTCCCGTCGACGATGGTCGACCGGATCGTGCCGGCGACCGCGCCCGCGCACCGGGCCGAGGCCGCGGCCCTGCTGGGCCTGGTCGACGAGGGGCTCGTGGTGGGCGAGCCGTTCTCGCAGTGGGTCATCGAGGACGCGTTCGCCGGGCCGCGGCCCGCCTGGGAGAGCGCCGGTGCGCTGCTCACCGCCGACGTCGCGCCGTACGAGCGCGCCAAGCTGCGCATCCTCAACGCCAGCCACTCGACGCTCGCGTACCTCGGGGCGCTGCGCGGGTACGCGACGATCGCGCAGGCCGTCGCCGACCCCGACCTCGAGGCCGCCGTGCGCGCACTCGTCAACGACGACGTGCTGCCCACCCTCGCCGCGCCCGAGGGCATGGACCTGGAGCGGTACCGGGACGACGTGCTCGACCGGTTCGCCAACCCGAACACCGGGCACACCACCGTGCAGGTCGCGATGGACGGGTCGCAGAAGCTGCCGCAGCGGTTGCTCGGGACGGTGCGGGACCGGCTCGCCGCCGGTGCGGTGCCGGTCGCGGCGGCCGGGACGATCGCCGGCTGGATCGGGTACGTGCGGGCCGCGGCGCTCGGGGAGCTCGTGGTGGACGGGCGGGCGGTGCCGCTCGACGACCCGATGGCCTCCGTGCTGGCCGAGGCCGCGCGCGGTCCGCAGGACGGGCTCGCCGAGCGGATGCTCGGCGTCGCGCCGGTGTTCGGGAACCTCGCGGGGTCGGCCGAGCTGGTCGGTGCGGTGCGGTCGGCGCTCACGGAGCAGGTCCGGGCGTAGAGCCGGTCAGCCGTTCCCAGGCGTGCTGACGTGCGCTACATTGGAAAGCGCATTCCATCGTCGGGATGCGCCCGGCCCGACCGACACGGTCCCCGCACCTCGGAGCAGCCCCATGACCACCCGCACCCTGCGCATCGCGATGAACGGCATCACCGGCCGGATGGGCTACCGGCAGCACCTCGTCCGGTCGATCCTGCCGATCCGCGACCAGGGCGGGATCACGCTGCCCGACGGCACGCGCGTGCAGGTCGAGCCGGTGCTCGTCGGGCGCAACGCCGACAAGGTCCGCGAGATCGCCGAGCTGCACGGCGTCGAGCGGTGGACCACGGACCTCGACGCGGTCATCGACGACCCGGCCACGGACATCGTGTTCGACGCGTCGATGACGAGCCTGCGCGCCGAGACCCTCACCAAGGCGATGAAGGCCGGCAAGCACGTCTACACCGAGAAGCCCACCGCCGAGACGCTCGCCGAGGCGATCGACCTCGCCCGGCTGCGCGAGGGCACGGGCGTCACCGCCGGAGTCGTGCACGACAAGCTCTACCTGCCCGGCCTGGTCAAGCTCCGCCGGCTCGTCGACGAGGGCTTCTTCGGCCGCATCCTGTCGCTGCGCGGCGAGTTCGGGTACTGGGTGTTCGAGGGCGACCAGCAGGCCGCGCAGCGCCCGTCGTGGAACTACCGCAAGGAGGACGGCGGTGGCATGACGACCGACATGTTCTGCCACTGGAACTACGTCCTCGAAGGCATCCTCGGCACCGTCCGCACCGTCACCGCCACGACCGTCACGCACATCCCGACGCGCTGGGACGAGCAGGGACGCGAGTACACGGCCACGGCCGACGACGCCGCGTACGGGATCTTCGACGTCGTCACGCCGGCGGGCGACCCGGTGGTCGCGCAGATCAACTCGTCGTGGGCCGTGCGCGTGTACCGGGACGAGCTCGTCGAGTTCCAGGTGGACGGGACGCACGGGTCGGCCGTCGCCGGGCTGCGCAAGTGCGTCGCGCAGCAGCGGGCGCACACGCCCAAGCCCGTGTGGAACCCGGACCTACCCGTCACCGAGCCGTTCCGTGAGCAGTGGCTCGAGGTGCCCGCCAACGGGGACCTCGACAACGGGTTCAAGCTGCAGTGGGAGGAGTTCCTGGCGGACGTCGTCGCGGGGCGGCCGCACCGCTTCGACCTCCTGTCGGCCGCGCGCGGTGTGCAGCTCGCCGAGCTGGGGCTGCGGTCGTCGGCCGAGGGGCGGCGGCTGGACATCCCGGAGATCGAGCTGTGACCGAGGACGCGAGCCTCGCGCGGCTGTCGCTGAACACCGCGACGACCAAGCGGTGGACCCTGCAGGAGGCCGTCAACGGTGCCGTCCGCGCAGGGCTGCCCGCGGTCGGCCTGTGGCGGGACCGCGTGCAGGAGGCGGGCATCGACAAGGCCGCCCGGATCGTCGCCGACGCCGGGCTGCGCGTCTCGTCGCTGTGCCGCGGCGGGTTCCTCACCGCGGCCGACGACACGGCGGCCCGCGCCGCGCTCGACGACAACCGGCGCGCGGTCGTCGAGGCCGCGACCCTCGGGACGCGCGAGCTGATCATGGTCGTCGGCGGGCTGCCCGCCGCGACGACCCCGGGCGGCCCGGCGTCCGCGTACCCCGCTCCCGGCGGGCCCGACGCGGCGCGGGACCTCGTCGCCGCGCGCGAGCGGGTCGTCGAGCGGATCGGCGACCTCGCCCCGTTCGCCGCCGGGCACGGGGTGCGCCTCGTGCTCGAACCGCTGCACCCGATGTTCGCCGCCGACCGGGCCGTCATCTCGACGCTCGGGCAGGCCCTCGACATCGCCGACCCGTTCCCGGCCGAGGCCGTCGGCGTCGTCGTCGACACCTACCACGTGTGGTGGGACCCGGACCTGCGGCGGCAGATCGCCCGCGCGGGGGCCGCCGGCCGGATCGCGTCGTACCAGGTCGGCGACTTCGTGCTGCCGCTCGCGGCCGACGCGCTGCTGTCCCGCGGGCACGTCGGCGACGGGTACGTCGACTTCGCGACGATCACGCGCTGGGTCGCCGAGGCCGGGTACACCGGGGACGTCGAGGTGGAGATCTTCCGGCAGGAGATCTGGGACGTGCCGGGAGACGAGACCGTCGCGAGGGTCGCCGCCCGGTACCGGGAGCACGTGCTGCCGTACCTGTGACCGGCCGCGACGTGCCGTGCATCACAGTGCGCCGATGTCGCTTCTGCCCGGTGTGCCGCATGCCAGGCTCCTGCCGGGCGCACGGCCCTGAAGCACATCGACAGCACAAAGAGAGACAGGGACATGAAGATCACGACCCGCACGTCGCGCACGGTCACGCTGCTCGTCCGATCGGCCATGGCGGCCGTCCTGGTGATCGTGGGTGTCGGGGTGACGGCGTCCGCCTCGAGCGCCGCGCCCCCGATCTGCCGTCACGGCTGGGGGAACTTCTTCACGTCCCCGTACCCGATGGCGGCCCTGGACGGTCCCGTCCAGGTCGCGGCGCCGAGCTACTACGGCTCCATCGGCTGCAACATCCCGATCGGGACCAACCAGAAGGGCGACTGGACCGGCAACGTCTACACGACCAGCCCCGACGAGACGGGCGTGGGTCTTCTCCAGCGGACGCTGAACCTCTGCTACGGCTACAACCTCACGGTGGACGGCATCTACGGGGCGAACACCACCGCCGCCGTCAAGAGCGTCCAGGCCATCACGTTCGCCAAGGGTGGGGCGGACGGCATCTACGGCATCAACACGTCCGCCGCGATGAAGCACCCGACGGTGACCTCGTCGCACGCGCTCACGACTCCCTGCCACTACCTCGCGTAGCGGACCGACCGTGCGGCCTGGCGCGTCCGACCCGACCCGCCAGGCCACGCGGCACCCGCGGCAGCCGTCGCCCGGCACCGGGTCAGGAGGAGGTCGCCGCCACCAGGTCCGGCCGGACCACGTCGAGGTCGCCGGCCGGGGCGAGCACCTCGCGGGCGACCACGGCGACGGCGCGCCCGTCACGCAGCACCACCGCGTGCCCGACGCCGTCCGGCCAGCGCTCCAGCACGTCGGCGACCGCCTCACCGGTGCCGACGACCGGCAGGGCCGGGCCGGCGACGTCACCGACCGTCGTGCCGGCGGCCGCGCGGCGCAGAGCCGGCAGGTCGACGACGCCGCGGACCTCCGTCACGGCCGGGGCCAGGTCCCGCCGCTCCCGGGTGAGCACGACAGGGACGGGCGCCGCCGCGTCGAGCGTGCCGGTGGCGAGCGCCCGCTCGACCCGCCCGGCGGCCTCGGCGGCGTCGAGGGTCTCGTCGAGAACGAGGACCCGCTCGGCGTCGGCGCGGGCGGCGTCGGGCACGTCGCGGCCCGCGGCACGCAGCGCGTCGAGCACCCGCGGGCGGCCGTCGTCGAGGCCCGGCAGGTCGGCGACGGGCTCGTCGACGAACCCGAACCGGCGCAGCCAGGCCTCGTCCAGGTACTTCGACAGGTACGCGCGCCCCGAGTCGGGCAGCAGCGCGACGACGACGTCGTCCGGGCCCAGGTCCCGCGCGGTGCGCAGCGCGGCCGCCAGCGCCAGCCCCGCCGACCCGCCCACGAGGATCCCCTCGAGCCGGGCCAGACGGAGCAGGGTGTGGACCGACTCCCGGTCGCCGATCGCCTCGAACCGGTCGACGACGGCCGGGTGGAACGACTCGGGCCACACGTCGTCGAGCGTCTCCGGGTGGCGGTAGTGGCCGGCGGCCTCGACGAAGAACGGGCTGCCGTCCCCGCCTGAGTACGTCGACGTGAGCGGGTCGGCCCCCACGACGGTCACCCGGCCCCCGCTGACCTCCTTGAGGTGCTCGCCCGTGCCCGTGATCGTGCCGCCCGTCCCGACGCCCGCCACCAGGTGCGTGACCCGGCCACCGGTGTCGGCCCAGATCTCGGGGCCGGTCGACTCCCGGTGGGCACGCGGGTTGTCGGGGTTGTCGTACTGGTTCGCGAGCCAGCCACCCGGGAGCTCCTCGGCGAGCCGGTGCGCGATGGACCGCACCGACTCCGGGTGCTCGCGCGGGAAGCCCGACCCGGTGACGACGACCCGCGCGCCGTAGGCCCGCAGCGCCGCGATCTTCTCGACGGCCGTCTTGTCCGGCACCACCACGACGATCGGGAAGCCCAGCTGCACGGCGGCCTGCGCGAGGCCGATGCCCGTGTTGCCCGACGTGCCCTCGACGATCGTGCCGCCCGGTCGCAGCGCGCCCGCCCGGATCGCCTCGAGCACCATCCACCGGGCGGCGCGGTCCTTCACGGAGCCACCCGGGTTGAGGTACTCGAGCTTGACGTAGACGGTCGGCGCGAGGTCCGCGGTCAACCGGTTGAGCCGGATCAGCGGGGTCCCGCCGACGGCGTCGAGCAGGGAGTCGTAGGCGGCCATGGGGCTCCTCGGTGCGGGTCGGCGCGGGCTCGGGCAGAGCGTCGCCGGCAGCCGGCTCAGCCGACCGGGGGGACCCGTGACGCCGCGGATCGTGGACCGGTCGGCCGCCGCGGTCAATGACCCGGGTGCGTCGTCTCGCAGTGTGGTGCCCGTCCGTGGTGCCCGTCCGTGGTGCCCGTCCGTGGTGCCCGCCGGCGCAGCCCGTCAGCGCAGCACGGCACCCAGGACCCGGGCGAAGCGCTCCCCGATCAGCGCGTGCGCCGGCGGGTCGGGGTGCAGCAGGTCCGCCATCGGGAGGGCGGCCGCGTCGTCCTCGCCGTACAGCTCGCGGCCGTCAACGTAGTGCAGCGCGTCGTCGCCCGCCGCGCGCCGGGCGGCCACCAGCCGGGCCAGCTCGTCGCGGATCACCTGCAGCGTGAGCTTGCCGTCGGCGACCTCGTCGGGCGAGCCGTGCGTGCGGAACACCGGCTGCCCGTCGGGCGAGGCCGGGTCGATGGACGTCGGGCCGGGGGTGTCCTCGACGAGCGGGCACAGCAGCGGCGAGACGACGACGACCGGCGTGGTCGGCAGGCCCTCGCGGATGATGTCGAGGAAGCCGTGCACCGCCGGGGCGAACGTGCGGCGGCGGAAGCAGTCGTGGTTGACGACGTTGATGCCGAGCTTGAGGGTGACGACGTCCGCCCGCTGGTCCCGGATCGCGCGCGCGACGAACGGGTCGAGCACCGCGTTGCCCGAGAAGCCGAGGTTCACCAGGTCGACGCCCGCCGCTCGGGCTGCGGTGACGACCCACGTGCCCGTCGGGCGGTCCGCGGCGGCGCCGTGGCTGATCGACGAGCCGTGGTGCACCCAGCGGCGGGTCGACGACGGGAGCGGGCGGGGCGGCTGCACGGGCGCGTCGGCGGACAGCGCACGCAGGCGGACCGTCTCGGCGTACGGGAGCCACACCTCGACGGTCCTCGGCGCGGCCGGGAGCCCCGGGTCGCGGTCTCCGGGGTCGCGGTCGCCCGGGTCGCGGTGGTCGTCCGGGTCGCGGTGGTCGTCCGGGTCGATCGGCTCGATCGGGTCGATCGGCTCGATCGGGAGCACGAACCGGACGGTGGTCGGCCGGCCGGGATGCTCGACCGTGGTGCCGCGCAGCGGGTCGAGCTCCACCGTGCCGGCCTCGGCGGCCACGCCGAAGCCGGGAGCCTGGTCGACGAGCACGCCGTCGACGACCACGTCCCACCTCTGGGCCGCCGCGGGCGGCTGCGGGTCGACGGCCACGCGCAGCACGTCGACGTCGAGCGCGATCCTCGTGGCCGCCGTGCGGAAGCGCAGACGGGCACCGGCCGGCTGCACGTCGCACAGCGCCATGAAGTCGTCGGGCAGCTGCGCACGCGTCCACGCCGGGAGGCGGTGCGGGAGCGCGCCACGGTCGGTCTCCTCGACCCACGCCGCCCCGCGGACCTCGACCCGGCTGCTCGGCAGGGCGACCGTGAACGGGAGGGTGCGCGTCGCGGGTCCGTCGGTGGCGGTGCGGATGGTGCCGGTCGTCATCGTGCTCCCCGGTCGGGCGTGGCAGGTCGGGCGGTGCTGGGCGGGTGGTGCTGGGCGGGTGGTGCAGGCGGGCGTGCAGGTCAGTGGATGTTGCCGTGCTCGCGGAACTCCCGCCAGACGTTCTCGAAGAAGTCGTCGTCCTCCGGCACCGGCCGCCGCGGGCGCCACCGGAAGGTCGGGGTGCCTGCGGCGTCGTCGGGCTTGCGTTCGACGACCGCGGTCCACGGGCTCCCGGTCGGGGTGCCGGGTCCGTCGGCCGTGGATCTCGGCTCGCCGGGGGCGTCGGGCCGCGACGGACCGGCCGCGGGTCCGTCGGCCGTGACGTCGAGCGCGTCGGGCCGCGGCGGGGTCCACGCGGACTCCTGGACGACGTCGTCGAGCGCGCCCCCGTCGAGCCGGAAGCGGAACGTGTCCGGCAGGTCGAGCTCGTCGTCCGCGTGCGGGCCGTGGCCGACGCGTGGCAGGTCGCCCGACGGATCGGTGTAGAGGACCGAGCCGCGCGACCGGCCGCCGTGCGCGACGTAGTCGGCCATCGCCGACAGGTACACGTACGCGCAGGTGAGGATGTCGCGGACGAGGAACGTGCGGTCGGCGGACCGGCGGGACCGCAGGTCCGCGCTGACGGACCCGTCGTACTGCGCGAGCCAGCCGTGGACCTCGTCGAGCGCCTCCTCGATGGACCGCGCGGAACGGACCGGGCCGGCCTTCGCGGACATCAGCACCTGCACGGCGCGCAGGAGGTCGCCCGTGTTGTCGGGGGTGCCGTCCGCCGCGCGCCGGCCGGCGCCGTCGAGCAGCGCGACCGCCGCGTCGAGCACGGGCCCGGCGGTCGACGCGAACTCGTCGTCCGGCACGGGGTCCTGCGTCCGTCGGGCCGCGACGAACTGCGCCGCCCGCGTCGCGCCGACCTGCCCGGAGTTCAGCGCGGCACCGCCCGGCCGGTACACGCCGTGCGCGCCGCCCGCCTCACCGACCGGGAAGAACCCCGCGACGTTCGACTGCCACCACGCGTCCACGACGAGACCGCCGTTGTTGTGCTGCGCGCACACGTCGACCTCGAGCAGCTCCTGCTCCAGGTCCACGTACGGGTTCTTGTGCAGGTAGAACTGGTAGGCGGGCTCGTTCATGCGGCGCAGCCGCTCGATCGGGGTGCCGAACAGCACGCCCGCCCGCTCCAGGTAGTCGTGGGCCTCCGGGCCGAGCTCCTCGGCGTCGAACGTGTCGCGGACCGGGTTGCGTCGGAAGTCCAGGAACACGCGCCGCCCGCGCAGGACCGTCTCGCGGTAGACGAGCAGGTCGATGAGGCTCGACCCGTCGCGAGCCTTCCGGATGTCGAACGGCCACTGGTAGCCCTTGAGGAACGTGAGGGACATCAGCCGGCCGTAGTCGGGGATCGCCTCGGTGAGGAACTCGCGTTCGTCGTCACCGTCCTGGTCCGTCGAGACGAACCTCGGCACCACCTGCATGTACGTGCCGGAGACGTTCCAGCGCGGCTTGGTCGACGCCAGGCCGAACTGCCACTCCGTGAGGTTCTTGCCGTGCACGCCCGCCCGGTAGGCGGCCCCCGACGCACCCCACTGACCGTTCGGGAAGACGCGCGTCGCGTACATCCCCGCCGGGCCGCCCGTCGCGTAGACGAGGTTCGTGCAGCGGAACAGGAGCCACGGGCTGCGCTCGCCGTCGTGGGGGACGTCCGTCCTGAGCGTGAGGACTCCTTGGACCTCTCCGGCGCGGGTGATCACGTCGACCACGCGGCACCCGTCGAAGATCCGGGTGCCGTTGCGGTGGACCTTCTTCTCCAGCTGCTCGACCATGCTGCGGCTCGTGTACGGCCCGACCGACGTGGCCCGACGGCGCGGGTCGTGGTCCGTCTTGTAGCCGATGAACTCGCCGAACCGGTTCTGCGGGAACGGGACGCCGAGGTCGCACAGCCTCAGGAATCCTCGGGCACTGAGCGCGGCCTCGGCGAGGGCGTTGTCGCCGTCCATCGCGCCGCCGCTGAACAGCGTCTGCGCCATCTCCCGGACGCTGTCGCCGTCGCCGCCGCTGAGCGTGAGCTTGTAGTACGTCTGCTTGTCGCTGCCCGCGTTGCGGCTCGACCCCGCGTTCACCTTGTCCGCAACCATGACGACGTCGTCCTGGCCCAGCTCCCACAGCCGGTCCGCGGCGCAGAAGCCCGCCGAGCCGGTGCCGACCACCACCGTGTTCACGGTGACGACGGGGACGTCGTGCCCGCCGATGCGCATCGTCTCCTCGCGCATCACAGCACCGGGATGTGCATGCCGCCGTCGACGTGGAACACCTCGCCGGTCGAGTACGGGGTCTGGCCGCTCGCCAGGATCGCGACGGCGCCCGCGACGTCGGCCGGCCTCCCCCAGCGGTTGACCGGGGCCAGGCCGTTCTCGATCATCTCGTCGTACTTCTGCGTGACGCCGGCCGTCATGTCCGTCGCAATCACACCTGGGCGGACCTCGTAGACCACGATGCCCTCCGGGGCGAGACGGACCGCCCAGAGCTGGGTGGCCATCGCGACGCCCGCCTTCGAGACGCAGTAGTCGCCGCGGTTCGTGGACACCGTGGTGGCCGAGATGGACGAGACGTTGACGATCGTCGCGACGGGGGCCGTCGGCGCGCTCTCCTCCTGCGCGGGCGCCGGCCGGTCCTCCGGCCGGGGCACCACGTCGCCCGCCTCGGCGCGGTTCGCGGCGGCCTTGTCGCGGAGCTCGACGACGCGCCGGGCGAACGTCTGCGTGAGGAAGTACGGGCCGCGCAGGTTGATGCCGAGGACCCGGTCGAAGCTCTCTGCCGTCGCGTCGAGCAGGTCGGACCGGACCGTCGGCGCCACGCCCGCGTTGTTGACCAGCAGGTCCAGCCGGCCCCAGGCGTCGACCGCGTCGTCGACGTAGCGGGCGTGGTCGTGGAGGTCCGCGACCGAGCCGCGGACGTAGCGGACCCTGTCATCGCCGCCTGCGTCGGCACGCAGCTCAGCGAGGAGGTCGGCCGGTTCCTCTCGGGTCGCGAGGATCGAGACGGCGAAGCCGTCGGTGAGCAGGCGGCGGGTGATGCCGAGGCCGATGCCGCGGTTCCCTCCGGTGACGAGTGCGACGGGGGGCATCGTTGCCTTCCAGTGGTGGTGCGGGGTTCCTGTGTCGATCGTGGCATCCGGTCCGGCGTTTGGCAAGCGCTTTCCTGCCTTGTGGCCCGCGGGCTGGATTCGGTAGGATTCGTACATACGTTCGAACAAGGAGGGTGGATGGAGCGCGCAGAAGACGGTCGGGCCGTGCTGCCCGACGTCGACGCGCTCGTCCGGTCGGCCGAGCGGCTGGTCGCCACCGCCCGGACGGCTGCAGGCTGGACCGAGCCCGAACGGCGAGCGGCCCTCGGCGCCCTCGAACGCACGGTCGCGCTCGTGACGGCGGCGCGGTCCCACCTCCTCGTCGCCGAGCGCGCGGCGAACGGCTGGTCGGGGTCGGGCGACCGGAGCTTCGAGTCGTGGCACGCCCGCACCTCGCACACGGGCGTCCGCGCGGCCTCGCACCAGGTCCGGCAGGCCGACACCCTCGCCTCGCTGCCGCGCGTGGCGCAGGCGGTCGTCACCGGCGGCATGAGCGCTCCCCACCTCGACGTCGTCGCGCGCGCCACCTCGACAGCGTCGGACGCGGTCGCCTCGCGCATCCGCTCGGACGAGGGCCAGGCCCAGCTCGTCGCGATGGCCGAGCAGCTCGACGCCGACGCCTACGGCAAGGCGGTCGCGCGCTGGGCGGCCCAGGTCGACCCCGGCCGGCTCGAGCGCACGCACCAGCAGCAACGAGCCGAACGGTTCCTCCACGTCACCGACTCCCCCGGCGGCACCCACGTGAAGGGGCTGCTCGACCGGGTGGCCGGGCACCGGCTCCTGCTCGCCCTCGAGGCGGCGTCGCCCCGGCCG
Organism: Cellulomonas chitinilytica; assembly: GCF_016862675.1. GTDB lineage: Bacteria > Actinomycetota > Actinomycetes > Actinomycetales > Cellulomonadaceae > Cellulomonas > Cellulomonas chitinilytica. Next base: position 3,774 of record NZ_BONK01000007.1, on the reverse strand, counting down.
GCCGCGGACGACGAACGGTCCTCGGACCAGCGCCGCGCCGACGCCCTCGTCGCGATCGCCGACACCGTGCTGGGTCTGCCGGAGACGACGCCCGGCGCGGCGGTGCGGCCGCACGTGTCGGTCGTGCTGCGGGAGGACACCTGGATCGCGCTGCGAGCAGCACGCGCGTCCGGTGGGGTAGGCAACGACCCGGTGCGGAGCGCGGGGCAGAACGGGTCGAGCTCCTCGGTCGGCCGGCACGTCGTGGAGCGAGGCAGGGGCGGTCACCGCCCGTCGATCGCGGACGCGCTCCGCGGCGTGGAGCCGCCGACGGACGAGGACGGGACTCCCCTGCCCGCGAGCGAGGTCGCGCGGATCCTGTGCGACTGCGAGCTGACCAGGGTCGTCGTCGACGCCCACGACGTCCCGGTCGACCTCGGCCGGACCGCTCGCCTCTACTCAGGAGCGCAACGCCGGGCGGTGCTCGTGCGCGACGGCGGCTGCGGCTGGCCCGGGTGCGGGGCGCGGGCCCGGTGGTGCGAGGTGCACCACATCGCGTGGTGGGACCGGGACGACGGGCCCACCAGCGTCGACAACGCCGTCGCGCTCTGCTCGTTCCACCACCACGAGGTCCATCGGCAGGACCTGACGATCGCCCGGCGGCCGCCCCGTCCGCCGGACGGCGCTGCGCGCGGGACGCCACGGGGCACGCCGCGGCGCGGATCGACCCGTGCGTCCGACCCCTCGGCACCTCCGGGGCACAGCTATGTCTTCAGCCGCGCTGACGGGCGGGTCGTCGCGCCCGTCGGGCCGTCGCCGCGCCCTGGATAGGTGCGGGCGGTCAGGGCGTGGCGGTCAGGGCGTGGCGGTCAGGGCGTGGCGGTCAGGGCGTGGCGGTCAGGGCGTGGCGGTCAGGTAGGTGGCCAGCAGGGTCGGGAGGTCGGTGACGCCGGGGAGCGTGATGCGGGCGTACGCGCCGAACGCGTCGAGGGGGTCGTCGGCGACCACGGCGGGTCGAGGGAGCCGGACGTCGGTACGGCCGTAGATGGCGTCGCCTCCGCCTCCGCCTCCGCCTCCGCCTTCGCCTCCGCCTTCGTCGGCCCACGCGTGCATGACGTCGCTGTCCACCCCGGCGGCGAGACCGAACGCCGACGTGACCCGCACCGCCCGCAGCCGCGGGAGCGTGAGTCCGACGACCCACCCCATGTCGGCGCCGGACCCGGCGAGGTCGTCGAGCACGTCGACCGATCCGACGACGAGCGTGCCGGCACCCGGTGCCGGAGCGTTGTCGTCCGCCACCGTGCCCGTCGCGCCCAGCACTCGGGCGAGGGCCTCGGCGAGGTCGTCGAGCCGCAGCTCGACGCGCAGCGGCACCTCGACGACCCCCGCGTCGGTGACCCGCGTGACGCGCGCCCCGCCGGGGACCACCACGACCCTCTGGACGTCCATGCCCACCCCCTTCCCCCGGCCGACCCGCTCGGACACGTGCTACGCCTGCTCGACGTCGATGTCGATGTCGAAGTAGTAAGGGACCTCGTCGGTCGGCACCAGACCGTACTTCGCGAGCTCCGCCGGGTCGCTGACGGCCCTGCTCGCGGGCAGCCACGAGCCCTGGCCCAACGAGTACCTCACCGAGGCGATCTTCCCGCCGCTCTGGACGATCGCGTTGGTCGCGTACGTCGTCGAGTGGCACGTGCGCGCCGCCTCGTGGAGCGACCTGCCCTGCTTGCGCGCCGCCCCGAGCTGGAGCATCGACCGCCTGTTGACGATCGTGCTGATGTGGACGGTCCGCGTCCGGCCGAAGAACGACGCGCCGGCCACGCTCTCGAACAGCTTCATGCAGCGGATCGTCATGTACGTCTCCAGCGGCGTCCCCCGGCCCGGCACCATCGGCGGGCTGATGTTCAGCCACCGCTTGTCGCCGGGGATCCGCTGGAGGAACGCTTCGTCGAGACTGAGGTTCCCGGTGATCAGGTTGTACGACCGGACCATGCGGCCGGTCTCCCGCGTCGGCGCGACGACCTGGGTCTCGATGCTCACGACATCCGCGCGACGCGGCATCACGGTGTCCGTGAACGTCCAGCCCGTGGGTGGGACCGCCGGGTCGACGCTCGCGTAGAGGCCGGGGACGATCGCGTCCGTCCGCGTCGGCGCCGGGTTCTGCCCGCCGCCGGTGCCGCCCGGGCCGGCGGTCTGCTGCCCCACGGGACCTGCCGCGCCTGGGCCGGCGGCCTGCTGGGCTCCGGGAGCTGCCGCGCCCGGGCCGGCGACCTGCTGGCCGCCAGGAGCTGCCGCGCCCGGGCCGGCGACCTGCGGGCCCGCCGCGCCGGGTCCGGCGGGCTGCTGCCCGGCGGCCCCGGGTAGGGCGGCGGTCAACGTCGGAGCGACCGCCGCCGGGTCAAGACCCAGCATCATCGCCATGCGGCGCAGCGCGGGGTAGCGCATGGCGGCGGCGACGATCGCGGTCGAGACGATCGCGGCCGTCAGCGGGTTCGGCCCCGCGACCGGCCCCGCAACCGGCCCCGCAACCGGAACGGCGATCGGACCAGGCGCGGGCAGTGCCTGCTGACGCACCTGACCGACGACCTGGCGAGCGAGCAGACCGAAGAACCGTGCGATCAGGCCGGGGTTCGCCGGACCCGGCGCGCGTGCGCGACCGACCATGCCGCCACGGAGCGCGTTGCCTGGTGCGCCGTAGAAGGCGGCGCGCAGGGCCGCCAGCAGCGTCCGCATCCGCTGGACGACGACCGGGCCTGCCGGCGTCGGCGACGCGAGCGACGTGGGTGACGAAGGTGACGCGGGTGACGTGGCTGACGCGGGTGAGGAGGCTGACGTGGCTGACGCGGCTGACGCGGGTGACGTGGCTGACCTGGGTGACGTGGTTGACGTGGCTGACGTCGGTGACGCTGGACGGTCGGCCTGTGCCGCGCCTGGGCCCATCTCGGCCATCCGCTCCGACAGGACCTCGGTCACCTGCTCGGTCGCAGCCTCCAGCACGGGGTCCGTGGCAGGTCCGGTCGCCTGCTGTGCGACGGGCTCGACGCGGCGGCCGACGAGATCGGCGACGCGCCGGTTGCCGACCGCCCGCTGCAGGGCGAGCACGTGCACGCTGGACATCGGGGTGTGGGTGGCGGCGGTCCGCGTCGATGCTGTGCGGGTGGCGGCGACCGGCGACAAGGACGCCGTGCGGGCGTCGGCCACCGGTGACAAGGACTCCGTGCGCGCGTGGGCCGCGGCGACGGCCATGTCGACCCGGGCGGCGGCGGCCGCCGTGTCGACCTGGGTTGCGGCGGGCGCCGTGCCGAGGTGGGCGGCGGCGGCCGCCGTGCCGACGTGAGTGCCGTCGGGGGCCGCGCGCTCGAGCGCGAGGTGTGGGTCGGGTCGCGAGGTGGAGGATCGCTGAGCGGACGGCTCGTGGTCCTCGTGACGCGACATCCGTCCCCCGCTCGGTGGTCGTCAGGACCCACTCTCCGGTCCTGGACCGAGGCGCGAGCGCGCCATCGGGCCGTCCGATGGGGAACCGTCCGTGCCCGCACGGGCACGCACGACCTTGGTGCGGACGGCGGGGGGCTGGTCCCCGCGGGGCGACCCGCCGCGGCCTGGTCCCCGCGGGGTGACCCGGCGCGGGCCGGTCCCCACGGGGCGACCCGGTGCGTGCAGGTCCATCCAGCACGACCGACGCGGCCCCGACGTCAGTGCGTCGGGGTCGCGTCGGTGGTCACGTCACTTGCGCCCCCTAGCGCCTCGCGGTCCGTCGCGAGCTGCTCGGCCGTGCCGGGCGTGCGGAGGGCACGG